>CAWJVA010000007.1:0-168047 GCA_963846185.1 uncultured Acidobacteriaceae bacterium | reverse complement strand
GCCGAATCGAAGAACGTCTCGCCTGAGTTTGTCCGCTGGGGCACGCGCCTTGCCTGCATGGAAATGGTGCTTGCAGGTATCACCACTTACACGGACATGTATTATTTTGAGGACGCTGAGGCCGAGGCTGCGAAGGAAGCCGGAGTACGCGCTGTGCTTGGGCAGGTGATCATCGGGTTCCCCGCCCCGGATTACAAGACCTGGCAGGACGCCATCGCCGGAACCGAGCGCTTCATCCGAAAATATCGCGGCGATGAATTGATTGTGCCAGCGGTCGCGCCGCACGCTATCTATACGACGCCGGATGCAGCGCTGGTCGCGTCGCACAAGCTGGCGATGAAGTACAGAGTTCCGCTCACAATCCACCTGGCGGAAACGAAAAAAGAACGGGACGACTCGCTGGCTGAGAGGCATTTGACCCCGACCCAGGTCTTGGCCAAACTAGGCCTTCTTGACGGCACCGTGATCGCCGCGCATTCCATTTGGGAAGACAATGGCGATCTGCAGATTTTGCGTGATCACAACACCGGCGTGGCACACTGTCCGTCCAGCAATATGAAACTCGCGGACGGCATTGCCCGGGTCACAGATATGCTCAAGCTGGGCATTCACGTCGGACTCGGCAACGACGGTTTCGCGGGCAGCAATGACAGCGCCGATCTGATTCGCGAAATGGGAATAGCGGCTAAACTGCAGAAAGTCACGACGATGGATCCAACGGTAATTCCCGCTGAAACAGCACTGGAAATGGCTACGATCGGTGGTGCGCGCGTGCTCGGGCTGGATAAGGAAATCGGTTCTCTCGAAGAAGGAAAATGCGCAGACCTCATCACGATTTCTCTGGCTGAGCCGAATAGCGTCCCCTTGTACAACGTTTATTCGGTCATCGCCTACGCCATCCATGCGGGCGAGGTACAGGATGTCTTTATCAACGGTAAGCAAATTGTAAGTGGCCGGCGCGTGTTGACCTTAGACCGCGATCAGATCTATCGGAAAGCCGAGGAGTATAAGGCTCAGATTCTTCAGAGTTTATCGAAGTAGTCGTTTCGTTTTGGCGCGCCATTTCGGGTATTTTCCTGCCAGAGCGTGGCGCTGTCTGGCCCACCTTCATTACGTTACTCAAACAAACGAAAGATTACTCGACAATGAAGGCCACAGGCTTAATCACAACTGCTTCTTTTGCTTTTTTCGTAAGTGCCGCACTCGCCGGCGCGACGACGATTACTTCCACCACTTACGCTGGCTGGGGATCCGGTGTGACCAGCTCTTACGACGTGGGGCTGCCGAACACTGGCTCATACAATACTTCCGCGGGCGTGACGCTCAGCAACTCGAGCGCGCCTTCATCGACGTTTGTCTTCACCGGTCCGGACAATGGGAACTGGTTTCTTACCGGCCAACTTTACACGACGGGCGGCCACAACTATCCGGCGCTGTTCGGCGCGAGCGACGGTACAGGCCAGATTCTGATCACGATGCCATCAAGCGGCGAGAACGCAGTGCTCGTGAACATTGCTTCCACACAAGGTGCTTCACTCAGTGTCAATCTCTCCGATGGCGAAAGCTTTTCTCCGGTCTCCGGGATTCTGGGCTTAAGCATCTCGCACGACATCAGCTGGCTCAGCATCTCCACCAGCAATGGTTCGCAGCCCATCATCGATGACTTCATGTTCGCCAACAGCAAATTGACGCAGGACCAGTTTACGCAGGATCCGGCGCCGACTCTGGAGGCGAGCACGATTATTATGATCGGGGGCGGTCTCCTTCTTTTGATCGGTGGCCGTCGCAGATTGTTCAGCAATCCGCTGAACTAAATAATCCGTCATAGTCTGCCACCGTGATACTTTGGTGGCAGATTCTATGGCCTGGTTCACGCGGCAAAAGCCGCCGGTTGAAGAAACACCAGCAACCGACGGCGAAAAAAGCGTGCGAACAGAAGGACTCTGGCAGAAGTGCGAAGCATGCGGCCAGATCATCTGGCGCAAAACGGTTGAGGACAACCTGCAGGTCTGCCCTAAATGCGGGAATCACTTTCGCATCGGTGCGGTTGAGCGCCTTCAGCTCTTATTCGATGACGGTCTTTATACCGCCCACGATGTCGGGCTTCGCTCGGCGGATCCGCTGAAGTTTGTCGATTCGAAGCCCTATACTCAGCGACTGGAAGACATGGAGAAAGCTACCAGCCTTCCCGATGCCGTTGTCTGCGCGAGCGGCAAACTGAACGGGCGCGAAGTCGAAATCTGCGCTCTCGAGCTGAAATTTATCGGCGGCAGCATGGGCGCCGTCGTCGGTGAAAAAATCACGCGGGCCATCGAGCGCTGTATGCGAAACAAGAAGCCCTTAGTTATCGTCTCCGCCTCTGGCGGCGCCCGAATGCAGGAGGGTGCTATCAGCCTGATGCAGCTTGCGAAGCTGTCAGCCGCACTCATGAAAATGGATGAAGCTCGCCTGCCGTACGTAAGCGTTTTGACCGATCCCACCACGGGCGGCGTGACCGCCAGCTTCGCCATGCTCGGCGACCTCAATATCGCCGAACCCGGAGCGCTGATCGGATTTGCCGGCCCTCGCGTGATTGAACAGACAATCCGGCAGAAGCTGCCTGAGGGCTTCCAGAAGAGCGAATTTCTGCTCGAGCACGGCTTTCTCGACGCCGTGGTCAAACGTGCCGACCTGAAGAACTATATCTCGAACGCTTTCCATTTCTTTCTGAACTAAACCGCTGAGGTTCGGGTCGGCGAAAATGAGAGGGAATGCTACAACTCTCCGGAGCCGGCAAGCGGTTCGGGCATAAGCTGCTGTTCGATGGCCTGGACTGGCTGATCACTCCGAAAGAACGAACTGGATTAGTCGGCGCAAACGGAACTGGCAAATCAACACTACTTAAAGTAATTGGCGGCATCGAAACGCTCGACTACGGCACGCTCTCCGCGATGAAGCGGATCCGCATCGGCTATCTTCCGCAGGACGGCCTGCGTGTGAGCGGCCGGACCGTATTCGCCGAGTGCATGACCGTCTTTGCCACCGTCAAGGATCTCGAGCAGGAACTTGAAGCTCTTTCGGTCAAGATGAGCGAACTGGATCCGGCGGGCGAGGAGTATGCGCTCGTTGCCGAGCGTTTCGAACGGGCGGACACTGAGTTTCGCACACGCGACGGGTATACGATCGAGGCGCAGGTGGGAGCGGTTCTCGCAGGACTCGGCTTTCGCAAGGAAGACTGGCTGCGGCAGACCGAAGAATTTTCAGGCGGGTGGCAGATGCGTATAGCGCTCGCGAAGTTGCTGCTCGAAAAACCGAACCTGCTGTTGCTGGATGAGCCGACCAATCACCTGGATCTGGAGGCGAGGAACTGGCTTGAAGAATACCTGGACAGTTACGAATTTGCCTATATCTTGATCTCGCACGATCGCTACTTTCTTGATGTAACGGTGAAGAAAATCGCTGAGATCTGGAACAAGAAGGTTCAGTTCTACACCGGCGGATACGAAAAATACCGCCAGCAGAAGGCGGAGCGTCTTGCACAGCTTGAAGCTGCCCATAAGAATCAGCAAGACAGGATCCAGCAGCTAGAAGCGTTCATTAACCGCTTCCGGTACCAAGCCTCGAAAGCCAAGCAGGTGCAGAGCAGGATCAAGGAACTCGAAAAGATCGAACGTATCGAACTTCCGCCAGAGGAGAAAACAATCCACTTCTCATTCCCGCAACCGAAACCGAGCGGCCGAGTCGTCGCGCAGTTCCGCAACGTGGCAAAAAGCTATGGCGAAAAGTACGTCTTCAGCAAGGTGAACTTTACGATTGAGCGCGGCGATCGCATCGCACTCGTGGGTGTAAATGGCGCGGGAAAATCAACACTGATCAAATTGCTGGCAGGCAGTGAGCCGCTGACTGAAGGCGAGTACAACCTGGGCCACAATGTCGAACCCGACTATTTTGCGCAAGATCAGTACCGCGAGTTCAATCCAAACGATCGAGTATTCGATGATCTCCGCTCCGCGGCGCCTCGCAGCACCGAAACGGAGTTGCGCAACTTACTCGGCTGCTTCCTGTTTAGTGAAGACGACGTATTCAAACCGATTGGGGTGCTGTCTGGGGGCGAGCGGAACCGGTACGCGCTGGCCAGAATGCTGCTTCACCCCTCGAATTTTCTGCTGCTCGATGAGCCGACGAACCACCTCGATTTGCGCGCGAAGGATGTCCTGCTGGACGCGCTCGAGAAATTCACCGGAACGGTGGTGTTCGTTTCGCACGATCGCTATTTCATTGAGCACTTGGCTACGCGTGTGTTTGAAATCGCTGACGGCGAGGTTCACGTGTTTCCAGGGAACTACGCCGACTATCTATGGCGCAAGCAGGGCGGCCCCGAGCAGGAGCCGACCCTCAAAGACGTGCTCGTCGGTGTTCCGCCCGCACAACCCGTTGCGATGCCCGCGCCCGGTGCATCTGCCAAACGCGTAAACCCTATCAAGCTGAAACAAATGCAACAGCAAGCCAAGCAGCTTGAAGATCGCATTGCGGAGCTGGAGGCTGGGATCCAGCAATCGGAGCTGGCGCTCTCTGATTTTGTAGGTGCTGAAGAAGCGGTACGGCTTTCGAATCTGCTCGAATCGCAGCGTACCGAGCTCGACAAAGCGATGGGTGAGTGGGAAGACATCACACGGCAGATTGAAGCGACGGCCTAAAGTGTGCTTTGTTACACGAGTTACTTCATCGCTGCTCGCCATTTCCGCTATGTAACTGTCGAAACTTGCGCATGGCCGCTGCCGCTTCCTGTTCTTGCCCAATCTTCCTGAGTGTGGTCGCCAGCAAATAATAAGCACTTCCATCCGTATCGCCCGCCGTCGCCTGCTTCAACTCGGCAATGGCTAAGTTTGAGTTGCCCTCGGCGAGATAAACCTTGGCCAATACCAGGTGTGCCGCTGCGACCCCAGGCCAAAGCTGCACTGCCCGCAGCGCATACGGTTTCGCTTTACCGGAATCACCGGCGCGCAGGAACAGACCCGCCATCAGCACATCCGCATCTGCATCGCTGGGATCGAGCTCGGTCGCACGCACCGCCGCTTCAATGGCTTTGTCGTTGTCGCCGGATGCGCTGTAGGCGGCCGCAAGACCCGCCCACGCTGGAGCGAAATCGGGTTGTTGTCGCGTCAGATTCAGGTACTCGCGAATTGCATCTTCATACCGCTCCGCGATACGAAGTGATTCCGCAAAGACCATCTCGGCGCGAACAGAGTTGGGATCGAGCGCTAAGCCTTTCTGCGTAGCGGCCTCAGAATCGGCGAGGAGTTGCTTTACCCTGGTTTCGGCCGCCGATCCTGGCTTCATCTGACCCAATCTTCGGGCGCGCTTTGCCTCGGTTTCCGCCAGCGCTCGCTCAGTGACGCCAACTCCGAACCAGGCTTCCGCGCTTTCCGAATCGAGACGGGCAGCCTTCTCATATAACTCGTTTGCGCGAACGATGTTATTCGATGCCACCTCTGCACGCGCGAGCGCCAGCACAATTTCCGGGGCGCCCGGCCGCGCTGCGTATGCCTTTTCCAGAAACGGAATCGCTTCTTTCGGCCGTTGCAGCTTGAGCAAGGCCAGCCCAGAGAACACGTTCGCGGGAACAAATTCCGGGCGTGTTGTGAGCGCTTGCCGGAATTGCCGGAGCGCTTCTTTGTTGTCCCCTGCTTCGAAATAGGCGATACCTAAATCGCTGCGGATATCCGGGCCATCCGCGCCATGATTGATCGCCTCGCGAAATTGTGCAATTGCCGTTGCGAAATCGCCGCGCTTTTCGGCCTCCACTGCGCGTTCCGCAGCTTCTTCTGCACTTTGCGTTTGGGTTATTCCTAGCACTGGCAAGAGCAGTGCGAGCGCGCAGGCGGCAGCCAGAGACCCATGTTCTTTTCGTGTTGACATGCCGCGTCGATAGCAGTATACATTTTGTAGCCAGTCCGTACTAAATGTAGAATTCAGGGGTTAGGCTGGCAATCGAACAAGCACAGGAGAGGGACTATGCTGTCTCGCTTGCTAGGCGTTCTTGCCTTGTTTACCTTTGCTTCGGTTCTCAGCGCGCAAAACGCGACCGGCACGATAGTCGGATCGGTGACCGATCCATCCGGCGCCGATGTGCCCAACGCGAAAATCACGCTGACCAACCAGGCCACAAACGTCTCCACTGCAACCGCGACGAACAGCACCGGCTTTTATACGTTTCCCTATGTTGCTCCGGGAACGTACAGCATCGCGGTGGAGGCCACGGGCTTTCAGCGCGAGATCCACCCCGATATTCACCTTGAAGTCGGGCTGTCAGTGCGAACCGACTTCAAGCTCCAGGTAGGACGAGCGCAGCAGGAAGTAACGGTGAGTGGCGGCGCGGAAATGCTCCAGACCCAGAATGCGACCATCGGTACGGTAATTTCGCCCCGGGAAGTCAGCGAGCTGCCTTTGAATGGACGTAATCCTCTTGCGCTGGTCGCACTCGCGCCAGGCGTTGTTCCTCAAGGGCAATCCCAACAGAACGCCGCCGGCACAAACAACTCCGCTTACGGCAATTTCCAAATCGGCGGGGGCACCGCCAACCAGGGTCAATGGCTGATCGACGGCGCGACCGTCGTAACCCCCTTCGGCCATGCTGTCGAGATGGTCCCGTCACAGGACGTCATCCATGAATTCAACGTGGAAACGAACAACTTAAGCGCGGAGTACGGCGGATTTAACGGCGGCGTGGTGAACATGGTGACCAAGAGCGGCACGAATGAGCTCCACGGTGATCTTTACGAGTACCTGCGGAACAAGGTCCTCAATGCGAATAACTTCTTCAATAACGCGCACGGCGTTCCCGTTGGCGCCTTTACACAAAATCAGTTCGGCGCCTCTCTCGGCGGCCCGGTGGTCATTCCCAAAATCTACAAGGGACAGAACAAAACATTCTTCTTCATCAACTACGAAGGCTTCCGTTTGCGGCAAGGTGTTCCCGAATTACTGTCAGTCCCGACGCAGGCCATGCGCAACGGCGATTTTTCCGCGCTCGGTACTCCTATTTACAATCCGTTTACCACTACCTTTAACGCCGCCACGCAAACTTACAGCCGCACACAGGCGAGTTGCAACGGCGTGCTTAACGTGATCTGCCCCAGCCAAATGGACCCTGTTGCCGCGCGTCTAGTTTCGCTCTGGGGTCTTCCCAACATCCCCGGGGCCGGCTATGTGAATAACTGGGCCGGCAATGTCAGCTACGGCGGCAACACCGACCAGGGTACCGCTCGGATCGATCATTCCTTCAGCGAAAAGCAGCAGGCATTCTTCCGTTTCAGTTACTGGAGCGATCTTGATCTCGCGGCCGACCCGTTCCATAACAACACTTATGCGGGAGGCATCGGCACACCGGAGACCTATCATACTCTGCAGGCGGTTGTAGGCGATAACTATACCTTCTCTCCGAACACCGTCATGAATCTCCACGCGGACGTGCTTCGATTCGTATATCTACGCACTCCGGGAAGCGTGGGTTTCGATGCCACTTCCATCGGCTGGCCAAGTTACATGAATACCGACGTTTCGCCTCTGGTCCGAACACTTCCGAATATCTGCCTCCAGCAAAACTATGGCGAGTTCTGTGGGGGCGAAACCGGCAGCGTCTTGAACGCCTGGGACACCACCATCGGTACAACCGGTAGCGTTACTACGATCCATGGTCCGCACACGATCACTTTCGGAGGTGAATTTAGAGTTGCAGACCAGAACTATGGGCAAACCAACAACGGAACCGGCGGCTACAATTTCAATCAGACGTTCACGGCCGCGAATCCGCTGAACGGTTCCGGGGGCGGGCTCGACTTTGCATCTTTCCTCTTCGGCACGCCTAATTCCGCCGCTGTTCAGGAGCCCGCCTTTACTGCCAGCCAGCAGAAATACTGGGCCGCATACATCCAGGACACATACAAAGCAACCAGCCGGCTTAGTATCACGCTCGGTCTGCGCTATGAAGTAACCGGCCCGTGGACCGAACGTTATAACCGGATAAGTGTGTTCTTTCCCACCGCACCGAGTCCGCTTTCTTCCGCTGCAGGGCTGAACCTACACGGCTCTGTAGGACTTGTAGACACGCCGGCGCGGCCTGAGCGAACGGCTGTAAACACAAATTGGAAGCAATTTTCTCCCCACGTGGGAGTCGCTTTTATGGCAAATCCAACCGTCACGGTTCGTACCGGCTATGGCATCTTCTGGCTGCCGATCGATGTGAATCTCTTCTCGGCTCCCGACCATGATTCCATCAACGCCATCACGGAATCCATGAACACCTCGCTTAACGGTGGAATCACGCCGTATAACGTCCTTTCTAATCCGTTTCCGAATGGAATCATCCCGCCTCCCCAGAGAAGCTCCGATCCTAACGTAGCCCTCTACGGACAGGGCATCACAACCCAGGTCTCGAGTAATCCGCTCGGATACACGCAGCAATGGAATTTCGATATCCAAAAACAGATTGGAGCGACGGCATTGGTGGATGTCGGATATGTCGGTTCGAAGGGCACGCATCTTCCGCTTCAATCGCAATCGATCAATTACTTACCAGCCTCGCTTCTTAGTCTCGGCACAATTCTGACGCAAACAACCGCAAACCCCTTCTACAACGTTGTACCGGCTACATCGCCGTTGAACACCCCGACGGTTTCTAACGGACAACTTATGCGACCTTTCCCTCAGTTCGGCTCGGTCACGCTTGCCTCTCAGGGTAGCGGCAATTCGATATACCACGCGCTCCAAGTGAAACTGCAGAAGCGCTTTGGGGAGGGAGGAACGGCTCTGCTGAGTTACACAAACTCCAAGCTCATCTCCGATGTCGAGACACTTTCTCCCTGGCTTGAGTCTTACGGGCCGGCGGGCTATCAATACTGGGGTAATTTGCGGCTCGAGCGTTCACTGTCCAGCTTCGACGTTTCCCAGCGATTTGTGGCGAGCTATGTCGTCGATCTGCCCTTTGGCCGCGGAAGGCGCTTTTTATCCAACGCGCACGGACTCGTACAGGCCATCGCAGGAGGCTGGGGTCGCAAATGGCATCATCACTCTGCAAACCGGGTTCCCGCTCGCGCTTAGTACATCTCAAAACAACACTCACGATTTGGGCGGCGGCTCGCGTCCCAATTACATCGTTTCATCCGCTTGCCCGAGCGGTTATTTCATCAACGGATCGCCCGAGAGCCGTCTCAACAAGTGGTTTAATACAGCATGTTTTGTGCAACCACCGGCTTTCACCTTCGGTGATGTCAGCAGAACTATGCCCAATCTCCGCTCTGACAGTCTGTCCAACTGGGATTTCGCAATTTTTAAGAACTTTGGCGGCGAACGCGTAAAGGTGCAGCTTCGCGGCGAATCTTTTAACTTCTTCAACACGCCACAGTTTTCGGCCCCGAATACTTCCGTCGGTTCAAAGAACTTCGGCGTTGTAACTTCGCAAGCCAATAGTCCCCGGCTGATACAAGTAGCAGCAAAGTTAATGTGGTAACACTCGATCTTGCCGGAGACAAATGGCGAGACACGAAGCGGCTGAACCCGTATCGGTGCAGATCCGCACGGCAACGCCGTCAAGCGTCCGGGCTGTAAATCGATCCATCATTCTGGAGTTGATACGCCGGCGCCAGCCGGTTTCGCGAGCGGAACTCGCAAGAATCACCGGAATTTTTCGCAGCAGTGTTTCCGACATCGTCGATGAGCTCGTCTCGGATGGTCTTGTACTCGAGCAGCGCGCAACACCTTCACAGCGGGGGCGCGTGCCCATGGGCCTTTCGCTCAACGAGACCTCTTATCCCGTGCTCGGCCTGAATATACGGCCGCAATATTCGCAAATGGCGTGCGCCGGCCTGAGCGGGCGCATTCAGAAAACGGTTACATTCAGGACGCCCGGTTCCCCGGAGAAGCTTGTCCACGCCGTGGCCCGGGCGGCAAGCAGCTTACGGCACGAGTTTTGCCCGAAAAGATCGCAGTTTCGCAGGATGGGAATTTCCGTACCAGGACACGTCGATGTTTCTACAGGACGCATTCTGTGGACGCCCACGCATCCCGAGCTCTCCGACTTCCCTCTAACCGAAGCAATTTTTGCCGCTTTAGACATCCTTGCCTTCGGAGACAACGATTGCAATGCGGGAGCTCTTTCGGAACTCTGGCTATCAACCGGCACGAAGAAGGATCGAAGCGCAGACTTTTTGTTTCTTAACGTCAGCGACTTCGGTACCGGCGCAGGCGCCGTTGTGAACGGACAAATCTATTTAGGACACGATTCTCACTTTGCGGCTGAAGCTGGTCATATGGTCGTCCAGCCCAACGGAATCACGTGTACCTGCGGCCGTCGCGGCTGCTGGGAGCGATATGTCAGCAACGATGCCACCTGGCGCCGGTTTCGCCCCCGCGTCGAATTTACGATTGCGGCATTTGAAGAGATGCTGGCCTCGGCCCGAAGCGGCAACGGCCAGGCGCTTGGAAGCATTCGCGAAACCGCGCGCTATCTGTCGCTTGGTATTTCTAATCTCGGCTTTCTTTTTAATCCTGCCGAAGTCGTAATTGCGGGCCGAATCACTGCGGTATGGGATTTGATCGCAGACGATGCCATTAAGGCTTACGGCTCCCCACATTTAAGCTTTTCCATACGGCCGGCGCATCTCTCGGCGGACGATTCGCTGCTGCATGGCGCTGTCTGCCTCGCTCTGCGCGATGTATTCGCCGCGCCGAAATTTGGTGAGGCGTAGGCGGGTGAAAATCTGCTGCATCACGTTGCTGCTGTTCGCCTCGATTGCTCCATGCCGGCAGGCTTCACGATCGTTCGATGTCATAGTTTACGGCGCCACGGCGAGCGGGGTGATGGCATCCGTTGCCGCCGCGCAAGAGGGCATGCGTGTCGCACTCCTCGCCGAGCGGCATCATATTGGCGGTATGCTGTCAGGCGGTCTCTGCAACAGCGACGTGGAAGGGCAAGAGAACCTGATTGGCGGACTGGCTCGCGAGTTTTTCATTCGCGCCGGCCGCCATTATCATCAGCCGGTAGCCTGGGCGTTCGAGCCGCATGTTGCCGAACAAATTCTTGCCGCCATGGTAAACGAAGCCGGCGTCAGCGTACTCTTCGATGCACCCATTGCGATGGTTGAAAAGAACGGGGCGACGATCGCCTCCATACGGGCCAGGAATGGAGAAGAATTCGCGGCGAAAGTTTTCATCGACGCGTCTTACGAAGGCGACTTGATGAAGGTTGCCGGTGTTCGCTATCGGGTCGGCCGAGAAGGTTTGTCCGACTATGGAGAACCGCTCGCCGGCCGGCAGGATCTGCTTCCCGGCCACCATCAATTCAGATTTCCCGTTCGCGCAAGCTCTGCGACTGGAAACGGTCTGCTGCCACGTGTCATCGCACAGCGCGATGTCGTCCCGACCGGCAGCGCCGATGGAAAGTTTCAGTCGTATTGTTTCCGCTTGTGCCTCACCGACATTGCGGAAAACCGCGTGGCAGTGATGAAGCCCGCCGGCTACGATCCCGGTCAATACGAGCTTGCGAGGCGGTATCTCGAGAGCGGAGGCGAAAAACTTGCGCTCCGCGATTTTCTAGGTATCGTCCGTATACCGAACGGCAAAGCGGATGTGAACAGCACCGGCCCGGTATCGACGGACTTGCTCGGGGCGAGTTGGGCGTATCCTGAAGCCTCGCCGGCGCACCGTGAACAGATCTGGACCGAACATCTTCGCTGGGCCCAAGGCCTTATCTACTTTCTGCAAAACGATGCGAGCGTCCCCGATTCCATAAAAAATGAGGCGCGCCGCTGGGGCCTGCCCAAAGACGAGTTCCCCGATACCGGTCACTGGCCAAACCAGCTTTATATTCGCGAAGGACGGCGGATTCTGGGAGAATACGTTCTCACTCAGCACGACCTTCAAGAGCGCCGGGAGAAAGATGATTCGATCGGAATGGCCGGTTACAACATCGATATTCGCGAGGTGCAATGGCTGGCGCACAAGGTCTATGATTTTCCGAACGCGTTCGATCAAGTCTTCACTGAAGGCTATATCAGCATGCCCGTGCCACACTGGCAGGTTCCTTATCGATCGCTTCTGCCTCACGCTACGGAGGCTTCCAATCTGCTGGTTCCCGTCTGCATCTCGGCTTCGACGGTCGCGTACGGATCGTTTCGCATGGAGCCTAATTACATGATTGCGGGCGAAAGCGCCGGAGTCGCTGCGGCCATCGCCATCAAAAGCGGGCGAGCGCTTCATCAAATAGATATCGTCAGCTTGCAGAATGAGCTCCGCAGACGCAAACAGATTCTCTCATCAGAACGTAAATGAGCGGTGCATTCACCGTGACCTTGCCCCGCCTATGTAAGCTGGCCCCAGTTTTTCAGCGTCGTAACGCGGCGTTGGCAAATTGCGTGCTATTCTCCGGGCAAGGACCAGAAAGTGATGTGGTGGCATCCGAGAGTCCCGAAAATTTTTTTCCTTCTCGCGTTGGGCCTCGGTGTGTTTACGGCTCTCTACGCCACCCAACGCGCGCTCCCACAGCCGTTTCGGGAGTATCCCGGCGACGAGTATCGAGAGGGGCAGATTCCGCTGCCGCCGGACTTCGACGAGAAAACGGAGTGGATTTTCGCCCGCCTGATGTATCCCTCCATTCCGGATGCGCATTTTCGCCATGCAGGTTGGGACTGGACCAAGGGTCACTCCAGCTGGACGAACGACTACCCGCGAGCCGACCGGCATTTCCTGGAAGCTGTTCGGCGCTTGACGCGTGTGCAGGTGCGGTCGGTTGAACAGCCGGTCAATCTCGACGACAAGAATGATGTCTTCAATTACCCCTGGCTGTATGCCGTCTTTGTTGGTGAATGGGAACTGACCGACGCCCAGGCCCGAACCCTGCGCGAATACCTGCTGCGCGGCGGCTTTCTCATGTGCGACGATTTTTGGGGCACGACAGACTGGGAGATCTTTCAGAACAGCATGAAGCGCATTTTTCCGGACCGGCCTGTAGTGGAAATACCGGATTCCGATGCGATCTTCCATACCGTCTATGACCTTGATAATCGCTATCAAGTGCCAGGCGAATGGGGCGTGCGCATGGGCATCCCGTTTCGAAATGACGGCTACGTCGCGCACTGGCGCGGCATTTATGATGACAAAGGGCGCGTTATGGTCGCGCTCTCTTTCAACTCCGATCTAGGCGATTCGTGGGAATGGGCCGATGATCCCGAGTATCCGGAGCAGTATTCCGCCCTCGGGATGCGAATCGGGATAAACTATATCGTCTACTCAATGACGCATTGAGCGGATACCAGGTCCCTCGTATGCGAAAAGCCTTTCTTTCGACAGTTCTAGTTTTCGCCCTGCCATTATGCGCTCGTCAGGATGTGTCGGATTCCCAGCTCAAACTCTTGCAAGATAGCGGCGGCTGGGAGTACATCCTGATCGGCGACAAGGATGCAGGCATTCAAACCCAGCACACTTGCTTCGACGGCCATCCACATCCAAACGAGTGCAGCGGAACGCTGACCCTCCGACCACAGAATACGTTCGTGCAGCAGACGTTTATTCACCATCAGCGTGTAGCGCGGCACGGCACGTACCAACTGAACGGCAACCAGCTCACCTTTTTTGATGAGATGGGTGTGCAGGACGGTCCCTACACGGTGTCCATCGACGCTCAAAATAAGATCATGACATTGGATAATCCACCGCTTCACATGGTTCTCGAACTCCACTCGCAGTACATGGCCGACCGCAATACCAAGCACCCGCCGCACACGCACTAGTACAACTGCCGCGGCCCTGTCGAAATGTCTGTCACGTCTCGATAAATCTAACGTAGGATAGGGCTAGAGGTTGTGATGTATTTCACTTGGGGCAAATCGAGCAGGTTGGCTGCGGTACTGCTCGGAACGGCGCTATGCGCTTCACCGCAGGCGTATACCATTTCGGCGAAGCCGGGCGCGGTCAACTATATCGAAGGTACCGCGCTCCTGAATGGGGAATCCATTTTCACCACCACGCATTCGACGCCCTTCTTGAAGACCGGGGACACGCTCTCCACCATGCAAGGCAAAGCAGAGGTTCTACTCACGCCTGGCGTTTTCCTGCGGCTCGGCGACGAGACCGCCATAAACGCAAAATCGATCTCTCTTACCGACGTTGAGCTCGAATTGCAGCGGGGCGAAGCAATGCTCGAACTCGATCAGCTTCTTCCCGACAATCAGATCCTCGTCGTGAGCCAGGGCGCTTCCATTCAGATGCTGAAACCTGGCTTGTATCGCTTCACGGCAGGGCCGGGGGCGAGCGCCGCGACGATCACGGGCAAGGCGGTCGTTTCTCTTGGCGAGAAAAGAGCAAGCATTGGAAATGATCGCGAGGTCCTGCTGGAACCGGGACTGCCCCAAAAGAAGTTCGACAAGAAACAACCCGACGAGTTGTACGCCTGGAGCAATGTCCGTTCCGAATACGAGGCGGCGGCCAGTCTTCAAAGCGCGCGCAGCATGCCCGTCGACAACTCGAGCGCGAACGGATTCACCGTATCATCTGGATACGGCGTGGCCGGTGGCTATCCGATGTCAGGCTGGGCATGGAACAGCCTCTTTAATTCATGGGCGTGGTTGCCGGGCGGTGATCTGGCGTTCTTCAGCCCATTCGGTTATGGCTTCTTCGCACCAGGGGTAGTGCAATACGCACCCATCTACTATGTTCACCGCAACTGGGGCGGCGCCTGGAACGGCGCGGCAGGAAGCGCACCCGTGGCAGTGAACCCCAACCATCCGCCGGCCATCGGTGTTGTAACAAAGTCTCCGGCGAGCAATGCCGCCGCACGTTCGGCAGCGATGAACTCTATGATGAATTCCGGCTTTCGAACGCCCGGCGGTCAATACGTTCCGGCCGGAACGGTCATGGCCTCGACACCACGTGCCGGAGCCAGTCACTGGGGCGCGGCCGCTGTCAATCATAGTGGCGGTGGCTTTAGTGCACCTGCCGCAGGACAAGCAGCCGGCGGTCATGCGGGGGGCTTCAGCGGCAGTGCAACCGGCGGCATGAGCAGCGGCGCCAGCCACGGCGGGGGCGGCGCAGGTGGCGGCGGTCACCACTAGTCACAACCGATATTAAAAGACCGCTTCACGCGAAGTCCTGCTATGAAACGGTAGGTCGGCGCCCCGTATCCAACGGGCGCCGGGGCGTTCCCACCGGCAATGGGAGGACGAAGCATGAAGGCGTTGTTTGTGTTAGGCCGCTTGATTTTTGGCGGTTTCTTTCTCTATAACGGCATTAATCACTTTCGCCAAAGGAAAACGCTTGCACAGTACGCAGGGGCGAAGAATCTGCCGGAGCCGGAAGCGATGGTTCTGCTCTCGGGCGCGGCTATGGCGCTCGGTGGATCTAGCATTATTCTCGGCCTAAAACCGAAGCTGGGAACCTTGGCAATTATGTCGTTTCTGGGTGTCGCATCCCCCCTGTTTCATGATTTCTGGACTGCACAGGATCCCCAGCACAAACAGAACGAAATGATTCATTTCAGTAAGAACCTGGCGCTTCTCGGCGCGGCCCTGGCATTCGCCGGCATCGAACGATGGCCGGCCAGCTTCGATTAGTACTTCTTTCGTGTTTACCGCCCTCGGCATTCTCCTCATAAAATGAAAAGCGCTGGAGGCCAGCGTGATCCGAATCATCACCATTGAGCGGGAATACGGATGCGGAGCCGGAGGCATCGCACAGGCTCTCTCGAAAAAGCTCGGCTGGGCGGTCTGGGACCACGAAATCACCTGTGAAATAGCGAAACGTCTGCGCTGCGACGTGGCGTCCGTCGAAAGGCGGGAGGAGCGCCCCGATCCTACCTTCTATCGCCTCATGAAAGTCTTCATGCGGGGCAGCTACGAAGACCGCTTCAGCGGCGCCGGAACCGAATTGCTCGACGCCGAGCACTTGGCGGGGTTGTTTGAAAAAGTAGTGAAGGACGTTGCGCAGCGAGGGCCGTGCGTAATCGTCGGCCGCGGCTCCCCGTGGTTTCTGCGTGAACGCGCAGACACGATGCACACGTTCATTTTTGCTCCGCGCGACGAGAAACTACGGCGCCTCACCGCGCAGGGCAAATCGGAAACCGAGGCTGAAGAGCTGATCGAGCAGGTCGATCGGGATCGCGCTACCTTCGTAACGCAGTTCGTGGGAAAGACTTGGCCACAGCGGGATCTCTATCACCTGATGGTGAATTCTGTTATCGGAGATGATGGCGTGATCGAGATCATGCTCCACGAGATGGAATTGCTCAACCGCCGGAACGGCGCTTAAACGGCAGGGGAGGCGGTACGGTTTCGCCCGTCTCCCCCAAACATAGCCGGCTTGCGGTTGCAAGCCGGCGTAGTCACTGGACTTATTTACCCGCGCCTTTACCCTTTTCCTTTTGCTCGCCGGCAGTGTGCGTGTGGTGATGCACGTTGCCTTTTTCGTCTCTGTATTCTCGAGATTTCAGGTCAGAGGATTCGGAACTGCTGGAACCGGAGTGTGATCCGCCCGAATGGCTGCCGTGGCTCGAACCGCTATGGCTCGAACCACTATGGCTTTCCTTCTCGCTCTTTCCTTCGTGGTGAGGATAAGGTTCTTCGGTGCTCTTGTGTGGATGTTTTCCAGTGCCTTGTTGATCTTTGTCTGCCATGTTACTGCCTCCCTCAGTAAGACGACCCAACCACTCCTTGGGCTGTCTCGGAGTTTTTGCAGTTTATCCGCGGCCGGCAGATTGATTGTCGATTTTCGCTTTGTCCGCAAGATCCTGCTCGACTGTTTCACGATCTCCTTCCGCTTGTGAAGGGACCGGCCGCTCTTCGCTCGCAAGGTTCTTGTCAGGTTGGCTGCTGCTTGGCTCTTTTTCTTCGCCCATACTTCAGTAGAAGTCCGCGCATGCAGCGATGTTTCATGTGTCACAAGGGCGCGCTAGCCAACGGACCCGCGCAGCTCTCGAAAGAGCCACGCACGCGCCAAGTCCCACTCCCGATGCACGGTACGAGATGAGACTCCCAGAACCTCGGCTGTTTCATCGGCATTCAGTCCTCCGAAGAACCGCAGCTCGACAATCCGGCTTTTCCGATCGTCGAATCTGGCGAGCGACTGCAATGCTTCATCGAGCGCAACGATCTCGGCGCTTCTGTCCGCTGCCGCATCGCCTTCCGCAAGAGAGACCAGAACGGCGCCCGCTCCGCGCTTCTGACGGCCACGCGCAATCGCCTGATTTACCAGGACGCGCCGCATCATCTTTGCCGCCACACCATAGAAGTGCGCACGATTCTGCCATGTCACCGTGTTCCATTCGATTAGCCGAAGATACGCCTCGTTTATGAGCGCGGTGGGCTGCAGAGTGTTGCCCGGCGCTTCGCGGCTCAGGTATACGCGCGCGAGTCGCCTCAGCTCTGTCTCCACTACGGGGGCAAGCTGCTCCAGGGCTTCCTGATCGCCCTTGCACCATGCATTGAGCAGCTGGGTGATTTCGCTCGCGTCGGGTTGCATCGATTCTTCCGCGGGTAACTACTCAGTGGAAGTTCTCGATGAGCATCAGGTCATTGAACTCCTGGTCCAGACTGGCATACACCAGCTGCCGTCCATCGGCTGAGAGCGCCAAGTCCGGATAATCCCAAATCGGCTGGCGATCTATCGTCGCCAGTGCTGAGACCTGTCTGCGGGCGAAGCTGAAAAAATGGACCGTCTGAGTTGGCCTATTTTCCCTCGACAGGAAATAAATGCCCTGTTGCACGATGCCCCATGACCGGAAGATCTTATCGAAGTGCTCCAGTTCCGGAACCGGTTCCTCCGGCCCACCATCCACGGGCACGGTCCAGATCGGCGCCCACGCTCGTTTCGTGAAATACAGACGCTTGCCATCGGGTGAAGCGAATGCCTCACACGCTCCGCCTCGCGTTACTTGGATGGGAGATCCGCCACTCGAAGGAATTTTCCAGATCTGATCGCTTCCGGAGCGCTCGGATTTGAAGTAAATCCATTTTCCGTCAGGCGACCACGATGGCATGAAGTTGCCCCACGGTCCGGAGGTCAGCCGCCGCGGGGTGCCCCCAGCTCCGTCCATGACATAGATGTTTGGATTGCCGGCTTCTGAAGAATCGAACGCGATCTGGCGGCCATCAGGTGACCAGCGCGGAGTTCCGGTGTTCTGACCCTTGAAGGACGTCAGCTGTTTGAGCTCCCTCCGGTCCGCATCGCTGATCCAGATTTCTTCATTTCCGGTGCGTGTAGAAACGAAGGCGATACGCTTTCCGTCCGGCGAGATGTTCGGACTGTCGTCCCTCCGCGAAGAAACGATCAGGCGCCTCTGCTGTCCAAACAGCGCCGGCGCTGACCGGTTCTGAAACCCGGCACCTTCGAAGGCATAGATATTTGTGTCTTTCGCCGATTCGGTGTAGACCAGCTGACGGCCCACGGGCGAAATCGAAGGGTAAAAGCCGCCGCGGAGCGTTGCGGACAACCGCCGCGGCCTGCCGCCGCTCGCCGGGATCCGCCACAGGCTCTCGCCACCGACCCCGCGATTGGATGCGAAAATGATCTCGCGACCGTCCGGAGTCCAGGTGGCCCCATATGTGGGTTGGCGATCGAAAGTAAGCTGTTTTGGTCGTCCTCCTCCGGCGCGAACCACGAAGATCTCTCGCGCCGAAAACCCGAAATCGCGCGTAAACGCGATCCATTTCCCATCCGGCGAAAAAACGGGAAGAGTATCTACGTAAGGTCGTGGGTTAGTAAGTTCCTTCCTAAGATTCCCGCTCAATGATATAAGGGATATCCCGCTCGTCCCGCCGACCAATCCAGCGATCGCTAGGAACTTGTTGTCGGGTGACCACGACACGCCCAATCCAGCTTCCACAATCTTGCGTTCCTGGCCGCCCGATGCGGGAAGTATGTAAACGCCGTACTTACTTGGGGTAGGCTCGGTGAAAACCGCGCGGCAAAAGGCGATATTACGGCCATCCGGTGACCAGGCAGGCGACCGCTCGTCTTCGGTTCCAAAGGTTAGGCGCGTAGCATCTTCCTGCCCAATCGTCAGCAGATAAATGTTGCGCTCCGGCTTGCCGCCGCTTCCCCCTTCGCCTCCGTTCCAGGAGAACGCGACGCGCTTGCCGTCAGGCGAGAATGAGCCGAAATCCTTGAAACCTTCAAAGCTGGTGAGCGGAAGCACACTTAGCGGCGGAGCGTCCGGGTGGCCGCCTGACCTGCCGGCGCGCACGTAGAAGACAGTCGCGGCAATGACCGCCAATACGACGGCGGCCATAATCGCCTGCCACGCCGATAGTGATGCTCTGCGAACCGGTTGCGGCGACTCGCGACGAGCCTTCGCTTTCGCCCGGCTCGTATCCGGAAATTGCAGCGCTTCCTGTAAGTCCGTCGCGAAATCCTGCATGCTTTGATAGCGTGCTTCCCGGTCTCTTTCAAGCGCCTTTAATGCGATCGCATCCACTCGTTCCGGGAGGCCGCTGGCGAATTTCGATGGAGGTGGACACTGCGAGCTAAGGAGAGCCGCAAAGACATCCGCCGTGGTCGCACCCGGAAAAGCGGGATGGCCCGTCGTCATCTCGTAAACCACGGCGCCCAGACTGAAGACGTCTGTCCTTGCGTCCAGCTTTTCCCCGCGAGCCTGCTCCGGCGACATGTACCGCGGAGTGCCGATTAGCGCTCCGGACTGTGTTGCGTCGGCGGAAAGTTCGCTTCCCGATGGGCTCATGCGAGCCAGCCCGAAATCGACCACCTTCACCAGGCCGTCGGGCCGGATCATGATGTTCTCGGGCTTGATATCGCGGTGTACGATTCCCACCTGGTGAGCGGCCTGAAGCGCATGTGCACACTGCAGTGCAATCGCAAGTACTTCCGGCAGCTCGAGCCTTCCACTTGAAAGCCTCCTCCGCAGCGTAGTGCCTTCAATGAACTCCGTGGCAATGAACCAGGTACCGTCAACCTCCCCGATCTCGTAAATGGTCATGATATTCGGGTGGTTGAGCGCGGAAACCGCTTTGGCCTCGCGCTGGAAGCGCATCACACGGCCCGCATCTTGCATGAAGGCGGCCGGCAGAATCTTCAGTGCCACTTGCCGATCGAGACCGGCGTCGCGCGCCAGATAGACCTCGCCCATTGCGCCCGCCCCAATCGGCGAAAGAATCTGATAGCGGCCGAGCGTACGTCCAACCTGGTCCTGCCCCCCAAAAAGGTCACCGACGTGATTCTGAAAGTTCCCGGCCGAAAGGAAGTTGCCCGCTCGCTCCCTGGCATCGAGCAGTGACTCCACTTCGCGTTTGACGCCCTCATCGTCCGAGCACAAATCGTCGAGAACCGCTATCCGTTGGGTGAGCGGGGATGCGAGCACGCTGTAGTAGACCTTTTCGATCCGCTTCCAATGGTCTAAATCCATGTGGAGAGAAAGCTGATGAACACTTTAGCAAAGAAAGTCGATAGTGAATCAGTCGCGGCCCCTCAAAGGTGGCAACTTTCGAACCAACGGATGGCAACTTTCGTCGCGCTTTATTGCTTCCTCTGTTGGGAGACCGTTTTCAAGAAATATGAAGCGCAGAGATTTTCTTAAGTCCACGGCCGGCGTCACAGGCGCCGGCTTACTCGTCGGTCAGCAAGGCGCCAAAGTGGCCCACTTACTCTTCCGGGAGGTTATGGCTCTTTATCCCGCCCAAGTGTGGCAGGACGGCGGCTCCAGACATTGCTTGGATACGGCTTGGAATTCTAGCAAGCTCTTGAGAGCGGTTGCCCGCCTGTGCACCCGCTCTCCTCATCGGACCAAACGTGAAGGATATATGAATCCAGCAGTCGTATTGCCTTTTATTGACCGGCACAAGCTCACGCATCTTTCATCTCCCGCCGCAAACCCGCCGGTCTCCCGCCAGTCGGTAAAACTCGAATTGGAAAAAATTCTCAACAGCCCGGGCTTTGTCCGCGCCGCGCGAATGCGGCGTTTCCTCACCTTTATCGTCGAGCAGACCCTTGCCGGAAAATCCAGCGAGCTGTGTGAATATAGCATCGGAATTGAAGTTTTCGAACGTGGGGTATCGTTCGAGCCCGGAATCGATCCAATCGTCCGGAACGACGCGCGCCGGCTTCGACAGAAACTGCTCGAATACTACCAGCGCTTTGAAGGAGGGCACGAAGGCCGAATTCGCATCGAGGTTCCAAAGGGAAGCTACGTGCCGATTTTCCGGCCCGCTTCGTCCGCGCCCCAGTCGGAAACCGGCTCGCAGTATCGATTAGTCGTCACTCTCGTTCGCGTCGCCGATGGCGCCGAGATCTGGAGTGCCGAGCACGAGTACGCCGGGTAAATCGAGCCGTAACGGCGGCGAAGCGGTCTTTCGACGTCGGTAAGTCATACTGCGAGACGTGCTCTTCTTCTTACCAGAAGTTAATTCGAAACTGAATCGGTGGTTACTTCTCTTCCCCTTGCTCTGCGCTGGTCTCCTGCAAGCTCAAGCAGCTCCCGGTGCTTCAATGGATCAGGACGCGGCGTCTGTCCTCGCGCAGATTCTTGCGCAAAAAGGCGTTCTCTCGACCCCCGAACTGGCTCGTATCCAATCGGCGGCAGCCACCGAGCGCGTCCAACTGCTCGCCTCAATCCTGCGCGATAAAGGAATTCTCGATTCGCAGGATCTCGCGCGGCTTTCCGTGCCCCCGGCGAGCGGGCCGACGGCTCCTTCGCAGCCAACCGCCCAACTTGCCGCCGCGGGACCATCTTCGGCCAGCCCGTCACCTGCCGCGCTAACCACCATCACTCCATCCTCGCCGAATGCCCCGGCCGCGCCGGATCAGTCGCTTCCCAGAGAACCCGCTGAAGCGAACACGGGAAAACATATACCTGTTACCCTTTACGGCACGCTGCTTTTCAATGCCGGTTTCAACACGGCGGGTCTGAATCTCGAGGACGCTGGCACCATCGTTCAGAAGCCCGGCTCCAGCGAGATGGCCGGCCTGCAGTCGTATTTTGATACGCCACGGCAAACCCGCATCGGCTTTCGGCTCAACCCGACCAAAGTGGCGGGCGCGCTGCTCACGGGCGCCTTCGAAGCCGACGCGTATAGCGCTTCCGCACCCGCTCCGAACGGGGTGAATATGGGCCTGCTCCGGCTGAGGCTCGCATATGGCCGCCTCGACTGGAACAATTTCGCGCTCGAAGTAGGCCAGGACTGGTCGATCTTCGCTCCACTTAATCCGGCCAGTTTTGCAATGTATGCGGTGGCCGAACTCAATGGCAGCGGCAATCCCTGGATCCGCCTCCCGCAGGTTCGTTTGGAAACAAAGCGAACGCTCAATGCAACTAATCGTCTGCTGTACCAACTCGCGGTGAGCGATCCGAACGATGGCGACTTTCCGGAAACGACCTTCACAGGAGCGCGCCCGCCCGGGGTGGGGGAATTGGGCCGCATGCCTGCGCTTGAAAGCCGTCTTGCCTGGAGCATTTCGGGCGCAGACCGCGACTACACCGTCGGTTTCAGCGGGCGTTACGGGCGCGGCCGGAACGTTGGAACGGTGAACGGTTCAACCGTCATCCAGCCGGTGGATTCGTGGGGAGCTGCCCTGGATTACATTCTGCCATTCTCTTCACTGTTCAACCTCAGCGGCGAAGCCTATATCGGCCGTGCGCTTGGTATGTATGATGTGGCGCTCGGTGAAAGCATCGGCGCGGTGGGCACACCCGGCGCGCATGGTGTCTTGAGCCGAGGAGGGTGGGCACAAGTGCAGTTCAACCTGAATAAGAGTTGGCAGCTGAACGGCGGCTACGGTATCGATAACCCGAGTGCACATGACCTGCCTACGGGCGCGCGCAACCGCAACGAGAACGTCTTTACTAATTTCATTTACAAACTGAACACGAACATCAACTTCTCACTGGAATACCGGCGCCTTCTCACTTACTTCAAAGATCAGGCCCCCCTCACCGGCCGGGCGAATCAGGTCACCGCCAGCGCGGCATATCTGTTCTAGCGGTCTGGTGACGGTATGTGGCAGGCGCGTGTAAAACTCGCCTGCCACTCTGGCCTTTCGGGTCTATACCGCGCTAGTACTCTTGTTCTTCCTTCGAAATGCGCCGAAGGCGAGAATCCCCAAACCCAAGCCAGTAAGCGTCGCCGGTTCAGGCACGGCGCTAGTACCAGGGGTCGAGAAATTCGCGCTGTAGGACGTATCGATGAAGCCCTGTGCGGCGAAGGTCCCCAATAACCCGCTGATCGTATTCTCGTTCGAAGGAGTAAAGTTGGCCGAGAACAGACCATTGAAGGGCGAGCTGCCTGTTGTGGATGTGCCGGTATAAGCCACGCCCATCACATTTAGCTTTGCCGTTACACCAGTAGCTGTTTGGGTCAGAATGATTGGCGATGTCGAGTTGGGACGACATGAGTTGCCGATAACATTGTCTGCCGCGGTCCCGGTACACGGCGCGATGGTCAGATTGAATGGTACGTTTTGCAGATCGAGATCGATACCGTCCGGCAGAAGGATCCACTGCGGTATCGAAATGTTGCCGCTCGGGAACGCAGGCGAGCTTGTAATGTTGTGAATCGTTGCTGTCTGAGGTGGCGCTAGCGTGGAAAACGGACCTGTGTCAGGCAGTTGTATGCCTGCCGTCTGATCACCTGGCGGCGGCACGGTAGCGTAGCCAAAAAGCACAGAACCGGCCGTAACGTACAAATTGCCCGAAAGATTAAATTGCCCCGCTCCAATTGAAGTAGCGCCTGCAGTCGCGCTAAGAAAAGCTACGCTGAGGATCCCTCCAAAGACTACCTTGTTAAGAGTGCACTTCATCTATATTTTCTCCTGGACGCGCGGTGTCGAATTCGTTCTTCACCAGTCTGGTGTTTGCTGACTAACAAGCTGAGAAAGACCGTATACCCGAGCGTCGACTTACAACTCATTTGCATCATTGTTCACTTCACCTTAAGTGGTCAACACCGTTTGGTTATAGGAAGCCTATAGTCCAGTGAACTAATACCTGGGAAGCATAGCTCGCATATAGTTGAGTTTGGAGGTACTTACCTTCAGTACGTCGATTAGGCCGAGAGAAATCGGGCATCAGACAATACCGTAAGTACTGTCCCGTACCGGGCTTTATCTCGTAATAAGTTCCAGAACGAAATAAATACAGAACCAAAATTTATTGAGTTCGCGTGAATGGCGCCACATGAGTACGCCTGGTTCTAGTGGCGTCAGACCGGCAACAGGATGGAAGAGGACTCAGACGCGTGCCGCCGCCTCTACTACGACCTGCTGTTCGCGGTTGGGACGTTCTCCTGAGAGAGCTGTTGGCGGAGGCTACCGGGCGCCGCAGAAGCCTGGTTTTCGCATGAGAGAGCGTTTTCCGCCGAAAAAGTGATCGGGAACTCGCTTTCCGGTATAAAATCCCCTAGGGGGATTCAGAGTGATGCGCCATATTCTTTCGACAATGCTAGCGGCAGCGCTTTTAGGGCTGCCTTCGACGGCATTGGCTCAAAAGGTTGAGACCGATTACGCCCACGGCACCGATTTTTCCAAGTACAAAACGTACAACTGGACAAAGCTCCAAGACTCATCGGACTCGAATCAATTGATGGACCAGCGAATTGTCGCTGCTTTAGAGGAGGAGCTTGCCAAGAAGGGGCTTACCAAGAATGAAAGCAATCCCGATGTGCTTGTGGGCTATCAAACTGCCGTAACCCATCAAACGCAACTCAACACCTTCAGCACCCAGATGGGTCCGGGCTGGGGGTATGGACCGCGTTGGGGCTACGGCTGGGGAGGCGGATTCAGTTCGGGAACATCGACCACCACGACCACGACGATTCCGACTGGGACCCTCACCATCAGCATGTTCGATCCCGCACAGAAGCAACTTATCTTTCGCGGCGTTGCCCAGCACACGCTGACCGGGAAGGCAGACAAGGATACTAAGAAGATTCAAAAGGCTGTGGTCAAGATATTCGATAAGTATCCGCCTAAAGAGCGCGGATAACAGGGGCGATAGCCATTCCAGACTAAATTCCGGGCCCGGCGCAGGATGCGGATCCAGGGCTGGGGCGAAGTAGCCTCCAGAGTTTTCGCCAGCAGTGCGTCCTGATCCGGGCGTATTTTGATTTCTTTAAGCAGAATGCCGTGGCCGAGGCGGGTGACGGCGATGCCGGCGGCGCAGGACGCTGCGCTAAAATAAAGCTTCCCCTCCTGTTTTTTCCCATGATTTCAGTAAGCAATGTCAGTATGCGCTTCGGCGGCAAAATTCTTTTCGAGGACGTCACCACGTCCTTTCTGCCGGGGCGGCGATACGGGCTGACCGGCCCGAACGGCGCCGGCAAATCGACCTTTATGAAGCTGCTCTCCGGCGAGTCAGAGCCGCAGAAGGGCACGGTGGTGCGGCCCAAGAAGATCGGCATTCTGCGCCAGGATCAGTTCGCCTTCGACCAATACCGGGTCGTGGATACCGTAATCATGGGCAACCCCGGGCTGTGGAAGGCGCTCGAAGAGCGGGAAGAACTCTACGCCAAGCCAGACCTTACAGATGAAGATGGGATGCGGCTGGGCGAACTCGAAGGGATCGTTGCCGAGGAAGACGGCTATTCGGCGGAAAGCGATGCGGCGGTGCTGCTGGACGGGCTGGATATTCCAGAGCCGCTGCATCACCGCAAAATGGGCGAGCTGCAAGGCGGCCAGAAGGTCCGCGTGCTGCTAGCGCAGGCACTCTTCGGCAAACCTGCGGCGCTGCTGCTGGACGAGCCCACCAACTACCTCGACCTGGAATCGATCCACTGGCTGCAGAACTTCCTGACGCATTACGACGGAACCCTGATTGTCATCTCGCACGACCGCCATTTTCTGAACAGCGTCTGCACCCATACGGCAGACATCGACTACCAAACGATCATCACGTATCCGGGCGGCTACGACGACATGGTTCTGCAAAAGACACACATCCGTGCGCGCATCGAAGCCGAGAACGCCCAGCGCGAAAAGAAGATTGCTCAACTGAACGAGTTCATTGCGCGCTTTTCGGCCGGCACTCGCGCAAGCCAGGTGACCTCGCGCAAGAAGGAAGTGGAGCGGCTGCAGACGACGGAACTGGCGCGGTCGAACATCCAACGCCCGTTCATTCGATTCGAGATGAAGCGGCCGTCCGGGCGGCATGCGCTCGAGTTCAAGAATGTCTCAAAGGCCTACGGCGAGCTGCAGGTGATCAAAGGCTTTTCGGCGGCCGTGCAGCGCGGAGAGAAGATCGCCTTGATGGGGCGCAACGGCGTGGGTAAGACCACTCTGCTGAAGGCGCTGCTGGCGGGTGCACCTGGCGTGGATGAGCCGGATCTCGGCCGCGATGGCGGGATGGTCAACTGGGGGCACGAGGTGCAGGTCGGCTACTTTGCGCAGGACCACCGCCCCAGCATTCGCAACGGCACGACGGTTGCAGAGTGGCTGCATGACTGGGACCCGCAGGCCTCAAAGGAAGAAATTCGGGGTCTGCTGGGACAGATGCTATTCAGCGGCGAAGAAGGCATGAAGCCGACCGATGCGCTGTCGGGCGGCGAGGCGGCCCGGCTGATCTTCTGCAAGCTGATGCTGCAGAAGCCGAACGTACTGGTGTTCGACGAGCCGACGAACCATCTGGATCTGGAATCGATCAACGCGCTAAACATCGCCCTTCAGAAGTTCGAAGGCACGGTGCTGCTGGTAACGCACGACGAAGACCTGGTGGACGAAGTGGCGACGCGCATCTGGCACTTCGACCACGGAACGATTGAAGACTTCGCGGGCAGCTACGAAGAGTACGCGGCCGTCGCGGCCAGATAGTCCGATTCGCCGGATGCCAGCATCTGGCTCTCGATCCAGGCGTAGGTCTTAGCCATACCGTCCCGCAGAGGAATAGACGGCTCCCAACCGAGATACTGGCGGATTTTGGTGTTATCGCTGTTGCGGCCGTTTACGCCCTTGGGGGCATCGAGCTTGTAGCGGCGCACCAGCTTGACACCGGCGATCTCTTCGACAAGATCGACTAATTGATTGATAGTCACGAGCTCGCTGCTGCCAAGATTAAGCGGCTCGCGGATGTCGCTTTCGGTGATCATCTGGGTACCGCGCAGGCAATCGTCGATGTACATAAAGCTGCGGGTCTGGTGGCCGTCACCCCAAATCTCGATCTCGTGTTTGCCGGAGAGCTTGGCTTCGATCACTTTGCGGCAGACGGCGGCAGGGGCCTTCTCACGGCCGCCTGCATAAGTCCCGAGCGGGCCGTAGACATTGTGATAGCGGGCCACGCGACACTGAAGCCCGAAATCTTCTTCGAAGTGGCGGCACATGCGTTCACTGAAGAGCTTTTCCCAGCCGTACCCGTCTTCCGGAAGTGCTGGATAGGCGTCCTCTTCTTTGAGCGGAGTGACGCATGCGTCTCGCTGCTTCTCGCCGTTGTACACGCAGGCGGAGGAAGAGTAGAAGAAGCGTTTCACACCGGCATCACGGGCAGCGATGAGCAGATGCGTATTGATCAGGACGCTGAGCATGCAGAGGGCTTTATTGTTCTCAATGAAGCCCATGCCGCCCATGTCGGCCGCAAGGTTGAAGACGGTATCCGCGCCCTCGACCGCCCGTCGGCAGGCCGCCAGGTCTTTTAAATCGAGAACGAGATTCTCGAGATTTTCAAAACGTTGGTACCATTCGCTGAGCGGCTTGATGTCCACGGCACGAATAAGGTCGATGCCCTGATTGCGCAAATATGCGACGAGGTGGCCGCCGATAAAACCGCCGCCCCCGCAAACAACTACTTTTCCCTGATTCAGCTTCACCCGACTCCTCCAAGCTGACCCTCATTTAGACGGCGTTATATCGTGACCGGCTTCGTATAAATGCGGGCAGCAACCCCGAACAGTACTATTGTGCACGCATCGCGACAGAACTGAGCGTAAGGGAGCCGCGCGGCCGCACGGTGCCAAGCGCACGACGGTACTCGAGCATCAAGAGACACAGATGAATGCCCTGCGGAATATGAACATTCCAGATCCTATTGGAATCGAGCAGATCGCCCGATTGCATCTCATCCGTGGCGGTCCCGGTGATAGGGCGCATGCGCCAGGCGAGACCGCTCGGGGTAGTTATGTCATCGCTCGCCGGCTGCCAAGTGAGCCGGTAGCCGCAGCCGGGCGCGACTGGCACGTACTGCTGCAGCAACACGCTGTGCTCCGCTTCATCGCCCGAGAATTCAAAACGGACGGAGGCCTGATCCGGATAGTGGATGATGGCGATGCCGGGCGATTCGATGGGCGTCCAACCGAACCCATGCGGATAGAACGGCAGCCGGAAGCCGCCGTTCGTGAGCGGATTTGCTGTGGTGGGAATGGTCTGCGAGATCCAACCGCTCTGAGAGAGAGTAGACCAGATTTGCAGCGCGGGCCTGTCATAGCCGGCGGCGAGCAGCCGGTCTTCGATAGCAGCGATCATGCCGTCGCGGCCCCAGCGCTTGGGATCACTGTTTCCGACTTGCCTCACGAGGCGCTGAACGATATCGGGAATCGGGTCATAATGCCCGTTATTCACCAGGAACCATGCGTAGCGGAGCAGTGTTGGCGGGCGGTCCGGGATGGCGGCTGCGATGCGAGCGGGGTTCAGATCGATGAGCCACATCTGCGTGAAGATCGGGTCCGGAGAGTAGGGCGTGACGGCAAGCGCTTGGCCAGCCCAATGAAAGAACTTGTTCTTGTCGCCGTGGCGGAAGTAAAAATTCGCGAGCGTCCACTTCGGCAAGTACATATGATTGACATCTGCCGCCTTGAGGTAATCGCGCTCGGCGCCAGCGAGATCGTTCGCCTGCAGCTCTGAATAGAGCCCGAGCTGGATCCATGACTGCGAATCATATGGATTCAGCTCGACCGCGCGCCGCAGAAGCGCGATTTGCCGGTCCGGTTCCGCGGCTGCAAGGCGCGCGACGTATGCGGCGTTATAGGGGACGAGGCGAACGGCTGCGGCAATCGACGCTGCGGTGTCCTTCTCAAAGAGATACTGGGCGCGCGCCAGGATGAGTGAGTAAATGGACCCGGCGAGTGCAGCCGCGGCGAGCACATAGCGCAGTACAACAACAGGTGAAAGTGACCGCAAACCTGTGCCTAACTTTCGAGTGCGAGAAGGACCACGGCTTGTGCCTCGCAGGACAGTCCTTCGCCGACGGGACCGACGCGCTCAGCCGTCTTGAATTTCACGCTGACGGCGGTTGGGGGCAGTTCCAGCGAACGGCGCAAGATTTTCGCGGATGGCCGCGCGAAAGCTGCCTGAGCTTGGGGCGCTGCAGAACAATTGTCGAATCGACGTTTGCCAAACGATAGCGCCGTTCGGCGGCGAGTTTCATGGCGTGCTGGAGGAATTGGAGGCTGCCTGCATCTTTCCATTGCGGGCGCGGTATCCGGGAAATGCATGCCGATATCGCCGAGCGCGAGCGCGCCCAGGATCGCGTCTGTGATGGCAGTGAAACAGCACGTCGGCATCCGAATGGCCGGCGAGACCAAATTCGGAGGGGATGTGAATTCCGCCAAGAATGAGAGGGCGCCCGGCTTCGATGCGGTGCGAATCCCATCCCTGGCCGATTCGGAAGGGCAGCGCGGGCACGGCGTTCATTCGCGGGCCGCGTCGAAGTTGGCGCGCTCGAGCGTGAGGTACAGGCGGGCCAGTTCCATGTCGCTCGGCTTGGTGATTTTGATGTTGCGATCCGTGCCGAGCACGACCGAGACTTCGACCTGCTCGAGGCGTTCGACGAGAGAGGATTCGTCCGTGCCGATGAAGAGATCCTGGCGGGCCTTTTCGAAGGCCTGCCGCAAGAGATCGAGACGGAAGACTTGCGGCGTCTGGGTGAGGATGAGGCGCTCGCGCGGCATGGTGGCTGCGAACTTTGTTGCGATGCACCTGCTTCACCGTATCGACGGGAACGATGCCGAGGATGGCAGCGCCGGTTTCGGCTGCTTCTCTGATGACCTTCTCGATCATCTCACGTTCCATGAAGGGGCGGACGGCGTCGTGCACGGCGACAAGCTCGGTGTCGTCGCTGATGCTGGCAAGCGCATTCTCCACCGATTGCTGGCGCGTTTCCCCGCCCTCTATGACGCGCACGGTCTTCAGCCAAGCCCTGGCTCTTCAACAGCTCCTCCGCCCAGGCAAGATCGTCGGCGCGCAGGGCGATCGACGATCTCCGTGACAAGCGGCGAGCTGACGAACTTTCGGATGGTGTGGACGAGAATTGGCGAGCCATTCAGCAGCATGAACTGCTTGCGGCTGATGCCCTCCTTTTCGGGCGCGCTACGGCCCATGCGCGTCCCGAGTCCCGCGGCGGGAATGATGACAGAAACTTTCATTATGAGAGGGCCTTCAGCAAGCCAGGACCTGATATCTCCTTGAAACTACATGATAGAGGACGCTGCCCATTGGCGGAGGAGAATGAGGGGACGAACCGGAACCGAATGCAATGAAGAAGTTGATTAACAGACCGGAAGCCGTGGTGGATGAGATGCTGGATGGGCTGCTGGCGCTCTATCCGGGCGTTTCGCGCATTGCGAATCACAACGTTTTGGTGCGATCCGACGCGGCGGACGTGCGGGACGGGCAGGTGGCGCTGATCTCGGGCGGAGGCAGCGGGCATGAGCCGGCGCACGCGGGCTACATCGGTGCAGGCATGTTGAGCGCTGCGGTGGCGGGCGAGGTATTTACCTCTCCGAGTGTCGCGTCTGTGCTCGCGGCCATTCGAGCGGTGGCGGGAAACGCGGGCGCGCTGCTGATCGTGAAGAACTATACGGGCGATCGCCTGAATTTCGGACTGGCGGCGGAAGTTGCACGAGCGGAGGGAACGCTGGTGGAGATCGTGACGGTGGCGGACGACGTCGCGCTGGCGGGCTCGGCAGACCATGCGGGCCGGCGCGGAATCGCGGGCACCGTCTTCGTGCACAAGATCGCGGGCGCGGCGGCGCTCGAGGGCAAAGATCTGCCGCAGGTAGCGGCGCTCGCGCACGACGCAGCACGCAATATCGGCAGCATGGGTGTATCGCTTTCAGCCGGTACTTCGCCCGCAGTTGGTAAACCGAGCTTTGAGTTGGGAGACGAGATGGAGCTTGGCCTCGGCATTCACGGCGAGCCGGGAGTACAGCGCGTTCCATTGCGCGCCGCGGATGAAATTACGGACGAGCTGCTGGGGCACATTTCGCGAGCGATGCAGCTCGAACGTGGCGAGCGGGTCGCCATACTGATCAACAATCTGGGGGCATCCACGCCCATGGAGCTCGCCATTATCGGCCGGCGCTGCTTCCGATGGCTGCAGAAGCACGGCGTGATTGCGGAGCGCATGTATGCCGGAACGTTCTTGTCGTCGCTCGACATGGCTGGAGTTTCGATTTCCCTGATGCGCTTGGATGAGGAGCGCTTGAAGCTGCTCGATGCGCCGACAACAGCTCCGGCATGGCCGAACGTGCCGCGAATGCGGCCGGGTTTGCCGCAAGAAAGAATCATTTCTTCGACGGACGAAATGCCAACATTTCAGGGCGGCCCGGCAGAAACGGAGCAGGGCAAGAGGATGGAGCGGGCGATCCGGGCGGCCTGCGATTCCGTACTCGAAGAGGAATCGCGGTTAACGGACCTCGACCGCGTCACCGGGGATGGGGACCTGGGGATCAATCTGGCGCACGCCGCACGGCGCGTGCTGTCGCGAATGGGCGATTATCCGCTGGACGACGCGCCCGCGACGCTAAAGGCTTTAGGACTGACCGTGCAGGAGATGGGTGGTTCCTCCGGACCTCTATATGGAGTATTGTTTCTGCGGGCGGGCAGTTCGCTCGAGGGAAGTCGAGGCGCGGACCTTCGGGCATGGGCGCGAGCGGTAATGGAAGCGAGTCAGGCTGTTAGCGAGCTGGGCGGGGCGCGTCCGGGAGACCGCACGATGCTGGACGCGCTGATTCCGTTTGCAGAGGAGTTGCAGCACGCAGTTCTTGCAAGCCGTTCCTTGAGGATGGGATTGGAGGAGGCGGCGCGGGCCGCGGAGAACGGAGCTGAGAGGACGGCAAAGATGATCGCTCGACGCGGACGGTCGAGTTATTTGGGCGAGCGGGTGCTCGGTCATCCCGACCCAGGGGCGGTCGCGGTGGCTACCTGGCTGCGGGCGGTGAGTGCTGTTGTGGCCGGGTGAAAAATCCTGTCATAATTCACGTTCGGCAAACGTTAACTTAACGTGAGCGCGACCAGTGGCCTGAGTCAACCCGTGAACGGCATAACGAAAGCCTACGACCCGGCCGACGACGGCGAATTTGAAGGCGTTTTCCTCGAACACTACTCGGGTATTTTGCAGGTTCTGACGAGACTCGTCGGCCGCGGCCAGGCCGAGGAACTGGCAAACGAGATCTTTTTCCGGCTTTCACGGCAGCCCGCACGCTGGCTGCTCACGAACAATGTCGGCGGCTGGCTATACCGGACCGCGGTTCACGCGGGAATTGATGCGCTGCGCTCGTCGGCTCAACGCAAGCGGTATGAGCGGGCTGCCTCGGTCGAAAGCGAAACGAGTGAACCCGGCCCGCTGGAGGACATTCTTCGGGATGAAGACTGCCGGAAGGTAAGGACGGTGCTGAGCGGGATGAAGCCGGCCCAGGCGCAGATCCTGCTCGATGCGCGCGAACGGGTCATCTTATAAAGAAATCGCGGAAACGCTCGAAGTGGCGATTGGGAGTGTCGGAACACTGCTCAACCGGGCGGAAGCGGAGTTCCGCAAACGCTATTTGAAATTAACTGGAGGAGGCGCGGAGCTATGAATTGCCCAAGTGATGGAACGTTGCGCACGTTCGTGGATGGAGAAGTCGCCGGAGGAGAGATGGAGGCTGTCGGCGCGGCACGTGGCGAGCTGTGAAGGCTGCCGGGCGCGATTGCAATCTTTGCGCGAGAGCGCGCGACGTGTCCAGGCGAAGCTGAATGCCGCGGCGGCTGAGGCGGCGCCCATTGATCCGGCTGCCGCCTACTACCGGTATCGGGAAACGCAGGGCGAGCGGACCAGTTCGGCTGGGCGTCTGAATTGGTTCGTTCCGAAATGGGTGCGTCCGGCGCTGGGCGGCGTAGCTCTGGCTATGGCGGTGGTGCTGATGCTCAGCTTCTCTTCGGGCCGGACGTGGGCGCAGAAGATCCTGGACATGCTGCGCGTGCAGAAGATCGCGGTTGTGCCGGTGGATCTCTCGGCCGTTAGCGCACAGGGCGGGAACGGGCGCGAGCAACTGATTTCGCAATTCATTTCAGACAACGTGGTGGTCACGATGAAACCGGGGCCGCCCGTCACCACTTCCAGTATTGGGGAAGCCGCGCAGATGGCTGGCTTCAATGTAAGAGGTTTGGACTCGCTGGGCGCTCCGGAAAAAGTGGGGGTGAGCGGTGAAGGGGCGTTCCAGATGACGCTGAACCGTGATCGCATTCAGGCGGTGCTCGACCAGGTGGGCCGCTCCGATGTGCAGATTCCGGATTCAGTGGATGGCGCGCTGGTGGCCGTCCACGTGCCGAAGCTGGTGCAAATGAGTTACGGGCAGTGCGAGGCGAAGACGCCCGCGCCGGCGACATCGCAGGGCTGCATTCACTTTACGCAGGTGCCGAGCCCCACGATCAGCGTTCCGCCGGGGTTGAACCTGGGCGTTCTGGCGGAGGCCGGCCTGCAGGTCACCGGCATGAGCGCGGCAGAAGCACATTCTTTCGCACAGACGGTCGACTGGTCCTCGACTCTGGTGATTCCAGTGCCGATGGGCAAGAGTTCATACCGCACCGTGCCGGTAGACGGCGTAAACGGAACGCTGATCGAGTCTCCACGTGGGAACTCAATCGAACGGTTCGAACTGATCTGGGTAAAGAACGGCATCATTTATTCCATCGATGGGAAGGGCACGCCGGACCAGGTGCTGGCCGCGGCTTCATCGCTGGGCTGAGCCCGATAAGCTGATCCTGTGCTGCCAGCAAAACCAGCCACCGCGAAGTCCGCGCTGAGCTCTGAAGCTGCGCTGGACTTCGAGCGCCCACGCGCATCCGGGCTGGCAGTCTCGACACACCGTCTGCGGAAGGTGTTTGGCGATAAGGTCGCGGTGCGGGGACTTACGCTCGAGGTACGCCGCGGCGAAGTATTCGGCTTCCTTGGTCCGAATGGGGCGGGAAAAAGCACTTCGCTTAAGATGCTGCTCGGGCTCATAGCGCCAACCAGCGGCAGCGCAGAACTGCTCGGGGCACCCGTGGGCGATACAGCCATTCGGGCGCGAGTGGGGTTTCTGCCTGAGCATTTCCGGTTCTACGACTGGCTGACCGCAAGCGAACTCTTACGACTTCACGGGCAGCTCTACGGCATGTCGGAAGATGCGTTGCGGGAACGAATCCCGAAGATGCTCGATACAGTGGGTCTCACGCCGCATCGCGGCAAGCAGTTGCGCCACTTCTCCAAAGGAATGCTGCAAAGAATCGGACTCGCCCAGGCGCTGATCAACGAACCGGATGTCCTGTTCCTCGACGAGCCCACGTCCGGATTGGACCCGGTGGGCCGCCGGTTGGTGCGCGATATCATCCGCGCGCAGCGCCAGCGCGGAACCACGGTGTTTCTCAACTCGCATCTTTTGAGCGAGGTGGAAGTCACCTGCGACCGCGTGGCTTTTATCAAGGCCGGCGAAGTGATCGAGTTGCGTGAGGTGAGCAGCTTCGATGAAGAGCGCACGCAGGTGATCGCGCGCGTTCACCGGTTATCGCCGGAAGTTATGGACGGGCTGAACACGTGGGCAACGCAAATTGATCTGGACGGCGAGCAACTCAGCATGAAACTGCGGGCGGCGGATCTCGCACCGCGGGTGCTGCGCTATCTGGTTGACCACGGCGCGGAGGTTTTTGAATTCACGCCGCGGCGCCTGTCGCTGGAAGACCGGTTTATGGAAATTCTAGGCGTGGATCAGGGCCTGTGATGCGGGTCTGGATCATGGCGGCGGTGACGTTTCGCGAGGCATCGCGCAAGAAAATCCTGTGGATGGCGCTCGCGGCCGGTGTGGCATTCCTGCTGCTGTTTGCGCTGGCAATGCACTTTCAACTGCAGTCGTTCAATAACCGCCACGTAACCGGCTTCACGCGAGCCAACGCGATGAACGCCATGCTGATGATGGGCCTTTACGCTATCGATCTACTGGTTGTCGTGCTGACGATATTGACGTCTGTGGACACGCTATCGGGCGAGATAGCCTCCGGAACCATTCAGGCTGTTGCGACAAAGCCGGTGCGGCGATGGGAGCTGCTCGCCGGAAAATGGCTCGGCTTTGCGGGCATGCTGACCCTTTTCATCGCGCTGATGGTGCTTGGCATCAATGCGGTCAGCTACGGGATGGCGGGCGTTGCGGTCCGCCATCTGGCAGGTGGTTTGGGCCTGATCTGGCTTGAAAGCCTGCTGTTGCTATCGGTCACGTTCTTCTTCGGGACTATATTCTCGACGCTTACCAACGGCGTGCTCGCGTTAGGTCTGCACGGTTTGGCCTTCCTTGGCGGATGGATAGAGCAGGCCGGCGCGTTGACACAGACGCGAAAAGCGCTGGATCTGGGCATTGTTGCCAGCATTCTGATGCCGACTGAGGCGCTGTGGCGAAGAGCGGCGTATGAGATGCAGTCCCCTTTGGCTGCCGCGCTGAATTTCACGCCGTTCAGCAGCGCTTCGGTACCGAGTCTCTCGATGGTGGTCTACGCCGTTTTGTACATGACCATGTTCCTGGCCATCGCGACGCTGAGACTGAATAAACGCGATCTTTAGAGCGAAAGCGGGCGTTCGGGCGAGAATAATTCATATGCCTGCCCGTGTTCTGCTGCCTTATCGTCATCCGAAAAAATTGCCGCCCTATGAGGCGGCCCTGCGAGCGGCGGGACTCGAGCCGGTGTCCGTCCCGGTGACGGAGCCTGTCTCTTTCGACAACACTGCCGGACTGCTACTTATGGGCGGCACCGACGTGAACCCGAGCCGCTATGGGCGGACGGCGGTTTCGGAAACGGATGAGCCGGACGACCAACGCGATGAAGTGGAGCTTGCACTGATCCACGAAGCACTCGAAAAAAATCTACCGATCCTGGCCATTTGCCGGGGTATTCAAATTCTGAACGTCTATCATGGCGGCAGTTTGATCCAGCATCTTCCGCCCGAGGACGGGCATGATCCCGAAAAGCCGGACCCGGCGGCCATCGTACATGATGTGCTGATTGAGCCGGGCACGCTGCTGTCCGCGGTTGCCGGGACGAGATGCTGGGCGCGTGAACTCACGGCACCACCAGGCGATCGACCGCATCGGCGAGAAGCTGCGGCCGTCGGCGCATGCTGCGAACGGCTCCGTAATTGAAGCGCTGGAGCGCCCCGACAAAGCCTTCGTCCTGGCGGTGCAGTGGCATCCCGAGGACCAGGTGAAGCAGCATCCGGACCAATTGCGGTTATTTCAGAGCTTCGCCAAAGCTGTCGCGGAGTAATTCGCAACACTACCGCCGGTATCGCGTCAAGGACATTAAGAAAGGCTACACTGACCTTACGTGCTGGTGTGAACCATGTAAGTTCTTGCTCGTGTAAGCAGATCGGCGCCTTCATCACAAACGGGAAAGAAAATCATGCTGATCCGCCTGGGCTATGACATTCGATTTGCGGTGACTGGACGTGTACCGGTGATTGCTTTGCTGAATGTCCACAGCTCCCGTGAACACGATCTTCGCGAGCCGGACCATCTGCGAATCGAGCCCGCGACAAAAGCCGCGCAATATCTTGATAGCTTCGGAAACCACTGCACGCGCTTTGTCGCCGAGCCCGGCGAGCTTCGGCTCTGGAATGCAACCCTGATTGAGGACTCGGGCGAACCGGATGCGCAGAATCCGGACGCGCGCGAACTGGCTGTAGAAGAGCTGCCGGATGATATTCTTCGCTTCCTGCTGCCCAGCCGCTATTGCGAAGTGGATCTGCTCTCGAACATAGCGGTTGAGTTGTTCGGGAATGCTCCGCACGGCTGGCGGCGCGTGCAGACCATTTGCGATTGGGTACACAGCAAGGTGACGTTCGGCTACAACTTCGCCCGTTCGACCAAGACCGCGTTGGATGTTTACACGGAGCGTATGGGCGTGTGCCGTGACTTCCAGCATCTCGCCATTACGTTCTGCCGCTGCCTGAACATTCCGGCGCGCTATACGACGGGATACCTGGGCGATATCGGTGTGCCGCCCGCACCCTCGCCGATGGACTTCAGCGCCTGGTTCCAAGCGTACCTGGATGGACGCTGGTGGACTTTCGATGCGCGCCACAATCAGCCCGCGTATCGGACGCGTGTTGATGGCTACCGGCCTGGACGCCGCTGACGTGGCAATTACCACCTCTTTCGGCAGTTTGCAGCTCACGAAGTTCGAAGTGGTGACCGAGGAGGTTATGCGGGAAGCGGCGGTTGCCACCTGAACGCGCCCAAGTTCCTGATTCCCGGTTCGTGCGCACGCACGGGACGTCGTTCGTGGCGGACGGCCGCGCGTTTCGAGTAGCGGGCGCCAATAACTACTACTTGGCGTTCGCGCCGGATTCGATGGTAGTGCCGGTCTTCGAGTTAGCGCGAAAGATGCAGCTGAACGTGCTTCGCACGTGGGCGTTTCTCGATTGCGGCATGGCCCAGCCCGGATGCATGCCGCCCGGCGCACAACACGGCGCCTATTTTCAGTACTGGGATCCCGTTGCCGGAGCGCCGGTGTTCAATGATGGCCCGACCGGGCTGGAACGGCTCGACCGTACGATTGCCCTTGCGGAGCAGTACGAAATTCGCCTGATTCTGCCGCTTGTCAATTACTGGGACGACTTCGGCGGAATGCGCCAGTACCTGAACTGGTTCGGCCTGAGTCACCGGATAGAATTCTACACTCACCCGCAAACACGAAGAGCGTTCAAGAACTACATCGAACATATGTTGTCCAGGGTGAACACGATCACCGGCCGTTGTTACTGCGAAGAGCCCTCGATCTTCGCCTGGGAACTCGCCAATGAGCCGCGATGCATGAGCGAGGACGGAACTCCGGCCGTAAATGCAACCGGCACTCTGCTGGATTGGATTCACGAGATGAGCGCGCACCTGAAGAGCATAGATCCGAACCATCTGGTCAGCGCCGGTGACGAAGGGCATTTCGGGACCTACGGCGTGGACACCAAGCGCATTCTGAGCGTGAACACGATCGATTTCGGGACCTGCCATTACTATCCGCACTTCGCTGCGAAGAAAGAGCCCATCTCATTCGGCCGCAGGTGGATTCGCCAACGTGTTGCCGCGGCACACCGTGCCGGGAAGCCGATGCTGTTAGAAGAATACGGTTGGAAGCTGGATCCGGCGGATCTGGCGACCTCCTCCGTTCTGCGCAAAAAAGCATTCGCCTCGTGGCTCAGCGAGATTGCCGAGAGCAAGGGAGCCGGCTCATTGATGTGGATGATCGCTTCCACTCAAGCGGACGGCAAACCTTATCCCGACTACGACCGCTACACCATTCATTCGCCCGAGCAGGTAGAGGTCTCATTCAACAGTCGCTGAGGCCTGGCTTGATCAGGCCGCATGCTATCGTGCAAAGCAGGCGCGTTCCCACGCGCGATCATGGCCCTTTCCACTGAAATCAGCTTTACAGCGGAAACTCAGATCACAACTTTTCCCACTCTGTCGCTGGAGTGCGGTATCACGCTCCTGAACGTCGAGGTTGCATTTGAAACATATGGCACGCTGAACGCCGAGCGCTCAAATGCGATCCTCCTGCTGCATGCGTTTTCGGGCGATGCGCACGCCGCCGGCATCAGCAAGGAAACCGGCCAGCCGGGATGGTGGTCGAGCATGGCGGGACCCGGCCTCGCATTCGACACGGACAAGTATTTTGTCATCTGCTCCAACGTGCTCGGCGGATGTCGAGGAACAACCGGGCCGGGGTCCATCGATCCTGCCACTGGCGAGCGCTATGCCATGCGCTTTCCCGTGATCACCATCGGCGACATGGTGAAGCTGCAAAAGATGCTGGTGAACTCGCTCGGAATCGAGCGGCTGCTCGCTGTGGCAGGCGGCTCCATGGGCGGCATGCAAGCGCTACAGTGGGCAGTTGCGTACCCGGAGGCGGTAGCTGCAGCCATTCCCATTGCTGCGACTTCGCGCCATAGCGCCCAGCAGATCGCATTCAACGAGGTCGGGCGGCAGGCTGTGATGGCCGATCCGGATTGGAACGAAGGCAACTATTACGATTCGAAACCTCCCGCTCGCGGCCTCGCGGTAGCGCGCATGGTCGGGCACATCACTTACATGAGCGACCAGTCCATGCGTGAGAAGTTCGGCCGCCGGCTGCGCGACAAAGATGTTTTCGGATTCGACTTCTCGATTGATTTCGAAGTCGAAAGCTATCTGCGTTATCGCGGCAGCCAGTTCGTGACCCGCTTCGACGCGAACTCGTATCTCTACATCACGAAAGCGATGGATTATTTTGATCTCTCGGCCGGCTATCCTTCGCTTTCCGCCGCGTTTCATCCCGCCGCAACGCGCTTTCTGGTGCTGAGTTTCACTTCAGACTGGCTCTATCCGACGTATCAATCGCTCGAAACTGTGAGCGCGCTGCGCAGCCGTAACATGGATGTCGCATTCTGCGAGCTCACCTCGAACTACGGCCACGATGCCTTCCTGCTCGAGACGAAGGAGCAAAGTGAAATTATCGCGGGCTTTCTCGAAAACACATTTCGCGATCTGTCCGGGGAAGCGCTGCGAATCATTCTGAAATCGCCGCCAGTCCGGATCCTATTCACGCCCGGCCTGATTACGCCATGATCGCCGAGATAATCGAGCCGGGATCACGCGTGCTGGATTTGGGCTGCGGGGAAGGCGAGCTGCTGGCCTGGCTGCGCGATCAGAAGCAGGTGGATGGCCGCGGCGTGGAGATCGACGGGAACCGGGTCCGCCGCGCCATTGCCCGCGGAGTTTCCGCCTATCAGAGCGACATCGATAACGGGCTCACCGATTACGAGGACGGAACGTTTGATTTCGTCATCTTGAGCCAGACGCTGCAAGAGACCCGCTATCCGATACGTGTGTTACGCGAGATGCTGCGCGTCGGACGGCACGGCATCGTAGCCTTCCCGAACTTTGGCCATTGGACAACGCGGCTTTCGCACCTGTTCAGCGGGCGCGCACCGCAAACCAGGCTCTTCCCCTACAAGTGGTACGAATCTCCCAATCTTCACTTCCTCACGGTCGCCGATTTTGTGCAACTCTGCCGGGGCCAGAACTGGGTCATCGAGCGCCAGATCTTCCTGCGCGGTGACAAACCGGTCCGCTTCCTCGCTAACCTGCTCGCCGAAGTCGCCGTGTTCTCCATCCGGCAGAACGCCTGACGCACTCTATACTTGGAAGCGTCAGGAGACCGCTTGTCCGCAGCCGTAGACGACTACATCAAGCAAAACGAATCCCGCTTTCTGGAGGAACTCTTCTCTTTCATCCGCATTCCTAGCGTCAGCACGCTTCCCGAACATAAAGCGGACGTGGCCAAGGCCGCGGATTTCGTGGCCGAAGCGCTTCGGAGCGTAGGCATCGAGCGCGTGGAGGTGATCAAGACCGCGCGACATCCGCTTGTCTATGGCGATTGGTTACACGCGCCTGGCAAGCCCACGGTGCTTTGTTACGGCCACTACGATGTGCAACCGCCTGACCCGCTCGAGCTTTGGGAAACCCGCCCTTCGACCCGAGGGTCCGCAACGGCAATATCTATGCACGCGGATCGGCCGACGACAAAGGCCAGATGTACATGCATATCAAAGCGGTGGAAGTGCTGCGGGCGGCGCATCAAGGACGGCTGCCGGTCAATGTCAAATTCCTGATCGAAGGCGAAGAAGAAGTAGGCGGCGAGTCGATTTCGGCATACGTATCCGAACACAAGGAAAAGCTCCAGGCCGATGTTGCCCTGGTCTCGGATACCGAATTGTTCGCCGACGGCGTCCCGACGTTGTGCGTTGGCCTGCGCGGCCTGCTGTACCTGGAAATTGAGGCCAGCGGCCCTGCGCGCGACCTGCATTCGGGGATGTACGGCGGTGCGGCGCCTAATGCGGTATATGGGCTTAGTGCAGCTTCTGGCGGCGGCAAAGGATGCGAAGGGCAGGATCCTGATCCCCGGGATCTATGACGATGTCGCACCGCCCGATCCGGTCGAGGTCGACAGCTGGAAGCGCTTGCCGTTTTCAGAGCGCGAATTCCTGCGGCAAGTCGGTTCCACTGCGCTCACAGGCGAGCCCGACCAAAGCGTTCTTGCGCGCCTGTGGGCCAGGCCGACCTTCGAAGTACACGGCATTGCCGGCGGGTTCACCGGCACGGGGGCAAAGACAGTCATTCCCGCTAAAGCCGTCGCCAAGGTCAGTTTGCGTCTGGTGCCAAACCAGGATCCGCAAAAAGTGCTGGCGGCCGTTAAAGATTGGGTGGAAGCCAACACGCCCGAAGGCATCCGGACCGAAATGCGTGTCCTGAGTGCCGGTCCCGCCATTCTGGTCAACCCGCATCACCCTGCGATCGATACGGCGGCCAAGGCGTTCAGCGAAGTATTGGGCAAGCAGACCGTGTTTGTGCGCGGTGGAGGTTCCATTCCTATCGTGGGAGAATTCGCGAGAGAACTCGGCATCCCAACGGTTCTGATGGGCTTCGGCCTGCCAGACGACGGCTTGCATTCACCGAACGAAAAATATCGAATTTCTAATTACTTTCTAGGCATCCGTACCATTGCGAAATTCCTGGAAGACTACGCTGCTGCATGAGGAGCGGCCGGGAGCGCGTGTTAGGATCATGATTTAATGCTGCAGGACCTTGCTCTTGCGCTGCGTCTTCAGGCGCTTGACCGCAAGATGGCGAGTCTCGAGACCGAGATCGCTACACTTCCGAAACACATCGCCGAGATCGAAAGGAAACTGGAGTCGCACACGCGCCGGTTAGAGGCGGATCGCGCGGCACTCGCGGCAAATCAGCGTGCCCGCAAGAAGCTCGAAGGCGATATCCAGCTTCATGAGCAGAAAGTCTCCAAGCTGAAAGAGCAGATGCTGCAGGCCAAGACCAACGAGCAGTACAAGGCCTTTCAAAACGAGATCGCTTATGCCGAGGGCGAAGTGCGGAAGTGCGAGGACAAGATCCTCGACCTGATGGAGCAATCTGAGCCGCTCGAAAAGAATCAGAAGGCCGCGGAGGACGATCTCAAAAAAGAACAGCAGCAAGTTGAAGCGGAAAAGACGCGCGCTCGCGAACGAACAGTAGTGGATAAGAACGAACTTGCTGCGCTGCAGACTGAGCGCGCCTCGATCGCCGCGCAGATGACGCCGGCCTTCTACGCGGAGTACGAGCGCATCCGCAAAAAAACAAAGAACCACCCGATCGCGGACGCTACCGAAGGCCGCTGTGACGCCTGCCAGATCACGTTGCGACCGCAGTTCTTTCAGGATCTCCGCCGCGGAGACAAGATCATGTTTTGCGAGAGTTGCGGCCGTATTCTGACCTACAATCCTGTCGTTGACGTCTCACCTGATATCTCTGCTTCTCAGCAGATTGCGTAAATAACAGAGCCCAAAAGGCCAGCGATTGTTCTGCATATGAACTGAAAGCCGGTTTGATATGCTCTCGGCTTCGGGCGGCGAAATCCGCTCACAATACGCGTTTTTCTTCTGGAGGCTTCACGTATGAGGGTCTTCGACAGTTCCGATATTCGGAACGTGGCGTTGATCGGGCATGGCCATTGCGGTAAGACGGCACTCGCTTCTGCGATGCTCTTCACAGCCGGTGCGACGGACAGGCATCTGAAACCCGATGAAGGCAATACCATCACCGATTTCGATGAAGAGGAGATTGCGCGTAAGCTGAGCATCAGCTCGTCTGTGGCTAGCCTTCCCCTGGCAGAAGACAAAAGTCAACGCCATCGACACTCCGGGATACAACATTTTTTTGAACGACACCAGCTCCGCCCTGGTGGCGGCGGATGCGGCGATCACCATTCTGGACGGTGTTGCCGGAATCGAGGTCTCGACCGAGAAAGTCTGGAAGTTCGCTGCAGAGTTCGAACTCGCGTCCGCCATTGTAGTGAACAAACTGGATCGCGAGCGGTCCTCATTTGAACGCGCAATGGAAGGCGTTCACGAGAGCTTTGGCCGCAGTGCCGTCCCCATTCAGCTTCCAATCGGCAGTGAGAAGAACTTCGCTGGTATTGTCGATCTCATTCGGATGCGCTCGTGGTGCTATCGCCCGGGCGGCGACGGGAAAGGAAAAGAAGGTGATATTCCCGACTCGATGAGCGAAGCGGCCGCAGCCGCGCACGAAGCCTTGGTCGAGATGGTTGCCGAAGGAAACGACGAACTGATGGAGGAGTTTTTTGCCAGCGGAACGCTTCCCGTCGAGCACATCATCACCGGCCTGCAGGAAGCGGTGCGGCAGCGGCGCATTTTCCCGGTACTTTGCGCCGCTGCGACTCAAAACATCGGGACGGACTTGTTGCTCAACTTCATCGCTGAGATTCTGCCATCTCCCTTGCAGCGCCCCGAGATGCCTGCCATGCAGAACGGGAAGGAGCTGAAGAAAGCGATCACGCCGAGCGAGTCGCCTTCCATTTTCGTCTTCAAGACAGCCGCGGACCCGTTCGCAGGACGCGTCACGTACTTCAAAGTGATGTCCGGGGCGGTGAAGGATGACGCGCATCTGATCAACGCTCGATCCGGCGCGAACGAGCGCCTGGCGCATATCGCCACGCCATTCGGAAAAACGATGCAGCCTATCACCGAACTGAAGGCAGGCGACATCGGAGTGGTTGCCAAGCTGAAAGAAACGCTTACCGGCGACACGCTGTGCGAAAAGGCCAATTGCGTAACCTTCCGCGGCGTGGTGATTCCAGAGCCGTCCATCGCATACGCAATCTCAGCAAAGACGCGTCAAGACGAAGACCGGCTCAGCACCGCACTTGCGAGGATTCTCGAGGAAGATCAGTCGCTTCGCTTCTACCGCGACCCGCTTACGAAAGAGTTCCTGCTGGCAGGTAACGGCCAGCAACATCTCGAAGTTGTCGTAAGCCGCTTAAAACGGCGCTACGGAGTGGAGGTCGAGCTCAAGGCCCCCAAGATTCCGTATCGTGAGACGATCCGCGGAACGGCTCGCGTGCAGGGCCGCCACAAGAAGCAGACCGGCGGCCACGGCCAATTTGGCGATTGCTGGATTCGCGTCGAGCCGCTTGCCGCGCGGGGAAAAGTTCCAGTTCGTGAACGACATCTTTGGCGGCGCGATTCCAAAGCAATTTGTGCCAGCAGTGGAAAAGGGAATTCTGGAGGCGGCCGAGCAGGGCTTTCTCGCCGGATATCCAGTAACGGATTTCAAAGTCACGCTGGACGACGGTTCGTATCACGACGTCGACTCATCGGAAATGGCGTTCAAACTGGCGGGTCGCAAGGCGTTCCGCGCCGCCATGCAGCAAGCGAAGCCGCAGCTGCTGGAACCGATCATGAAAGTGGAAGTCGAGACACCTGCCGAGTTCGCGGGCGATCTGATGAGCGACTTCAACAGCCGCCGTGGCCGGATAGCAGGCATGGACCTGAAAGGCAACATGCAAACGATTCGGGCTCAAGTTCCGATGGCCGAGATGCTGAACTACCAAAACGACCTGATCTCAAAAACTCAGGGCCGCGCCTCATTCCATATGGAATTCGATCACTACGATTACGTGCCGGGCCCGCAGGCCGAGAAGATCATTGCGGCCGCCAAATCCCATATGCACGTAGACGAGGAAGAGTAAGCCCGGCTGGCCGTTTTTCGAAATCTAGTCCAACATCTGCGTTATACAATTTCGCATCCTGCGCCGCAATCAGCGCAGGCCGGCTATTTAGTACTACGCGTACGCCGGTTCGGTCTCTTCGGCGGCGGTGAAGTATACGCAGTCCGGATGATGGAAGACAAGCGCTGAAACACTGGCTTCGGGTTCCATCATAAAGCCTTCGGTCAGTTCGACCCCGATCTCTTCCGGCTGCAGGAGGCGCCACAGCTTGGCCTGGTCTTCAAGGTTCGGGCAGGCCGGGTAACCGAAGCTGTAACGTTTACCGCGATAACGGGAAGTGAAGCGCTCCTGCATGGTCATGCCCGGAGGATCCGGGAAGCCCCAATCTTCGCGAATGCGGCGGTGCAGCCATTCGGCACAGGCTTCTGCCGTCTCAATACCGAGCGCCTGCAGCGCGTGAGCCTTGAAGTACTCGCCGCGAGCTTTTGCTTCTTCCGAGTGCGCAATAACGCCTTCGCCGGCGGTCACAACGAAGAGAGCGATATGATCTCGATTGCCGTCTTGCGGATCGAGGGCGTAATCGCTGAGGCAAAGGCCGTCAGACTTGGCCTGTCTGCCGAAGTGAAAACTTTCAAGGGGCGATGTTGCGCCAGGCGGAACAGATGCAAAGTGTTCTGGTCGCGCTCTACTTCAAAGAACTGCCACACGGCACGCGCCTGCATGAACTGCGCGGCTTCGCGCTTCACGTCTTCGACATTATGGAAGAGCTCGAGCGCTTTCGGATCGCGTTCAGCAAGCAGCTTTTCGAAGTTGCCTTTGAAACCGAGATGGCGGCCGTACAGCATGAAAGGATTGATGTAGCTCCAGACCTCGGCAAGATGAGGAATGGTGCGCACCTTGCGATCCAGGTATGGAGCGGGCGGGATCGGGATTTCGGTGTGGACTTTAGGGCTGCGCAGTTCGCCTGAAGGGACGGGAGCGGTCTCGCGCGGAGCAGTTTCGGCAGGCACTTCGCTGAAGATATGCTGTGAAAGCACCTGGTCGCGGGACGCAGGATCTGTGATCTCGTTCATCAGCCGCAGACCGGTCATGGCGTCCTTGGCGTAGAGGGTCGGTGCGGAGTAACTCGGGCGCAATTTTTGTTTTGGTGAACTTCTCTGATAGTGCGGCCCCGCCGACGAGCAGCGGAACGTGAATGCCGGCTTCTTTCAGATCACCGGCCGTGATCACCATCTGCTGGGCGCTCTTGACCAGCAGACCCGAGAGGCCAATGGCATCCGGGTTGTGCTGGTGATAAGCGCGTGATGAGATCGTCGGGAGGAACTTTGATACCGAGGTTGACGACTTGATAGCCGTTGTTGCTCAGAATGATCTCGACCAGGTTCTTGCCGATGTCATGGACATCGCCTTTGACGGTAGCTAAGACGATCTTTCCGCGCGTGCTCGATGCGGATTTTTCCATGAACTGCTCGAGATAATTCACGGCGGCCTTCATCGCCTCGGCCGATTGCAGCACCTCCGCGACGATCAGCTCGTTATTGTTGAACAGACGGCCGACCTCCGCCATACCGGCCATGAGCGGGCCATTGATGATATCGAGCGGCAATGCGCCTTCAGCGCGCTTGAGTTCGAGATCGGCGATCAGCCCGTCCTTGGTGCCCTCGATGATGTAGTTGGCGAGGCGTTGGTCGAGCGGCAGATCGGAAATCTTTCTCTTCTGCCGGCTAGCGGCCCCGCGAAAATGCTCGGAGACGGCGGCGATATGGAACTGATTGACCGCGATCTTCTGCTCGCGCGATCTGCTGCCGCCAATCTTCGGGAACGTTTTCGAGGAGCTCGAAGCTGGCATGATTGGCAGGGACGTCGAGCGGAGGCGTATTGAACAGAAGCGCTTCCGCGAGGCGGCGCTCTTGTTCCGGAATAGAAGCAAACCGCTCGAGTTTCTCAGCGTTGACGATCGCGAGGTCGAGTCCGGCCTTGGTGCAGTAATACAGGAAAACGGAGTTGACTACTTCGCGCGCGGCGGCGGGCAGGCCGAAAGAGATATTGGAGATGCCGAGGACAGTCTTGACATACGGAATACTCTGCTTGATCAGCCGGATGGCCTCAATCGTTTCGACCGCACCGCCGATATAGTTCTCGTCGCCTGTGGCACAGGGGAAAACGAGCGGATCGATGATGATGTCTTCCGCGGGGATATCGTACTTGGTAGTGAGAAGATCAACCGAACGCTGCGCGACCGCGAGCTTGCGTTCCCGCGTGAACGCCTGCGCCTGCAGCGGATCCTCATCGATGCAGCCGACGACCAAGCGCCGCGCCATAGCGCGCGCGCCAGCGGACAGACTCGCTCGAACTTCTCTTCGCCGTCTTCGAGGTTAACCGAATTGATGATGCTCTTGCCTTGGCAATAGGTCAGCGAAAGCTCGATCGAGCGCGGATCCGTGGTATCGATCATGATCGGCGCCTTGATTTTGCGGATCAGCTTTTCGTAGAAATTCGGAATGTCGGCGAGCTCGTCGCGTTCGCTCGATTGAAGGCAGACATCGATGATATGAGCGCCATTGCGCACCTGCCAGCGGGCGATCTCGGTGGCCTCTTCCCACTTCTCTTCCGCGATCATCTTCTTGAATAAGCGCGAGCCGATGACGTTTGTGCGCTCGCCAACAATGAGGGGTCGATTGCTGTCTTCGGCTTCGACGACCTCGATACCTGAGAAATAGGTGCGGTGAGTGGGAGACTTAGGGGCTCGCGGCTGCTTGCCATCCACCATCTGCGCCATGGCGCGGATGTGGTCAGGCCGAGTGCCGCAGCAACCGCCGATGATGTTCAACCAGCCATGATCGACGAAGCGTTCCATCTGAGCGGCGAGCGTTTCGGGCGTTTCGAGGTAGCGGCCAGTTTCGGGGTCGGGCAGGCCAGCGTTGGGATAACAGGAGACGCGTGTCGTCGCAAGTTCGTGCACCGAGCGGATGTGATCCGTCATGAATTCCGGTCCCGTTGCGCAGTTCAGGCCAACTGAAAGCAAGTCTGCGTGAGAAACGGATACATAGAACGCGTCAGCGGTCTGGCCGGCGAGCATTGTGCCGGAGAGCTCGACGGTGCCGGAGACCATGACTGGGATTTTGTAGCCGAGCTCGCGGCCGAGCTGGTCAATGGCGAGCAGTCCGGCTTTGACATTGCGCGTGTCGTTGCATGTTTCAAGCAGCAGGAGGTCGGCTCCGCCTTCGAGCAGCGCGGCAGCCTGGTCGTGATAGTTGACGACGAGATCTGTGAAGGTCACTCCGGCGGCGCTGACCGAGAGCGCCTTGGTGGTGGGTCCCATGGAGCCGGCGACGAAACGGGTTCGGCCGGAATCTGAGAACTCGTCTGCCGCTTGGCGCGCCAGCCGCGCAGCAGCGACGTTCAGCTCATGAACTCGACCGTCAAGGCCGTATTCGGCAAGCACGATGCGGGTCCCGCCGAAGCTGTTCGTTTCGACAATATCGGAACCAGCCTCGAAGTAAGCGCGATGAACGCCCAGGATAACATCGGGGCGCGTCACGACGAGATTTTCATTGCAGCCTTCGAGCGCCGCGCCTCCGAAATCGGCCGCGGTCAGATGGTGCTGCTGGAGCATCGTGCCCATCGCTCCGTCGAGCAGCAGAATGCGACTGGATAGAGCATCTTCGAGGGCTTGCCGGCGGATCTGCCGGGCCTCATGGGTACGTAAGGACATGGGGGAGATTCTCTATTGTAACGGTGGAAGGGAGGTTTCAGCACATTAGCTGCCAACCGGCGGATCACAGAAGACCAAAATGGGTTTAAGCCTTGCGCCAGCTATACCTTAAGAAAAAACCGGCCGAGCTGTTTCAAAGCACGGAGCTAGATTCTTGGCAGGGAGCGAAGGTGTGTTATGACAGATGTGGCAACAACAGGTTGTCGCCGGAAAGGAGGTTCTTATGATCACACTCAAGGTCCGAGCCGTGGGCAATTCGACCGGGGTCACGTTTCCGAAGGAAGTGCTTGACCGGATGAAGGTGGTCGCCGGCGATTCCGTTTATCTTACGGAAGCCCCGGACGGGTACCGGATCACTCCTCATAATCCTGCGTTCGAGCGGCAGATGAAAACCGATGAAGCAGTGATGCGGCGCTACCGCGGCGCGTTGCGCCAGTTGGCTAAGTGAATGCCGCGTCCTCAGGCGCGTAGGTGCAGGCTGTTGTGAATGGCGTATAGGGCCAGTTCGAGGCGATCGGAAACGCCGAGTTTGTCGAAGACGTTGTGCAGATGATTTTTCACCGTTTGCTCGGTGATGAACATCTTCTCCGCGATCTCTTTGTTCTTGTAGCCTTGTGCGATGAGAATGATGATTTCACGCTCGCGCTGGCTGAGCTGTGAGCGTTCGCGCGATGGCTTGCCGTTCCCCTGCGGCGGATTGAACTCCGCCGGCGAGGCAAAATGCCGGATCACGGCGGCTGTGGTGTTCGAGTCGAGCCAGATCTCACCGGCATGGACCTTTATTATGCTCTTCTCGATGAGATGGGTCGGCGTATCACGAGGCAGCACACCGGAACAGCCGAGTTTCATGGCTTCGACAAAGTCTTCACGGTGCTCAGAGGAAGCAAAGAGAATGACCTTTGAATTTTGGGCGCGCGCATGCAGGCTGCGCAGGACGGTCATTCCGTCCACTTTCGGCATCTTCAGGTCCATCAGAACCACATCGGGCGACAACTCTACCGCTTTGTCGATAGCTTCCATTCCGTCGTTGGCTTCACCAACAACTTGTATTCCTGGACGATCGGTCAGTACACTGCGAAGTCCCGCTAGAACGATCGGGTGTCCGTCAGCTATCAATACTCGGATAGGTCCTATAGGCATCCATGCTTTCCTCGCGAAAAAGCCAGCATTATTCCCAGTGTAGACCTGGATGGGATTCCGCTGACTACGAATTATAGTGCCAAACCCTGAGATTTCTCTACTCTTATTCGTATTTCAGAGAGAGGAATAAACCCTTGGCTAGATACCCGTACTATACCCAAATGTGAAAAATGTTACAAATGAGTGTCGGCTGACTCTTCGCAGGCAATTTCAGCGGTTTCCTAAAATGTGTTCATGGCAAAGTTGTCGGTCAACGACCTCGATTTGCGTGACAAGCGGGTGTTTATCCGGGTGGATTTCAATGTGCCGCTATCGCCCGACGGCAAAGAAATCACGAGCGACAAGCGCATCCGCGCGTCGCTGCCGACCATTCAATACGCGATCGAACACGGCGCTGCCGTGATTCTTGCGAGCCACTTAGGAAGGCCCAAGGGGAAGCGCCGTGCCGACATGAGTCTTGCGCCCGTCGCGGCGCGATTGTCGGAATTATTGGGCAGGCCAGTGACAATGGCGCCCGACTCGGTGGGTCCGGAAGTAGCCTCGATGCGGCCAAAACCGTGCGAAATCCTGCTCCTCGAGAATTTAAGATTTCACCCGGAAGAGGAAGCCAATGACCCGGAGTTTGCAAGACAGCTCGCGGCGGGAGCGGACATTTATATAAATGACGCATTCGGTTCGGCGCATCGCGCCCATGCGTCGACGGTGGGAATTGTGTCCTATCTGCCCCGGGCGGCTGCAGGCCTCCTGATGGACAAGGAGCTGCAGTGGTTGACGAGGGTGACGAAGAATCCGGAGCATCCGTGCGTGGCTTTACTTGGGGGCGCCAAAGTTTCAGACAAGATCGAAGTCATTCAGAACCTGCTCAAGTTCGTGGACAAACTCCTGATCGGCGGCGCCATGGCGTATACCTTCATGCGGGCCAAAAACGAGCCGACAGGTAAGTCTCTAGTCGAAAAGGATAAGGTTACACTCGCGCAGGAACTCCTCAATCACGCGAAGGACAAAATCGTACTGCCGGTGGACCACGTAGTTGTCCGTGAGATCAAGCCCGGCGCGGCCCACGAAGTTGTAAAGCGAATCGAATCCGATCAAATCGGGGTGGACATCGGTCCTGAAACAGTCAGCACCTACGCCGGGATCATCCGCACGGCCAAAACGATCATCTGGAATGGACCGATGGGCATTTTTGAGATGCCCCCCTTCGACGCCGGAACAGTGGCGCTAGCGAAAGCGGTGGCAGAGGCCCAGGCGGTATCGGTGGTAGGAGGCGGCGACTCAGAGAAGGCGATTAAGAGCGCCGGCGTGGCTGACCGGATCACGCATGTATCGACTGGTGGCGGCGCTTCGTTGGAGTTTCTCGCGGGACTCGAGCTGCCCGGGGTGGCAGCGCTGTCTGATAAAGCTGAAGCAACAGCTTAATGGCAGGAAAGGAGCGATTTCACCAGGGCTCCGAGCTGTAAAAATTCATACAGATCAGACGGTTTAGCAAAAAAGACAGCGCGAAACCGGCTGGCGAGCGCCCGGTCGCCTTCGCTCTGGGATGAAGTCATCACGACGATAGGTGTCTTTTCGCAGCCCGGCTGTGAGCGGAGATGCTGAATGACCTTCGCTCCCTCCTGCCGGGGCAGGTTCAAGTCGAGCAACGCGATATCCGGATGCTCTTCCTCGCTGCCGAAACGCTTTACGGCATAGATCGCTTCTTCACCATCTGTCGCGACACGCAGGGTGAAGGGGATTGTGTGCTCCTGGAGCGCCATTTCCACCAGACGGACGTCCGGCCGGCTATCTTCGGCGAGAAACACCCGGAGTGGCCGATCATGAGGCTGCGACATTTGCTGGTATGACCAGCTTAGAGCAACCCCGGGGCTGATTGAGTACTTTTAGTACTGGGCTCAGAATTTCGATTCGATACTCTTTCAAGGAATTCGAGGAAAATGTCACGACAGATAAGTGGCTGATCTGTCATGAGCATATGGCCGGCTTGTGGTATCAGGCAGAACTCTGCTCCCGGGATGCGAGAGGCTACAACTTTTCCATTTTGAGGGGGCACCAGCCGGTCCTGATCGCCATGTACTACCAGGGTAGGGACGCCGATCCGGGGCAAACGGAGGTAAGAGCTCCAGACCAAGACGCCGGTGAACTGGTTGAGCAGGCCGCGGTTGGTGAGTGCACACTGGCACTGGACGGCGAGATCCTCGTGAATGCGCTCGAGAGGGGTCGCGTCCGCATAGAGCAGAGGGATGAGCGCCATCTCCCGTTCACGGCGCTTCGATTCAGCCAGGCTTATTGGGCCGCGAGGCCGGATAAACCTGGGCCAGCGCGCCAGAATGCCCCCGTGGCTGGTGCAACCGAGCAGGAGAGTCTCAACCAGATCCGGCCGCTGCAGAGCAAGCTCCTGTGCGATCATGCCTCCCATCGAAGCGCCGATCACATGGGCTCTGGAGACTCCCGCTGCGGCGAGAACAGCGGCGGAATCGCGCGCCATCTGTCTGATGGAATAGGGGCCCCGGGGTGTATCGCTGCGGCCGACGCCGCGGTTGTCGTGTAGGATGACCCGGTATGAACCTGCAAGGCAAGGCAGCACTCGATACCACATCTCATGGCTGAAGCTGAGCCCCATAATGAGAAGTATCGGCGGACCAGAACCGTATTCTTCCCAATAGATGTGTGCACCTTCATTGAAAACCCGGGGCATTAGCGGATGCGTACCCCAATATCTTGTTGTTCGCCTCTACGGACATACGAGGCGACGTGGCCAAAGAGCTTTACTGTGACGCCCAGTCCAGGTAGGATAGAAACACCCCCGAGAATTTTCGCCAAAGAGGGTAATGCCCGTTGCTGAAACTTAAGCGCGTCGAGATTCACGGTTTCAAATCTTTCTACGACCGGACGGAGATGAAATTCAACGGCAGCGGCATCGCTGCCATAGTGGGCCCGAACGGGTGCGGGAAATCAAACCTTAGCGACGCAATTAGCTGGGTGTTGGGCGAGCAGTCTGCCAAAAGCTTGCGCGGCGCGCGCATGGAGGACGTGATCTTCGCCGGTACGCGCGAAAAGAAACCGTTGGGCATGGCCTCCGTTACTATGACGCTGGTGCCGGACGAAGCGGTTCTTCCGGCCTCGCAACCGGCGGACGCGAAAGTTTCAGAGGATGACCTTCCCGATGCTCCGGGCAGCCAGATTGAGGCAGCGCAGAACGGGAGTTATCCGGCGGCAGAAAGGAACGGCGTGGGCTACGCCGTGCCGAGTCCGGCGGTTCCCACTACAGACGCGCTAAAAGCGGCGCGCCGGGCAGGCGAAATCACGATCACGCGGAGACTCTATCGCTCCGGGGAGAGCGAATACCTGATCAACAACAAGGCCGCGCGCCTGCGGGACATTCAGGATCTATTTCTGGGGACCGGCCTGGGCCCTGAGAGCTACGCGATTATTGAGCAGGGCCGCATCGGGCAGATTTTAAGCAATAAGCCGCAGGACCGGCGCGCGGTAATCGAGGAAGCGGCTGGGATCACGAAATTCAAGACACGCAAACGGCTGGCGGAAGCGAAGCTCGAGAGCGCGAAACAGAACCTTTCGCGCGTGTTCGACATTCTTGAAGAAGTGACCCGGCAGGTCAATTCGCTGAAGCGCCAAGCGGCCAAGACGAAGCGTTACGGGGAATTGAGAACGGAGGCAGTCGGCTACCTCAAACAGGTTTTGGCTTCACGCTTTAGGATGCTGGAGCGCGAAAGCGCACGAATCGCAATTGATCTGAATCTGGCCTCGAGCGAATTGCAAACCGCGCTGGCCGCCATAGGCGAAGACGAGAACGGACGCACACAGGTCCTGGAGAGCTCGTACGCGGTGGAGCAGGAACTGACGCGCACCCGCAAGGCGCTGGCGGATCTCAATGTGGAGGCAGAGCGGGTGCGCGGCAAGCTTGAGTACCAGCTTAAGCAGGTTGCGCAGATGGAGCAGCGGTTGGTTGCGATCGAGCATGAGGCGCAAGCGCTCGAGAAGCAGCAGGGTGAGCGTTCAGCAGAACTGGAGCAGCACTCGGCCGAGTACCAGGCGCTCGATATCGAATATCGAACGGCGCAACAAGAGCTGGACACCAAGACGCTAGAGCGGCAGCAGGCTCAAAACAGGCTCGCGGAACACGAGCGAGGCCTGGAGGAGGCAAGGCAGCGCGTTCTGGGCCTACTGGGCGAATCGTCAGGGCTTAAGAATCGGATCACGCAAATCGAGGCGCAGCTTCAATCGGCGGATCGAGACACGGCACGTTCGCGCGGCGAGGAGCAGCAGTCACAAAGCGATCTCACTCGCATTCAGACCGTGAGAGTACAGCTTTCCGAACGTCTGGCGGCGCGGCAGACGGAATTGATTTCGGTCCAGGATCAACGCAAGCAGGCCGATGACGAACTGCGTCAGAAACGGAACGAGCTGAATGAAGCCCGGCAACTGGTGGACCGGCTGGGCAGCGAACTATCGCGTGTGAAGGCGCGCAAAGACTCGCTTCACGAAGTCATCCAGCATCGCAGTTACACGACAGAGACGGTAAAGCGTTTGTTTACTGCCGCGGAACGAGGCAAGATCGAAGGATTTCAGCCGGTAGGCGTGCTGGCCGATTTTCTGGAAGTGGATCCTCAGCTCGAAAAAGCAGCGGAGGAGTTTCTGCATGACGAACTGGAGTACGTGGTTGTCAGGAACTGGATGGAAGCAGAGCGCGGAATTGAGCTGATGCGCGGCGATCTGAATGGCCGGGCGACGTTTGTTCCGGAAGAGATTGGAAGTGAGGCAGCAACGGCCGACCTGCCGCAGCCTTCAAACGAAGAGGGTCAGCTCACGAAATTAACGCAAGCGCTACGCTTCACGAATGGGCTTTCGTATGCCCCAGTGGAGCAGTTGCAACGCATCGCAAACTGCTACGTGCTGGCAGATCGGTCGCTTGCGCGCGAGCTTGCCGCGAAATTTCCGCACTGCTGGTTCCTGACAACGGACGGTATAAATTATCACGGGCGTGCCGTGAGCGGCGGGAAGAAGTCCGGCGCGGGGCCTCTGGCGCTCAAACGCGAGCTGAGGGAAATCGCGCAAATCGAACAGACGAAGCAGGCGGAACTGGCGCGAGCGCAGACGCAGCTATCGGAGTTGGAGCGTTCCATCGCAGTCCTCAGCGAGCATCTGGAGCAACTGCGCACGCGCCAGCAGGCACAAGAGAAGGATGTGCTCGCGCTCGATCACGAGAGCCGCAAGGCCGCCGAAGAGCTGCAACGGGCACAATCGCGTTTATCGCACGCACGGCTGGAGCTTGATCGGATCTCGCGAGAACGGGTTCAGCTTCAGCAGAACGTGGAGAGGGACCGGGCAGCGCTTGCCGAATGCGAGCAGGCGAGGACCTGGGAGGAGCGCGCGCTCGAAGCAGCCCGTGAAAGTCTTTCCGCGCTGCAGGCGGAAACCGCGCAGATCGCAGAACAGCATGCGACGCTCAGAGCAAGTCTGGCAAGCCTCGAAGAACGCCGGAGGGCGGTGCAGTCATCATGCTCCCGGCTGGAAAGTCAGGTGCGCGATTTCGCAACCCGCCGCGATCACCTGGCCCATGAGACGGAGCGATTGACCTACGAAAAAGCGCAGTTCCTGGCGAGCAATGTCGAGCTCGAGGTGCGCGGCACAGAACTGGCAGACAGCATTTCCGATACCGAAGCAGCCGTTGCGAAGTTGTCCGCACAGGAAGAGGAATTGCGAGGCCAGCTGACTTCACTCGAAGAGTCATTGAAGGCGCGACGGGTTGCAGCGCAGGAGACGGGCGAACGGCGCGGCGAACTCCAGGTGGAGCTGGCCCGGGCCGAATCCGATCTTAAGCACTTGGAAGAGACGTGTGCGAAGGAACTCGAAACCAGTCTGAGGCAGCTCGCGGAGCAGACCGAGACGGTGGCCGACGGAGCCGGGCTGGAAGAACTGGAAGCGAAGTATACGGAGCTGCAACGCAAGATCGAAGCGCTCGGGCCAGTGAACCCGCAGGCGCTCGATGAGTTCGAAGAAGCCCAGCAGCGACAGGATTTCCTGAACGCGCAGCGCCAGGATCTGCTCGACTCCATCCGCGATACGGAGAAGGCGATTCAGGATCTGGATGGCGAATCCCGCAAGCGCTTCGGCGAGGCGTTCCATGCCATCAACGCCAATTTCCGCGAGATGTTCAAGGTACTGTTCGGCGGTGGGACGGGCGAGATGAGACTCACCGATGAAGAGAATCTGGCGGAATCCGGGATCGACATCGTAGCCTCGCCCCCAGGCAAGAGACTGCAGAGCGTGCTGTTGCTTTCGGGCGGCGAAAAGTCGCTCACAGCCATGGCGCTGCTGATGGCGATTTTCCAGTACACGCCCAGCCCTTTCTGCGTCCTGGACGAAGTGGATGCACCTTTGGATGAACCCAACATCGAACGCCTGACACGCTTACTGCATGAGATGGCATCCGACACGCAGTTCATCATCATCACGCACTCAAAGCGAACTATGGAGGCGGCCCAATCGCTGTATGGCGTGACCATGCAGGAGCCGGGTGTCTCGAAGCTGGTTTCCGTGAAATTTCAAGCGCCGGAGAACGGCAAGCCAGCGCGTGGGAATCGCACCGAAAAGACGGATCAGCAAGAAATGGCGATCGTCGCAGGATAAACCGCGCGGAGCGCTGTTGTAGGATGGCGTTTCGCACGAATGAAATGGAAACTGCTGTCCTGCTTTCTGGCAATGGGGAGTTCTCTTCTCGCCAGCGACGAAACAAAAGCTCTCAATCCTCAAGTAGCGGCCATCGTTTCTCAGATATCGGCTGAACGCATTGCCGCCATTCAGCAGAAGCTGGGCTCGTTTGGCACGCGGAATATCTATTCCGCAACGGACGACCCGGAGCATGGCATCGGGGCCGCGCGGGAGTGGATCGCGAGCCAGTTCCGGAGCTACAGCCCGCGCCTGCAGGTTTCTTTCGACAAGCACCGGTTGGCGAAGCAGGGTCGCGCTTTCCGAGATGTTGAAATCTGGAATGTCATCGCAATACTTCCTGGCACGGGCGAGCCCGAACGGCAGGTGCTTGCCACAGGCCATTACGACACCATCAATATGGTTTTCAAACCAGGCCCGGAGGGGAGGCCGGTATTGGATCCCGAAGCGACCGTCGCGGCACCGGCGCCCGGCGTGACCGACGATGGCAGTGGCACAGCGGCAGTCATGGAACTGGCGCGTGTAATGAGCCAGTATCAATTTCGCAAGACACTTGTCTTTGTCGCATTCGCGGCGGAAGAGTACGGCCTTTTTGGAAGCGGACTCTATGCCGAGAACGCGGCCGCGACGCATCAGACAATTGAAGGCGTTTTCAACAACGATGTCATCGGCAGCGATGTAACCGGGAACGGCGAAACCAGCAACCGGTATGTGAATGTCTACTCGGAAGATCCGAACGACTCCCCTTCCCGGCAGTTGGCGCGCTATCTCAAGCAGATGGCCGAGAAATATCAGCCCGGGTTCGAGGTCAACCTGGTGTTCCGGCACGACCGGTTCGGCCGCGGGGGCGATCACAGTCCATTCAATGCATTCGGATTTGCCGCTGTCCGGATCACGACGCCTATGGAGAACTTCTCAAACCAGCACACCGCGACGGATACATTTGCGAATACGGATCCCAAGTACACGGTCTTAGTCGCAAGGGCAAACGCAGCGGCTCTAGCCAGCCTGGCGCTTGCCCCCAAGCCGCCGGAATTAGGCGGTAGCGAAAGCGGCGCTGGGCATGCGTACACAGAGCCGCTAGGCCGCGGGAAGACCAGCGATGGGCATTTCGGCTATGACGCGGTGATGACGTGGCAGAATAAGAATCCGGAACCCGATTTTTTGGGATACTCTGTGGTCATCCGTAGTACGACGTCACCGGTTTGGCAAAAAGAAATATTTGTTGGTGATGTCACGAACTATACGTTGCCGAATGTGAACATTGATGAAGTGGTTTTGGGAGTAAAAGCGATTGACAAGAGCGGGAACGAGAGCTTGATTTCGGCCTATGTCACTCGACCCTATCACCAAGCCAAGATCGCGACGTATTAAGACGTAAAAAGTGGCAGCGCTCCCCGGATAAGAGTGCGCTGCCTGTTCGACGCTATGAGCGGGGTTCCTCGCAGGGGCCACCGAGATTCTCCGAGAGATCTCGATGGTCTTTCGAGCGATTTGAATATTGCATTTTTGATGCCGGAGCGTTCGGCTGTGTTGGCAAGCCCGAAAAATCAAGGAAGTGGCCGTAAAATCGCATTTTTAGCCAGAGGCAGGTCGGCGCGGTAGAACATTTTGGATAATGCAAGGTTAATCGACGTGGTTAATTTAGATAACAGACGAGACGCCAAAGACGAGAACCCACTATGCCGCTAACGATCGAAACCAAAATTGAGGAAGGTGTAGCGATTTTTGACCTGTCCGGCCCCTTAACCCTCGGCCCCACGCTCGTTTCACTCCGGAACGCCGCCAAAGACGTGCTGTCTGACAATCGGGTAACCGGAATCATTTTGCGCGTGGGAGGCGTGACAAACGCCGACAGCGCGGGTTTGGGAGAGTTGACAATCGTCTACGCTACGGCGAGTAAGCGGGGCTGCCCCATTCGCCTGGTGGACGTAAACCCGAACCTGCAAAAGATGCTACTGGTGACACACCTGAACGCCGTCCTGATGCCGGCCGAAGACATGGCGCACGCGAAGAAAGAGATGAAACTGCAGTCGCACTGAACGCTTCCGTGTAGGCCCGCCGTTAAGCTGAAGGTTAGCTATGCACCTTCACGGGAAAAACCTGATCGGATTCGGACACTCGGCGGAGAACACAAAGACGTTCAACGGTTACAATCCGCGCGAGGGGCGGAACATGGAAACAACTTTCCATGAGGCCACGCCTGAGGAAGTGGAACGCGCATTAGCATTGGCGGAGCAGGGCGGGCACGAAATCAGAGCGCTCGAAGCCGAGCAGATTGCAGATTTCCTCATGGCGATCCGGGAGGAGCTGCTGGGGGTCGGCGATTCGCTGATCGAAATTGCCGATCAGGAGACAGCGCTGGGCATCGACCGGCTGCGGGGCGAGCGCGATCGCACTACCAACCAGATCAAGCTGTTTGCGGACATTGTTCTCGAAGGCTCCTGGGTAGATGCGCGCATCGATCCAGCCATTCCCGACCGCAAGCCACTGCCCCGCCCCGATATCCGCCGAATGCTGCAGCCCATCGGACCCATCGCGGTGTTCGGGGCTAGTAATTTCCCGCTGGCGTTCTCCGTTGCGGGCGGAGACACTGCATCCGCCTTTGCGGCAAAGAACCCGGTGGTGGTCAAAGCACACCCGGCTCATCCCGGGACCTCTGAGCTCGCCGGTGAAGCGATCCAGCGTGCGGCTCGATCGACACGCATGCCGGAAGGGACATTTTCGATGCTACACAGCCTGGGAACGGAAACAAGCCTGGCGCTGGCGACGAATCCGCGGATTCGCGCGGTTGCGTTCACCGGTTCGCTGCGGGCCGGGCGGGCGCTCTTCGACGCTGCGGCACGCAGGCCCGACCCGATTCCGGTGTTTGCAGAAATGGGCAGCGTCAATCCGGTTGTGATTCTGCCGCAGGCGCTCGAGAGCGGGGCTCAGAGCTTGGCGGACGGCCTGTACCGGTCCGTGCTGCTGGGAGTGGGCCAATTCTGTACATCGCCTGGACTGGTTTTTGCGGCTGAGTCGGGCGGCATGAATAGTTTCGTTGATCGCTTGGGCATGCTTTTCGAAGAAGGAACGCCCGGCACGATGCTGAATCCGGCCATCTGCAGGAACTTCGCAGAGAGATTCCAGGTCGCAGCCGGCGTCAAGGGAGTCGTAGCGAAGATGTCTGCGCGCGTGGCAGAGCCATCCCGTACGGAGGGTAGCCCGGGCTTGCTGATGACGGAGGCTCCCGTCTGGCTGAAGCAACACGAACTGCACGAAGAGATCTTTGGCCCTTCAACGCTGATTGTCCGCTGTTCCGGCCCGCGCGAACTGGCCGAGTGCGCCGAACAACTGGAAGGCAGCTTAACGGCGACTATACATGGCACGCCTGAAGAACTGGCGAAGAACAAGCCGCTGATCGATGTGCTGAGCCGCAAGGCGGGCAGGCTAATCTTCAATGGCTATCCGACCGGCGTCGAAGTGGGTTACGCGATGCACCACGGCGGGCCGTATCCGGCTACAACCGACGAGAAATTCACATCAGTGGGCGCGGCCTCGATCTACCGTTTCGCGCGCCCGATCTGCTATCAAAATTTTCCGGAGCTTCTGCTGCCGCTCGAGCTGCAGGATGCGAACCCGCGCAAGATCTGGCGTATGATCAACGGGCAATTAACTCGCGACGGAATGCAGGCGTTGAACGCAGCGCATGGATGAAGGCGCCACGAGTAAGAGCTGCCGCTTACTCATCAGGTCGTCCTTATGTTCGAATTCTTGCGCGATGTCCGGTTCGGTTTCCATCTGTTGCGAAGCCGCCCCGTGTTCGCGATCACTGTAATACTGCTTCTCGGTATTGGCATCGGGGCGAACACGCTCGTATTTAGCCTTGTCGATACTTTGTTGTTACGTCCGCTGCCGGTTAAAGAACCAGGACGGTTGGTCCGGTTGATAGAAGTGCATCCGACCGGTTTCGTCACGTGGGATCTACCGCTTGAGCTGTATGGCGTGCTCGCGAAGAATTCCTCAAACCTGAAAGATGCGCTTTGCCAAGGCAATCTCGACGTTGCATTCGAAAGCAATGGTTCAACGGATCGTATCCGAATCAACGCTGTTTCAGGCAATTTCTTTTCGGCGCTTGGCATACCCGCCCATCTTGGCCGCGTTCTTACGCCGAACGACGATGCGTCAAGGGCGATGGAGGCTGTTCTTAGCTACGAGTTCTGGCAGAAGCGGCTTTCTGGATCGGCGGATGCAATCGGTCGAGTCATCCGGCTCAACGGGCATGCATTTACGGTTGCCGGCGTACTGCCCAGAGGAGTAAATGGCCTCACGGTGGACACCGCGCCAGACATCCGCATTCCATTGAGCGCCGGCCGGATGCTGGCGGAAGCCGCCGTGGAAGGTCCGGTGAATACTTTCAATGCGCTGCCGGTCCAGATCTTTGCCAGGCTGCGCCCGGGAGTGGGGCTGGAGCGCGCGGAAGCCGAGATTGAGCCGCGACTGCGCCCGGTCTACGAAGATGCGATGCTGCGGGCCTTTCCCGAACTGGCCAAAGTCCGGCGGCAGGACGTTCTCGATTCACGCTTGCGGCTGGAGCGTGCCGGGAACGGAATCTCTGCGCTGCGCGAGCAATTCTCGCGAGGGATGGAATTGCTGATGTGCTCCGTCGCGCTGTTATTGCTGATGGCTTGCGGTAATGTTGCTTGTCTGCTGCTGGCCCGATCAGTCGACCGGTCACAAGAGATCAGCATGCGCTTTGCTCTAGGAGCGACGCGCGAGCGGATTCTTCGTCAGCTTCTGACCGAGAGCCTTCTAGTGGCCATGGCGGGCGGCGCGCTCGGAGTACTACTCGCATTTGTGTGCCAGCCGCTATTACTTGCCGCGCTCCCACCCATTCGTGACCGGGCCGCTGTCCTTCAGCCGATGGCCGTTCACATTGACTTGAACCTTCGCATTCTCATTTTCGCGATTGCTGCCAGCGTATTTACGGCGGTGTTATTCGGTGTTGCACCGGCGCTCGCAGGCATGCGGCAAGATCCGGCGGAGTCTCTACGCGGGAGCCGCACGTCGACCGGCCGCATGTGGGGCCGAAATACTCTGCTTGCAGCACAGGTCGCGATATGTGTTCTCATGCTTGCCGGCGCAGGCGTGTTGGTCACGACCTTCGACCACATGCACTCAATGAACGCAGGCTTTGACCGCGATCATGTCGTAACGTTCTCCATCGACCCAGGCCTCAAAGGATATAAACCGGACGAAGCCAGACGTCTGAGCCGGCAAATACTCGAGAAGACCCGCATCTTGCCCGGCGTGACTGCAGCAGCTATCGCCGCACGCGGGGTAATGCGAGGCACCGGTTTAAAGCTGACTTTGGGGATTGCAGGAACTCCGATCAAAAGAGACGATTTCCTTAACAGTAGCGGCAACTCGGTAACGCCGGGCTATTTCGACGCAATGGGCATGCGGATTCCAGCCGGACGCGATTTTCAATGGTCGGACGATCCCACGAAAAAACCGGCCCTGGTAATTGTCAACGAAGCGTTTGTGCGCCACTTTTTTCCTGGCCGGGATGCGGAGTATGCCCATTGGAAAGCGATTCGGCTTTCGAGGTCCGGATGGTTTGGCGGCGCCGCAGGATCAAATCATAGGAGTTGTCAGCGATGCCAAATACCGATCTCTCCGGGAACCGGTACCGCCGACCGTTTACAGCCCGGTCGTGAAAGGATTCGATTCCGACTTTATCTTGCATCTGCGCACCCGCGGACAACCCACCTCGTTGATTGCGCCGGTTCGAGGGATCCTGCGATCACTCGATCCGCAGCTTCCGTTCATCGAAGTGAGCACGCTGCGGCAAGAGGTTGAGGCATCGCTCTGGCAGGAGCGCCTGCTCGCATGGCTTTCTTCTGTGTTCGGCATCTTCGCAGCGCTCTTGGCCGGACTCGGACTGTACGGCGCGCTGGATTCGGTTGTCGGGAGCCGAACCCGGGAGGTGGGAGTACGGCTCGCCCTCGGCGCCAATCCGCTGCATATCATTCGATTACTGGGGTACGGCACGCTGTTGCTGGTCACCGGCGGAGTTGTTTCAGGCCTCGCTTTATACGCCGCATCGGCTGGGTGGGTTCGTCAAGTGCTCTTCGGTGTATCGCCCTACGATCCGGTCGCGCTCACATCGGCCGTGTTGTTTGTCCTCACTGTCGCGTTGGTTGCTGCCGCCTTGCCAGTGAGGCGAGCGGTCCGCACCGATCCGGCTTCCGCATTGCGTCACGACTAAAAGCTTGTCGTTGCGCTCCTGCCACACGCAAATTCGATAGCGAAACAGGCGCAAGACAGGGCGTGTCCCACCTGGAGGAGCGCGCGATGAAAGCCGTCGTTTTTCATGGAGTAGGCGACATACGCCTGGATGATGTGAAAGAGCCCAAGATCCGGGATGAGACGGACGCGATCGTCCGGTTGACCGCGAGCGCGATCTGCGGCACGGATTTACATATGGTGCGCGGAACGTTTCCCGGGATGAAGCCCGGGACCGTGCTGGGCCATGAGGGTGTTGGGATTGTTGAAGAAGTGGGCAAGGGCGTCCGAAACATCAGTCCGGGCGACCGGGTGGTCATCGGCTCAACCATCGCTTGCGGATACTGTTCGTACTGCCGCAGTGGTTATTACGCCCAGTGCGACAACGCGAACCCGAAAGGGCCGGCAACCGCATTCTTCGGCGGTCCGGAAGAGACCGGCGCATTCGACGGTCTGCAGGCTGAATATGCGCGGATTCCCTTCGCCAACGTAGGTATGACAAAGCTGCCCGAAGGCGTTAATGATGATCAGGCGATCCTCTTGTCGGATATATTTCCGACCGGATACTTCGGCGCCGACATTGCGGAGATCCGTCCCGGGGACACGGTCGCAATCTTCGGCTGTGGGCCGGTAGGGCAATTTGCGATAGCGAGCGCCATGCTAATGGATGCGGGGCGGGTATTCGCGATCGATCACATCCAAGCTCGTCTGGATATGGCGCGGGCGCAAGGTGCAGAAACGATCCACTTCGAGCAGGAGAATCCGACAGAGGTCCTGAAAGAGCTTACCGGCGGCATTGGCCCGGATCGCGTAATCGACGCGGTTGGGGTAGACGCACAGCGGCCGCACTCGGGACCGGCAGCGAAGGAAGCCAATGCGAAGGCTGGTGAATACAAGAAAGAAGTGTCGCAGATCGCCCCGAAAGCCAGCCCGAAGGACGGGAATTGGGTGCCTGGCGACGCGCCTTCGCAAGCAATTACGTGGGCGGTGGAGTCGATTGCGAAAGCCGGCACCGTATCGGTGATCGGCGTTTACCCGCAAACCGCGAAAACATTCCCGCTGGGCGAGGCGATGAATAAGAATCTCACGATCAACATGGGCAACTGCCATCACCGGAAGTACATTCCCAAGCTGGTGAGTCTCGTCCGCAACGGTACGATCGATCCGCTGAAGATCCTGAGCCAGATCGAACCCTTAACGGACGCGATCGAAGCTTATAAGGCATTCGACAAACGCGAGCAGGGCTGGATCAAGGTAGAGTTGAAACCACAATCCGCAGCGGCGCGCATATGAGCGGAGCTTGATGCGATCTCGTAAAAAAAGGCGGCGCGGAACGTTAAATTGTCCCGCACCGCTCGTTTAGCTTCGGTTCAGTTACTTTTTCGGTTGAGCAGTGGACGGCGCAGCAGTATCCGTGCCGGTCGCCTTTGTGCTCTTCTTGGCATGCGACTTGTGAGTCTTCTTGGTTGTCGTGGTCTGGCTCGTCGTCTGGTTGCTGCTCGTCGACTGGTTCTGAACCTTCTTCGCCGCGGGAGCAGCCATCAGGAAAGGAACCGCCGTCAACGTGAGCAAGGTAGAGGTAAATACTTTCTTCATTGTTTTCTCCTTCAATTAGTGGCGGACTTTGTGATTTGCACAAGCGGGCTCGCCGCGAAGCCTTTTTTTTATTGGCTTTGTTTTTCTCTTCACTTCGCCATGAGCCCGCTTGTGCCAGCCGCTCACAACCCTAATCTCGCCTTTTTGGCTCCCGAGCACCATTCCGTAAATACAGGAAAATGCATCCCCTCTGCAGGGGATGGTTCCGCGAACGTTTTAATGAAAGAATCATCATCGTGGCGCGGACGCACTCCATCACTCAGCATTACTTTCGGCGTCTGCTGATCCTCGGAATCGGCATGTCTGTGCTGTTATTGCTCTCGGCGCTGCTGGTAGCGATCCGGAACGTGCATCAAATCAATGAGCTTACGGCTGACTTCGCCCGGCAGCAGTCGCTCGCAAAGAATGCGATTGATGGTATCCAGGCGCAGCAGAGTGTCTTAAATAAGCGCTGGCTCAGACTGGCGCGCAGCAAGGACTCATTGACCCGGGCTGAGGTGCTCGCGCAGCTCTCAGAAAATCAGCAACAGATGAGCAGCACGCTGGATGCGGCTTATCAGCAGGCTGAAACGCTTCGAAAGAACATCTATCAGCAGGGTCATGGACTACTCAAGTGGACCGTATGGCTGTTTGCCGTCTGCGTCGGTTTGTCCCTGCTGTTTGCGATCTGGACGATTCGGGCGACGACTGCTCTCTTCAAAACTCTGGAGCTGCAATCAAGCGAGCTGACCGGGCTCCAGTACCAGTTTCTGAAGACGCAGGAGGACGTTGCGCGGAGGTTTTCGCATGAGTTGCATGACGAACTGGGACAGGTATTAACCGCAGTAAAAGCAAATCTCTCGGGATTGAGCGGCGCGCCGGATCCAGCACGCATAGAAGACTGCAAACGCCTGGTGGACAGCGCTATTCAGGATGTGCGGCAGATCTCGCAGCTTCTTCGTCCAACGATTCTGGATGACTTCGGGCTGGATGCGGCGCTCCGTTCTTTGAGCGAGTCTTTTACGCAGCGCACGGGAATTGCAGTCCAATACCGCAGCGACCTGGGTAGTGCGCGAATCCGCGAGGATGCCGAAACACACCTCTATCGCATTGCTCAGGAGGCCCTAACCAACGTCGCCCGGCACGCCAATGCAACGCGGGTCGATGTAAATCTGCTGCGCAGCGACGGTGAAGCAACACTGATTATTGGCGACAACGGCCAGGGTTTCGATCCCTCCGAGCGCGGGGGTAGCAGAGGCCTGGGTCTGGCCGGCATGGAAATGCGTGCGCGCGGCTGCGGCGGGCGTCTAACCATTGAATCCGCTCCCGGCAAAGGCTTAAGGATCGAGGTAAAGTGCCCAACAACGTAGTTCGAGTATTGCTGGCCGACGATCACACGATCGTGCGGCAAGGTTTGCGACTGATTCTTTCCGCTCATCCTGATCTGGAAGTGGTGGGTGAGGCCGCCAATGGGAACGAGGCTGTTGAGCTGGCACGAAAGCTGCATCCCGATATCGTGTTGATGGATGTCGCCATGCCAGATCTGAACGGCATTGAGGCGACGAAACGAATGGTTCAAGCCGAACCGCGCTTGAAAGTGCTTGTACTCAGCATGCACAAGGAAGGCGTGTATGTGCGTGAGATTCTGCGCGCCGGAGCACGGGGCTACATTCTGAAGGACGCCATCGACACGGAGCTGTTGAATGCCGTGCGATCCGTCGCGCGCGGCGATGGATATATCAGTCCTGCGGTTTCCGGCGCGCTGCTGAGCGATTATCGAAAGAATGTGGCCGACCCGCTCGATTTGCTGACGAATCGCGAACGGGAAGTTCTGAAGCTGATCGCTGAAGGCAAGACAAACAAGGAAATCGCCACGATTCTCAATCTGAGTGTCTATACTGTCGACTCGCACCGCGGGAAAGTGATGGAGAAGCTAAACCTGCACAGCACCGGCGAACTGGTCCGGTTCGCCATGAAGCATGAATTGATCGATTAGATAAGGGACAAACCTTGCGGCGGGGGCTGGAACAGGATTGATTATTGAAAGGTGAAAGGGCGGGATACGGAAATCCCGCCTGAAACCCGGCTTAGCTTTGTAATTCGATGATGCCGCCGGATTCCCGTGTTCCGTCAGAGATCACTCAGACGGAAGCCGCTCTTCTTCTGCGAACAGGCTGTTCCTGCTCTTCCTCTTCCTCGGGCTCCGGCTCATCGTGGCTACCAGCTTCGAGCAAAGGAGCGCTCAACTGGGTCAGCAGCTTGTCGGTTTTCTCCTCTTCAGCCAGCGTTTGAGCGAGCAGCTTCGCGACTTTGTTTAAGCCGAGCTGCTCGGCCATCGTCCGAACCGTACCGTAGCCCGAAATCTCGTAATGTTCAACTTTCTGGGCGGCGGCAACCAGGGACAGGTCTGCCGCGACATCCTCTTTTTCTTTGCCCTCTTCGATTAGTTCCTGGCCCTCTTCCACCAGGCCCTGCATGCCCCGGCACGGTTTGGCCTTTGGCCTCTCGCCTAGTAGATCGAAGACCTGCTTCAAGCGTTCGACGTGACCTTTCGTCTCCTCTGTGTGCTTTTGATAAGCCTGTTTGAGCCTCGGGTCGTGCGCGGCCCTCGCCATTTTAGGCAGCGCTTTCACCAGCTGAGCCTCGGCGTGCAGCAGATCTCTTAGCTCTTCGACGAGAACCTCTTGTAATACCGGCATTTGTACTCCTCGTACAGGTGGACGCCGGGACCTCTGTTCTGTTTCGTGCGTAGAATAACTGCAGCGGCCAAAGCCGCCGTATTACATGCTTGATCGAATGGCAATCGGGCGTACAGCGGTTGAGTTCGAGAGCGCCTGCTGATCGACGTGCGGGTTGTGCTCGAGAATCTTGGCAAGAATCCCCGCACGCGTGCTGACACTCATTTTGACCATAATCAGGCGCAGATAAGCCTTAACTGTGTTCGGACTGATATCCATTTCCTTGGCCAGCTCTTTGCTGGTAAGCCCCATGGAGATGCCTTTGAGCGCCTCACGCTCCCGTTCGGTGAGGCGGAACTCGGCCGCTACCTCATAAATGGCTTCCATGGTCGAACAGTTCCTTTGCAGCAGTAAGGCGAAAGCCGGTTGCTGAGTGCCTTCCTCGTGCGGCTTCAGCACAAAGAACTGGCTAACGTATCTCCTGCGGCCGGCGCCAAACTGCGTAATGACCGGAAAGCTCAATTGCGGCCGGCGCAGAGTCGATTCAGGATCTGCTCCGGAATCCTGAATTTCACCGGCCCGTCCAGATTCGGGCGTTCCGGGTAGGCGAGTATAAAAGCTGCCTCCAGGTTGAACGCGACAGGGTTGAGCGATGCGTCCAGCAGGATCAAACCCGGGGTCGACTTATTCCAAGGGCGCATGACCGGCTTGCTCGAGATCGTGTTGGCTATTTCTGTTTTGGAAGCTCGCATCTAGCGCCTCAGAGTCGTTGGAGATGCGGAATCATTCGTGCTCTTCCGCAGGGGTTTGACTGATCCAGGCAGTAAAACAACCGAACGTTCCACTCTTCAACCCACGCGAAGCGGTCTGCCATCCGCGTCGCGTGAATTGAGAGCGCCCATAGCACTTACCGCGATGCTCTTTCTTTTGGTGTGGGTGCGGCCGCCAGTTCTTCCTGAATCGCCGCGTGCAAGGCGTCGTAGCTGACCGCTCCGGTCAGGTATCGCCCGTTGATGAAGAACGACGGCGTTCCCTGTATTCCGAGCTTCTGAGCTTCCTCGAGTGTGGTCTTGATCGAGGCGGCTGCTTCGCCGGAATCCAGGCACTTATTGAAGGCAGCAGTATTCAGCTTCAGGGTCGCTGCATCCTGTTTGAGGGCCCCCAAATCGAGGTCCTTGGTCGAGAAGAGAACGTCATGATATTCCCAGTACTTACCCTGCGCGCCAGCACAATGGGCCGCTTCCGCCGCTTTCTCCGCATGAGAATGCATGGGGAGCGGAGTATCTTTGTATGCGAATGCTACTTTGCCGCCGAATTCGCTTTCGAGCTTCTGCAGGGTGGGGTAGACCTGCTGGCAATACGGACACTCGTAGTCGGCGTATTCAATGACCGTAACCGGCGCGCTCAGCGGTCCCCGGACCGGAGCATCTCCTATTTGAACGTCGGCACGCGGAGGAGCCAGGCTAATCGTCACATTCGCCTGGAGCCTGAGCGATTGTACGTAGTCCGCCTTCGCCTTATCCATTCGTACCTCGCGGATGTGGTCCGCGATCTGGGGTTTCACCTTCTCAAAAGGCTCCTTAGTGTCCAGACCCTCGTAGTAGACCTCTAAAGCTTCGTCGCTGGGATCCTTCGCCAGCTTACTTTTGACATGCTTATCGAGCAGTTGATCGACGCTCAGGTTCTCGCGCTGGGCCTGCTTTTCAAGAAGCAGCTGATCAATATAGTCGTCCAGCGCCTTACGCTCGACCTGGTAATAACTGTTGCGGGCCTGGAAGAAGCTTTGCGACTTCTTCTGCTCCAGGTCCCCGAGCGTAATCTTTTGACCATTGACTTCGGCCACAATTGCTGATGTCGAAGGCGTACTAGCGGCGCCATATCCGGCCTGCGCGGCAATCAGAAAATACCCGCAGAGTGGCAGAACACCGGCAAGCCTGAAAAACTTCCTCATGAGTTTCTTCCTTTTCTAAATTCAATTTGAAAGATCTTTTTCCGCCCACCAGCGCGCCAGCCGGTCGGCTGGGCGCGCTGGTAAACAGAACGTACCCCTACCTGGTGACCGCCAGACCGCCCGTGCTGCAGCCTGCGCAGATCCCGAAGCCGCTGCCGAGAATTCCGATAAAACGGCAGTTCGTAACGATTGTGGAGAGCTCGGTCGCGCTGAGTGTTGCCGGTGAGAACTCCGTTTCAGTGAGCGCCACAGCCCCCGAGGGCAGTTTGTGCAGCGTTGTACCCCAAGCGCGCATGCCGCCCACCAGTGGCCCTGGAGCAGCAGCGTTGCAGGTTCCCGCAACCGGCGCCGACGCCAACAGCTTAATGACGACGCTTGTGGGGTGTGCGGGCGTAAGAGGATTCTTGACCAGCTGCCCATTCACCGAAATGGAATTCAGGCCATTCGGAGTAACGGTGCACGTGCAGCAGGAAATCTCCTCCTCATTCGGATCAAAAACATATTGGTTGACGCAGATGTTACCACTGGTTGCCGTGCCGGCATTGGTGAGATCGATGACCGAGTCACCGAGGTTAAGGTTGGCCGCGTACCGTACCTGGAACGCGTCTGACGGTCCCGGAGCTACTGCCTGGGCAAAAAGTCCAGCCGGGAGAATCAAGGATGCAAGAGCAGTCAAAAGAATTCGACACATAAGTCGTGTGTTGACCTCCGCTCAGGACTGTACCAATTACCTGGTAACTGTGCAATTCCACAGATGGCTTAGTCGAATTGATTAGATACATAACCAGTCGATCCATTTACTCTTACTTACTAAAGCAACAAACACTTCACCTACTGCGCCAGATACAGCCTCAAGCACGCACACATCAACTGTCGAGATGTAGCTTTGTAACCCACTTGAGCTTCAAGTACTAGATCTTGCTTACAATGCTTAATTACAGCAGCGTCAGTTAGCATTGCAATACAACACTTGTTAATGGGTCTATTAATATCTGATGTCTATCTTTACCCTTCGCCCGAATGGAAACAGTGCGGCACATCAGTGGCGCTTGAGCGCCACAAGAACAGCCCGCGCGGGAATTCGGTGCCCCGTTCCTAGCACAACGCCTAACAACAGAAGCAGCGCAGCCAACATCAAACCGAAACTGGACGGCTCCGGTGCAACGCTAGTCGCACCTGTCACCGAAACGTCGTCAAACGAAAAGAATCCCACGTCATCGCGAAAACCAAATACCAACGGCGTCAGGCCGGCGCCGGAAACGGCATTGAACGAATAGAACGTATAACTAAAGTTCGAGGTATCGGACAGACTTAGTAAAGTGGAAGTACCGAATGATGCCGTGAATGAGTTAGTATAGGGAGAAATAGTACCGGGCGTTTCCTGTAGCCAGAAACTGATCGTGTATGGAGTTCCAGAAACAGTCGAGAGCGTCTGACTGAGATTTAGAACACCACCAACGGGTCCGAAGAACGCCCCATAAGTACCCGAATGGGCATCGACTATGTCAACGCCATAATAAATTCCGTTATCGTCCGGAGCCGAATCCGTCCCGGATAGACTCCAGCCGGTGAAATCGCCTGTCTCAAATCCAGGATTACTTACTAAGTTGGCAGCCTGAATATCAGGAGCTGCCGCGATCCATCCGCACATGCACACAAGCGCAACAACCGGTTTGATGATGACCATGCTCTCCTCGTTTTTCCCCTGAACGTTAACGGCTAGCCGTCAAGCTTGGCTGCGCGCCTCCAGCCGATGACCATTTATTGATCAGATTCCAGGCGTTAACGGAACCGATCCCTGTAGCGAAATCCCAGCCGGTCGTAGTCGTGTACGCGGGCTCGAGCGAGTTGCTGGAGACCGATAGAACCCCAAAAAACGAGGGAGTGGGGCCGTAGTAGCAGTTGAAGGCGCCCATGCAGTCCACGTCGATATCGCCCAGCCGGATGTCATAGAACGCGCAGTTGCTGCCGATCGAACCCCCGTTAGAGTTACAGGAGGAATTCCCGGCGCTCCCGTATTCCGAAGAGGCGATCTTGTAGTAAACGGTATTGGGATTGCCCCAGCGGGATTTGGTCGATTGATTCACCAGCGCCTGTATGCCGGCCAGCATGGGAGTAGACACGGATGTTCCTCCGAAACCCGACCACGTGCTGGGGTCCCCTAAACACGACGCCCCACCGCTGAAGACATCAGAAAAGCAGATAACGAAGTAATGCCCCCAGGTCCCGTTCGAGCCGAAAAGCGAGACGTCGGGCAGATCCCGAACGCCGTCTCCCGGATTACCCAAAACGCTCTGCCAGGAGGGTTTCGGGTACCCGGCGCAGGTGTTGCCAACCGTGCCAAACGGGGTCGGCACGCCGGTTGCGCAGCCGCTTGGACCGCCGCCGCTGGCGAACGTCGAAAGATAAGGTGCTCCGTTTGGGCTATTGCAGAATCCAAGTGGGCCGTAACTGACGTTGAAGCCCTGGCTTTTCGCTAATAAAGCGCTTCCGCATGAAGTGTTCCATGGAATTTCGGGGATATACGATAGGGCGGAGCCGAAGATAGGCGTATTTGTCGCGCTCCAATACTTGGACGTGTTATGCAGATAGGTATCTGCATAATCGGTGGCGCCTACCGCTACGTTGTAGGGCGTGGATCCGTATCCATTGACAATGATGCCGTTGTTCGCGGCGTACGAACCGGTGTCCGCTATGGCAGCCCCGGCATCTCCCGATCCGACAAACACCGATACGCCTTCGGCCACCGCCATCTGGTATAGCGAATTGATGTACTGATTGGTCGCCTCTCCGAGAAAAGTCTCGGGCATCCCATAACTGAGGCTTACGATCGCCGGAACGTTGGGCCCCGTCAGCAGATTCTGGAGCGCGATGAACCCACCGAAGTTCACCGTATCCAAGCACGACGCCACCACGATGTTGGCATCAGGAGCGGCGGCGGTGGCGGCCTCGACATCAACGGCAGCTTCGAGATCATCGTTGTTGACGCCGGGATCGTAACAGGTAGTGCCGCCCACGGCGAACGGATGAACGGTTGTGAGCGTCGCGTTGGGGTATTTGCGCGCGAGACCGAAGACTTTGCGATAAACGAACCAGTCGCCCGGGCTGAAGAGATCGCTGTCTTCGAGGACGTATATGGTCTGTCCCTTCCCGGTAAGGCCCGCGGCGAAGGCCGGATTCAAGTTATAAATCGTTTCGAAATCCTGTGGGACAACCGCCAGGTCCCCGGTAGCCGTACGTAAATTCCGGTCTCGCTCCTGTTCGAGCCCGGGAAGCTGTGCGCTAATGAATGCGGCATAAAGTCATGCAGTGCCGATATTCCGGCGACCAGCGGACCAAGCGCGGCAGGAATTTGCGGATTCGTGGTATTCCCGAAATGGCGCGCACCGTTGACCACCAGTTCATGAAGCTGAGTATGAAATGCCGCTTCTACCTCCTTGGCCGTTCCCGAGAAATCAACCACCAGGTTCGGGTAAACCAGGTTCACCGTGAAGCCCTGTGAATGCAGCCAGCCGGTGACTGCATCCAGATCGGACTTGGCTAATCCGAAACGCTCGCCGTATTCCTGCGCGGTGATCCATTTATGAAAACTCGACGACGAAGGATCCTGCACCTGATCCAGGAAAGATGAGAGCGCCTGCTGCAACTCAGGCGAACGCTTCAACTGCAGAAACATGTGTTCCAGTTCGAAGTTGTCTGGGACGGGGCCTTCATCCTTGGCCGTCTTTATCTCCGGCCGGATGTTCCCGGGCAGAGTGATCAGGACCTTATCGTTGATGCTCTGTGTAAGCATCACGGGAGCGTATGCGCTAACTTGCGCATACGCCTCGGGACTAAAACTGCATACTGCTAATGCCAGCGCAAACAAGGCGGGCAGTCGATGCATACATCCTCCGAGTGATGTTGACTCGCACAGCAAACCTACAACGGGCAAATAAGTCTTTTGGTAAGTGATTGCGAGTGTACGCCCCTAGGGTTAGCCTGTCAAGGTTACCCGACATTTACCGAGTACTATGAGGACCTGCATTTTGAAGCGGGCTATCTATCTTCTATTTACATGACTTAGGGTCAATGACGGGCTGCCAGGATGTTCCCTGCATCTCGGCGGGCAAGGAGCTAGTCCGATCGAATATCAGGCACTCTGCTTGAGCGACTTCGCAGAACCCGTATTACATGCGTGCTCTGCAGCTATGTAGTAGATTTCCGCTTGATATTCCGTGGAATGACCGGAACTTGTCGGCTGCTTCCCGCCCCATGCAGCGCTCAAGCATCGTAGCTGGCGCTGTTCGAAGATCGGCGATTATCAGGGCGTCAAGAGCGTTTGAAAAGCAGCAGTCTACATTAAATCCCAAAACTTTACCTCCAAGTTTTAAATACTGCCGGATCAACACAGGCACTCCTTTTTCATCTCCTTCTAAATCCTGGATAGAGGAGGACAGCTCTTCGATACTTGGCAGAAGGTTACCTAAGTCTTTCAGATGCTTCGGGAGCGCAATGCGGCGTTTGTAAGTTTTGCGCGGAGTAACCAGCCCGCACATCTCGTCGGCAAGGCGCCCATTCAGAAAATTTACGATCAACGTTTGCGAAAAAGGCCCATATTGGTTTGTAATGCTGACAACCCCGAATAAAATTCGGCATTCTGGACGGTATTCTACGCATCGCGCTATACCTTTCCAAAGGAGCAAAAGCGGAGCGTAATGCTTTTGGTAATCGCGGCAAATAAATGAGCGGCCCAGTTCGAATGCCGGTCCCATTTGCCGGAAGAACTCGGGACCATAATGGAACAAAGTGCTCGTGTAAAGACCATTTATGCCGCGTTTGGCAAGCACGTCCGGCGTAGCAGCCATCCGGTAGGCCCCGGCAATCCGGCCTTTGTGACGGTCCCACAGAAACAGGTGTTGGTAGTACTCGTCGAAGGCATCCAGGTCCAGGCTTTTGCCTGTTCCCTCTCCAATTTCCTTGTAGGTTGTTTCGCGGCATCGTCCAATTTCACGGAGCACGCTAGGGATCTCCTGGGCAGAGGCCAGGCACACGAGAAAATCGTCCCTCCTGACCAAGATGCGGGACGCCGGCAGAGCCGCTATTTCTGCCGCCAACGAATTGGATGATATGGCTGCCTTCGTGGGCGACCGCCGACCGGGCAATCCAGGTTCAGGTCCGCCGGATTCTGCCGGCCTGTTCAGCAACAAATAGGTTCGAGCGCGCAAGTACCCGGTTGCCGATTCCGCGTCCGCATAACTGCGAAGCACACTCGCTGAAATAGGCGTGCCGATCTTAATCTGGACCGTCCGCTTACTCTTCTTGAGCAGCTCGCGCGCGAGGCCCAGGGTTCGCAGACGCGGATGTATCGTGCCGATCATTTGAAACGGCAGACTGTTCGCGCCCTCGAAGAACAGCGGCACGCTGGGACAGCCGGTTTTTCGTGCAAGCCTCGCCGGCGCCGTGTTCCACTTGGGGTCGGCAACTGCCCGTTCCCGCCAATTAAGATGGGCTACTTCGCCGGCCGGGAACATGACCAGCATTCCACCGGATTGCAGCCACTCGAGTGAGGCTCGCAACCCCCGCCCGTTTACCTGTGGCGACGCGCTCTCCTGAAAGGGATTCACGAAGAGCAGCCGGCTCCGGAGCGCGGATACAGAAGAAAGCAACCCGTTCGCCACGATCCGGTAGTCGGCACGAACGCGTTCCAGCACAGTCAGCAGCAGCAAGCCCTCGAGAAATCCGAACGGATGATTGGCCACCAGCATTGCGCTGCCTCTGGGCGGAATCCGTTGCAGATCAGTATCCGATACATAGAAGCGGATATTCAGGTTTGTGAGAAGCTGCTCCGCGAACCGGGCCGCGCTGTCGCCGCAGCTTTCCGGCTGTGGGACACTCTGCAACAGCTTCTCCGGGAACAGAATCTTAAGGAGTACTGGTTCCAGCGGACGGACCAGATGGGCAACCAGGGTGGAAGCAGGGACGCTGCGGAAACGTCGAGCGGCAGCCGGCGCATAGCCATCGTTTTAGCTTCTCTGAGCGGTATTAATTTCCCGTAACTGCCAAATGACAACTGTTTTCGAAACTGCAATCCGACAGCGCTCCTTTTGTTATCTGGGATACGGGTGGCCGCGCAGAGTTGTGAACGCTCGATAGATCTGTTCGGCAAGCATGGCCCGAACGAGCTCATGCGGAAATGTCATGTCGGAGATGGAAAGCAGCAGGTCGGCGCGCGATTTCCATTCCACCGGTAGCCCGTCGTGGCCGCCGATCAGGAACACCAGGTCCTGGCCGATCTGCTCGGCTTGCCGCACCAGCCCTATAAAAGAAGCTGAGTCCATACGGCAGCCGGCGGGATCGAGAAAGATCTTGCGGGCCTGCACGTGCCGGCCAAACAGATCAAAGCGCCGGGGGCTGATTTCGCGCATTTCGCAGTTTGCAAACCGGCTGCTGCGCTTGAGGAATTCATCAGCTATCGCATTTGCGTGCGGATCGCGCGGCTTGCCGATGTAATAGAGCCAGATCTTCACGCTTCAGGTACGGGCGGCCCGCTTCTTGCGATCAAACATAGCGCCGCGATATTGTTTAAGGTGCAATAAGATCGCACAGCTTTCAACAAATTAGCGCACCGGCGCCGCCGGAAAAGGAAGAGCATGGCTTCAACCGTCTGGAAAGGATATATCACCTTTGGGCTTATTACGATTCCCGGTGCGGCTGTTTGCCGCCGCGCGCAGGGAACGCGTCAGCTTTAACCAGATTCATCGGGTTTGCGGCAGCCGCATCAAGCAGCAGACCTTTTGTCCGCATTGCGAGCGTGTGATTGAGCGCAGCGAACTGGTCAAGGGCTACGAGGTCGAAAAAGACCGCTACGTCATTGTCAATGACGAAGAGATCAAGCAGCTCGCGCCCGCCTCGAGCGACAACATGGAGATCCTGGAGTTCGTAAAGGCGGAAGGCATCGATCCCGATTTACTTCGATGCCTCGTACTTCATGGTGCCGGAGGAGGCCGGCAAGAAGGCCTATCACCTGCTGTTCGAGACCATGCAGAAATCGGGCTTCAGCGCGATCGCGAAAATCGCCATGCATCAGCGGGAGTACACAGTGGTAGTGCGGCCGCATGCGGATGGACTTGTTGCTGCACACCATGTTCTATCCGGAGGAGGTGCGCGAAGTACCGGAATTCAGGCGGGATGAGAACGTGAATGTGAAGCCGCAGGAAATTGAGCTGGCGGAGAAGCTGGTGGAGGGCCTCGCTGCCGACTTCGACCCCTCGAAGTACCACGACGAATACCAGCGGCCGGCTCATGCAAATGATCGAGGCCAAGCGCGAGGGCCAGCCGATTGAGGAGCGAGGCTCCGAAGCGGCGCGCGCCGGTGATCGACCTGATGGCAGGCGCTGCAGAAGAGCTTGGGAGAATTGCCGCAACGCAAGCCGGCAGCCAAAGCCGCCGCGACCGCCGAATCAGCTTCATCGAAGAGGAGCGCCGGGCAAAGCAATGCCGGCGGAGGCGAACGCCGAAGGGCAAACCGGCTGATTTCGTGAACCAGCCGCGCATCTGGCCCGCCGCCTCGGTCTCTTCGACGGCACCATGATCGTCATGGGCGGCATCTATCGGCTCCGGCATTTTCGTCAATCCGTACGTAGTCGCTCGCCAGGTCCACTCGTCGTTCCTCATTTTCGGCGCCTGGATGCTGGGCGGCCTGACCGCCCTGGCGGGAGCCTTCATCTATGCCGAGCTCGCGGTATTGCGGCCAAATCTGGGCGGGCAGTACGCGTATCTTGCGCGACGCCTATCACCCGGCGCTTGCGTTCCTGTATGGATGGGCGCTGCTGTTCGTCATGGGCGCGGGCGGCATGGCGGCAGTCGCCGTAACGTTTGCAAGGTACTTTCGTGAAATCGTGCCGCTACCACTGCCCGAAAGCGCTATCGCGGTTCTCGCGTTATGCTCCTGACTCTGATCAACTGCCTGGGCGTTCGCTTCGGCAGCAGTGTCCAAAGTGTGTTCATGATTCTCAAGATCGCGGCAATTCTCGCCCTGATTGCCACCGGCTTCCTCGTAAATCCCGCGACCGCCGCTCACGTCCCGCATTGGGCAGCTGAGCGAAGCGATTCAATGCTCTCGTTTGCCGCCGCGACCGTCCCCGTCCTGTTCGCCTATGGCGGCTGGCAGACGGCAAGCTTTATGACGGGCGAAATGCGCGACCCGAAGCGTGACCTCTCGCGTGCATTGCTCTTAGGAGTGGCGGGAGTCATCGCCGTTTATCTTGGCGTGAACGTCGTCTGTCTGCGCGTTCTGGGGCCGCGCGGACTGGCCGCCACAGTAACTCCGGCGTATACCGTTATGCAGAACGCAGTGGGGAGAACGGGGCGATCTTCATGGCGGTCGCGATCACGATTTCAACCTTCGGGTTTCTGAGCCAGGGCATGCTTACCGCGCCCCGTGTCTACTTTGCAATGGCAACCGATGGCCTGTTCTTCCGCTGGCCTGACGTGGCTGCCGCGCAGGTCGAGGGTGCCCGTCGCGGCAATTGCGCTGCAAGGCGTACTGGCCTCGCCGTCGCGGTCTCGGGCAAATATGAACAGATCTTGAACTATGTGGTCTCCATCGATTTCATCTTTTTCGGGCTGACCGGCTTGTCCGTCTTCATCTTTCGTAAGCGCGGCGCAAGCCCGCGGGCCTATCGCACGCCCGGCCATCCGTTCACGACGATCTTTTTCATCGCGCCTGTTGGCTCGTCGTCCTGGCGACGTTTTATCATTATCCGGCGAACAGTCTGTTCGGTCTCGTGCTTGTAATGATGGGTATTCCCGTTTACTTCTACTGGAGCAGAAAAAACAAGAATGCAAGCACATAAGCGGACCATGCGATCCGCCTATATGGAGTGGGTGAAGACGGAGACTGGATCCGCAGCGTTCAATCTTGCGAATAGCGGCGTCAAATCTTACTCCCTTTCGGATCTCGCGTTCGACTTCGCATCATTCGAGCTGAGTGGTCCGGGCGCATACGGCTATGCTCCGCTGGTTGAGCGCAATCGCTGCAAAATGCGGTGTGCCCCCGAGTGCGTTGTAACGGCGCAGGGGACCTCAATGGCGAACCATCTTGCGATGGCTGCATTGATCGAGCCCGGCGACGAGGTGTTGATCGAGCATCCCGGTTATCCGTTGTTTTGGGAAACGGCCGAGTATCTTGGGCGCAACGTGAAATTCCTCCGGCGCTCAGATGCGAGACACTTCGCTATCGATCTCGATGAGTTGCAGCGCTCCATAACGCCCGCGACTCGCCTGATTGTCATTTCCAATCTGCACAACCCGAGTTGTGCTTTGACGAGTGAAGACTCTTTGCGCGAAATCGGCGGCGTGGCAAGGGCGGCCGGCGCGAAGGTTCTGGTAGATGAAGTGTATCTGGATCTGCTGTTTGATCGAGCGCCGCAGACCAGCTTCAAATTGGATCCGGTCTTCGTCGTCACAAACAGCCTGACGAAGGTTTATGGACTGAGTGGCTTGCGCTGCGGGTGGATTCTGGCCGAGCCGTCGCTGGTCAAACGAATCTATCTCATGAATGATTTGTTCGGAGTGAATAATCCGTATGTCACGGATCAAATGAGCTGCGCCGCGCTAAAGCAACTGGATCACATAGCAAAGTGGTCGCGCGACTTGCTCGCTCGAAATCGAGCCTTAGCAGCGGAGTTCCTGACGAGCACCCCACAGCTTGAAGGCGAGCTGCCCGAAGCAGGCACGGTTTTGTTCCCGCGCTTGAATGTAGACGTCGCGCAGTTCTGCCGTGAGTTGTGCGAGCGTTACGACACGATCGTGACTCCCGGTCACTTCTTCGGATCTCCCGACCGGATTCGAATTGGAATCGGCGGTGATACTGCCGTGCTGGCGCAGGGTCTATCGCGCATACGCGCCGCGCTCAGCTCTTACTTATCCACTCATACTGAGCGGCGGTCAGCGGCACAACCGACAGCCGGCCTTGCCTGACCAGAGGCGAATCGGCAAACAGCTTATGCTGCTTGATTTCGGCGAGCGTGTGGGGCTTTGCGAATCGTTTTCCCGCTTTGATTTTCACCATCGGCGTTTTGGAGTTGCTTGGATCCACACTGACCACGGTCGCGGACCCAACCGCCTGACGCTCGTCGCCAGTGTGATAAATGACCAGATGCTCGCCTGGTTTCATCTCACGCAGGTTCTTGACCGCTACGGGATTGGTGACGCCGTCCCAGACCGTTTCCCCATCGCGCTCGAGGTCGGCGAAGGAATAGGCGTCCGGTTCAGTCTTCAGCAGATAGGGCATGGCATGTCATCTTATCGCGCATAAAAAAGGCCCGGACCGAAGCCCGGGCCTGTTACCCGCTTTCGTTTTGATTAGCGGTGAGCGCCGCCACCATGGAATCCGCCACCGGCGAACCCATGCGCTGCGCCAATGCTGCCAGCATGGAAGCCGCTGGCGCCCCCGCGAGCAAAGCCGTGCACGGTTCCGGCTGCAATGTGGGTTCCGGGCCGGCCGCGGAACGCATACGGAAGAGTGGTCCGGTAGCCATAGCCGTAACCGCGAACTACATACGGAACGTAGCCGGGAGCATAGAATCCCCAGCCAAATGGGCTAACAAAGGCGCCGTCATAGGGCAGCCAGGCCCAGCTTGCGAATCCAGGGCTCCAGTACCAACCCGGGCCCCATCCGCCCCAGAGGCCGCCATAGTAGTTGTTTACATAGACGTTCTTGGCTGCCGCGAAACTCGCCTCGGCATCATATTGTGAGCGCACGTTGCTCCAGGCGTAGAGAGCATCCTCCTGCTTGCGGTCGAACTTCACCGGCTTCAGAACTCCTGCCAGCTCCGTTTCATGCCCTTTCTTCAATTCGATTTGGTGGTCGTCGACTCGAATCTGCGCTTTGCCGTCGATCACAGCCGCCACCGGGGCTGCGTCCGCAGTAAACCGGTACAGCCCATTCTGCTGAATGGTCACAGTTGCACCATGATCCAGCACAGAAATGTGATTGTCTTTCAAGAGCTGGTCGACTTCGAGCATTGCCTCGCCGTGATCCAGCGCTACTTGAGTATTGGTCAGGTCAGGTGAGATCATGCGAACCGCGCTGTTATCGCCTATTCGCAGAAACACACCAGGCGTTAGCAGCAGCTCCGCCTTTCCGCTCGTTGTGGCGAGCGTGTCATTCGGATTCAAGTACGTCGGACCCTGCTGCTGATTCAAGCTCAGCGGCCGGCCCTCGAGGGTTGCATTCCCCTCGATGTAGTTGATTACTCCAGGTCTAGCCGATGTCGTGTAGGATTGCGACATCGCGCACATGGCTGTTACAAAGATCCCGGTCAGGATCTTTGATCCTACTCGCCATACGCGTGTCATGTTTTCTTTCTCCAATGCTTTGATGCCTTGGTATTCCAATAAGTTCCTGATACGGCACGTGTTCCGCCCGCGTCTAGAGCATTCGTGCTAGCAGATCGGAAACGGAAAGCGTTTTCATCTCCTGCGATACAATTACGCCGGGACGGACACTGCCGCTTGATACTTGGACCTGTTGACTACGTATGTCTGGCCATCTACTTTGCGTTCGTGCTCGGCATTGGCTGGATGGCGAAGCGCAAGATTACGACGAGCGAAGACTTCCTGACATCACGCCATTCCGTTCCGGTATGGATCACCAGTCTCGCCTTCATCGCGGCCAACCTGGGCGCGCAGGAAATGATCGGCATGTGCGCATCCGGCGCCAAATACGGCCTCATGACGGCGCATTTCTATTGGCTGGGAGCGGTGCCGGCCATGGTGTTTGTCGGCGTGTTCATGATGCCCTTCTACTATGGAAGCCGCGCCCGCAGCGTGCCCGAGTACTTGAAGCTGCGCTTCGATGAGAAGACGCGCGGTCTCAATGCGATCACCTTCGCAGTGATGACCATCTTCTCGTCCGGCATCAGTATGTATGCGCTCGGGCTGCTATTTGAGCTGGTTCTTGGCTGGAGTTTCACCAACTCCGTGCTGCTCTCAGCGGCGATTGTGCTGATCTATACGCTGCTTGGAGGACTCACCAGCGCCATCTACAACGAGGTAGTTCAGTTCTTCCTGATCGTGCTCGGCTTCGCGCCGCTTTCCTACTTCGCATTGGAGAAGGCCGGCGGCTGGGGAGGCATCAAATCTCATCTGCAGCCCGTGATGACCCACACCTGGAAATATGCGGCGCACGCAAACGAGAATCCGATGGGAGTCGAGATCTTCGGCCTGGTGGCCGGACTGGGCTTCGTTCTCTCTTTTGGCTATTGGTGCACGAACTTCCTGGTTGTGCAGCGCGCAATGGCCGCCGACAGCACTCAGGGAGCACGCCAGACACCGCTGTTTGCCGCATTCCCAAAGATTGCGATGCCGTTTGTGGTGGTGTTTCCGGGCATTGCGGCCGTCGCTCTCATGAGTATGTCGAGCGGCTACACACTGCCGTTGAAAGCCACCGGCGGCTACGACTATGACCAGGTACTCACGACGCTGATGGCGAAATTCTATCCGTCAGGCATGCTGGGCATCGGGCTCACAGCCCTGATGGCGTCCTTCATGTCGGGAATGGCCGGCAATGTAACGGCCTTCAATACCGTATTCACGTACGACATCTATCAGAGCTACATCCGGCGGCACGCTCCCGATACGCATTACCTTTGGGTGGGACGCGTGACGACGGTCGCAGGTGTGGCGCTTTCCATCGGAACGGCCTACCTGGCGACACACTTCAACAACATCATGGATTTTCTGCAGCTCATCTTCGCCTTCGTCAATGCGCCGCTCTTTGCGACCTTTCTACTGGGCATGTTCTGGAAAAGAACAACCGGGCATGCGGCGTTTACAGGGCTCGTCTGCGGCACGCTGGCGGCAGCTTTTACTCACGGAATGACGGTAGCGGAAGGCAAAGGCGGTTGGATCGCGAATCTCCACACATTCCCGTCGACGATGGCACAGAATTACTGGATTGCCATCATCTCTTGGACGGTCTGCCTGGTCATTACCGTTCTTATCAGTCTGGTGACGGCGCCCAAGCCGGAAAGCGAGCTGCACAACCTGGTGTACGGAGTCACGGAGTTGCCGCGCGAAACCGGCGTACCCTGGTACAAACGGCCCGGGCCGCTCGCGATCATTGTCATCGGGGTCCTGGTCATTATGAACCTCATTTACTGGTAGGAAGTTATGGACGACTTACGCCGCCCGACCGGATTTCTCTTCGCGCTGCTCGGCTTGATCTTGCTTTTCTACGGTCTGATCAGCCCCGCCGTACGCGCGCCGCTTGATGCCGAAATCAACGTGAATCTCTGGTGCGGTTTGATGCTGCTTGTTTTCGGGGGATGTCTACTTTGGCTATCGTTCCGAGCGAAATCATAAGTGCCTTCGGAGAACACTTCAAAAATTCCGAAAAACCGGACGTCTACCGGGCTCCCGGGCGCGTGAACTTAATCGGTGAGCACACCGACTATAACTTGGGTTTTGTCTTCCCTATCGCACTTGAGATGGCATGTTATGCCGCGGTCGCGCCGGCCAGAAACGGCAAGCTGCGAATTTACTCGCGTGACTTTGCCGATGAATTTTCAATTGAAGCGGAGGAGCTTGCGCATGCGCGGGCGCGCGGCAAGTGGAGCGACTATGTGGTCGGCGTGGCGCATGAGCTCGCGACCGCGGGAGTTCGCATCGAAGGCTGCGACTTGTATGTCGCGAGCGATGTCCCGCTCGGCTCTGGGCTGAGTTCGTCGGCCGCGCTCGAGATCGGTAGCGCATGCGCTTTGCTCGGCCCGCGTCATATGGATCCCATCGACGTCGCTCTGCTGGGCCAGCGCGCGGAGTCGCAGTTCGTCGGCATGCCGTGCGGGATCATGGACCAGTACGCATCGGTGTTCGGGCGCGAGGGATCCGCCATTCAGATCGATTGCCGCAGCCTCGAACACGAATACGTTCCCCTGCCTCCGGACGTTCGCATCCTCGCGGTGAACTCAATGGTCAAGCACGAGTTGGGCACTTCCGCATATCGTGACCGCGTGGCCGAATGCGCCGCCGCCGTGGACGCGATTCAAAAGCTCGATCCCGGTATCAAGAGCTTGCGCGATGTCTCGCTAAGCTTCTTCGAACGGGTGCAGGACAGCGTGCCTGTCGTTCCCCGCAAACGTGCGCGGCATATCGTCTCAGAGAACCAGCGGGTGCTCGATTTCGCATCCGCCGCGAGTGCTCATGATCTGCGGGAGATGGGCCGGCTCTTCGTTGCTTCCCACCGCAGCATGCAGTATGACTACGAAATCACGTGCGAAGAGATCGACTTTCTGGTAGATACGGCGATCAAACTGCCGGGCGTCTACGGCTCGCGCATGACAGGCGGCGGATTCGGCGGTTGTACCGTCAATTTAGTTGCCCCGGAGGCGGCCGCGCAGTTCGAGCGTGAGTTAACCCGGGCGTACCAGGAGCGTTTTGCGAAGACCCCGGCCTTTTACGATTGCAAGCCTGCAGCGGGAGCCGGACGGATCTCCCGGTAAGTCGATCAATCACCTACTGCAGTAGTGATAGATTGTTCCGCGTCCGAGCGGCTGAGCGCCTTACTGATCCTGCGCGGAAGGTCTGATTGCATCAGATCCTCAATCGGCATCGGCAGAGCCATAGACCAGTTCGGATTCTGATCGGAATCTGTCGCCGGTATATTAGGTCGCTCTTCCACCGCTGCCGCATCGTCGAGCGCAGCCGTGAGAATCCGCGACGGCGCACGCGAAAGCAGCTGGTAAGCGCCTTCGATCACTTCCTCAACCGGGCTGTCCGGTTTGAGGTCCGCCATTTCTGTGAGGCGGCACTTGATCTCAGCCGTGCTTTCCTCGTTGGGCTTGAGATTCAGCTCTCGTTGGCGCTGTAAATCGCAGCCGGTCCAAAGACCCGCTATGGTTGGCAGGTCGTGAGTCGTAACAGCTGCGAGCGCCTCCTTAGGAAAGGTTTCCGGCGGCTCTTTTTCGAACCAAAGCAGCCTGTAAGAAAGGATGCGATGTTGCGAAAGCTTCTCGCGCGCCTCCTCCTCCACCGTGCCGAGATCCTCACCGACCACATAGGCGCGGGCTCGCTCGCTTTCAAGCGCAACCAGTGCCAGCATTTCGTCTGCGTTATACCGCACGTATGCGCCTTGGGCCGGCGACATACCTTCTGGAATCCAGAACAGCCTGAACAGCCCCATCACGTGATCAATGCGCAGCCCGCCGCCATGGCGAAACGCGCCCCGAATGGTCTCAATGAACGGCTGGTAAGCGGCCGCACGCAGCTTGTGGGGAGCAAAGGGAGGCAGACCCCAAGACTGTCCTTGTGTATTGAACTCGTCGGGCGGCGCGCCCACGCCCGCGCCTTGCGCCAGCACGTCCTGCCAGTCCCAGGCATCGGCGCCATCCGGATCGACGCCGATCGGCAAGTCCTGCATCAACGCGAGATGCTGCGAACAGCGCGCGAGCTGGGTATCGAGCAGCCACTGAAGCCACTTGTGAAAAAGAATTCGTGAGTGATGCTCCTCCGCAAACTGGCTGACTGCCGTGCTCGCGGGATGCCGAAACGGCTCAGGCCAGGCATGCCAGCCGGACTTGTACTGCTCGGCCAAAGCGCAGAACGTCGCAAAACGATCGAGCGCCGTGCCGTGCGACTCGCAGAAGGCATCGAAGGATTCATCACCTGCAAACTGCAGCCACAGCAGCTCGAGCGCTCGCATCTTCAACTCAAACACTTTGTCCCGATCGATCTGGCGCGCCGAGTTGAGATCGCGGCCGGCGCGCGCAAGCTGCTCGAGCTGCGGCAGTGCGCTGGAGGCGCCGGGCGCCCATTCGATGTGGATCCATAACGGATTGAAGAAGCGCCGCGAGGTCGGGAAATACGGGCTCGGCTGCTGCGGCGTGATGGGAGTAGCCGCGCTGAGCGGGTTCAGCAGCATCATTCCGGCATTCAGATCAGAGGCGGACCAGCGCGCGAGCGTATCCAGATCCGCCAAATCGCCAATGCCCCAGCTTTCACGCGAACGTGTCGCATAAAGCTGGATCGCGAAACCCCAGGTTCGAAGATGTTCAGGCAGCCAGCACTGACACGGGCTTACGATCAGGCGCACTGGCTCGGCACGATTTTCGAAATGCAGCGTGTGATATCCAGATGGCAAATCAGCCGGTAAACGGCCCTCCACCGGCAACTCCTCCCCGCTTTCCAGGCATATGGTCGCCGGCCCGGGAAGTTCTCGCTGTTCACGGCAGCGAGTGATGATCAGCGAGTCATCCTCCGGCGGGGCGACGGTGCCGGTGTCCGCGCCCAAAGCGGCCCCGATAGCCTCTAGCGTTTCAGGAGGTGTTTCGTGCCATTTGCCGAAGGCATCCTTATAGGTGAGGTCGACACCCCAGCCGTTCGTTTTGAGCTGCGTCGCTAGTTCCGGGTTCGATGCAGGCATGCAGGCGTTAGATGACGGACAGATTACACGTTGTAGACGGCGCGACGGGCTAAATCGTACGGAGGAACTGAGCGCAGGGCGTGCACTCGGAGAGGAGAGAAAAGGACCGCCCCTCGCAACTAGGGCGGTCCCCTCATTCAACTGGCCGAATTCAAAGACCAGCCGTTAGCTGCGGCGCTTCCTGTTGATCAGCGCGCCAAGGCTCAGCAGCGAGCCGAGCGCAACCAGTCCAATGGAACCCGGCTCCGGAGTTGGAGTCGCGAGCATACCGTTTACGTGCGTACCGTCGGAATAGAAGCCAACCAGATCGCCAAGGTCGTTGACCCCGTTGATGAAGGTGCCGCTTACGCCGAAGGCGGGGGTAGACGAGGCGTTCGGATCGTTCACTGTCAGCCACGTTTTGGTATTGAGGTTATAAACGACGCCGTTGGTTTGAGTGGCGGTCGCGAAAGTGCCGACAAGCCAACCATTGTTGTTCAGGCCAAAGAAGCTGGTGTTCGTGCCATTACCATTCGGGTCGTCAAGGCTGATGAAGGTGCCGCTCTCATCGACGAATCCGTGCGTCACGCCGGCCGCATCCGTATAAAGTCCGGAGATCCACCCGCCATTGTTGATTCCGGTGGTCATCACACTGACGGCGTTGAAGGACGCCGGAAGGTTTATGGGGGTGAAGGCCTTGCTGCTCAGGTTGTACTCGTAGCCGTGATTGTTACCGGCCGAATCGGTGTAGAATCCGACCGCGATACCGGCGTCATTCAGGCCAAGAAGCTGGTTGACTGTCGTTGAAAGCGGGTTATCCACGGTTGTCTGGACACCGCCTACCTGCGTAAACCCATGGTTCACGCCGGCACTGTCTATGTAAAAACCGGCGGTGTCGTACGTTCCACTCATCAGCGTATTGTTAATAGCAATTACTTGGGTTTGGACGGCTCCGCTGAAGTTCTCGGCGACGAAACCTCCGGCTTTCGTCCAGGTGTACCCGTTGTTTGGAACCACACTTCCATCGCCAAAATAGCCCGCGATGGTCCCTTCGTTGTTAATTCCGAGCAATTGGTTAAAATTCGGATCGCCCGGGTTGTTGATGTTTTGGAAGTTATACGATGCCGCCATGGTGGTGATCGATGTCGAAGCGAGCATCGCCAGGACCGCGAGTGAAATTCTCAACATTACGCTCCTTTAAGCCTCCGCGTGTTCTAGCCTGTTGCGGCTGCTGGGGATGCTGATGGTGATCGCTGCGAAATGTTACGTGGAGAATTTTAAATTGTCGCTAAAATGGAGGTGTCACGTCGCGAATCTATATAAGCTCGCCCACGCCCGCCTTTCTTTGACACCCGCCACCCCTATCCGCTAGACTAAAGTGTTCGAGTTTTCGAGCGGAGAGTATAAGTCTGTCCATGCGTACTGAATTTCCGTCCAAGAACGAAATCACTCGTTCCTGGCACGTGATTGACGCAAATGACGCCGTACTCGGACGGGTGGCAAGCCGCGCCGCTATGCTCCTGATGGGCAAGCACAAAGCGACCTACGCCCCGTTCCTGGACACGGGCGATCATGTAGTCATTATCAACGCCGCCAAGGTGAAGTTGACGGGCGGTAAAGAGAATCAAAAACTATATCGCCGCCATACCGGGTACCCGGGCGGCCTGATTGAGACCGGCGCGCGCCGTATGCGCGAGACACGTCCGGCGCGAATGTTGGAGCTGGCGATTTCGGGCATGCTCCCGAAGACCAAGCTTGGCAAGCAGATGTACCGTAAGCTGAAGGTATACGCTGGCGAACATCATCCTCATCAGGCCCAGAATCCGACCCCGTTAGTGGTTGAGGCCTAAATAGAAGGAAAGGGAATTCGTTGCCAGCGAAGTTAGTTCAACAGTTAGGAACCGGACGTCGCAAAACCGCCACTGCGCGGGTCTTTCTGCGTCCAGGCAAAGGCCAGATTACCGTTAATAACCGGCCTTTTGAAAGTTATTTTGTGAATGAATCGGCGCGCGTTTACGTGCGCCAGCCGCTGCTCGCGACGGAAGTCGCGGACCGGTTTGACATTCTGATCCTCGCCAGCGGCGGGGGTGTTTCCGGGCAGGCCGGTGCTGCGCGTCTCGGCATAGCCCGCGCTTTGATCGAGTTCAATTCCGAACTGCGCGGCAAGTTGAAGCAGCTCGGGTTCCTCACGCGCGACGCTCGCGCACATGAGCGGAAGAAGTACGGTCAGAAGGGCGCACGCAAGCGCTTCCAGTTCTCCAAGCGTTAGTACCTCTTTCCCGCTCCCCAAAACAACCGCGCCGGGTGGTTTGCGGCCATCCAGCGCTCAACCTGAACGAAACTCAGCTCACGCAAATTCCGCTTTGGCCGCGTGAGCGGAGCCGCTCAGCTATTTCACAGTGATGGAGGCATATTGCCGTCAATTTCGATGAAGGAACTGCTCGAAGCCGGCGTTCATTTCGGGCACCAGACCAAGCGCTGGAATCCAAAGATGAAAGAGTACATCTTTGGCGAACGCAATGGAATTTACATCATCGACCTTCAGAAGACCCTAAAACTCTTCAAGGACGCGATGAGGTATGTCGGCGAAATGGCCGCGCAGGGCAAAACCGTGCTGTTCGTCGGCACGAAGCGCCAGGCACAGGAGGCCATCGCTGAAGAGGCGACGCGCTGCGGACAGTACTACGTGAACCAGCGCTGGCTGGGCGGATTGCTGACCAACATCATGACGGTTCAGCGCTCCATCAAGCGCTTGAAGGAACTGGACGCGATGTCTATCGAGAACGCATACGAGGGCCGCGCGAAGAAAGAAGTGGGGCGGCTTGAGCGCGAGCGCAAGCACCTGCAGCAGAATCTCGCCGGCATCAAAGATATGCCGGGCTTGCCGGACCTGCTTTTCGTCATCGATTCAAGCAAGGAAGCGATCGCCGTGAAGGAAGCAAGCCGCTTGGGGATTCCGGTCGTGGGCGTGGTGGATACCAATTGCGACCCGGACGAAGTGGATTATGTGATTCCCGGCAACGACGACGCGCTGCGCGCCATCCGGCTGTTCACGACCAAAATCGCTGACGCCGTGATCGAAGGCCGGACCCTGGCAACCGAACAGGACTTCGCTGCTGAGAAGATTGTCAGCGAAGGCGAAGAGACCGCCGAACATACCCCGGAAGAATACACCCAGTACCTCGATCCGAAGTACGCGGAACAGTTGATGTCGGAGAGCTTGGCTACCAGCGGCGAGCCCGAAACCCCGCCCCGCAAGGGCCCTGGCAGCGAGGCGCCTGAAGAAGCAGTCACCACGGTAAGCGAAGTCTAGAGCGACTCCTACACCGAGGCATTTAAAACGGGCGACCGGCCGCATGTGGTTCGGTCGCCCAACGTGCGTATGCACGTGGTTGCGAAAATAGAAAAAGAGAAAACAAATGGCAGAGATTAGCGCACAGTTGGTGAAGCAGCTCCGGGATCGTACCGGGGCCGGCATGATGGAGTGTAAGAAAGCGCTGCAGGAGTCGAATGGCGATCTGGCGAAAGCCGAAATCATTCTTCGCGAGCGCGGGATTGCAGGCGCGAGCAAGAAGGAATCGCGATCCACGAAGCAGGGATTGATCAGTTCGCATATCAGCGAAGACGGGCACCTTGGCGTGCTGGTCGAAGTGAACTGCGAGTCGGACTTCGTGGCGCGCACTGAGGATTTCCAGAGCCTCGCGGCCGACGTGGCGGCACACATCGCCGAGCACAAGCCGAAGGCGGTGCGCGTCGAGGATGTCACCGAAGCCGAGCGCGCCAACTTCAAACAGCATGAGGCGCTTTACGAGCAGAAGTTCGCCAAAAATCAAAACACGACCATCGGCGAGCTGGTGAAGAGCAAAATCGCCAAGCTGGGCGAGAACATCAACGTGTCTCGCTTTGCGCTGTATCAGGTCAACGGAACGGGAGTGGTGGGGCAATACATCCACACCGGGGCTCAGATCGGCGTGCTGCTCGAGATGAAAGCGCCTACCGCCGAAACGCTGGCCCAACCCGAGTTCAAGACGCTGGTGCGTGATGTCGCCATGCAGGTTGCGGCGGCGAATCCGCAGTTTCTCAGCAAGGAAAGCGTGCCGGCCAATGTGCTCGAGAAGGAGCGCGCGATTCAGCGCGCACGAGCGCTGAACGAAGGCAAACCCGAGAAGATGGTCGAAAAAATCGCCGAGGGACGCATGAGCAAGTTCTATGAAGAAGTATGCCTGCTCGACCAGCCGTTCATCCGCGAAAACACCATCAGCGTGGGCGAGCTAATCCGAACCGCCGGCGCCAAAATGGGCGACCCCATCAGCGTCTCGCGCTTCGTCCGCTATAAGGTCGGCGATGCTGGGGATGAGCCCGGGGTCGCCGCGAGTCCTCTGCCCGTGACGGAATAGCAGGCGGCGCAGCACAATAAGAAAACGTATCCAACACGCCCGGGGCTGTGTGCCGGGACAGAAACCGGGAAAGTGTCATGCCAGCCTACAAACGAATCTTATTGAAAATCAGCGGGGAGGCCCTTGCCGGGCCTCTTTCGTTCGGGCTCGATCCGGAGCGGGTAAAAGCGCTGGCCGGCCAGGTGGCCGAGGTGGTGCGTGCTGGCGTCCAGGTCGGATTGGTGCTGGGCGGCGGGAATATCTTTCGCGGCGTCGCGGCAGCCGCCCACAAAATGGATCGCGTGACCGGCGATCAGATGGGAATGCTCGCGACTGTCATCAACGCACTGGCGTTTCAGGATGCTCTCGAGCAGTTGGGAGTGGCCACCCGCGTCATGACTGCCATCGAAATGCATCAAGTGGCCGAGCCGTATATCCGCCGGCGTGCCATACGTCATATGGAAAAGGGCCGCGCCGTCATCTTTGCTGCGGGCACTTCCAATCCTTACTTTTCCACCGACACTGCGGCCACCTTACGAGGTCTCGAGATCCGCGCCGAGATCATCGCGAAAGCGACCAGCGTGGACGGTGTCTACGATAAGGACCCGAAAAAGTTTCCGGACGCCATAAAGTACGAGCAGGTCGGCTATACCGAGGTTCTCTCCAAGGCCTTGGCCGTGATGGATGCTTCAGCCGTCGCAATGTGCCGCGACAACCGCATGCCGATCATGGTCTTCGATTTAAACGCCCCCGGAAATATAATGCGAATGGCGATGGGCGAGCCGATCGGCACCATGATCTGCTAATCGCGCCCGGCAAACATATGAAACAAGAAAAAGAGTCCGCACCCGGCAGCATCAGCTCGTTTAAGAACGTGAAGGAAGTGGAAGCAAACGCCCGCACGCGCATGGAGAAGGTGCTGCTCGATTTGCAGAATGAAATGGCGCATATCCGCACCGGACGCGCCTCTATCAGTCTTCTCGATAGCGTTCGAGTCGACTACTATGGATCGCCTGTGCCGCTGAATCAGGTTGCTCAGTTGCACGTTCCCGAGCCGGCCATGATTACCGTTCAGCCCTGGGACGCATCTACCATCGGCGCCATTGAAAAAGCGATTCGGAATGCAGATCTCGGGCTGAATCCTTCAAATGACGGCAAAATGATTCGGGTTCCCATTCCCCCTCTGACCGAGGAACGCCGCCGTGATCTTGCCAAGAAGCTGAGCCATCTTGCGGAGGAACGCCGGGTAACGCTTCGCAACGCCCGCCGCGACGCTAATGAACATCTCAAAAAAATGCTGAAAGACAAACTGATCAGCGAAGACGAGGAGCGCCAGGCGCTCGAATCCATCCAGAAACTGACCGACGGCCAGATTGCAAAGATCGACCAGGCGGCAAAGGCAAAAGAGAAAGAAATTCTGGAGTTTAAGTAAACCAAATCACGCGATATACGAATTAGTGCGCTTCCGCTTTCTACCCGGCAGCATCTACCGAGAGTATGCCAACCAAGACTCATCACAAAGGAACCCACGCCGACGGCGGTAGCGCACAGCCCCTCACCGGTCAAACCGGACGATTAGTGCAGGAGTTTGGAACCGTCGTACGCATCCCGATCGGCCTCGACGATCAGGTTCGGCTCGAGAGCGTTCAAAATCTCAACCAGGTTCTCGCAGATACCATCATGTTGCGGGACTTCTACAAGAAATGCCATTGGCAGGTATCCGGCCCTACTTTCTACCAGCTTCACCTTTTGTTCGACAAACACTTTAGCGAGCAGGTGGAACTGACGGACGAGATCGCCGAGCGCATCCAGGCTCTCGGAGGCGTCACACTCGCAATCGCGCATGACGTGGCGGAGCACACACGCGTAGCCCGCCCGCCGATTCACCGTGAGCAGGTTCCCGACATGATTTCGCGGCTGCTCGAGACGCATGAACTGATTCTCAAGGAAGCACGCGAATATGCCTCAGCAGCTACTAAGGCTGGCGATGACGGCACAAATGACTTACTGGTCAGCGACGTAATCCGGACCAATGAGGCTCAGGCCTGGTTCATTGCCGAGCACCTGGTCGATCTGCCTTTAGTCAAAGCGGATTAACACCTGCGTTCACGGCTGCGCCACGGCGGCAGGCTATCAATCGGGTCTTACCCAGAGCGCCGGAAGAATGCTTACCGCGGCCGGGCCGATACCATAAGGGAGTGGAGACTCTTTTCCAGGATCTTCGCTATTCCCTGCGCGGCTTTCAGCGGCAGCCCGGCTTTGTAGCGGCCGTGGTCTTCGCGCTCGCTCTGGGCATCGGCGCGAATACGGTGATCTTTAGTGTTGTAAACGCGGTGATACTGAATCCGCTCTCTCTCAGCAGATGGCGCCATCCCGACCGAGTACTCATGCTGTGGGAGAAGAATTCATCGCTCTCGCTCATGTTCGCGAATCACATGCCGGTGCGCCCGCAGAACTATCGAGCCTGGAAGGAACAGCAGCACTCTTTCTCGCACCTTGCCGCCTGGCGCGACGAGATGCTCACCCTTACTGATCCGAATGACGGTCGTCATAAGCCCGAAGAGGTCGAGGCCGGGCTGGCGACGGCTGACCTTTTCCCCCTGCTCGGCATTCAACCGCGCATCGGCCGTGGCTTTACCGGCTCCGACATGCGCCACGGCAACGATACCGTGGCTGTGCTCAGTGACGAGCTTTACCGGAGCCGCTTCAATAGCAACCCGCATATTCTGGGCGCCACCGTCTTCGCTTCCGGGAAGCCCTACACCATCATCGGCGTTCTCCCGCCAGGCGTCGCACTTCCCGCCATCTGGGGCGGCGAGGAACAAAAGAAACCGCAGCTTTGGCTTCCGCTCGACATTCATCCCGAATCACACGCCGATCAAGCCTCGAGCCTGTTCGTCTTCGGTCGTTTGAAAGACGGTGTCTCGCTCGATAAGGCCCGTGCTGAAATGCGCGCAATTGAGGCACGCCTTGCCCATACTGAGCTCGAAGAGGGTGGCTTCGGCATCAATGTCGAAACCCTGAGCGAGGCCAACACCGATCCTTCTCTTCGCCGCGCCGCGCTGATGCTGCAGATCGCCGTAGCTTTTGTGCTGCTCATCGCGTGCGCGAATGCCGGGAATCTGCTGCTCGGGCGCGCCGTCGGCCGCGACAAAGAAATGGCCGTCCGTACCGCAATCGGCGCCAGCCGCTGGCGTCTCTTCCGTCAGACGCTGACCGAAAGTGTCTTACTCAGCTGCGGCGCAGCATCTCTCGGCCTTCTTCTTTCGTTTGCAGGCGTGCGCTTGCTGCTGGCCATGGCGCCGCCCGATGCCTTCGCCTTGCACGAATTGCGCATCGACCGCAACGTCCTCTTGTTCACCGCCCTGCTTGCTGTCGTCACAGGAGTTCTGTTCGGCCTGATCCCTGCCTGCCGTTCATTCAGAGAGAACATCAATGAGATTTTGAACCGCAGCACGCGCGGCGTGGCAGGCTCCTCAAACAGGCTGCGCGCCACGTTGGTTATCGCCGAAGTCGCTCTCTCGCTTGTGCTGGTCATAGGCGCTGGGTTGATGATTCGCAGCCTCGCGGCGTTCATGAATACCGATCTGGGCTTCCGCCTCGATCATCTTCTCGTCATGCGCATCACCCTGCCGGACAGTACCTACAACACGCTTCCAAAAGTGGCCGCATTCGATAATCGCCTGCTCGAATCCGTACGCGACGTAAGCGGTATCCGCTCCGCCGCCATCACGACTGCGCTTCCCATGAAGTCTGTTTCTCAATCAAGTTTCGAAATTCCGGGCCGGCCGCGCGATCGCAACAAGCTGCCCGTCACAGACTGGGCTCGCGTCAGCGACGGTTATTTCGAAACTCTTAAAATGCGCCTGGTGGAGGGCCGGACCTTTACCCGTCATGAAGCAGTATCAGCCGACCCCAGTGTAGCGGTTGTCAACCAGGCCTTTGTAAACGAATTCTTCCCCAAGGAAGACCCGCTCGGCAAGCAGGTGGTCTTCGCCAATGAGCATGGGTCGAATACTACTTATCGCATCGTCGGTGTCGTGGCCAACGAGCACCAGATGGGACCCGACAACGAACTGGGCGCGGAACTGTACTTGCCCGGCCAGCATCTCGACAATTTCCTGCTGGTGGCGCGCACTACAGGCGATCCGCTCAAACTGGCGAATGCCGTCAAGCAGCAGGTCTGGAATATCGACAAAGATCAGCCGGTGAAAGAAGTAATGACAGAGGAAGCGGCGCTCCGCGAATGGTCTGCGCCGCGCCGTTTCAACTTGATCGTGCTGCTTGTTTTTGCAGGTATTGCGCTCGCGCTCGCCGCCATGGGTCTTTATAGCGTGCTCGCCTACACGGTGACGCTGCGCACGCGCGAAATCGGTGTTCGAGTCGCCATCGGCGCCGAACCAAAAGATGTGGCGCGCTACATCATGCAGGGCGGCCTGACCCTTTCTCTTGCCGGTATCGGCCTCGGTGTCTGCGCTGCGCTCGCGCTCACCCGTTACATGTCGAGCCTGATTTATGGCGTGAGTGCGTTCGACCCCTTAACGTTTATCTCCGTCGCTTGTCTGCTGATCGCGGTGGCCCTCATCGCGAGCTACATGCCGGCGATCCGCGCGGCAAAAATCGACCCGATCGAAGCCCTGCGCATCGAGTGAACAATGGCTTGGTGGGACCATTTCGGGAATCTTGTACGCTAAGCCGCAACCACCGTGGCGGGATCAGTTCCAGAGCGCGTTGTCCAGGAGCACTTGGAAGCGGGTACTTTCCCCGACGCGTTTTATGTCCACTGTCGCGGGCCATGGACTGTTTTCTGAGCCAGAGAGACGAGTCGGACGTTTTACGTCAACTTGATTGCTCACAAAGATCACGGTTGGGAACCGGACTTTTCGTTCCGTATCTGGCCTACAGTTTCCGGATTGACGACACACTCGGAAGGATTGGACGGAGTGAAAACCGAGCCAGCGAGCCAAACCATGCTGCTTTTCCCGTTGCGTTCTCTCTCGCCAATTCGGGCGTGAAGATGGAAGCTATGATGGGATCGATTAGCGACAGGTCAGGACGGATGGAAAGCCAACGACCCACCGAGCAGACCTCAAGATCGAAGAATAGAAAAAGATTTGAACTAATGGATCAAGAAGTAATAAACGCGGTAGCGTTTGAGCTACAAAGACGGGGAGTCGAAGGCGTCGCGAACGACGGAGAACCTGGACAGGACGAACTCGGTCCCACATCTGGGCTCTCGGTCTATAACGTCGACATCCGAACCGGTATGAACTACCTAGTTGGCATAGCCTGGCACGACGGCGAGCCGTGTTTTACCTTTGCCAGCAACGTTCCGGGTACTTCGAACGATGTTGAAGGGATCGTCGATTGGATACTCAGTATCTGCGAATACCTTGATACGGATGACTATCACAATGCTGTTCTCTCGGGGGAAAACAGGCTAACATATCGCCCGCCCCCTTACCCGCGCGGCCAGGGCGGCGCCCGCGCTGACTTAGCAGGACTGCCCGAGTAAGCGTGTCAGAGCGGAGGAAATCGCGGGGGTGCTGGGTATGCGCCGTGAACTTGGTAAACATTTAAACCCAGGCCCCGCAAACGGTCGAGATCCAGATTCGGCTCGAATGTAGATCGATCCTAGCACGTAATCCGGCTGGGGAAAATCTCGAGAAAAATGCCGTTTGGAGACAAGAAATCAGGGCGCCGAAGGGATGATTTCCCCGAACCAATCAAGTTGATTATCGGCCGCCGTGTAAATTTCCACTGTTCGAACCCGATATGCAACGCACCCACCACCGGCCCTCAGGTGGACCCGACCAAAGCGCTAAACGTTGGGGTGGCCGCGCACATCACCGCTGCAGCACAGGGCGGCCCACGGTTCGACCCAAGTCTGGTGACTGAGGAACGCGCGTCACCTAACAACGGGATTTGGCTTTGCCAAACGTGCTCAAAACTGGTCGACAGCGATATCCAACGATACCCAGCGGACCTACTTCGACGCTGGAAGGCGGTGGCAGAATCGTATGCATCACAACATGTCGGCCGCCCGCGTCGTTTGAATCGAGAATCCGCGCCTTCCCTGGAGGTAATAGCCGCGGAAATCACCCGTCCGCCATATACGATGGACGTAGCCGAAATATTGCTCGACATTGTTGCCCATTCGCTTCCTCCGGACATCACCGTCGGCCCCTACGACCAAGCCGAGTTGCTTGACGAGGGCTACGGCCTACTCGGCCAACGATATGCAATTGTGGCAATATCTAGCAACAGCGCTTGGGACTGGAACATCTTGCTTTTCAATGCGGCCGAAACTGGCTGGAGGCAAATTGCGAGGACAACAATTAACCATCAAAAAAGGGTGGACGCCGGAAGCATCATATGTCCGCGGTCAGCCCGGAGCCCTCGTGCTGACACACGTTCACGGATACGGCACCGGGGTTTTCCAGCGGTTCACGACTTGGTACCGAATCAGCGAAGACAAGTTAAATACGCTGTTCTCCTACCCCTACAAGTTCTACGTTGTCGGTTATCTCATGCCACTTCGACGAGACCTCACCAGCCAAATCATCCGAATGCCGGAAAGGCTAGCACGAGGGGAAAAGCTCGGACTGCACTTTCGAATTGACTACATAATACAGTCGGACGACGGGGATGCAGAAGATGCACTGATCTCTTCAGATGCAACCTGTTTCCTTGAGTGGAACGAGGAATTCCGGACCTTTCTTCCATGTACTCCTCAAGACGACTTCGTTAATGTGGACGAGCTTTGGCTCGAGCGCGACTCGGCGATTATAAGTAGACATGTCGATCAACTGATGGGGCTCATCCGCGAAGGCTCGTCCCGCCAAAGGGAGTTCATAAAAGAGCACTTGATTCCGAACGCGCCAGTGGCGGAAAGAGCGAAGCTGTTGCACGCGTTCGATGGGCTGGCGAGCAAAAGCGCACCGTCTCGGAATAACTCCCCATAAACGCTAGAACTCAATCTGGAGTGATTCGGCGCGAGAAGGTGCGGCGGCGGTATAAGCTTGATCGCCGGATCAGTTTAGATTGAGCCGTTTGCAGTGAGGCGCTGGCGTTTGCGGCGGACGCGGTCACTTACGTGCTTATTGGAATTTCAATAGCGTTTTTCTTGATAATGACGCACTCAGATCTAGCCATTGCGTCTCAAGAAATGAAGCCGCTGGGGCACGCCGCGATTAGATGGTAGGACATGTTGCAACAGCGCGCAAGCTCGTTCGCAGACTAGTATCGAAGTGACTTCACGCGCAGCGTCCGCCGCGCCAGCGGCTTAGTGCTGACGCGCCAGGGTTCTGTAATCCACTTGGACGTGTAATGGGCTTTGTGAGAAGTGGGCGGTTCCGGTCGGTAGACCATATCGGAACTGCCCGGAGCAGTTCTTCCAGATCGTCGGCTTCCGGAAACGACTCACGACGCTTTTGGCCCCAGTCTCAAAACCTCCGTTTTCAAGACTACTGGGAACCCAGGCCGCCGGGCAGCAAATCCGCATAAAAGCTGCTGCACTATCTGTCTCAAATCAAGCTCTCAAAACCGCTATTCCGGGTTGAGTTCTGACACCAGGAGGTTGCGTAAGCGGATCGGCTATGCACGAGTTTCTACTGCCGATCAGAATCTGGACCGGCAGGAGGATGCTCTTCAAAAGGCCGGGTGCGAAAAGATCTTTCGCGATGTCGTCAGCGGCGTCGTCGATTCTCGCAGAGATCTGGCCGACGCCATCGAACATGCGCGCGAAGGCGACATGCTGGTCGTATGGAAATTGGACCGGCTCCGCCCTCCCTGAAGCACCTCATCGAAACCGTAAATGGACTCGCCTCCCCCGGAAGAAATGGTGGGTGACCTACAAAATGGAGGCCTGAAGCGCGGAGCTACGCTCCCCCTTCAGGCTCATTCTTCGATCTGAAAATGCTGGCGTTGCAGAACGCCTCGGCTTTCAGGCGTTCTCGTTGCTACCGCAACTCGGCCGTGCAGCAAATGTCTCGACCGGAATCCAACGACCGTTCAGCCCGTGACACGCACGCGAAAAATACTTTTCCGCTCCGAATCTTCTACTTAACCCCTATTTCCGAACCTCCATCTCCCGCCTTCCACTCTAACGCATGCTACTTTCAAGCCGCTGGAATCGCCTATGTCCGAAACCCACCAACCCAAACTATGCCGGGCCGATGTCAATCGTGCCAATGCGGCCCACTCCACCGGACCACGCACACCGGAAGGCAAAGAGAACTCCAAGCGCAACTCCTTTAAGCACGGCCTCTACGCAAAGAATCTGGTCATTCCCGGCGAAGATCCGGCCGAACTGGACCGCTTACGTGCCCGCCTGCGCGCCGAGCATCAACCCGGCAACGAAACCGAATCCATCCTTGTCAACGAAATCGCCGAAAACTTCTGGCGTCTACGCCGCATGCGCGAATATGAAGCGCGCGCCATGGATCCCGAAAATCTCGATAAGTGGTTCAATTCCGGTTTGCTGGCTCTCTGTCGCCCGCAACATGGCTTCCGCCGAGCGCGGCATGTACAAAGCCATCGCTACTCTGCGCCGGCTCCAAAAAGACCGTGGCTTCGTTCCTTCCATTTCAGCTAATGCCGTGGGCGAAGCAGATTCCATCGACGACGAAGCAGATTCAATCGAGGACTATGAAGCGCCGGACTACACGTCCGAAGAGCGGTTCGAGGAATTCACCTGGCTGACAGCTCCCGACGCTGGCTTCGTTTCTCCATTTCAGAGCTGCGATCGCGAGCAAGCAGCAGAGTCTGGCTTCGTTCCGCAAAATCAGCAGCACGACCGCGCGGCCTGATCTGTCCGTCTTGATCTTTGACAACTGAATATTTGAATCCGGCGCCGGATTCAAAAGAAACTCCCGGGATCGCACTAATTCTGTACCGCATGAGACTCCGGCGGGAGCTTGCGCGCGAAGAAATCGGCGGAAGCTCCATATGCCTTCACCCAATCGCGCCACAACAGGAAATCGTGTATCTCGTTCGGGAAGATCAGTTCTTCAAACGGGACCTGCTGCTGGGTCGCCCTCATCCCGAGCTACATGCCGGCGATCCGTGCGGCAAAAATCGACCCCATCGAAGCCCTGCGCATCGAGTGAACAATGGCGGACGCCCGCCCCAATCGCTCAACTCCCCACAACTAAGGATTACCGCCTATTTCCAGAAGAACAAGTGCATTGGGCTCGAGACTCAGCTCCAAATGATTCCCATTCAGGTGCTCCTCTGACGGCCGGCCGAGCGCTGTCTGCGGCATTCATTCGTTCCACCTGCTCCTCTGTGGGATAGCGCGGACTCCCAAAGCTTTATACGCCGCCAGCGTATTCGAATGCTCATCGTCCACTCGGCTCACTTTCACCGCGGCGTTGTTCCGAACGCCCATTGATCGTCAAACGAATCCGTCTTTGTGCTTCCCGTTTTATCGGGATCGACCAAATTCCAGACCGCAATCACCAGCGTTCCATCTTTGCGCTTCGTCACAATCACGTTTGAACTGCGAGTTCGGAAGGCGCTGATCGCCGAGCCTGTGCAGCAGGGCAAAATCGTAATAGCTGGGCTTGTTGATTCCGCCTTCGGCTCTCAATCCAAAATGCCCCTCGAACGGTTCCGGGATCGGCCCGCCTTCTTCAAACACGTCGGAAAAGGTCCAGAACGACATCATGTCCACCATCCCATCGCACTCACGAATTGTGTTCGCCAGGGCCGGACCGACATAAGACGTATCTCGCGCCGCCTTCATTCCAGGCACGTTCCACTCAGTCCAAAGCAAGCGGCAGGTTTGGGAAAGCCGAGCTTTGAATCTGCTTTCTGACCTTGCCTATCGCGCGGCATACGCGATCATCCATTGGGATCTCTTCGTTCGTGCCAAACAGATCCTCGACCGTGTCGTCAGCGTAGCCATGACTCGACACAAAATCCACGGGTACATGGTTCTCCGACGCATGCTTTAAAAAATCGTCGACCCAGGCAGCCGCCGCAGTTGCCGGACCGCCAACACGCAATCGCGGACTGACTTGTTTCAGATCACGGGCCGTATGATCATACAGCTCGAAATAACTCTTCTCTCGCGGAATGCCATTCCAGAAGTCAATGTTTGGCTCGTTCCAGACTTCGAAATACCATTGCGCTACTTCGTCTTCGCCGTAGCGCTGGACGAGGTGCCGCGCAAGCTCGGTTATCAGTCCATCCCATTTCTCCCAGCTTTTGGGTGGCGAGACATTTTGCTTGTACCAGAACGGATGCAGCGCGTCAGGATTAAAAGCCAGCTTCTTTGGCATGAAACTGATTTCGACGGCCGGCCGCACGCCGTTCTTCAACAGGCCGTCGTAGATCTCGTCCACGTATGCAAAGTTGTAGACCGGATTGCCATGCTCGTCTTCGTTGTATACGCCTACTTCATCGTGGAGAATCGCGTGAAAGCGCACGTAGCGGAAATCGGTGACTTGCTTGACCGCCCGCAGATCGTTCCGATAGCTCTTCTCGAAGGGCCAGGATGGCGCGCCCGGATCCAAACATTTGTTCCCAGAAGTGGGGGAATGGGGTGGTTTGGGCATGGCGTCAATCTGCACGTCTTCTTGCGCTCGGCACTCCAAACGAGCACGATTGCCAACAGCAGACACCCGCATCGTATTGTCATAGTTCACTAATTCTAGGACTGAGGGTGTGCATTGCGGCACATTTTCGCCACCGCTCAGCTGAACCAGAGCATTCGTGTGACACTTCCGCCGATTATGTAATCGGACACGATATCCGGGGGAACTCTATGCATACCTTTCCGAATGCGTTAACTGTCGTGGTTCTGAGCTTTCATCGCCTCTGCCCGCGCTTGCCCAGTTTCGCGGTTCCATCCGCGGAACCGTGACTGATCCCTCAGGGCGAGTGGTTGCCGGCGCGACGGTGACTCTGGAGAACAAAGACACCGGCCAGAAAATCGTGTCGACCTCCGACGACAACGGCATTTACCAATTCAACGCGCTGCCCCCTGCACCCTACCGGATCACTGTGGAGGCGCCAGGATTCAAGACGAAGGTGCTGGAGCAGGTGCAATGATTCCTGAACAGCCGAATACGCTGGACCTGCAACTTGAGGTCGGCCAGGTTCAGCAGACTGTAACCGTCTCAGGAACAACACAGACGCTGGATACCGAAACCGCTACGCTTGAGCGGAACCATCAGCAGCAATCAAATCCAGCACATGCCCTCGTTCGGGCGGGACGTTATGCAACTCGTTCAGTTAGCGCCCGGAATGACCGGCGACGGCGCGCAGGGCAGTGGCGGTGGCGGCGCAAATCTCCCCGGAACCCAGGGACCTGGCGCAACCGGCGGAAACGCAGGTATCTTTCAAACGGAAAATGGCCCGCAAGCTCTGGCCGTCGGCCAGCAGTATGAAAACAACGGCATTTCCATCGACGGGATCAGCACGGCCAGCGCCGTCTGGGGCGGCACCACGATCGTCACGCCGTCGGAGGACTCGGTTGAAAGCGTAAAGGTCGTCTCCAACAGCTATGATGCCGAAAATGCTCGTTTCAGCGGCGCGCAGATTCAGGTCACTTCCAAGAGCGGCACCAACGAATTCCACGGCAGCTTCTTCTTCACGGCTCACCGCCCGGGCCTGAACGCTTACCAGCGCTTCAATGGCGCAGGAAATGCCGGTGTTGAAAGACAACAACCGGTTCAATCAACTTGGCGGCGGCATCGGCGGCCCGATCTGGAAAAATAAGATCTTCTTCTTCTTCAACCTTGAGACGATAAACCAGCCCAACTCCGCCGTGACTTGCTAACGGCTGGTACGACACCCCGGCATTCGACGCCTTAGCCCGCCCCGGGAGCATCGCCGCGAAGTATCTGTCCTTTCCCGGCAACGGTGTCGTCAACCAAGGCATCAATCCTGCAACCTGCGCAAATGTCGGCCTGATCGAAGGCGTAAACTGCAGAACGATTCCGGGCCAGGGTCTGAACCTCGGTTCGCCTTTGACAACACCTTTGGGTACGCAAGACCCCACATGGTCGAGTCCGACGAGCCCCGGCGTGGGCAGCGGTCTGAGCAACGTGGCTGACATCGCGAACTACACAACAGTCAGCACGACCACCACATCGAAATACCAGTACAACGGCCGCCTGGATTGGAATCTGACGGACCGCGATCATATCGCCTTCGCCATCTATTGGGTTCCCCAAGACGTCCACTTTTCTGAACGGCGCGGCTCGCGGCTATAACTTGTTTCATCACGACCAAATCAACGAAGCCTACTCGGTAATCTGGAATCACACGTTCTCGCCGAACTTCCTCAACGAATTCCGCGCCAATGTCGCGGGATGGAACTGGAATGAGGTCGCGTCCAACCCGCAGCAGCCGGTTGGGCTTCCCTTGGACAGCATCGACCAGATCGGCAGCTTGGGCCTTAACGGCAACAATTCGATACAGCCGTTTGGGGCAGCGATCGGCAGCATCCTGAACCAGTGGACCGGCACCATCAAGGATGTCGCTACCAAGATTGCCGGACGCCACTCCATCAAATTCGGCGGCGATGTCACGCGCCTCTTCTACCTGAACGAGTGTACAGGTTGCGGCGTACCCAGCTACAACTTCTTCAACCTCTGGGACTTCCTCAACGATGCGCCGCAGCGGGAAAACGGAAACTTCAATCCCATACCGGCGTTCCGACCATCAACAAACAGGACGACCGGGAAAATATCTGGGGCCTATTCGTCCAGGACGACTTCAAAGTTCGAAGAGAACCTGACTCTCAATCTGGGGCTGCGTTATTCCTACTTCGGCTCGCTATCCGACACACAGAATAATCTGTTCATGGCCTTCCCGGGTGCCGGGTCGAACTTCTTGACCGGCTTACGGTTCGTCCGGCGCAATACCTGGACGCCGCAGCAGAATAACTTCGGACCCGCAGATCGGTTTTGCCTGGAGTCCCGCTTCATTCAAGGACAAACTCGTGCTCCGCGGCGGTTATGGCTTGAACTACAACCAGGAAGAAATCGCGATTTCGGCGAATGTCAGTGAAAACCCTGGGCTGGTGGTGTCCCCAACGTTCAACTTATCCACGCCCACCGCGCCCAATCCTGGCATCGTCTACGCCATTGCGTCAAACGTCCACTCACTTACCAGTTACCCAGCGAACCCGAACGCGATTTCAACATTTGGCCCGAATGGACTTCCCACCACCGGCCCAGTCAATGTCACCATCTTTCCCGCAAACCTTTCCCACCATGCGCGTCCACCACTACTCGGTCGATGTGCAATACGATCTGGGCCATAACTGGATAGCGATGCTGAGTTATCAGGGCAGCTTGTCGCGTAACCTCTATTTCCATGAAAACCCGAATGCCGCCCCGGCAGCTTTCGGCTATCCTCTGAACCCGCAGATCGGTGGCGGAGACTACTGGAGCATGTCGGGCTATGGTCAACTACAACGCCATGATCGCCGACCTGAAACATCAGTTCTCGCAGCACTTCACGGCTGAGACTCAATTCACTTGGTCCAAATGCATGGACACCAGTTCCGGCCCCTACTTTGAGCAGCCTTACCCGTACAATCTCAGCCTAAATTACGGGCGCTGCGACTACAACGTCAGTAAGGCGTTCAAGCTGTTTGGCACATGGCAGCCGGTCTTCTTCCACGGCAGTCAACAATTGGCTGGAAAAAATTGTCGGCGGCTGGTCGCTGAGCGGCATTTTCAATATTCACTCGGGATTCCCGTGGAGCCCTGTTGTGAACGTGGTTGGCGGAAGCCTCTATTGCGGAACTTGTGGCTATACCACGCTGTTTCCTGCTGCGTATCTCGGCGGCGCGGGATCCAGCACAAGCAACGATCAGTTCAAAACCGGCTCGAACTATCCCAAAGGTGGCGCGGCATACTTCTCAGTTCCGGCTTACACGGCTTACAGCACACCGCGCTATGGGAGCCGCGCTGCCTCAAGCTCCCGGTGTCGCTCGCAACTCACTCAACGGTCCCTACTATCAGGGACGTCGATTTGACGCTGATCGAAAAGTTTTGGCCTGCCCAAGCTGCCGATACTCGGCGAGAATGCCAGGATTGAGTTCCGGGTTGATGCGTACAACATCTTCAACCTTCTGAACTTCAGTCCGACCGAGCGTATCGAACAACATTTCCGCGTCGAACTTCGGCCAGGCGACGAGTGCTCTTGCCTCGCGCGTCGTCACCATCGGGGGTAGGTTTGTGTTCTAGCTGCAAAATTTAGTAGCGGTCACGCGCATCCAAAAGATACTTTTCCGATCCGAATCTTCGACTTAACCTCTATTTTCGAGATCCGGCTCCGGTCTTCAGCTCTAGCGCATGCTACTTTCAAACCGCTGGAATCGTCCATGTCCGAAACCCACCAACCCAAACTATGCCGCGCCGATGTCAATCGTGCCAATGCGGCCACTCCACCGGACCACGCACACCGGAAGGCAAAGAGAACTCCAAGCGCAACTCCTTTAAGCACGGCCTGCTCGCCGCCATGGGTCTTATAGCGTGCTCGCCTACACCGTGACGCTGCGCACGCGCGAAATCGGTGTTCGAGTCGCGATCGGCGCCGAACCAAAAGATGTGGCGCGCTACATCATGCAGGGCGGCCTGACCCTTTCTCTTGCCGGTATCGGCCTCGGTGTCTGCTCTGCGCTCGCGCTCACCCGCTACATGTCGAGCCTCATTTATGGCGTCAGTGCGTTCGACCCCTTAACCTTTATCTCCGTCGCTTGTCTGCTGATCGCGGTGGCCCTCATCGCGAGCTACATGCCGGCGATCCGCGCGGCAAAAATCGACCCCAATCGAAGCCCTGCGCATCGAGTGAACGATTGCTTGGTGGGACCATTTCGAGGATCTTGTACACTGAGGCGCAACCACCGGTACTTCCCGAAGCGCTTTATGTCCACTGTCGCGGGCCATGGCCTGTTTTCTGAGCCAGACAGACGAGTCGGCCGTTTACGTCAACTTCATTGCTCACAAAGATCACGGTTGGGAACGGGACCTCTCGGGACTAATCCGCGCGAACCGTGCGGAAGCTGGATAGACCAGCGAGACCTTATTGGGTGCCGACCCGTTTCGATGACTATGCTTAAATTGTGCTCGCATACGCATTCACGTGGAGAGCGATGAATAAGCTTCTGCGTGTTCACCAAAAAGAATCATTACAACCCGTGCTTTTGGACGGCCCTCTGGGATGAAAACTACTACGCCTCTTTCTATTCGAACTTAGGCCGCTGCGAGCCGCGTAAACAGGTTGTGCAATGTCTCAACCTCCATTCGGGTCGGATCTATCCTACGACGGTCGAACGCGTACATTTTCAGAAGGGCTTAGGAGTTGCAGAGATCACTCCAGAATCTGCGATCAACTACTGTGAAAAGTGGTTTCCGGACAAGGCTGCCGAGTTGCGAGATTACGTTGCGACGAACCCCGAGACTGTCCACATCGATTTTGAAGACCTGCTGGAGGGGATGGAACAACAGCACGCGTATGAAGCCCTGATGCGTGCAGCACGAATTGGCAACTTTGAGTCTGTTCCGCACAAGAGGTTTGTCGCCTGTTTCCTCTTGCTTCATGCAATGCGGAGCATTGAGTTGATGACGACAGCAATAAGACGTGCCGAAGCAAACGGAATGGCCAAGTGGGAGTATCTGAAGCTTTTGCGGGACACTTGGTGTGACTCATCTGCGCTGGCGCGCGCTGTTCTCGCACCAGCGTTCTCGGAATGGACCCTCTGGCGCACGGCGGAGCATACATTCCCGCTCTGTGACTCGCCGGTTATGCTCGATCGAGATTCCATCATGGCGGTTCTCTCTCCCAGACTCCTGCTTGAGATCAATCTCAACGTTTCGCGACCCGAAAGCTACTGGCGCATTCGCGATGAAGTGCCACGGCATAAATTGGCAGAGTTCCGCCGTCGAAGCATCAGTAATACCTTCAGAGAAATCATCTTTCACGACCCTCTTATTTTGGAAGACTGGATGAAATCTGAACAGGCTGTGAGGAGAATGTTGCGGTTACGGGATGCAAAATCCAGGGAAGAGTGCGAGGAGGAAGCGGCGAGCCGCGTGGTCTTCGGCATCGGCGGATTCGGGCGTGTTGATCGCCTGCTTTCTTGAGTTCGGGAGATCACGAGTCGCCCAAAACTTTGAAGAGATCGGCCAAAAGGGAGCAGAATCGGCAGATGCGGTTTCGGCAACGATCGACCGGGCAGCCCCTCATCGGCACGAGTGCTACTTCCGAGAATGCTGGCCGAATCGCGAGCGACAACGCCCCAGGGTTCCGCAACTCCACAGTACAGGACGCCAAGCCGCGGCTGTGGATTGCCGTTTTCTGTTGCTCTTACTGCTGCTCTTTCGGGTCAGCAAACAATCGGCTTTGCGCCCGACAAACACGAGGGCGTCTGTCAACGGATCCAGCAGATCGGGAGGCATATACATGATCGAGCCTAGTCCACAGGTTCATCTGCCCTACACCCCCATAGTGCGCATCCCAGCTGCAATGCGGACTTCCCGGTACGAATGTTTCGTGCCAGACCCTCTCCTGCTTGCGCCACACGATCTCCGGCGCACTTGCGCCCTTTTGTGCCACTTGGCCGGCGGCGAACTCGAACAAATTCAGTTCCTGCTCGGGCACATCAGTGTGCAGAGAACCGAACGGTATCTCGGCTGCAAACAGCGATTGAGGAATGCCGTAACGACAACATCGGCCTTGAACCCAAAGCGTAGCCCCTGATCCCAACCGGACTTGTCGTTCTCAAGCCGCCCACACTTCCAGTCGCCCATCGCAGTGAATACCCATGCCGTGCATTCAATGCTGCGGTCCCCATCAATCTGGATCCATGCCCACAATGCCCGTTGCGGAAAACGTGTTTCCGACAACTTGGGCGATCAGGCAACTCATTGGCGGCGGCCCGCGGGCAGCGGCGTGTTCTGGCGAGGCTTGCGGAACTCAGTTTGAGGACTTTCAGGCAGGAACTCTGGGTAGACGTGCTGGTAAGTTGAAACGAGACCAAAGGACGTGAGCAGGGGTACGGTTCGATCAAGCAAATGGGACGTCTTTATCAACCACGCATCGGAAGACAAAGAAGCTGTCGCGCGACCGCTACGGGATCTTCTTATTACTAGGGGAATCTTGGCCTGGTTGGATGAAGACCAAATTACAGTCGGCGACAGCTTAAGAGCCGAGATTGACAGAGCTCTGTCTGAATCGCGCTACGGCGCCGTCATCCTGTCTCCGAATTTCTTTAGGAAACGTTGGCCGAGAATAGAACTCGACGCGCTTGCAACCCGTGAAGAAGGGGGCAAGAAGGTGATACTGCCAATATGGCACAATGTCGGCCATGCCGACGTGATGCGCTGGTCGCCTCTACTCGCCGACAGGCTAGCGGTTAGCACTGAAAAGGGAATAGAAGCGGTAGCAACTGAAATCATTCGCGCGATCGGTCCACCTCGTAAGGCGCGTAGCGGTAAGTCCGCCATTCAAGGCGCTCGCGTCTTGGTTGTGGATGATGAGGACGCTCCGAGAAACCAGGTTGCGAAACTCGTACACGATTCCGGAATGGTCGTGAAAACGGCATCCGACGGCCTAGAAGCCATCGAAATCTTGCGGACTGCTTACTTTGATGTTCTCGTTACCGACCTAATGATGCCCAGAATGGATGGTTTCGGGCTGCTCATTAGCCTGCAAGGTATGCGGCGGCCGCCCATTGCAATAGTGTTGAGCGCGTCCGTCGCAACAGGATCCGCGATGGTGCAGATACGGGACTTAGGTGCCTACTGGTACCTGGAAAAACCGGCAAATCCGGAAGCTATTGTTGCAGCCGTTCATTCGGCAGCCGAATTTGGACGGCGAAGGCGACGCTTGCCAGCACGCCACTCAATCAAGCTGCACGAGCTCGAATGATAGTACCGATCCAAACGCTATTTGCAATCCCAAATGGGTCTCGAGCACCTACTAACCGACGCATCCCATCTGTGGCCAAAGGTTAATCGATCGCAACCGAAAGTAGCTGATGCAGATAAGCTTTGACTGCTCAGGGCGATTACTCCCGATAACGCGCCAGGGTTCTGTAATCCACTTCGTCCGATGACACGCATCCGAAAAATACTTTTCCGCTCCGAATCTTCTCTACTTAACCCCCATTTCCGAACCCCCAGTTCCCACCTTCCATCTAACGCATGCTACTTTCAAACCGCTCGAATCTTCATGTCCGAAACCCACCAACCCAAACTATGCCGGGCCGATGTCAATCGTGCCAATGCAGCCCACTCCACCGGACCGCGCACACCGGAAGGCAAAGAGAACTCCAAGCGCAACTCCTTTAAGCACGGCCTCTACGCAAAGAATCTGGTCATACCCGGCGAAGATCCGGCCGAACTGGACCGCTTACGTGCCCGCCTGCGCGCCGAGCATCAACCCGGCAACGAAACCGAATCCATCCTGGTCAACGAAATCGCCGAAAACTTCTGGCGTCTGCGCCGCATGCGCGGATATGAAGCGCGCGCCATGGATCCCGAAAATCTCGATAAGTGGTTCAATTCCGGTTTGCTGGCTCTCGTCGCTCGCCAAATGGCCTCCGCCGAGCGCGGCATGCACAAAGCCATCGCCACCCTGCGTCAGCTTCAAAAAGATCGTGGCTTCGTTCCTTCAATTTCAGTTGCAGATGAAAGCGAGCCGGATTCGCTCGAAACCGAAGAGCCGTTCGAGGAATTCACCTGGCTCACCGCCCCCGAAGCTGGCTTCGTTCCTCAATATCAGAACCCCGACCGCCAGGAAGCGGCAAACTCTGATCCTGGCTTCGTTCCTCAACATTGGAACCACGACCGCGCAGCCTGATTCTGCTTTCTTCTTTGATCTTTGACAACTGAATATTTGAATCCGGCGCCGGATTCAAAAGAAACTCGCGGAATCGCACTAATTCTGTACCGCATGCGATTCCGGCGGGAGCTTGCGCGCGAAGAAATCGGCGGAAGCTCCATATGCCTTCACCCAATCGCGCCACAACAGGAAATCGTGTATCTCGTTCGGGAAGATCAGTTCTTCAAACGGGACCTGCTGCTTTCGTAGCGCTTCGACCAGGTGCACGGTTTCTGAGAATGGGACATTCCGGTCGTCGTCGCCGTGTATTAGCAGCACAGGTGACCGCCATGTCTTAACGGACGCGATGGGAGAGGATTCATACGCGATGCGCGCAAAGTCGGTGTGCGCTCCCGGCGTGTAGGAAGGATTGAAATTCGGAATCTCCAGATTCCAGTCATGCACTCCGTGAAAATCCACGCCCGCCGCGTACAGATCGGAGGAACGCGCCAGCGCGAGTGCGGTGAGATAACCACCATATGATCCGCCCCAAACGCCAATCTGCTTGGCATCCACGTCCGGGCGTGATTTAAGGTAAAGGCCGGCTCCCTGCACGTCGTTGTACTCGCTTGCGCCCGCTGCGCCATAATTGAGCGCTTCGCGAAATTCGAGGCCATAGCCAATACCGCTTCGGTAATTAACCGAGAGAACCACGTAACCGCGGCTTGCCAGGTACTGATTCATGGCATACGCATTCGAGTAGTAATACATGTAGTGGAAACCGAGCAGCATCTGACGTCTTGAGCCGCCATGAAAGAAAACCAGCGCTGGATGTTTACCCTCTGTGGCGGGACGAAAGATCTGGCCGTGTATCTGCATTCCATCCGCCGCCGTAATGATCACGGGCTCCGGTTTCACCAGCGAGGCGGCCGGAAAATCAGATGGAGTTGTCTCAGGCGCCAGGTTCTTGCGTTCGCCGTTCGTGCTCAAAATCTCTGCATGCGACGAAGAGTTGTAAGTTGACGCGAGCAGTGCGACATCATTCGTCCCGGGAACTGCCTCCGGCTGCCACTCGATGCCTTCGCCGGATGTGATCGGGTGTGCCTTCGCCTCTTCGTCCGGCAATACCGCCCATAGATGGCGGCGGTCGATGTCCCGCATATTCGATGAAAAATAGACGGTCTTGTGGTCGGGACTGAGAGATACCTGTTCCACTTCGCCCGCATCCGGTGTCAGTTCCACGGCGGAACCACCGCTTATCGGCACGGCGTAAAGATGCGACCAGCCGGTTCGCTCCCATGGAAAAACAAGATGATTTCCTGCCGTCCACAGAACCTGCTTCTTGCCTCCGATCTCATGAAAGACGCTCCCCCGCCCGGTCTCGGCAGCGAAGACTTGCGTTGCATGACCGCTTTCCGCATCGGCGATGCGAATCGACCAGGGATAGCCTTCGCGGCGCGGCGCAAAAATCGTTTCGGAGTCAGATGCCGCAATTCGCAGAAAGGCAATCTGTCGTCCATTCGGAGACCACGTCGGACTTGCGTCGCTGTCCACGCTCGGATCGAGAAAATGCAACGAACCGCTTGCCGGTGCAAACACGGCAATAAAGCTGTGGTTGCCGCGTTCATTCGTAAACGCAACCTGGCGGCCGTCGGGCGACCATGTTAGGTCAGTGGCAGAGCCTTGCACCTGCAGTTCGCTCTTCACGTCAGACCCGTCAAGCTTCATCGAGAAAATCTCGCCCTTGCGCAAAAACCAGATCCGGCCGCCGGAAGAAGGTACAGACGGTGCGTGACCAGCAGTCAGCTTCTTCGCCGCTGCGCCGTCCATATGGACAACCCAAATGTCCTGTTCAGGCCGGTGCAGCGCAAAGGCGGGATTCGGATTCTCGCGGCCCATCTCAAAGTCGCCGCCGCGTGCGAACAGCAGCCCGCTCCCGTCCGGAAACCAAGCCAGTTCCTGGATCTCCTGGCCGTCATCCTGGTCGAACCGAGTGACTTGGCGCCCTTTCCAATCGGGCGCAGCCGCCGTCCACACATTCCTTCGGCCTTCCGCGTTCACTACCCATGCCACCCGCGCCCCGGCCGGCGCGACGCTCAACTCGGAAGCAAAGGGCGCCTTCATCACCTGTTCCAGCGTGAACGAAGCTGCGGCGGCAGAGAACGCACATGTCAGAAGAGCAAGCGCAGTACGGATGAGCATCGGATCTGACTATTCTGGCACTGGTCCGGCGCTCCGAAACCTCAGCGGCGTTCGGGTTCAACAGAATGAGAGTGCCAGGGCTCAGGCGGGCAACTCTTCCGCGGAAGGATAACCATGCTGCTGGCGGCCAACATCACCATCGTATTTCGTGGTGGTCTTGAAGAGTTCGAGGTGGCCGTCGGCGGCCGCCGGGCGGCAGCGATTGCGAACCAGTGCCATTTCCTGCTCGTTCAAAGGCGAGAAGCCCTTCGCGATCGCCAGGTTCTGCTTCAGCACTTCCATCGATTCCATACCGCTGATCGTCGTCGTGACGGGAAGGCTCATCGCATAGCGCAGCGCCTGGTCCACCGTAATAGCGCCCTCTCGCATGAACTCGCCGCTCCCGCCAAGACTCTTCATGCCGAAGACGGCGAGTCCCTGCCTGCGGGCCTCAGGCAGAACGTGCTCTTCGAAACTGCGGAAAGTCGCGTCGAAGCCGTTGAGCGGCATCTGCACCGTGTCGAATGGAAAGCCGTGTGACAACATGCGGAGGTGAATCTCCGGCTTCTTGTGCCCGGTGAAGCCGATCAGCCGTACTTTTCCTTCTTTCTTTGCCTGAAGCAGCGCTTCGGCCGCACCGTTCGGACGAAAGATGAGATCGGGATCATTCTCATAGATCACTTCGTGAATCTGCCAGACGTCCAGATAATCCGTCTTGAGCCGGCGCAGCGATTCCTCCAGCATCTGCATGGCAACCGTCTTGTCCCGTCCGTGCGTACAGACTTTGGTCATGAGGACGACTTCCTTGCGCCGGCCGCCGAGCGCGTAACCGAGCCACGATTCGCTCTGGCCGTTGTGATAATCCCAGGCGTTATCGAAAAAATTGATGCCGGAATCGATGGCGTGCTGGACCATCTCCTTCGCGGCATCCTGGTTTTCTGCCGAGCCAAGATGATATCCGCCCATACCAATGATTGAAACCTGCAGATCCGACTTCCCCAAAGGACGTTTTGGTATGCCGCCGCCCGTCGTCTGTGCCATAACTGCTGTTGCCGCTCCTGCTAACGCTGTTTCCTGAATGAATCTTCGCCGGGTCTTATTCTGCATGGTTACTCGTTGCGCCGTCGTGCAAAATGCTTATTTCCCGGGCGGCCACGGCTTGCCGGTGTTTTGCGTTTCGCGAACCATTTCTTTCACCTCCTTCGACTGCATGTCGAGCGGGAAACTGTGGGCCAGCCGCGCCTGCGGATTGTCGTACTTGAGTGAGACTTTATATAGTTCGTAGCGGCCGTCCGCGTACTGCTTGCCGCGATCCCGCAGAGCGCTTCATTTCCTCCGGCGAAATCGGTTCGAAGCCCTGTGCGATCCGCAGATTCTGCTCCAGCACATCTAGCTTTTCCATTCCCGTGATAGTGGTCGCTACCGGCAAGCTCATCGCGTAACGAAGCAACTCCTCCGCCCTGAAGATGCCCTGCTTGATGGCTGGTCCGGCGCCTTGCATCGGTTTCATGCCGAGTGCCGCCATGCCGCGTCTGTTCACTTCAGGCAACACTTGCGTTTCGAAGCTGCGAAAGCTCGCATCGAAAGGGTTCAACGGCATCTGGACCGCATCGAACGGGAACCCCGTTTTCAACATCGCGAGATGAATCTGCGGATCCTTGTGTCCGGTGAATCCTACGAAACGAACTTTGCCTTCTTTTTTGGCCTGCGTTAGTGCCTCAGCGGCGCCGTTCGGCCGGATAAAGAGCTCTGGATCGTTTTCGAAGCTCACCCCGTGAATCTGCCAGAGATCCAGATGATCCGTTTGCATACGGTTCAACGATTGTTCGAGCATTCTCATCGCGAGGCTCTTATCGCGCCCGTGCGTACAGACTTTGGTCATTAGAAAGACTCTGGTCCCGGCGGCCCTTCAGCCCCGCGCCGAGCCAGACCTCCGACTTGCCTATGTGATACTCCCAGCAGTTATCGAAGAATGTGATCCCGCCGTCCAGCGCACGCGCGATGATTTCTTTGGCTGTCTTCTCATCTTCGGCGTCGCCAAGATGATGCCCTCCCATTCCGAGCGCCGAGACCTGCACGCCCGTATTGCCGAATTGCCTCTTGGGAATTGTTCCAGTCTGTGCCATAGGCGAGCTGCGTTCCGTGGTTACCCTGTGTGGTTACGCTGTGTGGATACCGGAACTGTTTCGACGGTTTCAGAGCGCGGCAAAAGAGGCGGACGAAGCACCTGATAAGCTGCCGGGGAACCTGGGAGGATAAGCATGCCAACTGAAACAGTTCAGTACGACGCGATTGTAATCGGTTCGGGACAGGGCGGGAATCCGCTGGCGCAGGCGCTTTCCACACGCGGGGAGCACGTCGCGCTGGTCGAATCCGCCAAACTCGGCGGGACGTGCATCAATACAGGCTGCACGCCGACCAAGACGATGGTCGCGAGCGCTCAGGTTGCGCATTACGCGCGCAATGCCTCGCGTTGGGGAGTGCACTGCACGGACGTGCGCGTAGATCTTCCGGCTGTGCTGAAGCGCAAAGACGATGTGGTGTTGCGCTTTCGCTCCGGCTGGGAGAGCAAAGTCGATATACCCGGGCATCCCGAAGCCATTCGCGGACGAGCGCACTTCACTGGACCGAAACAGTTGCAAGTGAATGGCCGGACAATACAGGGCGCGAAGATCTTCATCGATACCGGCTCCTCACCCGCCACTCCACCTATACCTGGGCTCGACAAAGTGCCGTATCTCACCAACGTCAGCCTGCTCGAGCTGCAGGAGTTACCGGATCACCTGATCGTGCTCGGGGGCGGATATGTGGGCCTGGAGTTCGGGCAGATGTTCCGCCGCTTTGGCAGCGACGTGACCATCATTCAAAGCGCGGAACGCATTTTGCCGCAGGAAGACGCGGATATCACGGCTGAACTGCAGAAGTGTCTTGAAGCCGAGGGCGTGCAATTCAAACTTCAGGCCCGCGCGAATAAAGTAGAAGGGCGCGCCGGCGACATACGGCTGACGGCGGCAACCCGTGACGGAACATTGACCGTCGAAGGGTCACATCTGCTGGTCGCGGCCGGGCGAAAGCCGGAGACCGGCGACCTGAACCTTGGAGCCGCCGGCGTCAAAACGACCGAAAAAGGCTACGTCGAAGTCAATGAGCGTCTCGAGACCAGCGCGCCCGGCGTCTGGGCTATCGGAGACGTAACAGGCGGCCCGGCGTTCACGCACATCTCGTACAACGATTACCAGATCATCTACGGCAACGTGTATGAAGGGAAAAACCTGAGCACGAAGACGCGTATTGTGCCGTATGCCGTGTACACAGATCCCACTTTAGGCCGTATCGGGATGACCGAAAAACAGGCGCGCCAGACCGGGCGCAAATTGAAGGTCGGGAAAGTGCCGATGACCAACGTCGCGCGCGCGATTGAGCGGGCCGAGACCGCGGGATTCATGAAGATCGTAGTGGATGCAGCAAACGATCAAGATTCTAGGGGCGGCGATTCTCGCGGCGGAAGGCGGCGAACTCGTCCAGATTCTGAGCACGCTGATGCTGACCGCAAGCCCATACACGGTGCTCAAAGGTGCAATTTATATTCACCCCACGCTGGCCGAAGGCTTCTTCGGATTGATGGACAGCGTGAAGGCGGTGGATTGATTAAGGGGTCAGGACAGCTTTAACGTACTCGCCGGAGTGCATGCGCTCAAAGCACTCGAGCCATTCCGGCAATCCGGCAACCCGGCTGATCACCGGGTCAAGATCGATCTGGCCGGAAACGATCATGGAGATGACCCGCTCCCACACCGGCCAGTTGTGCGAAAAACTGCCTGCAAGTGTGACGTTCTTCTGTACCAGCGCATCGAGACTGAACTGCAGCGGCTGCGGACCCCAGCCCACTTTGATCACCTGCCCCGCAGGTCTGACCGCCGCCAATGCCAGTTGCAGTGTGGCAGATGCGCCCGATGCGTCGATAGCGACATCTACCCCGAAGCCATCGCCAACCGTGGAGATGTATTCGAGCACGCCGCTATCGAGAGTGACATCGGCGGCGAACCGGCGCGCGACCTCGAGGCGAAGCTTATCCTGCGGCAGGCCCGCTACGATGACATTGCCCGCGCCGCTCAGTTTCGCCATCTTGGCGCAGAGCAAACCAATCGGGCCGGGACCAACCACCAGCACCGAGTCGCCCGGCCGCACACGGCCGTTCACGCACACCGCGTTGTATGCAACACAGCATGGTTCGGTTAATGCAGCACGCGAAAAATCGAGCCGGTCCGGAATGCGATGCAGACAGCGTTCGGGCACACGGACGTACTCGGTCATTGCGCCATCCACGCCGTAACCGAAGCCGCGGCGCGCCGGATCGAGATTATAAAGCCCGGACCGGCTTAGAGGCGAAGATTCGTCGATGACAGCAGCCGTCTCGCTAACAACACGGTCGCCCTCGGCGAAGCGCTTCACACGCGAGCCCCTTCGCGCCACGGTTCCGCCGAACTCATGCCCCAGGATGCATGGATAGTTCACCGGCCAGGCCTGCGAACCGGCCCACTGATGCAGATCGCTGCCGCAGATGCTGACCGCGCCGACGCGCAGCAGCACATCGGTTTCGCCGATCTCAGGCACAGCGACGTCGCGCAATTCAACCGAAAAGGGCTCGCGCGAGTAATTCACCAATCCGGGCATGCTTGCGCTCATGCCAACGATTCCTTTCCGACCCTCACATCTCCAAAGGCATGAACCCGCTCGCAAATATCGCGCAGTGTAGCCTCGAGCTCGGCATCGCGGAGGGCTTCTTCGCCGGCAACCAATGGCGCACCGATCACCACTAACGGGGCGCCGTAGGATGGCGTGCTGATGGCCTGTTCAATGGTTAAGCCGCCCACGGCTTGGACGGGAACAGAAACGGCGGCTACGATTTCTCGGAGCTGATCGAGCGGCGTAGGTGCAGGCAAGCCGCGCTTCCGGCGCAGCGTCCGCATGTCGTATCCGATGTGATGCACGATGTAATCGCAGCCGAGATCTTCGAGGCGTTTTGCCCCCGCAACGGCGTCAGACATGGCCATGTTGTCGCCCATGATCTTGACACCGAAATCGCGGCCGGCTTTCACCGCGGATTCCACCGTTTCCTCATGCGCCTGTCCCATGACGACCGCCAGCGAAGCGCCGGCTTTCGCCACTGCCTGGACTTCCACCCAGCCGCCGTCCATGGCTTTCAAATCCGCCACGATCGGCGTCTTGGGATAGCGGGCACGTAGTTCTCGGATCCCGCGAGTGCCTTCGGATACGATCAGCGGCGTGCCGGCCTCCAGCCAGTCGACACCGGCCCGGATCGCAATTGCGGCGGTCTCGAGCGCAGCTTCAACGCTCAATAGGTCAAGCGAGATCTGAACGATCGGCAACATTCGGAACTCTTATGTGTATCACTCGACCAAAAAGAAAAAGCTGGCGAGGGCCATCCGGTCTTCGCCAGCTAGAGAACCAGCCTGGTTAGCGTTTAGGAGCGTTCTAGTGTGAACTGCAGTTAAGGCCGCGAGCCGGGCATGCGGCGGATTCTGGTCGCCACAACCCCGCTCGAAAGTGCGCAAATGAAAACAATCACGCCGACGCACAGGCTATTGATGAAGCGGCCTGTATTCGCGGTATAGCCGTAGATCCATGGTGAGCAGAATGCCCAGATGCCGAGGACGAGGTTCACCCAACTGAAGCCGGTCGAGTAGGCGGGGCGCGCGACGCGGAGACAGCCGATCAGGAAGATAGCTGCGCCGACAATCCAGGAGTTCCAGGAATTGCCGTTCGCGGCGGCGCCGTACACCCAAGGCGAAACAAAAAACCAGATACCTGCCAGCAGGCAGATCACGCTAGCGGCCCGAACGCCGGCCAGCCTGGAGTTCAAGTTTGGATCTACGTTCGCCGCAACCGAACGCGGCGTGTTGTCGAGTCTTTCATTCGGAGTCATTTCTTCAACCTCCCACTTATTAAGACGTATCAGTAAGTATTTCGTAACCTTACTTCTTACGTTTACAAATATGTCCCGAATGCGATAAGTATCATTGAGTATGTCTTTACAGGCAATACGGTCGACTGCCATGCTTTTCTCACTGGCTATGGGTGTACGCACAGCAGAGCTGAGGCCGCTTCCGAATTTCGAAAAGAACGTGAGCCAACCGCGGATCATTGCATCGTGCGTCCCGCGACAGCCGTGGACGGTCGCCGGAAAACACGGCGCGCTATTCGGGCGGCAAAACGGCCGCTTCGAAGCGTGGCAGTGGCCGGTCAAATTGCTCAGCGACTTTCGAATCAATGCAGAACTGGCGGACTACTCCGTCCCGATAGACGTAAACGCTTTAGCCGCCGAGATATCAGTTACGCCAGCTGAGACTACCATTACTTACTCGCATGCTGCTTTTACTATGAAGCAGCACATCTTTGCGAGCACAGGTAAAGAAAAGTCATTACCTGGTTCTGTCGTGTTCTTCGAGATTGAGTCGGCACGCCCCATGGAGGTCACGTTTTCATTTACGCCGGAGATGCTGCGCATGTGGCCGGCGCCGAACTTCGGGCGGCCTTCCGGCGAATGGATTGCCGATTCGAGCGGCTCCGGGTTCTACATCCTGCATACGGACAATGAAAACTTTTCGGGCGTCGTTGCCATGCCGCATACCCGTCCCGGAATAATGGTTCCCTATCAGGAGCACCCGCAGACCTATCCCCTGCAGCTGAAACTTTCATTCGATCCGAAACACGATCACGGCACGATATTCCCGTTAATCATGGCGGTCCGCGGAGCCGAATCCGCACAAGCGCAAGTAGAAGCAGCGCTCAATGGTGTTCCACAGCTGTACTCGGAGACTCAGAGCTACTATTCCCACTTCTTTGATAATCGTTTGACAGCCGACACGCCGGACTTGCAAGTGAACGAAGCACTCAAATGGGCAGAAGTTTCGATTGACCAAATGCAAATCGAGTATCACGGCGAAACAGGGATGGCCGCCGGGTACTACGAATCCGCCGATTCAGCCCGCCCGGGTTACGCCTGGTTTTTCGGCCGCGATACATTGTGGACCACATACGCTATTAACAGCTACGGCGACTTCAGCCTGACTCGAACAGCGCTTGATTTCCTGATTCACAGGCAACGCGAGGACGGCAAGATCATGCATGAGTTTTCGCAATCGGCCGATGCTCTCGACTGGAAGTCGACGCCCTATTTTTACGCCTCGGCCGATTCAACCCCGCTGCTCGTAATGGCGATGTGGGACTACGTAAAGGCGAGCGGCGATGTCGAGTACCTGAAAGCAAATTGGACGCCTATACGGAAAGCGTATGAATTTACTCGCGCCCATGAAGGAGACGACGGAATCTACTCGAACAGTGAAGGAACCGGCTGGGTCGAATCCTGGCCGACCGGTATGCCGGCCGAAGAAATATATCTGGCAGCTATGGACCAGCAGTCATCCGCGGCCATGTCCCATCTGGCGGAGCTGATGCAAGATCAGCAACTCACTCGTTCTGCGGCAGGTAAGGCGGCTGATATCGGCCGCAAAATCGAGACCGAATACTACGAGCCCGCTGAAAAGTTCTACGCATTCAGCCGAAATCGCGATGGTTCGCTCGATCGCACGGCCAGCATTTATCCGGCAGTAGCGTGGTGGGACGGAACGTATGCATTGACGAAGGCCGGTCCCATGCTGTCCCGCTGGGCATCCAGCGAGTTTTCTGCCGATTGGGGTGCGCGTGATATCAGCGAACGCACGCCGTTTTATGACCCGATCAGTTACCATCAGGGATCTATCTGGCCGCTGTTTACCGGCTGGGTTTCTCTCGCACAATATCGTGCCGGGCGCCCGCTTGCCGGCTATGCAAGCCTCATGCAGAACCTGGATCTCACCTGGGCACAGGATCTGGGTTCTGTCACGGAATTACTTTCCGGCGAGTTCTACCAGCCACTCGGCCGCAGCAGCTCACACCAGATGTGGTCTTCGGCGATGGTCATTTCTCCTCTGCTTCGGGGGCTGTTCGGATTGGACTGGGATGCGTTACATCATACGTTACGCCTCGCGCCGCATCTTCCGGCCGATTGGGATCACGCCAGTCTGCACAATCTCCGGCTGGGAGACCAATTATTCGATCTCGATTACCGCCGCGAGAACGGCCATCTGAACATTCGCGCGCATTCGGCCACACCGGCCAGCATTTGTCTCGTGCAGCAGAACACTCCTCAAAAGCCCTGCTCTGCTCCGCCGGCGAGGGAAGCGGTACTTACTATTGCGCTACCAGCGGTTGAGATTGCGATTCCTGCGAAACTCCCCGAGCAGGGCTCCGAAACACATCAACTGAAGGTACTAGAAGAAAGCCTTTCCGAGCGCAAAGCCGTCTTCCGGTTCGCCGGAGCGGGCGGTTCGCGATATGATTTGCCGGTACGGTTCAACCGGGCCGGCGTTTCGGTCCAGGGCGCAGAAGTCGGCGAAGGACGGCTGAAACTGCAGTTCCCGAACGGTACCGGGTATCAGACAAGTACCGTTACGTTTACCTGGTAAATATCGATGAAGAGCGATGAGGACTGGATGCGCGCTGAACAGAAGTGGAACCGAAGAATCATGCCGGGTCTGCTGGCCGGCGTGCTTGTGGTTGCCGGGTTCGCGCAGAATCCGTCGCCGCAGGCTCAAACGACTGACATCCTGCAGTACGTCCAGCAGACCTGGAAAGTGCTCACGCGTTCCAACCGGAATCTGCCGAAGGCCGCCGTCGATCCGAAGTTCCATCCTGGTCCGGACGGAAAGTGGCCAGTGTACATCCCGCGAACGGAAGATGTGCAGGCAGTCGAGCGCGAGTTGTCGGCCGAAATACCGGCGGCCGAATTCAATACGATCTCGATTCGACCGTTGCCCGTCGACATCAACGATCTCAACGAGCAAGGTTTGCTGTACCTCCCCAAGCCTTATGTCGTTCCGGGCGGCCGTTTCAACGAAATGTACGGCTGGGACAGCTACTTCATACAACTCGGGCTGCTGCGCGATCACGACCTTGACCACGCCAAAGACATGGCCGATAACTTCCTGTATCAGGTGAAGAATTATGGCGGCAAAGTTCTGAACGCAAACCGGACTTACTATCTCAACCGGTCGCAGCCGCCATTTCTCACTCAAATGGTGCTCGGCGTTTACGACAAGATTCATGATCGTAACTGGCTGGAACAGGCACTGCCCGAAATCGAGCAGTATTACAAGCTCTGGTCCACGGAGCCGCACCTGACGCCCGAAACTGACCTTGCACGCTACTGGGACTTCGGCGAGGGTCCGGCTCCGGAAGTCGTGTCCGCCGAGCGCAACGGACAAGGTCTGACGCACTACGACCTAGTGAAGCAGTATTTCAAGACACACGAGATAACTGCGTACGATGTAAGTCAATATTACGATCGCAACACTGACCAGCTGACGATGCTTTTTTATAAGGGGGATCGCAGCATGCGCGAATCGGGCTTTGACCCGTCAAACCGCTTCGGGCCGTTCAACATCGATATCATTCACTACAATCCGGTCTGCCTGAACTCACTGCTCTACCTGATGGAGGTGCAAACGGCCGAGATCCTGGACGACCTGGGACGAAAGCCCGAAGCAGCGGACTGGCGCAAACGCGCACAACAGCGCGCTGAACGCGTGAACCGGTTGATGTGGGATGAGAAAGACGGTCTCTACTACGACTACGATTTCGTGACAAAGCACGTGCGGAATTACCCGTTTCTAACTACCTTTTACCCACTCTGGGCTGGCTTCGCCAGCAAGGAACAGGCCGCTCGCGTAGAAAAGAATTTGCCGCTGTTTGAGAAGACTGGCGGTCTCCAAACGAGCACATACATCAGCGGGAATCAGTGGGATGCGCCGTTCGGCTGGGCGCCGCTCCAGATGATCGCGGTGGAGGGCCTGCGAAAGTACGGCTACAACGAAGATGCGGAGCGCATCTCGATGAAATGGCTCTCCCTGGTTCATCGCGAGTTCCTTCGCCAGGGCTATATCGTCGAAAAATACGATGTGGTCAGCGGCGGATCGGATGTCAGCGCCAACATCCATTACGGATATAGCGCCAACCAGGCAGGGTTCGGCTGGACGAACGCCGTGTTTACGCGCCTATACGACGAACTGACGCCGGCAGACAAGCAGAAACTGCTGGCTGCTGAGGAACGAAGAGCAAAACGGTAGCAGTAGCAGACGATGCGCGATCGAGCCATCATCATCACACATAGACCTATTCACGAAGAACGACGAATCGTCCGATGCTATAACCGACCGCGGCGCCTAAGAAAACGTCGGATGGGAAATGTGCTGACGCCGAAATTCGGGAAAAGCCGACAGCAGTCGCAAGCCCGTAGGCTACGATGGGTACCCATTTTTGACGTCGCCCATAACGCCGGGCAATCACTGTTGCGACAGAGAACGCTGCGACCGTGTGGGCGGACGGGAAGCTTCCGTTAAAGCGATTCCTAGGATGTTCGAACGTATCGGCGAAATTGGCCTGCGGCGGAAGTGCGGAGGGTCGCTGTCGATCGCCTCCTGTTTTCAAAAGCAGGTCAACGATCTCGCCGTCTAATGCAGATTCGGCGGCGAACAGACCTGTCTGCTTGGCGTAATCATCTCGAGAAAATTGTCCGAAGGAATAAAACACCGCCGGCGTTGCCAAAATGCCGGCGGCTGTTGCGGTTGAGGAGAAGGCCGAGTTGAAGCCGTTGAAGCTTGTTGTCCGCCGGAAATAACCGGCGTCGAATTGATCGGCGATGACCAATGCTGAAGTGACACCCGCAACGCCAAGCACTGGCAGCCAGTGTTTGCCGTGCATCAAGTCGCTGGGAAACTTCACGAATGTGTGTTTTTGATCACTCAGCGTATTCGGAATAAATCTCTGCCAATCCGCCGTACGTTGCTGGTTTGTTACGGCTGCGCTCTGCTGGCCGGATACGGGCTGCTGTTGCGCGAAGCCTACACGAGCGGTACAGAGAATCAGAGTTCCTAAGGTGAGGCGAAGGAAGAGCTCAACTTTCATGACAGCGAAAGGCAGCTACTCTCTTGTTGCGAACGCCAAGGCACGAATAATCTCTCGTATCATCCATCACTGACTTGGACTTGTAGCAAAGTAACCGTCGCTCAGAGTTTTCATGAAAGCGACAATCAGATCTTCTTCGTGATCGGTCAGGCCAAGGTTTCCAATGCGCTGTTCAAGGTTTTGGGGCACTTCGGGCGGAGCCCAACAAGATTTGCCGAAACCCGGATCATCGACGCCCTTCGCACAATGGGGCAACACATCGCGCGTGTTGTAGAAGTGAACGACCGTCTTAAGATCCTTAATTACACCATTGTGGAAATACGCCTTAACGAAGGTGGGATAGGGACGTTTGTCGACATCGCGGATAGTAGCTGTTTGAAACTTCCCATCATTTTGCGCGGCGAACTTCATCCAAGCGTTCTTTGGATTGATCTGTCCGGTTCCTGGCGCATTTCGGAGGAAGTCACCCAAGCCATGATCGACGTAGCTCACGCCCTGCGGATTAGGAGTAACTCCGAACCGATCCGGCTTGTCTTCGTACAAATATGGAATATCGTCGTTTTTTGGCAGGCCGAGGTTAAACGCAGCAAAGTCTGTAAAAAGAGGTTCGGTTTCGGGTACCTGATCAGTTCTGATTTGCGGCGTTCCGGTTTGAACAGCGGTCAGGCTATCGAGATGGCAAAGGTTACACTTGCCCTTACCATCGAACAGCTCCCAACCTTCGTGCTCATCAGCAGTCAAAATCTGCTGGTTGGGATGGGTAATCGCGTAATCGAACTTTGAGGTGAATGGGCTGACGTCGGGACCAGCTTCATCGGCGGCAACGGACATTCCAAATTGGTCGAAAACCTCTTTCGAAAGCGACCGGCTCAGCTCATCGAGGGCAACATTGCCGGGAAAGTCCGGGTCAGCAGGCCCTTGCGTTGGAGTGCTACACGTCGCTTCGATGTTGGAAGGAAATTTTATCGCAGTTATGCCGATGCCCCATACAGCTTTGAAGAGGAACAAATATGGAGCCTGAGATAGGCGGTACACAACGCACGCAGAATCTGAAAGGCCGAGTTCCAGCGGATCGACGGGAGGCTCTTGCGCCTGCTGGGATGACGGATTCTGCAGTTTCCATGCCGTTGCTCGTTGGTCCCAGAAGTTACCACCATAGAAGTGTTCTGACGCAGGATCCAAATGAAAGATCATGGAATAGGGAGAGTAAGCGTAGCTCTTCGGCCTGCGACTACCAAACCGATGGCGAACAGATCCGGGGTAACTTCCAGTTGTCTGATTCAGTTCGGATATCGGGCCAGTAAATCCAGTATCGGTTGTGTGACATGATGTGCACGCCTCATTTTTGTTGACCGAGTATCTCTTGTCATACAGGAGAAGCTTGCCTAGAGTCCGGATCTGTGCGAGGCGCGTTCCCGGCTCGATCGGAAGAGATTTGGCGTGCTGCAAAGTTTGCTCTTCGATGTTATCCAGCTTTTCCTGAACGCGATCCATCTGCGCACATGTGTTCGCGGGGATCAGGTTCGGCGGAAATGGATATCCACTCAGACAAGAACTGATTGAGGGAGTACTGGTCTGTGCCGAGACGAGCCGTGGCCCTCTCGCGATAACCAGGGCCACTGCCAACGCACTTACCACACAGTACGCGGTCCAGCTTACGCGCTTCATTGTGACCGTCCTTTCGCCGCAGGATTTCTTTAACGTGCGTTTATTTATGAAACTTTTGCAAACGTGCGGCTAAGTCCCGGGCGCCTATTAGATACGGTGAATGTGCGTATGTTCCACTCGGAGTGCTACCGGGAGACGACGGATGCCGCAGACCCGATCGATTCACGGAGCGTTAGCGCCCGGTGCGGAAATCAGCGCTGCAGCCTCGATCGACCCAGATGACGTTCCGATCGAAGCCCCAACTCTGGCCCTGAATGCAGCGGCCCGGCCCGAACTCACGGGCGATGATGACGCCTTTTGACGTATCCGCCGGGCATGTGCGGCGGCGGCCGTTGTCTGATGCGCAGGTCACAATGCCACCAACAGGCGGCCGCAGGCCAGGGCCTGGTCCGGCTCCCATTCCGGTGCGCTGAAAGTAGAAGCGCTGATTGTTTTCGCCGTTTCGATCATAGGTCTGAACACGAACACCGGAGTTCGTGCTGCCGTTCGGTATGTCGAGCACTTTGCCATTCCGGGCAACGATCAGCGGGTTGCCATCTTTGCCGGGCTGCAGGCTCCAGAACTGGTCAGGCCGCTGGCGAAACGGCTCGCACCGAACGGGAGCGCCATTGCCGCCACCGCCGAGACTCAGCGCACAGCCATTCAGATCGCTTTGAATGGCCACGAGTCCCCCACGGGCGGGAGTCACGTTCCAGAGCTGAGCGCGCGATCCATTCCGACGGTTCTGCACAACTGCGCCCCTGGCGACCTCGAGCGCCTTATTGGATTTGACATTCAGAATTATGTATCGCCCCGGTCCGAAGAAGCCTCCCTGCGCCAAACATAACGCCGCGCCCGCAAGCAGGAATAATAAGACCCGTCTCATGACAGCCCCCTATCTTACTTCCCGTCGAAACTGTACCGTCCGGGGCCGGCGATAAAGATAGCCAGCGCCCAACCGAAATAGATCCACGGCAGCTCACCGTTACGCGGGCCAAAAAAAGCGAAGTGGTGGACGAAGATGAAGGCTGCCGCCGTGTTGATCATGATAACGATGGCTGCCCAGCGAGTCGCGACTCCGAGAATGATGAGAAGAGAACAGATGGCATCGGATAAGAGCGCCACCGCAAAGGTAGGGCCGGCGCCGATATGGAGGGGATTGGGGAAGTGGGCAGCCATGGCGCTCAGGTTGGTGATTTTTTCAAGGCCATGCCGGATGAAAAGTGCAAAGCCGAGCCAGACGCGTAATACGAGCAACGCAAAGTCGATGTGACGCGGCAGGAAGCCTAAACTCACGAAATTGTTCATTGCTGCAATCTCGCACGCTGCCGCGAGCGCCGTCAACTGCTGTGAACGGTTTCAAGGGCATTGGCCCGGGGCGGGGCGTCACTCGTCGGCATTTAACCGCAATTCGCCGATTTCCGGATGCCCGGCCTTCCGATCGTTTCTAACATCGAACTAGAGATACGAGGATGGACCACGCGAAATACACTGGAGTGAATCGGGACTGGCAGACGGTAGCGGTGCCGCTGGTGCTGATCCTGACAGGATTGCTGCTGATGGCGGGTGAGGGGCTCGGCCTTTTGTCCATTGGGAGGGTCGAAAACCTCTGGCCACTCGCCGTGTTATTGATCGGTTTGAGCGAACTATCGCCCGACCTGACGAATGGCAGCGCGGAGAAAGGGCAGAATGCCCGGAGGTGAGTCCGACCCGCGTGACGAGTGGCTGCGCTATCCGGGTGTGACAGAAGACCAGAAAGTGCTGCTGCGGCGCGGCCGAACGTGCAGCAGCCCACCGGTATTCGGCGCGATCTTCCTGATCGTCGCGGGAGTGCTGCTGTTTCTGAACAGCCTGGGCTGGCTGCCGGTCCGGCATATCTGGGACTTCTGGCCGCTGGTGTTCGTTTGGATGGGAGTGGGCAGGCTGGTGGCCGCACGCAACGCGGGCGAAAGGATGCTGGGCATCTTCTTCATCTGTGCCGGTGCGCTGGTACTGCTGTTCACGCTGCACATACTGACCATCCGGGCACGAGATGGCACGTGGCCGCTTGCCCTGCTGCTGATTCTGTTCGGCTCGGCACTACTGATCAAAGCGCTTCAGCAGCCGGTAAGAGCACCGATCGGGTTTCAAGTGGCGGGCAGAGGCTCGGTCGATGAGCGCCGATCTGCTGGGCGATTCGACGGTCATGGGCGCCATCAAACGGAAATTGGAAACGCAGAATTTTCAGGGCGGCTCTGTTTCGAATTTCATGGGGAGCGTCGAGATTGATCTGCGGCGAGCGCAGATGGGGAGTGCCACGCGATCGGTTGGCGTCGATGTAAACGCCCTCTTCGGAGCGGTGAAGATCCGCATTCCGGAGACATGGCGAGTGAATCTGAACGGGTCGAGCATTCTCGGCGTGTTTGAAGATAAAACGGTGCCGCCCAACACCGGCCCGGATGCACCGGTGCTCGTGATTACGGGATACTCCGCGTTCAGCGCGGTCGAGATTGAGAACTGAAACGGTTCCATGCATCCGCTTTTCAGGAATCGCCAGTACCTGTTGAATTACTGCCTCGCGTGGGTGCCCTTGGGAGCGATGCTGATTTTCGCGGCCGCGCTGCCGGGGCGGTTGACGCTGCGCGAAGGCGTGCTGATCGGGGCGCCGGTGGCGATACTGCTCGCCCTTATTTGCCTTTCGGCATGGTTCGTAGCGCGTTCGCTGCCGCTGCGGTCCACGCCTGGATGGAAGAAGGCACTGAATCATGCCGTGGCGGCGATGTTTGCCAGCGCCATGGTGATCGTATTCGCGCACCATTGGGTCAAACTGTTGAACCGTTTTTGGCCCGGCTTGGAGGAGAGATTCGCGCCGTCGCTGCCGGTATTGGCCGGAATGTCATGGCTGATTTATCTGCTGGCATTGATGATTTCGCATTTGTTCATTGCGATGGAGTCGTCACAGCGGGCAGAGGTTATGTCGCGCGAGGCAGAACTGCGGGCATTGAAGGCGCAGATCAATCCGCATTTTCTGTTCAACAGTTTGAATTCGATCAGCGCGCTGACCAGCACGGACCCATTGAAGGCACGCGAGATGTGCATCAGGCTATCGGATTTTCTGCGCAACTCACTGCGGCTGGAGGAGAAGACCAGTATCCCGTTTGAGGAGGAGCTGGCGCTGACGAAATCGTATCTGGATGTGGAGAAGGTCCGCTTCGGGCAGCGGCTCCGCATCATGCAGGATTTCGACCCGGAGTGCGCGGGCTGCCACGTGCCGCCGTTATTGGTGCAGCCGCTGGTTGAGAACGCGATCAAGCACGGCATCGCGATGCTCGCCGAGGGCGGCGAAATCTCGATGACGGGGAGACGCAACGGGCAGTATCTGAAGGTGACGGTGGAGAATCCATTCGATCCGGACGCTCCGGTAATACGGAAGAGCGGGTTCGGGCTGGTGAATGTGAGGAACCGTTTGGAAGCGCGCTATGGCCGGGCGGCGAAGCTCGAAATTCAGGTCCTCGAGATGCGATATCGCGTGGTTCTGTCACTGCCGTTCGAGGAGCGCCGCGCTCAGGTGCAGGCATGATTCGCTGTTTGATTATCGATGACGAAGAACTGGCGCGGCAGATCATCCGCGAGTACCTCAGCGGCGAGCCGGATATCCAAGTCATTGGGGAGTGCGGCGACGGGTTCGAAGCGGTGAAATTCGCGGCGGCGCACAAGCCGGACCTGTTGTTCCTGGATGTCCAGATGCCCAAGCTGGATGGGTTCGAGGTATTGGAGCTTGTGGGGAGCGGACCGGCGGTGGTGTTCATCACCGCGTTCGATCAGTATGCGACGAAGGCGTTCGACGCGGCGGCGGTGGACTATCTGTTAAAACCTTTCGATCTGCAGCGATTTCGAACCGCGCTGCAGAGGGTCAGAAAGCGGATTGCGGATTCGTCCGCGACCATCAGCGCAACGGAGTTGAAGAATGCGGCGCGGCCTCCCGGACAGCATGCGCAGCGCATCGTGGTGAAAGACGGGACGCGCGTTCACATCATTCAGACCGATCAACTGGAATACGCGGAGGCGCAGGATGACTACATCGCTCTGCACAGCGGCGGCAAGAGCTATCTCAAGCAGCAGACGATTTCGAGCCTGGCGGAAGCGCTCGACCCGGAGCGCTTCGTGCGCGTGCACCGGTCGTTTCTGGTGAACCTGGATTGTGTACGAAAGATCGAGCCTTATACGAAAGAGACGCGCATCGCGGTGCTCGCGGGCGGCGCACAGGTTCCGGTGAGCCGAAGCGGGTTTATCCGCCTCCGCGAGCTGATGAATCGAGCCTGAAAGATCAGGCGGTCAGCCGCCCATTTCATCGGCAGACGGGCCGTACGTTCCCGGAATGGGAATGCCATTCAGCCGGAGATAGACACCGAGCTGCGCGCGGTGATGAATCATGTGATTGAGCACCCATTTGCGCAGCACCTGTTCGCGCGGGCTATCGATGATGGTCTGGCCGGCCCACTCCATCTTCCAATGACGCGCCATGTCGGCGTCGCTCGCCTTCGCCAGAGTTTCGCGCGCAACGGGAAGATCGCGATCGAAGCGAGACAGCAGATCGCTGCGGCCCTTGCCTTTCCAGGCATCCGCCGCCTTCGCACCGTCCTCCGGTGTCATGGTCAGATGATCCTTTTGAAGCGTTTCGCGGCACCATTCCGGAAAATCGGCGATATGCCAGGCGAGGCGGCCTAATTCCATCGATTTCTCATGCGGCTTCCAGGTCAGCTTGTCATCGGGAACGCGGTCCAGAAAGGCGCGCGTAGTGGCGAATTCTTCGTCAAATTCTGGCAATAGTTTTTCGGCAACACTCATGTTCTGTTGGATCCTTCGGGATCAGCATACAAGAGTGCCAGAACGGCATCGCTGGGCAGGGTACTTCGGGCGTCATTCGAACAGCGCGATGTCTTCGCGTGTATCGAGATCGACGAGCACACCGGGATCTTCTACATCAACTTTGAGGATGGCGCGCGTATGCGTGCCGAAAATCGCTCGGAAGCCGACATCGCCGGTGAGAGTAAAGACTTCAGCAAACACGCTGCGGTCGAGCAGAACGGGATTGCCGCGGATGCCGTTGTACAGCGGGAGAACGATCTCCGGCTGCTTGCTTCGGTACTCGGCGATGAGCCGGTCGATGGTTTCGGGTTTAAGGAAAGGCTGGTCGGCAAGGACGATGAGGGCCGCCCGGGCAGCGGGATCGATGCTGGCGAGTCCGGCCCGGAGGGAAGTTGACAGGCCTTCGCGGTAGGCATCGTTGATGACCACGCGGGCATTCTGGAACGAGACCGTCTGCTGGATCTGCTCGGCCGAGTGTCCGAGCACGACGATGATCTCATCCACTTGCGATTGGCGGAGTGCAGCGAGTACGTGCTCAAGCATTGGCTTGCCGCCGACGGGAACCAGCGCTTTGACGGCGCCCATGCGCGTGGACAGACCGGCTGCGAGTACGACCGCGGACACGCCTGAAGCGGGCTTATTTTCCAAGCGCTCGGAATCGGCATTCATGCGGGCTTTCCTATCATCGGACATGGCCAAAGAGATTGAGCGTAAGTTTCTGGTCAAGGACGATTCCTGGCGCAGCGGAGACGTGGGTAAGCGGTACCGGCAGGGCTATCTAAGTACGGCGAAGGATCGAACAGTGCGGATCCGAACGGCTGGTGATGAGGCGTTTCTAACAGTGAAGGGATCGAGTACCGGGACAAGCAGGGCGGAGTACGAATACAAGATTCCGTTTGAGGACGCAAACGAAATGCTGGATCGCCTGTGTGAGAAACCGCTGATCGAGAAGACTCGCTATCGGATCCCGCATGAGGATGTGGTCTGGGAGGTGGATGAGTTCGCGGGCGAGAACCGCGGGCTGGTGCTGGCCGAAGTAGAGTTGAAAGATGAGAAGCAGCGTGTGACACTGCCCCAATGGGTGGGCCAGGAAGTGACGGGTGACGATCGATATTTCAACGTCAACCTGGTGGAGCGGCCATTTACGAAGTGGTGATGTGAAAGCGCTCGTGCTCCAACCAAAGGTGGATGTGAACGTTGTTGCGAATTCGTACATTTGGGCATAGCGCTTTGGACATCGGGAAATGAATCATCCGCAGGATGCATCTCCGGCCGCGACGGCTCCGGCGAAGGCGCGCAGGAGCTGGCGCAAACCGATCGTAGTTGTGGCAGGCGTGGTGTTCGTGTTCTACTGCGCGGCGTTCGCCGGCTTTGATTACGCGATGCACCAGCCGCCGGACACCTTCGGGCGCGTGATGATGCACACGGGTCCGGCCCCGTTTCTGCTGTTTCCGTTCGAAACGATGTGGAAACATGCGCGGGCGGGACACTTGAACGTTGGCGACCAGGCGCCGGATTTTACGCTGCCAATGCTCGATGGATCGCAGACCGTTTCGCTTGCTTCTTTCCGCGGCAAACAGCCGGTTGTGCTGATCTTTGGCAGCTACACTTGACCGCCATTTCGCCGGGAGGTTCCCGCGCTCAACAAGCTGTATCAGCAATACCGCGATCAGCGTCGCATTTTACGTGGTTTACATCGCCGAGGCGCATCCGAGCGACGTTTGGCAGATGCAGAGCAACGTCAAGGACGGCGTAATTTTCCGTAACCCCACCACGAACGCGGAGCGGGAGAGTGTGGCTAACTCCTGCGTGCGCAAGCTCCATCTGGCCATCCCGGCGCTAATCGATTCAATGGAGAACCGGGTGGAGCAGGAATACACGGGCTGGCCGGACCGGCTCTATCTGATCGACAAAGAAGGCAAGATCCGGCTCAAGACCGAGCCCGGACCATTCGGATTCGATCCGAAACTGCTGGCTGCGGCACTTCGCTAAACCGCAATTCCGAGAGCGCTGCTCAAAGATTCAGGTGCAGAGTCGCAGGCCGTGCGTCGATAAGGCTCTTAGCCATGATGACTGCGGCGGCAGACGAGACAGACACAGCCGAGCAAGAGAAGCAGAACTATTTGTCCCCCGATACCGTTCCACGGGAGGGCGTGGCACAGGCGCTGGCCTTTGAGCCGGCGTCCGATCCGGCGCGTTTTGCGGTCTTTTTTCGCAGATTGCGGCGGGTGTATCCGGAAGAGACGCTGGAGGCGATCGTAGCGAAGCTGCTCGCGGGCTCCTTAGATCCGTTTACGACCGAGGCGCTCGAATGGGTGGCAGCCACGGGCAAATATCTTCCTTATTTGCTGGATAGGGATAAATTGTCGCGCGAGGAAGCGCTTTCGATCGCGCGGCAGCTGCGCGAAACAGACCCGAAGTTCCTGCTGAACTTCACAACACTGATTGAGAAGCAGGACCAGGCTTCAAATCCGACACTCATGGCGAGCGCCCTGGTGCTGCTCGAGGAACTGGGCGCGTTTGATTCCCTGTTCTGGTGGCTGTATCGATTAACCAGCCATCCGGACCAGCGGGTTCGATCGAAGGCGGCAAAAGCCATTTGCGAGGCCCGGCCGAAGACGGACTTAATTAAGCGGCAACTTCAATCGCCGGACGCTCGAGTGCGGGCGAATGCGATCGAAGCGCTATGGCCGGTGCGAACGCCCGCTGCGCAGAAGATCTTTCGCAGCGTTTTGGCCGACTCGTCTCATCGTGTGGTGATGAACGCGCTGGTCGGGTTGTACATCTCAGGGGACGATCAGGCAATCGACAAAATTCTCGAATTTGCACGACACCCGTCGCCGCTTTTCCAGTCCGCTTCGGCGTGGGCGCTCGGCTGCATCGGTGATACACGCGGAGTAGCGGTGCTCGAAGTGTTAGCGAACGATCGGTGCGCAATGGTGCGGAAGCAGGCACAGTCGTCACTTGCGAAAATTGCGGATAAGGAACGGGAGAAATCATCGGCTCGGGAGGCCTGAGGTGCTGCGAAACACGAATTCGGTTACGGCTCCGAAGAAGCCTTTGCTCACGATGATCCGCGAGCCTTCTTTGTCCGGGCAGGCGGTTTAGACTCCTGTTCAGAAGCGGCGGGCTTCTTGAGGTTGGCCAGGCTGCGCCGCAGAGCCTCCGCAATATCGACAACATCGGCCTGTTTGGTAGGTACCGCGACGGGCAATACCGGCATTCCCTGCACTTTCTTCTCGAGCATCGCTTCCAGGCGCTCGCGATAGGTGTCGCGGTACTTGGCGGGCTCGAAGGGCGCGGACAGTGAATGGATGAGCGTTTGAGCCAATTCGAGTTCCTTCGCGTTCACCATGCTGGTGTCGGTCCGGTATTCTTCATCCGCACGAACTTCGGAGGCGTAAAACATGGTGTGCGCCAGCAGCCCGTGGCCGCCGGGGCGAACGACCACCACATGCTCACGGCTGTGCATAGCGAATTGTGCGATGGCGACAAGACCGGTCACCTGCAGTGAACGATAGAGCAGCGCGTAGGCTTTCTCGCCGGCTTCTTCGGGCGTGACGTAATAAGAGGTTTCGAAGTAGACGGGATCGATCTCGGCGAGCTGGACGAATTCCTGGATCTCCATGGCTGCCGAAGTCTTCGGCGCCAGGCTCTTCAACTCTTCGGGTTCGACTGCGACGAAGCGGTCTTTTTCGTATTCGTAGCCCTTGACAACGGAGTTGGACGGGAGAACTTCGTCGCTGCCTCTTCGGACCGAGACCTGCTGCACAGGCGCCAGCAGTGGCTCGGGGCGGGCAGGCTCGGCGGCCTCGGTGATAGGAGCTTCGATTCTGCCGGCGCGCCGGTCTGTCCCGGCCGAGCGCTTCATGGGCGGCGGCGCAGACGGGGTTTCGCGGGTTTCGGGCTCCTCCTCAACGGGCGCCGGCTGGCGGTAGAGGCGCCGGAAGCTGACGCGTTCGGCGCGCGCTGCGCGGAACAGGCGGACCGGAATCGAGATCAATCCAAACGAGATGTAGCCGCGCCAAACGGTGGAAGCCATATCGCCCTCTATAGTGGGATTGCGAGTATCCAAAACGGTTTCGAAACGAACTTCCGGCAACTTCGACCACTACGGTGGTGAACAATTCTTTTACCAGCGTTGTTATCGAGCGCAGGGACTGTGGGATGTCTTGCGCTGGACGAGGGGCTGAGCCCGCTCAAAGGAGATAGACGTTGCGCCGAGCGTTGAGCTGCACGCTGGCCTTTGCGTTGTGCGCGAGCGGCGGGAGCTCTGCTCACGGTGCAGATCATCGTGACGCTGCAAGCGCAGACGATCGCGGCATTTGACGCGTATAGCGAGCAGGTTGAACACCAGTTGCAGTTGGGCTGGAGCGGAAAAGAGCCCTTTCTCTCTATTCGAAATTCAAAGGAGGAGCTGGAAAACGTTCTTCAAGGCGCCGTTACGTGAGACCGGGAGCGGCGGATAACCCGATCTCGGTTCCGCACGGTCTCATTCACGATTGGGTGGCAACCATCTTTATTCCGCACACGAGCGTTCAAAAAGTGCTCGGGGTCATGCAGGATTTTGATCGATCATTCGAAGATCTATGCCGATATCGTGCGGTCGCGTTTGACGAGCCGCAAGGATGGCGAGATCACAGGCGAGTGGCGGCTGCGGCGCACGAGCCCATTTCTGACATTGGTGCTGGAGGTTCCCGAGCACGAATTTTACCGGGAGGTCAGCCCGGGCAAATGGATTTGCCGGGCGTACGCGAAGGACATTTCAGAGATCGAAAACCCCGGAGAAAAAGATGAGAAGAAACTGCCTCCGGGCGAAGGCCAGGGGTTTTTGTGGCGGTTGTACGGCTATTGGAGCTTGGAGGAGACCAATGATGGCGTGCTGGCAGAGTGCCGGACGCTGTCGCTCACGCGCGATGTTCCCGCGGCCTTCGCCTGGATCGCCAAGCCGTTTCTGCAGAGCGTCCCGCGCGAGTCGCTTACGGCAACGCTGAAAAGCACGCGGGCGGCGGTCGCCACACAGCAGCGCTAAAGTGAGAGGACCGCCTGCGGTTTCGCGTGCTTCTGGCAGTTGCGTGCCAGCTGACGCGCGTGCCGATTATAGGAAAATGGAGATGCGGAGCGAATGAAGAAATTTATGTACTTCCTGCTAGGGCTGGCCGTGCCTGTGGCCACTCTCGCGATTTGCTGCAAACTGAAGTTCTTCTGTGTTGCGGACGACAAGCTGCGTCGCGAACGCCTGCAGGAAATAGCAGTGGAAGACAGCTTTCCCGCCAGCGATCCGCCGGCCACCTGGTAGGTTCGCGAGAGCTGCAAGTTCGATATACTCTAGTTCGGAATGACGGAACGGAAGCCGACCTTTCAACCTGTTGCATTTGCGCTGACACTGCTGGCCGCGCTGCTGCGGCTGGTTCCACATCCGCCGAATTTTACTCCGGTGGGCAGCATTGCGCTGTTTGGCGGCGCGCGGTTACGTGGCTGGCAGGCTTACCTGGTTCCGGTGCTTGCAATGCTGATCACGGACCCGATCTTGAGCCGCATGTCGGGATTTCCGGCATATTCATGGGCGTCCCTGGTAATCTACTCGTGCTTCGTGATCAATGTGATTCTCGGCCGAGCGTTCCTGCGGCATTCATCCAGCCCTGCGAGAATCGCGGCTATTGCCTTGGCGGGAAGCGTGCAATTTTACCTGATTACGAACTTCTGCGCCTGGCTGGGTCACGTAACGGTTTATCCGCGATCCTTTGCCGGATTGGCGGAATGCTACATCGCCGCAGCGCCGTTCTTCGGCTGGACCGTGCTGGGCGATCTCTTCTACACCGGCGTGTTGTTCGGCGTTCATGCCTGGATGACCCGGCATGCCGCCAGTGAAAAGACGGCTGCCGCCTAAATTCTCCTTTCCAAATCAAACCGCGACAGTAAACTTGAACGAGCACGTATGTTCAGGATCCCCGCGGCACTTGTCTGCCTGCTTGCGCTTTCACAATTTGCCTCTGCCGCAGTTTCGCGTGTAGAGATCCTCAAGAGATCGGATGTTGCAGGCGGCATCGCTTTTGGCAAGACCGGCGCCTATGAGTGCATCGAGGCAAAAGTGCACTTCGCGGTGGATCCAAAACTGGCGCCGAACCGCATCGTCGCGGATATAGATTTGGCGCCGCGGGATGCGCAGGGCATGGTCGAGTTTGCTGCGGACCTGTATATGTTGCGGCCGCGCGATGCCGGGCGCGGCAACGGCACGGCGCTTCTCGAAATTTCTAATCGCGGAGGCAAATCTCTGCCCTATGAATTCGATCTTGCGGGAGGGCCGCTGGACCCAGCGCTTCCGCAATCGTTGGGCGACGGGTTTTTGCTGGAACAGGGCTTCACTCTGGTGTGGGTCGGATGGGAATTCGATGTTCCGGAGAAGCCGGGTCTGCTGCGGGCTTACTTGCCGGTTGCGAGCGAGGGCGGTAATTCTATTACCGGTATTGTGCGATCCGAATGGACAGGAGATCAGCGGCAAAATGTGATTCCGCTCGGCGATAAGGGCCAGACCGGGTACCCGGTGGCCGATGAGGCTTCGCCCGATAACAGGCTGTCTGTCCGCGATTCGGTTCTCGGCAAGCGGATACAGATCAGCCGCGCGGAGTGGCGGTTTGCCGATGCGACCCACGTGTCCTTGAATGGCGGCTTCGCTCCAGGCCGAATATACGAAGTGATTTATGAAGCCAAGGACCCTCCCCTGGCAGGTCTGGGTCTTGCGGGGGTGCGGGATTTCGCTTCATACCTCAAAAATGGCGGAGCAGCGACGGCGATTTCGGACGAGCACGATGCGATCAAGCATGTGATTGCATTCGGCGTTTCACAAAGTGGCCGCTTTCTCCGCGAGTTTCTATTTGATGGCTTCAACCAGGACGAGCAAGGCCGGGAGGTATTTGACGGTGTCTGGGCGCACGTTGCCGGCGCGGGGCGCGGCAGCTTCAACCAACGTTTTGCACAGCCGTCGAGGGACGGCCAGGCATTTGCGAATGTTTTCTATCCGGTGGATGTGCCGCCCTTTGATGAGGAGCAGCTGCTCGCAAAGGCACAGCGGGCGCACGTGGTTCCGAAGCTTTTCCTGACCAACGGCTCCTACGAATACTGGGGCCGCTGCGCTTCGCTGATTCACACAACGATGGACGGCAAAGCCGATGCCCCGCCCTCGGCCCACACTCGCATTTACTCTTTCGCCGGCTCTCAGCATACGGTGGGCTCGATTCCGCCGCGCGCCGCTCCTACGCAGAACCTGACGAACACCAACGATTACCGGTACGCGCTACGAGCACTGCTGATTGCGATGCAGGCGTGGCTGGTGAGCGGGAAGGAGCCGCCGGGCTCGCGCTACCCGAGGATCGAAGAAGAGCAGCTGACCTCGATGCAGTCTCTGGATTTTCCGCACGTGGCTGGTGTCAGAGTGCCGCAGCACAAGCGCGAAGCGTACCGGCTGGATTTTGCAACGGAGCCACCAGCCGTGGGCGCCGCATATCCCACGCTCGTGCCGCAAGTCGATAATGACGGCAACGAAGAGGGCGGGATCCGGATGCCGGAGATTGCAGCTCCGCTCGCCTCGTACACCGGATGGAACCTGCGTAGTGCCGCGATTGGCGCACCGTCTGAGCCGATTGCGTTCCTCGGTTCCTGGATACCGTTCGCGAAGACGCGCCAGGAACGACTCGCATCGGGAGATACGCGGCGATCCATCGATGAGCGGTACGCGAGCGAGCACGATTACCTGGTGCAAATAGATTCGGCCGCAAGGGAACTGGAGGCCGAAGGTTTTCTGCTGCCCGAAGATTTGCGTTTAGTGCGTGAGCGCGCGGCGAGTGAATGGGAATACCGGCAGCGCCTTCCCTAGTTGCTATTTCCGTCGCTGAAAAATTGAGATCGCAAAACTGACGCACGCGCGTCAGCAAGTGCTCTAGAGCCCAGTCACGCTTCAGCAAAAACTCTCTTTTGTCATCGGCTCTACCACTTGCTGGCCGTTTCCGTCTTCCGGTGGCATCCGCTCATGTAATGCTCCGTTATCTTTTGCAATTCTTATATGACCGCACGTGAAGCACGCAAATCACGCCGCGCCGCCGAGCGCCTCGCCTCCAAACAAGCCAGACACGCCGAAACCGCAGTACACGCCGAAGCCGCGGCAGCGCAGGCCGAATGCCCGAACCGCTCCACCGGCCCTAGAACGCCAGAGGGAAAGAACACCTCGCGCTGGAACTCTTTCAAGCACGGCCTGTACGCCAAACAGCTCGTCGTGCCGGGCGAGGACCCCGCCGAGTTGGATGCCCTGCGGCACTCGCTCCGCGCCGAGCACCAACCCGCCAATACCACCGAAGAAATCCTCGTCAACGAAATCGCCGAGCAGTACTGGCGTCTGCGCCGCATGCGCCGCTATGAGGCGCACGGCATGGCATCCGAAAACTTCGCTTACTGGTTCGAGAAAGGTCTGCTCGCTCTTGTTACCCGCCAAATGGCATCCGCCGAGCGTGGCATGCACAAGGCCATTGCCACTCTGCGCCGTCTTCAACTCGACCGTGGGTTCGTTCCTTCAAAAAACGTGCAGCCAGTACAGTCTGTGTCGCAGCAGGACCGGAGTTCGTTCCTCAAATTCAGCCCGAAGAACTGGACTGGGCACCGGAACCGATCGAGGAAGATCTCGACTACGTAGCACCGCAAGCTCCCGATTACGCCTCGTTTTCGCCTCCGCACAGCACAAACGCGGCCTGATTCTCTCTCTCGTTCGATCTTTGACAACTGAATATTTGCCGCACGGCAGAGCGCGCACCCGTAGTGTCTACGGCGCTTATTCGTCTCGAATCGCTGTGGCCGGGTCTACGTTGATGGCATCAAGCGCCGGGATGAAACAGGCAAATGAAGAGACCGCAAGTACTAGCAGCGGGACCAGGCAGTACGTCAGCGGATCGCTCGAAGGAACCTGGTACAGCCAGGAGCTGATCGCGCGTGTAAGAAAGAGAGCGGCAGCTACCCCCAGCATCAACCCGCATACGACGGCGCCCATGCCCTGTCTCAGAACAAGAAGAAAGATGTGCAGCGGGCTGGCGCCAATTGCCATACGCAGTCCCATTTCCTTGGTCCTCTGCCGGACGGAGTATGCGAGCACGCCGTAAATGCCACCCAAGGCAAGCAGAATCGCAACGAAGCTGAAGGCCGAAAGCAGTATGGTCTGAAATCGTCTCCGGGCATTTGCGGCGGCGATTCGCTCATCCATGGTCCGGACATCGTCGAGCGCCAGGGCAGGATCGATTTCGTGCAGGATATTTCGTACGCTTGCGGCTAATTGCGCGGATGCGAGGTGCGAGCGCACCGCAAAATGCAAGTTCGACGTGTCATAGGAAGCCGAGTATAACTGGAAGTATTCAGGACGCGGTATCTCTTCGAGGGTAGAGTGACGGCGGTTAGCGACAACTCCGATGACCGTGGCCCAGGGATGAGTAGCAGTGCTGGTTGAAGCGAATCGCACTTGAACGGACAAAGGATCGCGGTTTTTCATGAAGGCGTTTGCGAACGCCTCGTTCACCATAACAACGCGATCGGCATTCTTCAGATCGAAATCGCCGAAAGGACGTCCGGCGACGAGGCGCATTCCGAACGCGGGAATGTATCCGGGACTGATGGCCCGAGTATCGATCATGTTTCTCGGCGTCCCGTAGCCTTTAACCTCGACGATACCGATACTTTCGTAGTGATCGAGCGGAATATCGCTGCCGGCTCCAGCGCAGATCACACCGGGAATGTGGCGAATACGATCGAGGAACTGGAGGAAAAGGGCTCTTCTCTGCTCCGGCTTGTTATAGCGTCCGTCGAGCTGAAGATTCATGGTGAGAGTGGAGCCGAGATAGCCGGGATTCTGCGCCTGTAATTTGAGATAACTGCGAATCAGTAGGCCGGCTCCGGCTAATAAAACGAATGCAAGAGCCACTTCGGCGGCAATCAGCGCCTGGCGTACACGGGTGGACCCTCCGATTGCGCCTTTATTCGACGCTCTACCGAGCGATTCGGTCATTTGTAATCGCGAGGCAAGAAAAGCAGGCGCGAGGCCGAAGAAAGCGCCGCTCAAAATGGAAACGGTGAGCGCAACCAGCAGCACGCGCCAATCGACGGCGGTTTGCTCGAAGCGCGGGATGTTCCCGGGGTTCAGACGAATCAGAATTCGTACCGCCCCGAACGAAATCACGACGCCGAGACAGCAGCCGGCGAGCGCCAGGAGGAGCGCCTCCGTGAGCATCTGCCGGATTAACCGCAGGCGCCCGGCTCCGAGGCTGGCGCGAATGGTGATTTCGTGAATACGTCCCGCAGCCTTGGCGAGAAGCAGATTGGCGACATTGGCGGTAGCGATCAGGAGGACGAAGCCGACAGCAGCGAGCAGGAGCCATAGCATTTTGCTGACGGGACCGATGATGGTGTCCACCAGAGGCGTGATCAGAACAGACCAGCCTCGAAGCTCGGGCGGATAGAGCGGATCCAATCGCTTCTCGATCACGCTCGAGTTCGTTTTGGGCCTGCTGCAACGTAGAACCGGGTTTTAAGCGCGCGATTGCGGCATCGGCGCTTCTGGCGAACTTGCGATCGGTGTAGGAGTCTTTGCCCAGCGCGAGCGGAACCCAAATGTTCGTGCGGCCGAACCCGGGAGTCATATAGGGAATGTCGCCGTCGAAAGGATAGCCGAACTCGCGTGGCATGACGCCGATCACCAGATATTTGTCTCGATCAAGCTGAATGGTTTTTCCCAACGCATCCGGGCGGCCTGCGAAGAGTGTTTCCCAGTACTGGTGGCTAATGACCACGACGTGATCATGGCCGGGCTGTTCATCGGAGGCGTTGAAGGTCCGGCCGAGTTCGGGGTTCACACCCAGCGTATGAAAGAAGCCGGCGCTAACGAGCGCTCCGCCGATACGGACAACGCCTCCGCCCTGCGGCAGATTGAAGAGCCGTTCACCGAGGAAAGCAAATGAAGAGAACGAATGGCCGCTCTTTTGCCAGTCGAACAGATCCGGATAGCTCGGACCGAGCTCTTTGGGAACACTCTCGCCGAACTGCGAATTCGGCGTCCAAAGATAAACGAGCGCTGCGGGATCGTGATACGGCAGCGAATGAACAAGAACTGCGTTCACCAGGCTAAAGATGGTGGTAACCGCGCCGATGCCGAGGGCCGTTATCAAAACAGAGATGGCGGTGAAAGCCGGTTGCCTCCGCATCTGGCGGCCGGCGAAACGAATATCCTGAATGAACTCGGTTACAAAACTCGAGACGCTCATGTCGCGCGTGTTTTCAAAGTAAGCGGACTGGTTACCGAAACGGCGGCGGGCTTGTTCGCGCGCCTGCCCGGCGGGCAAACCTTCACCGCGCGCGGCGTCTTCGAGCATGGCGAAGTGTGTATCGAGCTCCTGCTGCAGTTCGCGATTCAGCCGGCGGGAAGAGATGCTGTACCAGATGCGAGAGAGAAAGCGCACGCTAGTGTTCCCTAGGCGAACTTCAATACCTGGGCGACCGCACCGGTCAGTTCCAGCCAGCGATTCTGCTCCTCCTCGAGCTGTCTGCGGCCCAGAGGGGTGATGGAGTAGAAGCGCGCCTTGCGATTTGTGTTGGTCAGCCCCCATTGCGCCTTCAACCATTTGTCATTCGTCATCCGATGCAAGGCGGGATAGATGGAGCCTTCCTCGATACGGAGTTTCTGATTTGAGAGGTCGTGAATGCACTGGGCAATGGCATAACCGTGTGAGACACCACCGGTTGCCAGAACTCGCAGGATCAACAGATCGAGCGTGCCTTGGAGCCGGTCATTGTGGTGCTTGGCCATGCAACCGAGTATAGCCATAGCTGGCTATACCTAGCTACCTATATTTCTCCGCGGTGGCTCCCCCGGTACCGGCTGGGGAAACGGTTCTCCTTGTATTTGCAGCGCCTTAGGAGATCATTCGACGATCCGGCGCAGCGAGTAGATTTGCGGAACCATCGGCTACACTAGGGAGTTTGAGTTCGGCGTCCGGGTCTTCTTTTGCCTCACATGGTTTTGTTTGCGCTGAAACCAGCGCCGTGCATGCCACGTCAGGGGAGTGTCTCTTGGGGCTTCTTAGGGGTTCGGTGCAGCGGCATGGAAAGGATTTGCTTTTAGATGATTCATCACAGGCCTAAACGCCTGCGTATGTCCGCTTCGGCAGTTTGTCTTCTCGCTCTGAGTATCCTCGGCCAGTTCGTCACCACGCCGGCTTTTGCCGCCGCCTCCGAGGCCGTGAACGCGCCGGCTGGAAACGAAGCGGTTGCGGCGGGGCAAAGCACCACGGCGCAGCAGCAATCGTCTCAGCAGCAACAGCAGCAGCGAACAACCGAAACCGGCTCCCCAGCAGCCCGCTCCCCCTCCGGGACAGCCGCCGCAGCAGAATCCTTTTGAGAACGTGCCGGAAGCACCGAAGAAGCCCGCGCCGAAGAATCCGTCCGGCGTACAGGAAGCGACTCCCGCGACGGTGGGCGCCAACATTATTGAAGAGGTGCAGTTCCGCGGGCAGCACAAAGTTCCACAAGATACGCTCCGGGCGCTGATTTACACGAAGAAAGGCGATGTCTACGATGAGGAGTCGATCCATCGTGACTTCATTGCGCTGTGGAACACGGGCCGCTTCGATGACTTGCGAGTGGAGACGGAACCCGGCCCGAATGGCGGCATCATCCTGCGCTTCGTAGTGACCGAGCGCCGCACCGTTCACACGATTGACTACACCGGAAATAAGTCGATCAGCAAATCAGAGATCCTCGACCGGTTCAAGGACCGGCATGTGAACCTCACACCGGAATCTACCTTTGATCCGGGCAAGGTGCAGGCGGCCAAGAATGTGCTGCAGCAATATGAGGCGGAGCGCGGCCATCAGTACGCAACGGTGACGCCTCAGATCCGACAGGTGCCACCCGGCGGCGTCGATATCACGTTCGCCATCGACGAGGGGCCGAAGGTCAAGGTAGGTCACATCATTATTGATGGCAATCACGCCTTCTCGTCGCGGCAGGTCATTAGCGCGATGAAGAATCTCAAGCCCATAGGCATTCCACATTCGCTGCTGTTTGAAAACCTGTTCGCTCGCACGTACGATTCCACCAAGCTCGATGAAGACGCTGAACGGATCCGGCATGTACTACATGGCGCGCGGTTACTTCACGGCGCGTGTGATTAATCATTCCGAAAAGATCTACGACGTTTACGGCAAGGGCATCAGGATCCCGCTCATCAACCCGAAGAAGCCCGGCAAGCGCGTCGATATCACGATGGTTATCCAGGAGGGAGACAAATACTTCCTGCGGAACTTCAACTTCGTGGGCATGAAACTGTTCCGGACCCCTGACCTGATCGGGCGGACGGTATTCAGAATGGCTCCCGGCGACGTGTTCTCCACAGAAAAGATGCAGAAGGGGCTGGATGAACTGCGAAAGCTGTATGGGAATTTCGGCTATATCGATATGGTCCCGGCGCCGGACCCTGAAATCGTGCCGGGCGGCAAAGACCAGATAGACCTCACGATTGACGTGGACGAGGGGCATCAGTTCTTCGTGCGCCGCATCGATTTCCAGGGCAACACGACAACGCGTGACCGGGTTATCCGGCGCGAACTGCTGGTCAACGAAGGCGATCTTTACAGCCAGCAGCTTTGGGAAACCAGCATTCTGCGATTGAACCAGCTCGGCTACTTCGACCCTTTGAAGGCGGATGAAGCCACGACGATCACGCGCGATACCAAGACCAACACGGTGGACCTGCTGCTAAAGGTGAAGGAGCGCGGGAAGAATTCCATTCAGCTGAATGGCGGCGTTTCGGCCCTCTCCGGCAGCTTCATCGGATTTTCGTATGCGACGAATAACTTCCTCGGTCTTGGCGAGACGCTCAGCTTAAGCGCACAGATTGGTACGCTGCTCGATAACGTCACGCTGGGGTTCACGGAACCTTACTTATTTGACAAGCCGATTCAAGCCGGCGTTACGGTCTTCTATCAGCGATACAGCTACAACCAGGGCCAGCAGGCCTCCATTCTCGCCGGTCAGAACCTGATCTCGGCTATTACAACTCGCTGCCTTCCGGAAGCCTGTTGAACTATGTCTCGAACGGCGAGGGATTTACCACATTTGCCAGCTACGCACTGCGGCGGAGTTTCGCGCGCGTGGGACTGAGTTACTCGTTCAGCATACAGAACCTGACACCGCTCACCACAGGCGCGACAACTTATTTCAATTACCTGGATTTTCAGGGCATCGGCGGTCCGAACGCACTGAGCGGAATCACGACCAGCACCATCACTCCGACATACGCTTACAACACCGTGAATCATCCGATCATTCCTACGCACGGCTTGCGCATGAATTTCGGTTTCGGCTTTACCGGGCTCGGCGGCAACGTGAGCTACATCCAGCCATCGGCTGACGTTGCTTACTTCCGGCGCGGCTTCTTCAAAGGCAATGTCATGGGCTTTCACGTGAACGCCCGTATGATCACCGGGTATGCCGGGAAGGTAGTACCGCCTTACAGCCGCTACTACATGGGCGGAGAGAACGATATTCGCGGATGGGACATCATGACGATCAGCCCTGTCGCGTATCTACCGACCAACACCCAGGTCAACGTTCTGAACAGCGACGGATCTCAGCGCTATCAGCGAGTGGTCAATTCGGACGGAACGATCGGCTTGCAACCGGTCACGCAGCAGGTTCCGAGCTACCAGTTAATTTTCCCGGGCGGCGACACCGCCGCAGTATTTAATTATGAATACCGTATCCCGATCTTCGGACCGATCACGCTGGCGCCGTTCGTGGATTTCGGTGCGGACTTGCTGCTGTTTCCGAGCCAGCTGGGCTTGAACGCGGGGCGCGTGGAGGAACTCAACGCACTATTCCCGTCATCGAACTTCGGGCAGCGGGCAGTCATCGCCCCCGGGACCCAGAAACCGCGTATGTCTGTGGGTTTGGAACTGCAGGTACTAATGCCAGTCGTGAACGCCCCTTTCCGGATATACTGGGCGTATAATCCACTGGTCGTCGATACGGTCTTGCAGCCTCCGATTGTGGCGAACCGGTCGTTTTTCCCGAACAACGCAACGTATCAAAACGCGTTGCAGGCGTTTGGGCAAGCCTATCCTTTTGACGAGCGGCGTTCCTTGTTCCGCTTCTCCATTGGAAGGACGTTCTAGTTACCGAGCCGCGGCCGTGTGAGGCAGCGGTTCCATAAATTTGGTCAGGTCGCGCAAACGCAACAGCCGCGTGTGTGACGATAATAAAGGATATCCAGGGAAGGGATCAGGAAGTACATGGTTATGAGAGGTAATTTGATTGCGGCTACGGCGGCCTTTGTGGGCTTGGCTTTGGGCGCAAATGCGCAACAGCTGGCGGGCAAGGTAGGCGTGATCAGCGTGCAGGGGGCGATCGTGGGCACGAAGGACGGCCAAAAGGCCTCGGCCCAACTCGACACGAAATTTGCCCCGAAGAAGAAGGAATTCGATGCACGGCAGGCGGAGATCGCCCAGTTGCAGGATCAGTACAACAAGGGCGGTACGGTGATGAGCGAGGACAAGCGCCAGCAGCTCGCACGTGATATCGACGAAAAGAAGAAGCGGCTGGAGCGCGACATGCAGGATGCCAACGAGGAGCTGCAGGGCGATCAGCAGCGGTTGTTGCAAAGCCTCGGACAGCGCATGATGGCCGTCATTGAGAAGTACGCGAAAGACAACGGTTACACCATGATTCTCGACGTGAGCAATCCGCAGACTCCGGTGCTCTATGCTTCGAGCGGGATCGATATCACGCAGGACATCGTGGCGCTTTACGACAAGACGTCTACCAATGGCGCTCCAGCGGCGCCGGCCACTCCGGGCACGACCCCGAAGACTCCAGGCGCGACTGTTCGGGCGCATCCAGCTCATCCAACGCACCGGGTACGCCGGCGAAAACTCCAGGAACAACCGCTTCGGCGAGCACTCCTGGCACACCGCACCAGTAGGTCGGAGTGCCGAACGTCACGACCGGCGCGCTCTGAAAGGAGCCGCCGGTCTTTGTGTTTTCGATCTATGCCTCTCAACATAACTTGGAGCAGCCCTGCAAGGCTGCTTTGTGGTTTCGCCTTCCTGTTCGCTCCTATCGCTTCCGCCGAAGTTCATTCACTCACGCTGCAGCAGACGCTTGAGCTCGCCGCCAAGCAGAATCCGGATGTAGCGCTGGCTCGGCTAGACCAGAAGCATGCCGAGGCAGGCATCGCGGTGGCGCAGAATCCGTTCCGGCCCAAGGTGTATGGCGGCAGCGGCCTGGCATATACCTACGGCTATCCGAACAGCATCGAAGGGAACGCGCCGAGCCTGTTCCAGGTGAAGACGGATATGGCGCTCTACAACCGGCCCTACAGTTACGAGGTCGCGTCGGCGCGAGAATCTGCGCGCGGCTCTCAATACGCCGCGCAAGCGAAAATCGACGAGGTCGCGTACGAAGCCGCCGATATTTTTCTGACCGCAAGTGAGATGCAGCACCAGGGGCAGAGTCTCTCCGAACAGCTGCCGAGCCTCAGGAAAGTTCTCGAGGCAATGGAGGCGGCCGTTAGTGGCGGGAGCGAGCTTCCGCTGGAGCTAAAGCGCGCACAAGTGAACCTGGCGATGTCCGAACAGCAGCTTCAGGCAGCGCAACTGGACGAGGACTATTACGAGATGCTGCTGGCGGTTACCCTTGGCTATCCCGCGACAGACCGCGTCAAGCCAGTTGATTCCGAACTGCCGGGTACCGTAATACCGGCCAGTGAAAATGAAGCCGCTGACCTGGCGATGCGCAATAACCGCAGTCTGCGTCAGATGCAATCTAACGTGCTGGCGAAGGAACTCGACCTGCGATCCTACAAGGCTTCACGCCTGCCCAAAGTGGATCTGGTCGCGCAGTACGCGCTTTTTGCGAAATACAACTACGAGCAGTACTTTCAAAAATTCCAGCACAACAATATACAGCTAGGGGTAGCGGTGACGATTCCGATCCTGGTCGGCTCGGAATCGAAAGGGTTGGCGCAGCAGGCACAGGCGGACATGGCCAAGATGCGGATCGAGATGGACAAGCTGCGCAACCAGATTCTCACCGATACGCGGCGCAGCTATGAGCAGTGGCAGAAGGCGCAGAGTATTCGCGATCTTGCCCGCCTGCAGCTTGACCTGGCGCGTGAGGAATTGACGGTCAAACTCGCGCAGAACTCAGAGGGGCGCATGCCGATCCGGGAACTCGAACAGGCGCGGCTGGAGGAAAGTAACCGCTGGATTGCGATGTATGATGCCGAAACGCAGGTCATGCGTGCGAAGCTCGCGATTTTGCGCCAGATGGGGACCCTGATGGCGGACGTCAGGGCTGGAGACGAAAATCCGCAACCGTAATGTCGAGCGCGCCGGAAACACTCGCGGTAGAACAGCCGGCTACACAGGTTCCGGCGATCGAAATTCGGGACCTGCACAAGATCTATAACGGCCTGCATGCAGTAGACGGACTCTCAGTGACTGTTCCGCAGGGCTGTTTTTTTGGATTTCTGGGTCCCAACGGAGCGGGCAAGACCACCACGATTAAAGTGCTGATGGGTTTGGCGCAGGCAGATGCCGGCAGTGTTCAAATCCTTGGCCTGCACATGCCGGACGACTCGCTGGCGATTCGGCGGCAGATCGGCCTGGTGCCCGATGAATCGCTGCTGTTCGATTATCTGACCGGCGCAGAATATCTGGAGTTCGTCGCACGGTTATACGGATTGTCCAGACAGCTTGCGAAGGAGCGCGGGCGCGAGTTGCTCGAATTGTTTCAGCTTTCGGAGAATCCGCGCAAGCTCATCGGCGAATATTCGAAGGGTATGCGCAAGCGCGTCGCTATGGCTGCCGCATTGATTCACCGGCCGCGCTTATTCCTGATGGACGAACCGTTTGAAGGCGTGGACGCGATTGGTGCGCGATTGATGAAAGACATTCTGCTCGAACGCGTACATCACGGCGCAACGATTTTCCTGACATCCCATGTTCTTGAAGTGGTCGAGAGATTGTGCGACCGGGTAGCCATTATCAGCCGCGGCAAAGTCATTGCGCAGGGCACGGTTCCCGAACTGCGGGAACAGGCTGCCAGCGAAGCGACCACGCTTGAAGAGATATTCGTCAGGCTGCTGGGCGCGGAGCGCTACAGCGAGAAGCTGGACTGGCTTTAGGCGATGTGGGAACAGATCCGCGCCATAATCTGGGCACAATTCCGGACGACCCGGAATCACCTTCCGCGCACCAACCTGGGTACGGTGCTCATGTGGGGTCTGTCGTGCCTGTGGTACGCGATCTTCATTTCAGTCGGACTTCTCCTTGCAGCCAGAATTCCGTACGAGCCGGTAAGCAGCCTCGGGCAGTGGTTTGCGCCGGGCATGCTGCTTGTGTTTCTTTATTGGCAGATTGTTCCTCTCTTCACGCTTAGTACGGGATGGTCTCTGCAGCTCAACAAACTGCAGGCTTATCCGGTGAGCACGGGAGCGCTGTTCGGCATTGAGACGCTGTTGCGAATCACGAGCAGCCCGGAGATGCTGCCGGTTTTGATCGGCGCCTGCATCGGGCTTGCGAGACATGCATCCATCCCGTGGTGGGCCGTGCCGATGCCGCTGCTGTTCATTCCGTTGAACCTGTTCCTGCAGCTCGCGATTCGGGATCTCATTCTACATTCTTTCGAACGCAATCGATTCCGCGAGATCTTCGCCATCCTTCTCATCAGCATCGCGGTAATTCCACAGCTGGTGCTTCGCAGCGGTCTGGCGCCGCAAGCCAAGCACTACATCCTGAACATTTCAGGCTATCGTCTGGCGCCATGGCACGAGCTTGGCATGTTAAGCGTGGGGCGATTCTCGATCGTTTCCGCCGTACTGTTCTGCTCCTGGACCGTTCTCGCCTATTTCTTCGCGCGCGTAACGTTTGCGAGAAGCCTGCGGGAGGAAGGTAGCTTCCGGGCGGGGTCGATCGAAGGCGCCAAACGGAGCCGATCGAAACATGAGCTTGCCGCTTGGCCTGCGCGGATTTTTCGCGACCCTCTGGCGGCGCTGTTGCAAAAAGAATTCGAGTCCTTGTTACGCATGCCGCGGTTTCGTGTTCTGTTCGGCATGGCATGCATTTTCAGCGTAGTCGTCTTCGTACCGGTGACTCTGCGGCGGCCCGATGCCGGCGCGGACTGGATTCATCAGAACTTTTTACCGGTAGTGAATCTCTATGGTTTGCTGCTGTTGAGCGATGCGCTCCTGTTGAACGCGTTCGGATTGGACCGCGCCGCCGTTCAGACCTATTTCGTCACACCCGTACCCTTACAGACGGTAGTGAAAGCGAAGAATCTGACGGCCATTTCTTTTGTCACTATACAGACTTGCGCGGTTCTTGCGGTCGTGCTGGCGATACGAGTTCCGGTGACGGCGTACAGTATTGCAGCAGGTATCGCCTCTTCGGCCGTTGTGACGCTGTACCTGCTGTCGATCGGGAACTTCACTTCGTTTACGGGCCCTCGGCCGATTGATCCGCGCCAGACCTTTCGTAAACAGGGCGGCGGGCGCATGCAGCTCTGGATTCTGCTGTGCAGCGTCGGCATGTTCCTGCTGATCGGCTTTGCGTTTCTCGCCCGTTACGCATTTCATGCGGATTGGTTGCTCTTCGTAGTTCTGGCGGGCGAGTTCTTGATCGGCCTGATTGTCTACCGCTTTGCGATCGAATCCGCCGTTGAGAAGGGCATGCGCGACCGCGAGCGGATTGTGGACGCGCTTTCGAAGAGCGCCTCGCCGATCAGCCTGGGCTGAGAACTATTGCGGCCGGTGCGGCTCAGCTACTCGGGATTTGCGATGTACTTGCGGACTTCGCGCTCGATGGCGTCGCGAACGGCTTCGCGCGCCGCATCGTCGCGGTACTTCTGGCGCGGCCAGAAGAAGCCTTTCAGACCGTCGCGCTGCCGGCGTGGAACGATGTGAATGTGCAGATGCGGCACCGTTTGGCTCACACGGTTATTGACGGCGATGAAGGTTCCCTCGGCATCGAGAGCCGATTCGACGGCCCTGGCCAAGAGCTTGGTCATAGCCATTGCCGGACCGCTCATAGCCGGCGGAAGATCGAGCAGCGTCTCATAGTGCTCTGTGGGGCACAGCAACAGATGACCGGGGAACAAGGGACGGTCATCGAGAAAGGCGATCAGATTATCGCCGTGGTAGACGACATACGCCGGTAGCTCCGAGCGGGCGATTTTGCAGAAAATGCATGTATCGTCGCTGCGCATCATGAGTCCGGCTTACTCGGGCAGCGGTACGGGCTGAATGGATCCGACCTTCTCGAGCCTGACGACCACACCGCCGTCGCCGCTGATGTCGAAAGCCGCGATAAATTTGGCGCCCCAGACGATTTCGTCATAGCGATACGAATAGCGCGCGTGGACCGTCTGACCGAACGTATCATCGAACCCTTTTACGACGATCATCAACTCCGCCTGCAAGCCCTTAAGATCTTCAGCCGATTTGCCATAGAGCGGACTATCTTCGGTAATCGGGTGTACGACGGTCCAGGGAAGAGGGAAAAAGAGGACCTGAGTTCGTTCGAGTCCAAGCGGTGTGTATCGGCGCTCCAGAGCGCCTTTCCGACTTTCGACGGTCATCAGCAGGATACGCGCCTCGACATCGATGAGGTTGTTCGATCTGCGATTCACAACACGAAACTGGAGACTCGTCCCGCCCATGTATGGCGCTACGATCATCGTTTCGCTGAAACCGAGACGCGCAGAGGGCTTGGAGAAGCGGCCAAAGAGCAAACCCGTGGCTATGGCGAACCCCATCAGCCCTACCAGCGCTTCGAGCGCTGAAATTACGTTCGCGGCAATCCCGTCAGGATAGAGGTTCCCGTAACCAACCGTTGTGAGCGTGTGCGCGCTGAAGAAAAAGATCTTGAGGAAAGTATTCGGGAAGGTCGTGTTGGCCGAGGCTCGGATATTCTCGGGTCCGGTGGCGATGTAAATGCCGGCGAAGACCAGGTTCACGACAACGAATGCGGCGGCAACGAGCAGGAAGAAGTTGATCCACGAAGTGCTGATAAGAAAGAGGTAGGGATGGCTATCGCGCCATGTGCCGCCGCTGTGGCGGACGTTGAAGCGGCCATCTTTGTTGATGATGCGCTTCAGATCTCCGGTATATCTCTGCGTTAAGCCGGGATCAAAGCTGGGAGAAGCGACCTTTTCCGTGCGGTCCAGGATTTCACTCATCGCGCCAGCAATTCCTTCAACGCCTGCGCTGCCGTGTTCGCGCTTCGAACCAGGCAAGGAATCCAAACCCAGCAGCAATTACGAACCGCACCAAAATCAGCCACGGATTGTCTCCCACCACCAAATGATCAAACGCCAGCAGCAAAAAGCCAATCGCGATCGAACCATACCACCAGACCATCCATCGGGAAACATTGCGCGGCATCGCTCCATGCACTGTTGTATCTCACTCGCGGCGGCCGTTGTTCCAATGGCTTATTCTCTCCAGTGCCAGCCGAGCCACGAGTATTGCCAACCTAGCTGCACGTTCTGATAATTACTGCCGAACCGGAGATATGTCCCATCGCTGTAGCTGATTTTGATGGATTGGTGTTTGGCGAGACGAAATGCAGCAGTAGCACCGAGACGAGAGCTGGTTTGCCTGGTAGCGAGGTTCTGAATGCCGCTCAAACTGGTTACGCCGCCCCACCAGAAATTGCCGTCGAGCGAAACCCAGGTGCCTGGCTTGAAGTCATGACTGAAGTGGCCTTCAAAACTTCCTATTGGCTCCTCCGTCTGCGTCCTTGGGAGCGGGATGCTGTAAAAGGCGGGATTAGCGGTATAGAACCAAACTCCTGCATAGCCGTCGAGGATCCATTTGCCCCAACGCTGTGAATAGCCCAGTTCCGGTTTAAAGGCCCAGCGATTGATCCCCCAATTCACAATCCTTGCAGGATCGTATTGCCCGGTGGGTGCAATGATTTTCAAGCTCGCCCCCAACAGTGCCTTTTGTTTCCATTTGGCGAACTGCGGCAAATGCATAGCTTGGCCGCCGACCAGGTTCACTGAAAAGCGCACGGCGGAATCCAGCAGTCCGGAGCGATAAACGGAACGGTGCTCTTGCAGAACCTCTCCCTGAAAGTTTCCGATCCCATATGGCAACGAAGCCGTAACGTTGGCGGACCTGCCGAGAAGGTTAAACGAGTGATAATAACTGAACGTCGGAACACTAAATACGCCTGTAGCTCCGATAATCGGTATCGACCCGTTGAAATTAACGCCACCGGTGTAATAGGACCAAGTCAAATTGATGGCATTAGAGTCAACCGGTGTGATGAGGTATGCCCGAGGAGACAAATCCTGAGCAGTGAGCGCCCGGGCCAGCAAAGTAACCACAGCGACCAATAATCGCGTGGGCGTAATTTGCATGGCGGCTTGAGCTTTTATGACCGATCACGAAATACTAGTCTTCAGCTGTGATGATCGAATCCAGGAGAACGGTCCGCCAGAGCTAAGGCTCCTTCGCTTCGGTAAAGAAACACCTGCTCCAACTTGCCTTCGCCGAGCACGCGCTGTAGTTCAGTGAAAGCGAAGAACGGAATAAGTACGAAGAAGATGATGAGCGTGAGCGAGAGAATGCTCTTCAGACTCCCACCCCCGATATCCGCAATACTCTGGTTAAATGACTGCCCACGATAAAGGCCAACGGCAGCGTCTTCGAGGATCTTGAAACAAGCGAGGACAAGCGAAAACGCGGCAGACTTCAGAAGAGTCGGGTAAATGAGCGGAAAATCGTGGAGGTGATCCGCAAAGTGAAGCCTCCTGGCGACGAGCATCACTTTCGCCAGCGCCAGAGCATTTATGACCGCAAAACTCTGAGAAGCGACATCTATGTGATTCTCCGCGAGAATGACCGACTTATGAATCGCAAAGAGTGCAAACACAATCCAGAGATAAAGTGTGATCAATAGAAACTCTTTGACGTCCCGATAAGCTTTCTGCTTCAACGTTGGTGCAGATGATGTGCTCACGTCACTTCCCTCCTCAAATCCTGGGGGCTTTCGATCAAGAGTATCAGGATCGCACGCACGACGGTTGCCGCTGCCCTGATGCAAAAGATGTGCTCGAGGGGGCCGGGTGTTGTCGATTTTTGCGTTCGTGTTTCGACGTAGTTTCAGAGGCGGCAATCATGACAAAGAAATTGGCGGCGTACGTTAAGTCGAAGGCAGGCTTAGCTTTGATAGGTGCTGCCCTGTTCTGTGGCACGGCGGTTGGCGCCCGGATGCACTCGCTCCCATGTACGCGATGCGATATAGCGGAAAGCGCAGTTCGGAAGGTGGAAAGCCAGGTCGGGCAGGTCAGTGCGTGGATTGAAACTAAGTACGACGGCGTCCGCTTTGTGTACCGAATTGCACTGCAAGTGAGAAAGATGCACGCCCAAGAGAACGCGGTCGAGCCATACCGCGGCGGCCACTTCGCCGGGAACGCCAATGGCGTTTTGGCTCGAATCGACTGCAGCAGGTTCGGCTCACCCGTCACGCAGGGTTGGAAAAACTAGTTTCCGGCTGGTAGAGGGCTGCTCGCCGCCGGGAAGTCAGCGCCTGAAGGATAGACTGGACAGAATCATGAAACCAGCTATTGTTCGCGTCCTGTTTCTCCTTGGGTTTGCGGCTCTCACCGCACGGGCTCAAGAGGTGATTCCTTTGTATCCGGGCGTCGCTCCAGGATCCGTCGAGGAGAACTATTCGGAGAAGGAGTACTTTTCCAAAGTCTGGAACACGGAAGTGGTTAGTAATGTTACCAAGCCGTCCCTAACGGTGTTTAAACCAGCGGCGGGCACCGCCACCGGTGAAGCAGCGGTGATTTGCCCGGGCGGTGGATTCATGGCGCTCTCGATTACCAGTGAGGGGACTGACGTCGCCAAGTGGCTGACCGCAAGGGGAGAGACCGCATTCGTATTGAAGTACCGCCTGGCACATAGCGGTGAGGATGCGACGCAGGAGTTCACGACATTATTCGCCGACAGACAGAAATTCGAGGAGATGATCGGTAAGACCGTGCCGCTGTCAATTGCGGACGGAATCGCAGCGGTTGTCTATGTGAAGAAACACGCTTCGGAGTGGGGCATCAAGCCGGAACGAGTCGGCATCATCGGGTTCTCGGCGGGTGGCACCGTCACGGCCGCGGTGGGACTACGTTATTCGCCGGAGGGCCGGCCGGCATTTGTGGCGCCGATCTACGCGGCGGCTTCGATGCTGAAGAACCTCCCGTACCCGCCGACGCACCGCCCATGTTCCTGGCAGCGGCCAGCGATGACCAACTCGGGCTTGCGATGGACAGTATCGGACTGTACGATCAGTGGGAAGACGCGCACAAGTCGGTCGAGTTGCATATGTATGCGAAGGGCGGACATGGCTTCGGCATGCGGAAACAGGGGCTGCCTTCCGATGAATGGATCGACCGCTTTGGCGATTGGCTTCAATCGCAGGGGTGGATGAAAAAGGAAGGGACGAAATAAGGATTGACTCCGGAACCGCCGCATCCGTTCTGATATTCCCTTCGTCTCATGCTCGGCTTCGTCCGACATCTGGAAACATGCCGCGAACTCTACACTTCAGCGACGGGCGGCGATTGGTGGACCTACCAAAAATTTTGCCCAAGCGCACCACATAAAAAAACACTCGCTGCCAAAAGCTGCATCGACGCCAATGTAGACTCTCGCGCACGGTGAAATCACCCGCTCGCGAGAAAGGCGTAACCATATTCGTCTGGTGAATATAAGGCGATGACGGCTTCGACGCCAACGGTATTGCAGAAGGAGACGACAAAATGAAGATCACTACTTTGATATGCATCGCGGCTTCCGTAGGGATAGCTGCGGCACAGGGTCAAATGCAGCAGATAGGCCAAGGGCAACAGGCCAAGATCAAAGGAGTTATATCATCGCGCAATGGTCCGGACATGACCATCCAGCAGCCTGATAACACAAGCGTAGTCGCGGTGCTGAATGACTACACTCAAGTGCAGCTAAAAGAAGGCAAACTCGGTTTCAGAAAGAAAGAGGTAAATGTTACGCTTCTGCTGCCTGGGCTGCGCGTGGAAGTCAACGGGACTGGAAATGCAAACGGGCAGCTGATGGCGCAAAAGGTGCTGTTCACAGGCGCCGACCTGCAAGCCGCAAGAGATATCCAGGCCGGCACGGCTCCTGTAGAAGCTCAGCAGCAGCAACTTTCACAAGAACAGAGCGCCTTGAAGCAGCAGCAGGCGGCCCTCTCGGAGAAGGAGAGCCAGAATGCAGCAGCTGCCCAACAGGCCCAGGCTTCCGCGAATCTTGCCAATCAGCGCATCAGCGACCTGAACAAGTATGTGACGAAATATAAGACAGACGTGTACTTCGGCAACGATCAAACCTCGCTATCGCCGGAATCGAAGCAGAATCTCGCGTCTCTTGCGTCTCAAGCCCTTGCAACCAACGCTTACATGGTGCAGGTCGCGGGTTTTGCGAGTAGTACCGGTTCCGCACAGTTGAATGAAGAATTGAGTAATGAGCGGGCCGATGCTGTTATCGCATATCTGACTCAGTCGGGACATATCCCGCTGTACCGCGTCCTCGCTCCAGCTGCTATGGGGGCCTCGAGCGCAGCCGGCAATGATCCCGCGCTAAACAGAAGAGTAAGCGTGAAGGTGGTCGTCAATGAGGGTATTGCGCAATAATTGAGGGCCCGTCATCGGGGAATTTTCTTACGCCGCCGGGTTCAACCTTGCATCACGCTTAATGGAGGACCCATGATTCGAAAATTCCCGCGGGTTGCCCTTGTATGTTTCTCTTTGTGTCTGGCGGTCCAGGCGTTTGGCGCCGACAGGATCAAGGGTCAGGTTATGGGCGGAGGCGCTCCCATTGCAAAATCAACGGTAACGTTGTGGGAAGCCAGCGCCGACGCGCCCAAGAAGATCTCTGAGACCAAAACGAGCGATGACGGCCGGTTTGAACTTCGCGCCAAAGACGCGCACAGCGACTGCATCCTGTATTTAACGGCGGACGGCGGAGTCCCTAAAGCCAGCAAAGCGAATGGCGACAATCCCGCCATCGCACTGTTGGCGATCGTGGGAAATACTCCCTCCGCGAGCGTGACGATCAACGAATTCACCACAGTGGCGTCGGTGTGGACCAATGCGCAGTTCCTCGATGGCGCCGCGCTCAAAGGTCCCGCGCTCGGGGTGAAGATCGCCGCGGGCAACGTGCCCAACTTCGTCGACCTTGCGACTGGCGGATGGGGCGGCATCATCCAGGACCCGCTGAACAGCAGTCAGACGCCAACCATGGCAAACTTCGCCACGCTCGCGGATGTCCTGTCCGGGTGCGTGACCCAGGTCGCAGCGGATGCGTGCAGCAGCTTATACGCCGCGGCGGCCGGCCCGGCAGGGAACACCCCAACGAATACTTTGACCGCGGCTGAATCGATCGCACGCGCATCGTGGTACAAGCCGGAGAGGGTGTTCTCACTCCTAGACGCCTTCTATCCTCTTCAGAAGGGCAAGATGATGCGCGCCGTGCCATTCATGCCGTACCTCAGCGTAGCGCCCAGCGCCTGGGTGCTGGCGCTGAAGTTCGATGGTGGAGGCTATCGTGCGGGCGGCAAGGCCATGTTCGACAGCGAGGGCAACCTCTGGGTCGGGGACAATTTCACTGTTGGCTGGCAGGCGCAGGACACGTTGTGGCAAGGCAATTTCAGCAAGTTCGCACCCAACGGCAAGCCGCTTTCGCCGATCACTACTGGTTTCTCCGGCGGCGGATTCGCCGGGGGCACGTTCGGTAACGCGGTTGACGACAAGGACAATGTTTGGCTCACCAGTTATGGCGGCCACTCCATCGCGAAGTTCGATAAGAACGGCAAGTCATTGGCAGGTCCAGACGGCATCACCTTCGACGGCCAGCTCGGCCTGATGCAGGGTGTGATCGTCACGCCCAGCACCGATGTCTGGGTGGTGGGCATTTCCAAGAACCAGTTGGTTTACATTCCCAAGGGCGATCCGAGCAAAGCCAAGCTGCTATGCGAGGGCTTCAAGGATCCGCCTTGCAAATCGTTTGTGGGACCGTTCCACCTGGGCATTGACCAGCAGGACCGCATCTGGGTAACCAGCGCCCTCGGAGACTCTGTTACCCGCTTTCCTGCCTCTGATCCCACCAAGGCCGAAACCTTCAAGACAGGCTATAGCGGCAGCGGTCTCACCGTCGACAGCCAGGGGAATGTCTGGGTGACGAACCGTTTTGGCAACACCGCCAGAGGCGGCGCCGTTCTGGAAGACATGATCAAAACCCTGAAGAGCGGCGGCAATTTCGATGAAGTGCTGGCCTTCGCAATGGCCAAGCAAAAAGGCGGTGCCGATGGAGGAAGTGTCGCGCTGTTGCATCCGGACGGGAGCCCATATCCAGGCTCTCCATTTACCGGGGGCGGCCTTCCTGGCCCCTGGGCTGCCGTGGTGGATGGGAACGACAATATCTGGATCTCCAACTTTTCCATGCCCAACAGCCCGATCGTGCAACTGTGCGGCGTGAAGACCGAAAACTGTCCACCGGGCATGAAGACCGGCGACCAGATTTCGCCTCCTGGCGGCTACGTAGGCGGCGGCCTCCAGATGCAGACCGATATAGCGGTCGATCCGGCGGGCAACGTCTGGGCGATGAACAACTGGCAGGACATCGATAGCTGCTTCAGCACTTCCAATGAGGCGCTCTCAACGCGCTGTGGCGGCCAAGGCGTGGTGGTCTTCTATGGAATGGCCAAGCCAGTGCGCGCGCCGCAGATCGGTCCGGCTCGTCCGTTTTAAGAGAGACGTACCGAGAGAAGAAGCGGCCGGCCTCACCGGCGGGCCGCGTCACGTAACTCGGCGAGGGCATCCTCAAAGCAATAGTCTTGTACCAATTCCCCGATCTGGACCGCGCGCTGACCGAAGGCCGTGGATAGCATCGGGGCCACCTTTTTGAAGGCGTCAACGGCTTCCCCATCTCCGGACGAGAGGAGCTGCTCGAGTTCTTCGACTGCTGCCGCTAATGCATCCGGTTCGACGCTCACGGCCAGCGGCATGATCTCGGGCTCCGGCGGTAGAGCGCGCAGCAGCGCGCTGACGAGATCGTCGAGCGTCTGCTCGACACACGTCGATGAGCGGTTCCACCTGCACCGCAGTAGCGCCGTGGCGGAGAGCGGCCTCAACTTCTGCGGCCTCGCGCTGGAGTTGGAGGGCCCCTATGCTTCCCGCAACGCCCTTGAGCGTGTGCGCCCCGCGCTCGGCATCCGCCCCGCGCCCATCCGCGAGGGCCGTGCGAATCTCTCGTGCGGTCTCGGCCTGACCCATCGAAAAGCGTCGAAGGAGGCCCACGTAGGCTTCGCGTTTTCCCATGAGCCGGCGCAATCCATCGGCGGTATCCAGCCCAGGGATGAGGTCGAGCATGGGCTCTGCCGGTAAAGCGGGCGAGGGGGCGATCGCGCCGCATGGTGTTTCGCGCGCTGCCGAAGCGTCTTCAGCCCGATCCGGAAGCCACCGGAGGAGCACGTCGAACAGCTCGTCCGGGTTGATAGGCTTGGTGATGTGGTCGTTCATGCCCGCTGTGAGCGACCGTTCGCGGTCGCCGGCCATCGCGTTCGCCGTCATAGCAAGGATCGGCAGACGGTCACACCCGGACATCGCGCGGATCCGCCGCGTGGCCTCCAACCCGTCCATCACCGGCATTTGAAGATCCATTAACACCAGGTCGTATGAACTCTCGTGCACACGCTGCACGCCGCGTGCGCCGTTCTCGGCGAGCTCGACCTTGATGCCGGCCACGCCGAGCAGTTCCAGCGCCACCTGCTGATTGAGCTCATTGTCCTCAACGAGCAGCACGCGCGCACCCCGCAGCCGGGCCAGGTCAACTGTCTGAGTCTGCGGAATCGGCATCACCTCACCGTCCACTTTCGACCGGCCTTCGCCCGCCAGTACCCTGAGGACGGAGTCAAAGAGCAGCGACGGACTGACCGGTTTTACGAGAGTGCCGTCGAATCCAGCGCTATCCGCCTCACGAAACACATCCTCGCGACCGTAAGCAGTCACCAGAACGCGACCAGGATGCGTACTGAGCGGCATGGCTTCGAGCCGCCGCCCCGTCTCAATGCCGTCCAGGCCGGGCATGCGCCAGTCCAGGAACACCATGGCGAAAGGATCCGAATTGCGCTCCGCGTCTGAAACCGCAGCGAGGGCCTCTTCACCCGAAACGACCTCGTCGACCCGGAACGTCATCGTGCGAAGCATCTCCGCGAGCGTATGCGCTGCGAGCGTGTTGTCGTCCACTACCAACATTCGCCGCCCCCGAACGTCGGGGTTGGGCAGGTATGTATGGGCCTTAGCCTCACCTCGGCCGAGCCGGGCGGTAAAGAAGAATTTACTCCCACGGCCCACCTCGCTCTCGACGCCCACATCACCGCCCATGAGTTCCGCCAGACGCTTGCTGATTGCGAGTCCAAGGCCTGTGCCCCCATATTTGCGAGTAGTCGACGTATCGGCCTGCGAGAAGGATTGGAACAGCTTTCGAATCTGATCCGGTGCGAGCCCGATGCCGGTGTCTTCGACCTCGAAGCGCAAGAGGAGGTCTTGTTCACCTTCCTCGCACCCGCCTGACGCGAATGACAATCGACCCCTGTTGCGTGAATTTCAACGCGTTCGAGGCGTAGTTGATCAGCACCTGGCCCAGCCGTAGCGCATCGCCGCGAAGATTGTTGGGCAGCTGCGTGTCCATATCGACGACCAACTCCAGGTTTTTGGCCGCGGCCTTCTCGGCTATGAAGTCGGTTACGCTCGCGAGGACCTTCTCTAGTTCGAAGTCCACGGACTCAATTGTCAGGCGGCCGGCCTCGATCTTCGAGAAGTCCAGAATGTCGTTAATGATGCCGAGCAGGTGTTTGGCGGCCGCCTGAATCTTCGTCACATAATCGTGCTGCCGGGTATCAAGCGCCGTTCTGAGAGCAAGGTGCGCCATTCCGATGATCGCGTTCATCGGCGTGCGGATCTCATGGCTCATGTTCGCCAGGAAGTCCGATTTCATGCGTGTGGCTTCCTCCGCGACTTCTTTCGCGCGAAGCAGGTCCTCGTCGGCCCGCCTGCGCTCGGTAATGTCGCGCATGGCCAGCACGGTGCGCGTTCCCTTGTCGGTTACGATAGGACTTTGCGTTATTTCGAGCGGAATTTCGTGGCGGTCTCGCGTGATGCCCGTCGAGTCTTTGCCCGAGCCTGCAGCCGTGCTTCGGTCCCACTCCGGAACGAGCATCTGTACGGGCTTACCGACGAGCTCGCCGTGGGAAAAGCCGAACAGAACCTCGGTCTGCCGGTTGACCATCTCGATGATCTCGTCGGCATTCGAGATCACCATGGGGTCCGGCGCGGATTCTAGCAGGGCACGAAATTCTTTCCCCTTTGCTTCGAGATCGGCGATCACCGCCCGGGAGACGGAGTCGGAGCGGTCTTTGGCTTCCTCGATCAACGTCCGGTTTGCCTCGGACCGCGCCAACCTTCTCTGGAGTAAGCGTACTTCGCGATCGAGGGCCTTGATTTGCGCGGCTGCTTCCGGCGTGCAAGTGTCGGACATACCGTCTCAGTCGGCGATGAGCAAGCTCACAAAGCTCTCGTTATGGCATTTCGTGCCAGTCGGATCTCCCATATTTGGGCTAATCTCGCCGTACCCATAAAAGCCGCATATCGGCACTGCGTCACCCAGGATACTGCGAACCAGCCTGAGTTCCTCCTGAGCGCGGGTGCCAAGGAGAAGCTTGCGCGCAGTGCAGGAAAAGAATAGTCCAGCCGCGACTTGCGCTCCTTCGCGCAGATTGGACCTGGCGATTGCGAGAGACTCGGAGCAGCCGGTGAGGATCTCGTTGCGGTCCGCCAGCGTCAGCCGCACTCGTGCCCCCTCCGGAACGGTAGCAAGGAACGTGAGGGCGCCGGTCGCCTCGTCGACGGCGCCCCAGGATGCGCGGAGATATTCGATGTTCCCCTGCGCGTTGAGGATCGCGAGCGGCAGTTCTACGCTCGGCTTCGTGCCGGGGCCGAGATACTTGCGGTAAAAGTCGATCGCCGGCTCGTGGTCGATCTCATGAACGACCGCTCCCGTCGCACGAGTAACCCGGCCAACCTCCCCGACCTGGCGCCAACCGGTGGCGACGCCATAGGAGAAGTGGAACTCTCCGCATAAAAGCAGCACCGGAATGGAATCGCTGAGCACCTCCGTGCCGTAAAACTGCTTGGTGCTCTTGAGCCTCAGCTGGTCACCGGCGAGAGCGCCGAAGAGCGGGATATTATGACCGAGTACCTGCTGCAGCATTGCGGTGAGTGAGTGACCCTCGGCGGTAATACCCTCGGGCGTCGATATGCAGAGGCGAGCCGGCTTGTCCGTCTTGGCCTTTGCCTCTTCAACCGCTGAACGACACGCCTCGGCCACATCTTCACTGAGGCTTCTACCGATACCTGCCTTGATATCTACTGTGTCGGAGGCGAACAGAATCAACGTAACCGAATCCTCCCGGAAGCCCAGTTCGGACGAGAATTCCCCATCCGTGGTGCAGCCTATTAACTCCATTCCCGGGAGGGCTCGACTGATCTTGCAGAGTAATGCCTGATGGTCGAAATCGATGGCTGCAAAAAGCAGGCCAGCGCTTGGGACGGTCCCATTGAGCCTGTCTTTGCAAGATTGGATGATCTCCTCGGCCGCCACATCGGCGTCGAGTTCTTCGCTATGCGCGACAACGGCTGAGAACATAACTCACCTCCTGATGTTTCCGACGTAAGGTTTATCGGAAGTCGAGCAACTTAGAGGAGACCCGAGTTATGACCACAGTGATATCGTCCGGTGCTACGACCAGGGAGTTTGCCCTCGCCGAACGAGACTCCCCTCCGCATCGTATGACACGTTTGCCAGAGCACGGATTCTATTTTTGTCTCGCCTCAATGACCAGCAGCTCGGCACTCAAACCAGACTGTGCGCTTCGTGGTCACTGGAGAGATAGCCGCCAGGGTCGGACAGAGCCTTAGCAATTCCGAACCTTCTCGGCCGTACGTGTCCTATTCCCGAAAGCGTTAAACAGAGCGCATAACGCTAGGATGCTGTTGAAAACCTCTGGTCTAGCTTGGCACCTGAGTCGATTACATTGTGAGGACGGCGCGGAACCGGGCCTTGCCCTCCACAACGCGCTGGTATGCCTTCGGAGCCTCGGCCAATGGGTACGTCTCGACGATCGTTTTAACTTTTCCTTGCGCTACGAAATCAAGGGCTTCGTACAGGTATTCGGGGCCGTTTTGCTGACTGCCAACTATACGAATGCGCCTCATGATAAGGTCCATCAAGGAAATCGAAAGCGGCTCAGCATCGGCGCCCATCGTGACAAGCCGTCCGTCCGGCCGCAGTCCCTGAATGCTGTCCACCATTGACTTGGTCGAATTGGAAGTACTGAGGATCACATCTGCGCCCCCCGCTGCGGCGAGACTCTGTCCATCGCGGACAATTTCATCCGCACCGAGATCGCGGATCATCTTGTCTTTGTCTGGGGAGTGCGAAATTGCGATAGTCTCGAAGCCGGCAGCCTTCGCGTATTGCACTGCCAGGTGCCCGAGCCCGCCGATCCCGAGCACGGCCACGCGCTCATGCGGCTGGGGATCTGCCCAGCGGAGGCCGCTATAAACGGTGTAACCGGCGCAGAATATCGGGGCTGCTTGCTCGTAGCCAACCTTGTCGGGAATCAGATAGGTAGCGTCGGCATTCATCAGCATGTACTCAGCGTGACCTCCTTGTACATCGATCCCCGTGCCTTTCAGATAGGGACAGAACATCTTGCGGCCTCGCTGGCACCATTCGCAGCGTCCGCATGTGGATTGAATCCATGCGGTGCCCACGCGGTCGCCTACCTTTCGCGTGGTGACGTCGGAAGCCACGGCGACGATCTCGCCGACCGGCTCGTGACCGAGGATTCGGGGAAATTCTCCTGGAATGTGTCCGAGTGTTTCGTGCACGTCGGTATAGCAGATACCGCTTGCGCGCATCTTCACCAGCACTTGACTGGGTCCCGGTTGAGGCTGAGGAACATCTTTGATCTGCCATGAACTGTTTACCGCGGGTACCACCGCAGCTTTCATAAGTCTTCCTCCCAACGCAATTGGATGTACACGCCTGTGTAATCGGTGCACGATTTTGGATCCCCGGTTTGCGAATCGCATACACAGGCTGAGTTGACGCTCAGTTGGCAGCGTGTAGTTCTGTCCGTGCGGTCAATCCGGAAAGTGGTTTACAAGAAAGCTACGGGAACGATCTCAAAACAATGCAGTAATGAAATGTTTGCGGGACGCACGAGCTTTTGTGCGCGTCTTCTTGGCTATCTCTACGCGATCACCAGTGAGCGCCGACTAGTCGACGACGTTGCGATGGATCTTGCTTACCGCTGGTTCACTGGGTCTCGCTTTCGATCAAGAGGTTCCGCATCACTCGACATTTTCCAAGAATCGGCACGGCCGTTTTCAGAACTCGCCGCTCGTTCTTGAACTCTTCGAGCGAATGGTCCAACAAGTGCACCAATGCCTTCGTTCCACTGGGCAGGATCATAATTCATTTGACACGTAGCTACCTCAAAAAACTAATTTCAACGTAAACTGCCCTGACCTCGGCCCACCTACCTGGTATAGAGGATGCGGGTTAAACCCGACCAGGCCGTTGTTCAGCGTCTCCGTAACGATTCCAAATATCGCGTTAGCAAATGGGCTTCCGACAGCATTGTTGGGATAGCTGAACATCGGATGATTGAACACGTTGAAGTATTCAGCGCGCAAATAGACGCGACACGCTCTCGGATAGCGGAATTCGTCTGCTGAGCGCGATATCGGTCTGATCGATCGGATATGCCGCGGAAGTAGTTCCGCGGAAGATCTCCCTGCTGCCCGTCAGCTGGCATCGAGAATGCCGCGGAATTCAGCCGCCGGCCCCCAGGCTGTGCCGGAGCGGATATATAAAACGGCACACCGGGCACAATGTCCGGCCGCGTGCCGTAAGGCCCGAAAATTGGCGAGTAGGCGGTCGTGAGGATATCGAACGGCGGTGGAGAACTAATCCGCACAAGACGTCGATCGTCCAGTTCCCCAACAGCATATGGCTCCATCGCCCAGGCGCTGCCGGCACGCGATACGACACAGCCGCCGCTAACGAATTGCGCACGTCGAAATCGGAGGGGCCGAGGTCTGCTGCCACATTGACTTTCGTTATATAATCTATGTACATGCATTCGCACGCTTCGCGCGAATTAGTATCAGTTGACTTAGCGAGGCTGTAAGATACCAGTGCTTGAAGTCCTCGTGCCATCCGCCGCTGAAACTGCAGTTGCAAAGCAGAGTAGTTTGACCAGTCGGCATTACGAGTTGTATAAAAAGGTGACCTCAGATCCACCTGGAAACTTCTCGACATTGTCCCCGCGCAGAAGTTTCTCTCCATGAGCACCCACGTAGGTTGCCGACAGACGTGATTCGAACCCAGCGCCTTTTCCACCGCGACGTTCCACTCATAGGTCAGCGGAAGTGCAGGTTGGGATCCACTGCGGACACAAAGGCGGAATCAGGCGTGAACTGAGTGAAAAGGGCGGGGGCGCTGTACGCCGGGTTGTCGAGGTCGAATGGGAGCGGACCGGCGAATAGAGAAGCTCTCATACGGGAAATAAGACGTGGTACCGGCGACGCCGGCGCCGACACCTAAGTCATAGAAGAGGCCGAAGCCGCCACGCAGTATCATCCCGGGAGTGACCTGCCAGGCAGCGCCGATGCGCGGTGCGAAACCATTCAGCCTGGTGTGCCAGAGAGGGCGTTCCAGCGGGCGCGAGTGCAAGCGGATCGCTGTCGAAAATTCCTTTTACGGCATAAAGAGGCTTCCCCGGAGTTGTGGACAACGGAGGCGTACTGATATCCCAGCGCAGGCCGTACGTTAACGTGAGCGAAGGCGAAGCCTTCCAGATGTCCTGCGCAAACAATGAATAATCGTTTGTTCTCGTCGAGATACTTGTATCCGCGGATTGACCGACGCGAGTCCGCAATCCCGGCCTGCAGACTGGCGTACCAGTCAGCAGAGACGAGTCAAGCTGTTGAACTGCCCGTTGTCGCATCCAGGCGGCGGAAGTCACCTCCAAACTTGAGCTGGTGAGTACCGGTGGTGATCGAAAAGGTATCGACGAAATTGAGTTGCCGTAGAGCATTGGACGCCTGGTTGCCGGATCTGACTTCGCCGTCAGTCGGAGGTGATAAAGACGAACTGATCGTTTGTGCGTGTAAGTGGGTGGGTACAGGGCGGAGGCGGCCGGCGGCACGCCGCCATCAAAGCTATCCATGTGCGCCGAGCGCTCGCGGCTCTGCCGGCTCCAGTTTGCTCGAAAGTCGTTCACTTTGGTTGGTGTGACCAGGATGGTCAAACCTAGCGTTGCCGTATTGGTATCGGCGGTATCGTCAGTTACTCTCGACCAGTAACGCGTCGCAGTGTGTGAAGGGGCGTAATCGTAGCGGCCAAAAAAAGTGATTCGGTTCGTGAAGTTGTGATCGATGCGCAAACTGGTGGCATTCAGATTCGTCGGGTCGGAATAGACCGCGGTCAGGTTCGCGGTAAGCCCGTCGGGATTTACCGGGCCGGAAGGAAGTGGAAGCGCCGCTAGAAGCGTTTTGTAGACCGGCGCTACGTTCGCCCTTGCCGCAGCCGTATAGAATGTGCCCGTATACGTCTGTGGCAACCGCAATCTTAGACCTTCATAGGAGAAAAAGAAAAAGGTCTTGTTTCTCAAAAATAGGACCGCCCAAAGTCGCGCCGAAATCGTTCTGGCGCAGCGGGGGTTTGGGCTGCGGGACCATGTTGAAAAAGTTTCTGGCGTCGAAAATGTCATTCCGCAGATAATCGAACCCGGTGCCGTGGAATTCATTGGTGCCGGAGCGAGTGACAATAAGAATCTGGCCTCCGGGAGTGCGGCCGTATTCCGGCGCATAGGTAGACGTCAGGACCCGAAACTCCTGCATAGCATCCACCGAGAGTAGCCCGGTCGTATTCCCTGCAATGTCCAGCGCCGGTATAGAGCCCGCCAAACCCTGACCAAGGTTGGGGGCTTGCGGAACGCCGAAGTTCGCGCTGACGCCATCAATCGTGAAGTAGTTCGCGCTGCTGCGCTGGCCATTGACGCTGAACTGCCCGGACATATCTGCACTCTGCGCATTTTGAGCTGCCACGAACACCACACCCGGACTGAGCGCGATCAGGGATTGAAACGTGCGGCCGTTCAGCGGCATGTTCTGCACGAAACGTTGGTCCACTAAAGTGCTGACGGCCGGGTCGGTTGAATTCAGCAGCGGGGGTTGTGAGTTTACCGTTACGCTCTGAGCAACGATCGCCACCTGCAGCGTAAAATCCAGGCTGGCGCGCTCGTCGACAGTGAGGACAATGGCTCGCTGCGTGAGCGTCCGGAACTTGGCTGCCTGGACCGTGGCTTCATACGTTCCGGGTTTTACGGCGACAAAGCTGTAGAACCCTTCTTTGTTCGTAGTGTCCTCATAACGAACGCCCGTGTACGTGTTACGCAATTGTAACTGAGCGCCGGTTACTGCACCACCGCTCGGGTCTTTTGACTAGCCCGCTCAGGTCGGCTGATTGGCCGAATAGAGAAAAGCCTGCAGGTATAAATAACCAGCAGAGGCGCAAACCTCTCCCCATCAGGTCAATTGGATGGAATCGCCGCTCGCTCGACTCAAAGAATTTACTGAGGCGCGCGCGTTAGCAACCGCTCATCCGACTTTGACCTACTGGACACCTCTAACTAATTCGCGTGCTTCGACTTCCAGCTCCTCGAAACTTTGCTTCAGCTTAGGAAGTGCTTCGTCCACTGACATAGGCGCCTCGGACGTCGTCAGAAGAGAACGCAGAATTTGATCGGTAGCTTGGGCCTTCTCGAGTGTTGCCGCGCTCGCTCCCTGCCAGTTTGCACCGCCACCGGCGGATGGCTCGCCAAGCGTCGCGTACCCGAAACCCTTCAGGAGGAAATCCACCTGCGGTTTCAATTCGCCAACGCGCGCCTGAACGTCGCGCGCGTGATCTCGAACCATGGCGGCGAGCTGTGCTTTCGCAGTATCCGAAAGCTCGGACTCGTGTCCGGGTGGCCAGCGGACAGCCAACTGTTGCAACGCATACAAGTGTGCCAAAAGATCCGTGCTGGCCTGCAGCACTCCGCGAGTGTAGTTCTCTTCTGCATCAGCGCTTCCAAAGAAGCCCGCCAATCGGTTGTCCTGCGGCTGGCTGGTAGTGGGACCAACTGGTTTTATCGGGCTGCCGCCCCTCCGACGACTGTCTGCTGGCGCCTGAAATTCGAGCTGTATACCCGGCTTATTGGCCAGCAGAGCGGCCAGTTGCTCCCTTCTTTGGGAAGAAACACCCCATGCGTTTACAATCAACTCGTTCGGAGGGCGCGGCGTGATCTCGATGCTGTCGCCCAGATCCGCCCCCACCTGATGAAGCTCGCTCCGGACGGTCATCTCCAGGTCATCTATATTTACACCCGGTAGTACATTCCGAGGCGCGGTCGGAACGTCCGCTGTGACAGCGGCCTGCTCTGGCTCCGCCGACTCCAGTCGGGTGAGGACATCGGCCGGAACGTCGCGCCGGTCTAGAACGGAGGAGTTTTCTTCATCGATTTGAAACGTAGCATCGTCGAAGGAGAGGGTCATTTGGTTGACGTGCCAGTCGCGCGTCTCAACCTGAAACCTGAACTCTTCCAGCCCGCGTGCTCGCCCTTCGGCATTGGACGCCACCTGCACTTCTATGCTTTCGCCATGCGCGGGAGGCTCTTGGCTCCGAACCGGCGAGCCTCACCCATGATTCCAATACCGGGGGAGACAACGGAAGATCCGACGCAAGCCCGTTTTTCTGGTAGCGATCGCGTAAGTCCGCATTCAGCGGGTCGCTGCCGGTGTCCCAATAAGTCGATTTCGTCGACTCCCACGATTCCAGGCGCGAGGTGCTGACGCGCGACGTAAGCCGTGCTTCTTTTTAAGGCGAACGTTCTGCCTGACTACCTGCTGCGCTGTGATCGTAAGTCTCGCCCTGTCAGCCGCCGTAGCGCGCTGCAGAACCTCTTTAGCGGAAACGGACTGCACCGGCCCCCAGATCAGCAACCCGATCAGCACCAGGATGAGTGCGGCGCTACCGGAAGCCAGCGGGATTTTCCAGACGTTTTCAAAAGGCGAAACGAACCGTCTCCAAAAGGGCGCGTCGCTCATCCTCGCCGCTATGTCGAACCTGGGTTCGAGCCACGGCCAAGGCTTCGGCGGCGGTGGAATTGACCGCTCAAACACCTCGACCTGCGCCTCAGCGATCGTGGCAAGGTGCTCTTTGAAGCGATCCAGCTCCACTGCGCAGTTCTCGCACTTCCGGAGATGTTCTGTTGCCTTCCGTGCACCGCGGGTCGCCAGCTCACCGTCCACATACCGCAGTAGCTGTTCTCGCGAAAGGTGATTAGCCATTTGCGTCGTCCCGCAGGCTATCGATGGCGGAGAGGAGCCACTCCGCAGCCGTCGACGTCGAAACATGTAGTATTTTCGCGATCTCGCGATAAGGAAGACCCTGCATCCGAAGGTGTAGGCACAACCGGCGTTCCCGCGGCAGTTTTTGCAAGCCGGCGGCAACTCGAGCGAGCCGTTCGTTGTATTCCGCCTGCGCTTCCGGACTGTGTTCCCGCGATGGAATATCAGCGGAGGCGGTTGAAGCGGAATCGCCTTCCGCCCACATCGCCGGGCGCTCATGTCGCCAGTGATCCACCACGGCCCTGCCGGCTACCGTGTATAGCCAGGCGCGCGTCGAGTTTACTTGCGCTCCTTTTCGGAGAGCGATGAACAAGTCCACAAAAACGTCCTGCGTCACTTCCTGAGCGACTGCCGGACGCAGCCCCTGCGCCACCAGGAAGCGATAGATCTCATCTCGGTAAGTCTCATAAAAGGCGCTGACTTGCGCCCGGGGATCCAACAAGCAGGCTTTCCTGTGGGCACTCTTCGCAGACTATGCCGCCTACCCAATTTACACGTCGTCAGAGGGCGCTCATTTTCTGGACCTTTCAGAAATATTTTTGATCGGAAAATGCGACCGGTCATGCGACATACGAAATACCGACAGTCAGCATGAAAATTTCTTACCTTTCGTCCAACCATAACCATACCGGGGGCCTGCACTGCTGCCCACCATCCGGCCGGGCCTGTGCAACTGATTACACTAAGCAGCCGATAAGCGCTGTGCGCGCTGAAAAATCGAATCAGCTTGACGAGCACGAAGCGCTGCCCACCGTCCTTGTTGCCGCCGAGGAAGAATTACGTAGTGCGATAGTACCGGCTCTCGAGGCGGCCGGCTATCTCGTGTTCACGGCAAGAAATGAGGCGGAGGCATTGCATTTCGTAGTGACTCATTCCAGATCGATCCATATCCTGCTCGCGGACATCGATATGAACGGCAACAAATTGGCAAGAGCATTGATGTGTTATCGCTTCGAAATGCGGGCTTTCCTTATCACGAACCAATCCCATAATGACCCGAATGCACTCACCCCGGCTGCCGCAGTGGCGAAAGTCAGGCAAGACCTTCGGTTGCCGAAGGGCATAGTTGCGCAAGTGGGGTCAAACGAAAGAGCGCGCGCCCAGGCTACCGGCAGGACCGCTTAGCCCTGCAAAAATCGCCGCCCGCATGCAACCCGTTCACAAGGCCAAAATCCAATGTTTCCGGCCCTTCCACGCACCAAACCCTTGACACGCCCCCTTATCCTGGAACCGGAAAACTTTCTCTAATGGCAACCCAAAAGCAAATCGCGGCCAACCGGCAGAATGCTCAACTCTCCACCGGTCCCACCTCCGAAACCGGCAAAGCGAAGTCTTCGCTGAACGCCGTCAAAACCGGGCTCACCGGCCGCACCGTCCTCCTGCCATCGGACGACGTCGCCTCCTACGAACAGCACATCCCGAGCACCTTTGCCGAATGGAA
>CAWJVA010000006.1:0-171237 GCA_963846185.1 uncultured Acidobacteriaceae bacterium | reverse complement strand
GCTGAAGCGCGGCAGCCTTATCATTCTCGTCGCTTTTCTTCAAGGGACTGGCCGTGTCCAGCGCAGTGGAACAGTAATTCGCATTCGCTAGCGCAATGTGATTCATCTGTTCACCAAAGCTCATTTCAGGCGGCGTCGCCTTGAACTGGTAATTGTCATCCGGCATCGCGTTCGCGACGGCGAGCGACAGGTCCTTGGAAATCTGCCAGTGCTTCAGCAGAATATTGACGAGAGTCTTTCCTGAATCCTGAGCAAAAGAGAACTGGCACGCAGCCAGCGAGAATAGACATAAGGTCAATGTTTTCATCGGGATCACTGAAATTCGATTAGCAAATATATGCCTGCGCTATCATACGACATTGCCGGTGAAGTTTGGCCTGCCGGCGCGTCTTATTAGAACTATGCGCGTAGCAATCATCGGAACCGGGTATGTCGGTCTGACGACCGGGGTGTGCCTGGCTTACATAGGGCATTCGGTATCTTGCCTCGATACGGATGTGACGAAGATTCAAGCTTTGTGTGCGGGCCGGATTCCAATTTTCGAGCCATACCTCGAAGAGTTACTCGAAGAGGCGCGACCGAATCTCCGTTTCACAACCAGCTACCCGGACGCCATTCCCGGCGCGGAGGTTGTTTTTATCGCGGTAGGCACGCCTCCAACACCATCCGGAGCGCCCAATCTCGAGTATCTGTCGCAGGCGGCGCGGATGACCGGTGAACATTTGAATGGCGAGTTTACAGTTGTCGTGAACAAGTCCACGGTACCCATCGGTAGTGGTAACTGGGTCGGTTCACTGCTGCGCGATGCGAGCGAGCAGCGCGTAAACGGCAATTCGGCGGATTTCGCGGTCGCCTCGAATCCTGAATTTTTGCGTGAGGGAGCGGCATTGCACGACAGCCTCTACCCGGATCGGATCGTGATCGGCGCGGACGAGCAGCGAGCACTAGAAGTCCTGTACTCTTTGTACCGGCCGATCCTGGACCAGACGTTCCCGGCACCGACGTTCGTGCCGCGCCCGGAGACGGTAAGCGCCATTCCGCTCGTTTCGACCGATCTCGCTTCGGCCGAGTTGATCAAGTACGCGGCGAACGCATTCCTAGCCTTGAAGATCAGCTTTATCAACGAGATTGGGCTTGTCGCGGAGCGGGTTGGCGCAAATATCACGGAAGTGGCACGCGGGATCGGACTCGATTCGCGAATTGGGTCCCGATTCCTGAGCGCTGGCATTGGCTGGGGTGGTTCTTGCTTTGGCAAAGACACGGCGGCGTTGATTGCGACCGCATCGGAATACGGCTTACATATGCCAATTGTCGAGGCGGCCAAGACCGTGAACACACGGCAACGAGATCGCGTCGTGGAGAAATTGCTGCACGAGTTGAAAATCCTGAAAGGCCGGACGGTGGGGCTGCTGGGGCTTGCGTTCAAACCGAACACGGACGATTTGCGCGAGGCGCCTGCGATTGAGATTGCTCAGAAACTGATTGATCGCGGCGTTCGAGTAAAGGCGCACGACCCGATTGCGCGGGAGCGGTTCGAGCGGGAACACGGCTCGATGGGCGTGCATCTATGCGACGAGGCCGAAGGCGTAGCGGACGGCTGCGATGCCCTCGTGCTAGTCACCGAATGGCCGGAGTACAGGGACCTCGAGTGGGACCGGATCGTAAAGAGGATGCGCCACCCATTCGTACTCGACGGGCGGCATGTGCTGGATCGCGAAAAGCTTACGCGGTCCGGTATGCGTTACGAAACGATCAGCTAGAAGGACCGGAAGGCGATTTTTTCGTCTTGTGTGTTTCCTGTTCGTTTCGGTCGACTTGCTCTTTTAGCCAGCGCGGCGGCCGGCCGCGGCGCCTTGCCTGTCCCGCGGAGAGCCGCTCGAGCGCGAGGATCGCCTGGTCGAGCCGGTCTCGTTCCGACTGCAACTCAGCGATCATTTTATGGAGGTCCATCTAGGCCTTCTCTCGTTCAATTCTAAGATGCCGGAGGTGCGCTACCAAAGGGCTACTGGAAACGTAAGTACTAACGGGACTGAAATAAAAGAGAAAACCCCGAATCCGAAGGGTCCGGGGTTTTGGGTTTGGGTGATTAATCGGGCGATGACCTACTCTCCCACACACTTGCGCGTGCAGTACCATCGGGGCAGAGAGGCTTAACTGCCGTGTTCGGGATGGGAACGGGTGGGACCCTCTCGCTATGATCACCCGAAAGTGGGGTCTTGGTTTCGGAAATCCGAGCTAGGGCGCTTACGCTTCCGGCTCGGTTTCGGGCCAAGAGAAACTTTGGGATCGTTCTCGAATAGGAATAGAGGAGCAACACAAGGGTCGAGCCTAGAAGTTCATTTTATGGTCAAGCCGAACGAGCTATTAGTAACGGTCAGCTCAACACATTACTGTGCTTACACATCCGTCCTATCAACGTGATCGTCTTTCACGGCTCTTCAGGGAGATCTCATCTTGGGGAAGGTTTCGTACTTATATGCATTCAGCACTTATCCTGACCAGACTTCGCTACTCAGCTGTGCCCTTGCGGACAACTGAATCACAAGAGGTCTGTTCACCCCGGTCCTCTCGTACTAAGGGCAAGCCCCCTCAAATCTCCTGCGCCCACCACAGATAGGGACCGAACTGTCTCGCGACGTTCTGAACCCAGTTCACGTACCGCTTTAATAGGCGAACAGCCTAACCCTTGGGAGCTTCTACACCCCCAGGATGCGATGAACCGACATCGAGGTGCCAAACCGGAGCGTCGATGTGAACTCTTGACTCCGATCAGCCTGTTATCCCCGGCGTACCTTTTATCCGTTGAGCGATGGCCCTTCCATACAGCACCACCGGATCACTAAGTCCTGGTTTCCCACCTGCTTGACTTGTTGGTCTCGCAGTCAACCTGGTTTATGCCTTTGCACTCGCCCGCTGATTTCCAAACAGCGTGAACCAAGCTTCGAGCGCCTCCGTTACTCTTTAGGAGGCGACCGCCCCAGTCAAACTACCCGCCTTGCAATGTCCTTCTCCCGGTTCACGGGAGTAAGTTAGAACCACAGTACGATCAGGGTGGTATCTCACCGTTGGCTCCCCGAAGCCCAAAAGCCTCGGTTCCAAGCCTCCCACCTATGCTGCGCAGACCGCACCATAGTTCCTTGCAAAGGTATAGTAAAGGTGCACGGGGTCTTTCCGTCTAGTGGCGGGCATCCGGCGTCTTCACCGGAACCACAAGTTCGCCGGGCGGAGCGCGCCGACAGTCGTCAGATCGTTACGCCATTCGTGCAGGTCGGAACTTACCCGACAAGGAATTTCGCTACCTTAGGACCGTTATAGTTACGGCCGCCGTTCACCGGGGCTTCAGTTCAAAGCTTCGCAGCTCGTTTGCACAAACCGCTAACCTCTCCCTTTAACCTTCCGGCACCGGGCAGGCGTCAGCCCCTATACGTCGTTTTCGACTTAGCAGAGACCTGTGTTTTTGTTAAACAGTCGCCTGACGCGTTTCACTGCGGCCTGCTCTCTTTGCAGATTGCAGGCACCCCTTCTCCCGAAGTTACGGGGTTAATTTGCCTAGTTCCTTCGCAACTCCATCACCCGAGCGCCTTAGAATACTCATCTCGTCCACCTGTGTCGGTTTGTGGTACGGGTACGAAAACTCTCCTTAGAGGCTTTTCCTGGCACACGACCCGGCGGATTTGCCTCTCCGGATCTCGCTTGATGCGGTGCGTCCCCCCATCGGTCTTGATCGAGTTCTCGTAGTCACGGAATATTAACCGTCGCGTCCATCAGCTACGCCTTGCGGCCTCACCTTAGGCCCCGACTAACCCTGAGCGGATTAACCTTTCTCAGGAATCCTTAGACTTTCGGCGGCCAGGGTTCTCACCTGGCTTTTCGCTACTTATGCTGGCAGAGTCACTTCCTAGCAATCCAGTACTCCTTACGGTATACCTTCTTCTCGCTAGGAACGCTCTCCTACCACTCCGAATGGGTTTCCCCATTCATATCGAGTCCATAACTTCGGTGACATGCTTGAGCCCCGCTGGATTGTCGGCACCGAATCCCTCGACCAGTGAGCTATTACGCTTTCTTTAAAGGATGGCTGCTTCTAAGCCAACCTCCTGGCTGTCTGAGGAACTCGACTTCCTTTCCCACTTAGCATGTACTTGGGGACCTTAGTTGATGGTCTGGGCTCTTTCCCTTTCGACGATCAAGCTTAGCCCTGACCGTCTGACTCCCGTATTACTCGTTCTTGGCATTCGCAGTTTGGCTGAATTCGGTAACCCGGAAAGGCCCCTAGTTCAATCAGTTCTCTACCACCAAGACGGACCATACGAGGCTAGCCCTAAAGCTATTTCGGAGAGAACGAGCTATCACGGAATTTGATTAGCCTTTCACCCCTACCCTCAGCTCATCCGAGCTGTTTTCAACCAACACCGGTTCGGACCTCCATCCGCTGTTACACGGATTTCATCCTGGCCAAGGGTAGATCATCCCGCTTCGCGTCTAATCCCAGCGACTGTACGCCCTCTTCAGACTCGCTTTCGCTGCGGCTCGCTTTACGCTTAACCTTGCCACTGAGATTAACTAGCCAGCTCATTATTCAATAGGCACGAGGTCAGACTGGATCCGAAAATCCATAGTCCTCCCACTGCTTGTAGGCATGCGGTTTCAGGTACTATTTCACTCCCCTCACAGGGGTTCTTTTCACCTTTCCCTCACGGTACTAGTTCACTATCGGTCGCAAGTCAGTATTTAGCCTTGCCGGATGGTCCCGGCTGATTCCCGCAGGGTTTCTCGTGTCCCGCGGTACTTAGGAGCCACTAGAAGCTAAAAGTGCATTTTCAGATACGGGGCTGTCACCCTCTCTGGCCGGCCTTTCCAAACCGTTCTCTTAACGCTCTTCTATAACCTCGTTAGAATAAGAAATACCTCCGAACCAAAATTCGAAGCCATTTCTTATTCTTTGTGGTCCTGCAACCCCGCGCTCTCCTTTCGAATCGCACGGTTTAGGCTCTTCCGCGTTCGCTCGCCACTACTGGCGGAATCACATGTTGTTTTCTTTTCCTGAGGGTACTGAGATGGTTCACTTCCCCTCGTTCGCCTCCAGCAACTATGTATTCATCACTGGATAAGCCTGTTCCCAGGCCTGGGTTTCCCCATTCGGACATCCCCGGATCATAGATTGCTTGCATCTCCCCGAGGCTTTTCGCAGCTAGCCACGTCCTTCTTCGCCTACTTGCGCCAAGGCATCCACACGCATGCCCTTAGTAGCTTGACCATAAAATTAACTTCTACTCTCGAGCATTCTCTTCACCACCCGCCAGCTCCCAAACCTAAACCCCTCCCTCTCGGTCAGAATCCGGTTCCAGAACCTCCGGGCGGCGCTCCATCGCTGAATATTTTCCTCTCTCAGCAATGTCTCTTCTGCAACTTGTGTTGCCCGTCTATTCCTATTCAATTGTCAATGAACTCTAAATCTTCCAGCGTTCGCATCGAACGACAGGAATCAGCACTCGATGCTAGGACCGAGTGCTCATTTTTGTCTTTCGATTTTCCTTGGAGGCATGGGTAGACTCGAATAAAAAGCCTGCCGCCTCACCGATCGGTATTGAGTGCGCTCCGGCCGACGCCGGCGCGCGAGGTGCGCTTCGAACTGGTGGAGCTGGTCGGGATCGAACCGGCGACCTCCTGAATGCAAATCAGGCGCTCTCCCAGCTGAGCTACAGCCCCTCTTTCTGCCTGCGTTTTTCAGACCTGCCCCCACCGTCGATATGAGTGCCGCGGGTGCGCTGAGGCTTTTCCCACCAGAATCACTGGTGGGCCTGGGTAGACTCGAACTACCGACCTCACCCTTATCAGGGGTGCGCTCTAACCACCTGAGCTACAGGCCCGTTATGCGCAAGCAAAAATTCTATTTCGAGGCCGATTGGACGCGAGCTGGCGATGACCGGCATCGAGCCAGCGGAAGTAGGGTCAGGAACTTTTCAAGTGGAGAAAGCCGGAGCGTGTGGACTGGAAAGGCTGCTATTTACTGCAGCGCTGCCTTGCGGTGGCGCCTTCGATAGCTCCAGCCACTGTCTCTCTTAGAAAGGAGGTGATCCAGCCGCAGGTTCTCCTACGGCTACCTTGTTACGACTTCACCCCAATCATGAATCATACCTTGGACCGCTGCCCCTCTTGCGAGTTGGCGTGCAGGCTTCTAGTACAATCCACTTTCGTGATGTGACGGGCGGTGTGTACAAGGCCCGGGAACGTATTCACGGCGTCGTTCTGATACGCCATTACTAGCGATTCCAGCTTCATGCAGGCGAGTTGCAGCCTGCAATCCGAACTGAGAACGGTTTTTTGCGATTAGCTTCCTCTCGCGAGTTCGCAGCGCTTTGTACCGTCCATTGTAGCACGTGTGTAGCCCTGGACATAAAGGCCATGATGACTTGACGTCATCCCCACCTTCCTCCAGCTTATCGCTGGCGGTCTCCTGAGAGTGCTTCCTTGCGGAGTAGCAACACAGGACAAGGGTTGCGCTCGTTGCGGGACTTAACCCAACATCTCACGACACGAGCTGACGACAGCCATGCAGCACCTCGACTCCGGCCCCTTGCGGGGAAGCCGGTGTTTCCACCAGCCGTCCGAAGCCGTTCGAGCCCAGGTAAGGTTCTTCGCGTTGCGTCGAATTAAACCACATGCTCCACCGCTTGTGCGGGCCCCCGTCAATTCCTTTGAGTTTCAGCCTTGCGACCGTACTCCCCAGGCGGCATACTTAACGCGTTAGCTCCGGCACCGACCAACTGAATGGCCGACACCAAGTATGCATCGTTTAGGGCGTGGACTACCAGGGTATCTAATCCTGTTTGCTACCCACGCTTTCGTGTCTCAGCGTCAGCTATGGTCCAGAAAGCCGTCTACACCACGGGTGTTCCTCCTGATATCTACGCATTTCACCGCTACACCAGGAATTCCGCTTTCCTCTCCCACGCTCCAGCCATCCAGTTTCCGGCGCACCCTCCCAGTTAAGCCGGGAGATTTCACACCGAACTTAGACGACCGCCTACACACTCTTTACGCCCAGTAATTCCGAACAACGCTCGCTGCCTACGTATTACCGCGGCTGCTGGCACGTAGTTAGCCGCAGCTTCTTCTTCAGGTACCGTCATTATCGTCCCTGCCGAAAGAGCTTTACACCCCGAAGGGCTTCATCGCTCACGCGGCGTCGCTGCATCAGAGTTGCCTCCATTGTGCAAGATTCCCCACTGCTGCCTCCCGTAGGAGTCTGGCCCGTGTCCCAGTGCCAGTGTGGCCGTGTGCCCTCTCAGGCCGGCTACCGATCATCGCCTTGGTGAGCCTTTACCCCACCAACTAGCTAATCGGCCGCGGGCTCCTCTCTCGGTGCGATTGCTCGCTTTCCCTTCTCAGGCTTATGCGGTATTAGCCCCGGTTTCCCAGGGTTATTCCCCACCGAAGAGGTAGATTACCCACGTGTTACTCACCCGTACGCCGCTGTACTCATGGGTTGCCCCACTTTCTCGCTCGACTTGCATGTGTTAAGCGCGCCGCCAGCGTTGATTCTGAGCCGGGATCAAACTCTCGTTTGATCTTGTTGAACTATCCACCCTCAAATGCCCAGCTCCGCAGCCATTTCCGCTGCCTCGCCAAACACCCAAGGGCGCCTACTCCGGCTTATTACTCAAAAAGTCTGACGTTCTTACTTCTTTTGCGTCCAACCAGATTGTCAATGAACTGTGCAAGCGACTGATCGATCCCGGATCGCTCCGAAAAGAACCAACCGCCTGCCGGCCTCGAAAGCCTGTTTGAGATCCATGCTCCAGCCAATGCAGGCATGGGCGCTGGAAACTCAGAAACTTCGGGATAAACCCTAAAGATTAAAGAGGGAAAGACTTCAGGACTACTTGAAGACCGCTGTAGAGTCCGAATCGAAGCCAGGTTCCGCTTTTCGGCCCTTAACTTCCATTAGAGGCTCTGTCTGTCGCCTCAACTCTTATCTTATCAAACATTTGCTGCGTTTTGCAGGCATCGGATATCGCCGTCTGCCTGCCGCTTCGCCGCTCACTTTCGCTTGCGGCGACTCGTTCAGAATATCAAGGATCGGCGTTGCGTGCAAGAGATATCCGTGCGCCCGCTTGCATTTGCTGTGGAAATGCGCCGCCTGGCCACCACTCGTCATAAGTACATGGACACAAAGGTCATTGTCCGGATTTGACCATATGCACTGGGTTGCTTGTTCACAGCTTTTCCACAGATCCAGGCTTGTTAAGCTGATGAGTATGGTTTTTAAATCTCCCAACGTCTCCCGGATTCCTTTAACGTCCTGCTGTTTATTGTCAAGGCTAACTGTTGCGGATTAGTCAAAACGCGCCAAAATGAGGCAAGGTGCGGCTCCCTCGCTGTACTGTTTGGAACACGCGTGCTATGTAGACCGGGAGGATTGCAGATGCACACAATTCAAATGGCTATGCCGGACTCTCGCCTGAGGTCATTTGTCCGTTGCTTTGCGCAGCGGGAGATCTCGGGCAGGCCTCGTCGCTGGCTCAAACCGCCCTGGCCCAGCTCGAACACACTCTGGCGTTTTATCTGCAAGGCCAGCCAACGATGCATTATTGGTCAGGACGTACGGCCGTCCTTCCTCGTATCCATTTCGTTGGTGCACACACGCGGAGGTATGGCAGGCCCCATCAGCGGAGATCGACCACTGGAAGTGCCTCAACCCGCACCCGAGCGCGAATGGGCTTCGAAACCGCGTGCTGTCACTGAAGATTCCGACCGAGTGAATGAAAATGTGTGTCGATCAGTGGCTCCCCTGGCCAGCCGCATGCGCCTCATTTGCCGCCTTTTTACTAGCCTCGCGTTTACGGCAGTTCGCGACAGACTGCGCTTGCACCCTGAGCTGAGGCAAACCAGTTAAGACATTGATCGCGGACGGCTGAAAAACAGTCGCCCAGCATGACAACACTACGGCACAATCGGAACCGGTTGGCGAAGCAGAAGCAAGCAATGCAGGAGTGCAACTCGCCGAGGAATAGCCAACGGAAACTCATCCCACGGATGAGCGGGGACGCCGGCGACCATGCCGGCGTTCCCATCGGATGGATAGAACTGCGGCCTGGGGCATTGGAAGACCATCATGAGGAGGCACGACCCCCGAGAGCCTATCTGGCGACCAGTTCTGAATAGATCGGAGCGTGATCGGAGCCGCGGAAGTTGTGAAGCACGCGGGCGTCATCGAGACGCACTGGTCCTTTTGAAAAGATCCAGTCGAGTGCGAAGAAGAAATCTGTGCGCTCGATGTGCTGCCCCAAGGCGCTGACGAATCCCTCCGCCTCGAGCTTGTGGAGGAAGCGAGACGGCAGGTATTTCGTGTTCAGATCTCCGCCGAGTATCACAGCGGCCTGGGGAGGATACTGCTTGAGGTCCGCCAGAATCTCATCGAGCTGCGCCGCTTGAATAGGGCCGGCACTGCGGCTTTCAAGATGGGTGTTGTAGACGACCAGTAGCCGGCCGTGAAATTCAAGTTCACTCACGAGCGCCACCCGGCCACCCAGCCGGCGCTGCATGAGCGAAATACTGGACGGGATCCAACTGTGCGGCTTCCAGAAACTCGACTGCCGGTTGAAACGCAGTACCCTCGACCGCCGGACCGGCAGACGGGTAAGAGTCGCTTGGCCGATATAAGCCGGCCGTCCTTCCTGTTCCTGGCTTAACTCCTCGAATTCGGGCGCAAAGGAAGCATTCAAGCCAAGGCGATGTGCGAGCTCGGCCGCCACATCCTTGTGCTGCGCCCGAGCCGTGTTGAGATCCACTTCCTGCAGCAAGAGCAGATCCGCCGGATTCTGTTCCAGCTCAGAGCCGATCACGCCGAGCTCTGTCCCGCGATCGATATTCCAGCTCACGAGGCGAACCCTATCTAAACCCGGATCCGGAGCGCGCGACTTGAGTTTCGCGTATGCCGTTGAAATCAACAAGAGCAGCCACGGCCGCAGCGAAGAGTGCGTACCTCATAGCGCTGTCGTCGACTTGGAGCGATTGGCGACAGCCAGCATCGAGATCAAGGCGAAATACCAGCCGCAGACTCCGAGCCGGGCAAACGGGTAATCGACAAGAGCGTGCAGCCCGATCGCAATCACGCCTATGCCCCACACGGATCGGATCGCGGGCCGGAAGCTCCAGACGAAGAGCACCATCATATGGCGCGGCGAAAAGAATTCCACCTTCGGCTAGAAATTGCAACCAGTCATTGTGCGCGCGATTGACATAGGTGCCGTCATCGTAGAGCGCAAACATCCGATAAACCGGAACATAGGTGTTGAGGCCCCATCCGGTGAACGGGCGTTCGCGGATCATAGCGAGAGAGGACCGGTTGATGTCTCTTCGAACGGCGAGCTGATCATTTTGTTCGAGCTTTCCGATGAGCCGGTCGATCCCGGCCGCATAAATGAAGATCACCGCAAGCGACGATGGCCAGCGTCGCGGCAAACAGCAGACTGCGATTGCGATGGCGGGGAAGGCGAGAAGAATGACCGCTAAGAGCTCGATGGCGGCCAGCGCTGCTCCAGCGCGAGAACCTGAAGCGACGACCGCTGCAAGCTGAAGGGCGCTGAGCAACAGTACCCGATGACGGGCTTGCGGTGTCCGAGCCCCAGCCACAGCGTGACGGGCAGGAGATCTCAATGAACTGCGCAAAGTTATTCCAGTAAGCAAACGGACCGAAAACGCTGTTGTAGCTGCTCGGGACGAACCAGTAATATCTGCTCGTCCCGGATGCCTGCTCGAGCAATTCGAGCAGCGCCACGAGGCTCGCGAAAACAGCGAGAAACAGCCGGAAAGCCCGGGCAAGCCGCGCCTGAGTAAACAACTGCGTTCCGAACCAGAGGATGGCCGCAGCGGTGGACCAGAAGAGGACGCCAGTCCAGCCAGCGTAGAGAATCTTCGACGGTGACCAGAGCGTTTGCGCGGCTGCGTACAGAGCCATAACGGAGAGGCAGACCGCGGGAAGAGTGATGCGGAGAGGCCGCGTGCCGGGTGCGGTAAGGTAGATGGCCGTTGCAAACAGCAGAATCGCCGAAATGATGAGCGGTGCGATGGCGCCGCCATCGAGCGTGCAGAGGGTGAAGGCGGCAAGCGAGAAAGAGAATGCAAGGAATCCCAGTTTCCCGCGCAGATCCGATCCGGTCAGAAATGCACTGGGCGCAGTGAGCTCCGCTAACGCCATCTACTTCTTAAATCTTAGTGCCCAGCGTAGCTTACACGCCAAATCGATTTAGATCCGTCATCAGCTGACCATAAGCGAGCCGTCAGGAGCAACGGCCACGCCAACAGGCCGTCCCCACGCGCGGCCGTCGGGAGTCACGAAGCCGGTCACAAAGTCCTCATACTCGCCCGTAGCATGTCCGTTATCGAGGGGGACGCGAATGACCTCATAGCCCGCGCGCACAGATTTATTCCAGGACCCATGCTCTGAGGCAAAGATGTCGCCGCTGTACTCCTCGGGAAACTGTTTCCCTTGATAGAAGGTCATCTCGAGCGATGCATTGTGAGGCTGCAGGAGAACGTCGGGAACGAGCACTCTTGCTGCCAGTTCCGGGTGCTGCCGGCAGACGCGGATCCTGATGATTGCCCATGTAATACCAGGGCCAACCGTAAAATCCGTCTTCCTTCACGGAAGTGATGTAATCGGGCACGAGATTGTCGCCCAGCATGTCGCGCTCATTCACGGAACACCAAACTGACCGGTAGTGGGATTAATAGCGATGCCCACCGGGTTGCGGATGCCTGAAGCATAGACCTTGACGAATTTGCCTTCAGGCGTGAACTCCAGGATATCGGCGCGGTGATGCTCGGCCGGATGCGTATCCGGGTCGTTGATGTTCGAAGCGGAACCGACGGAGACAAAGAGCTTCGTGCCATCGGGCGAGAAGGCGAGATCGCGCGTCCAATGACCCCCGCCTCCGGGCAGCGAGGGATCACTTTTTCCGCCGGCCAGCGGCCTTTAGATCGCCGTTGCTATACGGGAAGCGAACGACCGAATTGGTGTTCGCGATGTAGACCCACTTCGGGTTTTTGCCGAGCGGATAAAATGCGATACCGAAATTGTTCTTGAAGCCGGTAGCAAAGACGGATTGTTGCTCCGGTTTGCCGTCTTGAGTGATGCCACGGAAAACGTGCACTTCACCCTTGTAACTTTCGGCCACAAACATATCGCCGTTCGGGGCGGTGCGAATCTCACGCGGTCGTATTGAGGCCGGTCGGCGTACAGTTCTACTTTGAAGCCGGCGGCGTTTTCGGCCACGCGTCGGCAGGCCGGGGCACAACAGTAGGCCCGTTGGAAACACCCTTCGTCGCAAACGGCGGCGGGAGATCGGCTACCGTGATTTTGCGGACCTTTCCTGGCTTTTCTGTTTGATAGCTGTCGAAGGCTGCCGTTCCGGTCACCATGTTCTTGATCATCGCGAATCGTCCGCGACCAGGACGGCAGCGGCGAACACGCAACAAGCAGCCACAGGAAGCCAGCAGCTAAAAACGTTCCTCATTAAAGATGCACTCCTCGTTGCGCAACGTCTATAGACAATCACACCGAGCACGTCGCCTGGTTCACCCGGCGCAGATCATCGAGCGAGAGTCGGCCGGTGTAGATCGACATACCGATCGCGCAGTGGATGTTGAGTGCCGCCAGTGCCTTGATGTCCTCCAGCGTAGTGATTCCGCCGGCAGCGATCAATTCGTGTCGTGTGGCACGCCGCAGAGTTTCAAACCAGGCAAGATCCGTGCCCTGCATCATGCCTTCCTTATCGACATAAGTGCAGAGAAAACCGGAGCAGTATGGCTCGAGTTGACCGAATGACGTCGAGAGCCGCCCATTGCGTCGCTTGTTGCCAGCCGTTGATGACGATATGTCCGTTCTGCTGTCGAGCGCGATGGTCAGGTGTTCCGGGCCGATGGCCTGGCGATCGCGTCAAGAAAGCGACATTAAGCCCGGTCTTGCGAGAAAGCCGCGGTGCCGACGATCACCCGATACGCGCCTTGGGCGAGCAGTTGCGCTCGCGCGCTCGACAGTTCGTACGCCGCCGCCTGCGCGGATGCTTGCCTGCCGCTGCGATGTACTGCACGATCTGGCTGTTCGAGCCGCGTCCCATGGCAGCATCGAGATCGATGACCTGAATCTGTGGAAATCCTGCGAACGATCGCAGCATCTTCGTCTGGCGATTGCCTTCAAGCGCCTTTTCGCGGCCCTGGACGAGCTGCACCACCTTTCCGTCCATCAGATCGATGCAAGGGATGATCATGCCGCGGGCCTCACGGGAACGCTGGCCTTCTCCAGCGCGCGCTTCAGATCGGCCACAGTGTATTTCCCGTAGTGAAAAACGGAAGCAGCGAGCGCGGCATCAGCACGGCCTCCGTTAAGACCATCGACAAAATCTTCAGGGCTGCCGGCGCCGCCGGAAGCGATGACCGGAACGGTGGTCGCATCTGACGACCGCCGCGTCAGATCGCAATCGAAGCCGGTCTGAACGCCATCCGTATCCATGGAGGTGAGCAGAATCTCGCCCGCGCCGAGCGATTCGCCTTGCTGCGCCCATTCGACGGCATCGATACCTTCATCGTGACGCCCACCTTTGGTGTAGACGTTCCATTTGCCGTGGGCCGGTAGCGGCGCGCATCGATGGCGAGCACGACGGCCTGCGCGCCGAATTCCAGACTCAGTTCGCGGATCAGTTCCGGACGGCGCACAGCGGCCGTATTGACGCTGACTTTATCGGCGCCAGCAGAGAATGATTTTCCGCGCGTCGGCGACGCGTCCGAATTCCGCCGCCGACCGTAAGCGGAATGAACACCTTCCGCGCGGTTCGCGCGACCAGATCGGCCATGATCTCGCGCGCATCGCTGGAGGCGGTGATGTCGAGAAACACCAGCTCATCCGCGCCTTGCGCGTTGTAGCGCTCGGCCAGTTCGACCGGATCGCCCGCATCGCGCAGACCGACGAAAGTTGACGCCTTTCACGACGCGGCCGCCGGTGACGTCGAGACAAGGAATGATGCGCTTCGCAAGCATCTCAGATCTCGAGAAAATTCTTCACGACGCGCAGCCCGACTGGACCCGACTTCTCAGGATGAAACTGCACGGCATAAATGTTATCGCTGCTCGAGCACTGCGCTGAATACGGATTGGATGTAGGTGCAGGTTGCGGCAGTGGCCTCGATGACGGGCGCATAGTAGCTGTGCGCGAAATAAGTAAATGGTCTCGGCATCGAGACCGTGCAGAAGCCGGCTGGTCTTGATCGCGGCAAGCGAATTCCAGCCCATGTGCGGGATGCGGGCGTCGCCGACGAACCGCTTGATCGCGCCGGGGAAAACGCCGAGGCCGCGGCTGCCGGGCGACTCTTCGCTTCGCTTCAAACAGACATTGCAGGCCGACGCAAATGCCGAGAAACGGCACTCCGGCCCGGATCCGTTCAAGCAGCGGCTCACGCAGGCCGAGATCGTCCATCGCACGCATCATCTGGCCGAAGTGCCCGACGCCCGGGAAGATGATCTTGTCTGCTCGTGCGCACAGCCGTCAGGTTCGTTCGTGACTTCATACGGCGCGTCTAAGTTCGTCGAGCGTGTTCTGGACCGACCGAATGTTGCCGGCGCCGTAATCGACGATGGTCGTCATAGCAGGCCCTTGGTGGAAGGAAGCTGATCTTTCAGGCGCTCATCGGTGGAGCAGGCGTAGCGCATCGCGCGCGCGAAGCATTTGAAAATCGCTTCGATTTTGTGGTGATTCGAGCGGCCGTACAGCACCTTGGCGTGCAGATTCGCGCCGGCGTGATTCGCAAAACCGGAGAAGAAATCTTCGAGCAATTCGGTTTGCAGATCGCCGACGTGAACCACATTGACCTGCTGATCGTAGACCAGCGCCGGACGGCCGCCGAGATCCACCGCGACAACCGCCAGCGTTTCATCCATCGTCTGGACGAAATAACCGGCGCGATTGATGCCGCGGCGGTCGCCGAGCGCCTTGGAGAAGAGATCGCCGAGGACGATGCCGGCATCTTCGACCGTGTGGTGCTGATCCACATCGAGATCGCCCTGCGCGTTCAGTTCGAGATCGAAAGCGCCGTGCTTGCTGAAAAGCTCGAGCATGTGATCCAGAAAGCGAATGCCGGTCGAGATCTGATATGCGCCGGTGCCTTCGATGACGCAAGCGAGCCCGCGATCTGCGTCTCTTTCGTGTTGCGTTCGACGGCGGCTTCTCTCATGTCGTTCGTCTGCGAGCGCAGCTCACCAGTGCTTCCAGTTCGTTGATGTCCTCGAGCACCGCGAATGCGCCGAGCTCGCAGCAGGATTCTGCGATCTCTTCGTGGCGCGGATTGTGGGGCGTCGAGACGCCGATAAACGGAACTCGCGCAGCACTGTGCGCTGCGCGCATCGTCGACCGTGTCGCCGAGATACCAGATGTTCTTGTCGGGATAATGCTGCTGGATCAGCTCGCAGACCGTCAGGCGCGGGCTTCGGATTCGCGACTGACTCATCCGTGATGAGCGGATCGAAGCGGATGCCGCTCGGCATAGCGCGCCAGCGTCACGTCGGCTTCATATCTTGGCGCGACCGGTGAAGATCGCGAGCGTTGCGTGTTCCGACAACCGTTCGAGCAGGCCATCGGCGAGGCATCCACTTCTCGTACCGGATCAGGCCATCGCCGTTCTCGCCCAGGAAAATGCGGTTGAAGTAGTCGACCACATCCGCATACTCGACGTTCTTGCCGCGATCCGTGATCAGACGGTGAGAGAGCAGCCAATCGTTATTCCAGCCGCCCGCGTTTTTGAAATCCTGAATCTGATCGTGAGAGACCAGTTCGCCCGTGAAATGCCGGACCGTTTCGCGGATTGCCTCGCGATACGATTCGCGTCACTTCGACCAGGACGCCATCCATGTCGAAGACCAGAACGTCCGGGGCATGCTGCTGCGTCTGATCACCAAATCTGCTCCAGTTCGTCGAGGAACCGCTGCACCTGATCGCGCGTGCCGACCGTGACGCGGACGCAGCCGGGAATCTCATAGCTGCGATCGCGCACCAGCACGCCGCGGTTGCGCAGCTCGTCGCGGATTGCGATGGCGCGATCGCCCGCTTGAAACAGCACGAAATTCGCCTGGCTTTGAATGTAAGGAATTTTCAAGCGCTCCAAGCCGACGTAAAGCAGTTCGCGCGCCGTCAGAACTTCGAGCACGTATTCTTCGACGAACTTCTGATCCTGAATCGCGATCCGCGCCGCCATGGCAGCGAGCGCGTTGACGCTGTATGGCGATTGCGCTTTGCGGACGTAGGCCATGTTCTCCGGCTTGCGAGAACAGGCAGCCGCAGCGCATGCGCGGCCATGCCATATGTCTTTGAGAAAGTCCGGCTGACGAACAGATTTGGGTACTCGGCCGAGCAGCGGGAGAACGGTGATGCCGCTGAACTCGTAATAAGCTTCGTCGACCAACACCGCGGCATTCGTCGCCTTTTCGAGAATGCGCTCGATGCCGTACAGCGTCGGTGCCTGTGCCAGTCGGATTGTTCGGATTGCTGATCAGAATGGCGCGAGTTGCGGGCGTGATCCGCTCCAGCAGTTCTTCAAGCGGAAAAGCCAACGTGTCCGGCGCGATAATCGATCTCACGAATTGAGCGCCCGCAAGCTGAGCATAGAACCTGTACATCGCGTAGGAGGGCCGAAGAATCAGCGACTTCGTCGCCGCGCGTTGATGTAAGTGTTCATCAGCAGCTGAATTGCTTCGTCCGTGCCGTTGGTCAGAGTCATTTCATCGAGTGCCACCCCGAAGTGGAGCGACAGATCTTCAAGCGCATGCTCGTATTCGGGATAGATGCTCAGATCGGCCGCCGTCAGATAGCGCTTGATGAAGTCGATGACGTGCGGCGGTGCGCCGACGGTGTTTTCGTTGAAATCGAGACGCAGCTTATTGCGCCGGCCGCCGGTGGGCGGATGGTAAGGCGCCATGTGCAGCACGGCTTCGCGCGGCGCGAGCGATGGTGCTTGCCGCTACTCGAGCTTGATTTCTTCGTAGACAGATTTAACGGACAGAACGAACCTCCACGGCGCGTGCGTGCGCCTCCAGACCTTCCGCTCGGGCCAGCGTTGTGATTGCGGGCGCAAGCTCGTTGCAACGCGGAGGGCGACAGCTGCTGAACCGCAATCACCTTCACGAAATCGGCGGCCGACAAACCGCCGCGCAGCCGCGCCGCGCCGTTGGTCGGCAGAACGTGGCTCGGACCGGCGGCGTAATCGCCCGCGGATTCGGGCGAGTCTCGGCCCAGAAATACCGTGCCTGCATTCCTGATCTGCGGAAGCAGGGACGCATCGTGCAGGCTCAGATGCTCCGGCGCAAACAGGTTGGCGAGCATGCAACCGCGTCCTCCATCGTTTCGAAAACAGCAGATGCAGCCGCCTCGTCGATCGCCCGCGCGCGCGACATTCGCGGTGGGCAAGGTCTCGAGCTGCCGTTCGATTTCTTCGCCACAGCCTGCGCGAGTCGAGTTCGAGGTCGTGACCAGCATGGCACTCGCAGTCGACATCGTGCTCGGCCTGCGCCAGCATGTCGGCGGCGATCACTTGTGGGATCGCCTGTCTGCGGCAAGAATCAGAATCTCGGTCGGCCCGGCGACAAAATCGATTCCAACTTCACCCGCCAACAGCTTTTTGCCGCCGCGACATAGGCGTTGCCAGGGCCGACGATGCGGTCCACGCGTGGGATTGTCTTCGTGCCGAACGCCATGGCCGCAATCGCCTGCGCGCCGCCGACCCGATAGACCTCGGTGATACCCAAGCATGTGCGCGCAACCCAGAATCTCGGACGAGGGCTGTGGCGAAGTCACGCAGATGCGCGGCACCCCCGCAGTCTGCGCCAGCACAGCGGTCATCAGCAACGTCGAAGGCAGCGGGTAGCGGCCAGACGGAACATAGCATCCGACGGCATCCAGCGGCCGGACGATCCAGCCAAGCTTTCGGCCGGGCGAAAACTCCTCGAAAGCATTCGCGCGGCAACTGCGCTTCGGCGAACTGCGCGGATATTTTCGATGGCCGTTTCCGCAGCGCTTGCGAATCTCGGGCGGATAGCGCTGCGCCGCACGCCGCAGTTCCGTCTTCGCTGGAACCCGCAGCGGCAGATCACCGAGATCCGTCCAACTCGCGCGCGTAACGCAGCAGCGCGTCATCGCCGCTGTTCTCGCACAGCCTCGATAATCGGACGCACGACGTCTCGCAGTTCGGTCTCGCGACGCGTCGCGCTCCATGCTGAAATAATCGGACTTCGCGCCAGATCCAGGATCGTGATCATGCGGCGCTTACATCACGATCTTGTTCAGCGGATACTCGACGATGCCCTGCGCGCCCGCATCTTTCAGCCGCGGAATGATGGTGCGCACGGTGGCTTCTTCGAGGATCGTGTTCACCGCCACCCACGCTTCGTCGCTGAGCTGCGAAACGGTCGGATTCTTCAGCGCGGGCAGCACGGCAGAGCACGGCGGCAAGTCCTCGCGCCGCACGTTCAGCATCAAGCCGACCTTGCCGAGCGCGTTGATCGCTCCCTCGAGCAGCATCTTGATGTCTTCCAGTTTGCGGCGCTTCCATTCGTCGCGCCAGGAATCCTGGTTCGCAATCAGCTGCGTGTTGGATTCGAGCACGGTTTCGAGAATGCGCAGCTTATTCGCCCGCAGCGAGGAACCGGTCTCCGTTACCTCTACGATCGCGTCGGCAAGTTCCGGCGGCTTCACTTCCGTTGCGCCCCAGCTGAATTCGACCTTGCGCTCTGACGCCCTTCCTCGCCAGATAGCGCTTGGTGGTCGCAACCAGTTCGGTCGCGATGATCTTTCCCTGCAAGATCTTCAACGCTCCGGAACGGCGAAGCTTCCGGCGCCGCCAGCACCCAACGCACTTTGCCGAAGCTCTGCTTGGCGTAGATCAGGTCGGCAACTGTTTCGACGTGCGCTTCGTTCTCTTCCACCCAATCGCGGCCGGTAAGTCCGGCGTCCAGCACGCCATCTTCGACGTAGCGCGCCATTTCCTGCGCGCGAATCAGCATGCACTCGATCTCAGGATCGTCTATGGCCGGGAAATAGCTGCGGCTGCTGGTCGTGATATTGAAGCCGGCGCGGCGAAACAGATCGATCGTGGCGTTCTCGAGGCTTCCTTTCGGGATGCCGAGCTTCAGCTTCACTGCTTGACCCCGTAGACGGCATCCGGATCGTAGACTCTTCATCCGTCTCCACCCAAGCGCCGTCCCCAGCGTGCGGTAGAAGCAGCTTTCGTAGCCGTCGTGGCAGACGCCCGGGCCGATCGGCTCGGCCTGAACCAGCAGCGCATCGCCGTCACAGTCCGTCGAAATCGATTTCAGATACAGATAATGCCCGGAGCTTTCGCCCTTCGTCCAAAGCTTCTGGCGGGAGCGGCTGAAAAACGTCACGTGGCCGCGTCGCAGATCGTTTTGTCGAACGCCTCGCGGTTCATGTAGCCGACCATCAGCACGCGGCGCGTCGTGCGTCCTGAACGACGGCCGTGATCAGGCCGCTCTGCTTTCGAAATCGAGAATTCGCTCATCGTTGCTCATTGATCACCTAGAATGAAAAAGCCCGCCATCTCGGCGGGCCGTTGCAATTCCGAAAAAGATTGAACGAGACTCGCCGTCTAGACCATCGCAAGATGGTGATGATGGCGATGGCGTTCCGAATCATCAAATCGCAGTATAGCAAGCGCGCGCAAGCTCCGTGGTTCTCGGCTTCACAAACATTTTTGGGTGAAAATGTATTGAGGAAAGATTGTGGAAATGCGTTGCGGATATCTGTCGCCGCCGTGCAGCCTGGTTCGCGAGCACTTGTGGAAGCGCAAGGATATCCTCGATTTTCGCCTTGAAGCGATGCGCGTCGCTCGGGTTAACGTAATCGAGTCTCCCCTGATATGGCTGCACGCGATCTCAGCTATCGATCACCCCCTTCCCGACAATCTGGACGCCGAGCGGTTCGTGCTCGGCGCAATCATGAGCAGCGACACTGCGTTTCTGCAGGTCGCCGGAACGCTCACGGCCGGACGATTTCAGCCTGGAGAAGCACAAGCGCATTTTCCTGCGCATGAGCGAGCTGCATGAGCGCGGGGAAAAGATCGACCGCGTCACTCTCGCGAATGAGCTGATGAAGCAAGGCCAGCTGCAGTCGGTGGACGGCCTCAGCTATCTGGTTTCGCTGGACGACGGCCTGCCGCAGCTGCACAACCTCGACAGCTATGTCGGGATCGTCAAGGAGAAAGTCCCTGCTGCGCCGCATCATCACGCGTTTCGCAGGACACCATCAACCGCTGCTTGACGTGCGACGAAGACCCGAAGCAGATTCTGGGCGCGGTCGAAGACGCGTTCATGAAGCTGGGCGACGTGCAATCGAAGAACTCGCTTGCCAGCCCGGCGCAGATCATCACCGAGTACGACGGCGGCATCAACGCCTTTCTCGATACCAGCAAGCGCATCAAGGGCATCAGCACCGGATTTCTGAAGTTCGATGAGATGACCGGCGGTCTGCGCGAAGGCGAGCTGTTCATCCTGGCCGCACGGCCCGCCATGGGGAAAACCGCGCTGGCTTTGAACATCGCCCAGCACGTCGCGACCAATCCGAAGAATCCCAAAGCGGTTGCGGTCTTCTCGCTCGAGATGTCGAAGGAATCGCTGCTGACCCGCATGTTGTGCGCGGCGGCACGCGTCGATCAGCAGCGTTTTCGCGCCGGTTATCTGAACGCCGACGAACGGCACTGCCCTGCAGGAAGCCATGTATCGAATGGTCGAATCGCCGCTGTTCATCGACGACACGGCGGGAACGAATCTGATGGACGTCCATTCGAAACTGCGCCGCCTGCAGGCCGAGCAGGATCTCGGCCTGGTGGTCATCGACTATCTGCAGCTGATGCAGGGCCGCGGACGCTTCGAAAATCGCGTGCAGGAGATCAGCTCGCTTTCGCGCGGATTCAAGCTGATGTCGAAGGAACTGCGCGTCCCTTTCCTGGTGCTTTCGCAGCTCAGCCGCGCGCCGGAAACGCGACCGGGCGATCATCGGCCCATGCTGAGCGATCTGCGCGAATCGGGCTCGATCGAGCAGGATGCCGATATGGTGGCTTCATCTTCCGCGAAGAAGTTTATCGGCCGGACAAAGAAAGCTTGAAAGGTCATCGCCGAACTGATTCTTGCCAAACAGCGCAACGGCCCACCGGCCGCGTGAAACTCGCGTTTCTGAACCGCTATACGAAATTTGAGAATCTCGCCGCCGATACGGGCGAAGATGATGCGCCGTTCGAATAATCGCGCTGCTAAAACTTCAAGCAGATCTTGCCGAAATGCTGCTGGCTCTCCATGTAGTGCGAGCGCTTCTTTGATTTCCGTCCAGGGAAACACTCTGTCGACCACCGGCTTGATGCGGTGAAACTCGATGGCGCGGTTCATGCGCTCGAACATGGCGCGCGAACCGACATAGATGCCTTGCACGCGGACGCTGTTCATCAGAGGACGTCGCGCGGGCTGACGCCGGCATCCGCGCCGCTGAGCACGCCGATGACGCTGATGCTGCCGTGCCATGCGTACCGCACGCAGAGATCGCGGCATCGTGTCCGCTGCCGCCAACTTCGATGACGTGATCCACGCCCTGCCGCCCGTGAAGCTTGCGAGCTTCTTCGTCCCATTTCGGGTTCGCTTTGTAGTTGATGGTTTCGGTCGCGCCGAGCGTCTTCGCGCGCTCCAGCTTCTCGTCGCTGCTCGAGGTGATGATGGCGCGCAAGCCCGGCGGCTTTTGCAAACTGCAAAGCGAATATCGAAACCCCTCCGGTTCCTTGCAGCAGGACCGTTTCGCCGGGCACGGCGCGGCGCGTGCTCAAACAGCGCATGCCAGGCAGTCACAGCCGCGCACGGCAAGGCCGCTGCCTCTTCATCCGTCAGATGACGCCGGCGACTGCGACCAATCCGTCTTCGTGAGAACACGCATATTCGCGGAGCACGCCGTCAATGCCGCCGCCCAGCGCGGATGCGCCTTTTTCGCGTGTGGCGGGCCATCGATCCATCTTCTGCATGAAGCAGCGCCGCCACGCGATCGCCTTTTTTGAACGCGCGTCACGCCCGGCCCAATCTCTTCCACAACGCCAGCGCCATCCGAAAGCGGAACCATGGGGCGCTTGCAGCTTCGGATTGTACACGCCCTCGACGACCATGTAGATCGCGATAATTCAAAGAAGCGGCCGTCATCCTGCACCAGCACCTGACCGAGCCGCGGACGCGGTCGTTCTCGCGTTCAACCAGGCGCAGCTTGTCGATTCCGAATTCCTGGATTTCAAACGCCTTCATGGTCCTTTCCTAGGACTGATGTGCTCAGACTGAGGATGCTGCGAATTCGACTAGCCTCCAATTTCCGGCGCGCTGCGCCGGAATCAATCGATTCGGTCGCCATGCGCAACGGCGGTTTTCAGATCGGATCGCGCGCTGCGCAAGGAGCAGAGCGGCGGCCGCATTCACGACCACGATATCGCGGCGCGGACCGGGTTCGCCGTTCAAGACGGACCGGACGATATGCGCGTTCGTTTCGGGATCGCCGCCCTTCAAATCTTCCAGCGACGCTTGCGGGCAGCCCGAAATCGCGCGGGCATCCAGCGGCCCTTTTGCACGCGGCCGTCCTCCACTTGAAAGACAGTGGTGTGTCGCAGTCGTCGTGATCTCATCCAGACCGTCGGCGCCATGCACGACGAATGCGCGCTCGATTCCCAGCCGCGCCGAAGCTTGCGCCAGCATTTCCGCGGCGCGAACGGAAAACGCGCCGATCAATTGCATGCGCGCACGAACCGGATTCGTGAGCGGGCCCAGCAGATTGAAAACCGTTCGGCCTTTCAGCAGCAGACGCGCCTCCTGCGCATGCTTCACGGCCGGATGCAGCAGCGGAGCATAAAGAAAGCCGATGCCCGTCTCGCGAATGCAGTCGATCACCTGCTCGCGGAAAGATCCACCGGCACGCCCAAGCTTCCAGCACATCCGCGCTGCCGCATTGGCTGGAGATCCGGCGGTTGCCGTGTTTGGCGACGCGCAATCCTGCGCCGGCCACGACAAATGCTGTCGCGGTGGAAACGTTGAAGGAATTCGTGCCATCGCCGCCTGTGCCGCAGGTATCAAGCACCGGATCTTCGCGATTGATCGAGCTCGACAGGGCTGGCTCATTTCGCGAATGGCTGTCGCAAAACCGACCAGTTCGGCAACCGTCTCGCCTTTTCGCCGCAAGAAAGCTGAGCACGTCCGCAATCTCTTCCGTGTTCATTTCGCCCGACAGCATCCGGTGCATCAGGTCGTATGCTTCCTGCTGCGTCAGATGAACGAAATTTCGGAACGGAAGATGAGACATCGCTTCGGCCACTCATTGGATCACCTGTCATGGCAGGCTTCGGCTCCACTCATCAAAACTCTGTCGCCAATTGCCGCGACGAAGCCGTAGCAAGTCTTTCGAGTCGTGCGGCCATACTACGGCCGCGCATATACGAGCGGAACCCATCAATCCTTCGTAACCAGCCATACGTATCTCCCGCCTCAGTGGCGCAAATCATCATCCATTGTGAACTACTCGAAATCCGTATACTCGAGACTCCGGACCTCGCTTGTTCCGCTACCCTAGTATGCAGAGGATTCAAGACTGTGCTGGTTGTCATGAAGGCCGCAAGCCGGGCCGCGGATATTGACGCGGGTGTGCGCAACGGATTGAAGCGCTCGGATTCAAGCCGCACATCATTCCCGGCGAGCAGCGCACCGCTATCGGCATCACCGGCAATCAGGGGCCGATTGATGCCGCCGAATTCGAAGATCTTGCCGGGCGTGGCCGATGCCATTCGCGTTTCCAAGGCCGTACAAACTGGTCAGCCGCGAGACGAAGCCGCGAAAACACCGTCGTCAAAGTAAACGGAGTCCCGGTCGGCGGCGATCGAGATTGTGCTTTGCGGCGGTCCTTGCGCGGTCGAAAGCCGCGAGCAGATTCTGGAATCCGCGCGCGCGGTGAAAGCGGCCGGCGGCGAATTGCTGCGCGGCGGCGCCTATAAGCCGCGAACGTCGCCGTACAGTTTTCAGGGCCTGGGCGAAGAAGGACTTGCGGTATCTGGCCGAAGCTCGCGAAGAGACCGGACTGGGCATCGTCACCGAAGCCGTCGATATCGAAACGCTTCGACCTGGTGGAACAGTATGCCGATTGCGTGCAGATCGGCGCGCGCAACATGCAGAACTTCTCTCTGCTGCGGCGCGCCGGCCGTTCACGCAAACCGGTATTGCTGAAACGCGGCATGTCGTCGACTCTGGAAGAGTTCCTGATGGCGGCCGAATACATTCTGGCCGAAGGCAACTACAACGTGATCCTCTGCGAGCGCGGCGTGCGCACGTTTGCCGATCACACGCGCAACACTCTGGATCTCAGCGTGGTTCCGGCGGTTCAGAGCCTCAGTCATCTGCCCATCATCGTCGACCCGAGCCATGGCACCGGCAAACGCGACAAAGTGCATCCCGATGGCGCTGGCGTCGATTGCAGCGGGCGCTTCTGGGTTGATTGTCGAAGTGCATCCCACGCCGGAGCGCGCGCTTTCCGACGGCTATCAATCTCTCGATCCCGAACAGTTCGCGGAACTGGCTGAAGAATGTCACGCACTGGCCGAACTTCTGACTTCCCGGCGTCGAGTGCCGCTCGGCTGTGGACTAGCTGCGAGCATACGGAACACAGGTAATAGCCCCGCGAGATACACTAGCCGTTTGGCTTCGGGCCACTGATTTGACGCCCGATTGCCTGGCAGCCTAAGCTCATCATGAAAATTCACGAGTATCAGGCGAAGGCCATCCTCGCCAAATACGACGTCCCTGTGCCCCGGGGCGAAGTCGCGTACACGGTCGAGGAGGCGGAAGCCGCGGCCAAGAAAATCGGCGGCAGCGTGGTTGTCAAGGCGCAGATTCACGCCGGCGGCCGCGGCAAAGGCGGCGGCGTCAAGATTGCGAAGAACGCCGAAGAAGCGGCCGAGATCGCCAAGAAGATGCTCGGCATGACGCTGGTCACGCATCAGACCGGTCCGGAAGGCCGCGTCGTGCAACGGCTGCTTGATCGAAGAAACGCTGCCCATTGAGCGCGAATTGTACCTGGGCATTGTGCTCGATCGCGCGCTCGGCGAATCCGTTTTCATGGCGTCGAAGGCGGGCGGCATGGAGATCGAAGAAGTCGCGGCGAAACGCCCGAGCTGATCCTGAAAGAAGCGCTGCTTCGCCGGCACGCCTCTGCAGCCGTTTCAGGCACGCAAGCTGGCTTTCGGGATGGGCATTCCCGCCGCGAGCGTGAACGCCGCGGCTGCAGCGATGATTGCGCTTTCGAAAGCATATCACGCGATCGACGGATCGCTCGCGGAAATCAATCCCTTCATTCTGACTAAGGACGGCAAAGTTTACGCGCTGGATGCCAAGATCAACATCGACGATAACGCGCTATATCGCCACAAAGATCTGCTTGAGTTGCGCGATCTGAATGAAGAAGATCCGCTGGAAGTGGAAGCGTCGCGCTTCGGCCTGAACTACATCAAGCTGGAAGGCAACATCGCATGCATGGTGAACGGCGCCGGCCTGGCGATGGCCACCATGGACATCATCAAATACGCGGGCGGCCAGCCCGCGAACTTCCTGGATGTGGGCGGCGGCGCGAACGCTGAGCAGATCAAGAATGCGTTTCGCATTCTGCTCTCTGATGCCGAGCGTCAAGGCCGTGCTGATCAATATCTTCGGCGGTATCCTGCGCTGCGACACGCTGGCGAATGGCGTGGTTTCGGCCGCGCGAGGAGCTCGGATATCAAAATTCCGGTTGTGGTTCGCATGGAAGGCACGAACGTGGAGCTTGGGCAGAAGATTCTGACGGAATCGGGCTTCAATTTTACCGTCGCGGACGGCATGAAGACGCGATGCCGCGGAGAAAGTAGTGAGGCTGGCACAATGAGCGTACTCGTCAGACGAAAACACAAGAGTCCTGTTCCAAGGCTTCACCGGCCGGGAAGGCACGTTTCACGCGCGAGCAGGCGATCAACTACGGCACGAAAGTAGTCGGCGGAACAACCCCGGGCAAAGGCGGGCAAAGACATCTGGATCGGCCGGTGTTCAACACAGTCGAAGAAGCAGTGCAAGGCAACGGGCGCGAATGCCTCTGTCATCTTCGTGCCGCCGCCATTTGCCGCTGACGCCATCATGGAAGCCGCCGATGCGGGTCTGCCGCTGGTGGTGTGCATCACCGAAGGCATTCCGGTGAACGATATGGTTCGCGTATGGGCGTATCTGAAAACAAAGCCCGCCACCCGGCTGGTGGGTCCGAACTGTCCTGGTGTGATTACGCCGGGAAAGTGCAAGATCGGCATCATGCCCGGCCACATTCACAAAGCCGGGACATGTGGGCATTGTTTCGCGCTCGGGCACGTTGACCTATGAAGCGGTCGGCCAGTTGACACGACTGGAATCGGACAATCCACCTGCATCGGAATTGGCGGCGATCCGATTATCGGCACCAGCTTTACGGACGCGATCACGCTGTTCAACGAAGATCCCGGACACGCACGCGATCATCATGATCGGCGAGATCGGCGGAACGCGCAGAAGAAACCGCCGCCGCATTACGTCAAGGCGCACGTGAAGAAGCCGGTAGTCGGCTTTATCGCCGGACAGACTGCGCCTCCCGGACGCCGCATGGGCCACGCGGGCGCAATCATTTCCGGTGGATCGGGCAAAGCAGAAGACAAGCTGGCCGCAATGGAGAGCGCAGGAATTATCGTGTGCCCGTCGCCCGCGCTGATGGGCGAAAAAATGCAGGCAGAGCGCTGGCAACGCGCAACGGCACAAATCAAAGGACAAAGTACTGAAATGGCATTGGAACGTACTTTTGCGATCATCAAGCCCGATGCGGTGGCGAATGGCCACACGGGCGAGATCCTGACGCATGATCGAAGCAAAACGGCTTTCGTATCGTCGGCATGAAGATGCGGCGGATAGCGAAGAACGAAGCGGAAGCTTTCTACGCGATCCACAAAGCGCGGCCCTTCTTCACTGGCCTGGTGACGTTCATGACGGAAGGGCCCGTGGTCGTGATGGTGCTCGAGCGGGAAGACGCGATTGCAAAATGGCGCGAGGTGATGGGCGCGACCAATCCCGCCAACGCAGCCGAAGGAACCATCCGCAAGCGGTTCGCCGAAAATATCGAGCGAAACTCCGTGCACGGCTCCGATGCTCCGGAAACCGCGGCGCAAGAGATTCCGTTCTTCTTCAGCACAGCCGAACTGCTATAGCGGCGTTTGTGTTCAGCGCGGCGGAGTCGCCCGCCAAGCGGGCTCGAACGAGTTGTTCGACCTTGTGAGTGACTGGCCGCCATCGCAGACCAGAGTGGCGCCGGTGATATAAGCAGCAGCTTCCGAACAAAGAAAGAGCGCGAGATCTGCGAGCTCATCCTTTGTTCCGAAGCGTCGCAGAGGGATGGTGCGCGCCATTTCCTGTTGGATCTCGGCCGTTGGCGCGAGCCGGCGCATGCCTTCGGTATCGGCAGTCGCGCCGGGCGTGATGCAGTTGCAGCGGATGCCCTCGGGACCCCACTCGACCGCGAGCGTTTTCATAAGAAGCTCGACGCCGGCCTTTGCGGCACAAACATGCGATTGAAAAGCGATCGGCACCGTCGCGTGCGTGGCCGAGATCGCTAGCAGCGACGCGCCAGGACGGCGTAGGTGCGCATAAGCAGCACGCATCGTATTGAAGGTGCCCAGAATGTCGATATCGATGACGGCCTTGAAACCGTTCGCCGACATTCCCGCTGCAGGAGCTGGAAAGTTGCCGGCCGCCGCGGCGATAACGATGTCAATCTCTCCGATACTCTCTCGTACGCGGGAGAACGCCGACTGGAGAGCTTCATAATCTCGAACATCCAGCGGTTCTACACCGGCGCGACTGCCGTGACTCTCAACCGAGTGCTTTGTGTCCTCGAGCTTATCCGCTCTGCGGCCCACGAGAACGAGCGACGCGCCATGCTGCGCTAATCTCTCGGAAATCGCTCGTCCAATACCTGAGCCGGCACCAGTCACGAATGCAATTTTGCCGGGAAGCAACCTGTCCCGAAAGACACCTGACATTCCAGAAGAGCATATCAGCGAGAGCAGCCGGGTAAACGAGAAAGCGCGGCAGGAAAATCGTCACATCTACGCTGGAAGGTGATGTGAGCCGAGTCCTGCCGCGCTTTCATAGTGAGTGGTCTCCAATGAGATCACTCACAGAAACTGATTTCGATTTACGCTACCTTCGCCTCATACGCGGCCGGTGCTTCGAGCGCACTGGCCAAAGCCTTCTTTGTCTTTTCTGCCAGATTACGCAAGCGCGCGTGTTTCGGTTTGCTCAGCCGCCGTTCCACGCTCCGTCGCGCGCGCAGCAGCCGGATGCGTACCGCAGTCTCTGACCAGCCATGCTGGCGCGCGATTTCCTGGACTTTGTAACCTTCGATGTAGTGTCCCTCGAGAACCACCCGATCATTTGGTTTGCATTCGTTGAGAATGCGCTTGACGTCGATGGCTGCAACATTCATACGAGGAGGTGCTTGCAACTCGGGCAAGGTCTGAGTCTGAGGCTCGCGTCGAAGGAATGTCCGATGAATATTCAATGCAATGCTGTTCGTCCAGGTGAGGACCAGATTCGGATCGCGTAACTGCTCACGGCGTTCCCACCCCTTCGCCCACGCTGCCTGCGCTGTATCCAGCGCGGCATCGTAGGATAAGCCGCGAGAGACTAAGAACCGCACCGTCAGGTTGAAACCCTTTTGGTACGCCTTGCCGTATTCTTCAGTTGTCATTTCGCTCCACCGCTCCTAAAACTTCTTTGATTTTGTAACTTGCTGCCGTCTGTGATACCGGCAGCTCGGATCTCTTTCGATCACCGATGCGTCTGGGCTTCTAGCACCCGGTCTGAGGTCAGGCAGTTTTATGGCCATGGACAGGGCCGAGGGGCTATCCCGGCCAACAACTTCTTTAGGTTCAGGAGGTTACCGATGGCTCTGAAGCTTCCAAAATAGGCCTTGAAATCCTCCCTGCCACGCAATTTATTCCGGTGCCTGAAAAAATTTTCTGGCGGCACATGGATGCGAGAAACTTTTCCTCGATTTTGGTAGTCAGGGCAAGGGTTCTACCCAGGTGTTCCGCTCTAGACGGGTTTCACCCGAATTGCGGGAAAAATTGAGCAGGTAATTACAGCAGAACTCGTTAGAGGTGGGTGTCTCTTGTAAACGCGGACGGAGTTACCGAGTGCGAGCGATCAGAGAGAACGAGGACTATTTAGTAGTCGTGGTCGTTTCGTTGGGAGAGCTAGACGGTGTTTCGACTTTGTCCGGCTCTTCCGTAGCCGCTTTCATACTGTCGCGGAAGGAGCGGATGCCTTTTCCCAAGCCCTGCCCGAGCTCGGGTAACTTCTTTGGGCCGAAAATGAACAGCGCTACAACAAGAATCAGGATGAGGTGAGAGGGCTGAAGTAGTCCTTCAAGCATATGCGTTCTCCACGCGGAAATCCGGGTTGAGCCCGTGTACCTAGTATATCCGAGTTCGCGCATACTGCCGAGGCTGATTGCCTTGCGGTGTGTTCTTTAACAATTCCTTGTTGCCGGCGTGTGGATAATATGCCGAAGAAGCTCATCCGGTGCTAGGCTACTAACAATAAAAGGCAAGCTACCCGCCGGGGACGGTTGACATCCCCAGGAGTGTCCGCTATAGTTCTGAAGTACTGAACTATCAACGACTTGACGCCTGACCCAAGCCACTTCCCAATCGCCGGTCTGAAGTTTATGGCTGCGAAATGTCATGACCCGGCCGAAGTTGCAGGCGCGGCGGCGAAGGACAAATTGAGACATGGCCGGTGCATCTGATGAGTATGTTGAAACGGCTGGAGCGGTGGACCACGCCGACTACCAAGCGTTTCTAGACGACTACAGCAGCCATTTCAGTTCCGGAGAACCGGAGTTGTTGCATGGCCACGTTCTCAACGTCTCCGAAAAAGAAGTGATCGTTGATATTGGCCGCAAAACCGAAGGGCTAGTGCCCGCACTGCAGTTCCCCCACGTGGACGGTAAGCCCGCGGTCAAGCCAGGCGATGTTATCGAAGTGATGATCGACCGCACGGGCGATCCGGTGGAAGGCTATATTCTGCTTTCGTACGAGCGCGCACACCGCCGCCATGTATGGGAGCGTCTCGAAAAAGCCGCTGCCGAGGGCACTCCTGTGAAAGGCCGGGTGGTGAGCAAAATCAAAGGGGGGCTCGCAACCGATATCGGTGTGATTGCGTTTCTACCGAGTTCACAGGTCGATCTTCGCCCTACCCCTAATCTTGACCAATTCGTTGGTCAGGAGTTCGATGTCCGCATCTTGAAGCTGAACAGGCGCCGGGAAATGCAGTTGTCTCGCGACGTGTTCTGCTGGAGAGCGAACTGCAAGCGCGCAAGGCGGAAGCGCTAGCCAACATTTATGAGGGAGCCGAAGTCACTGGGGTCATCAAGAACCTCACCGATTACGGCGCATTTGTAGATCTCGGCGGCATTGACGGCCTGCTGCACGTGAGCGATCTGAGCTATGGAAATGTCTCCCATCCCTCGGCCGTTGTCCATGTCGGCAACAGATCACCGCCAAGGTTTTGAAATTCGACCGCGAGAAGGAACGAATTTCGCTTGGGCTGAAACAGATGCGGCCGGATCCATGGGCGACTATCGACTCTCAGTACCCCCCGCAGAGCCGCGTGATCGGCCGGATCGTGAGTGTAACTGATTACGGCGCATTCGTCGAGCTCGAACCCGGAGTCGAAGGGCTGATTCATATCTCAGAGATGACATGGAGCCGCCGCATGAAGCATCCGGCCAAAGTAGTGAAGGCCGGCGATCAGGTCGAAGCGGTTGTACTCGAGGTCAAACCCAAAGAGCGCAGAATCTCGCTCGGCATTAAGCAGCTCGAGGCAGATCCCTGGACGACCGTCACGGAGCGGTACAGCATCGGCTCTGTGGTGGAAGGCCGAGTTCGCAAGCTGGCGGATTTCGGCGCATTCGTCGAGATCGAGGAAGGAATTGACGGGCTTGTGCACGTGTCGGACATGTCGTGGACCGCGCATGTGAAGCATCCGTCGGAGCTGGTGAAGAAGGGGCAGATCGTCCAGGCAGTCGTGCTGAATATCGATGCCCCGAACCGGCGCCTATCGCTCGGGATAAAACAACTCCAGCCGGATAACTGGGAAATTTTCTTCCGCAATCACCAGGTCGGAGATGTCGTGCGTGGCCGCCCTTGCCGCGCGGCCGCTTTCGGCGTGTTTGTCGAGCTGCTGCCAGGCGTGGAAGGCCTTTGTCATCGCAGCGAAATTCCAGCCGACCCCGGGAAGCGGCGCAATAGCAAAGGGACTGCTGAAGAGCCGGCGCTGCCAATGGGCGAAGAAATGGATTTCAAGATCGTCAAGATGAATGAGGCTCAGAAACGGATCGGCCTGAGCCTTCGCGCGATCGGCGAGGAAGATGAACGTGACCGGCTACAGGATTACAAGAGGCAGGCAGCGGTGGCTACATCTTCCGTCGGCCAAGCCATGAAGCACCATTCGGAAGAGAGTTAAACAAGTATGACGAAGGCTGAGTTGATCGACGAAGTTTCGAAGGTCGTCGAAATGACCCGTAAGGATTCGGAAACGATCGTCGAAACCATTTTCGACAGCATCGTCAACAGCCTCCACAAGGGCGAAAAGATTGAAATCCGTGGTTTCGGTAGCTTCCGGACACGGCAACGGCAACCGCGGGTTGGTCGAAATCCTAAAACGGGTTCGCGAGTAGAGGTTCCTTCCAAGCGCATTCCTTTCTTCAAGCCGAGTAAAGAGTTGCGCGACCTGGTAAACCATTCGGCGAGCACTGGTCCGGCGGCGGCTCCCGAATCAGCTGAAAGCCCCGCGCCGGCAACACTCGGCCACGAGACCGGAAATTCATAACGCACTCCATGCGGCGGGCCCGAAGGCATAATGGATCACCTGTGGACGCCATGGCGTTCCACCTACATCAGCGGTAAGACGGAAACACCTGGCTGCATCTTCTGCAGCGCTGCAGCCGACCCATCGCAGGATTCGAAAACGCTGGTTGTATATCGCGGTCGTCTGGTATTCGTGATCCTGAACCGCTTCCCTTACACGAGCGGCCATCTAATGATCGCGCCGTACGAACACGTTTCGCGATTGAGCAGTGCGAGCGAGGAGGCTACGGCGGAGATGATGGCCATCGCACGGCGCTCGGAACAGATTCTAGAGCAAACTTACAAGCCGGACGGTCTCAACATGGGCATGAATCTCGGCGAGGCCGCTGGCGCCGGTATCGCCCAGCATATCCATTTGCATATACTGCCGCGATGGTCAGGAGATGCGAACTTCATGACCACGGTTGCGGAAACCCGCGTCATGCCGGAGGCACTGGATCGGACATATGAGAAGCTGCGCGCGGCGTTCGCGAACGGATAATTCGCAATTCCGCACGATACTTCAATTGATGATTTCTATGCTTAGCAGAAACTCTGAAACCTTTTCTGCCACTATAGAGAGATTCGTTATGTTCGATTGGTTACTGGACCCCAGGTCCACGCTCGCCCTTTTGTGCCTGGCCACGGCATTCGTCTACTGGAGCAACGATGTGTTGTTCTTCACCTTCGCCCTGTTGGCGGTGTTCACGCGCATTAGGCCGTAGCCGGTTGAAACCCCGATCGCTGCTCGCGCGGGTTCCCGGCGAGAGGTGATTCTTCGTAGTGTTCGAAGAGATCCCAGGGCCCATCGTAGATCGCGATGCAGCCCGCATCCCGGAGAGCCTGTTCCGGAAAGCCGCCGCAACGTACTCCGATCGCCTTCAGACGGGCGCGTTTGGCAGCTTCGGCATCGTGCGGGCTGTCACCGACCACCAGCACGCGTTCGCGTTTTTCGGTAGCACCGAGCTGCTCGAGCACCGCTTCGAAGATGTCGGGATTGGGTTTCGAGCGCTCTGCGTCGGCCGAGGATGTCGCTGCGGTTACGAGATCTTCTACATGCGGCGAGCCGTTCGTAATGTTGCAGCTCATCACCGCGGGCCGATGAGGCCAGCGCTGCTTGCTGTCCGTGGTGCTTGACTTTCAGGAAGAGCTCGCGGACCCCTGGAAAGGGTTTCACCTGCGGCAGGTATTTATCTTTGAACAGCTTCGAACGAAACTCCTCAATCGTCTTCCCCTTCTGCTCGACTTCCTGCTTGCTTAGAAAAACGGGGAGTAACTGGTCGCCGCCTTTGCCGATCTGAGATCGCACGTCCTCAAAGGGAATGTCATAACCAAAGTGCCGGAAGGCGTCCTGCCACGCCTGTGCATGCAGGTCGACAGAATCCAGCAGCGTCCCATCTATGTCGAAAACGACGGCTTCAACCATTGGTAAATCTCTGCAGGATGTGACTTCATCAACAAAAGTAGTGTTTCTTACGCAGTATGCATCCAACGAAGCGAATGTCATCTGTCCCTGAAGTCACGCTCCGCGTTCCCGACGAGGTTAAATCGGCTGAAATCGCCGGCCTCCGGTACATGATCCCCAAAGGAGCTGGCATACGGCGGCGGCGGGCGGGCAGCGGTTTCGTTTACCTGGATGCAAACAATCAGCCGGTGAAGGACGAGGCAACTCTGGAGCGAATCCGGTCACTCGTCATTCCTCCCGCCTGGACCTCCGTCTGGATCAGCCCGAACCCGAATGGGCATATCCAGGCTGTCGGTTGGGATGCTCGCGGGCGCAAGCAATACCGTTATCACCCGCGCTACCGCCAGGTCCGAGACTTGGTGAAGTTTGACCGCATGCGGGCGTTTGGCCGCGCCCTGCCGCGTATCCGGCGCATCTTAGGGCGTGATTTGGGCCGCAAGGGAATGCCGAAGCGGAAGGTGCTTGCCGCTGTGGTGAAACTGCTCGAAACCACCTACATCCGCATCGGAAACGAAGAATACGCGGAAGAGAACGGCTCGTTCGGACTTACGACGTTGCGAAACCAGCACGTGCAGATTTTAGGCGACATGCTGAAGTTCAAGTTTCGCGGGAAAAGTGGCCAGACTCATGAGATCACGGTTGAGGATCGCCGCCTTGCCCAAATCCTGAAGCGATGCAAAGACATTCCTGGCAGCGCTTTGTTTGAATACCTGGATGAAGAAGGTAATCCGCAAACAGTAGAATCCGGCGATGTGAATGACTATCTGCGCGAGATCAGCGGCGGCGATTTCACCGCCAAGGATTTTCGCACGTGGGGCGGAACGTGTCTCGCTGCCAGCTTTCTCCTGATGAGAGCTACGTGCGATGACGCTCCGGCGACGAAAGCAGCGCTGGTTGATGTCGTTAAGGACGTAGCCTCAAAGCTCGGTAACAAGCCGGCTACCTGCAAGAAGTACTACATCCACCCGGCCGTCCTCGATTGCTACTCTTCCGGAACTCTCCGCGAATTCGCAGAGAAGTTTCGGGATTCACAAAGCAATTACTTATATGAGCAGATTGTGCTCTCTTTGCTGACGCCGTTGAAGAAAGCGAAGCTGGCTGAGGCGTCTGCTGCAGCTTAGGCCGCGACCCTTTGAACTGAAGTTCGAAGTCGACTTGATTTCATCTCCCACCAGCACGGCGCCAGTTTCGAGCGGAGCGTTCCAGGCCAGGCCATAGTCGCTGCGCAGTGTCTTGTTTTCGCGGATGCTTCCACGACACTTGCTTCGCCCCACCGTGAATAGATCATGTCGTGCGCAACAGCTGCATTTGCCTCGAGTAACGCTCCCGGTCCGTGCGCATCACCTGTTTGGAGGCAACATTGGGAAAACAAGAAGGCGAGGTGGTCGTAATCACCGGCGCGTCAGCGGGCGTGGGGCGTGCGGTCGTACGCGAGTTTGCGAAGCGAAAGGCGCGCATCGGGCTGATTGCTCGCGACCAGGGCCGGCTTGAGGCGACGAAGAAGGAAGTTGAGGCGCAAGGTGGTCAGGCGCTCGCGCTTTCAACCGATGTTGCCGATGCTGGTCAGGTGATGCATGCGGCTCAACAGGTGGTGAATACTTTCGGTCCGCTCGATGTCTGGGTGAACAACGCGATGACCACGATTTTCGCTCCGATCACCGAAATCCAGCCCGACGAGTTCAAGCGCGCCACTGAGGTAACGTACCTGGGCTGCGTGTACGGCACCATGGCTGCCCTCAAGCACATGAAGCAGCGCGACCGCGGAACGATTGTACAGGTGGGCTCGGCCCTGGCGTATCGCTCGATACCGTTGCAGTCTGCCTATTGCGGAGCCAAACACGGCGCCATCGGCTTCATAGATTCGCTTCGGTGTGAACTGATCCACGACCGAAGCAACATTCACGTAACCGTGGTAGATCTGCCGGCCATGAATACGCCGCAATTCAGCTGGTGCCGCACACGGCTGCCGAACCATCCGCAACCCGTACCGCCCATCTTCGAACCGGAAGTCGCCGCTCGCGCGATTTACTGGGCAGCACACCACAAGCGCCGCGAGATTTTCGTGGGCGCGCCTACTGTGAAGGCCATCTATGGCCAGGACTTTGCTCCCGGATTTGCCGACTGGTACCTCGGTAAGAACGGATACAGCTCGCAGCAGACGGAGGAACCGGTTTCTCCTCACCGTCCGGATAACCTCTTCAAGCCTGTTCCCGGGGATTACGCGGCCCACGGAATCTTCACGGACCGCGCGAAGAACTTCAGCGCTCAAACCTGGATCGACGCTGCACCGGACTGCTCTTGCGTTCGCGGCAGCAGGACTTGCGGGAGCAAGCGCGTTGCTGTGGAGGAAAGTTGCCTGATCCAGCTCCGCTATATTCGGCCGTTGAGCACAGGAACGCCCGGGCGTCGCTTGTGCGCCGCCGCGGCATAGTGGGCCTATCCGTCTTCTCATGCTCAATACTTGGCGGCATCGCGCTGTATCAGGTCGGTATTCTGAAACATCTTCCCGATCCTCCCATACCGCACTTCGACGCCGACGCTGTGCATGGCTCGCCTGAAGCCTACCGCATTTTTCATACACCCGATGCTCTGCTCGGACTTGCCAGCTATTCCGTTACGGCGTGTCTTGCCGGCATGGGGTTGAGGAGTTGCCGGCAAAGCAACAGGTGGATTCCGGTTGCACTTGGCAGCAAGGCTGCGCTCGACGCGGTTACAGCGGCTAGCCTCAGCCTGAAGGAGGCGACAAAGCTGCACCAGTATTCCATCTGGTCTTTGCTCGTTGCGGGCGCAACCCTTGCAAGCCTCTCGCTGGCGCTGCCGGAAATGCGGGACGCCGTTCGCGCACACTGATTTCACCGAAACGTTTTTACGCCGACGTAAGATCTTTACGGTATGCACATCACGCGGCGACGTTTCACCTACGGCCTGGCTGCCGGAGTCGCACTCTCTCCTTTCGGATCTGCACAAGAGAAGCGGCTCGGGTACTGCATCGTCGGCCTGGGACGTATTTCGATGGGTCACTTTATGCCGGCCTGCAAGATGTCGCAGAAGTCGCGGGTAACGGCGCTCGTGAGTGGACATCCCGATAAAGCCGCCAAGATGGCTGAGCAGTACGACGTACCTTCTAAGAACATCTATAGCTACGAGAACTACGACAAGATCGCGGACAACCCCGATATCGACGCAGTTTACATAGCACTGCCGAATAGCATGCACGCCGAATACACGATTCGAGCCGCAAATGCCGGCAAGCATGTTCTGTGCGAGAAGCCGATGGCGACAGCGGTTAAGGACAGCCAGAATATGATCGCATCCTGCCGGGCGGCGAACAAGAAGCTGATGATCGCCTATCGCTGCCAGTATGAGCCCACCAACCTGATGGCGATCAAATTGATTCGCGACGGCACGTTAGGAAGCATTCAAGCGATCGAAAGCGCCAACGGCTTTACCGAACACGCAGGAGAGTGGCGCCTGGACAGAAAGATGGCAGGAGGGGGCCCGTTGATGGATGTCGGTATCTACTCTCTGAATGCCTGCCGCTATCTCACTGGTGAAGAACCGCTGCGCCTCGAAGGTTATTCGACTGTGGTCGACAAAGACGGCCGCTTCAGCACGGTCGAAGAAAACGATGGCTGGACGATGCGCTTTCCCTCCGGCGTCGTCGCGAGTTGCAACACGACCTATGGCGCGAATATGCCGGGCTTCGTCCGCGTGCACGGCTCGAAAGGAATGATTCACATGGAGCCCGCGTTCGCTTACGAGGGCATTCACTTGAAAGCGGAAATTCACGGACAGCCGCCGATCGAGCAGGCCGAGGAGGAAAAAGACCCGGCACAGTTTGTTCGCGAGGCCGACTATTTTGCTGATTGCGTGTTCAACAACCAGGAGCCAAAGACAAACGGCGAAGAAGGGCTGCGCGACATGCAGTATATGGAACAAATCTATAAATCGGCAGGACGCAGCCTGGGTTGAAACGGTCAGCCTGCTTCCTTCGGGGCGGGACGGTAATAGCGGGTCAACCAGCGCGCCACGCCATCGAGGCCCGGGTATAAAAGACGTTCTGTAATTCCCGTCTGATCCAACTTGTCGCGTATCTCGCGTTTCAATCTCGCCGGGATCACCAATTGCCGGACCAGGTCCGCGCGTGATCGGAGCCACGACTCCAATTGGACGCCCGGATCCGAAATTACCGAGAACAACGCGAACTGATTAACGATCCGCGCTTCGAACGAAGGCGGCTCCAGGAAGAGAACAAACGGATCCTTCGACAACTGATCAAATTCGTGCAGCGAGGGGGCAACGGATTCGAGCATGCTGGCTGTGAAGACGTCGGCGCCTTCCCGCTCCGCGATGTCGCGGAGCTTTTTCGGTAGCAGTTCGTTCGACTTCCGGTGATTAAAGCACCAGAGACATCCGTCCGCGTCATACAACGCGGGGTCTTCGACAACAAAGTGAAGCGCAACCAGCGGCGAGAAGGTCCAGTCGAGCAGCCGTGTGGGAAGACCATGGTGCTGGGCAATCGGCAGCCAGCGCCAGCAGCTATCACCCAAGCGGACTTCGGCGGTCGCGTACTTTTCGAAATTCCGTAACAGGTGTCCTTCGATACGGCGCGGGTCCGCTGCGTCATCGGCCAGTTTCGCAAGCCCGGTGGATAGCCCTGTTTCGCAGCTTTCCGCGCCTCTGAACACAAAGGGCGAACGAAAACGCCGGATGTCCTCATTCCAGGAGTTCTCGTATAGCTGCTCGAGAAGGTGCGTCCATCCCTCAATAACCGTGCTGGCGAAGGCCTTTTCCTCCTCGCTTACAGTTGAGCCAACTCTCTGCATCCCAATCACTGGATTCCAAGCCCGCGTGGCACAGCTACACTCGAAATCGACCGAGCAAAATCGACTGGGATTCTACGATCCCGATATCATGCAGCGGGAGGCGAATAAAATACGTAACCGATGTCGCCTCTGAGCTATCGAACCGACGGAATCAAATTATGGGAGCCGTCGACGAACTAAGAAAAGACGAGATGATGAATCACCTGATGAGCGCGATGGAGCAGGGTCAGGATATCGGTCACTATGGCCGGCTCGTGTTCATTCTGGGAGCGCGGCACTTTATGGATGAACAGGAACTCCTCGAGTGGCTGACAAAGGACAAAGACTGCGACGAGGCGAAGGCGCGTTCACTGATCCGCCAGGTCGAACAACGGAACTACAATCCGCCCAGACGCGACAGGGTGATCGAATGGATGGAGCGACAAGGATTTCCGATCTGCCCCAATCCCGATGATCCCGACTCCTGCAATCTTTACAAGAGCTTTGAATTCCCGCACGAAGTGTACGAGCACATCGGGGAATACCGGGAGCAAAAGGCGGAAGCGGCAGATGAGGCGGCGCGCTAGACCGTTGAGTCCGTCCCTGCCCCGGCCGATGATTTAGAATCAAGAAGGCTTTCCTGTCGGGGCGTAGCGCAGCCTGGTAGCGCACCTGCCTTGGGCGCAGGGGGTCGTGTGTTCAAATCACACCGCCCCGACCATGCCTCCTGCTGATTCCAAAGAAGTTAGTCGATCCGATTACCATCGCTTTCGCTGATCCTTCGCCTTAGTGTGCCGAAAACCCGGCACAGAACGGCCCTGTGCTGCGCCAAAACCCGGCCAAGCGGTTGGTGTGTCACTCGACGCAGAGTTCAACCCGCGTGCCTTTCTTTGGCGCGAAGGCCGAATGATCGACCCGAACCAACTTGCGGTCGATTCCCCTCTGTATCTATTGATCGCAGATAGTGTCGATCCCCGTGGGGAGATCATTGGCTTTGGCATAGACGATATTGGCGACGTCCCCGCGTTTTCGGCAATCCCATCCGGCTGCGACGACACTGACGAGCAGGGCTGCAGGAGCGATGGCGAGCGCGATGTCATCGCATCGCCAAAATTCACGCCTGAAACTTCCGCAAGCTGATCCAGCAGCAACTAGGGCGTGGCTGGCATATTCGCGCGTCCCAGTAAACGCCACTGTGAGGTGCGAGTGACGGGTGAAACCCGAGGGCATCTCAAGCTATCACCCTCGGGCTTAACTGGCCGGCTGGAATATCTGCGCCGGTTCGGGCTGAATGGAGTGGATCGCGTCCACACCCGGATCGTCACCGCCGATGTATCCCAAAGCGGGCGCGAACCATGTCGCGCACATATTCGGGAATAACAGTCTCATGTTTTGCGCCGCTTGTAAAGGGTTCGCTGTCTTCCGCTTCATTGCACGGGGTCGCGAGGAAACCATGAACGTCTCCGGCGGTCGTGACGCCAAACCCGACAATCTCGCCTGCATCATTGATGCTAAAGACAGCAAGTAACGCGTCGAATGGCGAGTCCCCTACTACGAGATCGTTCAGATTGAATATGGAGGCATGGTGCCAGACAACCGACCGTGGATTGCCCATTGGATCTACGGACACGCCAATCACTTCTCCTCGGTCGTTAATTCCTGACGCGAAGCTCGCCACATCACCTGGAAGAGTACCAAGGGACCGCATCCCCTTTTGTGGAGTCCAGAGGAACGCCAGACCTCCATTGAAGGGTGTGCTCTGGTCGGTGGGGGACGAAGCGCCCACTACTTCACCACGGTTATTGATGGACAAACCGGCATTTACGGCCGTGCTGCCAAGATTTCCCAGGTTGCGAGGGTTCCCGCCGGCATCCCAGAGCACGGCATGCGGACCGTAGGCGACGGGAGAGTTCTCACTGTTCCCGCAAGTACCTGATACGCCGACAGCCTGACCATTGTCGTTGATCCATTGAGCAATACTTACCGTGTCTCCCGGCAACGGCTTCAGCTTCCGCATCTGCCCGGGCCTCGGTCCCCAGACCACACCTTCATAGTCCAGCACCTGCGGGCCTGTACCGTTCGGCGCCACAGTACCGGGGCAGTCCGGATCGCGGACATCCGTCTCGACGGTCCCGGCGATCTCGCCGTTAGCATTGATGGGCCCAGAGCTGCCGTTGTTACCACCGAGCGTTGGAAGCCGGATCGTTGCGTGGCCATCCCATAGAACAGGCAGGCACTTCTCATGAGTACCGTAGTCGCAGAAGTTCTCATCGTTCGGATCGAGATCGGCAGATTCGGCCTGCCCGACGGCGAGCACTTCTCCTCGTCTTACGGCTCCGAAGGACCCGCTGTTCAGCCCACCGAGGGTTCCGAACTCCAGAATTTTACCGTCTTCCCACACCACCGCGCGCTGCGGGCTCGTCGGAGTGGGCGCGGCCACGCCGCTGATCACGCCAGTATTGCTAATTGTGCTGGCCTGGCTGAAGGTCCAGCCGGGAGGTGCTCCAAGATCAATCACTTTGTAATGTCGAGCGTGAGCTGGCCTGCTTTCGCTCTCCTCTTGAGCCGCGAGGCAAACCGGCAATGCGAGCAAAACACCTACGGCTAATGCACTCCTTCGGTTCCAAGCTGTTGCCGTCATTCTTTTCTCCTTTGAAGTTGCAACTTTCCGTGCAACGTGCCCTTGATTCTGTCCGGGACGGCGCAGAAAGAACATGTGGTGAACGTGACTTCTGCATGACTTCCGCGTGATTCCGCGATTTCTGCGAGCGGGCCAATCTCGCTAGAATGAGTAACGCTCTTCGGCCAATCTCATGCCAAACGGAAAACTGGCGAGCACGCTGCGCTTTGACTCCTTTGAGGTCAACCTGCGATCCGGCGAACTGTACAGACACGGACAAAAGGTTGCGTTGCCAGAGCAGTCGTTCCGGATTCTCGAACTGCTCATCGGGTGTCCGGGCCAGGTGGTCACTCGAGAGGAGATCCGTCAACGTTTATGGCCGAACGGCACGATCGTCGAGTTCGAAAACGCCGTAAACGCTGCAATCAAGAAGCTCCGCAGCGCTCTGGGCGACTCGGCCGACGAGCCGCGCTACATCGAAACAATTAAGCGCCGAGGCTACCGCCTGATCGTGCCGTTGGAGGACAGCTCATCTGATTCGTTCGGTACGAGGGGTTCCGCGCCGCACGACCCAACAGGACTAACCGGCAAAAGAGTGTCTCATTATCATGTACTCGCCGCGCTCGGGGCTGGCGGTATGGGCGTGGTCTATCAGGCGGAAGATCTTCGTTTGGGCCGTGCGGTAGCGCTGAAATTCCTTGCCGGTGACTCATCCCGAAATCCAAGTGCCCTGGAGCGCCTTCGCAGAGAAGCCCGCTCCGCTTCCGCGCTCAACCATCCGAATATCTGCACTATTTACGAAATCGGAGACGAAGCCGGGCAGCCGTTCATCGCGATGGAACTGTTGGAGGGTTGCTCACTCCGCGAGCGGATAGCGGGGAGTCCACTTTCCATCGGCGAGGTGCTCGACTACGGATGTCAAATTGCCGAAGGCCTTGACGCAGCTCATCGCAAGGGCATTGTTCATCGCGACATTAAGCCGGCCAATATCTTCATCACAACTGGGCGACTGGTCAAAATCCTCGACTTCGGATTAGCGAAAACAGCGGCATTGGGAAAGGAGGCGGCGAATCATCTCACCAGCCCAGGAGACGCAGCGGGCACACTCGCTTATATGTCGCCGGAACAAGCCTCCGCGCAGGATCTGGATGAACGGAGCGACCTGTTCTCGTTCGGGCTGGTGCTCTGTGAAATGGCAACCGGAAGGCTGCCGGCAGCAGGGATGCCGCTGAGTGGGTTGCCGCCAGAGCTGCAGCAAATCATATGCAAATGCCTGCAAAGCGACCCTGATTTACGCTACCAGACCGCTTCGGAAATTCGCGCCGATCTCCAAAGGCTAGGGCTTGGCCGGGGTTTCAAACCGAATCTTGCAACCCGCTGGAAAACGGCTGGTATTGTAGCGGCGGCGCTTATCGCAATCTTAGTCGCAACCTATTTCTATTTCCGCAGTACTCCAAGGCTTACCGACAAAGATACGATCGTCCTCGCCGACTTCACAAACAAAACGGGCGATCCTGTGTTCGACGGGACGTTGCGCCAAGGTCTGGCAATACAACTCGAGCAATCGCCGTTTCTCAGCCTCATTCCCGAGCAGCGCATCCAGCAAGCACTGCGGCTCATGGGTAAATCTGCCGGTGCGCCGCTCACTCCTGAGATTGCACGCGAGATCTGCGAGCGGACCGGGAGTGCCGCAGTCTTGGAGGGCTCCGTTGCAAGCCTCGGAAATCAATACGTCTTGTCACTGGTTGCGAGGAATTGCCGTAGCGGAGATGTGCTCGATGAACAGCAGGAGCAGGCCGCAAAAAAAGAGGACGCGCTAAACGCCCTCACTCGGATGGCCAGCAGATTCAGAAAGACGGGCCGGCGAATCGCTGGCGACCATCAGGGAGCACTCGATACGCCTTTCGGAAGCAACTACGCCATCGCTGGAAGCATTGAAGACCTTTAGCACGGCTTTGAATGTAGCGGCGTCACACGGACACGCGGCGGCCCTGCCATGGTTCAAGCGCGCCACCGAGATAGATCCCGAATTCGCTACAGCCTACGCATGGCTGGGCCGGATGTACAGTGCCATTGGCGAGTACGCACTTGCGGCCGAGTGCAGCCGAAAAGCCTGGCAGTTGCGTGATCGCGCCAGTGATCATGAACGCTTTTATATCGATTTCTCCTATCATAGATTCGTCACCGGAAATCTGGAGAAGGCGATACGTGCGTGCGAGCTTTGGACTCAGGCATATCCACGTGACGAGCTGCCCCATGCTTTCCTGGGCTCGAGCGCAACCACCGCTCTCGGTAAATTCGAAAAAGCCGCAAGAGAATCCGAGAAAGCGATCGAGCTCGATCCAGATCACGCGATGGCATATGCCAATCTTTCCGCCACTTACCGCTTCCGCAACCAGTTCGAAGAGGCCGAACGCACCGTTCGACGTGCTCGCGACCGCCAACTGGAAATACCTGATTTTCAGATTGCCGGCTTCTACTTCGCATTCCTGAAAAACGATAGCAGCCGAGATGGAGCGAGTCGCGGCGTTGAGCCAGGATGACCCCGAACTCCAGGACTTGATATGCGACCAGCAAGGCTTCGCTCTTGCCTACCATGGCCAGTTGCGGCAAGCGAGGATAATGTCACAGCGAGCGGCGGACTTCGGACGCCAGTCTGATCACCTCGAGGCCGCGGCCCAGCACGAGGCTGCAGCGGCAGTGCGGGAGGCTTTGTTCGGTTGGATGAGCGAAGCCCGAAAGCGCGCGCTTTCGACATTAGCCCTATCGAATAGCCGGGAGGCGGGGTATGGTGCAGCCATTGCTCTGGCGCTTTCCGGGGATCAGTCCAGGGCTCAAACACTGGCCGACGATTTCGACCGCCGCTATCCGGAAGATACTGTGATGCGCTTCAATTACCGACCGACTTTGCAGGCGGCCATCGCTCTGAAGCATCACGAGTTGTCGAAAGCATTAGAGCTACTCGAGCCAACCGCGCCCTATGAGCTGGGCTGGCAGGGTTGTTGTTCGGTGGGGTTTATACCGTCACTTTATCCTGTGTATGTCCGCGGTCTGGTTTATCTGGCTGCTCATCAGGGACGGGAGTCGGCGCGTGGAGTTTCAGAAAATACTGAATCATCGCGGGATAGTTGGGACTGATCCAATCGGTGCACTTGCACACTTGCAACTGGGGCGCGCCTACGTGCTATCAGGAGAGAACGTCCGAGCGAAAGCTGCTTACAAGGACTTTCTAGCACTCTGGAAAGCAGCTGATCCGGAAATTCCGATCCTGAGAGAGGCACAGAGGGAATACGCGAAGCTTCCGTAGAGAATCAATGAGCCTAACCAAAATGCGCTGAATCACGGCTTCTGTCGCGCGATACTCCAGAGCGCCATTCCTTGAAGAACTGCTGGGTATGCCTGACCGATTCATTCCGGAAGGGAGCGCTGGCGCTTGCCGGGCGACGCACTTGGAAGCGATATCCGGCTTGCGGCGCTTATGTGCCGCGATCGTAAAGTGGTCCTCGTTCGTGGATATTCAGGGCGAGGCGTTTACGAATTGTGTCCGAACCGTTCGGCCATCCGGAAACAATGTTTGCTGTAGTTCCGACAATGCTTGAGATACCCGGTTGTCGGAAAGTGACATTGCGCCAAATAGATCGAAGGCAGCCACGCACCGTTCCTGAACGGCCTCCGAGAATGCGCGCGATCGCCAATGAAGTACGGGGCTTCAGACCAAGCTCCGGCGATTTCGCGATATTCTGGAGAAGAGGTCTTCTTGAGTTCGCAAATTGTGCCCGCCGATAGCGAGGCGAAACTCTGGGCGCGCCTCATTGATTCCCAACCGGATGATCTGACGCCGGAGGCCGCTAAGTATTTTCTCCGGTTAGGGTTCACCGAGGAAGATCAAACGCGGATGCAACGGCTTGCGGATAGATCCGAAGAAGGAACCCTGACAGAAACTGAGGCACGCGAATTCGATACTTACCTCCATATTGGAAATCTCCTTGCCGTCATGCAGTCCAAAGCTCGACTAGTCCTTTACGGGCGTGAACCTGCGCAATCCAAGTCGTGAATGCCGCTTTAGTGCGGCAAGTCTGGCGACGTGCTGGAAACCGATGTGAGTACTGCCAGATGCCCTTCGACTTGTATCCACCCGGATTCCATGTCGATCACATCATTCCACGCCAGCATGGCGGGGTCACCGACTTGGAAAACCTCGCGCTTGCCTGTATGCATTGCAACCGGCACAAAGGGCCGAACCTTACCGGCATAGATCCCCTCACCGCGAGCATCACGGCGCTGTTTAACCCTCGCCGAGATGCGTGGGCAGATCATTTCGAATGGCGGGAAGCAGAACTGGTCGGCAGGACAGCAACCGGACGGTGCACAATCGTTGTGCTTGCGATCAATGCTCCCGATTTTCGAACTGTTCGTGAATGGCTGATAGTCGAGAATCGTTTCCCTATAGGCTGAGGCTCTGGGACCAAGACTAATGCCCCTGCTGCAGAACTGCGCCAAAACCGCATGTTTTCCAACCCTTGGGGTTGCTCTTTTGAGCGAAAGCAGATTCCCCAGATTGTTGTAAATGTTAGGAATTCGCGATATGCGATGAAAAACGTTGGAGCCGGTTTCTCTTCCTTGGGCGCAGGGGGTCGTGTGTTCAAATCACGCCGCCCCGACCACTTTCTCTTCTCGCTAACTGATTTGACAACAAAAACCCGAGATCTTGCCGCTCTATCGTGAACTAACAACGAGATACCCGGCCCTAGTACGGTTTCAGCACTGATCAAACGCAAAGCAGTGGTTCGGGGTTCAGCTACTTTGATATGCTTTTTGCATCCTCGGGTTTCCGGGGAATGAGTTTGGAGGGAATAGGAATGCCGGTTGGTCGTTTTATTACTGCTCTTGTATTTTCAGCCGCGCTAGCGTCTGCGACGACTCTCGATTATACGCTCAGTGCCGGTTCAGATGTGATTACTTTCAGTCTTCCGCAGCAGCCCGCGCTGGTCACTTGTAATTTCCCAACCTCTTGCTTTGGCGTTTTGCCCATGAACCTCGTGGTGGATGGGAGCCCCGTCAGTAACGGCCAGGTGAACTTTTATGACTCCTCGAACGCCGGCGGCCTTACAATTCTCAAGGGAACAACACTCCTCGTCAACAATGGAGGGCCCGGGAATATGCCGCTATTTTCGGGAACCCTGACCTCGCCGACATTAGATACGTTTTCCAACTTGCTGCTTGTTCAGTATTCGTTTGGCTCGCCGGTGTACGACGAAGCGTTCACATTAAACAGTAGTGTGGCCGCCACAACGACACCGGAGCCCTCGGCGGCTCTGCTTCTTTTCACGGGTCTCGCTTCCGTCTTTGCCCTGTTCCGGCGCCGACGCGCTCGTTGATTCGTTCCTGTCGCGACTCCATTCCTCAGCCGGGTGGAGTCGTAGCGGGCTCCGTGCAAGTGGCGACCGAACTCCTCTCCACCGTTCCGTTTATACTCGATTTCCTCTTACCTGGCCTGTGCATCTCCACAGCGGATTCGTTCCATTCTGGTGACCTAGGTACATTTCCCACCTGGATCTGCCCAGTAGTGACGGGCTGCAGCGCGATGCTACCTTGACGCTAGACTTGGAGACGCAACTGGCTGCCAAGCCCGTTGCTGTTGACCTTTATGAGTCTGACTACAAAGGTCAAAACCGCTGTAAATCTTGCTGTGAGGCCTCTTCGCGAAGCGCAGGAACGCCGTCGCAAAACGCCGCTTTACACGTCGCTTCATTCAAGTCTCGATCCAGACGTTCACCTCCGTGAGGCCGCGGCATGGCTCAAGCGAGCGCAGGATCATGGCAGCGATCGCGGCGTTTCATATGGCACGAGGCTCGGCGAAGGTTTTACTGCCGCGAGCTACCCGGAGACAACGGGCTACATCATCTGCACATTTCTGCGCCTGGCCGCGCATTACGACGAGCCCGAGTACCGTTCGCGCGCGATCGAGATGGGCAACTGGGAATCGGCGATACAGATGCCCTCTGGCGCAGTCATGGGCGGGATGTACAACCCCAATTCCACCCCTGCTGTCTTCAATACCGGGATGGTCTTGCTGGGCTGGGCGGATCTGTTTCGCGAGACCGGAGATCGCGGCTTCCGCACTTCCGGTGAGCGCGCCGGAAACTGGTTGCTCCAAATCCAGGAGCCGGACGGGAATTGGGTTCGTGGCAACTCGCAATTCGCGAATGCCGGCACCACGGTGTACAACGTCAAAGCCGCCTGGGGTCTCGCGGAGATGGGAGAGGCCCTCGGCAACCGGGATTTTGTCTCAGCAGCCCTGCGCAACGCTGAGTTTGCGGTGAGCAAGCAGAAGCGAAATGGCTGGTTCGCCGATTGCTGCCTGCATGACAGCAGCAAACCATTGCTCCACACAATCGCATACACGATGCAGGGGCTAGTCGGAATCGGTAAACTGGCCAATCGCCCGGACCTTATTGCGTCCGCCCGGCTTACAGCGGATTCCCTGCTGCGCCTGATGGATAGCGATGGATTTATTCCAGGCAAGATTGCAAGCGACTTCACCGGCGCATGCGATTGGGCATGCCTCACGGGCACCGCACAAGCGTCAATCGTCTGGTCCGAGCTGGAACACATCACCGGAAACGCAGAGTATGGCGAGGCGGCTGAGCGCGCGAATCGCTATTTAATGGCGAGACACGATATCCGGAATGCGGATCCATCGATTCGCGGCGGTGTTGCGGGTTCCTGGCCCGTTTCGGGATCATACGGTCAATACATGATTCTGAATTGGGCGACGAAGTTCTTCTCTGACGCGCTTCTGATGCGGACCGCTACTGCCGGCCCTGGCACAATGCGGGATTGGGCCCAGACCGGCGAAGTACGGCATTGATGCAGGCGATCTCTCGGACCGCCAAAACATGGCTGCGAGGACCTTATCACAAGGCTCGCTCCCGTTACATTCGGTGGCGACACGGGTTCGGGCAACCGGAACTGCTTGCGGCACTACGGTCCGCGGATATTGATCGGGGCGACGCAATCATCGTCCACAGCTCGATGAAATCCTTTGAGGCGTTCGCCGGGGGCGCCGCCAGCATTATCGCGGTTTTTCGGGAGATTATCGGCCCTGACGGCACGCTCATGATGCCGACGTTATCAATGGGCGGCAGCGCGATTAATTTCGCAAACAGCGGCCGCGTCTTCGATCCTCGAACCACGCCTTCTCACGTCGGACTGCTTCCGGAAGTATTTCGACGTTGCCCCGGAGTTACACGAAGTATTCATCCGACTCACTCGGTCGCAGTTCTGAGTCCCGACGCGGATTGGTGGGTCAAAGATCATCATTTAGCCGACACGCCGTGCGGACGCGGAACTCCTTTCCATCGTTTACTCGAGCGCGACGGCAAAATCGTGCTCGCCGGCACGGGCATCGCATCCCTCACCTTTTTCCACTGCGCAGAAGAACTGCTCGAAAGCCGAATGCCGTTCAGCCCGTTTACTCAGAAGCGGTACGTGATGCGTTGCAAGGTGAAGGGCGAAATCATCGAAACTGCGCCGGTTCGCTTATACGCACCCGATATCTCGCACCGCAGACGCCTGGCGCCGCTGGAATCCCGGCTCAGGGAAAAGGGCCTGTGGCGGGAGAGCCGCATCGGCAATCTGACGATCGCGGTAGTACGGGCGCGGGACGTCCTCGCCACCCTGGAGGAGATGGCGGCTGCGGGTGTTTATTGTTATCTGCCAGAATGATGCCCCAACTCGGATTTCTCATTTTGCAAAATAAAATCTGCTCTTCATGGCTGATAACAATCGCGAACGACTGATTCACTGCTTCCAGGCTGTTTTTCCAGATTTGAACGAGGGCGATATCCCGCGCGCCACGGCCGAGCGGGTAGCCGCATGGGATTCCGTCGCGACCGTAACACTGACCGCTGTCATAGAGGAAGAGTTCGGCGTTGAGGTCCCCGGCGAAGAAATCGAAACCCTGACGTCCTTCGACGCTTTTCTGCGCATTGTCGATCGCAACTCCCAATAGCCGGAGCGCGCCCGCAGTCTACACTCGAAGCATAGAATGTCCTCGAACGTAGGATCGCAAGCGCAACCTCTACATCGCCCTTCCAAACGGTTCGTTCTCGAAGCGAAGAGTGCGCCCCGGCCCTCTCCTGAGGGCCTCAGCTGGAAGATCCAGCTGGTGGTTTTCCTGGCCGGGGCGATACTCGTCATCTCGCGCCGGCCCGACGCCATTCTCACCCCGCAGTTCTTCGGCGAAGACGGCTCAATCTGGTTCCCGGACGCATATATGTCCGGCTGGCTGACGTCCCTTACTCACTCGCAGAACGGATACTTTCAGACTCTTCCGCGGCTTGTCTCGGCGCTCGCGTTGCTAGTGCCCTTCCGGTTCGCGCCGTTGCTGATGAATGTTATTGGGATCGCTCTGCAGGTACTGCCCGTTAACATCTTGCTTTCGGCGCGCTGCCGCAGTTGGGCTCCGATCTCCGTCCGTGCTCTGATGGGAATCGCCTATATCGCGCTGCCCAACACGCGGGAACTCGATGCGGCGATCGAAGAAGGGCAATGGCATCTTGCGTTGGTCGCCTGCATCCTGGTGCTCGCCGCCGTGCCGTCGAGCAAGGCCTGGCGCATCTTTGATCTCAGCGTCATCGTACTCAGCGGGTTGAGCGGACCTTTTAGCGTGCTTCTGCTGCCGGTTGCCGTCGCTTTCTGGTGGTTCCGACGCGATCGCTGGCGAATCGTCGTCATCTGCGCGATCGCGGCAACGGCCGCCATTCAATTATCGGCTATCTTTCAGAACGCTGCGGCGACGCGCCCGCAAATTGGGTTGGGCGCTACGCCTGCGTTATTCATCAAGCTGCTTGCGGGACAGGTTTACCTCGGCGCTTTACTGGGACAGACGAGCGCGCCGACACTCTTCAGCGGCAGAGTCTTGCTAATCGCAGCACTGCTGGGGACTGCCATCGTTGTATATAGCCTGCTCGAAGCGCGGCTCGAATTCAAGCTGTTTGTTACCTTTGCATTTCTGGTTTTCGCGGCCTCACTACGCAATCCGATGGTCAGCAGTACCGTGCCACAATGGCAGGTTCTCAGGGATTCGCCAGGAATCCGCTACTGGTTTTTCCCCATGCTCGGATTTACATGGGCCTTGATTTGGTGTCTCACTTCCAGCCGCAGTTGGGGAATGCGTTTCTTGGCGCTCGCCGGCAGTTTCGCCTTAATCGTCGGAATCATCCGCGACTGGCAATATCCTCCTTACACGGATTTTCATTTTGAACAGCACGCAAAGGAATTTGAAGCGGCTGCGCCCGGAACACTCGCTATTATTCCGATCGTGCCGGATGGTTGGTCCATGCGCCTGACCAAAAAGAACCCACTCTGCCCGACGACGCCATTCGGCCGTATTGATGAACCAGCTCGAGGCGCCAGCGTAGGGAACTCGATCCCAACGGCGGGTTGGGTGGCCGGCGACGACCCTGTTCAGCGAGTCTCAATACTAATCGACGGGAGATCTGCCGCATCGGCCACGCCCGACACGGTGCGGCCCGATGTCGATAGTTTCTATCCTCGATCACCGATGAAAAACAAGGGCTGGAGCACGGTCCTCGACACTTCGCAACTCACTCCCGGCGACCACGAGATCAGCGCGCGCGCAATCGAAGCGAACGGATGCAATGTTGAATTCGACACCGTCGGCGTGCGCCGCGTGAAATAATCGAACACGGAGAGTGTAGAACATGCACCTCACGCGCCGTGATCTAAACGCGTTCTTGCCGTTTCTCGTTTCACAGGCAGCCGTAAATGCTGCCCCGCAGTCTGAGGGCGAGCAGCCGCTTCCCTCTCGCTGCTACACATTCGAAAAGCTCCCTGTCCGGACTGATCCTAAAACGCACGCAGAGTTCCGCCAGGTCTTCACCGGGGTGACACACGAAGGCTTTCCCATCGATCTCCACATCACCACCATGCCTGCTGGGGAAATGCCCCATCCACCACATCATCACGCGCACGAAGAGATGATGATGATTCAGCAGGGCAAGCTGGAAGTGACCATCTCCGGGAAGACAAGCACCGTGGGTCCGGGATCCGTTATTTATGTCCTCTCGAATGAGGAGCACGGATTGACGAGCGTCGGTGATGGGCCCGCTCAATACTTTGTGCTCGCGATCGGACACCAGTCTAAAGCCTGAAGCACCGTAATGCTTAGCCGCGTGACCATCGAGTATTCGGAGGCCAACCGGGCCATCAATCAGATCGCCGCTGAAATGATGCGCCGGGGCAAAGCGGGCGTAATTGCTATCGCAGACGATCATGGCGAACTCATTGCGTTCGCCCGGCTGGATGGGGCTCCTTTGTCTTCGATCGCGATCGCGATGAATAAGGCGTGGACTGCCGCCCGTGAGCGGAAGCCCACAAAAGAGATCGGCGAATCCGCGCGGCACGCCGAGAAAGGCTTTGATATTGCGTACTTCGGTGATCCAAAGTTCGTGGGTTGGGGCGGCGGCGTTCCGGTGTGGAAAGATGGAAAAGTGATTGGCTCCGTGGCCGTCAGCGGATTGCCGCAGACCGAAGATATCGAACTCGCCACTATGGCCGCGGAGACCATATCGTCCGCTATTTCTGCATGATGAACCGACGTGACTTTACCCGTGTTGTGGGGCTCGGCGCTCTCAGCCTTCCCGCAGCCCGTTTCGCTGCTGCCGATACTTTCGACTATCCCTGGAAACTCGGCATCATTACCGATGAAGTAGATCCGGACCTCGAGCGCACGCTTACCACTTTCTACCCCAAATACGGTTTGAAGTGGGCAGAGATTCGTAATGTTAAGCTCGACGGCAAGTCACGCTACGTCTATAAGAGCGCGACTCCCGATCAGCTCAAACAAATCTCTAAACAACTCGACGATGCCGGCGTAAGACCTTCGGTGCTCGATACCGCTGTTTACAAAGACGCTCTGCCTGGAACGAAACCCGTAGACGCATCCGAACAGGAACTGAACGCCGGCGCCGCGGATTTCGGCGCACAACTCGATGAGTTGAAACGCGCGGCTCACGCAGCCCACACCCTTGGAACAAACAAGCTTCGCATTTTCACCTTTTTGCGCGTGGCGGATCCCGACTCTGTCTTCCCACAAATTCTCGAGAACCTCAATAAAGCTCTGGCCGTCGCGAGACAGGAGGACGTGCTGCTACTGGTCGAAAATGAGTTCAGTTGCAATACCGCAACGGGCACTGAGAGCGGAAAATTACTGCAAGCCGTCGCCGACCCGCGCCTAAAACTGAACTGGGATCCAGGCAACTGCTTCGTGGCGGGTGAGCAACCGTTCCCCAAAGGATGGGATGCGTTCGATCACAGCCGCATCGGTCATATTCACTTGAAAGATGCGGCCGGAAAGGCTTGGCGTCCGGTCGGTGGGGGCCAAATTGATTTCATTGGCCAGTTCAAAGCACTCAAGAAAATGCAATATTCAGAGACCATGTCTCTTGAGACGCACTACCGCAACTCACAACACGACCCATATCAGTCAAGCGTTGAGTCGATGGACGGGCTGTTCAAAGTTTTAAAGGAAGTCTGATTGACGCTAGCGGGCACGTTACAAAATGATAAGACAATAGAGGGGCGTAGCCAACCGTTGGGAATGCACCTGCCGGATCTTGGGAACCTGCTCTTGGGAATCGCCGTAACATTCGCCGTTCTGATCGTCGGATTCGAATGGGCCGAACGCCGTCGCGAGAGCCGGCGGGAGCGGCTCTTGCTCGAGGATATCGAGCGGGAATACGAACTGTTTCTCAGGACCGGCCGTCTCTGAACACGAGAGTTGCGCCGTTCTACTGTTGCTGCTGCTGTTGCTGTTGCTGAGCTCGCTGCTCGGCTTCCTGGTCCGTCGCCAAGAATTGGGACCATTCCTCATCCGCCGCAAACTCCTGGTCTGGCGGCAGCACTGCTTCCGACTGGCTTACCCTCACACGCACCTGCAAATCGGTTTGCGCGCGGCCCTTCATAATCCCTTTTGTAGGCGGGACGTCGGCGTAATCACGCCCAATTGCGGTTCGGACGTGCCGGCCGCCTACTAATAGATTGTTCGTCGGATCAAATCCGACCCATCCCAATCCCGGTAGAAGTGCCTCCACCCAAGCATGTGTCGCTCCCTCAGCGGACCGGTCCGCGTGCTCGGAGTCATGGTGGAGATAGCCGCTCACATAACGGCAGGGAATATGCAGATTGCGAACCAAAGCGATCATGATGTGCGCAAAATCCTGGCAGACACCTTGCCTCGAGCTCAATGCATCTTCGATGGGCGAGTCCACCGTTGTACTGGCCTTGACGTATGCAAACTTCTCGTAAAGGTCCGAATTGAGCTGGCGTAGCAGCATCAGCGGGTCGCGGCCATTGCGCTTATCAACCCCGAGTTCGCGGCCAAATGCCTCGAGTTCGGGAGAACTTCTGGCAAACTGGCTTGGCATCAGCATGTCCCAATAATCTTCAAGATTGATCAGCTCGTCTAATTCGGCCCAGGCGTTCTCGCCCAATGACTCGGGCAGCGGCATAGGCGGGTCCACATCCACCAAGGCATCCGCGATTATGGTCAGCTGTTCGTGCTGCTCCGGGATGTCGAAATGGTGAACCAGATTCCCCAAGTGATCCGTGTGGGAGAAGATGCGCGCTCGCGGACTCACCGACAGCTGAAACGTAAAGCAACGCTGGGCGAACTCGCTGCGCGGGTGCATGCGCACTTCCATGACGCTTTGCCAGACCGGGCGACTATACCGATAGCGAGTGAAATGACGAATTGCGTAGAACATCAGGCCTCAAACGCCGATTCGATGGGATAGTCGATATACAGCTCATGGGCCGCGACGTGGAGGCTGTGACACTGTTCGATCACGCTGCTCAGAAAGCGATGAAAATCGCGTGCGATGATGTCGTCAATCTGCGCGTAAGCAAGTGATGAGCGCAGCCGCCCGACAATACGTTCAATCCGGCCGGCTTTCCTGAAAGAAACGATACGCGCGATTGCGTCCAAAGCGGCGTGCATTTGTTCGATGGAGTAGCGGACCGTGTACGGAAATTCCGAATGCAGCAGGAGAAACTCCGCCACTCGCTCCGGCTTCAGATCGGCTGTGTAAACTTTGCAGTAGGCTTCGAAAGCGGAACAGCTCGCGAGCAGCGCCACCCAGTCGAGATCATCCGCGCCGCTTGATAACGAGAAGACGGCATCGAGCAGGGCTGGCAATGCGCAGCTCCGTTCCATGTACTTTCCAAACTGGACGAATTGCCACGCTTCACCATGGTTCATGGTCGCATCGGTGACACCGTGAAACTGATAAGAGCCTTCGCGAATCACTGAGAACAACCGTAGCGGCTCCGACTCCCGGTCCAATGTCGCTGCCTCGTGCGTGACTTCGTGATACAGCTGGTTCAGCCTTTCCCACATCTCTGAGCTGATCTGTTCCCTGACCTGGCTCGCGTTCTCACGTGCGCTCGCGATGCAGGAAACGATCGACGATCGATTGCTGCTGTCCGCGAGCAACCTTGCCATTGCAGTCTGCGGATCCACCGCGAGCGTCTCAGTGCCTAATCCCAAACGGGACGTAATCTTCTGCCAGCGCTGCTCGGTAGAAGGTTTTGACGGATTCAACATCAGGTTGTACGTCGCATCGAGCACTCGCGCGCAGTGATCCGCACGCTCGAAATAGCGGCTCATCCAATACAAGCTGTCGGCGACGCGCGAAAGCATTCCACCCTCCGTCATCAGCCTTGAAGAACCCAGGTATCTTTCGAACCGCCGCCTTGCGATGAGTTCACTACCAATGACCCTTTCCGCAATGCGACCCGCGTCAAACCGCCCGGAACGATGGTGACCTTTTCGCCAAACAACACATACGGGCGCAGGTCGACATGCCTCGGCTCAATTCGCCCGCTATCCACAAAGCACGGGGCGGTTGAAAGCGAGAGCATTGGCTGCGCGATGTAGTTTCTCGGCTCGCGTTCGATCCTCAGTCGGAATTCTTCACGGGTTTCGCTCGAACTGTGCGGGCCGATCAGCATCCCATAACCGCCCGACTCACCCACGGCCTTCACTACATATTTATGCAGGTTCTGGCAAACATGCCGCCGTGCGGTATCGTCCGTCATCAGCAGCGTTTCGACATTGTTCAAAATCGGCTCTTCGCCGAGATAATACTTGATGATCGCCGGAACGTACGCGTAGATCGCCTTGTCATCCGCGACGCCGGTTCCCAGCGCGTTCGCCAGGACAACGTTTCCGGCTCTGTACGCGCTGAAGAGGCCTGCCGCGCCCAACGACGAATCCGGCCGGAATGTCAGCGGATCCAGGAAATCGTCGTCCACACGCCTGTAGATCACGTCCACGCGTTGCAGTCCGGAAGTGGTTCGCATGTAGACCATGTCGTCATGGATTACCAAGTCGCGCCCTTCCACGAGCTCGATTCCCATCTGCCGCGCGAGGTAAGCATGTTCGAAGTACGCCGAGTTATAAACGCCCGGCGTAAGCAGCACAATAGTGCTGTTTGACCGTCCTTCAGGAGCAAGCGAGCGAAGCGTTGAAAGCAGTGCCTGGCTGTAATGCTCAATCGGCCGCACTCCGCATTTACGGAACATTAGCGGAAAGATCTGCTTCATAACTTTCCGGCTGGTAAGCATGTACGAGACGCCGCTAGGTACACGCAGATTGTCTTCGAGCACTACAAAACTGCCGTCCGGCAGACGGATCAAGTCCGTGCCACACACGCTGACATACACGTCACGGGGCACCTTCACGCCTCGCATTTGGCGCCGGAAATGCTTGCAGGTATAAATGATCTCGCCCGGAATGACTCCGTCTTTCAAAATCTTCCGTTCGTGATAGATGTCCTTGAGGAACGCGTTCAGCGCTGTTATGCGCTGCGTTAAACCGCGCTCAACCGTTTCCCACTCGCTGCTTGGGATGATTCGGGGCAGCAAATCATGCGGGAAGATGCGCTCCGTTCCCTCCTCGCGACCATAAACAGTAAACGTTATGCCCTGGTTGAAGAAGGAGAGATCGGCTTCCTGCTTGTGACGTAAAAGCTCATGCTGTGGCAGGCTGAGCAAGCGCGAATGCAACGCGCGATAGTGTGGCCTCGGACGGCCGTTCGTCCGGAACATTTCGTCGTAGGCTTCGCCTAATTCGTAGTGGGCGAAGACGTTTGCAATCTGTTCCGTTAGAGAAGTGGATGTCGCCATATCCCGTTTCTGCTGCGAATTCCGGATGCTCATCAACTTGGAATCGGCCCGGGAAGGCTTTCAGTATATCGCTCGTCGAGGGAAAGGCCACGTGTTCCTCAGTCAAATGATCTTCTTTCCGGTCTCACTCGTTTCGTAACCGGCCAGCTGTTCCAGTTCGCGCCGGAGCGGAGCGCGATTCAGGATATCGAGCAAAGCCTTTCCGCTTTTCGACCGTACTATCGAGCGTGAAAGTACCAGGTCGAATTTCTCCTGCCTCAACGGCATAAAGGTCAAACCGAAGCAGCGTGCAGCCGATTTTGTGCCGATGCAGCAGTCGGCCGCGCCGCTTGCAACCGCAAACGCCGCCGCAATATGCCCGGATGTGATCCGATCGTAGCCAGGCACGCGCGTGCTCGAGATTCCTGCGTCAGCCAGCGCCTCATCCAGTAGCGAGCGGCTGCCGGAGCCCTTCTCTCGGTTCACGATTTGAAAATCGCCGGTTCCCAGATCCGCCAGAGTCCGCACTCGCCTACCCTTGCCTCTGAAAATGAGCCCCTCCTCCCACGACGCGAAACGGAAGATACTCACGCTGTTTGGCCCGAACATGCATCTCACAATCGGCGAATTGTACTCTCCGCTCGCACGATCGAGCAGATGTGAACCTGCAACATCTACTTCACGGCTCTTCAGCAGCCTCAAAGCTGTGCGACTGCTGCACGCTAAAATCGCAACTCTCAGGCCCGCCGCTTCAGCATACTTCTGAAGGATGGATAACCCCGGATCGCAGCCAGCGATAACGAGACATTCACCGCGATTCACTTCGGGCCCAATCATCCTGACTTCGGCACGGCGGCCGGCGCGCCGCTCGATGGCAGCATCCACACGCGGCAGGAAATTGGAAGCCGGTTGCACCGGAATGACAATCAACCTTCCCGCTCTTTGGCAAACCTGAACCAGTTGCGTTTCCCGTCCGAATCCTTCGGAACCATTCAATAGCGCTGCAGTTTGCGTTGATGAACTCGTGTCGTCATCTGCGAGCGGAAACAGCTCTTCCACGCTGCTCCCGAGCTCTCGCGCCAGACGGATCGCGATGCTCGCATTCGGAACGTATGCGCCTTCTTCGATGGCATAGATCGTCTGCCGGCGGACACCGCAGCGCTCTGCGAGCGCTGTGACTGGAATCCCGCGTGCCTCCCGAAATTCCTTTACTCTCGATCTGCCAGGCGGCTCGGGTTCGTGTATTTTCTGCTTCAAACCATTTGTCCTTTATGCTGGACATTAGTCTTACATAAAAGACACTCTATGAGACACGCCCTTTGGTTATGCGCCCTGCTTCTTTGCTTCTCCTCAAAGATCATTTATTCGCAGGAGACTGCCAGCATTTCCGGCGCCATCTCTGACGAGTCCGGTGCGGCGATCGCGGGCGCCGCAGTCATCCTGACCGAAACCGAAAATGGAGCCTCACGCCGTGCCCAAACCAATTCTTCCGGCTACTACACTTTCGTCCAGTTGCCTGCCGGAGCCTACGCCATCAAAGCAGAACAAACGGGATTCAAAGTTGCAACCCGAGATGGGCTGTCGCTCGAGATCAATCAGGCTGCTGTCGTAAATTTGCAGTTGCAACTCGGACCACGCTCGGAGCAAGTCACGGTGAATGAAGCGGCGCCTCTCATTTCTCCAACGATTGACCAGACGTCCGGTGTGGTCGCGGGCATTCAGATTCGCGAGCTTCCGTTGAACGGCCGCAGCTACGATCAACTGCTCACGCTCAATCCGGAAATTGCAAACTTCACGAACGAGAAGAGCAACGCAATCCCCGGCATCTCGAATTCTGCGGTGGGAAATATGTTCGCGGTGGCTGGACGCCGTCCCCAGGAGAACCTCTTTTTGTTAGATGGCGTCGAGTACACCGGTTCGGCCGAGATCAATATGACTCCCGGCGGCACTAGTGGGGAACTACTGGGCGTCGATGCCATCCGTCAGTTAAATGTGCTGGTTGATTTCTACGGTGCGCAGTACGGCAAACGCCCCGGCGCGCAAGTTCTAATCGTCGACCGGTCCGGTACGAACGAATTCCACGGCTCTGTGTACGAATTCTTGCGCAACAATTACTTCGATGCGCGCAACTTCTTCGATCAGGCCTCCGTTCCCGGATTTCAGCGCAATCAATTTGGTGGCTCGGCCGGCGGCCCGATAGCTCGCAACCGCTCATTCGTATTTGCCGACTACGAAGAGCTCCTGCAAAACCTGCACATTAGTACGGTCACGCTCGTGCCTGATAACAATGCACGAAAAGGCATTCTTCCCGGAGGGGTTGTGGTTCCGGTATCGCCGAAATCCGCCGAACTTCTTAATTTGTGGCCCGTCCAGAGCCCGAACTCGCCCCTCGACCGTGGAGGCATCGCAGAGGCGTTCAGTTCACCACTGCAAACGGTGCGCGAATATTTCGGCACTGCTCGTTTTGACGAGGTCTTTTCAGGGAAGGATACCCTTTCGGCAAGTTACACCGGCGACAGCAGCCATGACAGGACACCGACGGCCAATCCGTTGGCCTTCGACATTGAAACTCTGTTCAATCAGGTTGCAACGCTTCGCGAGACCCATATCGTTTCTCCGAATCTGGTAAATACCGCAAGCGGCGGATTTTCTCGCGCTAGCTATTTTTATACGGGTGAGCCAGGGGTCGCTGGGATCCCGGGATTTATAGGCAATGATCAGGTTGGCGCCGTTGTCGTAGGTGGAAGTGCGACACCCAACACGGCAAGCTCCATCACGATGGCCGGAAGTAACAACGGCAGCCATCTCTTTGCTACACGCAATCTCTTCACGTATCAAGACCAGTTGTCGATCCTGAAAGGTATTCACCAAATCAGCGTCGGGGGATGGCTCCAACGCGTACAGTCGAACGATGAATTAGCTCTGGGCCAATACGGTCAAGCGACCTTCTCAAACCTTGCAACCTTCCTGTTGGGTACCGTGACCACTTTCACCGCAGTGACATCGCCTACTCCGCTGGGCTGGCGATCCTGGGAAGGCGCATGGTTCGTTCAGGATCAGATGCGGCTCTCACCGCGCTTTACGCTTTCGATCGGGTTCCGCGCTGAATCTACAAACGGCTGGAAGGAAACATTTGGTCGGGGTTCGAACTTCATACAAGGACCTAACGGCGTGCTGAAGACGCAACCGCGCATCGCCTCTTCCGTCTTCACAATCAACCGGGCGAAGTTTCTGCCACAGCCCCGTGTTGGATTCGCCTACGATCCGGCAGGCGGCGGCAAAACCGTGATGCGCGCCGGATTTGGTTTGTATAACGATCTTCAGGATGCGCTCAGTTACCGCCTCGATCAGAACGCGCCGTTTAACACCGGCATTACATTAAGTAGTCTTCCGCTTTCGAGTTTGCCGATCATTCCCGGGCAGATCACGGCCAAGTACAAGGTTGCACCCGCAGGTGTTCAGCAGGATCTCTATACTCCGACCGTGATTTCCTATAACTTCCGCATCGAGCAGCAACTCACACCGAACACTGCTCTTTCGGTCGGCTATGCCGGCTCGCACGGCTATCACGAGACCTTAAGCGCAGATTTAAATCAGGCGCTTCCTGGGATCTGTCCCGCATCGCCCTGCCCCGCTTCTTATCCATCCGGAACGACTTACTACGCACCCGGCACACCGCTCGCAAATCCGGCGCTCGGCAGCAGCTGGGCCTGGATCTCATCAGCGGATAGCAACTATAACGCTGTCTCAGTCGATTTTCGACACCGCCTTTCGTCAGGTTTCGAGTTCCGAACTGCCTACACCTGGTCGAAATCACTGGACGACGGCGATACTCTGAACGCAAGTGCTGCGGCGAATGCGCCCGGGCTCGCGATGAATACACAAAACATCCGCGTTGACTGGGGCCCCTCCACTTACGACGTCCGGCAGATTGTAGCAGTAAATGGCATTTACGAGCTCCCTTTCGGCCGGAATACCTCAGGACTTCCCAAAGTATTGGCACAGGGCTGGTCCGTTACCGGTATCTTCAGCTACAACACTGGATTCCCGTTCACGCCTCAATTGAGTTTCAATCCATCAAACAATGGCAACACCACAAACCCGGTGCGCCCGTCTTTGAATCCGGCATTCAAAGGACCCATCATCATCGGTAGCCCGAACCAGTATTACAATCCGAACGCTTTTGTAGTCCCGCCGAATGGGACCTACGGCAATTTTGGGCGGGATGCTTTGACAGGACCTGGTCTCAGTGAACTGGACCTCTCTGTTCTCAAAAACACGCGCTTTTCAGAGCGGATAACATTACAACTTCGGGGCGACGTGTTCAATATTGCCAATCACCCGAACTTCAGTACACCGAACCTCGTCGTGTTTAATTCCGCAACCGCGCCCCCTTCCGGCTCCGCGGGAGTAATTACAAGCACGTCTACCAGCTCCCGGCAGCTTCAACTCGCAGCGAAGCTCATTTGGTGAGGCGCTATTATTTGCCCGGAAATGCCAGCCATCCACGACTGATGTAGTCGCCCAGTGTCAGTGTGATCATGAATAGAAACCAAATGATCCCGCCCGAAACAAAAATCCGAATCAACAGGCTCTCATATAGGGCATGCATCATGATTCCCGCGACGATGGAGGCCATAATCGTCGCTATCCCTATGGCAATGACTGTGCTCCAGACACCCAGGTTCACGTAAGCGATCAACGTAGTTATCAGCGTCAGTGCCAGCAAGGAAACATACGCTAGGACGTATGTCCTCCTTCTAAGTCTTGGCTCCGTCATTTGTGTAGCCCCGGCAAATAGAAGATTGCGTATAGAAAGATCCAAATGATATCCACGAAATGCCAATATAATCCGGCGATAACAATAGGGGTGTGATATTGCGCCGAGAAGCTGCCTACCCACGTCCTGAATAGCAGGAATACCATGATTCCTATCCCGATGATCATGTGGATCGAATGCAGCCCCGTCATGATGAAGTAAAAGACGAAAAATAGCTGCACGTTATTGGCGTGCGATGACCCCTCCTCGAACCAGAAACCCGGCACTTTGTGCTCGTGGTAGTGCTCGACATATTCGCTGAATTTAATGTACAGGAAGAGCGCGCCAATCAGCATGACCGCGAGCAGGCAAAGGGCCAGCAATCGGTTATTGCCTTCCTGCGCGTAGTATTCGGCAAATGCCATCACCAGGCTCGTGGTAAGCAGGATCGCGGTGTTAATAGAGCCCAGGAGGATGTCCATCTCGGAGCTGCCGATGGCGAATCCTTCCGGGTGAATCACTCGGTACACGGTATAGGCCGAAAACAGGGCTCCGAACATCAGTACCTCCGTCATGAGGAAGATCCACATGCCGGCGTTCGCGGTCTCGCGTTGCTGTTCCGGTGTAGAAAACTGCTCTCGAAGCTCCAATGCAACCGGGTCAGACAAGGTCCAGTTCCTCCTTCATTGCTTCGTAGTCGTACGGACGCGTGTTGACCACAGGCGTGTCTTCAAAATTGTGAGTAGGTGGAGGGGAGGAGGTCTTCCATTCCAGGCCGGTCGCCCGCCATGGATTCGAGGTAGCCGGCCTGCCGTACTTCCAGGCCCACAAAAGATAAACAAGAGGCGCAACATAACCGACGCCCAGAATGGAAGCACCGGCTGTCGAGAGAATATGCAGGAATTGGAATTCTTCCGGATACGCCGCGTAGCGCCTGGGCATACCCAGATATCCGAGCACGAATTGCGGGAAGAACGTCAGGTTGAAACCAAGAAACACGGTCAGCGCACAGACTCGTGCCAGACCTTCGGGGTACATCTTGCCGCTGATCTTCGGCCACCAGTAATGCACGCCCCCAAGAAACGCCATCACCGTTCCGCCTACCATGATGTAGTGGAAATGTGCGACGACGAAGTACGTATCCTGCACGTGAACATCGAAACCGAGCGCCGCGAGAAAGAGGCCTGTCATTCCGCCGATAGTAAATAGCCCGACAAAGCCAATCGCGTACAGCATCGGCGTGTCCCAGGACACGGCGCCCTTGTAGATTGTAGCGGTCCAGTTAAATACTTTGATCGCGGACGGCACAGCAACACAGTAACTCAGAAAGGAAAATGCCATTGCCGAATAAACAGAGGTACCAGCCGTGAACATGTGATGGCCCCAGACCAGGAAACCGAGAACCGCAATGGCGATACTCGACCAAGCGACAGCCTTATAACCGAAAAGCGGCCTGCGCGCGAAGGCCGGAATGATTTCACTGACCACCGCCATTGCCGGCAAAACCATGATGTAAACCGCCGGGTGCGAGTAAAACCAAAACATGTGCTGAAACAGCACCGGATCGCCGCCCAGAGCCGGATCGAAGATTCCCACCTGAAATATGCGCTCTACCGCCACCATCAGTAGCGTGATGGCGAGTACTGGAGTCGCAAGAACTAAGATCAGGCTCGTCGCATACATCGACCAAATGAAAATCGGCAGGCGATACCAGGTCAGTCCAGGCGCACGCATCTTATGCGTGGTTGCGATGAAATTCAAGCCCGTAAGAATCGATGAAAAGCCGGCAATGAAAATGCCAATCGCAGCCGCAACGACATAGGTGGTCGAGTAACTGGTGCTGAACGGCGTATAAAAGGTCCAGCCCGTATCGACACCGCCGCGAAACAGTGCATACACAGTAACACAGGCACCAAACATGAAAATGTACCAGCTCAGCAGATTCAGCTTCGGAAATGCGAGGTCTTTTGCACCCAGAGCCATGGGAACGACAAAGTTACCCAGCGTGTTCGGGATCGATGGGATCAAAAAGAACCAGACCATGATGATCCCGTGCATGGTGAACAGCTTGTTGTAAGTCTCCGGGCTGACTAGCCAGTTGCGAGGCGACAAAAGTTCGACCCGCATCATCAAGGCAAAGAATCCGCCCAAGAAGAACAAGGCAGTTACGGATGCGGTGTAAAGGATCGCGATTCGCTTATGGTCCGTCGTAAAGAACCAGGAAAGCAGTCCCTGCTTCTCAGTTAGGTAGTTCTTCTCCACTTTGACCGGCACGGCCTGAATCATGTCAACGCTCCTGCAACTGCGAGCCGGAAACGGACGTAGCGCCCGGGCCCGCGATCCCTTTCTGGCTCTCGGCCTCCCTCGGCGCCGTCCCCGAACTTGACGGCTCTTGCGTTCCTGGCTGAGGCCCTAGCGCTTTGATAAAAGCAATAATGTCCGCGACCTGTTCCGGTTGAATGACCCGCTGAAATTCGGCATGATATTCGCGTGGAAGCCGTAAACCACTTTTGCGTTTGGGTCGTAGATGGATTCGCGCAGGTAGTTATCGTCTGCGATCACAGTCTCGTCCGGTTGATATTTGCACCGGCCGCATGTATAAGTTCCTTAGATCAGGACAACGGCCCTGATTGATAAAAGTGGTGACAGTTCGCGCAGCCGAATTGGTGAAAGTACTTTTCACCCATTGAAGCCATTGATCCTTCAGCTGCTCCCTGCGTCAGCCAGGTTTGATAATCTTTCCAGCTCATCGCATAGATCCAGCCGATCATGCCAGAATGCTTGGTCCCGCAGTATTCGGCACAGAACAGGTGATACTTTCCGGGCTTAGTCGCTTTAAACCACGTGGTTGTATAGCGGCCAGGCAAGACGTCCTGCTTCGTTCGAAACGCAGGAACAAAGAAGCTGTGAATCACGTCTTCCGAAATCATGGTCAGCTTCACCGGCCGTCCGACTGGAATATGAAGCTCATTGATTTCCCGCTGTCCTTCAGGATGCTGAAGTTTCCACATCCACTGTTTCCCGACGACATACATACTGATGGCATCGTCAGGCGGCCGTTCGATGTCGAAGTACATCTTCGCGCCCCAAACGAACATGCCAACAAAAAGAATGAACGGCACAACGGTCCAGGTCACCTCCAGCGGAACGTTATACCGCCGCTGGTCGCCCAGCGCTCGTTCGTGCCTGCGGTGGTAGCGCAGCGCGGAATAGATGATCAGTGCCTGCCACGGCTATCGCAACCAGGCTGCAGAGCACCAGCATCGCGATAAAGAACCCGTTTACTTCGCCCGAAACGGTAGAAGCCGAATCCGGAAACAGGCGAAATTTCGTGATCATGGGTGCGGCGCCTCCTTCCAGGCACTCGCATAAAGGCGCCGGTCGCGCCGGAGCAGGAAAATCATTCCGGCAGCCATTACCAGAATGAGTGAAAGCGCCTGCCAAGCCGGAGAATATTGACGACGGCTGCGCCATATTTACCAGACGCCGGGTCATAGTGGATAACACAACAGCAAAACCTGATCGACTGGCGAACCGATCCGTCAGCCGGAGGATTCGACTAACCCCAGTTTCAGATCCTTCGGCTCAAACTCGACCCCATACAAGTAGCGGGACACGCGGCCATTCCGGAGTAAGTATCATCATGCCGCTGGCGTGAATGAACATTTTGTTCTGTGGATCCCAGCGGTAGTGAAATCCGACCGCCTTCATCACCGCTTGGATAGAAGTTTTCGGAACCTACCAGGAATGCCAGCCTGCTCGCGTAGCTTATTGCAGTGTTTCCTTGGCCGCATCTTGTGGGGTGTCGGCCAGGATCAAAGCTGATGGCTACTATTTCGAAGTCACGGCCGGGCTGTAAAGATAGCGGACGAAGACCACGGGCCACCCCGCTCAGAATCTGCGGACACAGTAGAGGACAACGAAAATAAACTGGAACTAACAAAACTGGCTTTTGCCCGAAGTAAGTCCGTAAAGGAACTGGTGCGCCGCTTTCATCCAGAAATACCGTATCTAGCGGCACTTGCGCATTCAGCTTTTGCTCGATCCCTATGCCTCTAACTTTTTTGCTAAACCGGATCGAGCGTCAGCAGACCAGCGGGCAACGCGGTAAGCCACCAAGACCGCGCTCGCCAGCAAGCGACCGATCGCCCCTTGTTCATTGCGGCTCTGGCTCCACTTTTCCCTCAAACCCGGTCGCGCGTGTTCCAGCCTGTGGCGGAGCCAGTACTTGGTGCGCCGGACACTTTTTGCGGCGGAATGCCGCGTTCCGCAATAATCTGCATCGCCCTCTCGATCGGCAGCGAAACAATTCCGCGCTGCTTGTCTACCCAGCTGTAGTGGTTCAACTGCCATTCCGTGGCGATGCGCATCGCGTTCAGATCGTCCGCCGGAGAGCGTTGCAGGCGGGGCTCTGGGGGCAGCGGGTTACCGTGAGCGCTGATTGGAAGCGCGGGAGGACTCTCCACGGCTAGTATATGCTTCAGCAACGCGAAATATCCAAGCATCACCGCGCTGATTACCCACACTCCGACCAACACCGAAGCAATGACAACGAACACCCTCACGATAGTCAATGTCTCGTATGTTCGAAATGGATGTCGTCGTGGCGGCGCACATCCGGTTCGATCCTCGCGAATGTAAGTCTCACTGACCTTCATGCTCTAAAGCCCTTTCAGATTCGGCGCTTGCACCGGAAGCAACGGCCGCATCCTCAATTGCCAGATGAATACCGCTACCCATAAGCTGCTCATCGCAAGCGGAACAACGAAATCTAGCCACGTTACACGAAAGCCCTTATGGTAGTACTCCGGAAAAACGATCCACGCAGATCAATCCATCGCATGATGATGATGATGCCGACCACGCCGCATAACGCGTATGCGTTTCTCTTCAGTGGTCGCGATAGTAACAACAGAAACGGAACAATGAATTCAAATATGATGAGCAGAACGCCCAGCACACCCCAAGATGTACCTAAGCGCCGTAGATACCACGGAATTTCGTCCGTCAGATTACCAGACCAGACTATGAGTAATTCCGAGAAAGCGAAATACGCCCAAACCATGACAAACGTCAGAAGCAACTTCCCTAAGTCGTGTATGTGCGACTTCTTCAGCCTGCTCAGTGAGCGGTTCTCGACGGGCGAGCAATGTAAGCACGATAATGACAAACGCAAATGCAGTGAGGCCTTGTCTGGCAACAAAGAGAAATCCCCACATCGTCGAATACCAGTCTGTTTCAAGCGATTCGGCCCAATCCACCGATGAGAACGTCACGGTGAAAACATAGAGAATCAGGCCCGGCGCACTGATCGCAGCAAGGCGCCGTTCAATGCGATTCGTATCGACGTCAGTCTCATCCTGTTCGGCGGACCACTTATTCAGGAAGTAGGCGAACGCGAGCCAAATGGCAAAGTATGCCACGGCGCGCAAAATGAACATCGTCGTGTTCATATATCCGCTGCGGTGCGCAAGGGAGTACTCCCGGTGCACCAGGTCCGGGTGCGCCCAATCATATAAGACCGGGGTGGCGCACGCGATCGGAATGAACAGGAGCGCAAGGAACGGAAGCGTTCTGGTTGCAGACTCAAACGTCCGCCGCGTCATCACACCCCACGCGCCGGAAGTTAGATACTGCATCATTACGACGCCAAGCGAACCCAACGATAATCCGAGCCAGAACAGATAACCCATCAGATACGAGCGGAAAAAATCGCCGGGATCGAAGATACCGCCGACAATGGAGGCAATCGTCAGTAAGATCCCCAACCCCAGCGCCGGCCACAGTACGCGCCGCAGGTCATCGAGAAGTTCCGGAGAGGATCGAATCCGGTCATCAGTGCGTTCCTTCCCGTGGAGCCGCGCTTCCTGAGGTGCTGCGCGAATTCTCTCGGCACGTCGCGAAAGTTGCGCTTCTCGGCTCAGCTGCAACGCTCTGATGTACGCAACGATTGCCCAACGGTCCCGCACTTCCTGAATCTGATCGCCATAGCCCGGCATCGCCCCGTATCCGTTGGCGATTACCTGATAGACGTAGCCGGGCGGAAGCTCCGGATCCTCATCCTCAGGTTTGCCGGAGACGCAGCAACCACGCCGCGCTACCATTCCGTTTCCATCGCCGAGCTCCCCGTGACATGGGCTGCAAAAGATGTTATATCGGTCCTGCCCCGCCGAGCAACCTCATGTCTACGGCAAGGAGCGGATCGTTTCGAGGAATGCCCCGTCCTGCATCACCTGTCTGCTCCGGATCGTTTGCATTTAATTCGTCGCGCGCGATCGTGCCGGCGGGAATCGGCCGCGAATCACGTCCGTCCGCCAAGAATCGATTTTCGCCGAGTGGCTTATATTTAGGCTGGTCCTGCATATCCTTCCGGCATCCGGCTGTGATAAAAGAGCAGTAACAGGTCAATAGAGCGAGGCTATGTGTCTTCAACTTCCCACACTCCTATCGGCCCTTTGCTCTTCCAGAAACTCCGCCGTTAATCCTGCGTCAAACATCGGATCGCGGCTTTCTATGAAAAGAAAGAACCGGCTGCTTGAAGCATGTGCAAATCGCGGAATGTTGAACATCGGGTGATGAGGCCGCGGGAAACCGCACAGAGCGAGTGTCGCCGAAAAATGCCACCATGTGCCCGCGCAAAGAACCGTCAATTCGAACAGAATCGGTATAAACGCCGGCCAACTATAAAGAGGGCGGCCTCCGACGTTGATCGGATTATCGATCGCCGCAACGCAGTACTCCATGTCCATGCCATGGCCGCGCCCAGTAGACCACCAAAAAGGCAGATCGCCGGGACAAAGATTCAGACCCGGAATGACTTCGTGCAAAATTCCTCGATCGCATAGGTGACTATAGGTCTCTATTTCCGATAGCCGGCCTCCCGGGCCACCTTTTTCGCCTCTACAAATGCCGTCGGGTCGTCAAACTCCGCCGCGACTCCGTAAACCTCGATCTCAGCTACTTCTTCATCACTCACATCACGGTTCCTCCGCCCGGCTTGGAAAACGGCAGCAGTTCGCGCACCTCCGACATGGAAATCATTGGAAAGAACCGCACGAAAAGCATAAACAGGTGATAAACAATCCGATCGTTCCGTACAGCGTAGGTTGTCCCAGAAGGTCGCGATGAAGTTCGACCAGGATGACGGAAAGAAATCCCGGTCGAGGCTGGTAATGATGATCATGTATCGCTCCAGCCACATGCCGTACAGGATGACGGAAAAACGATGAACAACGGTTCCGGTCTGACGCGGACTTTATAAAACCAGAGCGATTGCGGGATGATTACGTTGCACAGAATCACTACCCAGAACGTCCAGCTCTGCGGTCCAAACGCACGATTGTGAACCAGCGCCATTTCGTATTGATTGCCGCCGTACCAGCGTTGAAAGGCTCAATGCATATGTGTAGGCGAGGATTAAGCCCGTAGTCAGCATCAGCTTGGCACAGTTGTTTAAGTGCCGCTCGGTTATGAATTATTCAGGCCATACACCGCCCGCAGGGGAATGCAGAACATGAGAACCATCGCAAATCCGGAGTAAATCGCGCCTGCAACAAAATACGGCGGGAAAATCGTCGAGTGCCAACCCGGCACGATCGCGATGGTGAAATCAAAGCTCACCACCGTATGTACTGACAGCACCAGAGGTGTCGCAAGCCCCGCAAGCAGAGAGACAAGCACTCTGGTGGAACTTCCATTCATCGAGGACCCTCGTCCAGCCAAACGACAGGAGAACGGAATAGAACATCTGTTGAACCGGTTGGTGCGCGATCGCGCAACGTCGCAAAATCCGGAACCATGCCCAGATACCAGAACATCAGCGAGACCAGCGCATATGTTGAAACTGCGAACACGTCCCACACCAGAGGGCTGCGGAACTTCGGCTGGACGTCATTGTATTCGGATAAGGCAGAAGCCAGTAAAAGATCCAACTGCGTCCCAAGTGGAGCAATGGGAACATTCCCGCGCACATGACCGCGAAGATTGTCATCGCTTCGGCAAAACGGTTGATGGAATTACGCCAAGGTTGATGCAGCAGTAAAAGAATGGCGGAAATCAACGTACCCGCATGGCCGATTCCGATCCACCACACGAAGTTGGTGATCGCGAAGCCCCAGGCCACCGGGATCTCGACGCCCCAGACGCCTACGCCCACAAACAAAATATGTACAGAGCGATTGCGAAAATAATGACCACAAGCCACCCCAAATGAAAACGTCACCCACCAGAAAAGCGGCGTCTTCCGCGTCAGCACGATCGAGCTGATCTGTGCGCTTACGGTTTCGAATGTTGAACTAGGAGCGATGACCGGCAGTGGGTTATTTGGGTCCAGCTCACGCGCTACGTGGCGCTGACTTTCCTCTACCGGAATTGCCGTTTCCATCCTCACGCCGAAGTTCCTTCTTGTAACTCTGGATTAGGATTTCGCAGTTCAGCCAAGTAAGTGGTTCTGGGCCGCGTATTCAGCTCCGAGTACATCGCGTAATTCAGCCGCTCGGCTTTTAGTTTTGAGACGGCTTGCTCGGATTGTTTTTGTCGCCGAATGTAATCGCTTGGGTCGGGCATGCTTGCTGGCAGGCCGTCTTCATTTCACCATCGCGTATAAAGCGGTTCTCGTTAAGCGATGGATCTCGGCTTCGCGAATTCGCTGCACGCAATAAGTGCACTTTTCCATAACGCCGCGGCTACGAACACTGACGTCGGGATTCCGCTGCATCTTCCAACTCTCGGTTTTCCAGTCCGGAACAACAAAAATTGAAGCGGCGCACCTTCCACGGACAATTGTTCGAGCAGAACCTGGTCCCTACGCAGCGGTTGTAGACCATATTGTTTAAGCCATCGCGGCTGTGATTCGTTGCCTGCACGGGACAGACAAGCTCACAAGGAGCGTTCTCGCACTGCATGCACGGGATCGGAATGTAGTAAGCGGTTGGCAGTTCGTACCCGCCTTCGTAGTAGGTATCGATGCGCAGCCAGTGCATGGCTCGGCGTGCCAGGACCTGCTCCTTCCCTACTACTGGAATGTTGTTTTCCGCCTGGCAAGCAATCACGCAAGCTTGGCAATTCACGCATGCAGTCAGATCAATGGCCATGGCCCACGCATAACCGCGATAGTCCCAGTGCGGATACAGCGTCAGGTTCTCCGGCGGCTCATGCTCTTTCGCCTTTGCAAAGTCGGGATATCTCTTGTATCCGTCGAGCGTGTTATGGATCACCACGTCGCGGTGCTCCATAGACTGCTGCATTTGAGTGGTCGCCAGCGGATAGGCAACGCTCAACTTATGTAGTGTGGCGCCTGTGCCGCGCCACATCACATCAGAACTTCTCAGGAGGTAGGCATTGAAGCCGGCGCCATTCCCTGCCCGGCCCGAATGAGTTCTGCCCCAACCCAGATCCACCGTTATCGTGTCGTTCGGGTGCCCTGGCAAAATCCAGACCGAACCCTTCACCGAGTCGTCCCTGGAAGGTCAGCTCCACATGCTGCTGATTATCCATTTGCAGCCGCTTCGCCGTCGCCGGAGACAAGAATATCGCGTTATCCCATGTCAGCTTTGTCATGGGATGCGGCAGCTCTTGCAGCCAGACGTTATTCGCATACCGCCCGTCGTAGAGATAGACATCCGGCCGGAACACCAATTCAAGCCCTCCGGCTCGGCGGCCTGTACCGGTTCGGCAACGCTCCGTTGCGCGGTGTGACAGTAATCGGCGGAAGCGCCGAATTCTCGATCAGGCCATTGTGTACGGCTTTGCGCCACCACGTCTCGAAATCCGCTGCGCCACTTTTTTCAGCCAGTAAGCCGGACGATGTCATGCGAGGATCGGCCGGGGAACCCCAAAATCGCATCGAGCAACTTCAATTGCGAATGCGAATCGTGGAGCGGAGAGATCAACGGCTGAATGATTGAAACTGTTCCGTCGTATGCGCGCGTATCGCCCCAGTCCTCAAGAAAATGCGGCGACGGAATATGCCAGGTCGTCCTCAGTGATGTTTCATTCGAAATGCATGCCAGCGTGAACCGAGGTCTTCACTTTCGCAGAGTCTTCTTAAAATCCGAAATCAGCTGGCGCGTTATAGACGGGATTTCCGCCAAGATATCAGCAGTATCCACTCGCCGTGCTTCATGTCGTTTGATAATTCTCGAAGGGACGCGGTCTGGTCCATGGTCTCGACTTCCAGCGGGTCCGTGTAGATGACCGTTTTCCCGACATTTCCTAGCGCGGCATTGATGGAATGAGCCAGCGCGTGAACTTCGGCCGATTGATGCTCGCCCGGAATTACCACGCATGCGCCCTTGTGGGCCGCCAGGTCTTTCGCAACCGCTGACAGCCAGGCCGTGTGCATCCAGTCGCCGCACCTTACGCTGCGGCACCCATTAGCCTGCAACTTTGTTCGGCAGAGCTTTCAACGTCCGCGTACCGCATCGCCAAACCGATGATCCGCTTTTCCTCCTGTCGCCGTCATCGTGCTTTCGATGCATAGAGGCGGTTCATGTCCAGGCGGTCGCCGCGCCGTCGCCGAGCGGCGAAATCGCGCGCGTATCGAGTCGAGCCTTGTCCGCTTGCCAGGAAATCGGAATCGAGCGAAAGCACGACGTCCGCCGCGGTCAAAATTATAATAAGTATTTACGGGCCGGCCAAAGACCATGCTGGCGGCCGCGCGCGCCGTGTGAGGTCCGGCGGGATCGTATTGATGCCATTTCGCGCCGGGATACTTCTTCGACACAGCTTGTATCTGCGCGCCCAGCGTAGGCGACACGACAGTCTCCTTAAGATTCTGAAGCCCTCGCCACCATGGGGCGGCTCAGTGACGCGATCGCTTTCGTCCATTCGCTTCGAATGCTTCCCATTCGCGCGGGATGCCAAGGTACGTGATCTCTTTCGTACGATCCGCATCATAGAGGTCCATCAGACATGCCTGTGAGAGTACGCGAAGTCGCACCCAGGCTTGCCGGGTGATCTGGATTGCCCTCCACCTTCGTTGGCCGGCCCATGGCTCTCGACGATCACGCCTTCTGCTACACCGTTGACCGGAATTGCGGTCGCATAATACTTCGGCTTGCCCGGAATGACGTTCTCGGGCGGATCCACGTAGGGCATGATCGCTTCTGTCGGCTGACGCGTGCAACCTGTTGATGCCCGCCAGTGCCAGGGATCCCGCCATTAAGGACAGAAGCGGCGCCGGCTGCTTCCGAAATCTGGACGCCCTCCTCATAATGTCCTCGCCGGGCGTAGCGCGCGCCCTCAACCCGTCATACTGCTTCCACTGCCGCCGGTTGCGAATCAGCGCCTCGAGCGGGACAAATCCGTATTTGTGTCTTTCACTCATCGGTGGCAGATAGAGCAACTGGTCATACTCTGAATGTGATATTCTTTACGAGCTTTGCACCTAATTCAGCTTGGTTCGCCGGTGGGGAGTAAGTCATCGAAAACCTGGTCCAGCGGTCTTACATGGTCCGGGATGCCAGTGACAGTCGAGGCACCACTGCATCGTGAGTGGCTCCGCCTGCCAAGTCAGCGGCATCTGATCTATGCGCCCGTGGCAAGTGGAGCAGCCGATTCCATGCGCACATGTATAGCATGGTTGAAATAAACGAACCCGGGAAGGTCGTTACACGCGTCCACTCAATCGACTTACCCGTTCTGTAGCTCTCACGGACAGGCTCGAGCATCGGGCTTGACGGCCCACATCTGTGAGTGGCAGTTCATGCATACTTTCGTGGCAGGAATGTTTGCGAATGAGGAATTCTCAACGCTCGTGTGGCAATAACGGCAGTCGATGCCCAAACCTCCCACGTGATGCTCATGGCTGAAGGGCACGGGCTGCTCGCGCGGAACGTTCTGCATCATCTCGTATGGCGAGCGTACAATCAGATAGACCCCCACCAGAGGACAAAGCCGAGCACACCCACAAGCCCGAGAATCGTCATTCGCGCGAACGTATTCGCACTGCGCGAAAAAGATTGGGGCATCAGCGGTTCAGCCTGATCCTAAATTTTGACGAAATCCCGCCCACCAGCACGGCACTATTTAACGTGCGTCTTAGTGACTTACGTCGAAATAGGAATGTTTCCTACTTAGTAACTGTAAGAAGTGCTTAATAGGCGCCTTGCGACGCTCCCGCGGCGGTTGTCGCGGTCACTTCCGCAGCCCCATACCCAGCGCGCTGCTGATGAAAGGAAGCTCGCGCATCCCTTGCTGATACGGTACCGATTTTTTCGACGCTCATGCGCATCAAGCGCGGATCCCAAAGTTCCGAGCGCCGCCACCGCAATGCGCCGCTTCCGGCTCCGATTCGGAATGAGTGCGCAAGCCATCGTGCCAATGGTCAACACTGCGGCCGTGCGCCACAGAAAGCCGCTTAATCCTCGTCTTAAAGGGCCGCCCACGCGCGGCACGATAGAAGCCTGCCTCTCCATCAGGATGGCCGACACTATTTCGGTTCCTTGCCCTACCGCGCCAAAGATGTTCGTAATCCTTCGCTCCTCCGGGTTCTCGCTGAAGATCTCAAAGAAGCGCCCACACTGGACATGGCGGAGGCGCCAAACACTATTGGCAGCAGCTTGCGTGAAGCCTGCCAAATGGGCACCGCGCTGCCGCTGACCAGCACGCCCGTATACGTTGCCAGCCCGGCGCCGAAGATACCCGCCAGATATCCGCTGGTTTCGCCTATCAGCCCGAGGATTCCTCGGGAATTGCGAAACATGCAGGCGCCGAACGCAGTGGCACCGGCTCCCGAGAGAATCCACGCCCCCATATTCATAGGGGATGTTGGCCGGAACACCCGCAGCATGTTGTAGAAGCGCGATGGACGGCCAAGATCGTAGATCAGCAACCCGCCGCTGATTGTCGCTCCGATAAAGCCGACCCAGTGGGCACGCCGAATCAGGCCTTTCCTCTTCTGCGAGTCTCCCAACTGCGCTGCTGCGGCCAGCACAAGTGAAGCGCCAGCCAGCCCGCCGACGTAATAATACGTCGGAATCGCCCATTCCCAAACCGGATCGTTTAGCATCGGCCGGTCGTAATACGTCGGGTCGTCGGCGTTTGGCTCTGGCACCCGTTTCCAGCGCTGCGCGTAGCTCTTGATGTGCTTCTCTGCAGCACCTGACGCATCTTGCTGGGCGCCTTCTCCGATCAACTCGGCTACGCTCTGGTCGATATCGCGCCCGTCGGAGTACACCGGATCTACGGTGCTTTTGTACAGCAGCGTTGCGCTCATGCCGCTTTCGTCCTCCCGCCGAAGAACACGCTTCCAAGAGCTACCAGCAGCATTCCCGCCGCCGTCATGCCCATCGTTTTCCAGGCATCTCCCACTTTCTTCGTCGGCACCACCGGATCGGGAGGCAGATTGTAAGCTTCGGGCTTGTCCACCAGTAGAAAGAAAGCGTTCAATCCTTCGGTTCCAGGCTGATCTTCCGCACTCGCTCCATAAAGATAAGCCCCGTCCATCCCCTTATCGTGAAGCTCCTGCACGCGCTCCTTCGCGAGCTCCTTGAGGTCCTCGAGGTCGCCGAAGTGAATCGATTCCGTGGGGCACGCCTTCGCGCAGGCTGGAATCAGATCGGAGCGAAGCCGGTCGTAGCACAGAGTACACTTCCACGCCCGGCCGTCTTCTTCACGCCGGTCAATCACACCGAATGGACAGTTCACGACGCAATAGCCGCAGCCGTTGCAGACATCCGGCTGCACGTACACTGCGCCGAATTCATTGCGGATGATGGCGCCCGTAGGACAACTTTCCAGGCAACCAGCGCGCGCGCAATGCTTGCACACATCTGAGGAGAACAGCCAGGAAAACGCGCCGTCGTGCTGCGGCGTGAGCGGAACGGGCCGCTCGATGAATGCCACGTGACGCCACGTGGAAGCGCCGAGATGAATCGTATTGTCGTACGACATTCCGCTGAACAGGAAGCCGTCGTCTGGAAGCTGGTTCCACTGCTTGCAAGCGACCTCGCAAGCTTTACAGCCGATGCACAGAGTTGTGTCGGTGAAAAACCCTTTCGTCGCCGGCATGGCTAGTTCCCTTCCTTCGTCTCGGCCGCTCTGAAACCGTGCCTGTCTTGCGGCTTGGCCCGGACCACAGGCAGATCACGGTCTTCCATCCTGAGCGGCACTTTCCTTGTGAACCAGCCAGTGGTCGCATGCCGCCGTTGTCGGCTCGTGCGGCCCGGCTCGATATTCCCCGTAAATGCTTTCGATTCCTGAATCGAGACGTTCGGGTCCGCCACGAACCCGATCAGATCGTTCGCTGCGTCGCCCCGGACAAGACCTTTGCTCGACCAGTGATACGGCAGCCCGATTTGATGGACCACCTTCCCGTTGATTCTCAGTGGGCGCATGCGTTCGGTAACCAGTACCCGCGCCTCGATCTCGCCGCGCATGGTTCGAATCGTCGCCCAACCGGAGTTCGTCAGACCGCGCTCCTTGGCAAGTTCCGGCGATACCTCGCAAAACATCTCGGGTTGCAACTCGGAAAGCCAGCTCAGCCAGCGGCTCATTCCCCCCGCCGTGTGGTGCTCCGTTAAGCGATACGTGGTCAGCACATATGGGAAACGCGGATCATCGTATGGCTGGTGATACGGGTTATCTTTGCGCCGCCACTCCATACGTACCGGATTGCATTGCTGTCCGTAAAGCGCGTTGCGAACGATTGATTCTTCCGGTTCGTAATGTGTGGGCAACGGCCCGTCACTCAGGCCGGCTGGTACGAATATCCACCCCTTCCCGTCCGCCTGCATCACGAAAGGATCCACTCCGGAAATAGTGTCTTTGCCCCGTGCATCCTTTGATGGCCGGTAAGATGGCGGCCGCTCAACGATGAAATCGGGCACGTCCTCACCTGTCCACTTCTGCTTGTCCTCGTCCCACCAGACGAGCTTCTTCCGCTCCGACCACGGCTTCCCTTGCGGATCAGCGGAAGCACGGTTATAAAGTATGCGGCGATTGTGGGGCCATGCCCATGCCCAGGCTGGCGCAATGTAATTCTGTTCCCAATACGGAGTGCGCCGGGCAGTCATGTTGATACCGTCCTGGTAAGCACCCGAATAGATCCAGCAGCCACAGGCCGTAGATCCATCGTCTTTTAGCGATGTGAATCCCTCGACAGGCTTGCCGTCTGCAACTGTGTAGCCGTTGTATTCCTTCAGCACCGCTTCCGCGCTCGGCTCGTTCGTCGGGCCGTGGGTCGGGTAATCCCACGTCAAATCCCGAATCGGCCAATTGCGCTTCTGGCTGTACTCATTGGCGTAAATTCGCTTCAATATCTGCCCGAGTTTGAACACGAAATCGAGCTCGCTGCGCGAGTCGCCCTTTGGCTCAACCGCCTTGTGATGCCACTGCAGCAGCCGCTGCGTGTTGGTAAAACTTCCGTCTTTCTCGGTGTGAGCCGCAGCCGGAAAGAAGAACACCTCTGTGGCGATGTCTTTGGTCTTCACGTCTCCCCGAGAGATCTCGGGCGCGTCACGCCAGAAATCGGCGGTTTCCGTGATCTGAAAATCGCGAACGACCAGCCAATCCAACTGGCGCAGGCCTTTCCGCTGCAGTGGGCCATTCATGGAGCCGACGACCGGATTCTCGCCCATGACGAAATAGCCTTTGACTTTTCCGTCCACCATATCTGCGACCGTGTTCATGTGCGAATGGTCGCCCGTCAGCGTGGGCAGATAGTCGTAACACCAGTCGTTTTCTTTCGTCGCCGCATCTCCGTACCACGCCTTCAGCAATGAGACCGCGTACTTAGGAAATTCACCCCACCACCCCGAAGGCGACGTATTTAAATGGACCCACGTCTCGAAGTCTTTGTCGTGCTTCGCCTTCGGCATCGGCAGATAACCCGGCAGGAGATCGTACAGGGTGGGAATATCCGTCGACCCCTGAATGGATGCGTGGCCGCGGAGCGCAATGACTCCGCCGCCAGGTCGTCCCATGTTGCCGAGCAGCAACTGAATAATCGCCGCCGTGCGAATGTACTGCACGCCGGTCGTATGCTGCGTCCAGCCAACCGCGTAAACAAACGCTCCGGTCTTCTCTCGTCCGGAGTTGTTGCAGAGGGCTTCGGCAACTTTCAGAAACAGCTCGCGAGAGATACCGCAAACCTGCTCCACCATTTCGGGGGTGTACCGCGAGTAATGTCGTTTGAGGATCTGATACACGCAGCGAGGGTGCTGTAGGGTTGGGTCGGTGTGTTCGGCCTGAATCGGCTTCTGCTGTATAGGTTTCCCCTTTTTGCCACCCTCCGATTCGCGCGTACCTCCCGCTGGCTCAGGCTCGACGCCCTCGTACATCCAGCTTCGAACCTCGTACTTGCCTTCCTTTTTTTCCCAGCCGCTGAAAAGACCGTCGAGATCCTCGGTGTCTTTGAAATCCTTATTGATGATCGCGGGCGCGTTCGTATAGTTAACGACGTATTCCCGGAAGATCCGATCATTCTCGATGATGTAGCGAACGATTCCGCCCAGAAAGGCTATATCGGTTCCGGCACGAATCGGCACGTGCATGTTCGCGACGGCGCTCGTTCGCGTGAACCGTGGATCGACGTGAATGACTGTGGCCCCGCGCTCGCGCGCTTTCATGACCCAACGAAATGCCACCGGATGGCACTCCGCCATGTTTGACCCCTCGATGACGATGACATCGGAGTTCGACAGATCTGCCGGATAATCCGTCGCGCCCCCTCTGCCAAACGAGGTCCCCAAACTGGGAACCGTGGAGGAGTGTCAAATACGGGCCTGATTTTCTATCTGGACAATGCCAAGACTGCTGAACAGCTTTTTTATCAGGTAGTTTTCTTCGTTGTCGAGCGTCGCGCCGCCCAGATGCGCGATGGCCATGGTCCGCCGCAGCGGCTCCCCTTTTTCGCTCTTGTCTTCCCAGTTTTTATCGCGCGTCTCCTTGATGCGCAGGGCGACCATTTCCATTGCTAGTTCGAGCGGAATCTTTTCCCACTTCGTTCCGTAAGGCTTGCGATACAGAACATCGCTCACGCGATGGCTCCCGGTGACGAGTTGGAAAGTTGCCGCGCCTTTCGGGCACAGACAACCGTTTGAGATCGGTGAGGCAGGATCCCCTTCAATATCGATGATCCGCTCGTTTTTGACATACACCAACTGCCCGCACCCGACGGCGCAGTAGGGACAAACCGAATCTACTACCCTGTCGGCCGCCTTCGTCCGTGCCTGAAGAGTCTTTGTCCGTTGCGAGCCGGCGGTCTTGCCATCGAGTGCTAGAACGTCGCTGCTCGCGAGTTGACGAATGAGCGGCCAGCGCGATAGGGGAGTTCCATTTTCGGGCATCAACCCATAGATCGATCTAACGATTGGCAAAGCATCCGTACTTTGGCGGGCGCAAGCCACGATAAATCAGTCGGCCTTCGGCGGCGGCTGCAGGATCGCTTGTACGTCTGCCGGAACTTTGTCGGCGCTCGCCAGCAACTCGCTGATCTCCCAAATCTGTTTATCTGAAAGATCGTTTTTGTACGACGGCATGCCAGTCAGACGTATTCCGTTAGATACTTTCCAGTAGGTCTCACCCGCCGGATCGTCCGTCACGCCTTTGCCTTGGAGAAGCTGCGGAGGATGTGGATACATTCCCTTCGCGGTAGCCGTCTTGTCTCCCGTCCTTGCACCGTGACACATCGCACAATGTTCTCGATAGAGATGCGCTGCGTCCTGAAGATCTGCATCCGTCGCCTGGAATGGCGGCGACTTCGGGGCCTCTTTATCGATTCGTGCATTTAGTGCCGCGTGAGCTAATTTGATTTCGAACGGCATCGGCGACGCTGCGGTCGCAACCGGCGCATATCCAAAATAAAAATACGAATAGGCGAACGCGATAACCAGTGCGACGCCAAAGATCACTCCAATAATGAATTTCATCTTTTACTCACAATACGCTGGGCAACCTAATTTCGCACTACGGCGGCGGTCTTTTCTTTACCTTCTTCTGCCTCTGGCTCTAGTCGGTATGGGATCTGCAGCTAGAGCGCAGCAGCCTGCACAACGGCTCTCCGAATCGATCACTATCAATTTGCAAGACGCGTTGCAGCGCGCGCGCACGTACGCCTCTCAAGTGCAGTCGGCGGATATCGCGGCCCTGTTATCGAAAGAAGATCTGAAACAGGCAAAAGCGGCTCGCTGGCCAACTGCCAGCGGCCTGAATCAGTTCATTTACACCGAAGGAAACGGCACGCCTTCAGGCGTCTTTGTCGCCAACGATGGCGTTCACGTCTATAACGAGCAGCTCATAGGGCATGCGGATTTGTTCGCGCTCACGCGAAGTGCGCCGATTCGTCTGGCGGAAGCCGCCCAAGCTGTGGCACAAGCGAAGGCTGACGTGGCCGCGCGCGGGCTGAACGCGACCGATCACTCAGGATTACTACACGGTGGCAGACACCGCCCGCAGAGTAGCAAACGCCGAACAAACACTGAAAGAATCGCGGCAATTCTTCGATATTACTCAAAAGCTCGAGGTGGGAGGCGAAGCGGCGCATGCGGATGTAATTAAGGCCCAGTTGCAGGTGCAGCAGCGTGAGCGGGATTTAAGTGACGCGCAACTCGCTCTTCAAAAATCCAAGGTTGCACTAGCCGTCCTTATCTTTCCCTCTCTCGCGCTCGATTACAACATCGTGGATGATATGTCGCAATTGCCGGTGCCGCCCTCTCTGCCCGAAGCGACAGCCCAGGCGAAGGCGAACAATCCTGATCTTCGTGCAGCGGAGGCCAATGTGAGCGCGGCGCGTTCGGGCATAACGGTCGCTCGCTATGCCTATTTGCCATCATTTGGACTTGATGTTTTCTATGGCATCAACGCAAATCAATTCGCCGCGGTTTCGAGTGTTGCACAGGATACAGGACGTAGTACGCTGCCGAATTACCAGGTGACGAATCGCCAGAACCTCGGTTACTCCGCAGCGGCAACACTAAACATTCCTCTTTGGGATTGGGGCGCGATTCGAAGTAAGGTAAGGCAGGCATCGCTCAAGCAACGCCAGGCTGAACTGGATTTGAGCGTGGCGCAACGGCAACTGCAGGGAGATCTCACAACCGCGTACCAGGAAGCGCAGACTGCCTTCTCACAAATTTCATCTTTGCGTGACTCCTCAGACCTATCCGCCCAGAGCTTACGCCTGACCTTGCTGCGATACCAGGCCGGCGAAGCCACCGCGCTCGAAGTAACGGATGCGCAAACCACGTTGAGCCAAGCCCGTAACGCTTACGATGACGGCCTGCTACGGTATCGCGTGGCGCTTGCTAATCTGCAAATTCTTACGGGAACATTCTAGACATGGTCAGACTTCAGTTTTCTCTCGCTTTATTGGGACTTCTGATTCTGGCCGCGTGTTCAGGTAAGAGTAGCGCAGGCAACTCCGACGAAACGCAACCGGTGACGCCCGTCGAAGTGGCTGTTGCAAGACCGGATCGATGCACCAGGTGGCAACCTCCGAAGCGGTTCTCTATCCGTTGCGGCAGGCCAACATCGTGCCCAAGATCAGCGCGCCCGTCCAGAAATTCTACGTACAACGGGGTGATCATGTGGTCGAAGGTCAGCTGCTGGCCACGCTCGAAAGCCGCGATCTGCAGGCTGCCGCGCAGGAAAGCAAAGACTTGTACGATCAGGCGCAGGCGAGTTTCACGACCACTTCACAGGCAACCGTGCCCGAGGACGTCACCAAATCTCAGGCGGATGTGGAAGCCTCACGGCAGGCCCTGGAAGCAGCCAGGAAAGTCTACGAAAGCCGCCAGAATCTGTACCATCAAGGAGCGCTCGCGCGTAAGCTGGTGGACGATGCGGCCGTCGCGCTCGCACAGGCGCAGAGCCAGTTCGATACCGCTCAGGCGCATCTGCAAGGGCTCGAAAAGTACGGCAAGCTCGGGCAGGTGAAAGGCGCGCAGGCGCAGATGGAGGCCGCCAAAGCGCATTACGAAAGCTCGGAGGCACAGGTCTCGTATGCGGAAGTGCGGAGCCCGTTAACTGGAGTAGTGGCCGACAGGCCGGTGAACCTGGGAGATATAGCAAGTACGGGCTCTGCGCTGTTCACCATCGTTGACATTTCGCACGTCGTAGCCCGCGCGAACATCCCCATTCACCAGGCAGTCTCTATCCGGGTCGGACAGGACGCAACCATCTCCGGTCCGCAAGGTGAGCTCAAAGGTAAGGTCAGCGTGGTGAGCCCGGCTGTCGATCCAAATACGACTACACTTCAGGTCTGGGTCGAAGCGCCGAATCCCGGCGAGAAATTCAAACCGGGAAGCTACCATTCAAATCACGATTGACCTGGGCGAAATCAAGAACGCGACAATCATTCCCGTTTCCGCCCTTTTGGCATCCGATGACGGCGGCGAGAAGGTGATGATCGCCGGCACGGACGGCCTCGCGCACGAAAGCAAGGTCGAAACCGGCGTTCGTGAAGGCGACGAAGTGCAGATCCTGAGCGGTGTGAAACCCGGCGACCAGGTGATTACACAAGGCGGCCTCGGCCTGGATGACAAAGCCAAAATCAAGTCACGAAACCCGGGCAGGATCAGGGCGGAAAGGACGAGGGCGACAAGAAGTGAGTGTTGTCCATTCTCCCACCGCGACGGGTCACGAAACCGAGCACTGGACCTCGCGCCACCTCAAAGTCATCATCTTTATCATCGTCGCGCTGGCCGCGTTCGGTATTTACCTGGTCTTCAACATCCCGATCGCGGTTTTCCCGGCGACCAATTTCCCGCGCATAGTCGTCGGCGTCGATAACGGCGTGATGCCGATCGATCAGATGCAGGTAACGATCACGCGTCCGATTGAACAGGCGGTGAACGCCGTTCCGGGCCTCGAGCGCATCATCTCGATAACCAGCCGCGGCGAAGCAGAAATCGATCTTTTTTTCACCTGGAACGTGGACATGTTCCAGACGCTGCAATACGTAAACGCAGCGATGGCGAGCATTCAGACGACGCTCCCCCCCACCGCCACCGTCACCGTGAATCGCCTGACTTTTGCCGCATTTCCCGATCATGGGCTACAGCATGACCTCGGACTCGATTCCGCAAACACGCCTCTGGGAGCTGGCCACGTACACCATGAAGCCTCGCCTGAATCGGCTGCCAGGCGTGTCGACCATCATCGTGCAGGGCGGCCAGGAACCGGAGTTCCAGATCGAGCCCGATCCGGAAAAGCTGATTCAATCACAAGTCACAGTCCCGAACCTGCTGGATGCCTTCTCGAAGAGCAACCTCATCGACTCTCCCGGCTTTCATCCAGCGCAATCATCAACTCGTGCTCGCGCTGGTGAACAGCCAGGCAAAACACCGGCCGAGATCGGCAATATCGTAGCGAAAACGACCAACTCCGGAGTCGCCGATTTACATACACGACGTCGCTTCGGTCGCGCCTCCGTGAAGCCGGTCTACACCATCGTGACGGCTAACGGGAAACCGGCGGTTCTGCTGAATGTTTTCCGACAGCCGGACAGCAATACCGTCCAGGTAGCGAACGAAATCCATCAGCCAGATCGAGCAGTCTGCAAAAGAGCCTGCCGCGCGGGCATTGTGATCAGCTCCTTCTACGATCAATCGGACCTCGTCAGTGCACTCGATATCGAGCGTGCGGGACGCCATCGTCATTGGGCTGATCCTGGCCGCCGCCATCCTCGTTCTGTTTCTGCGCGACTGGGGAACATCGGTCGTCGCGGGCCTGGTGATTCCGGCAACGATCGCCGTAACCTTCATCGCGCTCCGGCTGCTCGGCGAAGAGCTTCAACCTTATGACGCTCGGAGGTCTCGCTGCCGCCGTGGGTCTTGTAATCGATGACGCCATTGTCGTGGTCGAGAACATCGTCATGCACCGCGACTCGGGGCAGACGCGCGCCGAAGCGATCCGCAGTGCACTGCGCGAGATTCGGGTTCCGCTGGTCGGATCCACCATCACGCCCATTGTGGTGTTTCTCCGCTGATCGCCACCGCCGGTGTGAACGGCACCTTCTTCCGCGCGCTTGCCGTTACCGTTGCCGTCGCGTTGCTCACTTCGCTCGAGCTGGCCCTGACCTGGACACCGGCTTTGAGCTATTTGCTTCTACGATCAACAACAAAGAGACGCGGCCGGATCACGACCAAATTCCAACCATGGGCATCATGGGCAGGATTACCCGGTTCTATCACCGGCGCTCGAAGCGGCACTCGCGCGGCCTCTCATTCTTGCGCTTGCTGCATGCCTGCTCATTGCCGTCTCATTCCTCTGCTACCGTTCGCTGGGAAGTGACTTGCTGCCCTCGATGGATGAAGGCAGTTTTGTGCTGGATTATTTGATGCCGGCCGGCGCGTCTCTGACAGACACCAACAACGTTCTGATCGGTGTCGAGCAGATTCTGCATTCGATACCGGAAGTCGAGAGCACAGCAAGCCGTACCGGCCTGCAACTGGGTCTCGCGACCGTCACCGAGGCGAATACAGGCGACATTTCGGTCAAGCTCAAAGCGCATCGCAGCCGCAGCATCGAGGAAGTGATCGCTGATGTTCGTGAGAAGGTCAACAAGCAGTATCCTGCAGCTGGACACCGATTTTACGCAGCTTCTTCAGGATCAGATCGGCGATCTGACCAGCTCGCCGGACCCCATTCAAATCAAGCTATTCTCAGAAAACATCGTCCTCTTCAGCAGTGGGCGCCCAAAATAGCCGACGCCATCAAGACCATTCCGGCGGTCAAGGATCTTAAGAACGGTATCGAGGACACCATCAGCGGCCCGGCTATTACGTTCAACATCAATCAGGGGGTAACTGCGCGCGCCGGCTTCACTCCGCAGGAATTAGAGCTCGATACGAGCGCAATCATTGACGGCGAGCCCGCGACCATTCCGATTATCTCGAATAATCGCCCCTACACATTGCGTGTGCGTTTCCCGGAATCCACACGCTCTTCGCTCGACGCGATCCAGAACATGCTGCTTGTCAGCGGAACCGGAAAGTAGCTACGCTTGGCACGCTGGCGACGGTAGCAAACAACCCGGGCCAGCTGGAAATCCGCCGCGAAAATCTGCAGCGCTATGTCGCGGTTACGGGCGCGTCTGGAAGGAATGAGCTTGGGAACAGGCATGGAGCTCGTGCAAAAGAAAGTAGCCGCCCTCCACGTGCCTTCCGCCATTCGTGTCGAATACGGCGGGTCTGTATGCAGCAGCAGCAACAGTCTTTCCACGATCTGTTGTTTGTGCTCGCAGCCGCCATCGTGCTCGTGTTTATCGTTCTGCTGCTTGAATTCGGCGGTTTCGCTGCGCCCCTTGCGATCCTTTCATCAGCGCTGCTCTCCACTTCCGGCGTGTTCTTCGCACTCTTCGCTCACCGGCACCACGTTCAATCTCTCTTCCTTTATGGGTCTGATCATGGTCGTCGGCATTGTTGCAAAAAACGGGATTCTTCTGCTCGATGCAGATCAAAAATACCGCTCAGAAGGGATGAGCCCGCGAGACGCGATGCTTGAAGCCGGGAGCGGCCGCTTTCGGCCGATCCTGATGACCGCGCTGGCCGCCGTTGCAGGCATGATTCCGCTGTCGCTCGCATTAGGCGCTGGGTCGCAGATGCTTCAGCCGCTGGCGATCGCCGTTATTGGCGGGATTATCGCCAGCATGCGCTCTCGCTGCTGGTAACGCCGGCTGTTTACTTCTACCTGACCAAAGACTGAGCCGCAGCTTTAAAGAACCAGCTCTTCCGGGCTGGTTTGAAAAGGCGTGAGTACCTCATACCCATCCTTCGTGACCGCAACCATATCGCAATGCCGGATCCCGCCATAACCCTCAATGTAGATGGCAGGTTCGACGTTGAAGACCATTCCGGTCTCGAGGATATCGGGCGATTTCGGATGTAAACGCGGCAATGCGTTGGCGCTGATCGCTTCGAATCCCACCCCGTGGCCGGTCGAATGTTTGAACTCTTTGCCGATAGCCGTGCTGCTCCAAAACCGAGCGCGCGGCATGATCTACATCAGCCGCTCGCCGGCCCGGCGCAATCGCCTTGAATGCGGCAGCGCGCGCTTCGAAGATCGCCTGGTACATTCGGCGGCGCTGGTCATCCGGCTTGCCCACCGAGTAAGTGCGCGTGATGTCAGTCCAGTACCCGTCTACCGCTGAGTTGCAGTGAACCAGAACCAAATCGCCCGCTTCAATAATCTTCGTTCGAGACCGCGCATATGCTCCGTGCGCCTTCGCAGAGTTCGCACCTGACATGACCCAGATAAAATCTTCCTCGCGCTGCACGTCCGGGCAGTCGATCCGGTATCGTTTAATTCGATCCCGGAAGAGCTGCCCCGCCATGATTTCAGTAAGCCCTGACCGAATCAGACCGGACCCGCCTTCGAAGCCGAATCGAGCGATGGCGCATGCCGTTCGAATCCGGTCAATTTCGGCCGTCGTCTTTACCGCGCCAAGCCGCTCGATCAAGTCGTTCTCATGAACAAAACTGGCCTGAGGAAATACGCTTTTCAATGCACGAAAAAGCGAGTCTCCGAATAGATGCATGGCGGCATATGAGGCCGGTTCGCTTGTCTCGCCGCTTTCAACGGCGATGCGGGCGTGGCCGAGAGCAGGCCGCAGCGCATTGAGCGGCTCGCGAATCGCATCCGATGCGCTCGTCAGCCGATCAAGCGATCCCGGATTGTAGGTGTGAAGCGTTGCTCCTGAGCTCGCCGCCAGTTCCTTTTCGTCCTCCGGCGCCACAACATGAATGGAGCCGTCGGAAAGCGCAATCGCCACGCTGGTGCCAACCACAGGCCAATAGCCGGAAAGCAGCAGCACGTTTCTCGGCAGGCTGCAAACTAGCGCGTCGATACCCCTACTCGAGATCTCGTTCCGAATGCTTCCTACTCGCTCGTGATCCATCGTATCTGCCTCTGTCCAGACCTGTGTACATTCCTATCGTTCCATTGCCAGCCCCGTTCGCGTCTACACAGTATGATTTCGAGGGCCGCCAGCTTCGTGTTGGCTCTTTCGCTCAGTGGAGCTCCGTCCGCGCTGGCAGACCAGCCCGACGTGCAGACAATTATTAACAAATCGGTAGAGGCTAACCGGGAGGACTTCAAGGCCGCTCCCGATTTCAACTACAGGGAGACGGACAAGACCGGCACTGGAAGCAAGACGTATCAGGTCACGATGATCGAGGGCACGCCCTATGAGCGGTTGATAGCAGTCAACGGCGTCCCGCTCCCGCCCAATCAGGAACGCGAGGAAATGCAAAAACAGCAGCACGTGGCAGCCCAGCGGAGATCCGAATCGCCCGAGCAGCGCCAGCAGCGCATCGCAAAGTGGCAACGCGAACGCACGCGCGATAACGCAATGATGACCGAGTTGACCAAAGCGTTCGACTTCAAACTCATCGGCGAGCACAAGATCAGAGGCTTCAGTGTCTGGGTGTTGAGGGCCACGCCGCGTCCCGGTTATAACCCTCCGAATCTGGATGCCCGAGTCCTCACCGGCATGCAGGGCGAGCTTTGGATTGATCAGAAGACCTATCAATGGGTCAAGGTGACGGCCCAAGTCATTCACCCGGTTTCCATTGAGGGTTTCCTCGCTCAGGTAGAGCCCGGCACGCGCTTCGAATTGGAGAAATCCCCGGTCGCGGGCGGTACCTGGCAGATTACTCACTTCTCAGTCAGATCGCACGCGAAAGTGCTCTATCTGTTCTCACGAACCGGCAGCCAGGAGAGCACCTACTTCGATTTTGAGCGTGTCAACGGCTCGGGCCAAGAGGGTCAGGAATCGTCACGACGCTGATGCTATCTTCGCCTTCTCGGCTTCGGGGATCATCTGCACTTTGATGGGTGGGAAGCCGACCACCTGGTATGTGCCCGAAGCGATTCCGATTCCGGCGCTATCGAAGTCGGCCAGGATGTCCCGGCTCATGTCGCTTTTTACCTTCCGTATGCCTGCATCCGGCACGATGAAGCGCACTGTCATTTCAATCCAGTTGTCGGTGAGGCGCCAATAGACCGTGGGTTCCAGCTCTGAGCGCTTCATCACGTAGCGCGATTCCAAAGCACGAAGCGCCTCCTCGCTCATCTCGGCGATGTTCGCGGTGTGCTTGTGAGCCGCCTTGAGAAGAATCTCCTCGGCGCGCTTGCGGTCCGCATCATAGGGTATCGGAATTCGGATTTCTTCCCAGATGTAAGGGAAATCGCGTGTGTAGTTATAAATTGGTTCATCGAAGATGACGCCGTTAGTGACCCGCACGATGCGGCCCGTGTACTGGCGTGCCTGCACCCACATCGGGTCGCCGCTGTCGCCTTGGGCCGGCTGCCCCATCTCCATAATCACGGTGTGCAGAAAGGTGAGTGCGATGACATCCCCCCGAATGCCCCCCATTGTGATGCGGTCGCCTACACTGAACGTCTTGCCGCGCAAGATGACCAGATAACCTGCGAATGATGTAACAACCTTCTGAAGAGCAAATGCTAAACCCGCAGTGAGCAATCCGGCGCCCATGGCCAGGTTCGAGGGATTGTTGAACCAGATCGAGAGCAGGCCGACGACACAGATAACAGCGACCGTGATCGAGATCCCCTGGTGCGCCCAAAAAGCAACGCGCTTGCCGGAGTGCGTCCAGGCACTGCGCTGCGCCACCCAGCGCAGCAGTTTGCCTATCAGAAAAACGAAAAGAACGAATACGACCGAGAAGAGAAGTTTTTTTCCGCTTTCGGAGCTGACCCCGAGAAGCTTGACACCGAATAACTGAACCACGTGATTCGGGCCAACAAGCTGGATAACGTTTCCCACCGCGGAATGGTCCTACGTATGCATAGACCCGGTTTACCGATACCCTGTTTCCCGCAGCAAGCCGGCGAGCCGCGCAACTTAGCTCTTACAATACATTCGTGAACATCGGCATTATCGGACTCGGTTTCATGGGCGCAAGTCACTTGGACGCCTATTCGAATGTTGCGGACGCAACAATAGCAGCGATCTGCACACAGGACCAGCGCAAATTATCGGGTGACCTCAGCAGCGTCGGCGGCAACATTGAACGGCAGAAGACGAGCTATGATCTCTCCGGCGCGCGAAAGTATGCACAATGGCGCGAACTGGTTATGGATCCGAACGTAGAGATCGTCGATATCTGCCTTCCCACTGATCTGCATCCGTCTGTCGCCATCGCGGCGCTGACCGCCGGCAAACATGTGTTCTGCGAAAAACCCATGGCGCTGACAAACGCCGACTGCGAGCGCATGATTACCGCTGCCGAAGAGCACAACCGGATCCTGATGATTGGACAAGTGCTGCGTTTCTGGCCGGAATACGTCTCTCTTGCGCAGTTCGTCAGGCAAGGGGAATACGGCGCAGTGCAGTCCGCTACTTTCGTGCGCCGCTGCGGGCTGCCCGATTGGAGCAAGTGGCTTCCCGTCGATGCGCGCAGCGGAGGAGCCGTGCTCGATCTGCTGATACATGACATCGATCAGGCTCTGATGTTATTCGGCATGCCGCAGCGTGTGGCAGCCAAGGCCATGGGCACTGTCGATGCTGTCATGGCAACGCTGCTTTACCCGGACGGGCCGGAGGTGCGCATACAGGGTGGATGGTTTCTACCCGGCTCTCCGCTGCAGATGAGCTTCCAAGTACGGGCGGAGCGCGCGGAGCTTGAGTTCACACCCGGCGGTCTCCTTTTGAGCGACATGGCCGGAAAGCGAACCGCCGTTCAAGCAACGGGACAAGACGGTTACCAGGCAGAGATCGAGTATTTTCTCGATTGCTGTCGAAATGGGAAGAAGCCCGAACGCTGCACGCCGCGCGATTCAGCAAACGCAGTCCGCATCGCACTTTTGATGAAACAATCGCGAGCAGCCAAAGGTGAGGCACTCAGCCGTCTAGCATTCCGCGCACGCGAATTTTCCGTTTCCGCGCACGCGAAACGAAAGGACGGCGCTCCGGGTCCCATGGGTTGGAGGTTACGAGATGAAACTTCAAAGCGTAGATGACCTTTTCGTGCACGGCCTGACCTATCTTTACGATGCTGAGAAGCAGCTCACCGAAGCGCTTCCAAAGCTCGCCGAAGCGGCGGAAAACCCGCAACTGCGGCAGGCATTCGAACAGCATCTCTCCGAAACAAAGGAGCACGTAGGCCGGAGCGAAGAGATCTTCAAGCGATTGAACAAGCAGCCGCAGGCGAATGCCAACGCGGTGTTGAAGCAGATGCGCCAGGAAGCCGATCAGATGATTCAGAACACTGACAAAGGCCCGGTGCGGGATGCTGCTTTGATCGTAGCCGGAAACCAGGTCGAGCATTTCGAAATGGCATCCTGGGGCTCGCTCCGCACCTTCGCAAAGCTGCTGGGTAAAGAGGATATCGCAAACATCATCCAAAAGACCTTGGATGAAGAGAAGCAAGCCGATGCCAAACTGACCCAAATTGGCGAGCAGCAGGTAAATATACAGGCGCTGCACAAAACGGTTGGCGCTCAAGCAGGCGCGGGCCGCTAGGTCACGCGCCAGTAAATAGAGTAGCGCTGACCGGAAACCTGATAAAAAGGCGCAAATTCTAGCTCTTTTGTTTGCGCCGGAACACGGAACGTCAGATGCTGGTCAGCGGCTCGAACGGACGCCGCCGGGGAGTCCGCATCAAGCTTCAAAGCGGGCAAAGCCGGCGGCGGAACTTTCTTCAGATCTGGGCCCATCGGCCCGATCACCTTTCCTCGTTCTCCGTCCACACTTGCTGCCAAGACCAGTGGTCCGTAGCAAATTGCGGCCAGCGATGAATCATCCGGCATCACTTCGGCTCGGACAGCCATCGGTAGCGACATCTCGATTGTGTCGCCCGATTTCCACGTTCGCTGTAGAGAAACATAACTGGAAGGAGTTCCGGTCGCCGCAACCTGCTCGCCGTTAATCGTTATGAGAGGGGGTGACGCCACCCAGGCGGGAATCCGCAGGTTCACCGCCAGTTGAATAGGTCGGTCGACAGTCAGAGCCAAGCGAGTGCGGCTCTCTTCCGGAAACGTTGTGTCCTGCCGGACACGAATTCCCTTCTCGCGCCAGTTCAGTTCGGACGGAATGAACAGATTCACGTAGAGCGGCATCGCCCGAGCGGAAGTAGATGCTGTTGTTCAGCTTCGAATACTCTTCCGCGCCCGTGCCGTTGCAGCACCAGAAGCTGTCGAATTGTGTGCCGAAAGTTCGCCAGGAACCCGGGACAATGCCCAAATAATACTGAGTCGTTCCCGTTTCGGGATTAATCGCGCCCAGACGATGGTTGTACAGCACGCGCTCGTAGTAGTCGAAATAGCGCGGGTCCGCATCCCAGGTATAAAGCTGCCGCGTCAGCTTGAGCATGTTATAGGCGCAGCAGCACTCGGTGGTGTCGTGGCCCGCCGCCAGTTCGGCTGCACAGACGGTTCGGTTGTACCAGCCATCCTTCGTTGTTGCTCGTTGCCGCCCGTCGCATACGCACGCGCCTCAATGACCTCGCTGTAGAAATAGCTCGCGACATCACGGAAGCGCGGATCGCCGCTGATCTCATAGCGCCGCGCCGCGCCAATCACCTGCGGAATATGAGTGTTCGTGTGCAGCCCGCGCAACTCATCGCGGCGCAAGGCCAGCGGATTGAAGAAGCGCTGCTTCGTGAAGCGGTCGCCAACATTCGCAAAGTGATCGTCGTTCTTCACAGCGGCAAAGTTGTACAGCACCTCGTTCATGCCGCCGTATTCGGTGTCGAGCACCATCTGCATGTGCGCTTCAGCGGAATCGCGGCGGTCCATCATCCGTCCATTCGGCCATGCCGCCAAGAACTTCCAGCGCCTGGCTGTTACCCGTCAGCTGGTGCATGTCCAAGCAGGCCGGCCATGATCTTGTGGATGGTGTAGAAAGGCGCCCAAACCGGCTGCCGCGCATTTAATCGGTCGAAAAGCTCGATTGGGAACGCGCTCAAATAGCCGCCCGACAAGCGGCTCTGGCATGTCGCCAGCTCGGACACGATTTGATTGCCGCGTTCGCGAAGTTCGCTATCGCCCGCCGACGCATACATCAGCGCACATGCGGAAAGATAATGCCCGACGAAGTGCCCGCGCAGTTCGCAATCCGGCTTCTCCCAACCGCCCAGAGGCTGGGCCGGCGAAGGCAGGCCCGCGGTAATGCGAAAATTGCGAACCAGGCGATCCGCGGGTAGCGAATGAAGCCACGCCGCATTGGCATTTTGCGCCGAAAGAAACGGTGAAGGCAGCAGCCGCACATCGGCCATGGCGAAAGGAACGACTTTCAGCGGCACATCGCGCCGCTCAAACCGCAAGGCGTCGCTAAACGGCGGAATCTCGGGCTGCGTCCCTTGCTGCACCTCGGGCGCAGCGGGATCCCCTGGCACAGAGGCGGACGTGATGACTTTTTGCTTTTGATTCTCAGCCGCCAGCACTTTGTGGCTGCCCGCAATCGGAACGGCAGCGGTCAGAGCGGCGGCGAAGGTGCGGCGAGTTGGCTTCTTCATACGATCAGCTTCGGTTCGGTCACGGCCTGAACGTCGGCCAGCGAAACACCCTCGGCGAGTTCGTCCAGCCGCAGACCCTTGGGCGTTACGGATATGACCGCAAGCTCGGTCACGATCATATGTACCACGCGCAGACCGGTAATGGGCAGCGTACAGCGTTTCAAAATCTTCGGGGCGCCGGATTTATGGGTGTGCTCCATCGCCACAATGACACGGCGGGCGCTTGCGACCAGATCCATTGCTCCGCCCATTCCCTTTATCACTTTGCCCGGGACCATCCAATTCGCAAGATTGCCATCCTCATCCACCTCCATCGCGCCCAGGATGCTGAGGTCAATGTGTCCGCCTCGGATCATTGCAAACGAATCGGCGCTCGAAAAATAGGAACACCCGGGCAGTTCGCTCACAGTCTCCTTCCCGGCGTTGATCAGGTCCGGATCTTCCGTCGCCCGGCAGCGGATACGGCCCCACGCCGAGCATCCCGTTTTCCGATTGAAAGATAACATCGATTCCGGGCGGCACGTGGTTGGCAACCAGCGTGGGCATCCCGATCCCGAGATTCACATAGAAGCCATCCTGCAGCTCGCGCGCGACGCGGCGCACAATCCGCTCACGCTTTTCGAAGGGTTCGGCGCTCGATGCGGTGCTCATAAATTTCGCCTTGAATGATACGTTTGACGTAAATACCGGGCGTAATGACGTGGTCTGGATCGATCTCACCCGGCTCAACCAGTTGTTCCACCTCTGCGATTGTGATCTTCGCTGCCGTCGCCATCATGGGATTGAAATTGCGCGCCGTTTTTCGGTACGCCAGATTGCCCAAACGATCACCGCGCCATGCCTTTACGAAGGCATAATCGGCATGCAGCGCCCGCTCCATAATGTACGTTTTGCCGTCGAATTCGCGGGTTTCCTTTCCTTCTGCAACAATCGTGCCTGCCCCTGCCGGCGTGTAGAACGCCGGGATGCCTGCGCCCGCGGCTCGAATCCGTTCAGCCAGCGTGCCTTGCGGAATCAGCGTAACTTTCAACTTTCCCGAAATGACCATCGATTCGAGCAAGCGATTCTCACCGACATAGCTGCCTATGTGAGATTCGATCATCCCTGCTTGCAGCATCAGGCTCATGCCTGCGCCATCGATCCCCATGTTGTTGCTGATCGTATGCAGGCCCTTGATGTTCCGGCGCACGAGAGCTGCAATCAGATTTTCGGGAATGCCGCACAGGCCAAAACCGCCGAACATGATCGTCGCGCCATCGGGAATGTCGGCGACCGCGGTATCAGCGCTGGCTTGAACTTTGTTCAACTAACTTTCAACTCGCCAGACGCGATAATAGCAGCGGCCGCTTTTGAAGCAGGCGGCCGGCCGAGGTGCTGCGAAATAAGACGGCCCGCCGCAGCCAGTTTCTTCAAGTCCACGCCTGTCTGAATCCCCATGCCGTTTAGCATGTAGACCACGTCTTCCGTCGCGACATTGCCGGTCGCGCCCGGGGCATAAGGGCAACCTCCCAAGCCGGCCACCGAAGATATCCACTACACTGATCCCGAGTTCAAGCGATGCGAGAATGTTCGCGAGCGCCTGTCCCCATGTGTCGTGATAGTGAACTGCCAGTTGCGATATGGGAACGTGTTGCGCCACCGCCGTAATCATCGCCCGTGCTTTGAGCGGTGTCCCGACGCCGATCGTGTCGCCTAACGAAATCTCGTAGCTCCCCATCTCATGTAAAGCCGACGCGACATGCGCGACCGCAGCAGGTTCGATCGCACCCTCGAACGGGCAGCCCAGCGCGCATGAAACGTATCCTCGAACTTTAAGCCCGCGAGCGAGGGCCGTCTCCACCACGGCGTGTAGACGAGCCAGGCTCTGTTCGATCGAGGCATTCGTGTTCTTTTGCGAGAACGTTTCCGAAGCCGCCGCAAAAACCGCGATCTCCGTGACACGCGCCTCGAGAGCGGCATGCAGACCCTGCAGGTTAGGCACAAGCACCGGATAAGAAACGGCCGGCGCCCGCGGCAGCTTCTTCAAGCACCGCGTCTGTACCGGCCATCTGCGGCACCCACTTCGGCGAGACGAAACTGCCGGCCTCGATGGTCTTTAGACCGGCTTCCGCGAGTGCCTGGATGAGTTGGACTCGAACCTCAACCGGAACGGAACTTTTCTCATTCTGAAGACCGTCCCGCGGCCCTACTTCGACAATGCGCACCTGCTCCGGGTAAGGCATGACGATGTCTCTTCTATTTGGATAATAGAAGCTCCCGATGAAGCGAGCGAGAGCCGCGCCGGGCGCGAACCCGTTAGCCTCGCTTACCGAGATTACCCTGCTATACTGTTCTCGGTAATCGAGGTCAAGCATGAGCAAACCGCCGGATCTTGTGCAGGCACGCTGGATCTGCTTCTCCTCAAAATCCTGGCGCTCGAGCCGATGCACGGCTGGGCTATCAGCCAGCGCTTGAATCAAGTCTCTGGTGACGTGCTGCGCGTCAGCGACGGTTCGCTATACCCGGCTCTGCACAAACTCGAACAGGAAGGCTGGATTTCCGCTGAATGGAAGACCAGCGAATTGGGCCGCCGCGCGAAATTCTATTCGCTAACCCGGCTCGGAGGTCGCCAGCTTGAGCGTGAAACCGCGAATTGGGAGCGCTTGTCGCAGGCGATCAGCTCCGTCGTGCGTCTCGAGGAGGCCTAGCATGCGCCTGGAGCATTGGATCTACACCATCCCACTTCGCTTACGGTCCCTCTTTCGCCGAAACCAGCTCGAACGCGAACTGCAAGAAGAGCTTCAGTTCCATCTGGCTCAAAGAACGGATCAGGAGATAAACCGGGGTGCGGCGCCGGACGAAGCCCGATATCGCGCGCTTCGCGCCATGCAAGGAATCGAGCAGCGAAAAGAGGAGTGCCGCGACGCTCGCCAGGTCCGCTGGCTGGAGGAATTGCTACAGGACGCCCGTTATGCAATCCGCACGCTGAGGAACACTCCGGGCTTCACTGTCGTCGCGATCCTTGTCTTGACTCTGGGCATTGGCGCCAATACCGCGATTTTCACCATCGTAAACGGCGTGTTGCTCCAGCCGCTGCCTTTCCCGGAACCGGATAGGCTGCTTCTCATTTCATACACTCCCAAGGACAACCCGTTTGTTCCGCCTGGGCCTACGATGGCTGATCGCGACTACCTCGAGTTCCGCCACCAGGACCGCGTCTTCGAACATCTCGCCACTTTCGGCCAGCAAACCGTAACGTGGACGGGCACGGGAGATCCGGTGGTCTTGAATTCCCTAGCCGTTACCCCCGACTTCTGGAATGTCCTGGGTGTGCACCCAGCCCTCGGACCGGGGTTCCTTCCTCAGGAGCACGGTGACAGAAACGTCGTCATACTGAGCGATGGTCTGTGGCGCAGCCGACTCCGAAGTGATCCAGCGATCGTGGGCAAGCCTGTCGTTCTGGATGGCGTCAGCTATTCGGTCGCGGGAGTCGCGCCACCGAATTTTGCGTTTCAGAACGCCGATCTATGGACTCGCACCGAAATCACATTAAATCCACGTCGCTCCTCCGTCCGGCCGGTCATCGGAAGGCTCAAGGCGCACTCCACCCGCGGACAAGCGGAAGCCGAACTGAATGCTTTCGCCGCCAGAGCTGCCCTGGCGAATAAGAACGTGCACGATCAGTTCGTTGCCCGCATACTTCCTTTAAAAGAGCTGTTCGTGGCTGATTTTCGAAAGCTGCTCCTCGTCTTCGCAGGGGCGGTTGCGTTCGTTTTACTTATTGCGTGTGCCAACTTCGCCAATCTGTTGTTAATTCGAGGCGCGCGTCGGCATCAGGAGATCGCTGTGCGCTCAGGACTTGGTGCAGGCCGCGCACGAATTGTACGCCAGCTACTCACGGAAAGCACCTTGCTTTCGCTCGCCGGAGGAGCTCTGGGCCTTCTTCTGTCCGTAGCGGGAGTCCGTTTTGTGCTGTCCATTCTCCCGGCGGGCAAAGTTGCAAGAACCGGTGCAATTCATCTCGATGGCTGGGTGATTGGCTTCTCATTCTCTATTTCTTTGTTGACAGGTCTTCTGTTCGGTCTGGCTCCCGCCCTTCAACTCACCAGGCGCGAACTGCGCGACTTGATCAACGAACGGGGAAGAACCATAACAGCCCGCCAGGAGAGACTTCGCGGAGTCCTGGTCGCCGCCGAAATTGCGCTCGCTATTATCCTCCTCGCCGGCGCCGGTCTGCTCGTCAGAAGCTTTCTGCGAATGCGCGCCGTTAGTCCAGGCTTTCGACCGGCAAACCTGATCGCCGCAACTGTCGATCTTCCGGACTATCGCTATCCCACCGCTGCCGACATGCACCGCTTCACTGATAACCTTCTGACGAAGCTTGCGACCATTCCCGGTGCCAATTCTGTTGCTGCCGTCAATTGGATACCGTTCGGTTCCGGCCTGATCCGCGGCGATTTTCAGCTCGAAGATGGAAGACATCTGCCGCGCGGCTTTCTTGTCGATAAACCTGCCGTGAGTGCCGGTTATTTCCGTCTCATGGGAATCCGCCTGCTCCATGGTCGCGCCTTTACCGAACGGGACGACTCATCGGCGCTGCCTGTGGCCATCGTCAGCGAATCGGTAGCGCGCCGCCTGTGGCCGGCCGGCGACGCCATCGGAAAACGGATTTCGATGGAAGACCATCCGAAACCTGCAGATTGGCTCACCCCGATCGGCATAGTGAGCGATATTAGGCAAAAGAGCTTAACGGAGGCGCCAAGTGCAACCATTTACCGGCCATACCGCCAGGTGAACCAGACCTTCTTCTTGGGTCACGTCAATTTCGTCATTCAAGCCAATGGATCGCCCGCACCGATCATCAGCGCTTTGCGCGCCGCCATTCGCCAGATCGATCCGGAACTGCCGTTGCAATCGGTCGCTAGCATGGACGCCATTGTCGCCGAGAGCATCAAAGAGCCTCTCTCTCTGACGCGGCTTCTCGGCATCTTTTCAATGATCGCCCTGCTTCTTGCTGCAGTCGGAATTTACGGCGTGCTCTCCTTCTCCGTGGCTCAGCGGACCCACGAAATCGGCATTCGGATGGCGATGGGAGCCGAGTCCAAAGATGTGCTGTGGATGGTTTTCCGGCGCACGCTCAACCTCTGTAGCTGGGGCGTTCTTGCAGGCGTGCTCGGCGCCTTGGCGGCCACGCGCATACTCGCCAAATTCCTCTTTGAGATCGCACCGGCCGATCCTCTCACCTTCCTCAGCGCCACCGCCGTGCTTGTCTTAGTTGCACTCCTGTCCGCCTGGATACCGGCTCAGCGCGCATCGCACGTCTATCCGCTCACCGCCCTGCGGCACGAATAAAGGCCTACCCGCTACATTTAAGCCGCCCCTGCCGCCGTTCAATTTCGCTGCTTCCCATTCGACTGCTAATGCTCTAGACGGCTAAGCCGTTCAAGGTATCATGGACCTTTCTAGTCTTAGCAGACCAAAATGGTCGTGTATCAGAGGGCGTAATGGCTGCGCGACGTATCAAGAAGAAATCGAAGAAGTTAAGCAAGCTTACACAACCTCGCTACTGGTTGGCAGTAGGAGCTCTGACCGCCTACGCCACCGCTGGAACTGGGAAAAAGGCTCTAGCGCAAACTTTCCCACCGCCCGCGCGACAATCAGCGCCAAACCGGGTGGAAGGGCCTCCCCTTCACCGCTATCAGATCGCGGCCGGCCCGCTTCACGATGTAGTCGAGAGCTTTCAAAAAACGTCCGGCATGGCAGTTGAGTTGGCCGACCCTGCTCTTTTCGCCGTACAGTCGCCCGGCGTGTCCGGTGTTTATACAGCCGAACAGGCTTTCAAAAAGGTTCTCGCGGGCACCGGGCTCGCCTACTCTTTCGACGGCATTCATACCTTCCAGGTCCGGCTGCAGCAGAAATCGACTTCGGTCGACGTCACGGATTCAGCACCGGTGCTTTCGTTGTCCATGCCGAGATATCAGCTGCCCTTGCTCGATACGCCGCAGACCATAGACGTTGTCGCGCAACAGACCATGCAGCAGCAAGGTACCACCACGCTGCGTGATGCCTTGCGCAATGTGGCGGGCATCAGCCTCGCCGCCGGTGAGGGCGGCTCACAGGGAGACAATCTCACCATACGGGGCTTCACCGCGCGCAACGATCTCTTTATTGATGGCATGCGTGATTTCGGCAGCTATTACCGCGATCCCTTCAACACCGAGGAGGTCGAAGTACTGCAGGGTCCTTCGTCCGTGACATTCGGGCGTGGCTCGACCGGCGGCATAGTGAACCAGGCGAGTAAAACGCCGGGGTTGGATCGCATCATGTCGGCAGGTCTGCAATTCGGGACGGACGCGACCCGCCGCGCCACGTTCGATCTGAACACACCGGTCCCGATTTTCGGATCAGGTGCAGCGTTTCGCTTCAACGCAATGGGCGATATCGGCGGTGTCGCCGGTCGCGACATCACTGAGAACCGGCGCGACGGCTTCGCCCCCTCCCTCGCTCTCGGCCTCGGCACTCCCACTCGTCTGACTTTCAGCTACTTCCACCAGAACGAGGACGATATCCCGGACTATGGGGTGCCGTGGTTGTTTAATGGGCCCGCGCCCGTGCCGCGCTCCAATTACTACGGCCTGCAGAATGGGAATTTTCTCAGAACCTTTGACGATATCGGCACGGTCAAGCTCGAGCACGACGCCAATAACCACCTGACCGTGCGCGACCAGGTCCGCTATGCGAGTTACGTGCGCGACGTGCTCATTACGGAGCCGCAGTTGAACGGAATTAAAATCGGCACGCCGCTCGACGCCATGCAAGTAACGCGGCATGAAATCGCGGTCAACAGCACAGAGACATTCCTCGATGAACAACTGGACGTCATTAGCCGCTTTGAGACGGGTCCGCTCCGGCATACGTTCGTCAGCGGCATAGAAGGAGGCCGCGAGACCTCCGACCCTACGCGTCCAAACTACACCGCGCCGGGCACCAGCCTGCTCAACCCGAATCCGTATCAATCTCTAAACCCGAATGTAAGCTTCGCCAGCAAGGTCCATGACACCGCTTTGTCGGCCGGTCTCTATGCGATAGACACGGTCAGCATCGGCAAGTTCGACTTCACGGGAGGAATCCGCTTCGACCTTTTCGATAACACTTACAATCAGACCATCGCACCTGCGTCGCACTTCCATCGTGTCGATCAGGAGCCCACCTGGCGCGCAGCAGCGGTCTGCAAACTCGCTCCGAACGGAAGCCTTTACTTCGACGCCGGAACCTCGTTCAACCCCTCAGCCGAGAGCCTCTCGCTCAGCGCCGGTACCGCCAACGTAGCACCGGAATCGAACAGAACTTACGAGTTCGGAACAAAGTGGGATTTAAAGAACAACCGATTTCACGTGAACGCGTCCTGGTTTCGCACCACCAAAGAAAATGCGCGAGAAGCGAGCCCGACGAATCCCCTGCTCTATGTATTAGCGGGCAATCAGCGGGTCAGCGGCGTAGAAACCGATCTGCGCGGCCGCCTGACCAGCCGTTGGGACATGCTCGCCAGCTACGCGTACCTTGATAGCCGGGTCGTAAGCTCGCAATTCTATCCCGCTGCGGTTGGATATCCCCTCGCAAACGTACCAAAAAACACGCTCGCATTTTGGAGCACCCACCACCTTCCGCGGCACTTTGAATTCGGCGTAGGAACAAATTACGAATCGAGCCGTAATGCCAGCTCGACCGTGCCGCTCGACCCCGTAACTGGCTTGGTGAAGCAGGTACCGGATTACTGGGTGTTCAATGCTATGTTCGCGCATCCGCTAGGCGAGCACATCGACTTACAACTGAACGCTTACAATCTGGCGAACCGGTATTACTATGACGAGTTACACCCGAACCATATTGTCCTGGGACCCGGGCGTTCCGCATCGATCGATTTGAAGTTCAAATTCTGAGTTGAGTAAGAAACGTGTTACTGGCGATTCCTGAGGTGCTCACGAGCGAGCAAGTGGCGCAAGCGCGCCGTGTTTTAGAAACGGCCGAATGGACTGATGGCCGTGTCACCGCGGGTCATCAATCCGCGCGGGCTAAAAACAATATGCAGATTCCCGAGAGCCATCCCGCCGCAAGGGAGCTCGGGGATATGATTCTGAACGCCCTTGGCCAGAACGCATTATTCATCTCCGCCGCCCTTCCGCAGCGAGTGTTCCCGCCCCTGTTCAATTCTTACACCGGCGGCCAGGCGTTCGGTACCCACGTCGATAATGCAATCCGATCCGTAACGGGCACGCCGCATCGTATCCGCACAGATCTCTCGGCAACCCTCTTTTTTACCCATCCCGAAGAGTATGATGGCGGCGAGCTGATCGTTGAGGATACCTACGGAACGCACCGTGTCAAACTGCCGGCAGGACACATGATACTCTACCCGGCAACCAGCCTTCATCACGTGCGGCCTGTCACGCGCGGCGCTCGTATCTGCTCTTTCTTCTGGATTCAGAGTATGGTGCGCGATGACGGCAAACGCACTCTGCTGTTCGATCTCGACATGGCCATCCAAAAGCTCAATCGCGATATGGCGGATCACCCCTCGGCAGTCCAATTCACCGGCGTCTATCACAACCTGCTCCGTCAATGGGCTGAGCTCTGATCTGAGAAATCCCTGTTTCTCGGCGGTTGAATTTGGAACTGAGTGTCCCAGTATGCGACAACAAATCGGAAGAGATTTCCTGCCATTCACCTGAATAACGCCTGTTCTCGCGTGGTCACCTGATTGCAGGATGCCGGAGGTAAAACCATGGATGACTTCGCACGGGACGTTCGCTGCGCAGTTCGCGCACTGTTGAAGACCCCGATCACCACCACCGTCGCAGTACTGGCGCTGGCCCTCGGAATCGGCGTAAATTCTTCTTCTTTCATAACGACCAGTGCGCTGGTCCTGCATCCGCTTCCCTACCGCGAGCTGGACCGCATCGTGACCGTATGGGAAACCGTTCCGAAATTGAATATCGAGAAAAGCCCGCTCTCGGCTGCGGACTTCGTAGATCTGCGCAGGGAGAGCCGGTCCTTCGCCCCGCTCGCCGGCTATCGCGAATGGGATGCCGCGTTGACCGGAACCGGCAATCCGGTGCGAGTGCTGGCCGCGCGTATAACGCCGAGCTTCTTTGCGGTTTTGGGCAAGAAGCCGCTTCTGGGGCGAACGTTCGAAAGGACTGACGAACGAGCTCTCACCACGCGCGAGGCCGTCGTCAGCGAGGGATTCTGGAAAACTCACCTGGAACGTTCACCCGCGGCAGTCGGCAAGACCATAGAGCTGGATGGCAAGCGCTATAGCGTAATCGGAGTCATGCCGGACGATTTCGATCTGCCGCTACAGAACGAAATCTGGACCCCCTCGTGCTGGACCCGAAAGAAGCGCATGACCGCACGGTGCACGACATCATGGCTATCGGGTTGCTGAAACCCGGCGTAAGCCTCGCACAGGCCAGCCATGAGGTGAAAGCGATATCGGCGCACCTGGCGCAGCAATATCCGGATAGCAACGAAGACCGCAGCATGTTGAGCATGCGGCTGCTCGATTCAGCAGGCGATGATGTCACGAGGCGTTTCGTGCTGATGTTGACAGGGGCAACTTTGTTCGTACTACTGCTCGCTTGCGCCAATGTCGGGAACCTGCAACTCGCTCGCGCGGCAAGCAGGCAGCGGGAGATCGCGATTCGCGCCGCATTGGGAGCAGGCCGCCTGCAGATCGCGCGGCAAATGATGCTCGAAAGTATTGTTATCTCGCTCGTGGCCGGCGCCCTCGGCCTTCTCCTCGCGAGTTGGAACATGGCATTCACACGCGGTGACATCTCAGCCAACATCTTGCGTATCGTGCCGGGGCTGGCATCTATGCGCGTCGATTCAACGGTGGTCGCACTGACACTCGCCGCATCGCTCGTGGCGGGCATGCTCTGCAGCTTGCCAGCCGTTATTCAGCTGGCTGTAAGAGGCATGCGCCGGGATCTGAACAATGCCCTGCAGCAGCGTGGCGATACCCAGAGCGCGATTCCCGCCCAGAACCGGATGCGATCCGGGCTGGTTGTTCTTGAACTGGCGCTTGCTCTGGTTCTGCTGGTGGGCGCAGGAATGATGGTGAAGACGTTTAGACGGCTCATCGATGTCTATCAAGGCTTCGATCCGAAGAACCTGTTGACCATGCAGGTGACGCTCCCCCCAAGCTCCTATGAGCAGCCCGCACAACAGCGATTGTTCTACGATCGCGCGCTCGAAGGCCTCGGAACAGTACCCGGAATAAAAGCAGCGGCAATTTCATCCGATACCGGAATATCCGAACGGCTGGCGATCGAGGCTCGTCCTGAGCCGCGGCCGGGAGAGCCCAGACCGGAGGTCAGGTCCGTAAGTGCTCACTATTTCGAAGCCATGCGGATTCCGATCTTCAATGGACGCTCGATTTCCGAGAATGACCGGTCAGAGACGCAGAAAGTAGTCGTCGTTAGCGAAAGCATCGCGCGGCATTACTGGCCCAAAGAAGACCCGATCGGCAGGCGCTTGAAGCTGAGTGCGCACTCCGAATGGCTGACCGTCGTGGGCGTATGTGGGGATGTGATCGAGGACTGGTTCACTGGAGAATCGGCTCCGGCAGCCTATGTGCCGTACACGCAAGCGCCGGCGGCGACCGCGACCATTCTGCTTCGAACGCCGGGCGACCCGGTGCTCGCCGCTCCCACCGCCAGGGCACGGATCCGTGTCGTAGATAGGAATCTGCCGATCTATAACCTGCAAACGATGGAACAGGCGAGGGCCGAAGGGCGCGGCGGCGTGCGAGCATCAGCGCGCGCCATGACTACTTACGCGATTATCGCTTTGATACTCGCGGTAACAGGCATCTATGGTGTGCTGTCATACTTCGTTACGGCGCGTACGCATGATATCGGCATTCGCATCGCCCTCGGAGCCAATCGGGCCGACATCCTGGGTATGACGATGCGACGCGCCGCGGCTCTGACGGCGATTGGCCTTGCCATTGGATTACCGCTTGCCATTCTCCTCGCCCGCGTGACCAGTGCCGTGCTGTACGGCGTCGTTCGGGTGGATACGTTGAGCATGATGTTGGTTACTGGTGTTCTGATCGCCGCGGCTCTGATTGCCAGCTATCTGCCTTCCTGGCGCGCGACGCAAATCGATCCGGTAACAGCACTACGGCGGGAGTAACTGCATGCACAATTGAGGCATGCAGCCAACGAGCAAATATGCGCTTGTGACAGGCGCGGGCAGCGGGATTGGCCGCGCCGTTAGCCTGGAATTGCAAAGGGCCGGCTGGACCGTGGCGCTGGCTGGCCGGAATGAGTCGAAGCTGGAAGCTACCGCGCAACTCGCCAGCAATGACGGTCCTCGCATGCTCGTCGTGCGAACGGACGTGGCGCAGCGCGACTCTGTAGAGGCGCTATTCGCGACCATTGGCGCAGAGTTCGGCCGCCTGGATCTTCTGTTCAACAACGCCGGAACCGGAGCGCCTGCCATACCGATCGATGAGCTCAGCTACGAACAGTGGGATTCGGTAGTGAAAGTGAATCTCACCGGGGCGTTTCTGTGCGCGCAAGCGGCCATCCGGCTCATGAAAAGGCAGCAGCCGCCCGGCGGTCGCATTATCAACAACGGATCGATTTCAGCTCATACTCCGCGACCGCACTCGGCGCCATACACGGCCACCAAACACGCCATTACCGGACTGACCAAAAGCATCTCGCTCGATGGCCGTAAACACAACATTGCATGCGGACAGATCGATATTGGAAATGCCGCTACCGAGATGACGGCGCGCATGGCGTCCGGCGTGTTGCAGGCGGACGGAACCAAAGCTGTCGAACCGAGGATGGACGTGCAGCACGTCGCCCGCGCCGTCTTGTATATGGCGAGCCTTCCGCTCGATGCCAATGTTCAATTTATGACGATCATGGCGACCAATATGCCCTATATCGGCCGTGGCTGAACGGCTCTGAGCCTGCGAAACCTCCCAGTTCGAACGCAACTGAATCGGGCGCAAGCAGTCCATTCACTGGAGGTAACCCTAATGCCTAGTCTTGACGAACTGAAAACCAAGTACCGCGGCGCGCTGGATACGATTCAACGCGAAGGCGTACGTCTGACCCATCTCCATGTGCAAGACAATAAGCTGTTTATCCAAGGCGCTGCTCCTTCGGAACAGGTGAAGAACGATGTCTGGAATCAGATCAAGGCAGTGGATCCAAAGTACAGTGACGTGACTTGCGATTTGACTGTGGATCCCAGCTTGGCGCCTCAGCAGCAGACACAAGCAGCGGCAGCGACCGCTGGAGGCGGCGCCGGCGCCCGGACGTACACGGTGAAACCGGGCGATACTCTCTCAAAAATCGCGCAGGAGTTCTACGGCCAGGCGAACGAGTACAATCGCATCTTCGAAGCGAATCGTGACAAGCTGAGCGATCCGAATAAAATTCAAGTTGGGCAGCAACTCGTTATTCCAAGTTGAAGGAGTTCACCAACGAAACCGCGCGGACTCGCCGCAGGCCGCGCGGTTGCTGGTGCATTGAGCAGCATCATGCCACTGCAATTTACAACCTCATATCTGCAGGATTCTCTTGCAATTCTCCGCCAGTACAAGAACCTTACCGAACGGGCGATGGCACAGGTAACGGATGAAGAACTGGTCCGCGCGCTCGATCCGGAGATGAACTCAATCGCGATCACCGTGAAGCACATGGCCGGGAACATGCGTTCGCGCTGGACGAACTTTCTTGAGACTGACGGCGAGAAACCCGATCGCAACCGTGACAGCGAATTCGAAGATCCGCCCCAAACGCGGGACGCCGTTATGAAGCTTTGGGAGGAAGGCTGGCAGCGCGTATTCGATGCGCTAGAGCCCCTAAAGGACGAGGACATGAGCCGGGTCGTAACAATCCGCGGCGAAGCCCATTCCGTCATGCAGGCCATCAATCGGCAGATCGCCCACTACTGTTATCACTGCGGACAGATCGTGCTGCTCGCAAAACATTTCAGGCACAGCGACTGGAAGTCACTGACAGTGCCTCGCGGTAAGTCGCAAGCCTTCACGCAGCAGGTCTTGGCTGGCGAGAAAAGTCAGCGGTAACAGTCCGTCTTATTCACCCAGCTTGCGTTCGGCTTCGGCATCGAGCAAGTGCAGGATCAAGCGAAGCGGCATGCCTGTAAATTCCGGTTTGTCTTGCATATCAGAGCGGATATCCAGCAGCGCGCGTTCCAACAGATATGTTTCAAGAAGCACTTGCTGCTGATCGCGCGACGGCGGCATGTAGCGAACATTGCCTGCAGCGTTCCAATAGCCTCGTATAAACGCTGCGCTGACGTGCGAGTACCAGAAGCGGCCGGGGATGCGAAATTCGTGCCGGGCTAGTGCTTCATCCGGTTCGCCAGATGCGATCTGGCGAACTGTAGCTTGCGCGGCATATCCGAACGAGACAAGCATGCTCGCGACATCGCGGAGCGGGCAGCGCTTGATACGGCGCCCGCTGAGAGGAACATTCGGGTCACCTTCGAAATCGAACATCACGATGTCGTCCTCTTTCAAGAGGATGTGGCCCAAGTGCAGACGGCCAACGAAGCGCGTGCGCTCAGAAGGAATGCGTTGTTCGAATAATGCCCGGAACTTGGCGATGATGGCCTCCTGCCCTTCGAGCACCTTGGCCGCAAGGGGACGCACATCGGGGCTTATTTCGGCGTAGCGCTGGCGCAGGAACTCGAGCCGCCTCTCGGTTGTCCCAATAAAGCCGTGGTAGAGACCCTGGCGATAGAAGTCATTAAAAGGTTCGGGCGCAAACGCGGGATCGGATCCCTGGGCAGCCAAAATCGCGTGTAACTCGGCCACGCGCGTTCCCATAAGTTGCGCCAGCACGAGAACGGGGCCGAGATGCTCGAGTGCGATGTCCGGCGGTCGAGCGAGCGCAAAATCCAGCGAATAAATGTTTGTCGGCGCCGAGGCCTGAAGTTCGGGCTGCGACAGCTCCGCACGTTGTGCCTCATTCAGGAAGTCGCTGACGAGTTTCCGTGTGGCATGCCAGCCATCGCCTTCGTTGGGAACAAAGCCATGCAACACGCTGACGACTGTACTTTCGCCCGTATTGGCCAGGTATTCAAGAGAGCCGGCAAAGGGCGCGGCATGCGGGAAAGGACGCGGCAGTTTCTCCGTCAGGAGCTGACCAAATTCGACGCCCGGATTCGGCCCTGCCTCCACACTGCGCAGAATCTTCATCACGAACTGATCACCAAAGCGGATGGATGTGTTCACTTCCGCCGATTTGAGCAGTGCGGGTTCGAGATTAGGATGCGTGCCGCCCCACAATCTGCGAAATTCGCGGTTGCGTTGAGCCACAAGCTGGCCGTGCTCCCCCGCGAAGCGCCGCCGCCGGGCGAAGGCCTCAAGAAGTAACGAACAGAACTCCTTGTTTCGCGTGCCGCTGTACATAACCGCAGTAGCGCCTTGGAAATCCCGTACCTCAGCTATTAAGCGTCTCGGGATCGTTGTCACGAACCTCCTGAGCAGCATCATCGGTAGCGATGGCAATCGGGATCACGAACGTTTCGGGATCGCCCGTCACATATTCGGTTCTCGCGAAGGCGATCACGTACCGGTGCGGCACAACCGGAATTACTTCCGTCAGCTCTAAGGAGCGCAGGCGGCGATCTTTGGAGCGGAACCAGCGCCTCGTGTAGAGAAACCGGGGCAGAACGGCTGCGACACTGGAGCGGATTTCGGGATCCCAGATATCGGCGAGCACCGGGACAGAAAGCAAAGGCACGCTTTGCTGCCTGGCTTCTACCGTCGGGCTGGCCGTCGTAACCGGAACCGTCCGCTGCTCGAGCGAAAACCAGAAAAATGAACTGGGACCGAGTGTGAGTGGATAGCAGCCTTCGCCCGACCGACGGGAAATCGGTGCGGCCAAACATCTCGACCGGCGTCCATCCTTCAAATTTGTGGAGGTCAAGCTGGACGGCCTGGGCGAAGCGCGAAAGATTCGCTACGACAAGGATCGTTTCTTCCTGGTACCGGCGCAGATAAGCGAGCACGCGCTGATTTGAAGGCTGCAGGAATTCGATAGTGCCGCGCCCGAACGCCTTATACTGCTTACGCAGCGCAATCAGGCGCTTCGTCCAATTCAGTAACGAATTCGGGTTATCCTCCTGCGATTCGACGTTGACCGCCTCATAGTGATATGCCGGGTCGATATTGACCGGAAGATAGAGTTTCTGTGGATTCGCGCTCGAGAAGCCGGCGTTGCGATCGGGGCTCCATTGCATCGGCGTGCGAACGCCGTTGCGATCGCCCAGGTACACGTTATCGCCCATACCGATCTCATCGCCGTAGTAGATGACGGGCGTACCTGGCATGGAGAACAGGAGAGCGTTCATTACCTCGATGCGGGAGCGGTCATTTCCGAGCAACGGCGCCAGGCGGCGGCGAATGCCGAGATTGATCCTCGCTCGCTGATCCGCCGCGTAGACCCGGTACATGTAATCACGTTCTTCATCGGTGACCATTTCGAGAGTGAGCTCGTCATGGTTGCGCAGGAACATGGCCCACTGGCATGTTTCCGGTATCGGCGGAGTGCGCTTCAGGATCTCAACGATCGGCAGACGGTCTTCGAGGCGCAACGCCATGAAGAGCCGCGGCATGAGCGGGAAGTGAAATTCCATGTGGCACTCATCACCGTTCCCGAAGTAAGCCACGGCATCCTCGGGCCACATGTTTGCTTCCGCGAGCAGCATGCGATGCGGGTGCGACGAATCAAGGTGCCGGCGTAATTCTTTGAGGAATACGTGCGTTTCGGGAAGATTCTCGCAACTGGTGCCCTCGCGTTCATAAAGGTACGGAATCGCATCCAGGCGAAAGCCGTCGACGCCCATTTCCGCCCAGAAATCGAGCGTATGCATGACCGCACGGCGGACTAGCGGATTATCGAAGTTGAGATCGGGCTGATGCGAATAGAAGCGGTGCCAATAATACGCTTTGGCGACGGGATCCCAGGTCCAGTTCGCCGGTTCGAAATCCTTAAAGATGATGCGTGTGCCGGCATATTTGTCCGGGTTGTCGCTCCACACGTAAAAATCGCGCCAGCGCGAGCCCGGCTCGGCGCGCCGTGAGCGTTGAAACCATAAGTGCTGGTCGGAAGTGTGATTAATGACCAGCTCGGTAATGACACGGAGGTTGCGGCGGTGTGCCTCCTTTAAGAACATCTGAAAATCGCGCAGCGTTCCGTAAGCCGGGTGAACACTGCGAAAATCGGCGATGTCGTAGCCATCGTCTTTCCAGGGAGACGGAAAGAACGGCAGCATCCAGATGGCGCTCACGCCCAGATCTTCGAGGTAGTCGAGCTTCTCCGCAAGGCCGCGGAAGTCTCCCATCCCATCGGCATTGCTGTCATAGAACGCACGCACGTGCGCTTCGTAAATAATGGCGTCCTTGTACCAGAGAGGATCAGAAATCAGGACGCTATTCGCGTGGGACGATTGCATGCCGGTTTTTTCGCGCTGTGCTGGGAGTGTTGACAGGGTCCGTTCCACGGAAGTCTGACAACAAATTGCCCAGCTCCGTTTCTTGAACCCGCTCCGATACTATCGCGCGATTTGCGTGAGTTCGATATGGTGGTCTGAATTTATGAGAAGAACTGTCGTAACACCGTTGGCCCTGCGGTAGCTGTGATCATGAGAAGGAGCCATGGCGCGCATCGTTCTGAACACGTTCGGGTCGTTTGGCGATCTTCATCCCTACCTGGCGATTGCAATTGAGCTTCGGCGCCGAGGACACGATGCGGTGATCGCGACTTCAGGCGTATACCGGCAGAAGGTGGAGGCCGAAGGCGTGAAGTTCACGCCGGTACGGCCCGATGTGGGTGAACTGCTCAACAAACCAGAATTCGTAGAGAAGCTATGGCACCCAGAGCGCGGCACGGAATACCTGATTCGCGATTACCTGATGCCCCAGGTCAGCGAAGCGTATAGCGATCTGCTGCCGGCATGCGAAGGCGCAGACCTGCTGATAACGCATGTTGCCGCTTATGCAGGGCCCACCGTTGCCGAAGTGCTCAAGATGCCCTGGCTCAGCATTGTGCTGCAGCCCTCACTATTCCTTTCGGCCTACGATCCGCCGCTATTGCCGGTGCCGTGGATCAGGCGCTTCTATGGTCTCGGACGGCATGCGCGAGCAGCGATTTTCGCGCTGGGCAAAGCGCGTGTGCGCGGTTGGAGCCGCCCTTTGATTCGGATGCGGCACAAGCTTGGTTTGCCCACGGCAACCAATCCGGTCTTCGAGGGAGCGCTGTCGCCATACGGCACGCTAGCACTGTTTTCACGGCAGTTCGCCAGTGAGCAACCCGACTGGCCGAAAAATGTCCAGATCACCGGATTTGTCTTTTACGACAGGCGCGGCGAAGGATTCGCTCATTACTCGCCACACAATGACGAACAGGTTAAAGACCGGATCAACGATTTTCTGACGCGAGGACCGGCGCCCGTGGTGTTTACGCTCGGTTCTTCAGCGGTGATGCAGCCGGGAAGCTTCTATCGAGAAAGCATGACCGCAGCCATGAAACTGGGCGTGCGGGCCATTTTGCTGGCCGGGGCGGACGAACGCGCGCAGCTGCCGCACACAATACCAGATTCGATCTTCGTTGCGGATTACGCACCTTATTCGGAAGTGCTGCCTCGCGTCGCGATGGTGGTCCATCAGGGCGGCATCGGAACAACCGCCCAGGCGCTGCGGGCCGGACGTCCGATGCTGGTTGTGCCTTGGGCGCACGACCAGCCGGACAACGCGGATCGGCTGAAGCGGATGGGCGTGGCGCAATGGATGGACCGTCGGCGCTACACGGCAGACCGCGCTGCCGGGATGATCAGATCGCTGCTCGACGGCGGCGGCTATCAGCAGCGAGCGGCCGAGGTCGGCGCGAAAGTGCGGGAAGAGAACGGCCTATCAGAGGCGTGCGATGGCATAGAAGCAATGCTGAAAAGGATATAGCAATCACTTGCTCACGGGATTGTGAAACAACTAAGAAACCGTTGAAGACGCCCGTGCGGGTTGGATTCCGAACTAGGTCGCTTACGCTTCCGGCTCCGCTTCTAATTTCGTGAGCAGGCCGTCAGCGCTTCTTGCGGACCAGGCGGCGGGCTTTGCGGACGACGAGAGGGGCGTCGGCGAAAGCTTCGCTGACGAGCGCCTCCTGCTGATCGTGATGAATTTTGTGTGAACCGGCAGCGGGGCTGGCGGCAGTCGGACGGCCGATATAGCGCAATGCTCGCTTCATGCGGACTGGTGGGTCCGCCCGGGTTGATGATGGACTGCATCTGCTCTTCGACGAAGTACCAGGCGCCCATGTTTTCCGGCTCTTCCTGCACCCAGAAGAGCTCCGCGGTATCGGAGTAGCGCTTGAGAATGTCGGTGAGGCGCTGCAGCGGGAACGGGTAGAGCTGCTCCAGCCGGATAATCGCGACGTCCTGGCGGCCCAGTTCTTCGCGCTTGTTGACGAGGTCATAGTAGACCTTGCCGGAGCAGAGCAGAATGCGCCGCACGCTGTGGCCGATGTTGGTCGAATCGCCGATCACTTCCTGGAAGGCGCCGCTGGTCAATTCTTCGAGGCGCGATGAGGCTTTCGGATAGCGCAGCAGGAATTTAGGTGTAAAGATGATGAGCGGCTTGCGAATGCCGCGCCGGTCCGCCCCGCCGTACATCTGGCGGCGCAGAAGATGGAAGTACTGCGCGGGCGTGGTGCAATTGCAGACCTGCATATTGTTTTCGGCGCAGAGCTGCAGGAAGCGTTCGATGCGGGCGCTCGAATGCTCGGGTCCCTGACCCTCGAGCGCGTGGGGCAGCAGCAGGACGAGCCCGCTGGGTTGGTTCCACTTGGCTTCAGCCGAAACGATGAACTGATCGATGATGATCTGCGCGCCGTTGACGAAATCTCCGAACTGCGCCTCCCACATGACGAGGGTTAGCGGGTCCGCGACGCTGTAGCCGAACTCGAAGCCCATGGCGGCATACTCGCTGAGCAGACTGTCGACCACTTCGAATTTTGCCTGGTTGGGCTCGAGATGCTGCAGTGGAATATAGGCTTCGCCGGTTTCGTAATCGCTGAACTCGAGATGGCGCTGGGTAAAGGTTCCGCGCGATACGTCTTCGCCGGCGAGGCGGACGGGTGTGCCTTCGAGTACCAGGCTTCCGAAAGCAAGCGTTTCCGCAAATCCCCAATCGATGGGAGCGCCGCGCAGCACTTCGCGCCGCTTATCGACGAGGCCTTTCAGCTTGGGATGAAGGTTGAAATCGTCCGGCAGCCTGGTACACGCCTCGACCACGCGCGCGATGGCGTTGAAATCGGCGGCGGTGGAGGGCATGGGCAACGAGAGTCTCTCGGCCGGAACTTCGGCGAACTCTTCAATGACAAACTGTTCGCGATTCTTCTTCGCTTCGTCGTAGACCTCGTTCAGCCGGTTGCGGGCCTGCGTGCGCAGGCTGTCGATGTGATCCTGCTGGACGAACTTCTCCCGCACGAGCCGCTCAGAGAACTGGGTCGCGACCGTCGGCGTGTTCTTAATCTTGCGGTACATCACGGGCTGCGTATAGCTCGGATCGTCCGCTTCGTTGTGACCCTGGCGGCGGTAGCCGATAACATCGATGACCACGTCGCGCTTGAACCGCTGGCGGTAATCGTAGGAAAGCTGGGCAACGCGGAAGCAGGCTTCGGGATCGTCACCGTTCACGTGGAAGATAGGCGCTTGAACGGACAGAGCGACGTCCGTGCAGTACACGCTGCTGCGGCCTTCGAGCGGATTGGTCGTGAAACCGATCTGATTGTTGGTGACGACGTGGATGGTGCCGCCCGTTTTGTAGCCATCGAGCTGCGAAAGCTGCAGGACTTCCGCGACGACGCCCTGGCCGATGAAAGCAGCATCTCCGTGTATCAGGATCGGGATGACGCGCTCGCGCTTCACGTCGCCGAGCCAGTCCTGCTTGGGCCGGACCAGACCTTCGACGACCGGATCGACGGCTTCGAGATGGCTGGGATTGAATGCGACGGAAACGAGAATCTCCTTGCCGAGGCTGGAGCGGTGGATTCCGCTCGCGCCCAGATGGTATTTCACGTCGCCGGAGCCTTGCACGCTTTCGGGATCGGGGTTGCCTTCGAATTCGGAAAATACCTGCGCCATCGATTTGCCGACGACATTCGCGAGCACGTTGAGCCGGCCGCGATGAGCCATTCCGATGACGCACTCGTGGACGTTTTGATTGGCGGCACGGTCGAGAACTTCGTCGAGCACGACGATGGTGCTCTCCAGCCCTTCGAGACCGAAGCGCTTTTGGCCGACGAAGCGCGTTTGTAAGAAGTGTTCGAACTCCTCGGCCTGAATCAGCCGGCTCAGGATGCGATGGCGGACACCATCGTCGAGTTTCCAGGAGTTCATGGTGGATTCCATGCGGTCCTGCAGCCACTGTTTCTGCTCGGGGTCCTGGATGTGCATGTATTCGATACCCACCGAGCCGCAATATGTGGCGCGCAGGCGGTCGAGGATCTCGCGCAGTGTCTCATACGGCTGCATGTAAGAGCCGATGGCGCCGCTGGGCGCTTTTACTGCACCGGCGAGGAACGGACGATCCAGATCCCAGATGGAGAGCCCGTAAGAGCTTGGGTCGAGCTCGGGGTGAAAAACGGGTTCATGTCCGAGCGGGTTCGTGTTCGCCAGCAGATGACCGCGAATGCGGTACGAGTTGATGATCTGAATGACAGCGGCTTCTTTGGCGACATCCGCGTTGAGCGCCGCATACCGGCTGGGCGTAATCTGCTGATCCGTCTGCCAGCGAACCGGCATGTAGGGGATTTTCAGATCACGGAAGATGCTGTCGTAAAAGCCGTCTTCGCCTTGCAGAAGCTGCTGAAGCCTGGCCAGGAACGCGCCCGATTCCGCGCCTTGAATGATGCGGTGATCATAAGTGCAGGTGATCATCAGCACCTTGCTGAGGCCGAGCATGGCGCGGGTCTCTTGACTGGCGGCGGCGAATTCGGCCGGGTAGTCGATGGCGCCGGTAGCGATGATAGCGCCCTGGCCGGGCATCAGTCGCGGGACTGAGCCGAGAGTTCCGACCGTGCCCGGATTGGTCAGCGAGATGGTGGTGCCTTCGAAATCCGAGATCTGCAGCTTATTGGTCCGCGCGCGAGCGACCACATCGTCGTAAGCGTTGACGAACTGCGCGAAGGACATGCCGTCGGCGTTCTTGATGTTAGGCACCTTCAAAGAACGCACGCCATCTTTGCCAGCGACGTCTACGGCGAGACCGAGATTGACATGGCTGCGGACAACGCGAAACGGCTCGCCGCCGTTCTCCGCGTAAGAGTGGTTCAGAGATGGATTGGCTTTGAGCGCCTTGACAATCGCCCAGGCAATCAGATGAGTGAAGCTGAGCTTGCCGCGGCCTTGCAGGGCACGCTGGCGGTTCAGGATATTGCGGTTTTCCTCGATGACTCGAACCGGGATCTGTCGCTGCGAAGTCGCTACGGGGATCGCGAGACTGGCGATCATGTTTTCCGCGATGCGGGCGGCGGCGCCGCGGAGGGGAACCAGCTGATCATCCGATGCAATGGCTTTTTCCTGCCTGGCGGGCTGGGCCGGAGCGGCCTTGGCCACCTCGGTTCCGGCAGCGGCCGTTTGCTGAGCAGGAGGTTCCTGGCGCGGAGGTTGAGCGGGAGGCGGTTCCTTTTCCGGAGCGCGCTGCTGAGGAGGTTCTTTTTCCGGGATTGGCGCGGGCTCAGGCTCTTTTACCGGCGCGGGCGGTGGTTCCTGAACCGCTACGGGTGCTCCGTTGCTGCCGGCTGCCGGACCTCCGCCATTATGCCCGGATTCCTGAAATAACTGGCTCCAGCCTTCGTCGACACTCTTCCGATCGAATTGATACTGATGATAGAGCTCGTCCTCTAACCAGCTATTGATACCCAACGCGGGGTCATTTCCTTGCGGCATTTGTGTTGATTCTTAGGATCTAAGCGAGCGTGAGAAATGAGTACGCAAGCACGAACGGCGCCTGTGCGCAGTGACTTGGGTCCTCCTGAATCCGTACTCTTATTGTAACGAAACGGCAGAGTTCGGCAGGTTTCATAGGTATTCCGCCGCTTGCCGGCCGGGATTGTGAAAATCGGCAAACGTGTGGCTCACGCGTCTGGCTCAGTTTCGGTTGAATGGTTGCGTGTGTATTCGCTTGACGGTGCGGCTCTGCTGCGAGAGGGTCACGCGGCGAGGCGTTCTTCCTCTAGCTGTTTGGCGCGTATTTTGGCGAACTGCTCGGGGTACTGGCAGCGGATGTTCCGGCCTTCGAAGAGGCCGACACGCTCCTCGATTTCTTCAAACGAAAATTCGAAGCCAAATTCGGCGGGATCGAACGGTTGCTCATTCTCTTTGAAGCGTTCGTACATGTGGGCGGCGGCATTGAGCCGGGCATGACGAACTTTGCGGCGCTCCTGCTGTAGCTCCTTCAGCTCGGTGACATCGTTCTCGCGCTGGCGGCGCAGCCGGCTCTCCTGGAGGCTGAGATTGGTGAGATCGCGGCGGGAGTTCTGAAAGATGAACGTTTCGAGCAGAGTGGCGCGAAGCTCTTCGGGCTGGTCCGCGAACTTTTCGGCAAATTCGAGCCGGCCGAGAGCGTAGATGCCCGATTCGAGCGTGGGGATGCGGAGCAGACGCCAGTCGGTGTCGGCGATTAACTGGACGAGCGCTTTTTCGCGATCGGTTTCCGGCTTCCATTCGGCAAAGGTGCTGGCGACGTGCTGTTCGTAGGAGGCGACGTCATCCGATGGCAGGAGGACGGTGCGGCCGGTGAGCCCGGTTTTGACGGCGTTCAGCGAAGACTTCGCTTTTCCTTCAGACGACGCGGGGCCGGTCGACAGTTGGGAATTGGCGCGATTGGCCGCGAGCTGTTTTTGGGTTGCCATGAAATGGATCCGATTCCAGCATAAGGGGGCGTGTCAAGGGTTTGGTGCGTGGAAGGGCCGGAAACATTGAGTTTTGGGCTTGTGACTATATGAGGGAATTGGGAATCAAAACCGACGGACCTACGGATGATCCCCACGCGTGTGGGGAAAACCTATCCGGCAGAGCCCATGTAACGGACCATCCCCACGCGTGTGGGGAAAACGGATGGACGAGCGTACCGGCGAACGGACCATCCCCACGCGTGTGGGGAAAACCGATGCTCGCTAGTGTGACGCAGGGGCATCGCGGACCATCCCCACGCGTGTGGGGAAAACTTATTCCGGCTTCCCGGACCATCCCCACGCGTGTGGGGAAAACGTTCCAGCTTCCGTTGTGACGGACCATCCCCACGCGTGTGGGGAAAACGTCTTTCGAATTCGAGCATCGTCGCGTGACGGACCATCCCCACGCGTGTGGGGAAAACGCCCGACGTGCACGGACGAGCTCGGACCATCCCCACGCGTGTGGGGAAAACATCGCGTCCACGGGATCCGGACCATCCCCACGCGTGTGGGGAAAACGATCAAGTTCCGACGCATCCCCCGGGCCAACCCTGTTATCGGACCATCCCCACGCGTGTGGGGAAAACGCTCGGCATCCCAGCCGTGTGGCGATCGATGGCCGTCGGACCATCCCCACGCGTGTGGGGAAAACGAAGTCGATGCAGCCTTCGGACCATCCCCACGCGTTGGGGAAAACCGCGAACATGCTCGACGGACCATCCCCACGCGTGTGGGGAAAACTGCATTCGAGCTTCAAGGCCACTGCAGGATGACGGACCATCCCCACGCGTGTGGGGAAAACGCTGCCTCCCGAACTGCCGACCGTTGACGGACCATCCCCACGCGTGTGGGGAAAACGCACTTGTGCAACTGCCCCGGACCATCCCCACGCGTGTGGGGAAAACGCTCAATCGAGCGCCAATTTCCGGACCATCCCCACGCGTGTGGGGAAAACTTACAGAAGCGGCATGACGCGTGCTGGGACGATCCGGCAGATCACGGACCATCCCCACGCGTGTGGGGAAAACGGTAACGGCCGGCATCGCTGTGCGAAAACCAGCGGACCGATCCCCACGCGTGTGGGGAAAACTCTGCCGCCACGCATCTTGGCGGACCATCCCCACGCGTGTGGGGAAAACGCGATGGTGCGGCCATCCAGTATGGCGGACCATCCCCACGCATGTGGGGAAAACACTGGGTTTGATTACTCTTCCGGGACGCTGACCAGTTTCAGTCCCTCCCAGTCCAACACCGAATGGCGAGTCGCTCCCCAGAATCGGTACTTCGAAATCCTTGCTCGTTTCGAGCGGTGTGGATCAGGATGCCAGCCCCGCCTGCCATGGCAGCGCAGTCCGCTGCCAGAGCTTTTCACGTACGGCGGCATTTACCGTACCAACAAAAACACCGGCACGAGGTTCAAGCAACCAGCGCGTCAGCTCTCCCCTCAGCGATTCAGGTACTCGTTCGAGAATTATCACTATCATTCCTCGTCGCCTCGGAGATCGTCCGCCTTGTGGCCGGGGATATTCGCCTCCCGGCCGGGAGGCTGCCGCGAGGGGAGCGTCGGCATAGTTCTGTCCGCCCTCTATGCTGCCCAAGATCGGATCCCAGAGAGCCGCCGGAATGGCGTCATCTTGGTCCAGAAGGTTCGCCTCCGAGATGTCGGCTGCAGATGCGCCGAGCACAGCGAAAATATCTGGCACAATGCGTTCCAGCAGGCGACTTTCGAAGAACACATCACGGCAGATCTTTCTCACGCGAGTCTCGATCTGGGCTTCGCTTTCCTTGATTGTGTGAATGCCGCCGGAACTGTGATCTCTGTTTTATACAGGTCCGCAATGTCGTATACGAAGACAGCATCTTCCCGGTGTGAACAAACCCAATGCGGGCGAAAATCCCGCTGAAACGATCGCGGCATGGCATAGTCCATAGAGACAACTGTTGGCGCACGAAATGAGCGCGATTGATCGGGTCCGCTACTTCTCCAGTTTGTCGACTTATATTCCCGGGCCTGCCACTTAACTCCCGGTCTTTCGGACTCCGCTGCGTAAGCCTGGCGAACGCGGATGCCCTCCCGACCACGTAGTTGCTCGATGGTCGAGGTCGTCAGGCAATTCGTCGTCGAAGCGCTTCCGATACATTCGTGTAACTACGGCCACCCTACTCTGCGGGTTTGCCCAAAGGCTGGCTTGGGCGAGCAGATTGCGCGAGGATCGAGTTTCTCCAAGCCCAGCGCATAAAAGCGTACAGATTCCTCGCCACACCACATCACGAGACAACCGTTCTCGGCGAGTGTGCGAACTGCCGCATGCGTGATGCTGGTTCCCGGACCCAGCATAAGCAAGGTCAGCACGGCACAGGGACCGGCGTCTTGCCGGTGGCGTCATGGACGGCAATCGCCTTGTGCTCCTGATCTATCCGGCAGTGTTCGACATACAGATAGCTCCAGCTATCACGGATCTTGGGTAGGAGATGGAGGTCTCTCATGATTGGATGCCGTTTCAGCCGACGTGACAGTGATACGCCGAATCGCGTATTGGCGCAGATGCGACCCGCTGCTTAAGGGATCGCCGAACGAGACTGGCTGATCGCGTAGCGCATCGGTGGCTGTTTCGAAATTGTAGGCATCCCTTATGGTAGTGAACGTCTCGAGAGGAGTGTCGCCCAGAACGTGTCGAAGGGCCTCGGCTTCAGTCTCGAATACACCGCGGCAAACGGGTTCGGCGGGAATGCAACTCTTCCGGCCTAGCCAAATGCCCCAAATGGGATTTTTAGCGCTTCAGCGGTATTGCGAGCAAACTCTCGCCGGCAGTTGCAGGACTAACGGCAAATCGGGCATCGAGCAGGTATTCTCGCCGTCGTCTCGACGGCGTCTTCGTTCGGCTTATTGCTCGCGCGGCGGGTACCCTGAACAGTGTGATAGTCACGTAGCCGCTGCATGGGCGGCGCGATTTCGGGACCGTGATGGAGAGCATTTCGGCTGCAGCGATAGTTCGAATTGTGGCGGCCTCGGCGTCGGATCCTTTCGGCAGCGCCCATAGCCGCGCAGATCATGCCTGTGATTCCGCTCTTCGATGGAAATAGGCCGGTTGTTCTCCGCTCGAACTGGCTGGACGTACCCCAAGCCTGAAGCGGACCGTCAAGTACGAGCGCCAGATAGGCTTCTCGCTAGACATGGCTCAGCAGCGACGTACAGAACTCGTCCAATTTCTTGCCGGGAATTTCGACCTCCTCCGCCGCCTTGATGCCCCATGTTGTTTTCATCTCTTCGAAATGAGCTTTGAGTTTCTCGACGGAGGGTGTCAATAGCCCGTCACCTTTGGACTTGACGGGTTTTCGAAGGCATTTATGAGTTGCAGAGGATGTCCGTTTTCACGGGCGAGACCGAGGACGTACCCGGGCAGTGTGCTTCCGTTCATTGAATTTTGCCGGGCGCTCGGCACTGCCATGAGCAAGCGCTGTAGGAACCCGTCCACCATCTTTCTCAAGTCCTCCGACTGAAGTAGCCTCAAGTCTCTCTCCGCAGCAAATCGAGATTCAGACCCGCGTACCGATAGTAGGTGGCTGACGTAAACTCGAGCGTGCCCATCATCCCGCTTCCGGCGCGGTCCTCGTCCGTGATGGATTGATCATCTTTCTGGCGATCGTCGACTGCGGTAAAAAAGTCGATATCGTTATCCGCTCTGTGAGCGGAAAGTGCGTGACTGAACATGGCGGCGCCTTCGACTGTCAGCGAACCATCCGCAGCGACCATCCGGCCGAAAAGCGCGATATCTGCGCCGTCTTGGAGTTTGGTGTCCTGGATCGATTTCGCGATCTTCTTGATCTCTTTCTCGTCCAGCATGCCCGATTTGAGACGCGTGAGCAAGTGACTGCCCGGTTTTCTTGATTTCGGCGGGAGAGAGGAACATTAGTGTTTTGACTTTCAAAGCTCCGCTTTTCTTCTCGGCCTCTTTGTCCAAGGTCGCGAGATGGTCGCACAGATTCTTCGCGGCCTCCGGTGCTTTGTCCGCTGGAGCACCTGCTTCGTGGCGGCCTCTTTAATTGGCTCGACGATAAGCCTACTGCGCTCGCCTTTGAATAGCTCTGGGCAGACTTCCTTGGCCTGCATGCGAATAGCCCGTTTGAGGCATTGGCTCGAGATTCGGGCGCGTGTGACGCCACCGAAAACCGCGGACTTCGGGGCTCCCAAGTCGTCGCGATTCAAGCAAGTGACCGGGAATGACTGAAGAATGTGTAACTCTATGAGTTTCATTTTATTTGATTTCTCTAGAAGGCTTGAGGAGTGTGGACACGCTCGAGCAGCAACAGACCGAACCCGAAACCTTTTGCGGACCCGATCCCCCGGATAAACGATTGCGCGGAACCTTTCTTTGTCGAGGACGCTCAGAGTTCCACGAAACTCGACGGCTGTGTGTAATCCGAGCGACCGTGGCGCGAGAAGTATTCGCGTCCTTTGGCTATTGTCTGTAAAGTTTCCGACACTTACGACGAATCCCGCTTGTTCGGCCTTTCGCTGCATCCATTCCGCCAACTCCTTCGCGCCCGGTTAGTGGGATGCGGCGACCATTCTTGGATCGGCCTCCGTCGCTCAAGCATGGTTTTGATCTTCCTTGGTGGGGTTTGCGCACAGCTGAAAAGCGTAGCGACCGTCAGTGAAGTACGAGTCGGGAATTTCTTTTGTCTGCCAATGTTCCGTCGCTAGAACACCAATGCGGGCACGTGGGCCGATCCGGCGAAACGATTGAGGAGCCGAAACCTTGCTTCTGCCGGTCGAGGCGGGTCAGGAAATCACGTCTGCGGTCCGGGTAGCCCGGGAATGCCGTCCCACACTGCTTTGTGCCAGGCATAGTTATCAGTAAGCCGCGACTTCCTGGCGGACTCGTAATCAATGAGGGCTTGTGTCAAGATAAAGCATCCAGCGTCACTTCTTCGGGGCTTATAGAGTGTTGAAGTACGAGTCGCCCACCGCAATTGAACGCGTTGCCCCAATAATGAATGTCGACGAACAGCATGGCTGTGATTGACGGCAATCTTCTTCGGCTGTGCCGCCATCAACATGCGTCGTAACTGCGGCTGCAACTGCTCTCTCGTGCAGGCCAGCAGACGCTGAAATCTCAGATCGAAGCTGCGATGCTCATTCGCTAATTGGCCGCACACATCGCCCATGTTGCCCGATTCAGATTCGACCGGGTGCAACGCGTACAGGCCCGCAATGGCACGTTTCGTGCGATTTTGCAGCGCTCCGGCGCGCGCCAGTAGCGGCCACGCTCTGGACTCTCGGGCTGGAGTCCATAGCGAACGAAGATTTGCCATCGCACCGCGATCATCGCGAATACTACGCAAATACTTGAGCAGGCTTTCGGCTTCGGCGTTGATGTTTCTTTCGCGTCATTTGAGATATTTTGCTGGAGACGCGGCAAAGCTGCGGAGTATGCGTGCATTTGCCTCGGAGTACCGCTCGGGCAGGAGATACGGAACGCTTCGGCCGCCGTTCGCGCCACCAACTTGCCCCAGGGGGTGTTGGTCCAATCACGATCAGCTCCCAAGAACTCCGGTTTGTCTACAACGGCAAGGAGGTCGGGAACGCCCTGCTCAAGCGCCGTCCAGAAGTGGCTGGCTGCCACAGTTCTCGAATGCGCTCGTTGTTCATCGAATACGTCTTTCTTCGGCTTGCGACCTGGGTCACGGCTATATTCGCGCCAGTAGGCTTCGATTGCGCTGAAAAGCGTCGCTTGTGCGCCGGCGCCGAACTCCACCCCTTGCTGATACATGTTTTGCCCGGCATCCTCAAGCATCGCCGCTGGAACGTGGAACACGGATTCGATACTGTCTAGCAATTTCGCTTTGCTTGAAGCGACCAGGCCGCCGGTCCAGCAATCGAAGTCGCATGCGCCGGTTAAGTTCTGCAATGCGAGGGGGCCGCCCGCCCGACCGTTGGAGCTCTTCACGGTAATTGCGTTCAACTCCCGCCAAATCGCCTTCGTCAAGCGAGGCGCTCAGGACGATTCCGCTCGCGCCTTTCGCATCCTCTACGATGATCTCGGTTGCGGTCGGTTCTCGCATCTTCGGGTAGATGAGGGCATTGGCGTACAGCATCTCGGCAACTCGATTCGTGACAGGCGGACAGCACGAGCGAGTGGTACGAGCCGACCGAGATAGGTTTCTGTCGCATTTCTGCATGCGCCTATCGTGCCGCGACGATTCCGGCATGCACTCCCACACGGGTTGGCCCCACGATCGGTCGAAGTTCCTGAACCTGCTCCCTGTGTAAGAGGTTCAGGTGCAATGTTTCGAAGAGATCTGCCCCGCGAGAAACGTGTGAAGCATGCTGCGAGACACGCACGGGGCGTGTTCGCTGCTGCCCTCGTTTCCGTGTTGGTTTGCCCGCTCCATTCGGCGACGCCGATGCGTCCTCCCGGGGAGAAACATTGGAATGTTAGGAGCAACAGCGCCAGCCGGCGGCGCCGGTATCTGGCGCTCCGTACCGCCACCGTTATCGAACAGAGTTGGGTTGTTGTCCGGTCGCCATGGCAACGTCCAGCTTGGTTACGGGCGTAGCCGCTTCCGCCCAGGTTTCGGTGTAGATTCGGCACCTGCAGAAATCGCTGCCCCTCACCGAACAACTCGAAAGCGGGACGCCAGCGATTCAGATATTCTCGGCCGCCTGCGGCACATGATCTTTGCAGTGGAGCCAACCCGCACGGCGTGCGATGGGCCATCAAGCGCCGCCTGCGCAATGCAGATCAACAGCCGCATAAGCGCGATGCGTTCATGCGGACGCACGGCAAGTCGACAATGCTCTCTCCTCGCGCGAACACCTCGAGAAGGCTCACGGTTTCAGGATTCCCGTTTCGATTGACAACGGGGATCCAAGGATCACTCGCCAGGTTCATCAAGGTCGGAAAAAAGGCCTAAGCGTGAATCATACAACAGAGATTTCGGACCGACGCCGTCCGGCAATTCTACAGCACCGCTTTCTTTCACTATTGCGGCCGCAGCACTCCCTTCGATGTAGCTGCGCAGCAGCGCTGAGCGCGTACCGCCCAGCATCCAGGACGGAACCCTCACGAGATTTCGATGTATGGCACGCGCGGCGGCAAACTTCCATTTAGTCGTCATGTTTGCGATGCTCCCGTCCACAAATGTCCATTTCCCGCTTTGTGATTGCAAGAGAACAATGCTGGCGTGGTCGACTTCACTCCAACGCGTTGCAACGCCTTCATCATCCTTCAACGCAGACCTCTGCCAGACAAGAGTGTTAGACAAAGCAGCATTTTGCAAATCTTTCTTTTTGGCTTCAAGCTGTTCGCGCATTTCCTTCCAGGCCAGTGGCTCGTCTGGACGTGGCGGCGCGTAGGTCGCCTCCAGCACGATCCGAATGTCATCGGGCAGTGTGATCGCTTCCCGCTGCATCCATTGCTCAGCAGAGCGCACCAACACGTAAGGCGCATAGACCTTTCCGTGCGCTCCCAATGCATCGAGCGGCGGCATCTCGATCCATATTTCCGGAGTCGGAGCGGCCGGCGCTCGCGGCTGTGCCGCCATAAGCGGCCGATGCGCTGGAGCAGCATATCGGTTGGCGCAAGATCCGAAATGAGCAGATCGGAGTCTATGTCGACGCTCTGTTCGGCGACTTGTGTTGCCACCAGCACGCAACCGTTTGGCCGCGCGGTATTCGATCTACCCAGGGCAGTGATCCATTGGTCCTCGAGTTGTTCCCTGCGGAAAAGAGGAAATCGCGAATGCAACAAGCCGAGGGCGACTCCCCGCGCCGTGTGCCGGGCGCCGCAGAGTGTTGAACGTTTGTTGCGCAAGGTGCACGGTATTGCGGATCCAAAGCACGCAAGCACCGCGCTCGGCTTGCTCCAAAGCCTGCCGATACGGTGAGGCCTCGCAGCGCCTGATGAGCACCGTTTTCGAGGGAGTCCGTTCGCAACTCGTCTCTAACAGCGTGCCGTTCCCGTCACTGGAAGAAATAAGCGGGTAGGAATCAGACAGCGCAACATGGGGAGCAAGGTTCAGTAACTCGCGTCTTCGCTCCTGGGTCAGTGTTGCAGACAAGATGAGCACGGTGGCTCCGAGTTCGCGCAAACGATGGACGAAGCACGTGATCAGCGTGCCCGTGTACAGATCATAGGAATGAACCTCATCGAGGACAACGAGTTTGCCAGCGAGCGCGAACTGTCGGACAAAGAAGTGCTTGACCGCGATCACGCCCAGGAGTGCCTGATCCACCGTTCCGACGCCTATGGGTGAGAGGAGAGATCGTTTGCTCGATGTGAACCAGGACTGCGCTGGCAACGGGCTCTTCCCGTCTTCTTCCGCATCGGAGGGTTGTGATGCGGGCTGCAGCAGCGGGCCTGAATCGGCTAACCATGAGGACCCGTGTGCCAATCGCACCGAGAATCCATCGACTAGAGCATTTTCAGCCCATCGCTTCACTCGTTCGAAAATGCGGTTGCTTGTAGTTTGGGTAGGCAACGCGAAGTAAAGGCCCGTGGCTAGTCGAGATGAGATTAGGGAGTAGGCAGCAGCGAGGGCTGCTTCGGTTTTACCAACGCCCATTGGCGCTTCGATGACGTAGATACCCGGATTTTGTATCGCCGTGAGTGTGGCGGCTTGCAAAGGGTTCGGTTGTGGTGTCCCGGGGAACAATTCTCGAAATGTCAGTCCGGCGTGGGTTTTGATTGGGCGCCATGCGATCGCATCTAACGCTTTGTGTGCCCGCGCGTGGAGCTCTTGCGATCTTCTGCCGTGTCCTGGGGAAAATAGCGTTCATCCGACCCGATCCAGTCTGCGACGGTAATCAGCCCTGCGACGAGAAAGAGAATGGATTCCGGGGCAGGGTTGTGGGGCAATGGCCCGAACTCGCTAATAAATTGCTGCAGAAGGCGTGAACGCTGGTCGTTCCAAGCCCAACGCGGGACGTAATCGGGCGGTTTGATTCTCCCGTGGTGAGCTCCTGCTACTTGGGCCCATTTATACATGGATCATCGACGTAGTGCTGCGAAAGCGCCCATTGGCTGCAAGCTGCATGATCTGGGACGACAGCAGTCCAGCCGTTTCTCAGGGCCAGTTCTGTCAGACCGTGCATCTCCAGCCATGGGGAGCATTGGGCCTGGAACTCGGGCGACACCTTTCCAATATCATGAGACGCCGCAAGCGTTACACTTCCCTCTGGAAATAAAGCTCGCACTGTATCGGGAAGCAGTTCGCAGCAGGGCTAGGGCCACATGGGCGACGTTGCGGCAATGATCGGCCACGCTGATACCGGGAGTCCCGTCCCGCTTGGTCTTGGCCCAGCAGTGCTCGAACGGCACTGACTGCAGATTTGCCGGCTGCGATGGAGATTTGATGCGTAGAGGCATTTCCCTGAGACTTGGTTCAGTCTGGCATCGCTCTGTTATCTGCAGCCATAGCAGTATATAAGTTGCTGCGTTTCAATTCGTGACTGGAATCGAGGATTGCGTCTTGTGGTTGGCTGAATTGTGCGCGGAAGGCGCACTTCTGGTTATTGCTTGAAAACTAAAGGAGGCCCGCTGACGCGCTTGCCGTGGAGGTCGACATTCACTTCAACGCGATCGGCAATCCGGATGAAGGGGATGCCGCTGTTCATCCCATAATCTTTGCGGTCAAAAGCCATGGTCCCCTTAATCTCGCCTGAGCCAGTCCCCTTACCGGAAACCGTCAGGGTCAGGGTCTCGGGTTTCGACACTCCGCGTATGGTGAACGTTCCCGGTATGTCAAACGTGGTTGGACCCGTCTGTACCACTTTCGTTGAATGGAATGTGATGAACGGATCATGCTCGGCGTCGAAAAAGTCTTTGCTTTTCAGCTTGCCGTCTTTCATGCCGCTTCCGGTATCGACGCTCGCCGCCTGAGCCTTAATATCTAAAACGCCGGTCGTGACATCCGGAGATGTAAATGTCAGAGTGGCATCCCACTTGTCGAATTTACCCGCGATCGCAACAGAAGCCTTCACGGAGAACGTGATCGAGCTGTCTTCCTGCGTGATCACGATGGTGGGTGCTTGTGCGCGACTGAGCGGTGTGAGCAGGGCAGATGCTACGAGGCAGAAGAGGGCGATTCGCATAGTCCTTGAGTGTGACCTCTCTTCGCGCCGCTGTCAAACAAGATTCGGCGATCGAGCCTGTCTTGCGAGAAGAGCTCACATAGCTTCCATTCGAAGCCGCCGTCGGATAGAGGGGCGCCTCTTATTGTGAAGTGATTCGCTTTCGTCTGATTACGCTGACGCTCCCAACAAGCCCGATCACGAGCAGCAGCATCGAAGACGGTTCTGGGACGGCAGTAAAGTTATATCTCGCGCTTTGCAGCTCATAGAAACCCGGGAACTGTGGTGCTGCTATCAAATCGATCGTCACAATGCCCCGGCCCGGCATGTCTATGAATCCAAACTGCGGAAAAAGAACAGGAGAAGCAAAAAGCGCCGAAGCTGTAAACGGAGCCTTCACGCTCACCACGGGCGCCCCGGTGTTTGGGACCGTGAAGGTGTACTGAAAGTCAATGGAAACAGTGTCATTGGTACCTGGGGCGGCTTGATAATAGTAGTTCGTTGTGCCGAGAACGATCTTGCCCGCGGCTCCGCCATCTTCACTGCCGATGGAAGCCAAGGCGCTGTTTTGCGTGCTGCCGGCCTGGCAGAACCCTCCCCCGGCGGCCGGGTAGGCTGTGCACGGACCCGCTCTCGTGCTTCCCTGACCATTGAACACAAGATCAGGTCCGAAAAGTGCGAATTGTAAGGAACCAAATCCGCTCGATTCAACTAAAGGGGCGAGGACCTGGACTGCGCCGCTTGTTATTTGAAATGTGGTGTCGCCGTTCGCGGCGCTCACTAGGGATAGAAGAAGCACCGGAACTATTGCAATGGGCTTCATAGCTCTTCTCCTCTCAGTTACCGAGGCGCGGCGGATGGCAGATGCCACAGAAAAGTCATGCTGCGTGCGTGCGGTGAGGACGTTATATCACGTTTTAGCGTTGCGGGGAATCGCCTCCTAGTTCCTCCGGGCGGGGGCGGTACGGGTGATTTCAAAGCGCAGGAATGGACGGATGGCGCTTCTTGATGAAGCCGATCGGGAGAAGCGATTCGGTTCCTTGAGAGATCGCTTCCTGTCAGTACCGTGGCTGCCTACGACTCCGCACCATAGTCGTAAAGCTGCCGCAACTCGCACTCGCCCTGTCCGACAACACTGAGGAAGTGCTTGACCCGTTCGATCGCCTCTTGTTTCGAGTTGGCCTTCAAGATCGCAAACCCGCCGACCACTTCCTTTGCTTCCGTAAAAGGCCCATCGGTTACGGTCACTTTGTCACCCGATTGCCGCACTCGAGCGCCGAGTGCGGACGGCAAGCAGCCTTCGGTCGAGAGTAACCAGCCCGCCTTCATTGCATCTTCGACCAATTTGCCCATCCTTGCCATTTCCTCTTGTGTGGGAGGGGTGGGATGCTCGACTGACTTGTAGATGCTGAGAAATCGCATACGGCTCCTTTGATTGATTGTGGAGGCCGGGTGTGGACGGCCACGGCCTAAATTCCCGGGCTCCGTGAATATATCGAACGAGGGCGCGAAGAGACGACCGGGGACCGTAAAAATATTTTCGTTGCGTGTGATGGCTGCGTTGAAGTATGTTCTGCTCCGATTCCGGATGCCTATGCGAGCACCGCGAGGGCAGAGCCAAGCAGCGTCAAGAGAATAAACACGAGCGGGATGACATAACGCGAGCCGGCGCGATACATGCCGACGGCATTCACGGTTTCGGACGGGAGCACGAGGATCAGGATGAGGAGGAGCGAATCGGGATCACGGCCACGGACTGCGAGTATCACGACGACTGCCCCGATGGCGACCAAACACGCGCCGAGCGCGCGCAACAGCTCGCGAACAACAATGCTCGCTGGTTCGTTGCCTGAACACTTGGAGGCGAGGTTTAACGGCAATCGCGGAGTATACAGGTCGTACAGGCCGCCCAACGCAATACCGGTTCCCGCGAGTATCAAGGCGATCTGTGAAGACAGGTGCAAGATGCCGCCCTTCGGGGTTGGAGCATATCAGCAGGAGTCGCTTGATGGCAAGTAACGCGCGTTGAAGGTGGCGTTTCGTGCAACAATGACGGGAACGAAAAGGAGACTCTGCGTGAAGAATAAGCTCAATTGTGTTTTGGCTCTCGTCCTCTGTTCAGCGGCGATTGCGGCGGGTCAAGCGACCAGCAACGCGCCTGCTCAAACGGCGCCGAACTCGCAGTCCTCAATGGATCAGAACATTCAATTGTTGAGATTGGATATTCGCTCAAAGAAGAAACAGATGGTCGCCGCTAATTTAAACCTGACCGACGCGGAAGCGACGAAGTTCTGGCCGATCTACGACCAATACACCGCCGATCTTGTCAAGATCAATGACGAGAAATATGCGCTGATCAAGGAATATGCGGATAGTTGGGGCACGATGACCGACGATCAAGCTTTGTCGTTGACCAAGCGAGCGCTTGGGAGTGGAGCGGAACGTCGCAGACCTGCGAATTCGTTATGTGCCGCTCTTCAGCAAGGCGTTATCGGGCAAGAAGGTGGCCACGTTTTATCAAATCGAACGGCGCCTTCAGGCAGTGATTGATTTACAGCTCTCGTCGCAACTGCCGCTGGCTCAGGCCCAGGAGTGAGTTTGGGTGTCTTGAGCGCGGAAAAGGCAAATCCGACAGCCAGAGCTCGCAACGATTTCACGCACGCTTTGCGGGGAGCTTGACAGGAAAGAGCAATGAGCGCTAACATGACGTCATGCGACATGTCATACCAGATCATGACGCTCACCAGAATAAGCCTCTGAGCGAACCCGTCTTTCTTATATTGACCAGCCTGGCTTCGCAAGCCCGCCACGGTTACGCGCTGATGCAGGACATCCAGGAAATCAGTCACCACCGCGTCACCCTGAGTACCGGAACACTTTACGGCGCTCTGCGCCGTTTGCTGGAAGAAGGCTGGATAGAGCGCTTTGATCAGGAAGACAAATCGCGGGATAAGCAGGCATACAAACTGACCGCAGCAGGCCGCCGGCAGCTGGAGTGCGAAATCGCGCGCATGGAGCATCTGACGCGCTTGGCGGCCGCGCGTGTCCGGGAGAGCGAGGCATAGTATGAAACGCTGCTATCAGGCTATTCTGTGGCTCTATCCAGCCGAGTACAGGTCCGTTTTCGGTCCCGAAATGATCGCAACTTTCGAGCATGCGAATGAGGACCGCCGGAATCGCGGATTTCTGACCCGCATCCGGTTCCTGGCTTCCGAATTCGCCGGGCTGCTGCGAGGCTTAGTTTCGGAGCGAATCGCAAAATGGCGCGCGCGGGACGCGTACATGACGGAGCGCTGCACGTCACGCCTTGAATCCGACCTGCCGACTGAAATCATAGAAGCGCAAAAGCGGCTGCAGCAGCTCATCCGGTCCATGGAGTTCGCCATTGCGCATCATGATTTTCCGAAAGCACGGCATTGCTCGGACGAAGAGCGCATCACGCGAGCGCAGCTGCGGCAACTCGCCCGAAAACACCAAGTACTGGACCCGGACGCGCTCTAGCGCACAAGAAGAAGCGCTACTGCGCCCCGCGGCTGAGCAGCATTACCTTCAGGGTGTGAAAAATGATGTAGAAATCGAGCGCCGCTGAGAGGTGCTTGATGTAGTAAAGGTCGTATTCCAGCTTGATCATGGCGTCCAGCTCTGTGTCGCCATATTTATGATTGATCTGCGCCCAGCCGGTGATGCCCGGCCTCACGGCGAGCCGCTGCCGGTAATACGGAATCTGCGCGGCCAGCGCCTCGACGAAGACCGGTCTTTCCGGCCGCGGACCAACGATCACCATGTCGCCCTTGACGACATTCCAGAACTGGGGCAATTCATCCAGCCGCAGCCTGCGAATCCAGCGGCCCACGGGCGTGATGCGCGGATCGTCCACTTTTGCCCAGACCGGCCCGGTGCGCTTCTCCGCATCGACGTACATGGAGCGAAATTTGTAAAGCGTAAACGTTCTTCCGCTCAGGCCGACACGCCGCTGCCGGTAGAAGACAGGCCCCGGAGATGATAGCTTGACGGCCAAAGCCGTCAGCAGCATAAGCGGCGAAGTCACAATAATCCCGATGACTCCGATCACGAGCGAATACATTTTTTGGATCATCAGCGCCTGCGCCCGCGGTCCGAGCTGGCTCGAAAAGATCAGCTGTGATGGCTGAATTTTGCTGCTGCACACGCGGTGCATGGCCATTTCGTAGGTATCCGCCGCATCCTCGATCATCACTCCGGCGAACCGGATATCCAGCAACTCCTGCACCGGCAGCCGGTTGCGGCGCTCGGCCATACCAACCACAATGCGAGTGGGCTTGTGCTCTTCACATACCCGGCGGATGTCCGTTACGCGCCCGAGGCAAGCGACCGGAAAATCGCACGGATTCTCTTCGCACACGTACCCGAGCAAAGAGTATCCCAGCTCAGGCCTACCGCCGAGGTGAGCGATGACATCGCCGAGAATACTGGCGTTGCCCAGCAACAGCACCCGTTCGGTGCGGAGCCCGGAGACCACGTAACGCCAGTAGGCGAGCCGCCATAAAGGCAGGACAATGATTACACCCGTGCTGCCCAGGATCATCAGCCAGCGGCCGAGCAGAAACTCCGGTTCCAGATAACCTACGAACGCCATGGTTATCAGGGCGCAGCCGATGGCCAGGCAGACTTGCTGGACCAGCAGAATCCTTGATGTTATGCGGAGGTTCGCATACAGATCCTGGAAGTAAAGGACCAGTATGATCAAACCTGTGATCACCAGGAGCTTCCAGTAGTTGTTCTCCTCAAACAGGTAGAACTGGGGCTCAATCCCAAGGATCAAGATCGAAACCGTGTAACACGCCAGTACAAGGACGATCTCGGAAATCAGCAGCGTAACGACGCTAGTGGGGATAAAGACACGAAAGAGTCGAATCACGCAGTGTTGTTAAATTGTTTGATCGCGGAACTGAGTGTAGCACGCCAATGCTCCTGTTGCGAGCCTCAAAAAGCCAGCGCCGGCGCCGTTCGGTCGTGTTTAGAACCCGTTGATTTCCAAGAGATTGCCGCTATCCCTACGGCGCGGAACGTGGTATAAATAAATCAGATCGCATCGGTCGCAGATTGCGTTTGCGGCCACAATCTCCGATCGTCCGGGAATGCTGCGACTCACCAAAAAAGCGGATTACAGCCTGATTGCTCTCAAGCACTTCGCGGCACGCCAGCGCGCGGGCAGCGAAGCGGTGAGTGCTAAGGAAGTGGCGGATAGCTGCGGTATTCCGCTGCCCGTACTCTCGAAGCTGCTGCAAAAGCTGGGTAAGAGCGGCTTTCTGGTCTCCGAGTATGGCACCAACGGCGGTTATCGGCTGGCGCGCGAGCCGCAGCGGATTTCGGCGCTGGAAGTGATACGGGCCATCGATGGTCCGGTGGTGCTGGCCAATTGTTTCACGGAGACGCTGCATTGCGGGCATTCGGATCGTTGCACGGTTCGGCGTCCGCTCAAGCGGATTCATGAGGCCATGCTGCGACTTCTGGAGAGCGTAAGCATCGAAGATATGCTGCAGGATTCCGAAGAGGATCCCCCTGCAAAATTGCCGCTCCACTCCCTGGTGGCGCTGCAAAGCAGCCCGAAGGCACTCGAACCGAGCGGCACGGCGGCGAAATGATCCGGGTAAGGAACTGACCAACATGAAATTGCCTATCTACATGGACAATCACGCGACGACGCAGATGGACCCTCGCGTCTTTGAGGCAATGAAGCCTTATTTTCTGAATATCTATGGAAACGCCGCCTCGCGGAACCACAGTTTCGGATGGGAAGCAGAAGAGGCGACGGAAAAGGCACGCAAACAAATCGCGGATTTGATCGGCGCAACGGCGAAAGAGATTGTTTTCACCAGCGGCGCGACCGAATCGAACAACCTGGCGCTTAAAGGCATTGCCGAGATGTATGCCGAACGCGGCAACCACATCATCACGCAAGTCATCGAGCACAAGGCCGTGCTCGACACCTGCAAGCGGCTCGAAAAAGAAGGTGTGCGCGTCACCTATCTACCTGTCAGGCAGGATGGCATCATCGACCTCGACCAACTGCGCGACGCCATTACAGACAAAACCATCCTGATCTCGATCATGTACGCCAACAACGAGATCGGCGTGGTGCAGCCGATGAAGGAAATCAGCAAGATCGCGAAAGAAAAGGGAGTGTTGCTCCACACCGATGCGGTCCAGGCAGTGGGCAAAATTCCGGTCAACGTAATCGCAGACGGCATAGACGTTCTTTCGCTTAGCGCGCACAAATTTTATGGGCCGAAGGGCGTCGGCGCGCTATACGTGAGGCGGAGAAATCCGCGTGTGCAGATTACCGCCCAGATGGACGGAGGCGGACATGAGCGCGGCATGCGCTCGGGCACGCTGAACGTTCCCGGCATCGTAGGACTCGGAGCGGCCTGCGAAATAGCGAAGAACGAAATGGCAGAAGAATCGAAGCGGCTGCGATTCCTGCGCGACAAGCTGAAAGACAAGCTGATGCGCGATCTCGACGAGGTCTATATCAACGGCTCCATGGAGCACCGGCTGCCGCACAATCTGAACATCAGCTTCGCGTACGTGGAAGGCGAGAGCCTGCTGATGGGTATCAACGACATCGCAGTATCGAGCGGTTCGGCCTGCACCTCCGCGACGCTCGAGCCAAGCTATGTTCTGAAGGCTCTGGGTGCGGGTGACGATCTGGCGCATTCTTCGATCCGCTTCGGTATCGGGCGGTTCAACACAGAAGAGGAGGTGGATTACGTCGCTGATAAAGTCATCGACGTGGTCACCAAACTCCGCGAGCTCTCGCCGTTATATGAGATGGCGAAAGAGGGCGTGGATCTGTCTAAAGTTTCTTGGACGGCACACTAACAGGGGTAACAAATGGCATATTCCGACAAAGTACTCGATCATTACAATCACCCGCGAAATGTGGGTTCACTCGATAAGAACAGCAGCGACGTAGGAACCGGCATGGTCGGCGCGCCCGAATGTGGCGACGTCATGAAGCTCCAGGTCAAGGTCAATCCCGAAACGGGAATGATTGAAGACGCCAAGTTCAAGACGTTTGGCTGCGGCAGCGCGATCGCAAGTTCTTCGCTTGCGACCGAGTGGCTGAAGGGCAAAACGGTAGACCAGGCACTCGAGATCAAAAATACCGATATCGTGAACGAGCTGTCTCTGCCGCCGGTGAAAATCCACTGCTCGGTGCTCGCCGAAGACGCCATTAAGGCCGCCATTAGCGATTACAAGAAGAAGCGGTCGGCGAAGCAGCAGGAAGCTGTCGCGGTTTAGGCGTTTGACAAAAGCTGGGAGTAAGCGCTTGCTGACGCGCGCGCCTCAGTTTGCGCTCCCAAATTTTAGAAGGAGTTTTGAATGGCTGAGTTGACTCAGCTTGCACAGAAACAAATTCACGTGACCCCGAAGGCGGTAGACAAAATCCGCCAGGCCTTCGCGCGCGAGGGCGTCAGCGGTGGATTGCGGCTGGGCGTGCTTGGCGGAGGCTGCTCGGGCTTGAGTTATCAATTCAAGTTTGCGGCCGAGCCGCGGCCCAAGGACCACATCTTCGAATTCGGCGATGTGAAAGTCTTCGTGGATCCGAAGAGCATGTTGTTCCTGGATGGCATGACGCTCGACTGGCAGGACTCGCTGATGCAATCCGGATTTGTTTTCCAAAACCCGCACGCAACCAAGAGTTGCGGTTGCGGAAGCTCGTTCTCAGCCTGACCCGGCGGCCAGCGCGGGCAAACTGCGCCGATAGATCCGGCCGCCGGCATGGCTGCCCTACTGCCAATGCCTATCCTTGCCAAGAACTTCTACGATTTTTTCGAGTTAGACCGTAAGTTGAGAATCGATCTGGACCTGCTCCAGAAGCGTTTCTACGAGCTGAGCCGGCGCTGGCATCCCGACCGCTTCACCCGCAAGAGTGCCCAGGAGCAGGCCGAGGCGCTGGAGGCGACGGCGGTTTTGAACGACGGCTATCGGACCCTGCGCGATCCCGTTAAGCGGGCCGAATACCTGCTCACCGAGGAGGGTTTCCCGATCGGCGAGCAGCGGTCCAAAGACGTGCCACCGGAGCTGCTGGAAGAGGTCTTCGAGCTGAACATGATGCTCGAAGAGCTGAAAGGCGGGGACGATTCCGCGCGCCCGCAGCTCGAGGCGGCAAAGCAAAATTTTGTGGAACTGCGCGCGAACGTAGACCGCGATCTGGAGAATCTCTTCGCCAAATACGATGCAGCAGAACCGTCAAGCGAAACCGCGAACCAGGCGCTGCACGAGATTCGCGGCGTGCTCAATCGCCGCCGCTATGTCGAGAACCTGATCCGGGACGTGGATCGGGCGCTCAACCCGGCAGTGCAGGCGAGCGAGTCCGCCGAAGACCTGCTTTAGTTTTCAAAGGAAGCCGATGGGAACTTTTCAAATTGACTTCGGCGAAAGCCGGAAATCGAAAATCGTGGGAATCGATCTGGGCACCACAAACAGCCTGGTCGCCTATATGGACCTGACCGGGCCGCGCATCATCGAAGATGCCGCGGGCCACAAGATCGTTCCCAGCGTCGTTTCACTCACCCCGGACGGGAAGCTTGTGGCAGGCGAACCCGCGCGTGAGCTGCTGCTCACGGCGCCCGAGCGGACCGTGTACTCGGTGAAACGTCTGATGGGGCGCGGCGTGGCGGATGTTCAGGACGAGCTGAAACTATTCCCGTTTCGCATTGCAGAGGACAGCGAATCCGTCATAAAGCTGAAGCTCGGCGACAGGACCTTTACGCCTCCCGAGATTTCGGCGGCTGTGTTGAAGCAGCTCAAGGACAACGCGGAAGCGGCGCTGGGAGCGCCCGTGAAGGAGGCGGTGATCACCGTGCCCGCCTACTTTAATGATGCCCAGCGGCAGGCGACCAAAGATGCCGGCCGTCTCGCCGGACTCGATGTTCTGCGCCTGGTGAATGAGCCGACCGCGGCGTCTCTGGCGTACGGCCTCGATAAACGAAAAGACGGCGTCATTGCCGTCTACGATTTCGGCGGTGGCACGTTCGACATCTCTATTCTTCGTCTGCACGACGGCATCTTTGAAGTACTCGCAACCAATGGCGATACGCACCTGGGCGGTGACGATATCGACAATCTGCTGCTGCGCATCGCGCTCGAAGATGTGCAATCGGAATGGGGGACCGATCTTTCAACAGATCCCGAAGGTGTGCAGCGCCTGCGCCGTGCCGTCATCCGAGCGAAGGAAGAGCTCTCCTTCGTGCCCGAAGCGACCATCGAGCTGACGTATCGGGGCAAAAGCTATCAGCGCGCGATTGATCGCGCGCTGTTTGAACGGCTGATCACGCCGGTGGTCGAGCGTACGCTCGAGCCCTGCCGTGCCTGTCTCGCGGATGCCAAGCTGGCTCCGGAGCAGATCGATGAAGTCGTGATGGTCGGCGGTTCGACGCGTATCCCGCTGGTGCGGTCGGCGGTCGAGCGCCTGTTCAAAGCCAAGCCGCATACCGAACTCAACCCAGATGAGGTGGTCGCGCTGGGGGCTGCCGTGCAGGCAGGGATTCTGGCTGGGGACGTGGAGGACAAGCTGCTGCTCGACGTAACTCCGCTCTCGCTGGGGATTGAAACGATGGGCGGCGTGGTCTCCCGGCTCATTCACCGCAATTCAACCATTCCGGCAAGTGCAACGGAAACCTTCACGACGGCCGTGGACGGCCAACTCAATGTTCTGATCCATGTTCTGCAGGGTGAGCGCGAGCTGGTAAAGGACTGCCGCAGCCTTGCACGCTTCGATCTAAAAGATATCCAGCCATTGCCCGCGGGGCTGGCGCGCATCGAAGTGCGATTCCTCATTGACGCGAACGGCATCCTGAACGTCACTGCGCGCGATGCGCGTACCGGCAAGGAACAGAGCGTGGAAGTGAAGCCCTCGTATGGTCTGACCGAGGAGCAAGTGGCGGCCATAATCGAAGAATCGTTTGAGAAGGCCGAAGAGGACATGCGCGAACGCCAAGTCCGCGAGGCGCGGGTGGAAGCCGACAACATCCTGGCGGCCACGGCGAAAGCTCGCAAGTCAGACGCCTGGCAGGCGCTGTCCAGCGACGAACGAAGCGCCATCGAGAGTGCCGTGCGTGATCTCGAAACGGCCTACAACAGCTCGGACCACCATCTCATCAATGGCAAAATCGAGACGCTGAACCGTGTCACCCAAGTGCTCGCGGAAAATATGATGAACAGCGCGGTTGGCGGCGCGCTGAAAGGCACTAAAATCAACTAGGCAGTCTACAATAAGAGCCATGCCTGGGCTCACGTGGGACCATACCGAAGACATCGCTCTCAGCCTGTTTGAGGCGCATCCCGACGTCGATCCGACGCACATACGATTCACAGACCTGCATCAGTGGATTACCGAGTTACCCAACTTCAAGGACGATCCCATGGCTTCGACGGAGGGCAAACTGGAGGCAATCCAGATGGCTTGGCTCGAGGAATACCAGGATAATCAATAGCCTGTGATCGCGTGCTATACTTTCTTGAGTAGTTCCGCACTCATTCCCACATTATTGTGGCCTTGTGCGGTTCTCCTGACGGCTCCCGCCGAAAGTACAGAACTCCAGGACAGATTATGCCCAAGTTAAAGACACATAAGGGTGCGTCCAAGCGTTTCAAGAAGACGGGCACGGGCAAGATTGCCCGCCGCCACGCGTTTGCGCGGCACATCTTGACGTCGAAGCCGCGGTCCCGCAAGCGGAAGCTAGGTCAAGGCGTTATCGCCGACGAGACTGACCAGTTCAAGCTGCGAGGGATGCTTCCCTACTAGCCAGGGAATTGGAATGGATTGGGTAGGAGCAGCGCGATGCACGTGCCTGCGTCCTCCCGAAGCGGCCGATCCGGCCGAAATACAGAGAAGGAGAAAACGTGCCGAGAGTAAAAAGAGGTACCCACCGGCGAGATTATCGCCACAAGACCCTGCGCCGTGCGAAAGGGTTTTTCCTCACCAAATCAAAGCTGAACCGCGCCGCCCAGGAGGCAGTCGAAAAGGCGCTTCGCTACGGTTACGTCGGGCGCCGGCTCAAGAAGCGTAATTTCCGCTCGCTGTGGATTGTGCGCATCAACGCCGCCTGCCGCACCGCCGAGATTTCATACAGCAAGTTCATTAACGGCCTGAAGCGCGCCGGCATTGACCTGAACCGCAAAGTTCTTGCCGATATTGCCGTGAACGACGCACCTGGATTTGCCGTCCTTGTACAGAGAGCAAAGGCCGCGCATCAGTCTCAGCTCCAATAAAACAGACAGCCGGCCGGTGAGTCGGGTAACCTGATCAGGTATGGAAGCGGTTCAAGAAGAAGGCATCGATAACCTGGCGAGTTTGGAGGAGCGCATCACGCGCGCGGTCCAGGTGATTACCAACCTGAGATCAGAGAACGGGCAATTGCAGCAGCATCTCAAGGCTGCGGAAGACGCCTTAGCGGCAGCGCGTGCGGAGCTGGAACAAAGCCAAGCTCTCTCGACAGAGTTCCAGAAGGAGAACAGTGAACTCGAAAAGCGCGTTTCGCAGTTGTCTCAGGAAGTGGAACAAATGCGTGGTGAGCGTAAACAGGTAAAAACGCGGATCGAAAAGCTGCTTGATCAACTCGATTTGCTGAGCGCGAGCTGAGCGAGGCTTTCATGCATACACCGGACGGGCCGAAACAAGTTGTCCGGGTCACGATTTTCAACCAATCCTATTCGGTCTCCACTTCGGGCGATCCGGCCGACACCGAAAAGCTGGCGCAAGAGGTGGATGAGCTGATGTCATCGATCGCGCGCCGCGCGGGCAATCTCGACGCGACCCGGACGGCCGTGCTGGCCTGTCTGCATCTCGCCGACCGCCTGCGCGCCGCCGAACAGGAACTCGCCTCATTGCGCGAGAACATCGATCACAAGGCGCGTGACTTTATGCTGCTACTCGATCAAGCATTCGAAGAGCAGCAGCCGGAATAAGCTTTCCCGCTATTGAATCCGTTCCTGGCGTTGCAAGCTGCCGAAGCTGCCGATATTTGCGACTGAAAACGAGAACAGATATTGCAGCTCGTTGCGGATACCGACATTTATACGCCGGAGCTGAAAGCTGAATCCGCAGCAATCCGTGTTGTAAGAGCCCTGAATGAACTCATACAGAGGCCGGTGCGCGAGCTCGTCGTAAGTCATAAGCGCCGCAGCGTTCCAGCCTCTCCGGTTCGCGTTGCCGTAACCCCCGCCAAAGGTGATCTGGTTTGCCTTAGGCAACAGCATCGGACTCGTGTTGATCGAGTTATCGCCCACGCTCGCCGAATATTTTCCGTAATGAAGACTCACGCCGTATGAGTTATTCACAAGGCGATTGTAAAAGGGGTCATAATCGGCTCGCCAGTTAATGGATAAGAACGGAAAAGGATTGAGCTGCAGGCTCGAAACAACGGGCGAATACGACCGGGGCCGGTCAGAAACGGGAACGCAGTCAGCTCTTCGGACGCCCATATCACGTTGCGCGTATTCGGAAGTACGGCGCCGCCGAATGTCGGGTCGAAGTACTGCGCCTGACCGACGCGCCAGGTCAGAATCTCATCTACATTACCGTTTTTATCTTTGCGGTAGAGCCGGTTCGTCAAGTAATACGTGAGCTGGTTGGTATTCGACAGAATATCTGTCTCATCGAACTGGATAATTTTTTGGAAAGCGTTGATGCCGGTGACGTATTCGTACTCGGCCTCGATTTCGGCGACGTGTTTGAGTTTCTGGCCGAGATGCAGCCATTTCGGCGGCTGATAAACCCGCTCGATGGCGGGGAGTCTGAAATCGAACGTCACATCGGCGTCGTTGCGGAAATATGCCGTCTTGGCTAGCGCGACGGTACTGATGCTGTTCGGGGAACACGAGACAAAATTGCCGCAAGATCCCGGTATGAATATCGTGCTGTTCTCCGAGAAGGAATTGGTGTAATCCGTGTTGCCGAACGTAACGGCAGGGCTTAACGAAAAGCCGGCAAAGCTGAACGCTGTTGAGACGCGAGGTTCTAGATTGAGCCGGCCGACCGGCCCGGACGAAAAGACCGCGCTCGGGACTCCTCCGGCTTCGGGCACGTACCCGGTCGGCTGGCTGCGATCCAGCATACCGACGCTCGAAGAGAAAGAAAACCACAACGGAACTGGCCCGCCGGCGATCTGCTGATCACGGCCGGAGAATTCGATGGAGGGCAGCTTCTGCACGATCACCTGATCCGGCGTCTGGTTCAAAGGGGTCGCGCTCTCAAACAACTGGTCGCGCGAGAACACGATGTTCAGCGAATAGCGATCGTCATCGAAACGCCGCTGCAGATACCCGATGGAACTGATTTGGCTGTACACAGCCGAGTAAAACGAGTATGAGAACGCCTGCCGGAACAGGAACGAGCTGAGGTAGTTCCAATCGAGGCGGCCGTTGAACCCGAAGATCTGCGTTCGAGCGGTTAACGAGAACTCGGTGCCGCCCTGGTTCTGGTGTGATCCGGGCGCTCCCTGCTGATCGTCCACTTTGTAAAGGCTGAAATTGAAGTCTGTAACGTCGTTCGGCTTGCCTCGAAAATCGTACGAAAACGCCGGGCCGCGGGCAGTAAAGTACTGAGCCACGCCCGTCATATCGTAGCTGCGATTGATGGCCCAGTAATAGCCAAGGCCGTAGATGTAGCCGAAAACCGAGCTGTGTCCGAAATTCGGCGTCAGGAAGCCGCTTTGACGCGGGTTTCTGCCGAGCGGCCGTTTGAAATACGGCAAGTAAAGAATCGGAACCCGCCTGAGGCGAAACAGGGTGTGCTTGCCGATGGCGCGGTCACCCGGGATCACATCGAAAACGGGAGCTTCGAAGGTCCACCACGGTTTCGGATACTTGCAATCCGTTACGAAAGCCTTGTGCAGGATATAGCGGGTCTTGATGCGCTCGGCCCAATCGGCTTTGAAGTAGAACGGATTGGTGGTAGAGAGAACGGCCGGGCTTGAGATGATCTTGGCGGGCGCCGTGCCGTCGACGGCGTAGAACTTTCCTTCCTCGGTTTTCAGGTTGTATTCGCCGTGCTCGGCGTTCAGCTTGTCGCCGGTCGAGAACATCTCCATATGCACATGGCCTTTTGCATATGTCCATTGCGTATCGGAGTTGTAATCGATCTCATCCGCTGAAATGGCCATCTCCGAGGTCTCTACCTTCGCCGTTCCCTTCAGATAGCGCCATGGCGGTTTCGAATCCTGGGTCACGGATGAGAGGCGAATCTCATCGTTGCGAGGAAGATCGGCCTTCGCCGGGTGGGAGGCGGCCTGCGCGCAAGCGACTCGAGCCTGTACAAAAACGAGTGTAAGCAGCAAAAAGAACAACTTGCCTGAGAAATGTTCTAGACAAGGATTACATTTTCTGGTAGATAGAGAGACTGGAGGATCTTGCGAAGCGGGACAAGAGGTCAACCGAAAACCGTAGCATGCGCCGCCGGAAGGGAGCAAGCTCCTCTTCATGGGCGATGACATGATCGCAAATAGCGTCAAATGACGTGCCAGCATTGTCAGACTTGGGTTTTAGACGACGACCACCGCTGCCGACGTTGCGGCAGAAGGGTCCGCGCGACTCCTGCACGGATCTCTCCGGAAACATATCCGATCGCCGCCACAGCGACCGCTCCTGCGTACGACTTTGACACGGTCGAAGAATCACAGCCCTCCGCATCAGCGGCGCCGCAAGCAAGCCAACAGACACCAGGCCAGCAAATTTTATTTTCCTCTGGGCCGGCAGAACGGCGTGTAATTCCGTTCGATTCGCTGACTTCTGCGGCCGAACGCGAAGCGATCCGCACACGCGCTGCCGATATGGTACGGCCGGAGCCGCTACGGCATGGCAAAGTAGAGATCCGGCACGCCAAAACCAAACGTACCAAGTCGCTCGATCAGCGCCGCTTCGATTTTCTAGGGCAGCAGGAGGTCCCCAGCCAGCCACAAGCGCACATCATTTGTGATGCTCCCGTGGCACCGGCTGCCCTGCGCGCGCGGGCCGCTTTGATTGACGGCATGCTGATCATGCTGGGCTGCCTGGTAGGACTGGCTTTGTATTTCTTCGAGGGCGGAGGTTTCTCGACGGATCGACATGTTCTGCCATTTTTGGCCGCTGCGTTCATCACAATCCCGGTTTTCTATAAATTTCTTTGGACATTCGCAGGACGCGACAGCATAGGAATGCAGTCTACCGGCCTTTGCCTGGTGGACTTTGACGGCAACCCGCCCTCGCGGCAGCGCCGCTATCTGCGCTTCTTCGCGAGCTTCGTCAGTTTCCTGGCTGCCGGTGTCGGCTTAGTCTGGGCGCTAGTCGATGAAGACAGCCTGACATGGCACGACCACATGTCGAGCACCTTCCCCACGATCTCTTCAGAAAGCTGAGCTCCAAACTCCCCGTTAGTAACCGTCCTGAATTGCCCGGCATCAACAAAGAGACGGGAAAGATGCGCTCTCACCCACTGCTATGATATGCGGAGACGCTTGGTGGCGCGAACGCATCAGCTGCCGGTCGCCGGTAACATCCGATACGTCGCGGCCACAGCAGGACGCTTTGGAGAAACCTGTCAGATACCCTGCTTACCGCAGCCGGGCATTTCGTTAACAGCAAAACAAAACAGGAGTTAGTGAGAATACCAAATGAAAATCAGTGTGCTCGGTGGGGATGGTTATTGCGGATGGGCTACAGCGTTATATCTTTCGGCAAGAGGACACCAGGTCAGCATTGTCGATAACTACGCGCGCCGGCTGTGGGATTATCAGCTCGGAGTCCAGACGCTCACTCCTATCCGGCCCATGACGGAGCGGATCACCGCCTGGCAGCAGCTCACCGGCAACATGATCGATGTTTTCGTTGGCGATGTTACCAACTACGACTTTCTCGCGTCTACGCTCCGCTCCTTTGAGCCCGAAGCAGTAGTACATTTCGCCGAACAGCGCGCTGCTCCATACTCGATGATCGATCGCGAGCATGCTGTTTTTACGCAGGTGAATAACGTTGTCGGCACGTTGAATCTGCTCTTTGCCATGCGTGAAATCTGCCCGGACTGTCACCTGGTGAAACTGGGCACGATGGGCGAGTATGGAACACCCAACATCGATATCGAAGAGGGCTACATTGCGATCGAGCACAACGGGCGCAAAGACGTTGTTCCTTTCCCGAAGCAGCCCGGATCCTTCTATCACCTCTCGAAGGTGCATGACAGCCACAACATGATGTTTGCGTGCCGGATCTGGGGTCTGCGTGCGACTGACTTAAATCAGGGCGTGGTGTACGGAACGGTAACGGATGAGATCGAGCTCGACGAAGCGCTGATCAACCGCTTCGACTATGACGAGATCTTCGGTACAGTCCTCAACCGGTTCTGTATTCAGGCGGCCGTCGGTCATCCGCTCACGGTGTACGGAAAGGGCGGCCAGACCAGAGGCTGTCTCGACATTCGTGATACCGTGCGTTGCATTGAGATCGCATGCCTCAATCCGGCGGCCCGCGGCGAGTGCCGGGTGTTCAATCAATTCACCGAACAGTTTTCCGTACTCGAGATCGCCAATATGGTGCAGACCGCGGCGGCGAAGCTGGGCCGCACGGTCGAGATTCAGCAGATGCCCACGCCGCGCGTGGAACAGGAGCAGCACTACTACAACGCGAAGCACTCGAAGCTCATCGATCTGGGACTAAAGCCGCATTTCCTTTCGGAGTCGCTGCTCGATTCGCTCATGAACATCGCGCTTCGCTATCGCGACCGGGTGGACCAGGCGAACTTTATGCCGCAAGTGAACTGGCGGAATGCGCGAAATGAGAGACGCAGGTCCACAGCCGCCGCGTCACCCGCCGAGCTCGCGATGGCCGCCGACAGCGGCAACCACAACTAATTTCGGCGATTATTCGAGATCAGGGATTCGAAGCAGTTAGTTCGAGCTTCTGATTCGTGAGCAGCACTTTTCCACCGCTGGCCGTAATCTGGTTTAGCCGCTCATCTCCGACCAGAGCGCGCAGGCGCGGAAGCGCGCTCTCCTTCGCCGCCAGGTAGTAACGCTGCGGGCTCAGCCATAAGCCCTTCCATTGCGCATCGTTGATGAATACGTTTGGAGCTCCGGGAGCGTACGAGCCATACACGAGATTCAGAAAGCGGCCATTCAGCAGAAGCGCCGGCCGGTTCGTGTAAAAGAAAACGGAGGAAAAATCGTAATAATGGCGGTCGATGATGAGCTCTCCTTGCGGAGAATGTAAGTACGCTTCGGCGATAGCGTGTGAAGACAGGAATGGATCAAAGACGATCAGTGCCAGCCGCGCTGCGTGAAAAAAGAGGATCATCATTAGCGCTGAAGCGAGGAACGCCTTCCGTCCAAGCAGGTGAAAATTCCCGAAAGCACCGATCAAAAATGCGATCGCCGCTAACAACAGCGGGAAACGGAGATAGGCAAAAGCAGAAATCGTCAGATCCTCGATGTGCCCAAGCGAAAGAGTGTAAGCGCTCGGGTGGCTGCTGAGCGCAACGGAAATATCGCCCGGAGTCGGCGTGTTGCGAACGGCAAACCACAATGCCAAAGCCGCTAGTCCGCATACCGCAACAATCCCGGCCAGCACGCGCGTTCCACGCCGCACCCACACACTGTCAATGGCCATCGCCGATCCGAGCAGCAGCGCGAAAGCCGGATAACACGGCATCGAGTAATACTCCTGCGTCGTCGAAAAGGTGAAGAACACCAGCACTACGCCGATCCAGCAGGCCGCGAGCAGTCTGGTTCTTGCTGCCCGATCCGTTCCCCGGAACTTGAGCTTAAACACGGCAAGCAAATAGACGCTCCAGGGAAACAGCCAGACCATATGGAACAGCCAGAAATACAGGCGCGGAACAGTGTTGTAATCGTGCGGATAGCGCAAGTTCAGGAAGCGCAGCAGCTGCTCATTGATAAAGAAAAACCAGAAGAACCCGTGGTACTGGCCGGGAACACTGCTCATCGTGAAATCGAAATACGGCGGGTTGCGAAGAGTGGCGAGGACGTGCCAGGGCGCGGCGATCGCCAGAATAATCAAAGCTCCGCTGAACGGTCGGAGACGGCGCCAAGTCTCGCGCGACCGCAGTTGTCCGGTGAAAAGCAAATAGACGAGACCGGTCCCGACTGGAAACACCACGCCAATTAGGCTCTTCAGCAGCAGCCCCACCCCCATGCTGGCTGCGAGCACGTAGGCCCAGAACTGGGGACGCGGCTCTTCGGGATCGATGGCGCGCAGAAAGCCCCAGAGCGCGAGTGCGATGGTCAACGCCTGCATCACGTCCGGAATCTGGATACGAGTAAAAAGGAACAGCCCGACGCAGGTGGACATGCAAAGCCCCACGTAGAAACCGGCTCGCCGGCCGAATGCCCAAATGCCGAACGCGGCCATAACGAGACCGAGGGCCACAGATGAGAGCGCAACGGGAATTCTGGCGGCCCAGTCAGTAAAGCCGAAGATCTTGTAGCTGAAAGCAATCAGCCAATAGATCAGCGGCGCCTTCTCCATGTAGGGAATGCCGTCGAGATGCGCCGTAACCCAATCACCGGAGGCAAGCATGTTGCGGGCAATCTGAGCCTGCACCGCATCAACGTCGTCCTGCAACCAGGGAGGAGACCAGATGCAGCCGAGATAAATGGCCGCGGCAATGACCGCAACGGCTAGATAGACGTAAGAATTTGCTCGGAAGCCGCCCAGGTTTGATCGGGTTCGGCCGCCATCTGAATACGCCATCTCTTCATCCAGAGAAACAGAATCATCAAGCCCCATAAGTGATATCCGAGGTTGACGCGACGGCTGAGGTGATTCTGAAGGCAATCGCCAATGGCGTCGAAATTGAAAAAGCCGGAGTAGTCCGATTCGGCAGCGGCGAACGTATCAAACAGCAAATTGCGTAGAGGCCCGCGCAGCCAGTCGTGCGCGGGAAAATCGAGGCCGATTTTCTTGCGCTGCGTAACGGAGGGCGGCAGCTTATCCTTCATCAGTTCCTTGAGCAGAAACTTCTGCCGGGATCCACGCACTTTGAAAGAGGGCGGCAGGGACGCCGCAAAGTCAACCAGCCGGTGATCGAGAAAAGGCGGCCGAACTTCAATCGAATGAGCCATGCTCATTCTGTCCACCTTCATCAGAATGTCATCCGGCAAAAAGAATTTTTGATCAAACCACAGATAGGCGCCTAACCGGTCGCCGTGGCGCGCCAGATCGGCCAACATACGATCGACAGTTCCGGGCAAGCGGCTGGCCAGCAGCGAGCGCTTTTCGCGATCCGAGAAAGTTCCATTCCAATAGACGTGTGCGCGAGCGGGATTCAGCAGGCTGCCGGCAAGGAAACGCTTGAGCTTGTACTCGAAGCTGATCTTGTCGTCAGAGACAGGAAGGAGTTTTGACGCCGAGCGTGCAAAACGAAGCGCAAGCCGCGGCGCTTTGCGTGCGATACGCGCCAGGCTGTCCGCCCGGTACGTGAGATAGCCGCCGAAAATCTCATCAGCGCCTTCACCGCTGAGCGCAACCGTTACGCTGCCCTTTGTCAGTTTGGAAAGGAACCACACCGGCAGCGCGCCGCCATCGGCATTCGGCTCATCGAAATAATCCGCGAACTGCTCGATTGCACTCGGAAGGTCGGAAGCTGGGTTGAGATCGAACTGTTCATGCCGGGTGCCGTACGCGGAAGCAACTTCACGGATGTAATTCGCTTCGTCAAAGCTGCGCCCATTGAACGAAATCGAAAACGTTCTCAGCGGCTTGACCTGCGATGCGTAATGCAACACAGTCGAGGAATCAAGACCGCCGCTGAGCCAGAGTCCTACCGGAACGTCGGAGAGAAGATGCTCGCGAACGGAGGAATCCAGGAGCTCATCGAGCTCTTCTTTCGCCGATTCCAGACTGCGCTTCTTCGGCGCTTCGAACGGCAATCGCCAGTAGGCTTCCGACCGCACCTTTCCGGCGCGCCACTCCAGCCAGTGCCCGGGTGAAAGCTTTTCGATATCCTGCACCAGCGTCCACGGACTCGGAACGTAATTAAGCGTCAGGAAGCAATCGAGACCGGAGGCAGAGATATAGCGGTCGATCTCAGGATGAACGAAAAGCGCCTTCAGCTCCGACCCGAAATACAAATCGTCGCGCCGGAACGAAATGTATAGCGGTTTGATGCCCATGCGGTCGCGCGCGAGCACCAGTCTGCGTGAGGATTCGGTCCAAAGTGCAACGGCAAACATACCGCGCAGCTTCTCGAAACAATCGGTGTCCCATTCCTGAAACGCAACCAGAACAGTCTCGGTATCCGTATGAGTCTTGAACCGGTACCCGAGCGATTCGAGCTCTGAGCGCAGTTCCTCGTGGTTGTAAATTTCGCCATTGAAGGCGATGACGAAATCACCGTCTGCTGAAGTGATGGGTTGATCGCCCGCCTGCAGATCCAGAATCTTCAGACGTGCCGCGCCTAACGAAACAAGTGAGGATTCGTAAACACCTTGCTGGTCAGGCCCGCGGTGCACCAAAGTTCTGACGGCAGCCTGGATTCGGCCCGGTGCTGGCGCAGAATTAAGATGCGTAAACCCGGCTATGCCGCACAAGCGCTTGGCCCTCCTGCCTCAGACGTGTCGTTTGCCATTTCGTTTCAATTAGTTCGATGCAGCTCGCACCGTATAGGACCGGGCCAACTCCTTGATTCGGGCGAAGCAGAATCGGGAAGTAGGACTTTCGTGTAAGACCCGCTGTTTGTATACGATTGTAGCAATTGCAGCCAGCGCATTCGCCGGCTTCTAAGTCGAACAAAGTAGACTAGATGGTATAACCGAGTGCGGGCTTGAGTCGCGGACGTACGGAGCCGACGAGCCGAGCCCAAAGCTATCGAACATTACTCGCGTACTTAAGTAAAGGATAACAGTTCTACTTAGCATTCGTCTTTACGGCAGGCTGAAGGTGGGGTAGCGCGCCTCTGCGGACGAATGTGAAATTTTCCCGACATTATGATCTTGATCTTGCTTGCAATTGCGGCCATCCCCTTCATCTATTACGTCCTCGCCATCTACAGCTCGTGGAGGTTCTTTGTCGAAGCACGGCGGCGGCCCGCGCAGACCGGCACTTTCACCCCGCCCGTAAGCAATCTGAAGCCGGTTCGGGGCGCGGACGAAGACACCTATGAAAATTTCGCCAGCTTTTGCCGGCAGGACTATCCGGACTATGAGCTTTTGTTTTGCGTCGACGCTGATGATGCTTCGGTACTCGAAGCAATCGAGCGCTTGAAGCGGGATTTTCCGGAGCGCACGATTCGCGTGTTTTTTGGTTCGGGGCGCATCGCAGCCAATGACAAGGCCGCAAAGCTCGCGCGGCTCGTCAATGAAGCTCAGCATGAAATCCTGGTGATCAGCGATAGCGATGTACGCGCGCGACCTGATTATTTGAAGTCCGTGGTTGCGCCGCTGGCCAATCCCGAGGTAGGCGCCGCCACTCTGCCGTATGTGTCAGTGGGTGAGAAAACCTTTGCCGATAGGCTTCAATCGATCGGAATGCTATCCGATTTCTACGCGGGTATCTTCGTTGCGAAACAGCTCGACGGAGTGAAATTCGCGATTGGCCCTACCATCGCGACAACCCGTTCGCAGCTTGCGCGCTTCGGCGGATACGAGGCAATAGAAAATCGCCCGGGCGATGATCTGCTGATTGGCCGCCTCATCGCCGAACAAGGATACCGGGTCGAGCTGCTGGATTACACCCTCAACACAGTGGCCGATTTCGGCTCGCTCGGCGAGTTATTCCAGAAGCGCCTGCGCTGGCTGGTTGTGATGCGGCACATGCGTCCCGCAGGCCATCTCGGTCTGCTGCTCACGCACGGAATCTTCTGGTCCGTGCTAGCGGCCGTGCTCGCACCTTCCGTGGGAATTGCCACAGCGTACCTCGGCCTCTACCTCGCCCTTCGAATCGCGCTCACGACTATAATCGGAAGCTACGGCTTCAAACAACCTTCCATTTGGAAGCAAAGTCTGCTAATTCCTTTATGGGACGCCATCGCCTTCGTGCTCTGGGTCGCCAGTTTCACCAGACGAAGCGTACGTTGGCGCGGTAGCGACTATTACATTCGGGAAGGACAACTGGTTCCGGTGGCGGGAACTGAAGAATAGGGTGGGTTGAAAACGTTCGCTGAAGAGCTGATAGGGCGGGAACCTATTAGACCTCCGACTTACCTCGGCAAAACCCTCTAGGGTCTTGCTTGATTCGCTTCTCGAGAGCCGCCATTAAACGCGAGTGGATGTCGGAGGGAATTGCCTGTGGCTCCATTCCCTTAAAAACTCTTAACGTTTTTTGAGTTGTATCGCATACGACCCAGCAATTAGGGCACTCGTCCACGTGTCTTTGCAGTTCAGCTCGCAGTTTGGGGTCAAGGGTCTCGTCGAGGTAGTCGTTCAGCTCCTGCAGAAACTGCTTACAGGTAAGCAAACGCGTCATCCCCCTTTCTCTTGAATTGCCGGGTCAGCTTCTCGCGAAGCTGCAGCCGTGCCCGGAAAAGGCGGCTTTTCACCGCTGAAATCGATAATCCCAACGCCTCTGCCGTCTCCTCTATTGACATTTCTTCGATGTCTCTCAAGATGAAAACGGTTCGGTATGCTGGCTTCAAACTTTGTATCGCCTCATCCAGGATACGCCCCAACTCTTCGCGTGAGTAGCTGTCCTCGGGGTTTTGGTCCCAAACGGCAATCTCCCGCGCAACCTCGTCTTCGCCGGTATCGATGGGTTCATCGAGCGGTACAGTGCGGTCGGAGCGGCGCTTACGAAGCTTCATGAGCGCCTCGTTGACCGCAATTCGGACGAGCCAGGTATAAAACTTCGAATTCCCCTGGAAGTCATCCAGGTGTGTGTACGCTTTTAAGAAGGTTTCCTGCAGAACATCGGCGGCATCGTCGTCGTTCTGCGTGATCTGCTTGGCCATCCGGAACACACGCCGCTCATAATGATTCACAAGATCGGAAAACGCAGACGGGTCGCCGGCTTTTGCACGTACTACAAGCGCGGATTCGTCAAAGACAGGTGTTGCGGACGTGGTGCTCACGCGAGAGTACCTCCCAGTCTAGCAATCGGGACGTTTTCAGCACGCCTTCTGCAGGTTAAGAAAATGTCCTCATCGCAGCTTGGCGTGGCTGGGCAAATGGTCTGCTACGCTCGAAATTACCCCTTACAGTATGAGCAGTTTGACCATTACTCTGCCCGACGGCAGCCAGCAGACCGTGGCGCCGGGACGCGCCCCATCGAGATCGCAAAGTCGATCAGCCCACGCCTGGCCGCCGATGCCATTGTGGCGCGCGTGAATGGAGAGCTGTTCGACCTGACGCGGCCGCTCGAAAACGACGCCAAGCTCGAAATTCTCACACCTAAGAATCCGGAAGCACTGCAGGTGTACCGGCACTCGACTGCGCACCTGCTCGCGGCGGCCGTGCTGGAACTTTTTCCCGAAACGCAAGCTCGGCATCGGTCCGCCGACCGATACCGGCTTCTATTACGATTTTCAGCGCGATGCGAAATTCACGCCGGAAGATCTGGAAAAAATCGAAGCAGCGCATGCGCGAATTGCAGGCACGCAACCTGCCATTCGAGCGCAAGCTGACGCCCAAGGCCGGAGGGCCTGGAGAAATATCAGTGACGACTGGATGAAGCGCGAGCTGATCGAGGAGCGCGCGGGCGACGTCTTCTCGGAATACACGCTGGGCCCGAATTTCATTGATTTCTGCCGCGGCCCGCATGTGCCCTCGACGGAAAAGCTGAAAGCCTTCAAACTGCTTTCGATCGCCGGCGCGTATTGGAAAGGCGACGAGAACAACCCGCAGCTGCAGCGCATCTACGGCACGGCTTTCTTCACCAAGAAAGAGCTCGATGAGTATCTGCAACCGGCTCGAAGAAGCGAAGAAGCGCGACCACCGGAAGCTCGGGCAGGAGCTGGACCTGTTCAGTATCCAGGAACTCGCCGGCCCCGGCCTGATCTTCTTTCATCCGAAAGGCGGCACCATTCGGAAGGTTACTCGAAGACTGGATGCGCGAAGAGTACATCAAGCGCGGCTATTCGCTTGTGTACACGCCGCATGTGGCGCGCAGCGATCTGTGGAAGACCTCCGGCCATTACAACTTTTACTCGGAAAACATGTTCAAGCGGATGGAGCTGGACGATGCCGAGTACCAGCTGAAGCCGATGAACTGCCCGTTCCACATCCTGATCTATCGCGACCGGCTGCGCAGCTATCGCGATCTGCCGGTGCGTTTGGGCGAACTGGGGACGGTGTACCGGTACGAGCGTTCGGGCGTGATGCACGGCCTGCTGCGCGTGCGCGGATTCACGCAGGATGACGCGCATATTTTCTGCACTCCGGAACAGATCGAAGACGAGAGTCGTCGAACTGCCTGCAGTTCGCGATCGACACGCTGAAGACCTTCGGATTCACGGAATACGAGGCGGAGCTATCCACTTGGGACGGCGGCGCGAGCGGCAAATACGATGGCACGCCCGAACAGTGGGAGCTTGCGCGAAAAGGCGCTGAATCGCGCGACGGACCGGCTCGAATATGAAGGTCAAGGTTTCGCCCGATGAAGCCGCGTTCTACGGGCCGAAGATCGATGTCAAGCTGGTGGATGCGATCGGCCGTTTGTGGCAGCTTTCGACCGTGCAATTCGACTTCACGCTGCCGCGCCGTTTCGGTCTGGAATACATCGCCGAGGACGGCAAATCGCATCAGCCGCTGATGGTGCATCGCGCGCTGTATGGGTCGATTGAACGCTTCTTCGGCATCCTGATCGAGCATTATGCCGGTGCGTTTCCGGTTTGGCTCGCGCCTGTGCAGGCGGTCGTGCTGCCCATCACGGATCGCCAGACGGAATACGCCAAACAGGTGTATCAGCGGCTTTTCGACCTCGGTTTTCGCGTGGAACTCGATGACCGCAACGAGAAAGTCAACCTGAAAATTCGCGAAGCGCAACTGCAGAAGATTCCGTTCATGCTGGTCATGGGAGATCGTGAAGCGCAGGCCGGGCAAGTTTCCGTCCGCAACCGCAAACACGGCGATCAGGGCGCGGTGGGCCTGGATGAGTTCATCGCCCGGCTTTCAGGGTTGGTGAAATCCCGCAGCCTGGAGGAGTAATCGCCCCCGAACTTCGATTCTCGTAAACTCTCTTAAGCCGCTACTATAGAGAATTACGAGACCTATCTTGCAACCAGCAACGCTCTCCAGAGAGCTTTTCGGAACGGACGGCATACGCGGCGTCGCCGGCGAGCCGCCGCTTGACCGCAGAACAGCGCACGCCCTCGGGGTCGCGCTCGGGAAATGGGCGCAGCAGGAAATCGGACGAAACGAGGAATCGCCCGAAATTCTGATCGGAATGGACACACGCGAGAGCGGCACCTGGCTGGCCGAACACGTCGCGGGCGGGCTGCAGCGTGCCGGTGTGCGCGCCCGCTTCGCGGGAGTGATCACCACTCCCGGTGTGGCATACCTCACTCGGACCGGAAACTTCATCGCGGGAGTGATGATCTCCGCGTCGCACAATCCATATCACGACAACGGGCTGAAGGTCATCAGCCACTCCGGTTACAAGCTGCCCGACGAAATCGAAATCGAGCTGGAGCAGTTGATGGGTGAGTGGCTCTCGCGAGGCGAAGACGCCACGGCAGTTTCGCTGACAGTGGACCCATCGCTCGATAATCTCTATGCCGATTACCTGGCCGGGACCGTCGAAGGCGAATTCCATTTGCGCCTGGTGATCGACTGCGCGAACGGCTCGGCGACGCAAATTGCTCCGCACCTGTTCCCGCGCTTAGGCGCTCAGGTGGATTGGCTCGGAGTCACTCCCGACGGCCGTAATATCAATCTCAACTGTGGTTCGCTCTATCTCGAGACGTTACAGTCGCGCGTAGTCGAATTCGGCGCGGACCTCGGAATCGCGTTCGACGGCGATGCGGATCGTGCGTTGTTCGTTTCGCCAAGCGGAAAAGTGGTAGATGGCGACGCCGTACTCTTCCTCGCAGGCTCTTCTTTGAAGCGCGCCGGCCGGCTGGCAGGTGATCTCGTAGTGGCAACCGTGATGTCGAACCTCGGGCTGCAGAAAGCCTTTGAGATGCATGGCATTATCATGCTGCGAACTCCGGTCGGGGATAAATATGTGCTCGAGGAGATGCTGCGGCGTGGTGCGGTACTCGGGGGCGAGCAGTCGGGTCACGTCATCTTTTCTGAATACGCAACCACCGGCGACGGTTTGCTGACTGCTTTGCGCGTGCTTGAAATCGTACGGGATTCCGGGCGCACACTCGACAGCCTGGCTGCGGATGTGAAGCGGTTTCCCCAGAAACTAGTGAACGTCAAAGTAAAGCACAAGCGTCCTTTGGCGGAACTGGCTTCCGTGCAAGCCGAAATAGAAGCAGCCGAGCGCGAATTCGACGGCAGCGGCCGCGTTGTGGTGCGCTTCTCCGGAACCGAGCCGCTGGCGCGCGTGATGATCGAAGCGGAATCAGATGAAGCTGTGGACCGTTGGACGGGCCGCATTGCGGATGCAATTCGCACGGAGCTCGGCAGCGCGAATTAAATTTCAGCTCTCGTCTGGTAGCTGGAATCTACGGTTCGCCTCTTTCATTGCGTCACAAGCAGGTAGCGATTAAAAAATCGGAGTGTCTCGATCGCGAGTTGCCGGTGGGCTTCAGGCGTGTGAAACGTGTGTCCGTCATTCAATTTCACGAAAGAAACAGGCACACCGGCAGCCTGCAGCTTTTCGAAAAGCTCCTGTGCCTGCGCAATGGGAACGTTCTCATCTTGGGTCCCGTGAATAATCAGGAACGGCGCATCGCCTTTCGAAACATGAAAAGCGGGGGAGGCTTCCCGCCAGGCGTCTGGGTCTTTCGCATAACTCGCTCCAAGGAAATCAGCAAGAAATTGGTCGCCATCGGAATCATGATCTTGGGTGAAGTCCGTTGGGCCGCTGGCATCGACGACGGCCTGCACTTTGCTCGAAAACTTTGCGAGTGCAGCGTCCGAATTGTCGCGCGTGTCTTCCATGCCGAGCAGGGCCGCCAACTGGGCGCCGGCCGAGTGCCCGAACGCGCCGATGCGCTCGGGGTCGATGTGATAAGTGGCGGCGTTCGCCCTTATCCAGCGGACCGCGCGCTGCACGTCATCCAATTGCGCGGGCCAGCGGTTGGCGCCGTGCTGGAAGAGCCGGTAATCGACTGAGAACGCGACGTATCCATAACGCGCAAGAAACTGCCCCATGCCGCGCATCGTGCTCTTATCGAGACTGTCCCAGCCGCCGCCATGAATGAGCACTACGGCCGGGCGGACGCCGGCTTCCGTTGAGCTTGGTTCGTAGACGTCAAGATGCAAATCGATACCGTCGGCAACGCCATAACGAACATTTTCGTGAACATCGACTTCAGCATTGCCCGGCTGGGCCATCGCAATTGCCGGCTGAAGCATAAGAGCGAGCATGATACACACGAAAGGCGCGGGTAACGAAGCGGCTGCCTTGCTCATGGACCGATGGTATTACGCTGCGAACGAAAGTCGCGAACGAAAGTCAGCATCTCGTTTCGAGGGCGTGCTAAACTGGCGTTCGCTTCCCTCCCCCAGTGCCGTCCTCGAGATCAGGATCGTTTGCTTATGGAACGCGCTGCCCGGCTAATCAAGAAAAACAGGTTCTCGACGAAGCTCTTCAGCGACGACGATATCGCGCGCGCCGTGTGGCCAAGCGCGGTAGGCAAGGCGATTACCGCCCATACGTCACGGGTGAAGCTGGTTCGGACCACGCTCGTGGTGGAAGTGGAAGACGCCATGTGGCAAAAGCAATTGCATCGGCTGACCGGCCAAATAGTGGCTCGCCTCCATGCAGTCATGGGTTGCGATGCGATTCAGGATATAGAATTCCGCGTCGCGATTCCCCGCCGCCAGGCCATGCGCGCCGAGGCCCGCGACAGCACCTGCGCTGCGCAGCCGGCATTGGCCGATGAAGCCGATGCGATTCAGGACCCTGTGCTAAAGAAGGTATATCAACTGTCGCGCAAGAAGGCCACCGCTTGAAACTGACCGATGATGAAGTCCGCTACGTCGCTGATCTGGCGAACCTGCGGCTCTCTAATGATGAGGTAGGCCGCATGTCGCACGATCTGGGCCAGATCCTCACTCACATTGAGCAGTTGAACGAACTGGATACATCCGACGTGCAGCCGATGGCACAAGTGCTCTTCGATGCGGACGAAACGGCCACTCTGCGCGAGGATGTTCCGCACACGCCGCTCGGCAGCCAGATCGCACTGGCGAATGCGGCAGCCAGCGGCAGCGGCTACTATAAAGTACCCAAAGTGATCGAGCGCTAACGGAGCGCGGTCACGACGGGAAGGCAGGCCAGTGGGTTTCTCGAACGATATCGCTTCGCTCACGATCAACACCATACGGGAAGGGCTTACCAACAAGCGGTTCTCCGCGACGGAGCTGGCGCAAGCTGCGCTGAGATATGCCGAAGCGGAGAATCACAAAACGAACGCCTATCTGACGTTTTCACCGGAGCGCGCGCTGGCCGCTGCCGCGAAGGTGGACCACGCCATCGCAAGAAACGAATACCCGGGCGCACTGGCCGGCGTTCCCGTCGCGGTGAAAGATGTCATCGTCACCAAAGGCCTGCGCACGACCTGCGGCTCGCGCATGCTCGAACATTACGTGCCACCTTACGACGCCACAGCGGTCGAGCGGCTGGAACAGGAAGGCGCTGTGCTCATCGGCAAGACGAACTGCGATGAGTTCGCCATGGGATCCTCCAACGAAAATTCCGCATTCGGTCCGGTCCGCAACCCGAAATCCCTCGATCGCGTACCCGGCGGATCGAGCGGTGGTTCGGCAGCCGCGGTCGCGCAAGGAACAGCGGTCGTTTCGCTCGGCTCCGATACCGGCGGTTCGGTTCGCCAGCCGGCCAGTTTTTGCGGAGTAGTCGGCGTAACGCCGACATATGGGCGCGTGTCCCGCTACGGACTTGTCGCTTTCGCCAGTTCGCTCGATCACGTTGGGCCATTCGGCCGCACCGTCGAAGATGCCGCAACTGTCCTTCGCACCATCGCCGGCCGCGACGATGCGGATGCCACGTCGGCATTTGCGCCCGTCGATGATTACCTGGCCTTGATGCGACTGCCTCCCCGCGGGACACGAATCGGCTTACCGAAAGAATACTTCAATGGCTTGAGCTCAGAAACCGGAGATGTCGTAGGCGCTGCCATTAAGCAGCTCGAAAAACTCGGCTGTGAAATTCAGGACGTCAGCCTGCCGCACACCAAATACGCGCTTTCGTGCTACTACATCATCGCGACGGCCGAGGCAAGCTCAAACCTGGCGCGCTATGACGGAGTCCGGTACACCACCCGTAGCGAAGCGGGTACGCTCGCCGAAATGTACCGCAACACACGCGGCGCAGGCTTCGGCACAGAGGTAAAGCGGCGCATCATGCTCGGCACATATGTGTTGAGCGCTGGCTATTACGAGGCCTATTACAAAAAAGCGCAACAGGTGCGCACACTTATCACGCAGGACTTTCGAGAGGCGTTCGAGCAGGTGGATGCGCTGGTCGCTCCGGTGTCTCCGTTTCCCGCTTTCAAAATTGGCGAAAAGATAGATGATCCGCTCGCCATGTACTTATCCGACGTCTATACGTTGACCGGTGATCTGTCGGGCGTGCCATGCATGTCTGTTCCTTGCGGCGAATCCTCTGAGGGGCTGCCGATCGGATTGCAGATCCTGGCAAAGCACTTCGATGAAGCGACCATGTTCCGCCTCGCTTATCATTACGAGCAGTCTCGCCTTTAGCGCTCGAGCCGGGAAAGACGACTCGCATCGGACCTGCCGGCTGGGCTTACAGAGATTGAAACAGCGTCGTTTACCCGTCCGCGTAAGACCGTAATCGAGGCTTTGGGCAGCGTGTATGTTGTCTCTCGGCCTGCTGCTATCGTCGTTCCTGTAAGCGGGCCGTCCGGATCGGCGAAACTCTGGGCGCCCTGATCGTGCCAGACATATTGATCACTACCAAAGGTCGTCGATCGGACCGGCCCTTCGAACGATCGATTGCCGTCGAAAACAACGCTCACCGAATGAGGCGAGTTTTCATCGCGATTGACCAGCAGGATCGACCAGTTCCCATCCGGCCGGTGCACGGCATATGAGGTGACGAGCTGATTTCCGTCCTGGTCTTTGACATCTACCGATGAGCGAAACATGTGATGCACGCCTGAGTTGTGCTGCACCCATTCACGATTGATCATCTGGGCAGCGAAATAGAGTGACGTGTAGCCGGTGATGTTGTAATCGCGATCCGTAACGAAGTTGGACCAGGTTGCCCAGCCGAGGCAACCTTTTGCGACCGGCTGAGGTTGAATCGGCGAATGGAAGAACGCCGAGCCCCCGCCTTCAAAGAAGGAACCGATGTTATCCGCCAGCCACAAAGCCCGCGAAGATCGTGCTCATCGGTCCTGTTAATTGAGCGGCCAGATGGCTCTCACTGACAATCAGCGGCACCTCCGCCGGAACGCCGTCATCGCGCCAGACCTGCAGGATGTGCTTCATCAACTCCGGCTCTTTATAGAGCGTTTGCCAGGTGATCGTGCACGGTTGAAAAGGGTAATGTTCGAACGAAACGAAGGAAAGATCTTGCAGGTGGCCGTGAGATTTCAGGTACTCGATGAATCGCCCCATCCACGACGTTCTGCCTTTTGCATCCGGCCAAACGCGGATATCTTCGTTCACACCTTCAAAAACCGGTCCGCCGAGCTTCAGCTTGGGGTCAATCTTGTGAATGGCATCGGCCCACTGAATGTACAGCGTCCCGTAGTCCTCGGGCAAGGCATGCTTGCCGTCGGGTTCTTCCCCCATCTCGATTCCGCGAATCGGGTACCCGCGTTTTTCGATATACGAAATCTGTGCCGCCGCATCCTCCGGCGTGCCGTAGAGCATGGTTACCGGAATCAGCGCCGGCAGGCTATTCGTCAGGCCGCTGGTATAGAACAAATCGAAACCGGTATGCTGGCTGCCGGTCGTTGACATCCGCAGCGGAATGCCACGGATCAATAGAGGACGAGCAATAAGTCGCGCTGCTGTCAGGCGCACCGACATCGATATCTCGAATGGCGTAGCCGACACAGTTCCGGATGTCCGCCGAACCGTGTTCGTCACAGGTATTCGAGGATTCTGTCATCCAGATGCGCAGATAGCGCGTCGTCACGGGCTCGCTCGCAAGTTTCAGATTGACTTTGCCGCCCGATGCGTCTTTCATGTCGCCAGATGGAAACGTCTTCCATTCCCCCTGCGGTCCGCCGTCAAAATCGAGCGGGTCCTTCCCGACCCAATACTCGATTCGATATCTCTTCGCGTACGGATTCTCCCAGCCGATGCGGATAGAGTCGACGGGCTTCTCCGTCTTCATGTCCATCACCACCCACTGGGGATGAAGTTCATCGCTCTCGCCCGTGAACTTACTGGTCAGATACGGATTGCTCTTCCAGTAACTCAGATTCGGGCCGCTTACGGGGCGATCGCCGCTGGTCGAAAAGCCACGATGCGGCAGGGCGTACTCGAGAATGTAACGAATCGGCTCTCGGATCTGAGTGCTGCCCGTGAAATATCCGCTCTTACTTGCCTCATCGCTCCAGGAGCCATTCGGATTCCAGTGCCAGGCCGCCATGCGGAGTTCGGAGTTATTGCGGTAAGTGATTGGCCCCCATCCGGCCGAAAGAGATTCCTGAATGATGTGCGGCGTGTAGATCTTATCGATATCGCGGCGGGTAAGCACGTCAATCGAACTTCCCAGCGCGCTGTCCGGATCGAACGAGTTGATCTCCGCTTGCGGCGCAGTGTCCACCTTTACGATGGCCGCCTGTGTAACCATCGCCAGGCACATTAGTGCGCTGAGCGGCGCTCTACGCAAGCGGCTGTTCTTCACCCACGGGCGGGTCAACTGCAATAGGCGCAGCCTCGACGGCTGCTGGAAATCCCTTCCAGAAGAATGCGGCCGGGTTGGTTCGCATCTCTCTCCAGAAAGCGCGAGCCAACGTCTGCCGCCCATGCAGGTCGAGTCTTCTCGCACGCATCGCCAGCCAGAGGCCCAATGCGAACGAGACATTGAAATTGAGTAAGCCCGTCGCAACCAGCCCGAGCAGCGCCCAAAGGATATCGAGGTAGGGAACGTGGCCATGCCAGAAAAGTGAATAAATATCGTAAGTCAAGGACGAACTCGCGAGAGTGATGTGCCGGACCTCAATCGTCGCACCCGCGAAGGCGCCAATAAAAGGGAGCAAGCCGAACAGCAGCCCGAGGCATGCGTAACCCGCGGCCCCGCTCAGGTCGTTTTCCAGAGATCGCGCAATCCTGGCGCGAACTGCTTCGCTTGTAAAACGCGCCAATCGCCGGCTCTGCAGCACTGCTTTCGGCAGACAGTTGAGAGTGACCCAGTTTCCTGTCCACCCGGCCGCGAGGCTGGAGATCCAGAGGAAAACGCCGGTCAAAGCTGCAAACGGAATCGTCCAGGATCGCAGCAGGCGCATGGAATCCACTCCGTGCAGCGCCACATCTTCAGAAAGGAATGCGTGACCAGTGCCTAAAGTTATAAACGCGTCGAGCAGAAGGGCCATCGGAACAGCGCCCAAGATGTTCCCGAACGTCACGATAAACTGCGAGCGGCTGATTGCCGCAATCAGCCGTACTTCCTCTTGCATACCGGTCTCTTGTTCCATCGCATCGGCCAGCGCGGAAGCAGTCATCGACGGCATCTTGGACGCGAGCGGCCATCCGAGCTGCTGCATCAATACGAAGCTGATGGTGTAGTTCAGGCTGTGCGCAATGCCGATCCACAGCGGCGCCCAGTCCATCGACGTGAATATGTATTTGAACAACGCTGTGAAGGCGGTGATCGCTCCGCCGCCTATCGCGGCGAAACCCATGGCCAGCCATTCGGGCCGGGCAATCGCGATGTAGTGTTCGCCGCTGCGGCCCGTGTACTCGACAACATGCCGTGCCAGCCGGTTCACGCTGCTTCGCAACACGTCGCCAATCCCACGCTCTTCGGTGAATCCGCGGATCAGCGTGCCTCCAAACCTTCGGATGTCCTCGCGTCCATCAGCGAGCGCCATCAGCTCTTCCATGCGATCGAGATAGGCAATCACGAGGTCCAGACGAAACACCAGGCTAGAGGAAACACCGAGCTCCTCGAGCCGCGCATGAGAAACGCCCGCAGCCAGCTTGCATTGCAGAATGACCGGATGCAGATTGCTGGTGGCCTCAGCCGCAACATCCGATTGCTCGTAACTGACGACGGCAGCCATAAGCTGGCTAAAGGGAGATTCGTCCTCATGCCGGTACGGCATCACCCGCATGAGATCGGGCGCGAGTCCCATCGCCGCCCCGCGTACGGCAAGCAGCTTGATAGCGGAGAGAATCGCTTCTTTGTTTGGCGGAAGGATTTCGCGCCACTCGCGAATATCTTCGTCTGCGAGGTTCTCGAACCACCCGGCATCGTCGTCCGCTAGCTCGGCGGCTTGCAGCGTCTGATAAAGATCGAGGTCCTCTTCGACCAGCGGCAACAAACGCCGCTTGATACGCCAAGTGAGTTCTTTCGAGAGCGAGTTCTCCGCAGGCAGCCCGGCTTCGGCGAAAACTCTCGCGGGAAATCCGCGTTGCCAGATCCTGCAAAAGCGATCGTGCAACTCCGGTTCGGCGAGTAGCCCTGTAGACAGGTGACGCAACAAGATGTGGCGAGATGCCAGCGGCGCGTTCTTCAACCAGCCGACCGTATTTTGGAACCAACTGCGCTCGGTCTCCTCGCTCGCGTCCGCCGGGAGCAGCAGGAGCGCTGCAAGCGGATCTTCATCGGCCACGTTCGCTTCGCCGGATCCCACGTGGAGCGCCATTTTGTGCTGTGGTTTTCGAAGTATAGCAACTAATCGAGTGCGAACAAATCAGCCGCGGTGCGGAAAGTTTGGGCGTGTGCGGCAACTGTTTCTTCGATGGGATCCGAGTATCCGCCGCCGATCGTGATGACCAGCGGCTTTTGCGCCCGCAGTGTTTGAGAGATCACCATCTGATCGCGCTCGGCGAGTCCGTCGCGCGTCAGGGCGAGCCTTCCCAGCCGGTCCGTCGCCAGCGCGTCTACACCGGCCTGAAAGAAAACCAATTGCGGATCGAACGCCCATACGTGCGGTAATGCTTGTTCGAGTGTGCCGAGATACTCGCGGTCTGTTGCGCCATCCGGCAGTTCAATATCCAAAACGCTGCGCTGCTTGCGAAACGGGAAATTTCGGGCGCCGTGAATGGAAAGTGTGAAGACAGATGAGTCCTGCTCAAAAATGGAAGCGGTGCCATCGCCTTGGTGCACGTCGAGGTCGATCACTGCACAGCGTTGCAGCCGGGCGTTTGCTCGCGCCCAGGCGATCGCGACCGCAATGTCGTTAAATACGCAAAATCCTGCTCCCTCGTTGCGGAATGCATGATGCGTACCGCCGGCGAGAGTACCGCCCGAACCCGTGCTTCAGAGCGGTCTGCGTCGCCAGCAGCGTTCCGCCCGCGCTCGCGAGCGTTCTCGCCACAAGCTCCGGCGACCATGGAAAACCGATGCGCCGCATCGCCTGTGGGGATAAACGCCCTTCGATGAACTCGTCGACGTACGTCTCGCCGTGAATGCGAATCAGATCGTCACGTGCCGCGGACTCTGATCGTACGAAGCGAAAACGCCAATCAGAAGCGAGCGCCTCGCGCAGCAAGCGATACTTCGCGAGCGGAAACTTGTGATGATCCGGCACCGGAAACTCTCGATCGTCACAGTAAAATAACGTGAGCGTTCTCAACCCAAAGGATATTCATGTTTCGATCAAAGAAATGGCTCGTTACTTTCTTACTGGTAACCCCGCTTGTGGCCGAGGTCTCCTACAAGCTCGTGAGAACCATACCGATTCCCGGCGATAGCGGCTGGGACTATCTTTATGCGGACACTCCGAACCGTCGCCTTTACGTTTCACACGGAAACGAAGTCGATGTGCTCAATCTGGACACTGAGCAACTGGTCGGAAAGATTCCCAACACGAATGGCGTACACGGAATCGCGGTAGCGGATAACCTGAATCGCGGCTTCATCAGTGATGGACGTGATAACCAGGTGACGATTTTTGACCTAAGCACCTTGGCGACCTTGCGAACCGTAAAGACGGGTTCCAACCCCGATGCAATCCTGTTTGATGTGCCCAGTAACCGTGTTTTCACCTTCAATGGTCGCAGCAACGATATGACCGCGATTTCCGCGGAGACCAGTGATGTCGTCGGAACTGTGCCGCTCGGAGGGAAACCGGAATTCGCGGCCGCGGATAACAGAGGCAATGTGTTCGTGAACATTGAGGATAAGAATGAGTTGGTCCACTTCGACGCAAAAACGCTTGAGATCAAGGATCGCTGGCCGTTGGCGCCCTGCGACTCGCCTTCCGGCCTCGCGATCGACCGCGTGGGTAAGCGCCTCTTCAGCGTCTGTGAAAACAAAATCATGGTGGTAATGGATTACGAGAACGGCAAGGTGATCACAACCCTTCCCACAGGCGCTGGAACCGACGCGGCCGCGTTTGATCCGGAGAAGCGGCTGGCGTTCGCATCGAATGGCCGCGACGCAACCTTAACCGTAATTCGGCAGGACGATCACGACAAGTACACGGTTCTGCAGAACGTGAAAACGCGGCCCGGAGCGCGGACCATGGCGGTAGATGTTAAAACGCACAGTGTTTACTTGTCGGATGCGGATTTTGGCGAAACGCCTGCGCCGGCCGCCGACACACCGCACCCGCGACCAAAAATACTGCCCGGAACGTTTAAGCTGTTGGTTGTGGCGGATGAGCGCGCGTCCAAATGAATCACTCCAGGTTTAGAACTTCTATCTTGCGCTGTTGTGCCTTGTTCGCTTGTTTGGCTGCGGCCGCGATGGCTGCCCAACAGACACCGGGACAGGTCGAGCCCGAGCACACCAACTTCTCCGGCCGTTGGCGCATGGTGAAAAGCCAGAGCGATTTCGGCAAGTTTCACATGCCCGATATCGTCGTGCGTGTGGTGGATCAGCGCGGAGAGACCATGAATGTTCACACCGTGCAGACCACCGGCGACAAAACGACCACCGCCGATCTCTCATACTTCACCAACGGCACAGTTACAAAGAACGTGATCAACGGTCGCGATGCCGAGAGCCGGGGATTCTGGGATGGATCTGCGCTGGTGATTCGAACGGCCATGAAGACCGCGAGCGGCGAGAACGAGCAGATCACCGACCGCTGGGAGCTATCGGAAAATCACGAAACGCTGACCATCACAAGCCACATCGAAACACCCCGTGGCGATTTCGATATGAAGATGGTCTGCGAGCACGACAACATCGGCCGCTAACCGCAGCGCTTCCGCAGATACTCAAGAGCCCACGTCGCCGCCCAATAACCGCACATGCCGTGCACGCCGCCGCCCGGCGGCGTCGAGGATGAGCAGAAGTAAACGCCTTTGAGCGGCGTCGAGTATTGACGCCAGGTGGGCCGAAACGCGAACTGATCGATTTCCGGCGCACCGCCGTTGATGTCACCGCCGTTCAAGTTGCTGTTCCAGGCCTGCATTGCGGCCGGATCATTCGCAGATCTCGCCAGAACGCAGTCGCGGAAGCCGGGAGCAAAGCGTTCGATCTGCGATTCGATCTGTTCGACGGCTGAGCCGCGCCAGCCATTCGGCACATGACAGTAGGCCCATGCCGTGTGCTGACCGGCAGGCGCACGCGTCCAGTCGAACAGTGAAGGCTGCGCGAGAAGAACAAACGGTTTTGTGGGCGGCTCGCCGTTCGAGGCCGCGCGCTCTGACGCTACGATCTCGGCTAGTGAGCCGCCGAGGTGAATAGTGATGGCCTGCCGGCAGTCCTTTGCTTTCCAGGGGATCGGTTCGCGCAAAGCCCAGTCCATCTTGAACACTCCCGGGCCGTAGCGAAAACGCTGGAGAAGCTGGCGGAACGGGCGCTTGAGCCGGTGCCGCGCAATCTCCAGAAATTGCCGGGGCGTGACGTCGCACAATACCAGGTCCGACCCCCGCAGCTCATCGAGATTTTGGACGGGACTGCTGGTTGTGATGCGGCCGCCTAAGCTTTTGAGATATCCCGCGAGGGCGTTTGCGAGCTGCTGGGCTCCGCCGCGCGGCACGGGCCATCCAACGGCATGTCCGGCCGCCGCCATAATCATGCCGAAGGCCGCGCTCAAAGGTGATTCGAGATTCAACGTCGAGTGCGCCGCTGATCCGGAGAAGACCGCGCGTGTGCGGTCATGTTGAAACACCGCCCTGGTCAGCATCGTGCAGGGCTGCACCGCTCGCAATCCGAATCGGGCGAGCAGAAAGGGATGACTCGGGATGCGGATGAGCGGCCTGAAGACTTCGCCCGCCAGCGCTTGCCAGTTGTCGACGATCGGATCGAATAGCGCACGGTAAGCACCGGCATCGGAGCCGAACTGCTCCGAGCTGATACGTGTGTCGCGGACCATCACCGCGGCGGTGCCATCATCGAACGGATGCGCCAGCCAGGCGGGCGAATGGACCCACTCGAGTCCGAAATCACCGAGCGGCAGCTTGGAAAAGAAGGGCGAGCTGAGCGCCATGGGATATACGGCCGAGCCCAGATCATGCACAAAGCCGGGTAATGTCAGCTCTCCCGACCGCACGCCACCGCCCGGCGTGCCAGCGGTTTCGCGCACTTCGACGTCGAGCCCTGCCTGCGCAAGCGCGATGGCGGCGGCCAGCCCGTTAGGGCCGCTTCCGATGACGACCGCACTGCGCTGCATCCCTTTCGATTATGACCCGCGGCCGAAAGAGCCTTCAGACGCGCAGTCCGACCGCGCGCATCAATTCGAGCGCGTTACTGCGCTGCACGATGCCGGGCCGCAGCTTGTAGTCGAATTCAATTTGCCCGGCGCTCATGCGATCTTCGAAATGAACATTCATGACGTGAGGCTCATCCTGCTCGATATTCGTGAGCGCCAGGTCGTGCGTCGTCAGCAAACCGATCGCGTTTGCCTCAAGCAGTCCTTTGATGATTCCCGCCGCGCCGATGCGCCGGTCGTGCGAGTTCGTCCCGCTCAGCAGTTCGTCCAACAGGAAAAGCACCGGCGGTCCAGCGCGTGTCAGGTCCACAATCTGGCGAATGCGCACGATCTCGGCGAAGAAGCGCGAGCGGTGTTCCTGCAGTGAGTCGGTGATGCGAATCGAGGCGCCGACCTGCAGCGGGGAGATTTCGAGCCGTGCAGCGGCAACCGGAGCGCCGGCCCAGGCAAGTACCGCGTTCAAGCCTACCGACCGCAGCAGCGTGCTCTTGCCCGACATGTTTGACCCGCTCACGATCAGCAACCGGACCGAATCATCGATCGATACGTCGTTCGCAACGCATTCGGCAGGCGCAAGCAACGGGTGCTGCAGCGCCTCTGCGCGAAATAGGCTCGGTGCTGATTCGCTCAAGCGGGCGAATGTCCAGTTGGGGCGTTCGAAGGCAATGGAAGCAAGCGAAGAAAGCGCTTCGAATTCGGCAATGGTCTGCGATCCAGAGGCCGATGTGCCGGCCTGAATCGCGCCGCCACGCTTCGAGTGCCATGGCAAGCTGCTCGTTCCAGAGCACGAGCGGCCGGATCGCTCGAACCAGCACGTGATCGCTCGAGTCGAGGACCTCGATCAGGCGTCCAAGCTTCGCGATCCGGCGTGAGGCGGTCAGGCCCCTGATGTCAAGCGCAGAGCGCAGCTCCTGTAGCCGCGGAGATTCGAAGCGCTCGCTCTCGAGCCGCTTGAGCATGAGCGAAATGATGGTGAGGTCGCGTCCCGACGATTCCACTCCGGCAAGAATATTCGACACCCGATGTCGCAGTACGAAGATGAGCGTGAAGTTGCAGGCCAGAACGGCGACCAGAGGCCAGATGGGAAGCCAGCCCGCAAAGAAGGCGATGAGAAAGATAAGACCGGTGATCGCAAGAAAGAGACAAAGCGGTCTGAGCGCGGGAGCGAAGCGTACGTCCGGGGCCGCCCCCCAGCCAATGAGCGATTGTGCCTTCACGTCGGAGCGGATGTCTTCTCCGAGCAAGGCGATATCTTCGCGCAGGTCGAGCCGGAAGCGCAGTTCATTGATAGCGGGCTGCCGTGCGAGTGCCTGCTCACAACCGGTTGGCGCCAGCAGCCAGCGCGCTAGCAGCTCTTCTCCGGCATTGGTGCGAGTGCGCGCGATCAGCTCAAACAGCGATCCTTTTCCGAAAACGTCGAGGTCTTCGGCATAGATATGAGACGGCTCGCGGTATTGATCGCCCGTAATGCCGCGCCCGGCCCAGGCGTTCTGCAAGCGAGCGAGGCCGTCATCGTAGAAACGGACAGCGCGTTGCGCCTGCGTGCGGCGCGCGATCACGCGTTGGTGCCATACAACCAGCGCAATGAAAGCTGCTAGCGGCACGACAAGAATCCAACCGCTTACCGCATGCGCTCCGAATGCTGCCCAGGCAAGCAGCGCCGCCGCGATGGCGATCATCAGGCGCCAGTTTCCGATGGTGATGAAGAGCTTCTGCGCGCGCTGCTCTTCTTCCACCCAACCTCCTCGCCGCCTCGTGTATTCCTCCAACGGGTGCATGCAGTCACAGGTTAGAACGGAGCACCGCGGACAAGTAGCATGGAGGTGTGAAGCGTTCGGGTTCAGCCGATCTCCCGCTGCATGGAGGGCGCGTGCCGCCATGGCTGGCCGAGCGCATGGAAAAACTCGGAACGGCGATTGTGGAAAGCATTCTGTATCATTACGGCGCCGCCGAGTTCCTCTCGCGGCTAAGCGACCCATTCTGGTTTCAGGCGCTCGGTGCGGTTATGGGAATGGACTGGCATTCTTCCGGGATTACGACCTCCGTCATGGCCGCGTTAAAGCGCGGTCTCAACCCGCGCGCTCATGAGCTGGGCGTTCATGTTTGCGGCGGCCGGGGAAAGCAGTCGCGTAAAACTCCTGCTGAGCTGATTGCCCTGTCCGAGCGAACCGGACTCGACGGCTATGCGCTGGTGCGCGCGAGCCGGCTTACTGCGAGAGTGGATAACAACGCGATTGTGGACGGCTTTCAGATCTATCTGCACAGCTTCGTCGTAACTGCGGCGGGTGATTGGGCTGTCGTTCAGCAAGGCCTGAATGACGCGTCAGGCCTGGCGCGCCGGTATCACTGGCACTCCGCGTCCGTTCGCGATTTTACCTGCGAACCGCACACGGCGATTGAAGGCAAGAACGAAGGCACCATCGTCAACCTGGTAGACCGGCGGGCGAAGCCGGCGCAAAACGCAATCCTGCATGTTGCGAGTGAAAAGCCGGAAAAAACGATTCAGGAATTCCAAAAACTCATCATGCCGCGCCATCATGAGGTTCGCGCCGCTGATGTGAACAGCGCGCGCTTAGGTGCGGTGTTGGCTGTCAGCTATGAGCGGCAGCTCAGTGACTTCGCCTCTCTGCTGCTGACCGAGAATCTCGGGCCACGAACCTTACAGACGCTCGCTCTTGTGGCCGAGGTCGTGCATGGCGCACCAACGCGCTTTTCCGACCCGGCGCGTTTCTCCTTCGCGCTCGGCGGAAAAGACCGGCATCCATTCCCAGTCCCGCTGAAGACGTATGACGAGGCTCTTGGAGTGTTGCGGCGATCGCTGGACGCAGCCAGGCTAGGCCGTACCGAGAAGATCGAGGGATTCAAGCGGCTTGATCAGCTCGTGCGGCGCGTCGAGCAGCAATACCGGCCGGAGGCGAATTTCGAGCGTGTAGTCGAACACGAACTCACGATCTCACCGTCACTCGGAGGCCGCTCGGTGTTCGATGATCGGAAGAAGAAGCGGATCGAGCGCAAGGGGCAGCTGTCGCTTTTCTAAAGCATCGTTCTCGGGAATATGGAACGGGCGATCGCCGGTTTTCATCAGGACGCTGAAGGGCATTGGGTGGCCGACCTTGAATGCGGGCACACGCGGCACGTCCGGCATGTCCCGCCCTGGCAGAATCGCAAGTGGGTTCTGACGCCCGAAGGCCGTCGGCGTTTTCTCGGCGAGAAGCTGAACTGCGTTCTGTGCGATCGGAAAGAGCAGAACGACACCCGCTGATCAGCCCTCCGGCACGCCCGCTTTTTTGAAGACCTTCAGAGAGGCTTCGAGACCCATGCGTGCCGCTTCTTCCGGAGGCACTTTGTTCAGACCCCGGCCGAAGATCTCGACGCTAAGCGCATCCGTATAGCCGATCTGCTGCAGCGCGCGCAAGAATCCGGTCAGGTTGATAATTCCTTCGCCGGGAAGAAGCCGCTCGTTGTCGCGGATCTGATCCGGGGGAAGATTCGGCGCGTCATCAAAGTGCACATGCACGATGCGCTGCCGCCCGGCATTCACGATATCTTCGGTTGTCGCCCCGGCATGGTGCCAGTGCCAGGCATCGAGGAGAAGCCCGACATTTGGGCCGCACTCCTTGGCGAACTCGAGCATTTCGTTCATGCGCCAGATGAATTCGTGTCGAAACTGCTTACGCAGATGCAGTGGACCGAGGAACTCGAGGCCGAGTCGAACGTTGGAACGCGCCAGGATGCGCGCGCTCTCAGTAAAGCGCTGCAGATATACGCGGCGCAGTTCTTCTTTCGGAGTGTCGCTGGAAGACATGATGTAGGTAACCATGCGCGGGCAATGGATGGCGGCGGCGAATTCGGCTGCCTGCGGAAGCTGCGCGAGTCCGGCCTGGAATGTCGCGTCATCTTTACGGAATTCGACAGGGAAGTCCAGCACCGCCGGTCGCACTTTTAATTTGGTCAGAAGCTTGTTTGTCGTTTCCGCTCCGGCCTGCATCGCGGGTTTCAGCATAACGTCCGTTCCAGGAAAGCCGACCTTGGCTGCCAGACGCGCAAATTCAGGCCAGGGAACGCGGCCTGAGACAAGCACGCTGTTCAGCGCAAGAAACATATGCTGCTCGGCTGCGACGGTTCTTGCCAGCGGCAGCGCCATCAGTGATTGCGTAAATGTTCTTCGGGAGAACAGCTTCCTTTGCATGTTGCTCGATCATATCCGACGGGTGCTGGATAACAGAATTTGACCGCAAGACGCGGATAGCGCCGGTGTGAGTAGCGGCGTACTATCAGGAGGTAGTGAGGGCGAAGGAAAGGATCGAAATGCTGGATGCGAATGAATGCTGGGAAGCCGTCCTGAAGAAGGACAAAGGACAGGACGGGAATTTTTTTCTAGGTGTGAGGACAACCGGCATTTACTGCCGCCCTTCCTGCCCGGCTCGTAGTCCGCTTCGAAAAAATGTGAAGTTCTACAGCACGATTGAGGAAGCGGAGACGGACGGGTTGCGCGCGTGCCTGAGATGCCGGCCCAACGCTGCCGCTGACGATGCTGCGTGGTTGCGGGAGATCTGCGCGTATATTCGAGACGAAAGCGCCAGCGGCAAGCCGATTACACTCGCGACGCTGAGTGAACGTGCGAAGCTCAGCCCATTTCATCTGCAGCGTAAGTTCAAGGCGGCCCTCGGGGTGAGCCCGAAAGAATATGTGGATACCTGCCGCATGGAGCACTTGAAAAGCAATCTGCGCAGCGGTGACTCTGTGACGGCAGCCATTTTCGACTCCGGATACGGCGCTCCGAGCCGCGTATATGAACGATCGAATGGCCGCCTGGGAATGACGCCGCGCGCATATGCGAATGGAGGCGCAGGGGTGGAGATTACGTACGCGTTTCTCGATACCGATATGGGATTACTGCTGCTTGCGGCCACGGATCGCGGTTTGTGCCTGGTGCGCTTCGGCGATTCACGTGACGAGTTAACGCGCGATCTGCGGAACGACTTTCCGGCTGCAACGCTCACGGAAATGAGCGACCGCTCTTCACCTCAGTTCGCGGGCTGGGTGGAGGCGATTCGTAGCTATCTCAAGGGGCAGAGCACGAATCTTGACCTGCCGCTCGATGTCAAATCAACTGCATTTGTAGAGAAGGTCTGGAAATATCTGCAGTCGATCCCGCCCGGTGAGGTTCGGACATATACGCAAGTGGCGAAGGCGATCGGGAGTCCAAATGCCGCGCGCGCGGTGGGCAGCGCATGCGGCTCAAACCGCGTCGCTATCGTCATTCCCTGCCATCGTGTGCTGCGAGGCGATTCGGGTTTGGGGGGTTACCGCTGGGGTCTGGATAAGAAGCGGAAACTGCTGGCGCATGAAGGGGCCATGAAGCAAGAGGCCGCGTTGCAGAGGCGAGCGGCCAACTGAGACGAAGCTCGAGTCACTCAGTCCGCAACGCAGATACCGGATCGATCGACGCCGCTCTCAGCGCGGGAGCAAGGCACGCCAAAGCCGCCGCCACGGCGAGAATGACCGGCACCGCCGAAAAGGTGATGCGATCGAAGATCGAGACTTGAAACAACATGCTTTTGAGAATCTGCGTGAGCGCGAACGAAGCGGCCAGACCGACGAGGAGGCCGATGACTGCCGGCTTCATTCCGTCGATCAGGACGATGCGGCTTACTTCCCGGCGCCTGGCTCCCAAAGCCATGCGAATGCCGATTTCCGCGGTCCGCTGGCTCACGTTATAGGAGACAACGCCATAGAGTCCGATGGTGGCTAACACCAGCGCGGCTACTGCAAACAACGTCAGCAGATTAGCGCTGAACCGGCGATTGGCCGTCGATTCGGAATTGATCTGGGCAAAGGTTCTGATATTGTTCACCGGCAGTTCAGGATCGAGGCGGTGAACAACGCGTCGGATGCCCGCTCCCAGAGCGGCCGGATCGCCCGTAGTATGGATCACGGCATAGAAGTTCTTCGAGAATCCATCCAACAAAGGTTGATAAATGGTCGGTTCCACGCCGGTTTCAGCATCGCTCGGGACATCCCCGACGATGCCGATGATCTCAAATTCGGGATACGGATTGCCGGAGGGGTCCGGAGGTAGACCGGCATCGGTTCCGTAGTCGAGCACCTGGCCGATCGGATCGGAATTCTTGAAGAACTCCTTGGCGGCCGCTTCGCTGATGATGGCCTTGCCCGGTAGCGGGTGCTTGTCATCGAACCCCACGCCATCCCGATCCGTGAAGAACCGGCCCCGCAGCAGCGGGATGCCCAACGCGCGGAAATAGCCGGGATCCGCTCGTCGAGAGACAAGGTCCATCATTTTGCCGGGAGGCATTGGATGGCCTTTGATGTGGAACACGGAATCAGACCAATGGCCTGCCAGCGGAGGGTGACTGACCAGTCCTGCGGAAGTCACCCCGGGCATGCTGCGCAGCGCTGCCGCGAGGCGGCGAATAAAGCTGCTGACAGCCTGACGCTCTTTATAACCGGCTTCAGGGAGCGACAGCTCGAACGAGATGGAATTCTCGGCGCGAAAACCAAGCCGAACATTTTCGAGGTTTAAAAAGCTGCGCAGCAGCAGGCCGGCAGCGATGAGGAGAACCAGAGAGACGGCAACTTCGATGGAAACCAGCATCTCGCGCAGAAACGTGTGGGAGCGGCTGGCCGTAGTGGAGCGGCTGATATCTTTCATGCCGCCTACCAGGTCCGTGCGGGATGCCGCCAGCGCAGGAAACAGCCCGGCGGCGATGCCGCTAAGCAGGGCGAGTCCCGTCGTGAAGAGAAGGACCGTTTTGTCGATATGTACGTTCGCAACTCGGGCCAGGTCCTCGGCGCCAGGCGCGTGTGCCGCAAGGAAGGCAGTCAGCCAGTTCGCCACCAACAACCCGGCCGCGGCGCCGAGAAACGAAATGGTGACGCTTTCGATAAGCAACTGGCGAATAATCCGGAGACGGTTTGCTCCGAGAGCGAAGCGGATGGCGAGCTCTCGCTGTCTTCCCAGCGCCCGGGTGAGCAGCAGGTTGGCGATGTTTACACACGCAATCAGCAGTAGGCAGCCTACCGCGCCGAGCAGAACGAGCAATGCGGTCTTCACGTCGCGAACCAGATAAGCGTTGAAGGCAACCACGGTAGCGAACGTGCCCATGACGTCGATGGGATGAGTGCGGCGGATGTTCCGAACGATGCTCGACAACTCTTGCTCTGCCGAGGCAGCGGAGTAGCCTGGCGCCAAGCGGCCGATCACAAAGAAGAAGTGATTACTGAATGAGGTCTGATTTGCCCTGTCCAAAGTTCTTTTGAACGGCACGAACACTTCGGCAGGCTGTCCGGGGTAAAACGAAGTTCTTGGGCAGTACTCCCACTACCGTGTAGTTGTTGCCGTCGAGGCGGATCTCGCGGCCGAGTACATTTGCCGCGCCACCGAGTCGCCGCTGCCAGAAATGATAGGAAAGAACAGCAACGTAAGACGCTTCGAACTGGTCTTCGCTCTGATTGAAGACCGTCCGAGCGCTGGCTGCACTCCCAAAATGGCCGGAAAAGCCGGCGAGCATGCAATGGCATTGATGTGTTCAGGAGCGAAGGATTCGCTTGCGCTCGAGATGTTGAACGACGTGTTGCGGACTGCCGATATGGCGGACAGCGAGCGAGCATTCTTCTGCCACTCCTCGAAGAGGCCGGGCTGACGACGTTGAACTTGTCATCCGTACTGGTGCCGATGACGTCGCTCTCAAAGATGCTGACGAGGGTTTCGGGATGCGGATACGGCAGCGGTTGCAGCAAGACGGCGTTCACCACGCTGAAGATGGCCGCCGTGGCTCCCAGCCCGAGTGCAAGCACGAGCACAGCGATGGCGGTGAAGGCCGGTCGCCCCCGCAACTGGTGGAGAGCGAAGTTTACGTCTTTGAAGAAGCCGGTCATAGCGCAAGTAAGAAGCGAACTCAAGAGTTACGGCACGTACGCATCCAAAAGCGATGTTCGGGAACTCAGTCATTTGCAGTGTCTGAGTTGTTCGCTTTCGAACAAGCCTATGCGCATTCGAACGGCAAGTATGAAGAAGCGTGGGCGGGGTATGAGTACCGCGGACGAGATCTCGAAACCGCGACAGCTCGGAATTGAACACGTTCAGAAAGTTGTTGACAAGCACGCAAATTGCGGGTGAAACTACTCTTGAACACGTTCAAACGCATGAGACCCGAGGCAATCACCTCAAAGGCGGAAACTACCGCCGACCGCATCCTGGAAGCCGCGCTCGACCTGTTCCGGCGCCAAGGCTTTGACAGCACGACCATGCGCGACATAGCCCGGGAGGCGGAAGTTGCTACGGGAGCAGCGTATTATTACTACTCCTCCAAAGACGCCATCGTTCTGGAGTTCTACAGACGGCTCATGTGATGCCATGCAAGTGGGCATCGAAAGCGCGCTGCGTGAAGCGAAGGGCCTTGAAAGCGGTCTCAACGCATTGATTCAGGTCAAACTGAAGCACTTCGCTGTGAATCGCCTGGTCCTTCGAGCTTTGCTGCGTAACGGAGCTGACCCAGCCTATCCGCTATCGCCCTTCAGCGCGGAAACGAAACTGATCCGTGAGATCGACCTTGAATGGTTCCGTCGGGTTGTAACGGATTCCGGTATCCGCGTTCCCCGCGACCTTCAGGCACATCTACCGGTCGTGCTCTGGTTCTTTCAAATGGGCGTCATCTTCTTTTGGGTAACGGATGATTCCGAGAATCAGGCGAGAACCGCGAAACTGCTGCCGCTTGCTTGCAAGATTGTTGCGAATCAAATTCCCTTTCCTCGCCGCCCCTCTGTGGCTCTTTGGCAAGCCGATCGTGGAGCTCATCGAATTCCCGACTGGGGCGCGTGTATTACGCTCGGATCGAGTCCGCATTCTTATCGGCACTGGTGCACTGTCCGCGTGCTTACTTCTCGCTTACGAACTAATCAAGGCGGGAGTCTACGGCTGGACGGTCTTTCGTATCCTCTCTTTCCGCCGGAGTTGGCCTCCTGGAGTGTTCTTCTTGCAATGGATGGCAGGGCGGCCGGCATCGGGCGCTGACCGGCTGTTCGGA
>CAWJVA010000005.1:0-75670 GCA_963846185.1 uncultured Acidobacteriaceae bacterium | reverse complement strand
AAACGAGGCTATACAAAGCCTTTCCGTGGCTCTGTATCCAAGGTCGCGTGAAAAGTTCGGTGCGGTAACATTCGGCGCTCTGTCCAGGCGCACACAAATAAACATCGAGATTCCTGACGCACATCAGGGACGTGTTCCTAGGACATGGGCAGTGCGAACCAACCAGATATTCAGGTAATGATAACTATCTTTAGTTCCGGCTCAGCGGCCACTATCGACATCCTGACCGACTCGCGAACACAGTCAGTTCGCTTGTCAAGTCCGCTCGACAGTGCCCATGAATGCCAATTCGTTCTGCGCCATTCGCTTCCATTGGGCGCCCTCGGAGGGCGAAACTTCAAGTGGCCTGCGTCGACAGCCAACTTTCCCATGCGTGGATGGCCGGGAGGTAATAGTTGATGCGGCTACTATCGTTTCTGCTGTTGCTTGCAAGCACGGCAGTGGCTCAGGTACCGAGTGGATGGGTTACTATCGTCAATGACAAGAGCAATACTTGTCTGGATATGACAGGCGGGCCAACGGCCACCGGGTCAGGAGTTCAAGCTCAGATCTGGACCTGTTTAGGGTCTAATCAGACCAACCAGAGTTTCAAGCTGGTTCCGGTTACGGGCGGTACGAAATCACGCCGGAAAGTAGCGGGCTTTCCTTGGGCCCTAAGGGCGGCTCTACAGCTAACGCGACGCCGATCGTTCAAGCGGCTTTCAGTTCCTCGAATAAATATCAAATTTGGACGGTAACAGCGGGTACGGCGAGCGGATACTACATACTGCATCCTACCTCTGCATCCGGCTCGTGTATGGCAGCTGCAAACGGAGGCACCAGCAACGGTACGGTTGTGTGGCAGACCACGTGTAACGGCCTTGTTCAGCAGGAGTGGAAGTTCGTTCCCGTCACCTCTGCATCGGCTCCGACGATCTCTACCGTCTCACCCAACAGCGGACCAACTGCTGGCGGAACGGTAGTAACCGTAACGGGCACCAATTTCTCATCGCCGGCGTCGGTTATGATCGGCGGCACCGCAGCTACGAACGTGCTGGTTAGCAGCTCTACCGAAATTACGGCTAACACACCGGCCGGCAACGCTGGTCCCGTTACAGTAGGTGTGAATCAGGGATCACAAAGTACCACGATGGCAAACGCCTTCAACTATGTCGCTCCCGCCAAGCAGACAATTACCTTTGTTCAGGGCAATTACTCGGTTCCGCAGGGCAATGTATCGACGGTGGCGGTGCCCTTCACCAGCGCACAAACCGCGTCGGACATGAACGTGGTCGTAGTGGGGTGGAACGACTCCACCTCCAAGGTCAACTCAGTCGTTGATACGCTGGGCAATGTCTACGCTTTGGCTGGCACCACTATCATGAACGGCTCGGCTTCCCAGTCCATCTACTACGCCAAGAATATCTTGGGCGCTACTGGCGGCGCCAACACAGTCACGGTCACTTTTGACGCGGCAGCCTTTGCAACCGATGTTCAAATTCTGGAATATGCCGGCGCCGATACGACCAGCCCCCTGGATGTATTTGCTGGCGCTTCGGGGAACAGCGCTGCAAGCAGTGTTTCCCTTACCACGACATTTTCGGGCGATATTATTGTGGGTGCCAATGTGGTTCAGACCGTGACAACCGGTCCCGGGAGCGGGTTTACTGAGCGGCTTCTTTCCTCTCCTGACGGCGACGTTACGGAAGATAAGGAGGCAACCAGCCTGGGCAGTTACACGGCTTCCGCTTCGCTCAGCGCTACTGGTTACTGGGTTGCCACGGCTGCAGCTTTTAAGGCTTCTTCCGGTACTCCACCTCCGCCCACCTACGGCATCTCGGGTACGGTAAACGGCTCGCCTACGGCAGTTTCCATGGCGCTTGCGGGGCCGAGTTCCAGCACAGTTTCTACCAGCAGCACTGGGAGCTACACGTTCAGCGGCCTGTCAAATGGGGCATACACGGTTACGCCGAGTGAAAACGGATATACCTTCAATCCGGTAAATGCAACAGCAACAATAAAGAACGGCTCGGTTACCGGGCTAAACTTTACGGCTGCGTCCACCACGGCTCCACCTCACTCAGCATCCTTGAGTTGGGTTGCTTCTACCAGCTCCAACGTAGTCGGCTACAAGGTGTACCGAGCCACCGGAACGAGTACCAACTACGCACAAATCGCGAGCGGTGTTGTTAGCTCCACTTACATGGACACTAACGTGACTGACGGCTTCACTTATAATTATGCTGTTACCGCAGTGGACAATAATGGAAATGAAAGCGCTTACTCCAACATTGCAGCAGCTACTATTCCCACCACCTAAATCGTCCTGACACTTTGCGCAGGGTGCCAATTTCGGAGTTTGGGCCGGATCAACTGTTGGCGCCCTGCGCCATCATCGTCCCGAACTCCGTAATGCTGGATCTAACGGGTGAATGGCGATTGTGGTCCGTTGCCGGTCGTACGTCGCGGCGGGACACAGTTGTCGTATTGGGAACGGCGCAGCTGCCGTCCATCGCTGTCTTCTGCTGCGCCGTCAGAGACGATCGCTCACCCCTTAGTCTTGAATCCAAGGCACGCGGCAGATCTCCCGAGGTAAGTTCGACTGCCCTTCCGCACGCGGCGCCGAATTTACAAGCAGTGCCCTTGATTGCCAACTCCTCCGACACCGTATCGGAAGCTGTACTGTTCCGCAGCGATGCTGCTAATCCGGTTCTTGTATATCGGCTCGTACGTTGCTCCCGCTTCTTTTAGATTCCGCGTCACCACGACGTGCTTGCGCTTTGCTATTACTTCACCTCTTATCACGTGCTCGCTCGAATGTTCGATGCTGGGCGAAAGCGGGTCGCGCTCGGTCGAAGAGCTCGTTCCAAGCCTTCATGAGGTGGCCGGCTGCCGTTTTTTTTTAAGCGCGGTGACTTGAGGTGTCCAGCGCCGCAAGACCAACTGGCTCTTGTCTTCGATGATCCACTCGACGGTTTCGCCTCGCTCGAACTCCATGGCTTGGGCGACGGCGGAGGGGAAATTGATGTACCACTGCTCGCTTTCTTTGCGCTTGATGAGCTGGAGTTTGGTGGGGAATCCCATAGGTCTCCTATATCTAGTCATATAACTAGATATAGGAAGGCGCAAGTTCTCTCTCCTCGCGTTTTCGATGGTCAGAAAATGAAAAAGCCCTCCAAGCTAGTCAGAGGGCCAAACACGAGAGGGCGGCGACTTGAAGTCGCCGCCCCTTCTATATGCCCCACTTAGACTCGCTCCGCACTGGGCAACTGGCTGCGCGACCGCGCCGACGCAGTCTCGGAGAAATGCTACCCGCACGTTAGCTCGGAGAATGAACCTCGGGCTGAATCTCAGAAATTGCGTTCGAACGTGCTATCGCGCATCTCAATCAGTCTCATTCGAGCTAAATATGCTCGGGAACAGCCACGCCCGGCAAGCATGAACGCTCATATCGCACTGAATAGTTTCGGAGCTGAATCTGCGCGGAATTCGAAAACCGTCCGATCGGCAGCGATCGCGCGCGTAATCGGTAGTGGCAGCCTTGCCTCGAACGGGTGCTGTATAAGGATTAAGGCGTATCAGAACGAGCCGCTTGCGTGAGAGTCTGCCTGCTTCCAGCAGCAGCCGGTCCCAGTTTGAACTTTTCGGACGCCTGAAGGAGTGCGTGTTTACAACGAGATCTAGCCCGGATATCTCACGAAAATAGTAGCCAAGAGCCGCGGAATCTGGCATAAACATTTGTGCAACCAGATGTTTAGAAGACCAGAGGAGGCGGCTCTTGCTATGACAGAGTGTACCCAATCGAGTTTCGAGTTTGCAGCGGTGTGGTCGCGATCGGTGATGGCGCGCTTCGATGGAGGAAAGATCACCTCGCATGCGGGCGGTCTGCTGTTGCGAGAGGTAGACCGGCGTGTCGGATTGTTGGAGCGGTTAAGTCGATGCTTTTGGGACGGCCGCGATCAGAGGCGTGTGCGGCATAGTGTACGGGAAATGATCTCACAACGCGTGTACGGTCTGGCGCTGGGTTACGAGGATCTGAACGATCACGAGCAGCTGCGCGAAGACCCGCTGTTGATGCTGCTGGCCGGGAGCGTGGACGACGAGAGCCCGTTGGCGGGAAAAAGCACCCTGAACCGTCTGGAGTTGGCTGGAGAGGCGGGCGCGGAAGACCGCTACAAAAAGGTGCACTATGATGCGGAGGCGATCGACGCCGTGCTGGTGGACGTTTTCCTGCAAGCGCACCCGGAGCCCCCACAGGAGATCGTGATGGATCTGGATACTACCGATCTGGCGCTGCACGGCCATCAGGAGCAGCGCTTCTTTCATGGTTTTTACTACCATTACTGCTATCTGCCGCTGTACATCGTGTGCGGCGAACACTTGCTCGGGGTGCGATTGCGGCCTGCCGACATCGACGCCAGCGCAGGCGCGCTCGAGGAAGTCGGGCGCATTGTCAAACAGATTCGGCAGAGTTGGCCGGAGGTAAAAATCATTCTGCGCGCGGATTCCGGATTCTGCCGTGAGCCGTTGATGAACTGGTGTGAAGCCAACCGGGTCGATTATGTCCTCGGCTTTGCGCGCAATGAGCGCTTGCGGCGCATCATCGAGACAGAAATGCAGCAAGCGGCTGCGCTGCATCGGGAAACCGGCCAAGCCGCCCGAGTGTTTACTGAATTCGCTTACGAGACGAACACGAGCTGGAGCCGGCCACGGCGTGTGGTGGCCAAAGCCGAGCACATCGAAGGCAAAGAAAATCCACGCTACGTGGTCACCTCACTCGAAGCAGCGAACTGGCCCGCCCAGAAACTGTATGAAGAACTGTACTGTGCGCGTGGCGACATGGAGAACCGCATCAAGGAACAGTATTCCTTGTTTGCTGGGCGCGTAAGCGCCGCCACCCTGCGAGCCAATCAACTGCGCCTGTATCTTTCGGCCGCGGCTTATGTGTTGATGAGCGCCTTTCGCCGGCTTGCGCTTTCAGGCACCGTCTGGGCGCGGGCGCAATGCGAGACCATCCGCTTGCAACTGCTGCGTATCGGCGCCCAAGTGCGCATCACGGCACGCAAGGTCTGGGTCGCCATCGCCAGCAGTTATCCGCACTGGCATGTGTTCGCTCAAGCTTATGAGCAGCTGCGGCTCTGAATCCTAAGCAGTGCAGATCTTTGACAACTTCGATCTTCCAAACTGCAGTCGCCTGGCGGAGCTTGCTCAAAAACGCGTTCTGCTATGCTGCCCCACTGTCTACCAAGCCAAGCACGTGCTTCCGAATCCTGTCCCCTCCCGCTCAGCCGCCCGACTGATTACTCGTGAGATATCCGGGCTAGGCCTGAGATCTGGTGCCGGCCGAGATCGTCTGACGGTCGTAAACTTGCGTTCAAGAACGTGACTACTGATGACGGTACGTGAGCTGTAACAGCCCTAGCCAGTTGACCCGGGTGAGTGGCTAGTGATTCAGGCCCAAAGCGCTCTGCGCAGACCCAGCAGCGTTGCGTACGCGCTTGGGCCGCAGTGGGCCACAGCTTGAGTCCGGCGTGAGTAGGCAGCGCCCGACACGTTTGTCATCACCAACGTGGGGCCTTGCGTTGGATAGCTAACAGGACATCCGACGGGATATAACAGACCGCCTGACCGGGATCCTCCTTGAGAATTACGACCGTAACCTGTCTCAAGGGCATGACCGAGAGAGCCGTATTCTTCTGAACCAGGAAGACGCGGTGATCTGCGAGCATCCCAACTACGGCTTTTCGGTCACTTCGGCGAAGCGCGGCATAGAAAAATCCGGCATCTCCTGAATTGACAGCACAAGGCAGCGCAAACGGCAATTGGAGCGACCGCGCCGCCGGGGTTCTGGTCCGCTCCGGACCGTGCGTCAACACCCAGGCTCCGGATGCGGCAGTCACAAGTGCAGTTACTACCGCCAGCAGAATCCATCGGCTTCTCGGGCGTCTTCGACCTCTCATTCGACGTGAGCCTTAGCTGCTAACGGCACTTGACAAGTGATTCGGACGAGTTCACGGGAGCGGCGGAAGGCCTAGAGCCTGGATTACCCCGTCGAGATCTGCAATCTCCTGGTTATAGTTTTTGTGCGAGAAGTCGATGCCGGCTTGTTTGAGGTCTTTCTGTGCCGTCGACGAATGTGGATACTGCCGATTCTTCACAGCTTCGGCGGTTACGATCCCCAGATCCAAGGCCGCCTTTCCAGTAGTAATTGGAGAGCTGGCCATTGCAGGAGTGGGCGCCAGAACAGACGCCATGAATGGCACCAGAGCAGCGGACGCTCCCGCCATTGCCAGTTTGCGTGCAATTTCGCGGCGCGAAGGCGCTTCGCCCACACTTGCACGCTCGATTGGCTGCTCAAGAAGGCCAGCCGCATCCAAATCTTGCAGTGCCAGTAGCACAATACTGGGATCTGCAGGGACTCCCAGTTCGCGGTGCAGTATCCCGGCAAGATCGTCAACCGATGTCTCGCCATCGGCGTGTTTCCAAACCAGCGCGACGGTCAGATTGAGGCTGTGCGCTTTGTTGTTACTTTTGTCGTAAAGGATGGTCTCAGAGGCCAAACTTTCGGAGAAAATGCCGCTTCGCTTTGCGCATGGAGGAGTCATGTGCTTTCCTTTCTAGTTGGACCTGAGCTCGTAGATGCATCTACTTGCGACGGGTCGTCGATTAGTCGAATAATTTCCTGGGCCGCCGTTGCGGCATCTCCACGTTCGGCGTGCAATCCGATAGCCGAACTGATAGCAAGCTTGAGGGTCTTGAGGATCAATTGCGACTGGCTGCGCGCAGCTACTGCATTGGCGAACAACGCGAGCAGCGCTTCGCCTGAGGTCAGCCGCCTCGGTCCCCAGATCGCTTCTGGCCGATGCCGAACATCGAGTACCCACCCGAGCTTGAGCGGGCGGAGTGAATCCTTGCCTGCCCGGGGATGTGCCGCGAGCAAACCGGGACTTAATTTCAAAGCTTGTAAAATGTCGGGGCGCAGGCGAAGCGGTCGCGGAAACGCGTGGATGTGCCCGTTGTGGTCGACTATTGCGTATTCGTCTGAATAATACGTGGCACCGGCGGCCACGAGTGCCGCAACCAGCGTGCTCTTTCCGGTTAGAGACGGCCCGGGAATTACGATTGCTCTGCCGCCCCAGCCGACCACTCCGGCATGCACGAAGACCGCCTGCTCCGTGCAGGCTGCCACGTAAAGGTGAGCACGAGACTCGAGCGCTCGCGCTGCCGTCTGCGCGTCACTTGAGCAGAAGAACGGCTTTCCGTTTTCTCCTACAGCGAACAGGGGTTGGCCCTGAGCGGACTGCGTCCGGCTGAAGCCGAACACGACAGCCGGTTCGGTAAGCACCTGTTCCATCTCGGCGCCGGGGATTAGGGAAGGGAGATAGTGCAGCAGTTCAGGGCTAGCTCGCAGCTGAACGCGGATGCCATAGGCGCTGCAAGAAGATACGCTGATATGCTCCTTTGTAGCGTCAAGCGCCTCACTAGAAACCATTCACTCCCCTCCGATTTACCAGCCAAATACGTTGTGCCTCAGTGCTGAGCGACCGGTGATTAGGCGGTCGGGTTAGCACAGTTGTCAGTATCATAGCCGATCTTTCAGCTGCCGGACTTCACTTGACGGTCACGAAAGTACTGGAGGCACCAGAAACTCTCTGCACCAAGGAAAAACTTGTAGTCCACATAAGTACTCTTCGAATGGACAAATACTGAATAGATCGAATCATCCCGACACATATTACGGGCTCGGGATGAAGATGAAGCCGACGTACAGCGTTCAAAGCGGTGGGGATTCGAACGTCCTAGTGATGCTGGTGTCACCCGGGGGCATCGTCCCCTTCGCGATCTCGATGTGATGACATCGCAGACCAGAGTTCCGGCAGTGCCGAACTCTGCGGCCACTCGCCGTCGGCGCTGTTTTTAAAACTCTCAACCGTTCGCAACGAATTGCGAGCGATGCCGTTTACCTGAGTCGCGCGTGCGTGCGCAACAATTCGTCCGCAATCATCTCTCCGATGGGAATGGCGGATGTTGCGGCTGGCGAAGGGGCGTTGCAGACGTGTAGCATACGGTCGGTCCGGGCGAATAAGAAATCGTGAACGAGCGAGCCGTCCGCCGCAACGGCCTGCGCTCGGATTCCTGCCTTCTCCGGCAGCAGATCGTGCACTGTGAGGGATGGGCAATATTTGGTACATTCCCGGAGATACCACTGCTTGAAGAGCGAATTCCTGGCTTCGATCAGCCCTGAATGCAAATGAGTACGACTCATTTTCCAAAATCCGGGAAATGACGTATACCCACGAACATCACGGAAACTGAAAGAAGCTCTCGGATAGCCTTCGCGGGCAAAAGCGAGCACTGCGTTGGGGCCTACAGTGACTCCGCCATCTATCATTCGAGTAACGTGAACACCCAAAAACGGCAAACTAGGATCGGGAACCGGATAGATCAGGGATCGCACGATGGTATTCCTTGCCGCCGGGAGCCGGTAATATTCTCCCCGAAATGGAACGATCTGATGAGCGATCTTTAGGCCAGCCATCCTGGCTAGACGATCTGACTGAAGCCCGGCGCATGCGATCAATTGCTTCGCAGTCCAGCACTGTTCTCCCGCTCGGACAGTCACACTATCTGTGTTTTCGCGAATGGTGGTGACGGGAACAGAACAGTGGATGGCACCCCCCTGCTTGCGCACAATGGTTCCCATGCTTTTGGCAACCATCCGGTAATCGACGATACCGGTAGATTTGACGAATAGCGCCCCCAGTCCAGTGACATTCGGCTCGCGCCGATGCAGTTCGGTTGAATCAAGGCGCTCGATCGCGATCCTGTTCGCGGCCGCTCTTTCGGCCAGGGCGTTCAAGCGCTCGAGTTCGAGTGGACTGGTGGCGACAATCATTTTTCCACACACATCGTAGGGAATGGAATATTGACCACAAAATGCCTTGATGGCTGCAGCGCCGCGGCGGCACAACTCCGCCTTTAAGCTTCCCGGGGCGTAATAGATGCCGGCATGAATCACTCCGCTATTGTGGCCCGTCTGGTGCTGTGCAAGGCTACTCTCTTTTTCGAGGAGAATCAAACTCGCCCCTGGCCGCCACTCGAGCAGCGCCATGGCCGTCGAAAGGCCGACGATGCCTCCACCAATCACGCAAAAATCGTAAACCATAACGGTCGGTTAATAGAAGACGAACTATCGGGCAATTGATCCGCCAGCGACCAAGCTAGCGCGTGAAATAACTTCGTCGATGGTCAGAATCGCCAACCCTTGAATGGCTCGCATTTGGCTCTCCAGCCGCTTTAGTGCGTAGGATCCCTTTGATCTCTTGCCGAGCCTGGTCCAAAGGAATCGTATCCTTGCTCGTCATCTTATAGATCAAGTACCCCATTGGGATCCGAAAATACGGCTGAGACATGTACTGCCTGCGTCAAATGCAGCATCGGTCAGTATACTGTTGCCGCGTACCTTTCCGCCCAGTATCATTGCCGCTGCCTGATATTTCGCGATGAGTGGATCTTGAGTCGCTGCCTATCCTAGTGTCCCGTAGCCCACGTGATCGAACTACCCGATTTGATCGTGTGCTGTCGATCCACGTGCCCTCTAATTCAGAGGACGACCTTCCGGCAGTAAAAAGCCTCGGCGTAGCCGCTCGGAGCGTTGCACTCCATCCCGCGCAGCCGCATCAGTGATAAAAACGTCTCACGCTGGAACCAGCGCTTTGTGCATTGCGAAGGAAATGCCTCGAGAAGGTAATCCACTTTCCTGCGATAATGCTCTTCCGTCAGCGGTATGAACACAGAGGGCCGCCCCAGATCGCCATCGTATTTTGGAATCTCATATTCGAGAATCATGTGGTCGCGGAAGGTGTTCCAAGTCAATTCGGACAACAACCGGTGGTCCTGATGTGCATCTTTTCGGTTCTGGGTGAAAATGAGGTCCGGTTCCACCTCTGACTTCAGCTGCTCAAAGACTTGCTTCACCTCGGATGCCACGTATGGCAGGAAGCCGTCGGGAAAGGGTTTTAGCTGCGGTCCCACAAGAGTGCCCGATTCCGTGAATCGGAGCGGCCGCCGCTTGCGCCTCTTCCGCTCGGATTCCCGTAGCGCTGAAAACCACCCAATAAAAAGTCGAGCCGGGATACTGCTCGGCAAGCCGGAGTATGGTGCCACCGCAGCCAATCTCGATGTCGTCGGAATGGGAGCCTAAGCATAAGATCGTCAATCCGGCGCCCGCTGGTATATCCGGACTCAGATGAATCATGCAGTCGCTAAGATCGTCTTCATTGAGTCGGACAGCGGCTGCGCTGACTCGTCACTCCAGACCTTCCACGGGGCATACGCCCTGATTCAGTTCTTCCAAGTGCTGCTTGTCTTTGAATGTGTCCATGCACTGCCAGAAGCCGCTGTATTTGTAGGCAAGCAGGGCTTGTTTATCGATCAAGCGCTGAAACGGTTCGCGCACCAGTTCATCGCCTGCATGGATATGCCGAAAGATCTCGCTGCGGAGAACAAAAAATCCACCATTGATCCAGATGTCGGAACGCTTGAGCGCGCAGATGCTGGTGACTTTGCCATCGCTGGTATTCACAATGTCAAAACTGGCGGTAGGCTGCACGAGGAGCAAAGAAGCAATCGCGTTGCTTTGCCGGAACGTGTCGACCATGACAGGAAGAGGCAGGTCGCTGAGGCCGTCCGCATAATTCGCAAGGAACATTTCTTCTCCGTCCAGATGGCGTTCTACCGCTTTCAGCCGCCCGCCAATGGTCGTATTTGCCCCCGTTTCGACGAAAGTAATGGTCCAGTCATCAATATCACGATTGAGAAAATGCACTTTCTTCCCGCCTTGCGACCAGACAAAATCATTCGACGCCGATTCGTCATAATGCAGGAAGTAGTCTTTGATGCAGTTGCCCTTATGCCCCAGGCACAAAATGAAATCTTTGTGTCCAAAGTGAGCATAATATTTCATCAGGTGCCAAAGAACAGGCCGCGACCCGATCTGCACCATCGGTTTTGGAACGTCGTCAGCGTATCCTCGAAGTCGCATTCCAGCTCCGCCGCAAAATAGAACCACTTTCATCAGTTCTCTCCGTCCTGCGGGACTCAGTCGATTATTAGTTTTGGGATAGGCACAACAAAGCGGCCGCCCCATTCGCGGATGTAATGAAGTTGCCGCATGATTTCGCTTTTCAGATTCCAGGGAAGAATGACCACATAATCCGGTTTCGTTTCGCTAATCCTGTCGGGATGATAAATCGGAATGCGTGTACCGGGGAGGAATCGGCCTTGCTTATACGGGTTACGGTCGACTGTATACTCGATCAGATCCCTTCCGACGCCGGAGTAGTGAAGCAGGGTCGCGCTCTTCCCCGGCGCTCCATAGCCGGCCACCCGCTTGCCTTCGCGGGCTGCCCGAATCAGGAAATCGAGCAGGGCGAGTTTCGTCTGTTTTGCCTGTTGAGCAAAACTCTCGTACGCTTCGACCGAAGCAAGTCCTGCCGCCTGTTCGTCTGAAAGCACCTTGCCCACGCCGGGCTGAACGGGATGTGTGCGGTCTTCGGCGCGGCAGGCGTAAACACGAAGCGATCCGCCATGCGAAGGCAGTTCTTCGACATCGAACAGCTGTAGTCCATGTGCCTCGAGTATGCGCTCGGTCGCTAGCAGAGAGAAATAGGAGAAATGCTCGTGATAAATCGTGTCGAACTCGTTGTGTTCGATCAGGCGCAGCAGATGCGGAAACTCGAGCGTCAAAACGCCATGCGGCTTCAGCATGATTTTGAGGCCTTCGACAAAGTCGTTCAGATCGGGAACCTGTGCGAGCACGTTGTTGCCTAAAATCAGGTCACAGCAGCGGCCTTCCGCAGCCAGTTCATTGGCAAGCGCAGTGCTAAAGAACTGGACTACTGTCGGCACTCCCTTCTCGATTGCCACTTGCGCTACGTTCTGCGCGGGTTCTATACCCAGTACAGGAACGTTGCGTTTGACGAAGTACTGCAAAAGGTAGCCGTCATTGCTGGCAACCTCGACCACAAAGCTCTGCTCGCCCAGGGCGAACCGATTGATCATGTTTTTGCAGTAGTTCTCCGAGTGTTTAAGCCAGGAGTCGGAGTAAGAGGAGAAATAGGCGTAGTCACCAAAGATGTTTTCCGGCGTCTCGAACGCCTCGAGCTGAACCAGAAAGCACTCTTGGCATACGTAGACGTGCAGTGGATAATACATCTCGCCCCGGTTCAGGTCCGAAGCGGCCGGATAAGTTTCGCACAGCGGCGACATACCGAGATCAATAAACGTCTTCTGCAGGTTCGTTCCGCAAAAGCGGCAGGGCCTGGTCGCAACCGTCAATTTCTCCGTGTCCGGAGAAAGCGTCAGTGTGGTCATATGTTTTTGGGATTCGGGGACGTCAAGCAACGCCGAGAGTTTCGACCGCCGCATGATTCCAGCGCAGCGAACTGTCGAGCGATCGAGCCTCCATCAGCTTTTGAATTTGGGCGATCCGGATATAGCGGCCGCGCTCGAGATCCGTGCGCCTCAAGTTGGCGCGACATGCCTCGAGCAACTCCTTAGCGCCTTGACGCGCCGTCCATTCCGGGCGGAAGCCGGGGAGCACGCGCCGGATCTTCTCGCAGCTGACGCGATAACAACGTCTGTCGGGCCCGCCATCTTTCGCGTATTCGATCCGGCAGCCAGGTACCGTTTCAGCAACAATTTCCGCCAGCTCGCTGATCCGATAGTTCTCTTCGGTTTGACCGACGTTGAAGGTCTCGTTATGAACGCTCTCGACGGGAGCCTCAAGGACGCTCAGCATCGCGCCGATAATGTCTCGAATGTGTACGATCGGCCTCCAAGGTGTTCCGTCGCTCTTTATATGCACGCGGCCGGTGGCGTAAGCCGATGCCACGAAGTCGTTCAAAACCACATCCAGTCGCAGGCGTGGCGAGGCTCCGTACGCAGTCGCGTTTCTCATGAAAGTCGGACTGAAGCGCTCGTCGGCGAGCTTTGCGACATCCCGTTCCACGAAGACCTTGGATTCTGCATATGCGGTCACCGGGCTGAGCGGAGCTGTTTCATCCAGGTAGTCGTCGCTGGCCGCGCCATACGTGCTGCACGAAGACGAGAAAATGAAGCGCCGCACGCCCGCTTGCTTTGCCAGTTCAGCTAGCCGCACCGAGGCGTGATAGTTGATTTCGTAAGTAAGCGCGGAATCGAGATTCCCCAGTGGGTCATTCGACAGCGCAGCCAAATGCAAGACCGCGTCGAAACCGTCGAGGTCTGCTTGCGTCAAGGCTCGAATGTCTTTGCGGATCTCCGGTATCCCCGCGGGAGATTCTCCAAAATCGCAGCCGGCAAACAGATCCGTATCTAAGCCGGTGACCTCGTGGCCTGCGGTACGCAGGACCGGGCCGGCCACGGCACCGATATATCCTTTGTGTCCAGTTAGTAGGATCCTCATATCGTCAAGAACGCCTCTTTGTCATTTACTCGTCTGGAACAATGCTTTTGCGTTTAGATTTAACGCGGCGCCGCTTCCGTCTGCGCACCTGCTCATTGGACTCATTCTTCGCTCGAGGCGAGCGGAGTCAACAGTCCCTCGTCCCTCAAGAGTTCTACCGCGTCGGCGATGGCCGCAAAAGGAAGCCCGGACCGCTGTGCAATGTCTAGCAAGGAGTGGTGTCCGTCGGAGAGATTCAGAGCCCAGAGTCGAGCCGAAACTTCCGCTCCAATGTCTCCGCCGCCGGTGGAACGGTATAGGTTCCGGCGGCCCAACTGTGGTTCACAGTAGGGATTGCGGTTGCAATAGCAGATATTGTTCTCAAGCGCGTCGACAATGGTGGCGCAGAGACGCAAGGAGCGGGCGAGCGCCTCGGGCCGGATGAAATCGAGGTTGTCTGCCGAGGTATGGTATTCCGGAAACGTCCCCCATACGCTGCGCATCAGGCAGCCGACCGGGAGGTTAAATCCCGGCGAACAGTACTGCCGCTCGTCGTAGCCATAAGGCGAAAATTCCAGTACTTGCCACGGCTCGCCGCAATGCGCAAGAGCATGAGCGACGGTGCGATCAATGATCGCATCCCCCCGCCGGCTCTTTTTGTAATGAAATCCACCCGAATCGCCAATACAGGTGAGCACTAAACCATGCTGGATCCTGGCAGTTAAATCGCGATTCTGCGCGAGCCACGTAACGGCGCCGATGGTTCCCGGGATGAACAAGAAACGATAGGAGTAGCGAAGATCCCGCTGCGATAAGAGCTGGGCCAGCATCGTAGCGACGCTCAACCCGGAAAGATTGTCGTTTGCGAGCGATGGATGACACGCATGGCACGAGAACAGCACCTCCTCATGGCTGCGGCCTGGCAAATAACACTCGCCATAAGTTAGGTGCCCGTCTTCCAGGCTCGAGTCAATACGTACTTCGTATTCGCCCTCCGAGAGGGCTTGCATCTGCTCATGCGAGAGACAAAAGCCCCACTTCTCCTCGTAGTATGACGTGCGGTACGGAACCCAATCAGGCCGGTCGGGCAGAGTAAACAGGTGCGGCCGGAGCTCGCTCAGAGGCATCATCCGCCACACCGGCACGCTATAGTTCAGCACGTGTAAGTTCGATTGCGCGAAGTCGATGACCTTTCTTCCGTCGGGCGCTTTGACATACGCGTCCCGAATATTCCATTCCTTCGGCACCGTCCAGTCGAAGACACGAGTTCCGCTTGGAATATGAGATATCTCGAGAGGGATTCGCTCTGCGATCTTCGCTAACGTACCGCGTATTCCCTCGCCGGTGATACTGCGGCAGACCGGGAACAACTCGCTTGCGAAACGATGTAGCTCGTGGCCGATCTGCTCCAGGCTTTCGCCGTCAAATTGTCTGAGCCTGTGCATTCTTCTCTTGGAAGTCCGGATAGGTCCGGTCCCGCTCGGAAATTACTTCGACCAGAAGCGGCCACTTCACTCCGAATGCCCGGTCATCCCAGCGCACTCCCCGCCCTGATTCCGGGTTATAGATCTCCGAAATCTGATACACTACTTCGCTCTCATCCTGCAAGGTGAGAAATCCATGCGCGCAGCCTTCGGGTATGTAGATCATGTTCTGCCTCGACGCCGAAAGGATCACCGCCGCCCACTTCTTGTATGTCGCCGAGTGAGGACGCAGATCAAGCGCGACATCATAGACCGCACCTTGGGTGCAACGGACAACTTTCATCTCTTCGAACGGCGCGGCTTGCCAGTGCAGGCCGCGTAGAGTGCCTTTCCGTGCATTGAAAGAAATGCTGCACTGCTCGAGCCGCGAATTCAGGCCCTGAGCTTCAAATTCCTTCCTGCACCACGAACGCGCAAAGAAACCTCGCTCATCGCACTTAAGCTCTGGAAGAATCTCAAACGCTCCCGCCACCTCGATTTCACGAAATGTCATGCGGAACAGAAACCAAACTCGGGCTCTACTTCGACCCCTTACCTGTCTGCCGATAATAGTAGCCGTAATATTTTGAATACTTCGAGTACAGATGGTTGACATGCTCGGTCGCATTCAAGACCACACCGAGAACATGTTCTCGCCCGATTTGTGACAAGCACCGCTCTATGTCTTTCTTCGGTGTATGCCCGGCTCTCGCGATGAGCAGCGTGGCATCCGCCGAGCTCTTCAGTAGCAGACTATCGGCGAGCGGCATTACGGGTGGCGAGTCGATCAGAACCCAATCAAAATGCGGCGCCAGCTTTTGCATCATCTGCGCAAACGCATCGCGGCTCAGTAGCTCAGTAGGACTCATCGACACTTTTCCGGCCGGGAGCAGATACCAGCCGAGCGGATCGAGGCGCCGGAGGGCCGCAAACGGATTCAGCGATCGCTCGAGGCATTCTCCCAGACCCTCAATTGTTTTGATACCAACCAGCTCGGTGAGACACGAGTGATACAAATCCGCCTCGACCACCAGAACTCGGGATTGCCCCTGCCCGACGAGCGCGGTGGCCAAATTGATCACGGTAGTCGATTTTCCTTCTCCCGGATTCGGGCTGGTCACGAGGATCGTCTTGAGCTTGAGCCCGGCTTTGAACTCACTTAGACGCAGACGTAGCAGCCGATAACGGTCCGAAGCAGAACTGTGCGGATCGGTATGGAAGAACAGCCGGCTCTTGGTATCAAGCTGTACTTGCTCCGAAGGGATGCCGAGTATCGGGCTATCGTCGGATGGCGCCCGCGAGCCAATCGGCACCGGCGGGGCGACCACTTTGCCGCCTACCCTCACTTCACTCTGCGCAGCGTGCAGCCGTTCCTCAACAGGAGCGGATCCGATCTTGAAAATTCTGTGTTCCATCTATGAAGCGCCTTAGTACCCCGCTCGCTTGAGATAGAGTTCGTACACCTCTGCCCCAAAGACCATCACCAGGATGAGCAGCCCGCCAGCCCATTCAAGAACGTGTCGCCAGGTTCTCGACCGCTCTTCGGAAGGCGTGCGCAATACCGGAATGGCCACCGCCAGCGGTGGTTTGAAATGCCGCAGCAGATCGTCTTCTGAATAGACGTAGCCATTCCTCATATCGATGAAAAGCGCCAGTGCGAGCCCGACCGCTATGCCCCCAACGAGTCCGCCCAAGCCGATCGGCAGCGGCTTCGGAAAGGATGGCACGACCGGAAGACTCGGGCTATCAATGAGGCGGAATTGCTGGCCTTCCTGCCGCTTCTCGAGACTGCCCGCTAGCTGTGATTGGGTCTCTTTGCTCAGTAAGTCGGTGTAGTCCGCTTTCAGCAGATCGTAGTCACGCTGCAGCCCGGCCAACTGCTGCTCCCGGACAGGGGTCAAGTTGAGGCGCCTTTGATACTCTGCGATGTCCGACTGCACGTGCGCTTTGTCCCGAGCGAGATTTTCGAGCTCCAGCCGATTGGCCTCAAGCTGGCTTTTGAGCTGGGCGAGCGAGGGGTCTGCGTCGGCATCGGACGAAGCATCGGCCTTTACGCTTTGCGATCCAGTGGTTCCGCCATTCGCGTTCGCTGAGCGCAATCCTTTGAGCTCGGCGTCAGCATCGGCGATTTTTTTGTTGAGCTGAATCACTTCCGGGTAATCCGGTGTGTATATCGACAACAAAGACGTCCTCTGTTGTCTGAGGCTGGCCAGGTTCGCCTTGGCTGCCGTTATCGGATCGACGGTCTGGCCGGTCCCGCCGAGGAGGCCGGCAGCGCCGGAGCGACCCGCCAGCACTCTATATCCATCGATCAACGATTGCAGGTAGACTCGTTGCTCCTGCGCGCGAGCCTCGCTCGCCATAACGTTCTGCAGTTGGGAATGGAGACCGGATAAAATCGCCAGGTTCCCGCCTTGCTGCTCGGGTAACTGGCCCAAATTTTGCATCTTGAAATCGCGGACACGTTCTTCCTGCTGGGCCAGTTTGGCCTTCGCAGTCTCGAGCTGCTCTTTGAGAAAGCCCGTCGTCACTGCGCTCTGATGCTCGCGCATCTCGAGGTTCTGCTGGATGAACAGCTCAGTCAGATGAGCCGCGACCGCTTGCGCCTTCTGCGGGTTGTCCGCGACGAAGGAAATCTTGAAGGCACTGATTTGCTTCTGGCTCGTTTCGCTGCCGAGAATCGGCTCGATGCTGATCTGCTTACGCATTTTGGCCTCGAGCACTTCCGGCGAGAGCCGGGCCCTATCCCGCGGATAGAGGTCTAATTCGTTAATGATTGCAAGCAGGCGGCTTCGCGAGAGCACTTCCTGTGCGGCCGCTTCGAGTGCCTCGGCGATATCGGTCGTCGCCGTGGGCGTGACATAGCGCTCGGGCACTGCCTGCTGGACCACTACCAACTTCGCTTCCGAAGTGTAACGTCTCGGCAGGACGGACAATGCCCCCAGCGCCAGCAGTGCGGTCGCCGCAGCAGGGAGCACCACCCACCACCGCCTCCGTCGTAGCGCTCCCCAAACTAGCGCCAGCGTGAGCTTGGGAGCCGAACTTAGCTCAGAATCTGTTACGTCCATTGGTCCGCCTGCTGTCCACCCGGCCGGGCTTTCGCGCGGCACCTCGCTTCGGGGCCCGCCTCAACTTCATCGTCTTTTCCTGAAATCTCCCTCACCGATATGCCGGAGGAAACGCGCCGGGTTGCCCGCCACGATGACGTTATCTGGGACACTGCGTGTCACCACGCTACCCGCGCCGACGATCGCGTTTTCCCCGATCGTAACGTTCGGTAAAATGGTCGCTCCCGATCCGATGGACGCACCTTTTTTGACGAGCGTGCGTTCCATCACCCAGTCATCCATCGTCTGCAGACGTCCGTCCGGCGTAGTGGCGCGCGGATACGTGTCATTGACGAATGTGACCCCGTGACCGATGAAGACGTTGTCTTCGATTGTGACACCTTCGCAGATGAAGGTGTGGGTTGAGATCTTACAGTTCTTCCCCATTTTCGCGCTACTTCTGGATTTCGACAAACGCACCGATCTTGCTATAGTCTCCTACTTCGCAGCCATAAAGATTGATGTACTCACATAGCTTGACGTCTTTCCCGACTCTTACGTCAGGCGCAACGCTCTGATGACACTTCATGCACACACCGCCTCCCGCTTCCGTACCAGAGATGCTTCCGCAGCTTCGAGCATTTTGACCACTCTCAGACCGGCCGAGCCATCATTGAAGGGAATAGTATCCGTGATGATACAATCCACGAAATATTCCAGTTCGACATGCAGCGCCTCGACCTGCTCGACTTTGGGCGCCCACATGTCGCCCGAGCGATAACTCACCAGGAGATCGTAAACTCCCTCACGGCTCCCGATCCGCACACCCTTGTCGTAAACCTTGATCTTTTCGTCTGCCTCGAGATCGTTCCACATCAGCATTTTCTTCTCACCGCCGATCAGGGTCGTCCGAACCTTGACAGGTGATAGCCAGTTTACGTTGATATGTGCAATGACATTACCGGGGAAATAAGCGGTAATGAACGCAACGTCTAACAAGTCCGTTCAAATGAGCTTCGCCGGTCGCGACGATTGCCTCAGGAGCGCAGCCAAGCAGATAATCCACAATCGATAAGTCATGCGGAGCAAGATCCCAGATGACGTTGACATCGTGCTGGAACAATCCCAAGTTCACGCGTGTCGAGTCGTAATAGTATAGCTTTCCGAGCGCCCCTTCATCGACAAGCTCCCTTATCTTTCGTACCGCTCCGGTGAAAAGGAACGTGTGATCGACCATGATCTTGAGATTTTTTTGCGCGGCTAGTTCGATCAGTTCTTCCGCCTCTCGCGAAGTCGCGGTAAAAGGCTTTTCAACGAAGACGTGTTTCCCGTTCCGGAGCGCCTTCCTGGCCAGATCAAAGTGTGTCCACACCGGTGTAATAATGGCGATCGCATCGATCTCAGGAGACTGAATCAGCTCGCCATAATCGCTGGTAAGCTTTACCCCGGGATACATTTGCGCGGCGCGGCAGAGCGCTGCGGGATTTTTGTCGCAGATAGATACAACCTCTGCGCACTCAAGCGTACGAAGGTTGCGTACGATGTTCGGACCCCGATACCGATATCCGATTATTCCAAAACGAATCATGTGTTCTCCTCGGGGACAAATCGCTCTAACATAACTTGGGAAAGTGCCAACTGACAGAAGCTAACTCCTGAGTTAATGTGCGCCGTGCCCACCGATGACAACGAGCGGTGTTTTCAGGAGAATCTTAAGATCCAACCAGAGCGATCGCGCTTTCACATAGGCGAGGTCAAGCCGAACCATCTCGTCGAACTCGACGCTGCTTCGCCCCGTAACTTGCCAAAGCCCGGTAATCCCTGGCTTAACCATCAGCAGGCGCCGGCGGTGCCAGAGCTTGTAACACTCAAATTCGTAAGCGGTACAGGGACGTGGCCCGACCAGCGTCATGTCACCCTGCAGGACGTTGATCAGTTGAGGCAACTCGTCCAGGCTGGTTCGCCGCAGAAATCGTCCGATCGTGGTAACCCTGGGGTCTGCGGTGAATTTAAATACTGGACCGACTTCGCTCGGCTGTCTGTCGGCTTTTCCAGAGATAAATTGGGTGACGTATTCCTTGTGGATGCTATCGTTGCTGCCGACATACATGGAGCGAAACTTATAAAACGTGAAGCGCTTGAAGTGTTGACCGATACGCTGCTGCCGGAACAGAACCGGTCCTTGCGAGGTCAGCTTGATAGCGGCCGCAATCACCGCAAATAAGGGTGACAGCAGAATCAGGGCGACGCCACCGACAGAGATATCTAGCACCCTCTTCAGCAGTTCGTAATGGCGCTCACCGGCATCAATGCCGCCTCGGCTCTCCGTTAACGTCTTCGACGGCTCGCTCGGGCCCTTGCCGCAGGTCGGTTCCGGAAATTCGTGCAATGAGATTTTGATGTCGCTCGCGAGGTCAGCGGGGAGGGTGTCGCAAATTGCCCGCTGAACCCGCTGCCGGAGCGCATGCTGAACTTTGCCGTTATCGGCATCCTGCAGATCCACAAAAATAATCGCGGCTAGTCCATCCTGCCCGTACCAACCGCAACGGTCCGCCTCCCGGATGGTTTGAAGCAGAGCATCCCAGAATCTCTCGCAAGCAGGTTTCCCGCCCGCCTTCATCAGCAGATTTCCGAAATCGACCAGCATCAGGATGAGGTGCTGTCCCGAGCGCTCGATCCTCTTACGCTCGATACGTAGAACATTGGCAAAAGATACTTCGTCGAGCATCTGGTTAGACCAGAGCCGCGGAACAGAGATTGGTTGTCGCTTCATCGGCATTCGTCGCTCTAAGCGGAGCGGGACTTCTCGGCAAAGATAATTGCTATCGGGCCAACACGCTCAGCCGAAAGTTTGCTGGCGCGTGACATTGGAATACGGTTGTTTTGACCACCAGATTTCTTGCTCTTGAACTCTGTTGTCCGGAGTCTATGAATGATGCGAGCTAATATCTTCGGATATGTAACGAGTCGAATGCGCCTGAGTTCAGCTGAACGACCTGAACGAGATCACCGGAAGTCACCGTGCACACAAACGCGCGGGAACGAAAGAGCATTTCAGGCAAACTACCGCCCATAGAGTCCCACAACCTTTCGCGCCTGGTTTCTGGTGGCCCGGATTAAACCAATTGCATTTCGGGGGCCGATTCGGCGTTTGCTGATCTGAACTGTTGTTTGTTGTACTTAGCCGGATTTCTGGCGCGGCCGGATTAGAGATTATGGGATAAAATCCCGATCAAGAGTAATTGCAGCAAAGATTGGAGCGGCTACGAAACCTCGAACAAGAGGAGACACCTTTTTGGAGCTCGGCCCAGATCTCGGCGCCTTGTGATTCGCGATGGGGCTGCTTCGATTGATTCTAAGAACTTGGGAGCAAATCCAACCCGGTGTCGATAGCTGAACCGCACGGCTCACCGATTTCGCCTTGGGCTATTCGCTAAGTGCTTAAAACGAGGTTTTTCGCTTCTTCGAAGACTCTGGCCCCGGAGTTGCTCAACCAACGCAAATCGTTCCGATGATTTGCGTTCCATGGGTTTGCCGATTGTGACCCGATTGGCGGAGCTGGCCTGCGGACTCGTTCCAACACGGACCGGCGAGCATTTCGCGCGCGCTTAGCCCGGATATCTCACGAGTAATCAGTCGGGCGGCTGAGCGGGAGGGGACAGGATTCGGAAGCACGTGCTTGGCTTGGTAGACAGTGGGGCAGCATAGCAGAACGCGTTTTTGAGCAAGCTCCGCCAGGCGACTGCAGTTTGGAAGATCGAAGTTGTCAAAGATCTGCACTGCTTAGGATTCAGAGCCGCAGCTGCTCATAAGCTTGAGCGAACACATGCCAGTGCGGATAACTGCTGGCGATGGCGACCCAGACCTTGCGTGCCGTGATGTGCACTTGGGCGCCGATACGCAGCAGTTGCAAGCGGATGGTCTCGCATTGCGCCCGCGCCCAGACGGTGCCTGAAAGCGCAAGCCGGCGAAAGGCGCTCATCAACACATAAGCCGCGGCCGAAAGATACAGGCGCAGTTGATTGGCTCGCAGGGTGGCGGCGCTTACGCGCCCAGCAAACAAGGAATACTGTTCCTTGATGCGGTTCTCCATGTCGCCACGCGCACAGTACAGTTCTTCATACAGTTTCTGGGCGGGCCAGTTCGCTGCTTCGAGTGAGGTGACCACGTAGCGTGGATTTTCTTTGCCTTCGATGTGCTCGGCTTTGGCCACCACACGCCGTGGCCGGCTCCAGCTCGTGTTCGTCTCGTAAGCGAATTCAGTAAACACTCGGGCGGCTTGGCCGGTTTCCCGATGCAGCGCAGCCGCTTGCTGCATTTCTGTCTCGATGATGCGCCGCAAGCGCTCATTGCGCGCAAAGCCGAGGACATAATCGATCCGGTTGGCTTCACACCAGTTCATTAACGGCTCACGGCAGAATCCGGAATCCGCGCGCAGAATGATTTTTACCTCCGGCCAACTCTGCCGAATCTGTTTGACAATGCGCCCGACTTCCTCGAGCGCGCCTGCGCTGGCGTCGATGTCGGCAGGCCGCAATCGCACCCCGAGCAAGTGTTCGCCGCACACGATGTACAGCGGCAGATAGCAGTAATGGTAGTAAAAACCATGAAAGAAGCGCTGCTCCTGATGGCCGTGCAGCGCCAGATCGGTAGTATCCAGATCCATCACGATCTCCTGTGGGGGCTCCGGGTGCGCTTGCAGGAAAACGTCCACCAGCACGGCGTCGATCGCCTCCGCATCATAGTGCACCTTTTTGTAGCGGTCTTCCGCGCCCGCCTCTCCAGCCAACTCCAGACGGTTCAGGGTGCTTTTTCCCGCCAACGGGCTCTCGTCGTCCACGCTCCCGGCCAGCAGCATCAACAGCGGGTCTTCGCGCAGCTGCTCGTGATCGTTCAGATCCTCGTAACCCAGCGCCAGACCGTACACGCGTTGTGAGATCATTTCCCGTACACTATGCCGCACACGCCTCTGATCACGGCCGTCCCAAAAGCATCGACTTAACCGCTCCAACAATCCGACCCGCCGGTCTACCTCTCGCAACAGCAGACCGCCCGCATGCGAGGTGATCTTTCCTCCATCGAAGCGCGCCATCACCGATCGCGACCACACCGCTGCAAACTCGAAACTCGATTGGGTACACTCTGTCATAGCGAGAGCCGCCTCCTCTGGTCTTCTAAACATCTGGTTGCACAAATGTTTATGCCAGATTCCGCGGCTCTTGGCTACTATTTTCGTGAGATATCCGGGTTAATTGCGCGCTCAATTAGGCGCTGTCCGGGCTCGTCTTCAAACCAGAAGATCCGGTTAACCTGGCGAACACAATAGGAAAGGTATTTTGCGAGTGACCTCTACAAAAAGCTCGATCTACGGCGAGACAAGATACGAGAGTTCACCGCAACACGTCATTCCTGGGATATCGTCAGCCGAACGACGATGGATGTATACGCCAGTCTGCTTGGAATGCCTGCCGTATGCGAGTTTCAGCCATCAAGCGAGCGCATGCTCAGCTAGCGAGCGCCACTCTCGGGTCATAGCTCCGCTGTTTCACCGGCGTTACCCAATCCCGGTCGATTTCGATACCGATCGATCTTTGGAGTAGCGTAACCGAGACTACGATGCGATGCTGCTTTCGATTTTCGACGTAAAAGCCCTCCAAACCCGCCAGTGGGCCCTCTTCCAGACGAACGCGGTCTCCCAAGCTTATAAAAGGACAGGGCTCTGCCACCAGACCCGATTGAACCATGGCCTGGATGGCGGCGATTTCCGCATCATCTACTGGCAGCGGCACCTTACCGATGCCCACCAATCCAAGCACGCCCGGCGTAGTCAAAAGGGGCAGGCGTGATTCCCCTGACAATCGGCAAAAAAGATAACCCGGGAACAGCGGAAGCTCGAACTGCCGCACGCGATCCGACCAGCGGCGCCGTGCTTTGTAGACGGGCAGGAAATGCTGGTAGCCCTTATTCTGCACGATGCTGGCGATCGTTTGCTCGGATCGTGACTTGACATGCAGCGCAAACCACTTTCCCGGTAAATCGCTCGATTCGATGTCCATGAAACCTCCTGCCCCTTTCCCACAAGAAAACTGTGCGCACCGAATGCGCTGAACGAACTTCTGTCCTGCCTCGATCTTCTGCTCTTGACAGCACGCCGCCTTCCAAAAAAGCTCGCTGCAATATTTAAGATTTCCAACGATTTACGCCGCCGCAGTGCGGCCGCCGGGAAGAAATTTGTCATTTCGCACCAATGACGGAAAAGATTCGGAGCACCCGCCGGATACAGATCGGTATTCGAAGTCTTGCATCAACTGGCAGAGACAGTTCTCTTTTCGCCGATGCCCAGCTTCTTCATTTTGTAGAGGAGCGCCTTATAATCGACGTTCAGCAGATTCGCGGCGCGCTTGCGGTTCCAGAGACTGGAATTGAGCGCCTCGATGATGGCTTGGGCTTCCGCCGCTCTGCGAGCTTCGTTCACTTTTGCAAGAGCAGACGCAGAGCCAGCCGAGATGGGAATCGGCGTCGCCGGCATTGGGATGGCCGTTTTCTCGTGGGCATGTAATGTGTCTCGCCGAGGAACCGGCCGCGTAGCTGTGTGTGACCCACCATGGAAACCCCAGCCAGACTGGTCCGCGCCGCGCCTGGCGAAAGCAGCCTCGACCGGCACTTCCGCAATTGCCCGGCGCTCTGCTGGTTCGTGGCCGGGTACGTACACCGTTTTCGCGCGCACTGTTCGCTCCCGTATCTCAGCAGCCAGAATGCTTGGGCTGCGAAGCACGAGATACTTCCGCATCGCGTTCTCGAGCTCGCGGACATTCCCTGGCCAGCTATACTCCATCAATACCTGCCGGAGAATGGGCGTTATTTCTAACAGGGGCCACTGTGCCGTCGAGTGTTTCTGCAGAAAATGGTCACACAGCGGCAGAATTTCGTTGCGGCGTTCGCGGAGTGGCGGAATTTTAATATCGATGATGTTCAGACGATAATAGAGATCCTCGCGGAAGCGCTTCTCATGCATTGCCTTTTCGAAATCGCAGTGAGATGCTGCCATGACGCGTACATCAACGCGCGAACTCTCCTTGGCGCCGAGCCGGAAGAATTCCTGATCCTGCAGTACCTGCAATAGCTTTGCCTGCAGCCTGGCATCCATGTCTCCAATCTCGTCCAGAAGAATTGTTCCCCGGTGAGCCATTTCGAATTTGCCGGGAGTGCTCTTGAAAGCGCCCGTGAAGGCGCCGCGCTCATAACCAAACAGCTCACTTTCCACCAACTCGGAAGGCAGCGCAGCGCAGTTCAATTTTACGAACGGACCATCTGCTCTCGAAGAATAGGAATGCAGTTTTCTTGCAATAACTTCCTTGCCTGCTCCCGTTTCGCCCTGGAGCAGAACGGGCACGTCCGCTGAGCCGATCCGAATCAGCATGGATTCAATTCTTTCGGACCAGGTAACCGCTTCGTGCGTTTCATCTGCCTGATCGCAGGATTTATGTATTTCTGAGTGCGTTTGCGCCCGATCCGTATTGATGGCGGCTTCAATCGAACTGCTGAGCGCATCCACGCATACAGGCTTCGCGAGCACTCGATGTCCCGAATTAGTTAAGATCTCCTGGATTTTGTGGTCAGGAGAGAACGGCGAAAGGACAATGACCGGAGTCCCCTGGAACAGCTGCTCGGCGCGTTCCAATAGAGCCGGGACTTGCTCGTGGTCCGTGGTGAGGCCGAACATCAATACCGAATAACCTTCTGCCCCGTTCGCATTGCTCGAGATTTGCTCCGCACAATCGAGGAAGTCTATACGCAAGTCAGGTGATGCACAACGAGCAATACAATCACGTGTTTCGATATCGGGCTCGACGACTAAGATGGCTGGCATAGTTATGAGTTAAGTTCGGCTGCAATTCTAGTTTCAGAACGATACTGCCCTCAGTAAATCCAAGGACGTGTATGTTCTTGCTCATAACATCGCCTGAGAGATTTCCTCTCTTGATAGCGCCAACTGCTAATCCGGGCTCGCAACGAATTTGACTTGTTTGGATCCGAAAGGTCCCGAGGCCAAAACGCAAATTGAGAGCGCCATGTGTTACCCTTCATTCCCAGTGACGAGTCGGTCCCCCAACTCGTCAGACTGGCATTCGTCAACTCTGAAGAGACTAAAAAAAGTGGAATTGAACACGTGTTCACGCGCTAATCCTCCGTTCCACACTAAAAAGCCAAAGCACTTCCAAAGCTGTCCTCCGAAGACAGGCTAAAGCGTTTCGAGTAAGTATGTGACATTGATTCTGCAAGATCTTGGCCAAAGGTACAAGGAGACACTTCGGCCTGCGGTACTAACGCGGGGTACTGGAACTGGTGTTCTCACGCACTCGGGTGAGGTCAGAGCTCTTCGGAGTAAGAGTACGCTGCTGAGATCTGCAGTTACATTATTCGGAATTTCCGGCCCGGACCGGCCGCTCATTAGCATTTGACTCGAGCGCAGTAATCCCATTCTTGCTCCGAGGTGCTTGCGCCCGTTAGGATTGACGCTTCAGCGATGTGAGGATCCGCCCTGCCGCGTCGTGTTGTTGCGAATTACTTATGCAGTCATAAGGTGCAGTGTGCAAAATTGAAACCCAAAATGACAATTGCAGCGCGCTCGCGGAACGGATACGAATCGCCAACGCGAGGGTACTATGCGCTTGTGAGCCGAAATGCGTAGTACTCACGGGAGCCGGCTATCCCTTTGGTAGTCTCCGGTTACTGGTCGGATACTGCCAAAACGCTCTCACCCGTATTCCGGGAGCTCCGTCGGAATAGTAATCAACGTGGCATAATCGCCTATTGACAAGCACGAGCAGAAGCTGGATGCTTCCGAAAGGGGGGTCAAGTATGCGCTTTTCGTGGCTGCTCCGCGGCTGGGTCTCCAGCTTTTTGGTCTGCGCTCCGGCATCAGCTCAGGCCGTCATCGCAACGCATTCCGGAACGGTCAACTTCTCTGAAGGAGAAGTGTTCCTCGACGACCATCCGTTGGATCAAAAAGCGGCTACATTTCCGGCCGTCAAAGAAGGTTCAACGCTAAGAACCGAGAATGGCCGTGCCGAGATTCTTCTGGAGCCGAGCGTGTTCCTGCGGGTGGACCAAAACAGCGCGATCCAGATGGTTTCGACCGACCTTGCGAAGACGCGCATTGTCTTCCTGAAAGGCGCCTTGATCCTGGATTCCAGCGACCGCCCCGCCGGGAGTTCGCTAGCCCTAGCCTACAAGGCGTACGAGTTTCGGTTCCCAAAGCCAGGTGTTTACCGGATTAACGCCGAACCCGGACTTCTGGAGACTTACGCGGGGCAAGCGGAGGTCACCGGCACCGGTCAGCCTGGTCCCCAAAAGGTCGACAGCCATCACGAATTCTTTTTCGATATCGGAATGCTCACGCCGAAGTATGGCGATGGTACGCTCGACAACTTTTCAGAGTGGGCCAGACAACGGAGCGACATCATCTCAGCCGCTAATCGCGCCGAGCAGGACGCTACTGATCCGGCCGATATAACTGCTGATCCCGTTTATGGTGTGGGCCCGACCGCAGGCGGCGGAGTCACGCCAGGCTTGGCAGGAGTGACGCCCGGCTATGGCGGCATCACGACAGTCCCACTGACCGTAGGACCGGCGTATCCATCTTCATACGGTGCTTGGAGCCTCTACGGTTCGGCTTGGGGCGCGCCCTTCCTGTTTCCTAATACGTTCATCTACGTGTTGCCGGTCTACTACCACCGATATCCCTACCCTGGGCGATGGACCCACAGGTCGGCATATCCAGCTCTGCCCGCCGCGCAGGTCGGTGCGGGGTATTTGCATTCGCCTGTCGTTCCGAGCCTACCGAGTTCTCGCGGAGGAATCGTCAGCCCGGCGTATCCTCATGTCGGTATCGGTACGCCGCATATAGGTGTCGGCATTAATACGCCTCGTGTGGGTGTCGGTGCGCCGCGTGTAGGCGTTACCGGGCCGCGCTACAGCGCGCCCGCAACCGTCCACACCGCTATTCCCCATGTTGTCGGCCACCGCTGAGCGATGCTATTGTGACGGGGCATAATAGCCAAGCCGCCAGCGTGCTTTGAGCGGTGGCAGTCCGGATGGCGCCTTTAGCTGAACTTCTACCTTCCGGTACTTGCCGTCTTTGACGTGATTGGACGGTGCATACGCCAGCACATACTGATTACGAAGCTCGATGCCTATGCGCGCTGCAATAGACGGCAGATCGCGATTCTGGGAGGCGGCAAAGGCGCGCCCTCCGGTCTGTTCTGAAACCTCGGACAGCAGTTTAGGGCCGGAGAGTTCCGCAGCGCTTAGACCAAGAAAAGGAAACGGTTCAAAGACACCCATCGAATACACCTGAACGTCGGCCTCTCGCACGAGCTGCTTAATTTGATCAGCCGTGTAGCGGCTGTTGTTGTCTCCGCCGTCGGAGATGATGAGGAGCGCTTTGCGTGGATTCCTTGCCTTCTTCATCTCGCGGAGCCCATCGGAAATGGAATCGAGAAGAGCTGTCAATCCCTGCGATTCAACGTTCACCAGCTTGCTTTCGATGGCCGCCGTATCTCCGGAAAATCCAGCTACAATCTCTGCACGGTCACTGAACTCGATCAGGAATGCCTCGTCCTGCTTGTTCATGGTCTTTAAGAACTGCCGCACGGCCGCCCGGGATGTGGCGAGTTTGGCTCCCATACTTCCACTGATATCGACCAGAAGTCCCACCGACAGCGGCGCGTCCTCGCCGGCGAATTGCGTGACCTTTTGCTCTACGCCGTCTTCCAGTAGCCGGAAGTTGTCCTTTTCCAACCCAAGGACAAACCGATTTGAGGAGTCGGTGACCGTGACAGGAATAACCACGAGCGTAGATTCCACTCGGATGTCCACGCCTGCTCCGCTGCCTATCGAGGATTCCTGTCCCGAAGAACTCGGTCTGAAATCCTCAGGCTCCCGGAGCGGCGGCGATTGCCGCGCCAAAGCCGTTCCGGCCAGCATGAGGACAAGAATCGGTACCCTGAGACTACTCACCCGATGCCTCCCATGAGGGCATTGTCCCCGATTTTTCCGTGAACTGCCGCAGCGGATTAACGAGTTTCGAAAACTCGTACGGAACCCGGCAGCGATAAGCTCGCGAACGTTCCCAGGAGGGCGGAACTTGGCTGGATTAGATGCTATCGCCCGCTTAAGCAGGCGGCTGTGTTCGAAGTTCGCGACTGGCGGAAGGTCGTCGGTAACCACTAGCTTGATTTGAGATTGTTCGATGTAATCCACAAGCTGCTGTTCGCTTGTAAATATCGGGCGGTATGTTAATCCAGTCCAGTCCACGTGTGCCAAGACTTTTGTGGCGCGAATGATTGTCTTCCGCGGCCGCGGTTCGCGCATCGCGACCTCGGAAATCAGCAACCCCTCTCCGAGGCCCCCGGACGAAACCAGGATTGTCGAACCGCGCAGAGCGGGATTGGACGTTATGAATTTCGCAGCTTCGCTGTACCCGTAACGCGTTTGATGCGGGATGGAGAACTTAGTACTGACAAATATGACAAAGGTGATCGCCAGCAGCATCTCAAAGCGATAGCGCAGCAGAGTATTGTGAGTCGGCAACCAGTCCGCAATCCAGCGCACGCCGGCAACTAGAAAGAGCACTAACGCGGGCACTGCCATTATCATTTTGCGGTCTTCGACTCCAGCGGGCACAAGTGAATGAAAAATCCAGTCACCCAGAATCAAAGCAAGCATGACCGCCGGCCCGGCGTCGCATCTTCGCCTCCTCAAGTAGGGCAAGACAATAGTTGCGACGACTCCGATTACAGCGATCACAGCAAGGGCGGGCCCTAAAATCACAGGCAGAAGCGAAGCGAACTCAATCAAAGCCGACTTTGTGTACTGCGCATTGGGCCCGGTTCCGCCCGCCCATCCCCGTTCCGCAATCCTGAGCGTCATCACTTGCCATGGCAAACAACATGCCGCTACTAGGGCGACAGCAAGCCAAAAGGAGCTGCTAAATGCGAGCCGAATTTTGTTTGTCAGAACGAACGCGATCGGCGGGATAAAGATGAGCAGCCAAGCGCTTCCTTTGGTCAGAACCGCCAACGAGAAAAAGACCGCAAACCAGACAGCGTCACTCCGTCGTTCGGACTCAATGAATCGTGCGAAATAGACTGCGCTCAGCAAACATGTCAGCGCCAGCAGGGTTTCGGCCATCTCTTCGTCCGTCGAGGCTTGAACCAGCGGTAAACACACAGCCAGCAGTGCGGCAAATCCGCCTGCCCAGGCACTGAACCAGCGCCTCGCCTCCTTGTATATGAACCAGGCCCAAAGTGCTGTGGTCACGGCTAGTTCAAGCCGGACCGACACCCGCGATGCGGAGAAAAGCATCATCCAAAGCGCCTGAACCACGTAAAACAGCGGCGGCCAGTGGCCGAATGCCACTTTCGGATAATGCGCGTAGTAACTCTCTGCGAACTGCATCGGCGCTAGAGGAACCGGGCGCGTTATATATTCGCGCACCATCAATGACGTGACATAATGCGCCGGCTCATCAGGGTAAGAGCCAAACTCGCTGTGATAAGCGCCGCTTGCAATCTGCAAGCCAACTGTTACAAGAAGCAATGCCACGAAAACAAGGAGGCTCGAAGGAATACCCCGTCGCGTAGACGGAGGCGCCTCCGGCCGCCGTACCGGCTGCTCTACCGAAAGATCCGGTACGTGAATCGTCATTGGCCGCCCGAGGCGCTGGATAGCGTTCTCAATACCAATTCCTGGTACCCGGGGCGCCCATCGAACTGTCTTGGGTTATCTCGCGGCAATCGCACAAAACTGCTCACTTGAATTCGTCCATGCTCGACTGATATTTGCTCATTCCATGGTATCTGGTGCATGCTTCAACGAGAACGTCTTAAGTCGCAGGACTGAAAAAGTAGTAGCGATTTTCTGGTACCTCATTCAGCATTAGGCAGGGCGATTCAGATCCGCCATCTCTAACGTTCCTTCTGAGCCGGACGCTGTGCGCCCAACCGGAGATATACCACCCAAGAAGACCCGGGCGGTAAGGACGCGGTTACAGTGCCAGAGTACTGAGGCACATACGGGGACATGGGGACTGTTGTGACCAAAGCAATCAATCTGCGCCGTCGATCGTTCTCGGCCGGATTACATATTCTCCGGGATTTGGGATTCATGTCTCGCGCCGCCAACTCCAAGAAACGAAAGAACAGCTTGCTCATTCTGTGCTATCACGGTCTATCGCTGCACGATGAGCACTGCTGGGTTCCACACCTGTATCTCACGCCCGAGGTGTTTCGTTCACGGCTCGAATGCCTGCATCGGATGAACGCTTCGGTCCTCCCTCTTGCGGACGCCCTCGAGCGCTTAAGGCATAACGAACTTCCGCCGCGCAGTGTCGCGATCACGTTTGATGACGGCTTCTACGATTTTCTACATCACGGGCTGCCTGTACTTTCGGAGTTCGATTATCCCGCGACGCTTTACCTGACTACGCATTACTGCCACTACCGTTTTCCCGTAATTGATCTGGCTTTGGGATACATTCTCTGGAAATCCGGACGTTCTGCTGTGCACTTTCCGCAATACGGCATCGCCGAGCCTGCGTCGATGTCTACTTACGATGATCGCCACCGGGTGATGAAAAGGATTGTACGCTGGGCGGATCACCGCGGGTTGGACACCAACGCCAAGAACGACCTCGCATCTGAAATAGCTTTCAAGCTCGGTGTCTCTTACGAGAACATCGTGAGGCAACGCATGTTCCAGATCTTGAGCCCTGATGAAGTCAGCGCAGTCGCAAAAGCCGGCATCGACGTGCAGCTTCACACTCATCGCCATCGCACGCCCAGAGAGCATCGCCTGTTTGTACGCGAGATCGAAGAGAATCGCAGCCAGATTCGTGCCATGACAGGCCGCGAGCCGGTGCATTTCTGCTACCCGAGCGGAAACTACGAACGCGAATTCTTTTCCTGGCTGAAGGCGTGCGGCGTGCGCAGCGCGACGACCTGCGACACGGGACTCGCCGTTGCTGACTCTGACTCCCTCAGATTGCCCAGAGTGCTTGACATCAACAGCCTTTATCCGCTTCGCTTTGAGAGCATCGTCGCGGGATTTCTCGTCTGAGGTCCTGAACGGCGTACATTAGATCGGCTCTGCACTCCGTCGATCAGATTTGACAGCATCTGCGATTGGTTTTGAGCGCTGAACTCGTGCTCAAACCAGCTGTTCGGCGCCTGTTGAATGCCATTCAACGAAAAAAAGCGCTCCAGCGAGGTGTCCACTTCATCCGGCTCGGAGTCCGTGTAAACGCACTCGAAAGGGACACCGCTTTTCTGCAGGATTCGCTCGATCGGCGTGTTTCGCGGAACGTAAGCCAGTATTGGCCTGCCGATTTGCAGGTATTCAAAGAGCTTCCCCGGTACCTGAAGAACCGACTGGGGCTGCACCAATAAGAAGCCGTCAGAGCGCCGCACAATCATCTGGGCGTCAGGCAAAGGGAGCCGGCTCGCAGTAACGCTCAGCCATCCGGCAGTCTCCCCGGCCCTCATGAAGGCTGGATCCGGTATGGAGGACTCTTCCATAGGCCCGACTAATTGAACTTTCATGCGATCGGCCGCCAGGCGCCGTGCATCAAGGAGGCGTTTCAAAGAGTACAAAATTGGCTTGATATCACGGCCGCCATACAGTTCTCCGACGTGGCTCACCACTCGCCGCTGCGGTTCGAGCTTCGGCAACGGGCTGAGTCGCTCCTCAGGATCGAAACCATTCCAGATAAGATGGATCCGGTCCGCGCGATTGGGATAATTCGCGACAAGTCGGTCGCGGGCTGAATCCGTATTCGCGATCACCTCGTCGGCGGTACTCATGAACATCCGCTCTAATTTCTTGCAGGTAGCCTTTCGGAGTTCATTCCAGTCTTCGAAGAGCGGGTTCGCACTCAGCGGGTCTCGATAATCCGCGATCCACGGAATGCCTCGCCGGCGAGCGAGCCAATATGCAGCCAGATGCGCGCCCAGCGGCGGAAACGTGGAGAACAGCGTCACGCGCGAGGACGATTCCTCACGCAAAATGCGCTCCGCAGCCCGCACCGCGTGAACCGACCATTGGCTCCCGGTTACGCCAGGCAGGATCGTTTTGCGAATCGCGCGCTCGAGTTGCCAGCCGAGACCTTTGCGCGCGCGCACGACAAAGGGATCATAGACCGTCTCCGCGTCAACTTCCAGGCACGAAGAAACATCTGCTGCTGTGATAACGTGACAGCGGTAACCTAGCCTGCGCAGATATTTGTAGAAACGGAACGGCCGCGCCGCTCCGATCGCGTTCTCCGGCGGAAAATGATACGCAAAGATGAGTACCAGATCGTCCGGCATGCAGCTACCGCTCGAAACGGCCCTGGTTGGAAAAGAAGGTCTTAATCGCTTCGCGGCAGCGCGGGCCGGCCTGCCCGTCCCATAAAGGAGGCACATCTCCGCCGCCGGGTGAATTGCGAACCTCTCTCCATGCTTTGAGGATGCTTTCCCGGCTGGTGCCTGCCAGACGGTTGGTGCCACGCTCTGTTGTTACTGGCCGCTCGGTGTTGTCGCGCAAAGTCAGACACGGCACGCCCAAAACGGTCGATTCTTCCTGTACGCCCCCGGAATCCGTCAGAATCAGTGAAGCCTTAGCCTGCATGTGCAGAAACTCGACGTAGCCCAGCGGCTCGAGCAGCGTAATCCGTTCGGGCATTGGTATGCCGCCCGCCTCGATACGCGCCCGGGTACGCGGATGCACGGGCCAGTAAAGAGGTAAGTCCTCTGAGATTACCCGTAACGCGGAAACGATCTCAGAAAGCTTGTCCTCTCTGTCCACATTTGCCGGCCGGTGCAGCGTCACTAAACCGAAACGATCAGCGATGCCGAGTCTCTCCCGGATATCCGATTTCATGGCTTCGCTCAGATTGCGCTTCAGCGAATCCACCATTAAGTTTCCAACCATGACAATCCTGCTCTCAGGTTTGCCCTCATTGCGTAGATTTAACACAGCGCTGTATTCCGTGACCAACAGCAGATCGGAAATGGAGTCAGTGACAAGCCGGTTGACTTCTTCCGGCATAGTTCGATCGAAGCTGCGTAAGCCTGCTTCCGCATGAATCACAGCAATCCCGAGCTTTGCTGCCACTAATGCTCCTGCCATGGTGGAGTTTACGTCGCCAACGACGACGATTCCATCGGGACCCGATTCGATTAGGACCGGTTCGAGCCGCCGCATGATCTCCGCTGTCTGCTGCGCGTGAGTGCCGGAACCCACCTGTAGGTGATAATCGGGTTCGCGAATTTGGAGGTCGCGCAAAAATCGGCCCGACATCGCCTCGTCATAGTGCTGGCCGGTATGAATCAGAACAGTTTCGAAATCTTCATCCGCTGAAAGAGCCGCCATCAGCGGCGCTACTTTCATGAAATTCGGACGCGCTCCAGCAGCGATCGCCAGACGGATCTTCACTCTTCTCCTCTTTTGCATGGCCGAGTTGCTGATGGCCACATGCAGAAACAGCTTGGCGCTTGCATGCTAATGGTCTCGCGGCACTCAGAGCAGACGCCCGGTCACGCGGGATTCGCGCCCGGCAGCATACGTTTCAGCGCAATCGCGAGGCCGCTCACAATGAGGAAGTTGAAGTTGTAACCCTTTGTTAAGAAAAAGATCGCGACGCAGAAACCAAACAGCATCACCGATAGCGTAGTGGCTGCGCCGGGCAAAGGACCCTCGCCGAGTTTTTTCACCTTCCGCAGATACTTGAACGTAAAGACCAGACCGGCGACGACAAACAGCAAGCCCGGGATTCCGCACTCGGACGAGATCTCCGTATACGCGTTGTGCGTTCCATGCCACATGCCCTTCCTGCCGCTTTCAGCCGCTATCCCAGCTTCATAGTCCTCGAAAACACCAGGACCGATTCCGAAAATCGGGTGGCTGAGCGTCGCATCGAGACTGGCGTGAAATAGCAGGCGCCGCGCATTACTCGACGCCTCGGCTTCCTCCGATTTCTCGTTCGTTTGCGAGCTGAACAGAGTCGTCAGGCGATCGACGGAGCTCTGGGGGACCAGTGGCAGCGCCAGCAGCACCAGTGTCGGGCCACCGAGTAGCATCGCAATCCGTACTTTGTGATTTCCCGTGAAAATGACGTATCCAGCGAATGCCATTAGGCTGACCAGACCGCCCCGCGACCCCGTGCTCAAAATCTGATATATTGCTGCAGCGATTGATCCCGTTCCAAGGATTTTGTAAAACGCCGATTTCTTCAAGCTGAAGGCGTAGTACGCAATCGCGGGAATCAGGAAAATCAGGTGCGCGGCGTAATCGTTCGGGTCGCCGATACTTCCCGCTGCCTCAATCCCCATGCGCCCGGATTTGAAGTCGCCGCTCAGGAACCCCAGAGCAGTATTCCCAATTCCTGCCAAGCCGATCATAGCCATGAACTTATCGACATCCTGCTGCATCGTAACCGCGGCCGGAATGATAAAGATGATCGGGAAAATGGTCTTTAGATAACCTTCCGTTTCGAATACAGACCCGCCGGGCCAGATACTCGTGGCAGTGCAGATGATCATCCACACTGCGAAAGCAACCCACGTCCAGGTACACCGGTCATACAGGGCCGACAATGCGCTGCCTGAGATAATGCAGCCCACGTAGCAAATTCCACCCAGGACAATCATCATGTGAAGGTCGATACCGATGTGCCCGGTAATAAACTCGTGGAGAAAGCTGATCCGGAAAAAGAAAAATACCAGTGCTGCGTTCAGCGCAAATCGTTGCGCGGACGATTGAAAGGCCAAGCTGGCGGGCGAAACCGCTTCAAGCTCAGCAGCGTCCACCACCGCGCCAGCAGAAGTCACCGAACCGGCTGATCCAACAGACTTTACGGTTTGAAATTTGAGCGGCGGACCCTTGGCAATCGCGGCCGCGATCCGGGCGTTGGGTTTGAATTTAGACAACGAATTGCGTCCAGTGCGACTTACGCCAGTATAGCGGGAACCGGGATTTCAAGTGTGTTCTCATGAGGTTCTGAGCAGCTCTAGCTTTTTCCGAGATTCGAATTCTTTATCCGCGCCTGACAACTGCCGAGACGAATTGGCTCAGCCAAGAACTCAACAAATATCAGTGGGTGTTTAGCGGCGCAGCCTCTCACTCTACAATGCAAAGCATGGCTACATTCCGACCGATTCCGGCGTCTAACCCGCGCAGCTCAGCGGTCGTTTGCCATTCATGTCCCGTGGCCTACGCTCGCTGATTGATACATGGCCGCAACCGACTCTACACCAGAAGCCTCACTGACGCAACGCGCCGTTTCCGGGACCGCGTGGTCCACTCTTTCCACTGCAGGCCGCCAGCTGCTCTCACTCGCCTCGGTCGCCACCGTTGCCCGGCTCCTCGGGCCCAGCGCCTACGGCATCATGGGCATGGCGAATCTGCTGATCGTCTTCATCCTCAATTTTCGCGACCTCGGCACAGGCACAGCCATCGTCCAACGATTATCCGTTTCGCACCGGCTGCTGTCTAGTTTGTTTTGGGTCAACTTTTTTCTCGGTCTTGTTCTTGCGCTGTTTACAACCGCTGCCAGTCCGTTTGTCGCCGCTTTCTTCAATGCGCCGAAACTGATCGCAATTCTCAGCGCGCTCTCGCTTTCGTTCTGGTTCACATCGTGCGGCATTGTCCCTAATGCGGTTCTTCAGCGCGAGATGCGTTTCAAATCGATCGCCTCGGCCGATCTCAGCGCCGGAGTCGTCAGCTACGTTGTCGCCCTCAGCTTTGCTTACTCCGGCTTCGGAGTATGGAGCCTTGTTTTTGCCAACCTTGCGAGCTCGCTCACGGCCACCACGCTCTATTGGCTCGCCTGCTCCTGGCGGCCTACGCGCGTCTTCGACCGGGCGGAAGTCCGATCGGTAATGGGCTTCAGTCTGCATCTCTCCGGCTTCGGGGCGGTGAATTACTTTTCGCGAAACGCCGATAACATCACGGTCGGTAAGATGTTGGGCCAGGCGCAGCTTGGAAACTATCAGATGGCATATAACCTGATGCTCCAGCCTCTCCAAAACATCAGTTCCGTCTTAGGGCAGGTCACGTTGCCGGCGTTCGCAAAGATTCAACGCGACGACGCGCGCTTTGCTCAGGCCTATACACGAACCTGCATGCTGATTGCCTTGATCACCTTTCCTGTAATGGCCGGGATGGGAGTGCTGGCCGATCCGCTGATCCGTGCGGTTCTGGGCGCAAAATGGGTCGGAGCCATTCCGATCTTCCAGATTCTCGCACCCGTCGGCCTCGTGCAGTCCGTTCAAACTACCGTCGGCCAGATTTATGTAGCAAAGGGTCGCACGGACTGGATGTTTCGCTTTGGCTTTTTTTCCTCGATTTTCTATGTCACCGCGTTTATCGTCGGTGTGCGATTCGGTACTGTTGGGGTCGCGGGAGCATATTGCATCGTATACCTCGGCCTGCTCATGATCCCCGGGTTCATCATTCCCTTTAGGCTGATAGGACTGAAATTAGGGCGATTTGCCTACGCCTTATTACCCCAACTTCTGGTGACCGCCGGGATGGCAGTCATCTGCTTGCTCGCCACGCACGGCTTAGAAAAGGCTGGGATAACGAACCAATGGCTCAGGCTGATCTCGATTTCTAGTTTGGGCGCGGCTTTTTATATCGGCGCTCTCGTCTTCCTACGCCCGCCGATCATTCGAGTGTTGGAAGAAGTGATCGCCCAATCCGGCCATCCTGGTATCGCTCGAGCGCTGGTCTTCATCCGGCCGTTCAAGCCTCGCACTGCCGTTTGAAGCTTTGCTTGCGAATGCAAGTGTGCGCTGTGAGGCAGGTCTCCTGGTCCGCTGGTGCCTGTTTAACTCAATGCGAGCCGGAGACGCTGCCAGCAGGAAGAGGAACACAGCCATCTATCACCTCAATCTGCCCGAGATGGCTGTACGTGTGTGTCCCAATCAGGTTTGTCGCCCACACCGGGTCTATTGTCACCGACGGTTTCTCCTGGTAATGACAGCGATCCAGAACCGTAACTTCATTCAGCGTGCACCTGTAGCCGTAATTTTTACTGCAGTCCTGACTCGGCCTGAACAACTTCCCATTGCGGCGGAAGATAGCGCCTCCTCCTCGACTGTTCCGAACGTCTGTTGATATGGGGCAAGCCGGGTGGGGAGTCCATTCGCCCTCAAGCGTGCTCGCATAATACAACCACAGCTGAAGGCCGCCCCCGCGCGGCTCCTGCATCGTTAGGAACAGCCAGTAGCACGAGTCCTCGATCCATATCGTAGAATCAACGGCGGGCACTCTGAATAATTCTCGTTCCAATTTCCACTGATCCGGAAAAGCCAAGCAGCGGTACAACTCAACGGTTCCATTTGCAAGAGTTTCAGGGATCATGTAGAGCGCATCCCCGTCCCGAAAAGTGCAAGGGTATGAAAGGTGATACGGCCTCTCCAGCACGGGTCTCGGCTGGTCGATTCCACCGTTCCGCACCTCCGCGCACGAGATCCTTCCTCGCTGCGCGGAATAGTCGAAGTCTTCAAAAAACAACCACGATTTCCCCCTATCCTCGATAAGAAAAGGGTCTGCGTAAAAGCAGCCTCTCGGAGACTCGATCCATTCGAATCCCTTCAGATCGGGTGCAGGTCCGGAATCGACCACCGGATGAGCTCCGGAACGGATGGCGAGCCGCCAATGTTGAAACGCTGGGCGCCGCACCAGGCGCCGTAAGGACTTGCGCACGATTAGCGGCCCCAACCAACCCAGCATCTCCGAATTGGACGGCACGGTATAGATTTTTTTCTTGCCAAGATAGGGCGCCGGGCTGAGCGCTGTTCGGTCTACGTGCTCCCAGCCGCGTTCGTGCAGCTCGCGCAGCTTCTGGATCATAAACGTCGACGCGCCCCAGTACGGCTGAACGCAATTCCGTGCGCGAGAAATGCCTGGATCAGTCGCGAAGAAACCCTTGTACAAAACCTTTCCGGCATCCAACTGTTCTGTCAGAACCTGGAGCATGGCGCACGAGATAGGGTTGTTCTCATATAGCTCCCAAAAGTGAGCCGGCCCTCCCCGGTAGTAGTCGCCATCCCCGTGGTGGTAAGACCACACTCCATACCTCGCGGCAGTTAGAATGTCGCCGCGTAAGATGTTGAATCCGAAACGGATCAGCACATCCAACTCTTTCTCCCTGATGCGCTCGATTGCTTCGGGAGGAAACCGGTGCACAAATCGCTTTCGAATTGGATTTACTGAGATTGCCTCTACATCCTTCAGGCGCGCAGAGCAGTCGACCGGCGCATGTGGATCCACGGACGGATCCACGTTTCGCTGGTCCCAGCGCTGATACAGCGAGTAGAGTAGTGCGCGCCGGCGCTGGGCATCGCGGAAAAGCGCAACCAGCTTCCCTGGTAAGCTTCGCTTTGGTCGAGACTCAGCATTTGTCTCCTGCGCTTCTGCATTGAAGATGAGTAGTTCCAGACGCGCAAAATTGCTTTCGAGGATGTGATCGATGACTTCCGCAAAGCAACTGGGCAATTCGACTGAGTCAAGCAGGAGTCCGATGCGGAGCGGTGGGCGTCCTGATTCGGATCGCCGGTAAAGTGAAGCCAACACTCGGGCTTAGATTAACCCATCGGTCTTGCGCAGGCGAAATGTTGGTTACGCCAGAGCTGGGAAGATCTTCTGTTTTCATGGCATTCGGATTATTCCGAACGGCTGCGGTAAACCGGCCGCAGTCGGTATATTTGAAAAGATGGGCGAAAAATGGCCGGTTCTCATTATGGTGAGATCGCTCGGCGAGGGGGGCTGCGAGCGTGATGCGGCAAAACTCGCTATCGGCCTGGACCGCAGCCGTTTCGAGCCCCATCTCGCGGTTTTTTACGACGGAGGATACCGCACACCAGAGGTCGAAGCCGCCGGCGTTCCGATTCTGTCGTTGCCCGTCCGCTCGTTTCTGAACAGCACAGCGTTGGACGGTGCGCGGAAAATGGGCGCATATATTCGCCGTCACGGAATACAGCTCGTACATGCCCTCGATATCCCGTTCACTATTTACGGCGCACCGGTTGCACGGTTTTATGGCGTCCCGGTGATCATTACCAGCCAGCTCTCATTTCGAGACATGTATTCTCCCTTGCACCGGGCAACGCTTCGAGTGACCGACTGGCTTTCGGATCGTGTTGTTGTGAACTCCCGCGCCGTCGCCGATACACTTCAGCGCCAATATCATTTGCGGGCGGACAAAGTGTTTCTTTGTTACAACGGCGTTAATCCCGATCAATTTCGCCCCGGACCGGGCCTCCGGCTACCTGCACTGGAGAACGCATCACTTGTCATCGGCGCGGTGTGTGTCATGCGGCCCGAGAAACGCGTGGATTGGATCCTCCAGGCATTCGCGAAGTTGCACCCGCTTCATCCGGGTGCGCATCTGCTGCTGGTCGGCAGTGGTTCGGAAACCACGGCGTTGATGAAGCTCCGCGATCGGCTTGGATTGCACGATGTGTGCCACTTTGAGCCCGGGACGCCAAACGTAGCCGATTGGATGCGCACCATGGACGTATTCGTTGCCAGCTCCGTCTCGGAAAGTTTTCCGAACGCCTTGCTGGAAGCAATGGCGTGCGGCTGCTGTGTTATCGGCTCGAGCGTCGGAGGTATTCCGGAGCTCATCACTCATCGCCAGGACGGTCTGGTTTTCGATTGGAATAGTCATGATCATCTCTTCGAAATGCTGAATCTCGCGTGCACAGACACTGATCTCCGGAGCAGGCTGCGCCAGCAGGCAGTGCTCACTGCCCATCAACGGTTCTCAATGAGAAACACTCTCGATCGCATGGAATCTCTTTATCAGACGCTTCTTGACGAGCAAGGCTGTCCGCGCCTCGAAGGATCAGCCGCCGTATGCTGAGACTGGGCGTCTGCCTGTCAAAGCAATTTCACCAAACGCCGCCGCGCAATCCGTTCTCGTACTTGTATTACCGGCTCTCTCGCAGCCGCGTCTCATTGCAGCTTCTCCGGTCTGCCGATGATGATCGGTTCGAACGCCTTATGCCGCACGTTCAGCTTGCAAATGGCGTGTACCGGACAACTTTTCGAAATCGTTTTCATAATCTAGACCCGATCGTCAACCGCATTCTTTGCGATCACTTCGCGCAAACCGAGCGACTGCTGGTCGAAGACTGGGCGGCATCAGCGTGTTTAACGTCCTGCGAATGGGCACAGAGTCTTCTTCCACTCTTCCCCAAAACGCTGTTCACTGCCTCTGATCTCGTACTGTTCTTGGTCGAGGTGGAAGACCGGGAATCCGGGCACGTGTTTATCGCCGATCAGGAAGGCCGGCCGCTGCAGTACATTCGTCCCCCGTTTGTCATTCGCATGACGAGCCCTGAATCCTGGCAAACGCCTGTGAATCGTGTTTTGTATGAATCGGCGCAGAAGCGCTGGGCAGACCTCGCTGGCAAACTTTGGCCGTTGCCGCCGAGTTGGCTCGATCCACATGGTGACGCCGTATTGGAACGTGGATCTCTATTTTTGCGAAAGCTCCCGCTCGTGCATCCGCAAGCGATGGCGCTGGCAAGAGTCGATCCTCGCTTTTCAATCCGGCGGCAATCCATCTTCGAAAGCGCGCCGGCGCCGTGCCACGTAATCCGCTCCATGAATATCCTGAACCGGGCATATTTCTCGACCGCGCAACTCGCTGCCGCTATGCAGGCCATCCTGGAGAGTCTCCGTCCGGGGGGCATCTGGATCCTGGGACGCACCATCGACGACAAAGAAGCGCACCACAATGTTTCCATTCTGCGCAAATCCTCAAAGGATGGTGTCGAAGTAATCAAACGGATTGGAGCCGGCGCCGACGTGGAATCAATCGCCCTGGAATCAGCGCCGGTGCAGGCTAAATCGCGATAAGAACCGGCTACTCGGTCACCGGAAGGATCTCAATCCCGTTGACGGTTGCGCCGCCTTTGTGGCCGATGAACTCGATATTGACGGCTTTATCTTTGACCGTGATGTCGAACTCCTTATCAACCGCAGCCCTTGTACCGTAAACCGAGTTTGGATCGAAGTTCGTCAGCACCTGGTCGCCATTGATCTTCACATCGAAGAAGTGGTGGCCGGGAGTGTCGTATGCATAGTCGCAGAAAAGCAATCTCACGCGATAGCGGCCGTTCGGAACAGCAAAGCTGTAACTGAACTGCTTATTGTCATAGACGTAGCGGGAGGATTGATAGACGCGCTCCAGATCCGGACGAGCTCGCGGTATCGGAGTCGAGACATGATACGCAACAGTCTGGCCGCTGAACCCATAATCGTTCGACCACACGTTTCCTTTGGCGTCTTTGAAGCCAACAAAACCGCACGCCACGCGAATTGGTTCGGGAGTTGCCTTGATCTTGAGCGTCGCAGTAGCCGAGCGGTCAGGATACAGTTTGCTCGCGGCTTTAACCGTGACATCCGTATCGGTTTTGATTTTGTCCGGCGCGGTGTACAGGCCATCGTAAGTAATGCTGCCTACGATTAGGAGTGACCGACCAATTGACATTCGAGTATGGCACTCCGGAGAGCATCGCCTGAAATTTCTGCGGAAAGACTATAGACAATCGAAGCTGTCTCGGGCGCGACCGAGATCTTGCCCGGCTGCATGGTGATCTCGTCAGTGGTGACCTTGGACGGATCGGCGGTGCTGCGTGCTTCGACAACGATCCGCTCGTCCTCAGCCGGAGGCTCAGACGGCGCTTTGTATAGGCCGTTGTCGTCAATCGTCCCACGCCCTTTGGTAATCGACCATTTGACCGAACCGGGCATGTACCAGCCTAGAGTCTTGAACTGAATCTGCTGGCCAATATGCAGGAACGGAACTTCATGCGGAATGATCGCCACGTGCGGCGGCGAATCGTCCCGCTCAATGACGTATCCGTTCAGCATCGTCGTCGGACGAATCGGATCCGGAATCCAGAGGCGGCGCAGCGCGAAATAGAGCGACTGATCGGTAACCTCAGCCGGAATTGACTCCGTAACAGGCGTTCTGGTCGCATCATCGATGCCAGCGCCCATGTCGTAATCCTTCACCTGAATCTTGCTCTGTGCTTCCAGATCAATCGGCGCGCGCCAGCCCTTGGGATACTTGTCACGGCGCCCCCGATCGCCGTTCTGCGCGAACAGAAGCGTGATCTTGTATTTTCCGTTCGGAACGAAAAACTTGTACACCATGTCGCCCACCGCATAACGGCTGGTGTAATAAAGCGCGATATCCTTCTGCTGCGGCCAGCCGACGCCGAGATCGTCGTTGACAACTCCCCACGGCTCTTCGCCCGCCTGTTCTCGCCACCACATCTGCCCTTCCGAGTCAGGCCCATAATCCGGAGCAAAACGGTTCGGAGCACCGCGCGCCGCCGTCGCGTTTCCTACCTTTACGCGAATGGGTCCCGGCGGCATCACAGTGAGCGTGATTGCAGCTTTCGCATTCGGGTCGGCAGCACTCGTTGCCGTAATGATCGTCTGCGTCGGGCTTTTCACTTCGGGAGCAGTGTAGACACCGTCGGTTGTAATCCTGCCAAGCGGCGGCTCCATGCTCCAGCGCAGGCGTTTATTGTCCGTTCCATTCACCCATCCAACAAGTGTTTGGGTTACGCCGGATTGAATCCACACGCTCGGCTCGGGAACGCCCACCGTTACGCCTTCCAGAGTGATTCGCACGTGCGCGGTATCGCCTTGCCCATTGGTGGCGATCACGGTAGCAAACGAATCGGGTTTGACGTGACCGTTTTCTGGGTTCACCAGGCCTGATTCCGGTGTGCTGGTGAGTGAGGACTGGTCGACTACTTCGTACTCATTCGAATGCGGTCCTTTGTGCGCGATCTCGTCAAAGGCTGCCAGAACGACCGGATCCTGTGTGACATCGGTTGAAGCGGAGATAGCCCAATCGGCGCCGCCGTCCGCCAGGAAGAATCCGTACTGCTGCAGCTGTGTTAGTAAAACTTTCGCCGTAGCGCTGAATTTCGAGATATCGTAGGAGCTCTTCAGGCGAAAGCGCGTGCCGTACGGAACATGGCCCCACGCGCCGGCGTGCGATGTTCCTGGCCAGACTGTAGCGGGACTAATGATCGAGTTCCGGAGGCTGATTCGCAACGCATGCTGGATCGCGCCTGAGCGGATCTCCGCCAGATTAAGAGTCAGTGGGACCAGCAGCAAGCCGGCCGCGTCCACGGATGCATGGGGAAGCGCACCGTCCACAGCCGCATACTCAATTCCGCTTTGTGCAGTACACGTCGGGCACACTTTGTTTTCGCCTGCATCGTACGGATTGTACAGCTCATAGACGCGGCAAGTATCGTGGTCGACCGACACTTCGTGCCGGTCTTCGCCGTTATGAGGATCACTAAGCGCGCCGCTCTGCATTTTCAATTGCGGCCAGGGCACTAACTCGTACAAACCGTCGTGCGTCGGTGTGTAGGCAAAGTGCATCTTCTTGGTAGGGGTTGAATGATCGGTGTAGTTTGTTCCCCAGCTTTCGAAATACGTGGTAGGCGGGTTTGGGATGAAAGACATGTAGTACGCCGACTTCGGATCTGCCGGCAATGCATCCACCCGCGTGTTGTAGACATGATCATTCGGAAGGATCTCGCACCCTCCGAGAGAATTCTTTACAGGAATGCTCTTAGGAGCGTGATAAACGCCGTCCTGGCCAATTTCACCGGCGCTTCCAGGCTCAAGTGACCACTGAACGTTACCATTCGCTTTGAACTGCAACGCCGCCCCGGCCTGAACGACGACGGGGCCCTCGGGCCGGACCGTCACCTTTCCATAAAGAGTTACGCTGGCGCAAGCTATTCCAAGTAGAGCGTTTCGTACGCTCGCGCGAACCGTCATCAATCTCATCTTCTCGTTAGACGTGAGTCAGCCTTCGATGCAGCGTCCAATCTGGAGCCTCACCTATTTGCCTAAGGAAGCATATTTCGCTGCGGCTTCTCTCCAGGTAAAGCGCTCGCGAACGAGCTCGTGCAGACGCGCTCCCATGTGGCGTGCGGCTTCCGGCTGATCCAACAACTCGCACATGCCGCTTGCCAGAGCTGCCGCATCCTCCAGCGGAACAATCCGCCCGGTTTTACCGTCCTCGACAAGCTCCTCTGCCCCGCAGCAGGCCGTCGTAACCACTGGAAGCCGGGCCGCGGCGGCCTCCAGAATTGCCAGGGCGAAACCTTCGCCCATCACCCCCTTGCGCCACCGCGTCGCAAAGACAAACAAGGTCGCAGCGTTCAGAAAATGAAAGATTCGTGAATGAGGAACGTCCTCGAGCACCAATACGGACGAGTCCAAGCCCGCCTCCTTGATGAGGCGCTTCACCCGAGAACTCTCCGGCCCTGATTTTCCGACTAGCAGCAGTAATGCGTCGTGATGGCGCAATCCAATCCGCTTAAAAGCCTCGAGCAGAATGTCGTGTCCCTTTCTGTACTCGAACGACGCAACATTGATGATGATTCTTCTACCTTGAAGCTCGGACGGCAGTTCGAACCTCGGCTCCGAGTCGCGAGCGAAAGCATCGACGTTGATACCGTTGTGGATCGTTACGCTCTTACTGCGCGGCTCGAGCATTAGGACCTCTTCCCGCAGCCCTTCAGAACAGGCAACCACGGCGTCGGCACGCCGCAGCAATCGTCTCCAGAACCATTTGTACAAGCGCGATCCCTGGTGAGCCGACCGGATATCCGATCCATGCAGCGAAAGGATGATTTTGCCTCGAAAGAGTTTCAGATCGCGCAGCAGTACGAAGTTGAGCGCTCGAAGGTCTGGGTAATGGAAATTGATGACCGAGATAGCATGCTCACGAACGTACCGGCGTAGCTCTAGAAGGGAAGCCGGAGCATGCCAGACAAAGCTCAAAAAGCTTCGGACAGGATTTTCCTGCTCGTATGCGAAACGAAGCCAAAGCATTGAGTGCGGCACTCCTCGATAGCAGGCTGGAGCAGGGCTGGGTTGATTCCAGCATAATTGGAGCGCGACCGGCACGAGACCAAGAGCGCTATCCTCGCAAAACGAGCTAAGTAGGTTGTTGATTACCTGATTGACGCCTCCGGTTAACTCGAACGGCCACGGCAGGACGAAACAGAAGGTCTGAGTCGCTGTCCGCGGGCCGGTTCTTGTTTCGCTCGAAATCGGAACGGCCGAAACGGTAGAGTTCGCTGACATTCGTATGCGCGGACGGGCGGAGTCGCTGACGCTCTAGCAGTCGTACGCGAACCCGCTCCGGCCGTCGCGGCTCGAAAGGGCAACCACATTCAAAACTTTAGCAGGATTCGGCGAGATCGTAGCCGCCGTCACCTGTTCTCCCGTTTCCGCAATCGTGTATGTGAATGACCGGATCGAATCAAGGAATTTCAGAAATTTACTGGGATGGATGCCCGTGCGTTCGCATACTTTCGCGTGGACCTCCAGTGTCAGAACGATTTTGGACGCGCGCGCAATAGTCTTCGATGCCCCTTCCAGAACGGAAAGTTCAGCACCTTCCACATCCACTTTGATGCCGACGTCACCGCCAAATACTCCAAAGCTGTCCAGCGTGACAACCGGGAAGCCGTCCTCGGACGGGACTATGTAGCGCGCGTGGTCTGCATCGTAGTACGACGGTGTCGCTAGCCGCGCTGAGCCTGAGAAATTGCTGACGCCTCCGACCACCGCAGTCGCGTTCGGCAGTTGGCTCAAGTTAGTCTTCAAAACGTCGGTCACTGCCGTGTTCGGCTCAAATGCAATGACACGCGTCACATTAGGAGACTGTGAGCATACGCGCGCCGAAAAGATACCGAGATCCGCGCCGCAATCAAACAGCGTGACCTCATGCATGTCTTTGATCGCCGCGCAGAACGCCCCGACGAGACTCGATTCGTATTTCCGCCATTCCGATGCGCCCCAGCCATAACTTTCATCGCGCCCAATTGGAAACCGAAATTTGATCTTGTCCGACAGGTCGTATTCAGCAACCGGTTGGATCTGTTTGACCGCGCCGAGAAGTCGATGCCCGCCGCGTATTCGCTGCTGCATCATAAACCTGGCGACTTCATACAGAACATTCATACTGGGTGTCAACTCGTTAGACGCACTTAGCCAGTTTATCTTGCAGTTTTCGCAATTCAGGACGGCCTATTGCACGGGACCGCCGCATCTGCTTGTAAGGTGTAGCGTTGTTGAGTTAAATCTCTCACGTGCAATTACCAATAAAGAACAATATGTGAGATTTTATACGTCCTTGGCGCGCGCCTTTTAATAGTATATCCGCCGGATAGATCGCCAAAATAGCTGCACCGGACGCGCCTGCTGGGTCGCCATTTTACGGCCGATGCAGTATCTTTCAGCAACCTTGCCGCATTCTGTCGCCCGGCCTCGTTCGTTGATCACGGGTAGGAGAAAATTTGCGCGCTGCCGATTCTTCTTCCTCAATGAGCTGAAAACAGGTTGCTTACAGCGAAGGGCACGGGCCGGCCTCCCCCGCCGGCAACACTCGCTTCGCTCGCCGGCGTGTTTTCTTACGTCATGAAAGGACCAGGAAGCGCTTGCTGCACGAAAAACTCAGACCCACCGGACTAAATCACGAAACTGTTATTCCCGACCTGCCACCGGAGCGTCGGGGTGCCAGAAGGCTTTCGTTCCGAGCTCGTATTTTGAGCGTCGGCCTGCTCTCAGCGATGATCTTTTCGATTGTCGGTTCCTGCCTTGCGCAAAGCAGTTCGACAACCATTAATCTCGCAACTCAGTCGCGTAACGCTGATTTCTCCGCGTTCCCCGTGACTCGTCCGGTCTCCGTAGGCGCCTCCCTGCCCGCCACGTGTGTAATAGGACAACTGTTTTTTAACCAATTGGCGCCGGCTGGGTCCAACCTTTATGCATGTACTGCGGCCAACACCTGGACCGTGATCGGTGGTGGCACTGGCGGCGCGCAGCCGCAGGTCTCCTTCAGCGCTCCTGGGATTGCGTTTGGGAGTCAGGATATCGGAACAACGAGCGGAGTCCAGTCTGTGACGCTGACGAACCTTGGAATGTCGCTCCTTAGCATCACGTCCGCCCAAACAACCGGTCCGAATGCTTCTGATTTCGCTGCCGCCAACACCTGCGGTTCACTCGTCGCTTCGGGGGCAAGCTGCACGATTAGCGTGAGCTTCACACCATCTACAAGCGGCGCGGAGACCGCCAGTCTCGTTTTCAACGACAATCAGCCCGGACCTGCGCAGGCCCTCGCGCTTACCGGTACTGGCGCGGCGCCTGTAAGCTCAGGTGGTTTGGTAATCACACCCTCGGCGGCCGTCGCAAACGTCGGCCAAAGCATCACACTCACCTCCAATCGTCCCGTAAACTGGGGGCTTGTCTCCGGCAGCGCCGGCACGCTCGTCAACAATTCATCCACTTCCGCGACTTACACTGCCCCCGTATCGATCCCCACTCAAAACGCACTTGCTGGATGCCCTGTCTTGCCGAATGATGCAATCTTCAACGTTCGTATCGACAGTCTGCCTCTGAACGCAAACTCCGCTGCCTGGAGCGCGAATGCTGCCCCAAACATCGGGCTGTTTTTCGATACGTCGTGGGGTACAAGCATCGGCGACAACACGATGCCGCTGACGGATGAAACTTTTTATTACACGTCCACTGCGAATGGGCCATGGCTAATCCCGCCCGTGCCTTACCTGAAGCGTGAAAACGGTGATTACGTCGGGCGCGGCAACAATGAAGATCACCATGTGCTGGCGGTGAACCGCAGCACTTGCCAGTTCTACGAAACATACAACAACTTCCTGACCGCGGCGCCATGCCCGAATCCAGCGCAAACGTGCACCGCTACCAGCGGCTGGGCCTACAGCTCCGCAAGCTACGTTCTTCCGGCTAATGGATCGACCGATGCAGCGAGCCTGCCCCTCGCGCCATTAACGCTGCATCTCGACGAGATCAAGGCAGGAGCGGTCAGGCACCCCCTGCGCTTCACCTTGGCGCGTGGATACATCCAGGCAGGGAATCCGCTATGGCCGGCCTTCGGGACAAATGGCTGGGGTGCGAGCAACATGCCTCCTTACGGCGCCCGCTTCCGCCTCAAAGCGAGTTACAACATCAGCAGTTTTACTCCCGCTGCGCAGACGATCCTGACGGGCCTGAAATAGTACGGAATGATCTTGGCCGATATCGGTCCGGGGCCCAGCGCACAAGCTGATACTGACGTAACGCGTGATCCCACCGTAATGGCCGGGCTAAATCAAATCGCCAGCGCGGGTCTTTCGCTGAGCAACTTCGAGGTGGTTGATGAATCGAACTTGATGGTGAGTCCGACATCTTCGCAGGTGAATCCCGCTAACGGCTACGTGACTCCCGCGATGTACGCCGGTATCACGGCAACTGACCAGAGCAATTCCAGTTATCAGGCTTCCTACACTGTGCCACTGCAGGGAGTCAACATCGGACTGTATGCCCCGACCATGACGATCATGGCCGGTCTGCCTGGATATCAGCTTAGCTGGTGGGTTAATGGGACCAGCAATCAAAATGTCACTTGGGCGCTCGCTTCCGGACCGGGCGCGGTCACTGCAGCAGGCGTCTACACGCCTCCGGCAAGCGTTTCGGCTCCCACCAGCGCGGTCTTGCTCGCTACCAGCGCTGCCGATCCGAACGCTACAGAAAACTTGTACGTGACAATTATTCCGAAGGGGACAAATCCCGCAGGAAGCATTCGCGTCGATAGCGGCGGCAGAGGTGTCACAGACGGCAACGGGAACGTGTGGCTGGCAGATGTCGGGTACGAAAGCGGCAATTACATTCAGCTGAACGGAGACGGCCCAAGCTGGCCGGACTCAACGAATCCGGAGATCGCCGTGTACGAAAGCGGCGGCTATACGTACGGCACGGACCTGGCGTACTACTTCATCGTTCCGAACGGCAACTACAAAGTCAGGCTGATGTTCGGCCAGCCCTACAATGGAGCCTCGCCTTCAACCTGCAGCCCGTTCAATCAGTCGTGGCACGCGCCGCTCGACCTCGAAACACAAGGCCAGACGCAGATCCACAACTTTGATTTCGGCCTGATCGTCAACTATCAATGCGCCACGCCGGTTGATGAGTACATACCCGCCACTGTTACCAACAACAATCTTGAGATCGCGTTACGCCCGGTCGTCCCCGAGGGAGTGAATATCACTCCCGGACCTCTGCTGAACGGACTCCAGATCACTCCGGATTCAACTGCTCCATATCTCGCAATCGACTCGCAACAGCAAACGTCCGTCAATGCCGGAAGTACGCTTCAGCTTTACGCGGTGGGCTGGTACATGAGCAATTCCGTCGCATGGAATTTATCCGGTGTGGGCACAATTAGCGCTAGCGGCCTTTACTCTGCTCCCGCAACGGCGCCGGCATCACCCCAATCCGTTGTCATAACCGCAACAAGTACAGTTAATCCGAGCATCGCGGCCAGCGTAACTCTTATCATCCCCTAAACGGCTGCCTGGAGCGGGAAGCGCCTCACGGAGCTTCCCGCTCACGTTACAAACGCTTTAAAGGTGAAAGCGTCCATCACCATCTCCGCGCGTAAAATGAATGCGCTCCCAGCCGTTCGGCTGCGCGCTGATTGCCTGTGTCAGACGCTTGTTTGTCGCAAGAATGTAATTTGACCTCTGAGCGAGGAACCCCGATGCTCGAAACGCCTCAATCCAGGCTGTGTGAGATTGATTAGTGACAATGATGTCCGCACCCTGCGCGTCGAGTTCGCGAACCGACATCGCTACTAGAGCGCGCATTCCTTCTGGATTCGCCACGCAGTCGAGAATGGTCGCCACCTTCATATCGCCGAAGTATTTGTCGTTTTGCATTTGAGTGACCTGACAGGCAATCCAGCCGGTGGCCCGGCCATCTCGATCGAGACGGAAAACCTGGCTACGATCATGTGGCGTGTTATAGAGCGCCGCGAGAGTTGGCTGGTCGCGCCGGACTCCGAAGGAACAGTCCGTTCGAAACCGTTCCCAGAGCTCATCCGCCCAAGCTCCCCAGCCAGGCTGTTGTTGAAAAGTGAACTCACGAGTTTTGCTGCGAGCAGCCAATGATCGCCGCTGCAGAACATGGATTCCAAACTGCCCAATGCCGGTAATGGCCGCAGCCCGGGACGCGCACCGCCGGGCTGCACTCGTCTGTAATAATCGCAGCTGCCTAAGGAATCGTCCGGCGCGCAAAACACGGAACAGAAACGGCACAGGACGGATAGACCATCCGGCCCCACGCAGCAGGCGCGGAAAAGGCGCGTTCTCGCTCCCCATGCCGAGCGAAAAAATGTAAGGCCCATTCCGCTCAACGAACTTGAGTAGCCTCAATCCGAGCCAAGAATATTTCGAGTCGATGATCCCCTCAGATAGAGGCTCGCGGTAGTTGAGAACGGTCACGTTCTCGCCGGTTCCGACATACGCCGGATAAGCTGCAATCAGCAACCCGCCGCGGACCACCTCACCATCGGCAGCGATATAGTGCTGGTTGCGAATGGCGTCATTGTCAGACGGCCATGCGGGAGCCCTTTCGCTGAGTAGAAACTCCGTTTTCTCGTGCGCCCTTAGTCGATTATTGAAATCAAGGGAGGCCGCCTCCCACTCGGGCGTATACGGAACGATCTGCGTTGGCATCTGTCAGCGGATCGCGTGGCCAATCACGACGTGCCGTGAATGCACTTGTCCCGCAGCCAGTTCCACTCCAGGCGCGAGCGCTCCTCAGGCGTGATTTGCCGCTTCGCGTTGCCATCGCTCAGATATTCGAGCACAGTGCCAACCGGCACGAACCACCCGTTCTTCTTGCTGATACGCTTCATCAGGGCCGCAAAACGAGAATTGAGCTGGTTATCGGTGACGTATCCCTTGCCGAAATGCGTGTACATGATGCACAGGCCGCCCTCGGCTTCGAGCCGGTCTTGATTTTCTTCGCGAATGGTCTCGATAAAGGCGGGCGCCTCCGCCCCCTCTGAGGCGCTGAACCACTCACGAACGAAAGGCCGCTCCGGATCTGCATACGGCATGAACCGGCATGCGCGCAGCGTATTGATTTCTCGGAAAACCAGGTTTCGGCAATAGCGAATTCGCGCAGAACAGATGTCTCCCCAAAAGTGAGGATCGCCCTCGATCTGCCCGCGGAATCTGCTACGATTCTGGCCGCGTGTCATTGCGTTGTAGATACCGCGGCGAATGGCGCCCGTGAGCCGCGCCTGGCCCCAATAGATCGCGTCGGCATTGTAGTGATTCGCCATCACCACCGGGTCTGAGCCGAAGTATTTTCGAAAGGCATCGAGGCTCTCGATTACTTCTGACCGCGTACATGAATGCGGAGCCGCATTGTGATAGCCGATCTCGAAACCTTTTTCTTGCAGAGCTTGGGCATCTTCCAGGAATTCTTTGTCGGCGCAGGTCTCGCCATCCGAGTTCCGCTCGCGCAGCGGGCCAATCGGCCATACCGCCTTCGTGGTTCGAAAACCGAGGTCGCTCAGAAACGGATAAACGAACCGTCTCGCATGTACCGTGTTGCCGTCCGGATCATCAATGACAGTGAATGCGAACGTTTTGCCTTCTGGCCAGGTGATCTTCGGTACGCCGTTATTTTCGGACAAAAGCCTTCTCAGTATAGCGAAGCCGATACTTTCTGCCGGCGGCGGCTACTATGTTTAGCAGGCCTATGAATGCGGGAACGGTCATATTTCTCATCGCTGTCGCGTTCGTGGTGTATGTTTTAGCCGGCTATCCGCTTCTACTCTCGATCTGGGCTCGTCTCTTTCCAAGAAGCATCATCAAACAGTTCGCGCCGGCGCGTATTTCGATCCTCATTCCGGTCCGGAACGGCCGCCAGTGGATTCGGCCAAAGCTCCAATCGCTGCTCGCCTCCGATTATCCTCACGAACTAATAGATATCCTCATCATCTCCGACGGTTCGACCGACGGCACGAATGAAGCCGTCGAGAGTTTTGGTGATCCGCGCGTTCGCCTGCTTGCGCTGCCGCCGGGGGGCAAAGCGACTGCGGTCACCCACGGACTGGAAGTCGTAAACAGTGAAATTGTCGTGCTGACAGATGTCCGCCAGCTCTTCGATTCGCAAGCGCTTCGTAAGTTGATTGCCTGTTTCGCCGATCCCGCAGTAGGTGTGGTTACCGGGGAACTGATCATTCGCTCGGGTCTCAGTTCGGAGGAGCACAACACCGGGTTATATTGGCGCTACGAAAAATGGATTCGCCGCAATCTGAACCGGATCGATGCCATGCTGGGCGCAACCGGTTCGATCTATGCGATTCGCCGCAGCCTTGCCGCAGCGATCCCGCGTGAGATTCTGCTGGACGATGTCTATCTGCCATTCAAAGCCAGTTTCGCCGGATACCGCATTTACTTCGAGGATGAAGCGAAAGCCTACGATCTGCCTACTTCGCTGCAAACTGAATTCTGGCGGAAAGTGCGTACACAAGCCGGCATTTACCAGATCGTCAGATATTTTCCGGCGCTGCTTTGGCCGGTCCAGCGAAGGTTCATTCACTGGTGTTCACACAAAATGGGACGGCTGCTGCTCCCGTTCGCGATGCTTGCGGCCGCTGTCAGCTCCTTCTGGTTGCCGAATCCGTGGAAAACGATCGTACTTGCCGTTCAAGCCGTTTTCTATGGCTTAGCGCTGCTTGATCCGGTCATCAGGGAAGCCAATCCGGTGAAGAGACTCTCTGCCGTCATTCGCGCGTTCCTGACGCTGGTGGCAGCCGCGCTTTGCGCTCCCGTCGTGCTGGTACTTCCGGCCCAGCGGCTCTGGAAGGAGACGCGCGTAAGCGCGGCGCGCGATCAGGCTTGGAGTCCCCGCAGATAAGGCACGCTCGCCTGCATCTTGGGAAGATCCATCTCAACGAAATAGTTTTGTATACCGCCGATCTTGGCTGCCGCGAAGATCTTTTTCCAATCGAGCGTCCCCTGCCCAACCGGCACAATCTGCCTGGTCTGTGCTGACCAGCCCTGGACGTGCATCGAGATAAAGCGGCCGGGGTACCGCGTGAAGTAATCGGCTGCATCGAACCCGTCGCTGATGGTCGAAACCTGGAATTGGAACTTCACCAGCTTCGGATCGAGCAGCTCAAAAAGCACGTCGTAGGTTCGCTTGCCATCCACGCTCGAGACCTCAAAGTTCTCGTTATGCAAGCCTTGGATGATGCCTGACTGTGCAGCCTTTTCACCCATCTTGTTGTATTCGTCCGCGGCGCGCTTTACATCGTCCATGGTGGGATGGCGCGGCCCGTCGAGGCTGGGCACCATCATCTGGGTCAGCCCCAACTCCTTCGCCCAAGCGATCCTGCCGGCCTGGTCCTTACGCAACTCGCCGATAGAAAAATGCGAGCTCTGACACGCAACATTCATGTCGGCCAGCATCTTTCGAAGCTCGGAGCCGCTGTACTTCGAAAGAACGCCGAATCCGGAGTCAGCGTAGCCGACCGGCGAGCATAACTCGATCGCCTGAAACCCGGACTCCGAAAGAATCTTGATGGTGCCCGGGAAATCTTTGCCGATCATCTTCCGCACCGGATACGTCTGGCATCCGATCGGCAGGCCCAGAGGATTGCCACGCACGCCAATTGGCAGCAACCCAACACCCGCCGCCGCAGCAGCACTACGCAAAAATTCTCTTCTTCGGATCGCAGTCATTGGCTTCTCCTCAATTCACCCGACCTGCTTCGCGAATCGCGCGTTCAACGGAATCGAGGCTGTCTAGCTCGATACCGCAACCGGTTCGGCCCGTTCAGCCGGTTTCTCATCGCGCTTCTCTTCGTGGTACTCCTGCTCCGTATTAAGCGCCCACAGATTGTCGCGGCTGCGAACGTTATCGATGATGTTGTCAACGGCCGTCATTGCCGTTAACATCGAGTGATCCTGATTGTTGTATTTGTGCATGCCGTTACGGCCAATCAGGAACAGATTATCGAACTCATTTGCCCACCGGATTACTTCCGGAAATCGATCATACGAACCGAAGTACGCCGGGTATGTTTTGGGCATACGGAGTACGGTAGCATCCAGTGCATCTTTGGCGTCGAGGATCTTCATTGATTCCAGCTCCGTCTTAGCGAGCTCGATCATCTCCGCATCGCTCTTCTGCCACAGCGCATCGCTCTCATTGCAGAAGTATTCGAGGCCGATCCATACCTTGTTCGGGTCGGCAACCATTGACGGGCTCCAATTGTTGAAGATCTGAAGACGGCCGACGAGTACGTCCGGCTCCTGGATGTAGATCCAATTATCCTTGACCAGCCCGCCCGATTCCTCTTCCAGCTTCAGCTTTTCGCAAAGCACGCCTACCGTGATGAAGTCGCGATAGACCAGGCCATCGGAGACTTCGCGAATCTCAGGCGGAGCAGCCGGCTTCATGGAGGCAACCAGTTCCTTCACAGGCATGGTCGAGAAAAACACGTCGCCCTCGAGCCGCCTGGTCTCTCCGGTCTGAGTGTTTTTGGCAATGACTGCCGTGATCTGCGTTCCGTCGCGCTCGATCTCCTCCACGCTCCAGTGCGTCCAAATTTCGCCGCCCAACCGTCGCACGCGAGCCGCGACCTCTTCCCACATCTGGCCTGGGCCGAACTTTGGATAAAGGAACTGCTCGATCAAAGATGTTTCGACATCCTTCTGCGCAATGTCCTTCTGCTTCTTGGGGACCATCTTTTTCAACACGTGCAAGATGGTCTTATAGATTGACAGCCCCTTGATGCGCTGTGCGCCCCATTCCGCGCTGATCTCATTGCACGCGATGCCCCAGACCTTTTCCGTATACGACTTGAAGAACGTCAGGTACAGTTCCCTGCCGAACCGATTGATAAAGAACTGTTCGAGGTTCTTCTCATTTCGGATGGGAAAGAGCAAAGACCGGATATAGCTCAGGCCGATACGAACCGTCTTGACGATGCCCAGTTTGCGAAGCGTGTCGCCGCTTAGCGTGATCGGATATGCGAAGAACTGGCGCATGAAGTAGATGCGGGATTTGCGATGGCGGACCAGCATCACGCGATCGTCGATTTGAGGATTTGCGCCCGTCGCAGGTGCGGAAACGGTTGTGGTTTGCCGCTGGTAGGTGATTTGAGCGCTGGCGCCGTCGATGGCCTGCATCGGCAGGATGTTCAGCCACCAGTTCATCACCCGATCGGATTTGGAAAAAAAGCGATGGCCGCCGATGTCAATCCGGTTACCTTTATAGTTCACGGTGCGCGAGATACCACCCATGTACTCGCTCTTTTCCAGAACAAGCGGCACGATTCCCGTGCGCGTCAACAGTTCATAAGCAGCTGTCAGCCCAGCCGGTCCAGCGCCGATGATCACTGCGCGCTTTCTTCCTTCGAGGGATAAGTCTCTCATTTTCCTAAGCTTGTTTTACCGGATATGCCGTACGACGCCCTTTCGCGCTATCGATATTAGTACCCGATTGAGCCGTTTTCTCTTCTCCCAAATATTGGTCGCAAGCCGTTAGGTGAGAAGACGCGGTGGCCCCTGGAGTGCGTCACTCCATCTTAGTCCGGCGCGCGAGTTGAAATCGTCCGTTTGACGCCGCAAACAAACCTTGTATTTCTACTGGGATTACATTTATCGTATGAACTACGTTCGTTCCTGCAAGTGCTCGCTGCTCTGCAGTGAGCCCCCGAAGCTTGTCCGTAGTCTGACGCGGCACTGCGGGCGTCCGATGCCCTGATTTGCCGTAAGATGGTTTTATGTCCACGCAATCTGTGGCCGCCGCACCCGCCTTGGCCTTCGCCCAGGATTACAAATCAAAGCTGATCCGCGCTTTCGATACGGTAGATCTCGACGCCGTAGCGCGCGCGATCGAGATTTTGACCGAAGCTCGTGACAACGGCAGGCATGTCTTCACCTGCGGTAACGGCGGCAGCGCCTCAACTGCGTCTCATTTTGTTTGCGACATGGTCAAAGGCGCCAGCTTCAACCGGGACGTCCGTTTTCGCATCATGGCGCTAACGGATTCACTTCCGACCATCACCGCCTACTCGAACGATGTCAGCTATGAATGTGTCTTTGTCGAGCAGCTCAAGAATTTCGCCGAACGCGGCGATGTCGTCATCGCGATCAGCGGTTCCGGAAATTCGCCCAATGTTTTGCGGGCCGTCGAATACGCGAATTCCATCGGCTGTCAGACCATCGGCCTGACCGGCCGCGATGGGGGCAAACTCGGCCAAGCATCACAGCTCCAAATCCGGGTTGCCGAACCACACATGGGCCGCATTGAAGACGTTCACCTGATCGTCACGCATATGCTGTGTTACTACTTCATGGAGCAATAGCCGCGCTCGCTTGAATTCTTCGAGCAGTGCAAGGTTAAGACTCGAGCGCGATAGGATGTTTGCATCGACGCGCAAACCATGGCCAATCCCGTTCGGGTAGCAGATCTCTCCGGCAAGACGGCTCTCATTACCGGCGCGAGCAAAGGACTTGGCCGAGCCATGGCCATTGCTCTGAGCGAGGCGGGCGCCAAGATCCTGCTGGTTTCCAGAGACTCGTCCAAACTGGCGAATGTAAAACAGGAGATTCAGAGCGCCGGCGGCAACGCGGAAGTATTCGTAGCGGACGTTCGCGAAGAAGGCGAAGTAGCGCGTCTTGATTCCGAAATATCAGCCCAGGGTGGCCGCGTACACATCCTGATCAATAACGCCGGGATCAACGTTCGCAAGAACCTGGTCGACTTCTCTCTCGACGAGTGGCGCAGCGTAATTGACACCAATCTGACTAGCGTCTTTCTGATGTGCCGGGCCTTCGTTCCGCACATGAAAGGTTCGGGCTATGGCCGGATCCTGAACATGACCTCTATCATGAGTCATGTGTCGCTCCCGCAGCGCAGCGCTTATTCAGCCAGTAAAGCCGCTCTGCTGGGGCTCACTCGCGCGCTGGCACTGGAGCTTGCGCCGGAAAGCATCACGGTGAACGGCATCAGTCCGGGGCCGTTCGGGACGGAGATGAACCTGCCCGTCATGCAAAATCCGGAAACTAACGCTCAATTTCTCGCAAACCTTCCCGTTGGACGCTGGGGCAAAGTGGAGGAGATCGGATCGCTTGCAACGTTTTTGTGCTCGGATGCCGCGGGGTTCATCACCGGAACCGATATCATCATCGATGGCGGCTGGACCGCCCGTTAAGAAGCGATGACCCGACGCGACGCGAACTGGGCCATTCTCAAAGCGGCGTCCGTCGCCGGAGGCAACGCTTTCTTCGGCGCGTGGTTGCAAGCGGCTCAAGCTGCTGCGGCATCACACGCACACACCGCTCATTCGCAGGCGCCGCCGGATCCGCATAACTGGACAGCCTATAAACCTCAATTCTTCTCGGCCGAGGAATTCCAAACGCTCGAAGCTGTGACCTCGACCCTAATCCCCACTGACGACACGCCCGGCGCACGGGAAGCGTATGTTGCGCAGTTTATCGATTTCGTTATACACGCTGCCGCCGAATACGCGCCGGATATGCAAGCCGAGTGGCGGAGTGCGATCAGCTACTTGCGCGCACAGCGGTTTGCATCGATGAGCGAGCAGCAGCGTGTAAGTTTCCTGGAAGGCATCTCTGAACCCGAGCGTAACCGCAGCAAGCATCACTCCGCATTCGTCCATTACAGCTTGATCAAAGACATGACCGTGCGCGCGTTTTATACTTCGCGCGTGGGTCTGGTTGACGTTTTGAACTATCAGGTCTTGCGTACTTGACGGAATTCCCGGGCTGTACTCATTCCGACCATCACCAGGTCTGAACCGCCATGCAGAAGTTCGATGTCGTGATTGTCGGTTCGGGAGCGTGCGGTGGTTGGGCGTGCATGGACGCTTGCCCAGAACGGTTTCAAAGTGGCGCTCGTCGAGGCTGGCTCGCATATCGAACCGTTCCGCGACTTTCACCATGAGTGGCCGTACCAGCTTCCGTTCCGCGGCTGGGGCCAGCCTGGGTATCTCCGGAAATATTATCGTGGTGCGACTGAGTACAACTATCGCATCATGATCGACGACCGTGGATAATCCGTACACGACGGCGCCCCACAAGCCGTTTCGCTGGTCACGCTCGCGCGTGCTTGGCGGCCGCACGCTTGCATTGGTCTCGCGCTTCGGACCGCTTCTCTGATCTCGAATTCAAAGCGGCTTCCCGAGACGGCTACGGTGAGAACTGGCCGATCTCGTACGCGATGTTGCTCCGTACTACGATCGCGTCGAGCGCTTCATCGGTGTGAGCGCGGCAGCCGCCCACCTTCCTCAATTCCCGGATGGCGTCTTTCTGCCGCCGATGCCGCTGAACTGCGCGGAGACAATTTTTTCATCCGCGGCATGCGAAGACTCAATTTTCCCGCGACGCCAAGACGCGTTGCGCAACTGACGCGCATGTGGAACAATCGGCCGCCCTGTCATTATTGCGGCAACTGTGTCAACGGATGTGATGTGGGGCGATGTTCAGCACTGTATCGACGACACTCCCACCCGCGTTGAAGACGGGCAACGTCACGCTTCTCTGCGATTCGGTTGTCAGTCATGTACTGATGAATGGCGAAAATCGCGCCAGCGGCATCCGCTACATCGATCGTCATACAAAGCAGATCAAAGAACTGAACGCGAGCACAGTCATTCTCGCCGGGTCATCACTCGAAAACACACGCCTGCTGTTCAACTCGGCGAACGGAGGACTCGCAAACAGCAGCGGCGTTCTCGGACAGTACCTGATGGATCAGGTAGGCGGTGCCGGTGTCAACGGCTTTTTGCCGGCGCTCAAGGGCACTGCCATTCGCAATGACGACGGCAAGGCAGGCGGCCTCTACATCCCGAACTTCACGAATATCGGCCCCAAGCCGGGTTCTAAAGGCTTCATTCGCGGCTATGCGATGAGCGCTTCCGGCGGCGCAGCGCAATTTCCGGCTTTCGCGCCCACACTTCCCGGCTTCGGATCTCGTTTAAGAAGCAGGTCAAGACCCTCTATCCAGCGGCGGCCCGAGTGTGGCTGTCAGGCGGCGAGATGCTCGCCCGTAAAGAGAATTTCGTAGAGCTGGATCCTGAGGTACGCGACAAGTGGGGCATCCCGGTGCTGAAAATTACACTGCGACCACTGCGACAACGATCGTGCTGATCTATAGCGACTTCTTCGAGCGGGCACAGGAGCTTTTCCGGGCAGCAGGTGGCGAAATCGTCCATGCAAAACCGTTATCTGTCGCCGCCCGGCAGTCTGATTCACGAGGTCGGCACGTGCCGTATGGGAAACGATCGCCAAGACAAGCGTTCTGAATTCGTTCTGCCAAACTCACGACATTCCGAATCTTTTCGTGTTCGGCGGCGGCTGCTTCGTTACGCACCGGCGATAAGCACCCGACGCTGACCATGATGGCCCTCACGGCACGCGGCTGCGATCCATCCTGTCGATCTTGTGCGCAAAGGCGAGATGGCTATGAGCAGCCTCTGCAGCCGCTAGCATCCGCCGAATTTGAACAAGCGCACCTATCGCAAGGTTACCCGGCGTATCATTCCGTTCCTGTTTCTCTGCTACATCTTCGCTTATGTTGATCGGGTGAACGTTGGATTCGCGAAGCTGCAGATGCAGCAGGATCTCGGAATCAGCGATGCCGTTTACGGAACTGGCGCAGGCATCTTTTTCATCGGCTACTTCTTCTTCGAAGTGCCCTGCAATATGGCGCTCCAGAAAGATGGGCGCGAAATACTGGCTCGGGCCCATCATGATCGTCTGGGGCATTGTCTCGGGCTGCACGATGCTGGTCAACCACGGCCGGGCAATTCTATCTCGTCGCTTCCTGCTCGGCCTGGTCGAATCCGGCTTTTTCCCCGGCGTGATCCTGTATCTCACTTTCTGGTACACGCAGCAGCATCGGGCGAAAATGGTCGCTGCGTTCATGACGGCAATTCCGCTTTCCGGCGTCTGGGCGGTCCCGTCTCCGGATGGCTGCTCGAGCAGGATGTCGGCGGTAGGAGGCTTGCGCGGCTGGCAATGGCTCTATATCGTGGAGGCGATTCCGTCGCATTGCTGGCCGGCATTGCGGACGATGTTCTTTCTGGCAGGATGGCCCGAAGAAGGCCCGCTGGCTGACGGACGAGGAAAAGGCGCTGCTCATCGCAGAGGCTCGACATGAAGAGCGAACTCGCAGAAAGCCGGCGGACACGGCCACCACACGCTTGACTGATGCCTTTCGCAGCAGGAAAGCGTGGATGCTGTGCTTTGTCTACTTCGGCTTCGTCATGGGCAATTATGGGCTCAGCTTCTGGCTGCCCCAGATCGTGAAGGATACTCTCACAAAGGACCCCTTCCAGCATCGGCCTGCTCACCACGATTCCGTGGGCCGCCGCTGCGATCGCGATGGTTGTCGTGGGACACCATTCGGACACAACAGGCGAGCGCCGCTGGCATGTTGCTCTCGCTGGCATCGCGGGCGCCATTGCGTTCGCCGTATCTGCGCATTCCGGGCATCTCAGGAGTCGCTCGGTCTTGTCGCGCTCACGATTGCCACCGCCGGACTCGCTTCGTGCTTATTCCACGTTTTGGTCTTTGCCGACCGCCATCGTTTCCGGCGCCGCCGCTTCAGCCGGCATCGCCTGGATCAACTCTGTCGGCAATCTCGCGGGATATTTCAGTCCTTTTCTGGTCGGCATGATTCGTGACGCGACGCATAGCATGACTCCTGCGCTGCTATTGCTTTCTTTCTGCAGCATCGGGTCCGCGCTGCTGACGCTGTTCTTCTTTCGCCCTACTCGAGCACGTTCTGTTCGATAACGACGCTCTCGCGAACGATCAACCGCTTCTTCGCAAGCTGGCAAAGCTGCGGCAGGACCCGGCTGACGTGCTCCTCGAGATCCACAAAGATGATCACCACCGGAAGATTGCCGCCGGCTTCCACCAAACTTGAGCGGTGAACGTTGTTGCGGCCATTGAAACCCGCAACCGCATGGAACGCACTCGCGCCAGCCACGTTTTCCCGCCGCAAAAACCGCAAGATGCCGTCCCAGTCGTCTGACTCGTTCAGGTAAATAGTAACTTGGACCGCGGTTTTCACCTTATATGCTCCGGGCCACGGCTGCTCCCAGCGCGACGCCGATAAGGCACAGCACGTTCATAAAGATGATATTCGATGCGAAGAGAGCCCATCTTCCCTGCTCCATTAGCGCGAATGTCTCGTACGCAAAGCTCGAGTAAGTCGAATAGCCACCGCAAAAGCCTACCGCGATCAGCAAGCGCCATCGCGGATCGGCTATGACACGTTCCGTTGTCCAGACCAGAAACAAGCCAAGAATAAAACTCGCGGAGATATTGATCACGAGCGTGCCATACGGAAAGTTCGACGGAATGAGCTTGGCGATCGCCTGTGCAACGAAATAGCGCAGGTTCGCACCCGCTATCGCACCTAATGAGATCAGAATTGTGTTGAGCACATCGACTCCAACCAGCTTAGTGGTAGGAGTCATCAGCCCGGGGCGGTTTAGGCGAACTCCATCGCCGTCGTCTCCCTACGTTTATCACACCGGTTTGAGACAGATCTGGCAGACAGCGCACAAGATTCTTGCGCACTTTTGGCCGATAGGGTTCTAGGCAGGATTTTGGATGAAGCGGGTTTCCGTTACTGGCTGTTCAGTCTGGCCAGGAATGGAAAAGCCCGACTGGGGCCGGGCTCTCCAAATCACATCCTGTCCAGGAGGTGATCGTTATGATCATCAAGGTTAAGCTTACGCCTACTTTTGGTAGGTACGCTGGTAATCTATGTCCGTTATAAGCGGACGTAATCACTGAGGGAGCCGGTTTTCGCCCACCGGTTCCCTCTAACCTGAATATACAGCAAACAACGCGCCGAAAGAAAGTCCTGTTTTTTCCTGCTCAGTACCCATAGATCTTCCTCGAGTTCCGACCTCATACAATAAGCTTGGCTGGTGAAAGCGTTGATGACCAGGCGAACTCTTCTGCGCGGCGCGGCCGCCACACTGACCACTCCTCTGATGGCGCAACTGAATTCCGGCAAGTCCCACCCTCACAAATTGGGCATCGCAACAACCTCGTACATGGGTGCATGGCATCCGAAGGACACGCTCGAATTTCTGGAGCACTGCCATGAGTTGGGCGCGGCAGGCATTCAGGCGCCCATAAACGGCGATATTCCAAAGGTCCGAGCGCGCGCCGAGGAGTTCGGCATGTATATCGAGGCCATGGTGCCGATGCCAAAAGGCTCGGATACCACCGCCTTCGAGAAAAGTTTGAAAGACGCACAAGCCGTTGGAGCAGTGGCGCTTCGCTCTGCATGCCTCGGCAGCCGCCGCTACGAGGCGTTTACCTCGCTCGAGGCGTGGCAGCAGCATGTGACCGAGAGCGATCAATCGATCGAAGCGGCGCTCCCTGTTCTTGACCGGTACAAGATCCCGCTTGGACTTGAAAATCATAAAGACTGGACCGCGGACGAGCTTGTCGGCGCTTGATGAAGCGCTATTCGAACGAATATCTCGGCGTCTGTCTCGATTTCGGCAACAACATCTCGCTCCTCGATAACCCGCTCGACGCCATCGAAAAACTCACGCCCTACACCGTCGTGCACGCACCTCAAGAATATGGCGGTCGAGCCGCAAACAGATGGTTTTCTGCTATCGGAGGTTCTCTTGGACGAGGGCTATCTCGATTTGCCCGCGCTAGTCGCCCGGCTCCGCGAAGCTCGCCCGAAAGCGAATTTTTCGCTGGAGATGATCACGCGCGATCCGCTCAACGTGCCTTGCCTGCTCGATAAATACTGGGTTACGTTTCCGGATAGAAACGGCTTGTATCTCGCGCGGACGATTCGCTTCGTACAGGATAATCGCAGCCCACGGCCTCTGCCCCGTTTTTCTCAACTGTCACACGAGGACTGGATAAAAGCCGAGCAGCAGAACGTGATCGCATGTCTCAATTACGCGCACGCGCACTTGAACCTTTGATTACTGTCCGGCCGCCGCGGTCAGCGCTTTGTGAATGTCCCGCTCCGCCTTCGCCTTCTCCGGCTGACCCAGGCGGTCATAAACTCGCGAGAGATGATAATGCGGCATCGGCTCTTTCGGGTTCAGTTCGGTGGCACGGCTCAATTCCTGCGCTGCGGCTGCGTAATCGTGCTCATTCTCCAACAACACCCCGAGTTCGTAGTGCGATTGCCAGTCCTGCCCGTCCAGTGCAATGGAGCGCCTTAGCAACTCCTCCGCCAGCTTGCTTTTCGGATCGCCCGCGAGCAGCGCCTTGGCCAGCAACATCTGCGCCTTTGCGTTCTGGGGATTTTTCGTCGCCCAGCTCTCGTAATCTTTGAGGATCTCGGGCATGTGGCTGCCCGCCTGATCCAGAACGCGGCCAAGGAATTCATACGGCTGCTCGATCGCCGGATCGAGTGCGATCGTCTGCAGAAACAGCGTGATCGCCTCATCGAAACGCCGCTGCCCATAGCGGGCCACGCCGAGAGCCAGGGTGAGTTGGGCATCGCCGGGCTTCGCTTTCAGCGCGGCTTCTATCACCACGGCGGCTTCTGAAAATCGTTGCGCGCGCAGCAGCCGTTCCGAGTACTCGAACACATTGGTATAGAACATCCCCAGTGCGCGCACGATCACCTGATTGCCGGCCCCATCCTCTTCGGCCGCCTTAGCAGCATCCAGGGCTTTCTGCGGCTCTTCCAGGCGCAGATAGACTTCAGCAAGCGAACTCCGGACGAAAGGATTCTTCGGATCGATGTGCGATGCCTGCTCGAGGTCTTTTTGCGCTTCAGGAAGATTCCCTTGCTGGAGCGCGACTAGACCCTGCTTCAACAATGCCTGCACTGCATCCGGATCGGCGCCGAAGAACAACAGAAATAAAAGGAGAAGCTCCAAACTCTTGCAGAATATCGAACCGGGTTCAAAAGGCGTGGTGCAAACACGCCGCCAGCGACTACTCTATTGATTTGTCCAGTTCGTGCTCCTTCGGCGTAACCACGTCGTATTGCGGTTCGCTTTGCCCCATCAGGTATTTGTCGAACCAGCCAGTAATGTACTGCAGCCGCTCGATGCGATGCACCGGCATTCCGGAACGCGACAGCTCATGCGATTCGCCCGGAAAGCGTACCATCACCGTATCGATGTGACGATACTTCAACATCCGAAAAAGCTGTTCGCCGCCGCTGGTTGGGGGTGTGCGGTAATCGGCCTCGCCAAGAATGAACATCATGGGCGTCTGGATGTTGTTCGCATACGTGATCGGAGAGCGAACGCGGAAATCGTCCGGCGCCTCAAAAGGAGGTCCTTTGAACCAGTTCGGCTGGAACAGCGTGAAGTCGGCTGTATACCACCACGAGCTCCAATCTGAAATATCGCGCTGCGAAACCGCCACGGCAAAGCGCGATGTCTGAGATACGGTCCAGTTTGTGAGTAGACCGCCGCCGCTGCCTCCAGTCACTCCCAACTTCTTTTCATCTATATAGCCACGCCGGATCAGTTCATCCACCCCCGCCATCAGGTCCTTATAATCGTTGCCCGGGTAGTGGTACTGAATAACGTTTCCAAACTCCTGTCCGTAGGACGTGCTGCCGCGCGGGTTGGGATAGAGCACCACATATCCCTTTGCCGCCATAAACAGAAATTCGTGATCGAAGACATAGCCGTACGCGCTATGCGGGCCGCCATGAATATCGAGAATCAGCGGATACTTCTTGTGCGGATCGAAATCGCACGGCTTCTGTACCCAGGCCTGAATCAGTTTGCCGTCAAAGCTCTTGTAAGTGATCTCTTCCGGAGGCGCCAGCTTCAACTGATCGAATAACTCATCATTGATATGGGTCAATTGCTTCGGTTTGCCGTCCGGCGTAATCGAGAACAGGTCGCCAATCATCAACGGTGTTGAGACAAGCGCTACCAGTTTCGAATGATCGGCTGAAGCCGAAAACGACTGAATCGTCTGGTCGCCGGAAGTGAAATCCGAAAGAGTACCGCTTACCGCGTCCACTTTGACAAGATTGACACGGCCCTGCCTGCTTGCCACCTCCAGCAAAGTGTGATCGTCCAACCATAACGGGTGAGTGCCGCCTGCTGCGCGAGGAGCGCGATTGTCACCACCCACCGAACCGCCGATCTCGTAATCGTAGTTTTGCGTGATATTTCTCGGTTCAGAATGCGGCGTTAGTGCCAGCGTCCATAGATGCGGCTCCGAGTAAGACCGTACGGGAGCGTCCGCCGCTCCGCGAAAGGCGATCTCTTTGCCATCTGGGCTAATCGCCAGACCGCCCACTCCAAATGGAATCGATGCAAGAAGGTTTGGCTCGCCACCGGACACAGCAACCGAATACAGTGCGCTCTTCGGCGCTTCATAATACGGTTCGTCTGAAGTATCGCGGAGAAAATAGATACGGCTTCCGTCAGGCGCCCACACCGGCTCAGAATCGCCAAGCCGGCCATAAGTGAGTTGCTTCGGAGTGCGATGCTTTTCATCTCCGGCCAGATCGATCATCCAGAAATGATCCGGATGATCAAAATCGAGGTATCCTTCGCCATTCAGTCGATAAACGGCTCGCGTGATAACGCGCACATCGCTCTTCTCCGGCTCCTGTTTATCCTTTTCAGCACCGGCCCGGCATCCGGCCCAGTATTCTGCTTAGCTTCGTGCTTCTTCCATTCGTCGGGAGTCGTGCCGCTGCTTATCACCAGATGTTTTCCATCGGGAGACCATAAAGGATCGGAAGCGCCTCCCGGCAGCTCGGTGATACTCTCTGCTTCACCGCCGGCCAGATTCAAAACATAGATTTGCGGCTTGCCCGGCTTGCCGTCTTTCTCTACGGCGCGCGCAAACGCAATCATTTTACTGTCGGGCGACCAGCGCGGCTGGGTGTCATGTGTCCCCGCCGTTATCTTTCGCGGCGCTTCACCCGGAGCGCTCAGGTCAAGCAGCCATAGCGAAGTCGTATAGCCCTTGTGGTCCGGCGTTACATCCACGCGTACAAAAGCAACGCGCGATCCGTCGGGAGCAACCTGCGTATCGCCGATCCAGTGAAACTGATACAGGTCCGTTTCCGTAATGTTGCGTTTTGTCTGCGTCTCAGATCTGGTACCGACGGCGAGGAACAGACTGCCGAGAACACAAAGCAGACGGGCTTTCAAGCGCATATTGGTACGAGTTGTACCACGTATGCAGCAGGAGCAACCGAAAAGACCCCGATCATATTGCTCGAGCGGCGACGCACACGCAGCAAACAGATCAAACCGTGAAAAGGTCTGCGACCAGAATCGCGGCTCCGCCCAGAACCTGTGCTCGCAAAGTGTCGCCCGATTGAAGCAGTTGATCGCCCGACGCATTCGTAACTTCAACGGCCTGGTTTGCCGCGTCCACAATCCAGAACTCTTGCGTTCCAGCCGAGAGCGCTATGATGCGCTGACGGTTCACTTTCGCAGGCGTGTTGGAAGGGGACAGGACTTCGACCACCAGCGCCGGCGCATAAACAGGATAATCGTCGGGCGGCATCGCATCCCAGTCGGATTTAGGAACGTAGGCAACATCGGCGACCCAATATTGCAGGTTTAAGAGCGGCCGGTACGGAAACTCTACCGCAACGACGCCAGCATCACCGGCCAGCGCCTCTAAGATCCGCTCAATCCTCTTCTGAATTTTGATATGCAGAGGCCGCGCAGGCGGCACTAACCTGACCTCGCCATCATGCAGTTCATAATGCTCGCCACTCTCAAGGCGCTCCGGCAAGGATAAAAACTGCTGCCAGCTCACCAACGAATGCGCAGCGCTGACCATTAAACCTCTTTCCCTTCCATCGTAGATGACGGCCGATGCCAAGAGAAAAGGCCGCTGCTGTCGGAAAGACAGAGCGGCCCTTTTGTGTCGGAGGTGTAGGTCGTTAGAACATCAGGCGCAGCGAGAACTGAATGTGCCGTTCTGTTCCGGCGTTCGTCGATGTGATCTTTCCGAAATTCGCATCCTGGAGGTTATTATCCGGGAAGCCGAATTGCGGCGTGTTGAACAAGTTGAACGACTCTCCGCGGAACTCCAATCTCCATCGCTCCGTGAATGCGAAATCCTTGAAGATGGAAAAGTCCAACGTCTTTGTCGGAGGTCCGTTATTCGTTTGAAGACCTAGTATTGCCATAGGACAATGGCGCGGGCGGACCGAGGTTCGCGGTGTTGAACCACTCGTTTGGTGTCCTTCCCCCAGCTGGTGCGGCATTCGCGTTGCCGCTTAACAGCTCGGGAAAGCAAACACCGTTTTCGCTCACAACCTGGCACCCGCTCGCTCTGAGCGTATATGGCTGGCCGGTGTGTAACGTCAAGATCCCATTTAGCTGCCAGTTGCCCAACAGCGCTTGTACCACCGTGTTCATATTTGCACCATACTGCTTGCCGCGTCCGAATGGGAGTTCATAATTAGCTCCCGCCACAAAATTATGGCGGATGTCCCATGCAGCGCTTGAATACGATTGGTTGATGTTTAACCCGATTTATGTTGTACGAAGCCGTTCGAGCCAGAGAGTGTGGTACCAGTGTCTGACAGCGCATGCCCGTAGGTGTAGGATGCCGTGAACTGCAAACCCGTCGTCAACCGCTTCACTAAATACGCGCTCAGCGCATCGTAATTTCCAAAGCCGAGCGTTGAGGTTCCAGAAACGCTGCCCACAGCTGGAATAAATCTCAGACCATTACAGGTGATAGCCGGGTCTGTTGTAAACACGTTCGGGCACGCGTTCGGGTCAGGCTGAAAAAGCTGATGTGATTGATGGTTGCCGATGTAGCCAACCGTCAGGCCATTTGACCAGGCAGTTCCCTCTGCACCGACAGGTTCCAGGATTGCACCATCGGATTGCGGAAATTCGTTGCCACGGCGCGGAACTGTAGCGACGAAACCGGGAATCCGTTGAACACGTTCAGAGGGTAACCAACTGACACGCCGCCGGTCGGATTGCCATTCGCAAAGAACGGATCCGGTTGAAAATTGCTCACACCGGCGGGACGGTTCAATTGCGGAGACTCGTTGAACGGCGCCGATTCGCCGCGATTCGGATTGCCGCCCTGGTTCTCTTCACCGCCGTAGAAAATTCCGTAAGATCCGCGAATGACCGTTTTCTCTTTAAGGTTATACGCAAAACCCATGCGCGGGCTGATATCCAACTTGTCCCATGGAATGAGATAGGGGCTCACCTGCCCACGCGAAACCTTCATGGTAGGAAATAGCGCTGGGAAGGTAATACCGTTGACAACAGCCGGACTATTGAAGTTCGGTGCTAGCGGTGTGTTCTCATTCGGCCCGTAGGGGATATAGAGCGTGTTGTCTTGCAGCACGTAGTTCGATTGCCTGGCAAACTGCTCACCGATGGGCGAAAACAGCTCATAGCGCAACCCGAGCGTCAATGTCAGCTTTGAAGTCGCCTTCCAGGTATCCAATCCGTAGAACGCATACGCCTGTTTGGTAGAAGAGATGAAGTTTGTCGTCGAGATCTGGCCGTTGTCGATGGCGCCGAGCAGGAACCACGCCATCTCATCACCCGTATCTGCGCTGAACGTTCCGCTGGTTCCCGCATCTTTTGCGTTCGACGGATAGGCCGTCTCTGTTCGTGCAAAGTTCATTTCGCCGTGCGGATACGGCACCTGGAAGAAGGGGAAGTGGAAGGGCCGGAACTCGGCGCCGAATTTCATCGAATGAGCATTCTTCGTGACCGACAGATTTTCGATGAAGTCCCACTCGTTGCTGTATTCCTTGGTCGGTAGCCAATCGTTCGCGCCGACTTGGCTATAGCGGCCCAATCCCGTCTGCGGAATGCCGCCATTTAACGTAGTAGTAGGATCGTACCCGCCGATTCCAGCTATCTTGAATGCGTCGACATTAGCGTTTGCCTGCAAGCGCGATGTAACGAGGCGGCTGAAGCCGACACGCGCCTCATTCACCAGCGTGGGCGACGCGACGTGTGTCCAGCTAATCATGGCGTTGCGGCCCAGATCCACCTCGCCGTTGCCATTGAAATTGCCGCCATCAAGGATCCCTTGGAAGGGAACTACGCTACTCTTCGATGTGTCAGACCAGCTGATAGTGCCGAAGATCGTGTTCTTCTCGTTCATGCTGTAATCCACGCGGCCATCGCCCTGATCTTGATCTAGCGCGCCGGGAGTAACTGTGTAATAGTCATTCTGGGGATAGGTACCCGACCTTGACGGGTTGGTTCGGAGCCGGGTACAGGCTGGCAATGTTACGCGAGGCCGGGTCCATAGCGGCGATCGGAATTACGTTATTGGGGAACGGGTTGCGGCTGTAATTGGGCGTCTGGCCCGGAGCTGCCGTGAGGCTTCCCGGCAGGCATCCGCTCAGACAGCTTGTGGTTGTCGGATCGAAGATCTGATTCTGCAGCACATTGACGCCGTTAATCGTCCCAACAGAACCGCCCAGCAACCTTGAAAAATCTCCGTTGAGCATTTGGGGCGTGGGAATCGTATAGAAGCCGCCATAGCCGAGATTGTTAATAGTTCCGCCTGCTGTCGAGATGCGGGTGCCCTGGTAATCGCCGAACATGAATAGTTTGTTCTTGATGATGGGACCGCCGACCGCCGCGCCGAATTGATTCTGAATGAATTTATTGCGCGGAACGCCAGCAAGGTTATTCTCCCAGCGGTTCGCGTCGAGGTCGGTATTCTGCAAAATTTCAAACAGAACACCGTGAACTTGATTCGTGCCAGACTTCAAGCTCACATCTACGACTCCGCCAGCCGCCCGGCCATACTCTGCGCTGTACCCGTTCGTCAACACCTGCATGTTGCCGATGGCTTCGACAGATGGCCCGATCACGAATGATGTCTGGTTGATAAAGTCGATCACGTTGACATTGTTGTCGACGCCATTTAGCAGGAAGTTATTTTCGCCCGTTGACCGCACGCCATTCGCGGAAAAGTCGCCGCCATTCGCGCCACGCGCGCCTGGTTCGGCCGTTAGTACTCCAGGAGACAAACGCGCTAGGAACGTAAACGTGCGCTGACCGCCCAGCGGTAGATCCGACATTTGCGTCGAGTTGAGGGTTGCGCCGATCGCTGGTGTTTCCGTCTGCAGCAGCGGCGCTGCGGCGGTCACCTCGACCGTTTGCGTCGCATTGCCAACTTGCATCGTCATGTTGACCGCAACCGGTTCGCCCGGGTTTACGACTACACCCTTCTGCTCCGCTTTCTGGAAACCGGACGCTTCGATCGTAATAGTGTAAGTCCCGGTCGGCAGCGCGGGGCGCGTGTAGGCGCCGGCATCGTTTGTGGTTGTATCAATAGCGACGCCCGTCGCGTCGTTTGTAAGTGTGACTTTCGCATTTGGAATCGCCGCTCCCTGTGCATCAGTGACGGTTCCCGTTACGGTTCCTAGATCTCGCTGGGCGATGGCCAAACTGGCGCATACCAGCAAGCAAGACAAAACCCAAAAACTACGCCAACCTGGCATAGACCCCTCCACACGCAGAGTTAGTTGACCACTGAACTGCCCTAGACGGTATCACACGTAAACGCTTACTTCAAGTGGTTTTTTAACCCTTTCGTTGTATTTCCGTTACCAACTTTCGTATACGGCAGGCTCTTTACGCGTTCACTGGCGGGCTTTTGTGTATGATCGCCTTACGGAGACGCCCCGTTCCGGCCTATGAAGAAATCGATTGGGGACAACATTTTCCCTGAGAGCGCCACCTTCGAACAGGGTTTGCAGTACCTCAAGCGAGGCGGCTACGAGGGCATCGAACTCTGGCTGGGTGAGCGGTCCTGGTTTCAACTGACGACCACGGATGCGCAATTGCGCCAATTGCGCGACCGCATTAGTGATGCCGGTCTTCAGGTCTCCGACATCGCCAACTCCCTCGACTGGAAACAGAATGTCTCGTCGCGCGAGCCGTCCAAACGCGAGGCGGCGTTCCGTCACATCCGCCGCCAGATCGAGGCCGCCCAGATCTTCAATTGCGATGCCATTCTGGTGGTTGCCGGCGTCGTAAACAGCGAAACGCCGTACAACGAGGTCTACAAGCGCTGCCTTGACTCGCTGCAGCGCCTGGGCGAGGAGGCCGCCTCGGCCAAAGTCAAAATTGGCGCCGAAAACTGCTGCTCGGAGCAGAAATTTCTATTGAGCCCGCGCGAGTTCAAAACGTTCCTCACGGATGTCAACAATCCCTGGGTCGGGATCCACCTTGACGTCGGCAACATACATGACACGGGCTTCGCCGAGCAGTGGATTGAAATGCTGGGCCCCCAAATCACCCGCATCCACTTGAAAGACGTCCATAAGCAGCGCGGCCGCTGCGGCGACCAAAGCGTTTACACCAACATCTTCCTCGGCGACAACAACTGGCGCGCCATTCGCGACGCCATGACGAAGGTGGGCTATGACGGCTGGCTGATCGCCGAAATGGAGGCGCGCTATCGATACGCCCCGGATCAGCAGATCTACGACACCGCCGCTGCCATGAACCGCCTCATTGCCGGCCAACTGTAGAGCAGGAATGCAAACACGCCGCGAGTTGCTGCAACAGATGCTTCTGGTTCCGCTCGCGTACCGCGGTGCCTCCGCCGAACCGCTTTCCGGCTCTCAGATCATCTCCGAACCCGATTGCCTGTCTCAGGAATCGGCTCGCGGCTTTTCGAGCATCGGCGTCCCAAACGGAATCGTGGTGGTTTGCGGCGCAGGACGCTGCGGCAGAAGCGCGAGCTCCGGAGCTTTTCAAGCGTGCCGCCGCCGGCAGCTGGATTATCTGGGAACATTCCCCCGCTACGGACCCCAGCCAGACGTTGCGCGCAGTGTTTGGCGTCAAAACAGCGCCGCCGCGAAAAGCCGGTCTTTACATCCGCTATCTCTGGCCGCACGCCACATTGACACGCAGCTTTATCAACGCAACCCCGGTCGAGTGCAGCCCTTCCGAAGTCATCGCCTGGCACGCCCATGCTCCTGTCGCGATGAAGCGCCGTATCGGCCGCGGAGGAATCGTCTTTCTCGGATCGATGCTCGGCCCCAATCTGCACGCCGAGGAGCCCGAGGCGCACAGAATCACGAAGGTGTTGTTCGAGAGCCTGCGTTCCAGTTGACGATCTGCAGCACCAGCCAGGAAAGCAGCAGCAGCAATCCAACCGTAGCCGCGGGCCACAGCAATACGGTGAAGGTGAGCACCAAGAGTTTGCCCTCCCGCTCGTGCCCGGTGCTTGCCAGTTTCACCGCACAACCCGCCGCGATGAGCCAAAGCGCGCCAGCCCCGCCGAATACCCACACACCCGCACGCAAGAGGCGCCGCGGCCCAAGCCGGCCTTCGCTCTCGCAACAGTTCAGATCTTCAGAAACAACTTGCGGCGGTACATCCACAGCAAAATGAACCAGTACGTCAGCAACACGGCGGAGCCCAGCAACAGCGGATACAATCCGGGTCCCAAAATCATGAACGGGCGGTCACCCAGGTTGGTTCGGAAACTACCCGTGATGAAGTTTTCGAAAAGGTGCGCGATCAGGTAAGCCGCGATGGAGTTCATACCCACTACGACCAGCGGGAACGCCCACTTTCTTATAGCCTTTCACGTCGATGATCCAGCTGAATGCCGCCAGAAACAGGAAACAGATGCCGCCGCTGAAGAGCGTCCAGGCCGGTGTCCAGATCCGCTTCACGACAGGGCAGATGCCGGTGAAATGCAGCAGCAGACCGGCAGCGATTCCGATCGCCCCGGCGAGAATCAGCCGTTTCATCGGCACCGAGGGAGCGTATTTCCGCAGCCAGCGGCCTGCCACCAGGCCGAGAATCATCGTTCCCAGCGTCGGGATGAAGCTCAGCGTGAGGTACCCGCCTTCATTCGCGACAAACGGTTTGCTTCGAGGAAAGAGATTTAGGAACCACTGATCGAAAGTGTTGCCCAGATTAGGGCCTTTGTTCCAGTGCGCGGCGAAGCCCGTGAAATTATGCGGCCAGTTTGCCGGCACACCCACAGCGGCGTAATCCGCCGGGCTGGGCAGCGGATACAACGCCCAAGCGAGCCAATAACCGAACAGAATGGCCGCAAAAGCGCCCCACTGCCAGCGCGGAGAGCGGAATCCCAACAGGAACAGGAACGGGTACCCGAGACCGATCTGCGTGAGAGTGTCTTCAAACGTGAAGTAGGTCTGGGAATGGTTGATGGAACGCAGAAAGATACCGAGCGCGATCAAGAGAAACGAGCGCCATAGCGCGTGCCCGAACATCGGCCAGAAAGTCGCACCCTTGCGCATCCTGCTTGCAATGGAATACGGCAGCGCAACGCCAACCAGGAACGAGAAACCGGGCTGAATGGTGTCATGCAGCGAGCATCCAAACCATTCGACGTGCGTCTGGTTGTAGCCGAGAAACCCCCAGAACCAGTTCCCCGGATAGGCCCGTGCCACCCGCGCCAGTTCCAGCACCTCGGCCATCATCAGCACCATCACGAGTCCGCGATAAGCGTCCACTGCGACATTGCGCGCAGCCGAGAACGGCGCGACCGGCTTCTCGACCGGAGCAATGATGTCTACGTCGGTCGAGCGCTGGCCATTAATGACGGTCTCTTGCATATCCGGGTCCTACCAGTACAACTTTAAGGCAAACTGGATTTCGCGCTGATCATTTTGCCCGTCGCGCGTTGAAGTGATCTTGCCGAAGGTGTTCGAAGTGTAGTCGAGGGCTCCCGGAGCCGCAGTCACGCCGTTGCCGCTAAAACCGGGCAGTGAGAAATTCGGCGTGTTCGTCAGGTTGAAGAATTCCGACCGGAACTCGAGCCGAATCCGCTCCGTTATCAGGAATGTCTTGAAGAGCGAGAAATCGAGACGGTGATAACCGGGACCATAGAATTGCGAAGGGGCGCCCCCAAGCGGCGAATAGTCAGACTGGCCGACGGTCGTCGCAACAGGCGGGCTCGCGAAGGCCGAAGGATTGAGCCAATGATTGACGTTGTGTGGACCCGCGGTCACACTTTGGCCCGGAACCAGCAGTGCATAGCAGCCGAAGCCAGAGGTAGTAGTGATGGCGCACGGTACCGTGCCTGGCTGGCCATCCTGAAGAGTCAGAATCCAATTGGTGCTCCAACCGCCGAGTACGGCATTCACCCATCCTGGACTGCTACTCAGGAACTGCCTCCCATGACCGACTGGGAGTTCATATACGCCACTTAGGTGGAAGACCTTTGGAACGTCGAAATCACATAACCCGTAGTCCCCCTGAATGCCAAAGCCAGGAAGCAAAGGTGCACCACGGCCCGAGATGGCGGTACTGTTAAGCACATCGACCGCATCGGTACGACACTTCGACCATGTAAAATTCGCTAAAACGCTCAACCCGTAGCTAAACCTGTGTTCGTAGTTAAGTTGAAGCCCGTTGTAATAGCTGTCTCCAGCAAAGCTGGTATCGGTGAAGCCAGTCTGAAAATCCGGATAGGCCGTGTATTGATAGACATTCAGACCAGGAGGGAGGATCTGCCTTGGAGAGTTTGCATTCGTATAGACGCCGAGGTGCCGCACGGTATTGCCTACGTAACCCGCCTGAAATGTATCGTTCGGAGTGAGCTGATACTGCAGCGTTAAGTTATAGCCTTGTGTGTATGGGGTCTTCATATGGTAGTCCTCGCCGGTGAATGAGACGCCCGCTGGCTCTACCGCCGAGGGCGTCAACGGTATGGCCGAAATTCCTGTCTCAATCGTGCCAATCTGACCGTTTGGATAAGTAATTGGCGCGTTAGGAACTAAATTGGAATAGCTCAAACTATATTGGAACGGGAAATCTACATACGTTTCCACAACCGAGTTCTCAAAGCCACCGT
>CAWJVA010000004.1:0-195385 GCA_963846185.1 uncultured Acidobacteriaceae bacterium | reverse complement strand
TGCTAAGCTGTGTTTGCATTTATTTCATAAAAGGAAACGGAGATTGCTATGGCCCGAAAGTAGCGGATGTCTTATGGGAAATGCTTGTCAACGCCGGCGTCAAACGGTGTTACGCATTGTCGGCGATGCCTTGAATCCGGTGATCGATGCACTGCCGCGAAACGGAACGTCGAGCTTGTGGATGTTCGAAATGAAGAATACGGGTAAGCGTTCGGCGAAGGCCGTCTTGACTTAGTGGAGGTCACGGGTGAGGAGAGTCACATGGTGGCGTTATCGATGCTTCTGTCGACGGTGAGGAAGGTGCTGATAACGGAAGCGGTCGCGGATGTTGCTGGAGAAGTATTTGCCCTTGGAATCGGCGTCCAGAAAGTCGCGATACTGTTGCGGCGGGAAATCGAAGTAGCAGTAGAGTTCGCCGCTCCGAAAACGCAGGTAGAGCGTGCGCTGGGCGGGAAGGTATGCGGCTGAAGTGAAGACGCTTGAGTCCAAAGGCAACCAGTCCACGATTCGCCACCTGTTCTTATTTTCAATGAAGCGCAAAGGGGAGGGCGCGGCCACGTGCGGAGATACGTGAGTGTTCTCAGGCTGATTGCCGTTGCGCAATCAGTGATGCTGATGACATCACATTCCAGCGCAGTAGCTCGGCGATGAGGTTGGCCGGATAATCAGCAATGCGTGCAAGCACGTCACGCAGGTAGGCTTCCGGGTCGAGGTCGTTCAGTTTGGCTGAGCCGATGAGACTGTAAATCGCAGCCGGGCGTTCGCCGCCGGAGTCGGAACCGGCAAACAGATAGTTCTTTCGACCGAGTGCGACTGCACGCAAGCCGTTCCCCTTGTTGTCGATTCAGCACCTCTCCGTGCCACCGGCCAGCGTCCGAGGGCATAGCTGATTGCCGCCGCTACGTCGGATTTCCGAGAAAGTTTCGTCAGTGCTGCCTTGAACCACTCGTGCAGCGATATCAGCAGCGGCCGGGAGCGCGTGGCGCGCACTCGTTGCCGTCGGGAGAGCGGCCGCGGATCTCATGCTCAATCGCATATAAGTCGCCGCTTCGCTCCACCGCTTCGGTCGCAATCGGCGAAGCATGGGCCTGATGCAGGTGAAGAACTTACGCCGCACATGCGCCCAGCAAGTGGCTTCCCGAATGCGGCCGCTATCATATAGCCGGTCAAATCCGGCGTATGCATCGGCTTGCAGCGTGCCGTGGAATGTCGTCAGATGCCGATCCGGATGTTCGCCTCGGCGATCCGGCGAGTAAGGCCGACCGCCGGGCCGCCGCTCGCCAGCCGGGCGATCATCCCGCAGATACGTCCACAGGCGCCCCAGTTTGTTTTGCCAGCACCGGGCGCCAGCACCGGAACGGGCGTGTCGTCGGCGTGCAGCTTGCGGCCACTCATCACATATTGCCGCAGCGCTTCATGCAGCGGCGCGAGCAGTTCGCTCGTTCCGCCAACCCAATCGGCGAGGGTGGAACATTCGAGTTCGACACCTTCTCATGCGTAGATCTCCGCCTGGCGATACAGCGGAAGGTGGTCAGCGTACTTGGAAACGAGAACATGCGCCAGCAGACCTGGTCCCGCCAATCCGCGCTCACTCGGGCGGCTCGGCGCTTCGGCCTGCACGATTTTGTCGCACCTGGTGCAACTCAGCTTGGGCCGCGATTTACGACGGGAGCGGACGAAGCCGCGAGGGCGCGAGAAGATCGATTGGAAGCTGATCACGAACCTTCCTGTTCGTTCTCGCAAAGACGCATTGGAAAAGCTCTCCTGGTATGCGATGCGCTGGAAGATCGAGACCTTCCATAAGATTCTGAAGTCCGGCTGCAAAGCAGAGGCCTCGAAGCTTCGCGCCGCTGAGCGCATCGTGAATCTGATTGCCGTGTTCTGCATCCTTAGCTGGCGGATCTTTTGGATGACCATGATGAACCGGGTGGCACCGGCTGCCCCACCCACCGTGGCGCTGACGGGCATCGAGATGCGGGTGCTGGACCTACCATCCAGAGCCGCACAGCCGGCAGGAGGCGCTCAGCTACTCTTCGTACCTCACGAAAGTCGCCCGGCTCGGAGGCTATCTCGCGCGTGCAAAAGATCCCCCACCTGGTAACACTGTCATGTGGACGCGGCCTCTCCCGCCTCACCGATATCGAATTAGGCTTCGTTATTGGTGCTCAACTTGTGGGTAATTGAAGCTTCGCCGTACGCTTACGCTCTCCTCCACCGCTAACGCCTCTTCAGCGATTTGCGAGCTGAACCCGGTTATTCGCGCGGCCTTAACGTTGAAAAGGGCGCGACCGTTGTCCGATACCATCAACTCGCAAGTTTCTTCCATCACAACCTTTCGAAGGTCAGTCCTCATCAGCCCGGTACGATGCCGCAGTCACCGTTCTATTTAGCCGGATTCTCTGCCTGCTCGTTACGCGTTCAACGCTTCACCAAAAACATTCAAGAGACCTACGGCAGTCGCCATGGCGCGACGTGCATCTTTCGATGTCGCCTGTTTGCCGATGCTCAGCAGCGAAGGCGTCTCTTTACTAACATTCGAGAGTACGGCGCTGAGTTTGTCCGGATCGATTGAAGTAAGTAGGCGGCCGAACATGAGCGCAACGCGAAGCGCGCTGATGGCCTCCTTTGAGCTGACGACGTCAGCCATCCGATCGATCACCATGTCACTGGCGCTGAGTAGCCCGTTGAACAGATCGATCATGCCTTTTTCGTATAGCCGCTGCAATAAATCGTAAGCCGCAAGCACAGCTTCTGCGTGGTCCGCCGGAGCGTGGTTGATCCTGCGGATAAGATCGTCGCGAGAGTTCTGTGGTGTAAATTCTCGGAAGTTAACTGCTACCGCCATATATTCCTTTCCTTTTCTTCGTTTACTTTTGCCCTTGAATCTGAAGGAGCTGTCCGGCGCCTGGCATGCGATAGTCTTTACGCTTCCACTTACGCTCCACTTCCACTCCAGCGTTGCGGAGTTGGCTTGCCTGAGTAACGAAAATTTATAGGCTTAAGTGGATTTGACTCTTGTTCGGGAAGCAACTGGATCTTCACGGCCGTCTCCTTATAGCCGGGGGTGTGCGTGACCGGGTCTACATGCAAGCCGGTAAGAACGTTGATTGGTTCATCGCGCGAAAGGAGCGGAAGGTAAACCTGTTTGCCATGAACCCGATTTGTCACAAGCGCCTTGATAACCAGCGACCCATGGCGGCTTGTGACTCGCAGCCATCGGCCGGATTCGATCTTGCGCTCCTTTGCCAGTTCATCTGAAATTTCCAGATATCGTTCCGGCGTCTCTTCTCGAATGCCGTTGACCCTGTAAGTCATATTGCCTTGATGAAAGTGCTCGAGCTGGTTGCCATTGTTGAGGAACAGATCGAAGTCGGCGTCCGGCTTTTCCACCGGCTCGTGAAAGGAGACGGGATAGAGTTTCGCCTTCTTATCCGGGAAAGGAAAGCCGTTCAGGTAGAGAACAGGCTGATCCGTTCCGTCCGGCGCCACCGGCCATTGCAGCGTTTTATAACCTTCAAGTCGTTCGTAGTTCACGCCGGCATAAATAGGCGAGAGTGAGGCCAATTCATCCATGATTTCCGATGGATGCTGGTAGTTCCAGCCGGCTCCCATACGATTCGCAAGATCCTGCGTGATCTTCCAATCGGCCTTGCTATCTCCCAATTCAGGCAGCCCCTGATAGAGTCGTTGAATGCGCCGCTCGGTGTTGGTAAATGTGCCGTCCTTTTCGAGAGCGGGAGCGGCGGGGAACACCACGTCGGCGTAACGGCAGGTTTCGCTAAAGAAGATATCTTGAACAACAAGAAAATCGAGCTTTTCGAAGGCGGCGGCCAGAAAATTAGAGTTTGAATCAGCCGAGATCATGTCCTCGCCGGCCAGATACATGGCGTGGAGGTCGCCTTTGTAGATGGCCTCCACCATCTCGTGATTGTCCATACCGGGCGTGGCCGGCAGTTTGACGCCCCAACGTTTCTCGAAAAGCTCGCGGACAGATTGATCCGTGACAGCCTGATAACCAGGCAGACCATCCGGCATCGCGCCGATGTCGCCGGCGCCCTGTACGTTGTTGTGCCCGCGAAGTGGAAAAGCGCCGCATCCCGGGCGCATATAGTTTCCGGTCACTAACAACAGATTCGATACGGCTGTTGACTCATCGGAAGCACTAGTGTGCTGCGTGATGCCCATGGCCCAAAGAATGCACATGTTCTCCGTGGTCGCGATCGCTTGTGCAACACGCTCCAACGTTTCCATAGGGATTTCACAGGTCTTCGAAGCGTATTCCATCGTAAAAGGCTGAAGATTGTTGCGGAACTCATCGACGCCGTTCACCCATTTTTCGAGGAAAGCCAATTTGGCGTATCCGTTATCAAACATGTAGCGGCTCATGGCTGAGATCCAGACCAGATCCGTTCCGGGTCGTGGGCGGAAGTGAATGTCGGCACGCGCAGCCATCTCGTGCGTACGGGGATCGGCAACGATGAGTTTTTGCCCATGCAGCTTGTGAGCGCGCTTAATGCGTGTCGCTAAGACGGGATGGCTTTCGGCTGTGTTAGCCCCGATGATCAGAACAAGATCTGATTTACCGATGTCCTTGATAGAACCGGAGTCGCCTGAATAACCAACAGTCCGATGTAGACCCTCCCCGGCCGGAGCCTGACAGTAGCGGGAGCAGTTATCGATGTTGTTAGTGCCAATCACTGTGCGCGCGAACTTCTGCATCAGAAATCCGTCTTCGTTGGTGGTCTTGGAAGAGACAATGACAGCGATCGAGTCCGGGCCATGCTGCTGCTTGATGTTGCTCAGCTTCGTCGCAACTAGTAAGCTGTCCCATCATATTGTTACTTATCGAAGAGCTGGGGCGTCATGGCTATGTGGCACGATATCGGAAGTTGGTTTCGCTGACTACAGAGCAACGTGAAGAACTGAAACAGTGGGCGCAATCGCGCACGCTGCGGGCTGGGGATGTATTTCGGGCGCGGTTGATCCTGGCACTGGCGGATGGGATGACGTATGGCGCGATTAAGCGGGATCTGCACACGACAGCGCCCACGATCTCGCGCTGGAAGCAACGATTCGAAGAGTTTGGCATGGATGGTTTGGAGCCTCAACATAAAGGCAGCCGGCCACGGACAGCGACGGCTAGCGTGCAAGCGAGAGTGTGCCGGAAGGTGCAGCAGAAGCCCAAGGACGGCAGCACCCACTGGTCGATTCGCAAGCTGGCCGCTGATATGGGTGTAAGCAAACCCAGTGTGCATCGCATTCTGTCGGCAGGCGCGGCTGCAGCCGCATCGGCTGGAGCGCTACATGACGAGCGACGACCCGGATTTCGAGACCAAAGCAGCCGATATCATCGGGCTGTATTTGCAACCGCCGCAGCACGCGGCCGTGTTTTGCGTGGATGAGAAGACCGCGATTCAGGCTTTGGATCGCCTCGATCCGGTGTTTCCGCTTTCGCCCGGGCGAGCCGAACGGCACGGCTTCGAATATTACAGGCATGGAACGCTATCCTTGTATGCGGCTCTGGATGTGAAGACGGGGAAGGTGCAGGGCAAAACGGCCAAACGCCACACCAGTGACGAGTTCATCTCCTTTCTGTCAGAACTGGCGAGCCGCACCCGGTGGGCTAAAGAGATTCATATTGTTCTCGACGTAAAACTTCCCGTACGCAATCTGCGGATAAGCTCCCGACGTCCAACCTTCCGGAGCTTTACGCTCGCCTTCGACAACGAGCTGGTTGCTCTGCGCCGTAACCTTCAAATTGTCCTGGGTCACGCCAGGAACGATTGCGCGCAACAGCAGTTCATTCTCATTCCAGCCGGACTCGATGACCGGCGTGAAGGAGTACTCGCTCCCGTTCTGACTGCCGCTATTGAGCGCCGGCATACGAGAGCCAGAGCCATAGAAGTTATCGAAGAGCTGGTCCACTGTACGACGGAAGTGGTCCAGCGTTTGCCGCATATCACGAGAAAGCATCGTGTCAAACATACGTTGTACCTCCTTTCGTCAGCTTTGCTTACGTTTACGAGATGGTCGCCCCGAGGGGGTCCGGGCCTTGGGGCTGGCCCCTGTTGGGGTTTTCCCATCATAAAGATGCAAGTGAAGGCAGGGAGGTTTCAGCATCTGCCAGAGCAAACAATAACAAATGTGACAAGCCTGCTATAAGATCCTGCTTCGAACGGAACCGAGCCGGGCTCACTGCAACCTGATAACACAGAAGGAATCGGGCTGCTCGCGAAAGCGTCGTAACCTGCACAGACAGAACGGGCCATCTGAAGCCGGAAGAGGGAAAGTCATGCCTGTAAGCAGTTCCTTGAAGGCTATTTTTGTCTTTTTTGTGCTTGGCGGGGTTTCTACCTTTGCGCAGCACCTTGATTTCGGATTCGACTTTGGCTTGAAGGGCGGAATGCCGGCTACAGATCTTCTGCAACTCACAGGTACGATTAGCACGCCGACATCTCTGAGCCAGTCGGGAAGCTATTTGATCGGACCAGTAGCCGAGGTACGCCTTCCTTTCGGCTTTGCAATCGAAGCGGATGGCATCTACCGCCACTCTCAAACCACTTTGACCACGAACGGAGTCAACACTACTCTGAACGGGAACGCATGGGAGATCCCCTATCTCGCCAAGTTCCGGTTTCCCATTCCGCTGTTAAAACCATTCATCTCGGGCGGGGGTGCGTACCGCACTTTCACTAACCTATCTCCGAACATAACGCCCAGTCACAATGCCTTGGTCTTAGGCGGCGGTCTGGAACTGAGGATACGTAAGCTCCGGCTGTCGGGCGAAGGTCGATGGCTGTATTGGGGCAGCACTTCGACCACCACCAATATCGTGCGACTCGCGCGAAGTCAAGGCGAAGTGTTGTTCGGGATCGTCTTCTGAGCCTTACTCTTCCCGCATACGCGCTGTTTTTTGAACAGGAGCGTAGCAGGGCGGGCATGGAGTGAGAATCAGGGCGCGTTCCAGCAACTAACGTTGCAGCAACAACAAGGCGGCGATTGCGTCTTTAGGAGCTGCATCGAGTGTCCCCCAACATTGTCCTGAACCGCTCGGAGTGTACAGGAGCGAAGAAGAGCGAAAAACAGGTTTTCGATCGTGCACTTGCGTTTTCCCGTACGCTGGGCCTGGTCACACCGGATGAGTTGGACACCCTGCACAGAAAGACGATTGCGATCGCCGGACTTGGTGGTGTCGGCGGCAGCCACTTACTTACGCTCACGCGTTTGGGAGTCGGCGGATTCCACCTGGCTGATTTCGATACTTTCGGCCAGGAGAATTTTAATCGTCAAGCGGGCGCGAACATGACCACCATCGGGCGCAGAAAACTCGACGTCATGATTGAGCTCGCACGTCAGATTAATCCAGGGCTTCGCATCAAGTCTTTCCCCGCCGGAGTGTCGCTTCGCAATGTAGATGAGTTTCTCCACGGCGCGGATATCTACGTTGATGGCCTCGACCTGTTCGCGTTCCAGGTTCGTGATGCGGTCTTTCAGACCTGTTATGAAGCAGCGCATTCCGGCGCTCACTGCGGGTCCGCTCGGAATGGGCGCCGCGCTGATGATTTTCCTGCCCGGCGGCATGAGCTTTCGAGAATACATCGATTGGCGGGACACCGACAGCGCTGTGGTGAAAGCTATCAAATTAGTGGTGGGGTTGGCGCCGGCGCTGCCGCATCGCTATTCGCTGGTCGACCGGCGATTCGTGGACCTGGCAAACAGGAAGGGACCTTCTGTTCCGATGGCTTGCGAACTTTGTGCTGGATTTGCGGGAAGCCAGGTTCTGAAGATACTGCTCGGCCGCGGTCCAATCCAGGCATGCCCCCGTTCTCTGCATTTCGATGCCTATCTTGACCGGCTGTACGCAAGGACCGTGTGGATGGGTAATCGGAATCCCTGGCAGAAAATGAAAATTGCGATTACACTGCGAGCACTGGCCGGCAAGCAGCCGAGATGATTCGTCGCATTGCGTTCTTCGAAGCCGGCTCGTGCAGCGCCTTCGAGTGCCTGGCCGTGCGCGGTGGCAAGCGTTTAAGAACGAAGTTTCCAGCTACCGTCGCGGTTATGGAGCATTCCAGCGCGGGAATCGTACTATTCGATTCCGGATTGTCGCTTCGGTTATTCAAGCATGCCACTTCGCTTCCCGAGCGACTGTATCGCGCTCTTTTACCCGTTAAGATTTCATCCAACGACACAGCAGCAGCGCGGCTGAAGTCGATGGGCGTCAGTGCGAATGACGTGAAGGTGGTTATCTGCTCGCACTTCCATGCCGACCACGTGGGCGGCGCGGCCGATTTTCCCTGTGCGCGTTACGTGTTTATGGAAGAAGGATACCGGCAGCTCCTTCGCCGCTCAAGGCTCGCGCGCACCAAAGCCGGTTTTCTGCCCGAGTTGCTGCCCGACGATTTCGAGCAGCGCGCGTGGGCAGTAGTACCCTCACAAGCTAAGCAGCGTGGCGACCGTCCTCTTGGTGAATTCGAAGACGGCGTCGATCTGTTTGGCGATGGATCCGTGATGATTATTGATCTTCCCGGCCATGCCGCCGGGCACATGGGCGCGCTAGTTCGCGTAAGCTCGGGGAAACAATACCTGCTGGCAGGGGATGCGTGCTGGTTGGAAACGTCCTATCGCAACAATTTGGCTCCGCCCGGCTGGGTCATGCGTCTGATCATGGAAGATAAAGTCCGCTATCTGGATACTCTCGCGAAGCTGGCACGTCTGGCGCAGACAAATCCGGACATCCAGATTGTCCCCTGTCATTGCGCGAATACGTTACACGCGCTGGCTGCTTAGAACGGTTTCCTGACCAGCAGACACAGATCGTTTCCATAGATACCGGCAGCTTCAATCTCGAATCCACGCGCCAGCATCATTCCCCGAATCTCTGACTCCGTGTAGGGCCTGACCAAAATACCTTTGCGCGTACCCCAATCGGCGATTCGATCCGCTATAGCACGCCTGAAGCGTCCACCGCGGGAGACAAGTACAACGTTTACCGCCGCTGTACCCCCCAGTCGAAGGACGCGAAATAGCTCAGCTATAGCACCCTGAGGATCCGGCATGCAGTGAAGTGCATTTGCCATGTTGGCGGTTTCGAATTGCCCGTCGGAAAAAGGAAGGTCGGCAGCATCGGCAAGTTCAATTTGCCAACCGGGTAATCGCTTAAGCCGGGCGATAGCGCCTTCCAGCATAGACGGTGCATAGTCAACCGCGATGCCCCGGGTAGCAGGAAGCCGTTTGATAAACCTGCGCCACAAAATTACCAGCTCCAGAAAAGAACCGGAGCCCACAGCGACCTCTAAGTGCTGCTCCGATCCGTTCTTTGCGAAAAAGTTCAACAAGCGGGTCAAATGATCCTGGTAAGACAGATGGAGGATGAAATATCCCCGGATGTCATACCACCAGTGTGGCGACGAGTAAGCTTGGGCGACCCCTCTGTAAGGTCGGGTTCTCGAGCGATCCTATCTGCATGCGGCAGCCATTTATCCCTCTGTGTTGTCGGCTGCAGCGAACTAAATTCTCAGAGCATCAGGTTGCACGTTTGAGGACACACGTGTGCTGATCGGGTTCCTAACGCACTCATTGCTTGATTATTTGGCTCTCTTGATCACCTGGCGCCGATTCGACTGTCGAGCGTTTTCGTTCCAGAGATTCCTTTGTTCGGCTCTGTTTCCTAAGGCGGACAAGCTGCGCCAGCAGTTCAGGGATTTCGCTGGTTTTGCCGCTCCTGCGAAGAGCGACAATCAAATGATAAAGGGCGGCTTCGTCGGCTGGATCAGCGCGGAAAGCGAGCCTACTCTGTTCGACGGCATCGTCGATCTTGCCATCCTCCATGTACAGGACTCCGAGTGCATCCCGCGCGAGGCCAAACTTCGGCTTCAGCTCCACGGCTTTGCGCAAGGCTTGAACCGCTTCTTCGAACTCGGCGCTCCCTGGCGCGGCGCCTTTTCTGCGAAGAACTTCGGCAAGCAAATAGTAGAGAAAGGCATCGTCCGGGTGCTGGCGTATTCGTTCGCGCACCGTCTTTTCTGCCTCGGGAAGATCGTTCCGCTGCAGGTCCGCCAATCCGTGGGCAGCTGAAACCAGCTCGACATTCGGATCCAGCCGCTCTGCGGAATTGAAATCAGATTCGCCTTTATCATATTGCGCTAATTCGCAATAGAGAATGCCTCTCGCGACGTATAGAGGTGCGGCCGAGGGCATTCGCTGCAGGCCTACATTTAAAATGTCGATCCCCTCCTGAAAATCACGATGCGCGAGGAAAAGATAGGCAAGATCGTCGTAATATCTGGCCTCATTCGAATTGAGGGCGATGGCTTGCCGCAACGCCGCAACTGCCCGATCCTTGTCAGACACAGCTTGGAATGCTTCGCCCAGCAGCTCCAGAGAATCGGCGTCCCGGGACTCCCCGGTGAGCGCTGGGCTCAACATCGTGATGACGTCGTTATATCGGCCTGCCAGAAACTGCACGACGGCCGCATTATAGAGCGCCTTCTCGTTCCCAGGTTGCAGTTCGTGGAGATGTTCGAAAACCGGTATTGCTTCGAGTATCCGCTTTTGGTTTACGAGGCAGGAACCGAACTCTTCCATCGCGCTTATGTCTTGTGTTGCACCCGGGTGGCTTCGTGCATATTCCTCCTTCGCTGTCTCGCAGTCACCCTGCTTAAAAGCAATGACGGCGAGCATCGAATGACTCGTCTGATCGTCAGGACGCAACTTCAGTATTCTTCGCAGAAACGGTCCGGCATCTCCATTTTTCGCTTCAAATTCGATCTTCGCGGCGACTTCCAGAGCGGGAAGGTAATCCGGCGAGATTTCCAGCGCACGATGAAAGGCCGCTCGCGCCTCATTCTCCTGCCCCAAACGCGCCAGCGCCACTGCATCCAAGGTCCATAGGCGCGCATCCCGCGGTGATTCCTTGAGAGCACGTTGAACCAAGTCTCTCGCTTGCGTGTAGTCTCCGGCCTGAAGAGCGGAAACGATGACATGTCCGATATCCGCTGCTTTTTGGGCATTAAGAAGAGATATGCAGACGAGAACAACAGCCAAGCTCCTCAGCGGCATTGGGAGTACCTACAAATATTAACCCCAAGCAAAACGCGATCAGGAGTAATGCCAGGCCGATCTCCGTGAGGGAATATGGTCACGAGGTGAGTGTTATGATCGGCAGCAGAAAATCCGGCTCGTGAGCGGCAGTCAACCTCAAACGATCGTTCGCATCTTGACTCTTGGTTCGGTGATTGCCGCTAGCGCAGTGCTCAACCTTGTGTTTGCGTCCAACCGGGCTAAACCGGTGACGTATGAGGATCTCACGCCGGCGAGCGGTATCCATTTCAAAAACAACAATTCGGCAACTTCCGAGAAGTATCTGATCGAAACGATGACGGGCGGTGTCGCCGTTTTCGATTACGACAATGACGGCTGGCTGGACGTGTTTCTGGTGAACGGAGCGAAAATCCGGGCCGGCCAGCGCGATGACGAGGCGCCCAACAAATCCGAACCCGAGTTTTGGAACAGGTTGTACCACAACAACCACGACGGCACGTTTACGGACGTGACGGAAAAGGCGGGAGTGCGCGGAAGCGGCTACGGCATGGGCGTGGCGGTGGGAGATTTCGACAACGATGGCTTCGAGGATCTTCTAGTAACGAATTATGGAAGCGTGATCCTCTACAAAAATAACGGGGATGGCACATTTTCCGATGTGACGCAAAAGGCCGGGTTGCACACCGAAGGATGGATGTCGAGCGCCGGATTTTTCGATTACGACAACGACGGGAAGCTGGACTTGTTCATCTGCCGGTATCTGGATTGGGATTTCTCGAAGAACAAATACTGCGGATCGCGCGAGGAGGGTGGCCGCTCTTACTGCCATCCCGATAACTTTAAACCTATCTCGGATTACCTGTTTCACAATAACGGCGACGGGACATTCACCGATGTCAGCGCGAAGAGCCACATTGCAGCCAGTGCCGGTAAGGGACTTGGCGTTGCCTTTGCGGATTTCAACAACGACGGGCGGCTGGATATCAGCGTTGCAAACGATTCGTTTCAGCAGTTCCTGTTTATCAATAACGGCGACGGCACGTTTACAGAAAATGGTTTGGCGGCCGGAGTGGGATATACAGACGAGGGTAAAGTCTTCGCAGGAATGGGGACAGATGCCTCCGATGTGGATGACGACGGCAAACCGGACATTGTCACGACGGCGCTTTCGAATGAGACTTACGCATATTTCCACAACAACGGCGATGGGACGTTTAATTACGACACGAATGTGTCACGCTTGGGTGAACTTACACGGTTGTTTGGGGGATGGGGAATGCGAGATCGTCGATTACGATAACGACGGCCACAAGGACTTGTTCTTCGCGAACAGTCACGTAATGGACAACATAGAGAAAATGCAACCGCATTTGGAGTATCTGCAGCGGCTGCTGCTTCTACGGCAGGTAGACGGGAAGTTCGTGAACGTGTCTGAGCAATCGGGCGAAGTCTTTACGCAAAAATGGGCGAGCCGCGGCGCGGCTTTCGGCGACCTGGATAACGACGGGGATATTGATGTGGTGGTTGTGACGTGTGGGGGCCCGGCGTACGTGCTGCGAAACAATGGCGGAAATCAGAACGGATGGATCGGCTTGGATTTGCGCGGGACGAAGAGTAACCGGGATGGTATTGGCGCGAAAGTGAAACTTACCTCAGAATCCGGAAGAGTTCAATACGGGATGGCAACTACAACAGCGAGTTACCAATCCGCGCAAGATAAGCGCCTATTCTTTGGCATAGGACAGGAGAAGGCAATCCGGAAAATCGAGATTACATGGCCAAGCGGAACAAAGCAAGTGATTGAGAATCCGGCGCTCAGGAAAATATTGCCGATCACCGAAAAATAGTTACTTACTTTCGCAGCGCAAGAATTTTTGGGTTCTTATCCTCCTGCTCTTTCGCTTGCTGGAATTTGATCATCTCGGATTTAGATTCATCCAGCCGGCCGTCGGATTTCAGCAGTAGGCCGAGGCGATAGTACGGCTGAGCCAGCGTGGGATCGAGCGCGATGGCCTGACGAAGAACTTCTTCAGCGCGCTGCGGCTGATTGTGAGCAGCGAGCAGCGCTCCCAAGACAGCCAGTTCATGTGCTTCGGGACATTTTAGCGCGCCTTCTTCTAGAACGGACAGCGCCTGGTTTTCATCGCCATGCTTTTTCAAGAAATTGCTCAAACTGAGGTAAGCCCAAGAGTATGGCTTGCCTTGCGCGTTGCTTTCTGCGATTGCGTTTCGATACAGCGGAGCGGCGGTTTCATCCAGCCCGAGAGCTTCGGCGCAAAGCCCAAGGTAGGTTGTCGCCTGATAATCATCCGGGGAGAGTTGCAGCGCTTCCCGGAGCCACGCCGCGGCTTCGTTCGGGAAATCGGCTTCGTAGAATAGCCGGCCCAGGAAGTACTTCGATTTCTCATCTTTTGGATTGAGGTCGATCGCTTTAAGCCAGGCGCGATAGGCTCCGTTGTAGTCTTTCAACTCCAGATCGGTCATGCCCAGACCTCTGTAGGCCTCAGCGTACTTGCCGTCGAGCTCGATAGCACGAGAAAAAGATTCCTTCGCTTCCGTGAAATGATGCTGAAGGAATTGGGTGGATCCGAGATTGTAGAAGTCCTGAGGATTGTTCGGCGGTTGCGCAGATAACACAAGAGGCAGCAGAGCGGCGAATGTGACCATGGTCATTCGACTTCCCGGCACGCGCCGCTCTGTTACTCGCTTCTTCACGGTTGCGGTTCTGCTTTCATCAGAAGGTCAGGCGCATGGTGAATTGTATGATGCGCTGCTGGTCAATAGTGCCGGTTACCAGCCCGAAGTTCGAGTCGTAGGGGTTGGCGTCAGGCACGCTAAAGATATGCCGGTTGAATGCATTTAGAAATTCAGCTTTGAATTGGAGAGTCGCGCGCTCGTAAAGCGTGAAGTTTCGAAGCACGCTGAAGTCTTCATTGTAGAAGTTAGGACTTCGAGCATCGCCGTTATTTCGCGGATAGTTGCCGAAGTAGTACGCGCCCCCTCTAGCCTGCTGGACGGTGGTAGTGCTCCCGGCGGCGATCAGTTCCGTGTTAGGGTCGGCGAAGGCGCAACCGGTTTCGCCGAGGTAACTGCAGACCGGGTTGAAAAAGTTCTGGGTAAATGGATTAAAAGTGCCGTTGGTAACGGCCGGATTGAGCGGGGATGCCGATTGACGATTGAAGCGAATGCAGTTCTGCCAACCAGGAATGCCATTAGCGCAACCAAATGAGATAGGAACTCCAGTCTGATAGCGTAGGACGCCGCCAATTTCCCAACCTCCAAGGATGGCGCCCGCAATGCCATGGGTCAGGAACGGCTTGTCTTTGCCAAACGGCAATTGATACAAAAAGGCTCCTGAAAACATATAGGGCACATCCTGGCTGCTCAATGCTTTCTCCTGGGTGAGATTAGCGACGTTCTGTACTTGCTGGATACCGCCGTTGGTGGCCGGGAGAATGCTATCGGCATCGGTGAGCGTTTTCGCCCATGTAAATGAGGCTTGAATGCTCAACCCGGCGCTCAACCTTCGCTCGAGCGTCGCTTGGAGCGACTCGTAAGTGGATTGGCCGATATTCTGCAGCACGTCCATGTAGATGAAATCGTACTGAGGAAAAGGACGAAGGGCCCGCCATACCGGAGCGTTACTTCCCCAATCAGTGAAAAAGTTCGGATAAGGAGCGGTGACTCCAAGCGTATTGTTGCTCACCGGCTGATTCAGCACAGGGCCGAGGTTGATGTCCTGAACGGGGATATTGTTCCAGTTCATAATGGCGGAGCGCAGGTTCTGCGCCCGGTTGCCAATGTATCCGACTGTGGCAACCATGTCCTTCGAGACCTGGCCTTGAATTTGAAAACTCCAGCTCTGGATGATTCCGGGCTGGCCGAAACGGGGTTGTATCCAGTTAGGGTTGCCGGTGTTTACAACAGATGGATTGGTAAACGGCGGCGGCGGAGAGGGCGGGAAGCCGTTATCCCAATTGAAAGCCGGAGACAGATTATTTGGAGCTGGTGAAAGTGGGTGTGCCAGAGTAGCCCTGAATTTGGTTGCCACCGAAATCCGTGTATTGGAGCGGAGAATACAGCAGTCCGTAACCACCACGTATGACGAATCTGCCGCCATTCGGGTTGAAGGCGAAGCCAAGCCGCGGACGCGAAATCGTGATATTTCGTGGTCGCCCAGCGGGCGTTGCAGCCGTTGCAAAGATTCCCGAAAACCATTGCGCCGGGAATGTTGTTCGCCGCCGGATTGGGAGCCGTCGGGCTGAAGTTCGACGTGTCGTTGTAAGACTCTCTGCGAGGCACGTCCACACTCCAGCGCAACCCGAGATTCAATGTCAGGTGCGGATTTACTTTCCAATCGTCCTGAGCGAATCCGGCGTAATATTGGGAGATCCAGCGCGGCGTGTGGGCCGGTATAAATGCGTTTGCATTATCGACAGCGCCCAACAGGAAGCTTGCGATCGAATTGCCGCTCGTGCCGTTTAAGGCTTGATCGGCCGCCGTTTAGCGCGAGCGAAATTGTAAGTTCCGGAGTCATTGTTCCCGCCCAACCGGCTGAAGTTTTGGTTGCGAAAATCGAAACCGAAGGTGAGGCTGTGCGCTCCTTTCACCCAGGTCAGCGTGTCATTCAACCGCTCGCCGTTATCGACTTCGTTATCGTTATTGCTCGCGCTGAGCTGCGGAACGCCTTCACCGATATTGACGATCGGGAATTGGACGCCTGAAATGCCTGTAATGCCGAATTTCGCATTCCAGTTGACGTGCTGGTTTATGCCTTGCAGTGCGGCATACGAGTAATTCTGGCTGTTCGTACGGTTGTAGCCAAGCGCCAAATGGTTCAATACCGAAGGCGAGAGGATGTAATCCCAACCCGCGCGTCCGTAGTGCGTTACAAAGTTCTGCTCCCAGCCATTAGAAGCGACTGGCAGGGGCAAATTGTAAATCCCGTTAACGTAGCGAGAGTTGTCACGCGTATCATACATTCCAAAGATCTTGCTCTTGTCAGAAATGGAGTGGTCAATTCGGATTGTATATGTCGTATTCATCAAAGGCGTCGTGCTGGAAAGAATGAAATTCTGTCCGTTCGCAAAGTTTGCGTTGGGAGCGGGGAGCACCGAGAGGAAGTTTTGGGAGACACTCGATATGCGGCTGGTGGGAATGGTGTTGTTCGGGAACGGAGTCCGGCAAGGTACGCCAGTAGGCCCGATAGTCGTGGTATTCGGGTCGAAGATTTCACCCGCGTAGACCGGCGCGCCGGTGCAGGGATTGGTACCAAGACTGAGCTCCGGTATTGAGAATCCCCGAGAAATTGCCCGTCCGTTCGGCCGCGGTAGGAACGATGGTACTGGATACGCCGCCGATGCGCTGGTTGTATTGTTCCCAATTGAAGAAAAAGAAGCTTCGGTCCCTGCCATTGTAAAGCTTGGGTATGATGACGGGACCGCCGAGATTGGTGCCGTAGTCATTCTTCTTATCGGACGGTCTCGCGTACTGGGAGCGGCAGCCTGCATTTCCCGGGCCGGAGGGACACTGGGCCGCGAAGGCGTTATTGAACCAGCTGTTCGCGTTGAGATCTTCGTTCTGGAGAATGTCGTAAGCAGTGCCGTGAAATTGGTTTGTACCCGACTTGGTAGTGAATGTCTCGACCGCGGCAGTGGTCCGGCCGTACATAGCAGGCATATTTGATGTCAGAACCTTGAACTCCGAAATGGCTTCGACGGAAGGGGCTGCCTCATCGAAAGAAGACCCGTTCTCGGATCGCAGAATACTGGTGCCATCGAGCAGAACGTCGGCGCCGAAGCTCTGTCCGCCGCCTATCTTGGAGATGAAGATACCGTTGTTGCTGTTTGCTGTCCCGGGACCGACAGCCCCCGGAGCAAGAAACACGAACGCTTCAGGCGAGCGCATTGCGCCGACCCCGCCCAGGGCCAAAGGCAGCTCTAGTACCTGCCTCGAAGAGATCACGGTTCCTATATCGGAGCTCTCGGTTTCGATTTTCGTCGTGTCGGCTTGGACAGTTACCGTTTGCTCTGCTCGGCCGACGCTGAGCGTAATGTTTACCGCGGTCGTTGAACTGATTTGGACGTTAACGCCGGTTTGCGTCACCGAACTGAAGCCGGGGTGCGCGACCGTAATATCGTAGAGACCGATCGGGACTGAGGGGAAGCGAAATGTGCCTCCGGAACCGCTGGTTGTTTTCAAGACGTAGCTTGTGGCCTCGTTCTTGGCAGTTACGTCTGCGCCTTCGATAGCGGCGCCTGAAGGATCCAGAATGGTACCGGCGAGGATGCCCTGATTTGTTTGGGCGCGCATAGTAACAGGGAAAGCCGCCGCTATCAGAAGAACAGAGAGGGAAAGCAGGAAACTTACAAGGTCTTTGAGTGAGGTTTTCACGAGGTCCCCTGAGAAAACAGATGATGAATGCCTTTCTGCAAGGCTTTTGGGAGGATTATAACTCCCAGAAAACGAAAGAGATCCCGTTTATTTACTAAGTAGAATTACTATCAGAGAAGGTCGATATGGCCCGGCTAGAATCGCGTCTATTCTCTACGATTCCCGCGACCTGCGATAGGCACTTGTTGAAAAGTCACGCTATTTTCGCTCTGTTTCTACTCGCCAGACTGCTGAGCGCGCAGCCGGATGTGAAGACTGCTCAAGAAGAGGCAATGCGCCAAATTCAAAGCGGCGATTTCAGTTCGGCGAGCAAGCTACTGCGTCAGGAACTGCAGCAGTATCCAAAAAGTGCCGAGCTTTGGAACTTGCTGGGCATCGCGGAGACGGAACTGAAGCAGCCCGAATCCGCAAAGAGGGCTTTCGAGCAGGGCCTGAGCCTTGAGCCTGATTCCGTTTCCCTGAACGAGAACATCGGATTTCTTTTCTTCCGAAATGCCGATTATGCAACGGCGAAGAAGTACTTGCGGCACGCGGTTGAATTGGGAAGCCAGAGCCCAGGCGTTCGTTTCAGTCTTGCGGCGTCGCAGCTTCGGACCGGTGAGGCGGACGTGGCGCTGGAGGCGTTAAACTCTTGGAACCCGCACTCGGAAACCTCAGCGATTATTGGGCGGAGCGCGGGCGGGCCGAACTGCTGAAAGATGCAGTGCGCGCGGAGACGAGTTTTGACCGGGCGCTCGAATTGAGGCCGGACAGCGTAGATGCCCTGAATGGCGCTGCCACGGCGGCCGAAAAGCAGAATCTGGATGAAAAAGCGTTGGCTTACCTGGTACGGGCGCGGACGGCGGCCCCGAACGACGTTCCAACGCTGGCGCATTTTGGCGAGGTGTGTATACGGCGCGATCTGGGGGCGGACGCCCGCGATGCGCTCGCAAAGGCGCACCAGCTAGATCCCGCCGATAATGCTGCCTTATATTGCTGGCTCGGGCAAACATTACGCTGCAGAATTGGCAGGCGGCTTATGACCTTTTCAACGAGTTCTCTAAGCGCGTTCCGAGGTTTGCGCCCGTGTATTATGCGATGGGCTGGCTCGACATCCGGTTGAATCGCGTGGAGGGTGCGCGGCTCAGCTCGAGCATGCACTGTCGCTGGAGCCGAAGCTAGCGGGCGCACGTTACGAGCTGGCACGGCTTGATCTGGAGGACGGGCAAATCGGTCCCGCGCAGGAACTTCTCGAGAGCGTGCTGAAGCAGGACCCCACAGATGCGAAGGCCAATATGACAATGGGCGACATCATGATGCGACAGGGACAACTAGACGAAGCGCAGCGGTTTCTTGAGAACTCGGTTCGCGAGGACCCGAAGCTAGCGGCGGCACACTATAAGTTATCGATTCTTTATTTCCGCAAACACGAGACGGGGGCGGCCGAACGGGAAAAGACCATTGCAGCGAATTTGAATGCTGAAAGCAATCGGCTGAGCAAGACGGAGCTCAGATTGGTGTTGCCGGCCGCAGCGACTGTTCATTGAGATGAAGATCCACTGTACTGTTTGCTGGTCGATTCTTGTATTCGGCGCATCGGCGCGCGCGGAATCGCCGGCCGAGCGGGTGACGATTAAGATCAACGCACAGAAGCGGGCTGGGTTCAGGATACCCAACACGATTTTTGGAAGCTTTCTCGAACCAATCGGCAATTCGACATACGGCGGGTTATGGGCTGAGATTCTACAGAACCCGAGTTTCGAATCGGGCCTTTGGAGCGCATCTAACGTGGCGCACATGATTCGGGACGAGCCCGAGTTGGGAGTCGCTTCGAGGCTGGCGCTACCTCTGCCGTGGGAGCCGCTAAACGCGCGGCAAGGCAACCGGTACGAACCGAGGCGAGACGATGCAGCGAATTCCTGGCAATCTCTCGCAATATTCGGATTACCTGGGCAGGCCACAGGCATTAAGCAGCAGATCTTCTTGCCCGTTTACCGCGAGCTTCATTACAAGGGCAGCATTTACGTGAAGCACCTGAGCGGACCGGATGGCATAGAGCTATCGATAACAAGACGCAATCATCCGGACGAGGTGCTGGCGCAATTTACGATAACCGCGGCTGAGGCGGGCTGGAAGAAATACCCGTTCACCCTCGATCTCAAGCCGGGCCAACTTGCGCCATTGGAACCGGCAGACTTCGTCATTCGGGTAGAAGGCGATGAGCGTGTGATTGTTGATGAAGCGAGCCTGATGCCCGCTGATGCGCTGGATGGCCTCGACCCCGATATGGTGGCCATGGCTAAAGAAATGAAAACTCCGCTGGTGAGATTTGGAGGGAACTTCACGTCCGCGTATCACTGGCGCGACGGCGTGGGTCCCCGCGATAAGCGCGTCAGCATGTTGAACGTCGCTTGGGGCATCCCGGAATACAACCAATTTGGGACAGATGAGTTCTTGCGCTTTTGCGAGCTGATTGGGGCGCAACCGCAGATCGCCCTGAACCTGGGCAGCGGCACGCCGGACGAAGCGGCTGATTGGGTACGGTATGTCGATGAGCACTGGCCGAAGCATCACGGTTTGTTGTGGGAGCTGGGAAATGAGCTCTGGGGAGATTGGAACCTGGGCTATCCGACGCTAGAGGAGCTGCCGGGCCGAACCCAGGAATTCAGCAAAGCGGTTCGAGGAGCGGACCCGGAAGCGCGGCTTATTGCCACCGGGCAAGATCCCGACGTTTATCAGAAATGGAACGCCGCGCAACTTACGGATCCGCCCGATACGTTCAATTTCCTTTCAACGCACTTCGTTGTCACCACCGATCGCATGGCTACTCCGAACGCAACGCCGGACGAAATCGCGGAGGCTACGTTCGCGCTGCCAGTGGAGTTGGGACGGCGGCTGCGAGCGATGCAGGCGCAAATCGACGAGAGTGCGAATTTCCGCAATAAGGCGCATCTCGCTTTCACGGAGTGGCTGTTCGTGTGTTGCGGACGGGACTCGGCGAACGCACCGCGATACGACAATATGGGTGGCGCAATTGCAGCAGGCGGCTTCTTCAATATGCTGATGCAAAATGCCAACATCGTGCCGATCTCGGATATGACCGGCATTATTGAATTTGCGGGGATCTGGAAGAAACGCGCCCGCGTATACGGAACGCCCGCGTACTACACGTTTCAAATGTACTCGACGGCCGATCCTTCGGTTGCTCTCGATGTGCAGAACGATGCGAAGCACTATGATGTGCACCAAGGAGTGACACGCCTGCCGGAGATCGCGAACGTTCCGTATTTGGATACGGTTGCGGTGCTCAATGAGGCCGGCGATCGGCTGACGCTATTTTGCGTGAACCGGCACTTGACCCAAGATATTCGGGCACAGATATCAATCGACGGGTTCGCCGCCCGGAGCACGGGCGCCGTGGAATCATTGTTCGCGCCGAGCATTTATGAGGGCAATGATGAGACGCAGCCGCAGCATATTAAGCCAGTGCAGTCCAGTGTAGAGCTGACAAATTCGGGAGCGCGGTACACGTTTCGGCATGAGAGCGTGACGAGAATAGAATTCAGCGCGCGCTAACGAACCTGCAAAGGGCGTGCGATCCACTAGCAGAACGTCTTCTAAGGGGATCAGCTTTTTGGTAGACTGTCTGCTACAGGAGTGCACATGGACTTTCGATGGAGACAAGGACGCAAGGCGCGCGAACGCGAACTCCAGGAAGAACTGGACGCACACTTCGCGATTGAGATCCAACAACGCATGGAAGCAGGAGCAACGCGGGAGGATGCCGAGTCCGCTACACGCCGTGACTTTGGCAACGTGACTAGAGTACAAGAGGTCACCCGCGGTATGTGGAGAGGGTCTTCTTTCGAGCGCCTGCAACAGGATGTCCGGTATGCAGCTCGGCGTCTGCGAAACGCACCAGCATTCGCTCTCGCTTCAGTTTTCACACTCGCGCTTTGCGTGGGTGCGAATCTCACCATCTTCGCGGTGATCGATGCCATTCTGGTGCGCCCGCTGCCGTTTCCGCATGCGGACCGGCTCGTGAGCATTTTCAACACCTATCCAAAAGCCGGTGTCGAGCGTGACGGCTCATCCCTGACGAATTATTACGAACGGCGCGGCGCGATTCCTGCGTTCAGCTCGCTCTCAATTTATCGCTTTGACAGCGACATTGTTGGAGAGCCGGGCGCAACCGTTCGCGAGCCCGTTACGCGTGTCTCTCCTGAACTCTTCGCGACGCTCGGACGCGGACCTGTCATCGGGCGCGCCTTCACAGATTCGGACATGCGATATCAGACCGACAACGTGGCGATCGTCACGAACGAGTATTGGCAACAACACTTCCACGCTGATCCACGAGCAATCGGGCAAAAGGTTTGGGTTGACAGTTTCCCGAAGACAGTGATTGGAGTCCTACCTCCCGGTTTCCGCTTTCTCTCTTCAAAAGCTGAGTTGTATTTGCCCCTTTCCTCGCGCAACGAGGATCGCACACCGCAGCGACGTCACGCAGGAGGTAATGTCATTCAAATGATCGCGCGGCTCAAACCGGGCGAAACGCTCGAAAAGGCACAAGCGCAGATCGATGCTCAAAACGATGCGCTGGAGAAGGACGATCCGCAGCGCAGAATGGTCGCGGACGCCGGCTTTCGCTCTGTTGTCATGTCTCTCCATGGCGACCAAGTCGCGGCGGTACGCCCCATCCTGCTCTTGCTCCAAGCAGGTGTATTGGCGCTTTTGCTGATCGGGGCAGTAAACCTGGTGAACCTGCTTTTGATCCGTGCTAGCGGCCGGTTGAAAGAGTTGGCCGTGAGGCAGGCATTGGGTGCAAGCCGTCGCGACCTCGTAAGTGAAGTTCTGATCGAGACAACGTTGTTGACCCTCTGTGGAGGGCTGCTGGCGATGTTGGTAGGTGCTGGTGGAATCCGGCTGCTGACACTGCTTGGCGCCGACCGGTTACCGCTTGGCGATTACATTGCATTCGATGCGCGATTGGTGCTTGCCTCGTTTGTAACCGCAATGGTTTTGGGCATAGTGATGGCAGTGCCGATCGCATGGTTCGCGCTTCGACCAGATCCGTCGGCCGCCCTGCAATCTGAGTCTCGCAGCGCGACAGGCAGCCGGGCTGCGCAGACGGTGCGCCATGGCTTTCGTCATCGCTCAGACGGCGTTGGGATTCGTACTGCTTGCGGGAGCAGCTCTGTTAGGGCTCAGCCTGAAACGCGCGATGGCTGTTTCTCCTGGATTTCGCGCCGAAAACGCGGTCGCTGGGCAGATCTCGCTGGTCGGGAATCGCTACCCTTCGCCGGCGGCCGGCCTGAACTTTGCCGACAGCCTGGCAGACGAGCTTCAGAAGCAGCCGGGAGTATCGGCGGTTGGCATTGCCACCAACATTCCCTTCAGTGGCTACAACGGCAAGAGCGCCGCGACGGTTGAGGGCCGCGTTCTCTCCCCCGGAGAGGCGCCGCGCGGCAATTACTCGTATGGAGTTTCCGGCCATTACTTCCAGGCGATGGGATTTTCGCTGCGCGCAGGACGGTTTCTCACCGAAGCCGACTCGCGCCGCAGAGAGCGAACTTGTATCGTGGACGAGGATTTTGCCCGTTACAATTGGCCGCATACAAGCCCTCTGGGCCAGCGGCTCTTTCAGGGCCTGGACCACGGCAATGAGGCCGAAGCTTTCACCGTGGTGGGCGTCGTCGGCAGCATAAAGCAAGCGGGGCTTACCGATGACACAGCTCAGGGTGCCGTTTACTACCCGTACATCTATCGTCCGGACAGCAACATCTTTGTGGTGGTTCGAGGCGGGATCTCGAACGCCGCCCTCAAATCAGAGCTACAGCGCGTGGTCCGCCGAATCGACCCGGCGCTCGCCATCAATGGCCTGCAATCAATGAACGATCGAATTGCGGCAAGCCTGATTGATCGCCGCTCGCCCGCATTGCTCGCCGGGATTTTCTCTGGCATTGCTTTGCTGTTAGTCGCAATCGGGATATACGGCGTATTGAGTTACGCGGTCGCGCATCGACGTCGCGAAATTGCGATTCGTATGGCAGTAGGAGCACGGCCACAGGAGATCCGGCAGCATTTCTTCTCACTCGCGCTGCGATTGCTGGGTGCGGGTGCGGCCCTGGGCTTATTTGGAACCTGGATCACCGGACGCGCCATGCAGGCGGTTCTGTTCCATGTGCCTCCGCATAGCTTCACTGTACTCGGCGGGACACTGGCAGTGATCGCGATGGTTTCTCTGTTTGCTTGCCTGTTCCCGGCGTGGCGCGCAGCTCGAATATCGCCCGTACAAGCTCTCGCCGACCAGTAATAAGCACTGTTCGGCCCCCTTTACGCCGTCGCGTGTAGGTGCAAGGCCAAGTCCTGGTCAACACTTATGAGAACTGCGCGTTAAAGACCCTGACTCCGTTCCCCCACGTGATTTGCCGGAAGATTTCAGGTGAAGTCAGACCTTGCAATAGAGTGAGAGTCGCCCGGGCAACGCATTGACCGGCAAGTCTAGCGGCTTCCGGGTTGTTGCCTTGCGAGATGCCCGCTCCTTTTCCGTCGGTGCAGGCGCAGTCACTTCCGAAAATCAGCTTGGTTCGATGGCGCACGATGAAATCGCGCGAGAACTCCGGATCGCGGGAAAGTGCGTTGTTTCCTGAATTCGCCGACATATCAGCATACAGATTCGGGAAGTCGGAGAGGAATTTATCAGTTAACCCTCCCGGCTTCACAGGACCGGACGGATAGCCGCGATCAGTAGGAACGTCGGCGCTGATGTGAGCCCAAAACAGATCTCCATGCCCGATAAAATTCGTCTTCGGATAAGCGCGGAGAACTGTGTCAAATCTCGGATAGCCCGTATTGTAAGGGAGTTCTCCCGCGAAATGCGGATAGTTCTGGATGTGCATCATCACCGGAACCTGCAATTCGGCGCAGATCTCATAGACTCGCCGCATTTCAGGAGAGTCCAGAGCGAGATGATACTTCAGCTCGCCCACGCTTACGGCCCCATCTTGAATTGCTTTGCGAATAACTTCGTCCGCGCCGGGCTGAGCCGGGTCTGTAGATACAGAGCGTACAAATACACCCGGCCGTTTCGCCATTTCCTCTTTGGCTTTATTCTCGTCCGGCGCCCTTGTTAGCAGGACCGCGTTTGTGACTCCGCATCCTTGGATGTGGGTGAAACAAGCATCGGGATCGGTGCGGAGATGCAGATGAGTATCCAATACAGGTCCGCCCCACAAAGGCTTAGGTTGAGAAAGGGCGTCTGCAGTCGCAATCGCCGCCAGCGTTGTTTTCAGAAAGGCTCTTCGTTGCATCGCCGATTTCAGAATATCGAGCTCACGGAAGTCAGCTTGTCATTTGCCGGGCGGCCTTTTCTCGGATCTTCTCAGTCGCGCAACCCCGTATCCCGGATTCGAACACGACGAATACCCTAAATTGCTCATATTTCGCTCTCATGCACGGCGTCGGATGTGCAGGAGAACACCGGGCGTGCATTCACACCCAGGAGGGGCAATGAGACGGCTACTTGTTTTCGCGACAATGGCGCTTACGCTTGGTTCACTGGCCGGCGTTCAGGCGAGCGCGCGCGGTTCCGACCGGGACGAGGACTGTTCCGCTAACCACAACTCGAATAGTGATCGCGCGAATTATGCCGAGGCCCGCGAACAGCGGCTGGCGGCGTCCTCAATGAATTATATTCACCCCGGGGAAAACGGATCGGTACATGTACAAGGCTGGGATAATAGCGACGTTCTAGTGAGAGCCTGCATACAAACGTCGGCGCCGACCGATGCCGAGGCCCGGGAATTGGCTTCGCAGGTGAAGATCGCGAAAGGACCGGGCAACATCGAACCGAGCGGGCCGACTCACGAGGATGACCGGTATTGGAATGTGTCGTACCAGGTATGGGTGCCGACGACTTCCAATCTAAAACTGGAGGCTTCGAACGGCAGCATTAGCGTGGAGCGTGTCAGAGGACAGATGCGTGCTGAGACGCTGAACGGCTCGGTGCATCTCCGCGAAGTGGCAGGCGATATCGACGTGTCCACGACAAACGGTTCCGTGATTCTGGACCTCACGCGCGGTTCGTTGAATGGCTGGGCCAGCAGCGGGATCAAATTATCGACGACCAATGGCAGTGTGCGGCTGACCGTTCCCCGCGATTTCTCGGCGCGAGTAGAAGCGTCGACGGTGAACGGAAGTGTCCACACCGATTTTCCGATCACTGTAAGCGGCGATATCGGCAAACACCTGAGTTTCACTCTGGGATCGGGCGGCCCGAGCATCGAAGCCAAGACGGTGAACGGCAGCGTGCGGATCTCGAGCGGAGCTTAAGCGGCGAAGCTAGCCTCGTAATTCGGGGACCATGCGGATGCTGGACCGCGGATGCAGTGTAATTAGCGGCTTGAGCTTGACCGGCTCGGCGTCAGTGAGACGGAGCCTCCATTTTTGCGACAGCGTCGCGAGCAGCAGGATCATTTCATTCCAGGCGAAGCGTTCACCGATGCAGACTCGCGCGCCGCCCCCGAATGGAAAGTAAGAGAACTTTGGCCTGCTTTCACGCGCAGCGCTCTCCCAGCGAGTGGGATCGAAACGTTCGGGGTCCGGAAAGAAGCGGGGATCACGATGGACCACGTACGGGCTCATGAGACAAATGGAGCCGCCCCCAATCGTGGCATCGCCGAGCTCAAAGGATTTCTTGGACAGGCGGCCGATGTTCCATACCGGCGGAAAGAGGCGCATGGACTCACTCAATACGCGCTCCGTGTAGGCTAAACGCGGGATGTCGTCGAAGCCAGGTGTTGAGCCTTTCAAGACGGAATCAATCTCGGCATGCATGCGCTGCTCGCACTCCGGGTTGTGGGCAAGCAGATACCAGGTCCAAGTAAGACCAATTGCAGTCGTTTCATGACCCGCGAGAAAGAGCGTGAGGATTTCATCACGTAACTGCGTGCGTGTCAGCGCCGAACCGTGCTCATCGCGTTCTGCCATGAGTACAGAGAGCAGATCATGCGATCCGTTTGCGGGAACATCAGAGCGGTTGCGAATAATGCGATAAACAGTCTGATCGAGAACAAATTTGGCGCGCTCAAATCGCCTGCTGGCAGGCAGAGGAAGTCCGAACAGAATATTTGGAAAGGGAAACAGCAAATAACGAAAGCGGTGTTCCACCTCGGCGAGCGCGCCCGTAACAGCGGCGGTGTCCTGTTCGGCGTCAGCGCCAAACAGCGCCTTGGCAACGATCAACAACGTGAGCCGCATCATCTCCGAAAGCACGTCGAGAGGCTGGCCGGGCTGCCATCGCCCACGGGCTTCGAGTCCAAAGGAGACGATAATTGCGGCGTAGGATTGCAGCCGTTCACGGTAGAAGGCAGGCTGAATGAGGCGGCGATGGCGGAGGTGATATTCGCCCTCACTCGTGAGCAGACCGTCGCCGAGCAACCGTCGGGCGCGTTGCAGGGCCGGGCTCTTTGTGAAGTTCACCTGCTGAGTGACGAGCACCTCGCGAATATAATCGGGATGCGAAAGCAGGAAAGCGGGCCGGCCCATGAGATGGAATCCCACGAGATCTCCGTAATCACGAGCGAGCTTTTGGAGATAGCCGACGGGATCGCGCTGGATTCGAAAACTGGCGCCGATGTACGGAAGCAGACGAGGAACGGATGCAAAAGGGCGCGGTGAGATCAGACCGGGAACGGCGGACGCCATCGGTTTTACGCTAGCGCGGTTTCGGCTCGTGGAGGGTGGGAAATGAGACCCGGGTGTCCGGTCGGCAGTGTAATATCCGTCGACCGGAGACCGTTTTCTGGGATTACTTCTCCTCCGACGAACTCAACTTAGCTTACAGTTTGACTCGAGACAAGCACTAGTGGTACTAACAGAACTTAAAACATCCATAAATGACCGCGAATGGCATACATATTGGCCAGAACCCGGAAAATTACCGAACAATTCCGGGGGTAGGCCTGCAAGAAAAAATTTTGCGACTTGATGTCGATTGCGGGACAAGTGGGCCGTCGCCTGAATGAGCGCAACAAAGAGGCACGCGCTGACAAGGAGAACGAATAATGAAATATCTGTTATCTATCTACTGCGACGAGGCTGCAGACGCGAAGAAGAGCAAAGCGGCGCTCGAGAGCGAGTATGCTGCCTACGGGCAATACACAGAAGACGGTAAGAACAAAGGTGTGATTCTGGCCGGCGAAGCGCTCCAGCCAAGTTCGACTGCCACTACCGTGCGCGTACGCAACGGCAAGCTGCTTACTAGCGACGGACCGTTCGCCGAGACGAAGGAGCAACTGGGAGGATATTACGTTGTCGAATGCAAGGATCTGGATGAGGCGATCGACTGGGCACGACGCATACCGCACGCTTCAGAAAGCGCGATTGAAATCCGCCCGATAATGGTGTTCTCGTAATAATAGTTCAGATCACAGTTAACGGAAACTATCATGCAATACGCATTCCTGATCTATACCGAAGAGGACCGGATCCCGAACATGACGCCCGAGCAGGCGACGGCAGCGAGAAACGCGAACGTAGCCATTATCGAGGAAGCAATGAAGCAAGGAGTGTTTCGCGGCATCTTCCGGTTGCATCCTCCGTCAGACAGCATCACAGCCAGGCGGCAAGACGGAAAGCTACATTTATCTGATGGGCCCTTCGCCGAGACGAAAGAGGTTCTGGGCGGCTTCTATCTCATCGAGTGCAAAGACGAAACGGAGGCGCGTTACTGGGCTGGCAAGCTGACCCAGACGGGCTGTTCTACTGCTGTTGAGTTCCGTCCTGTACGCGAATTTCTGACGGACGCGACACCACAGCCGCCGCGAGAAGAGCAGGTGCTGGCGCAAGCGTAGTGTGGTGAATGCTGAGGCAAGCGCCGCGGCTACGGCGGTCTTCCGCGAGGAGTGGGCGCGCCTCCTGGCTGGGCTGATTCGGGCGTCGGGCTCATTCGACTTGGCTGAGGATGCGCTACAGGAGGCGTTCGCTTCGGCGCTTGCGACCTGGCCGGTTTCCGGCATCCCGGACAATCCGGCGGCCTGGATCACAACGGTTGCACAACGTAAAGCCATTGACGCCGTTCGGCGCCTCTCAAAAGTCAACAATTACGCGGACGCAATTGCCTATGGCAGCGGAAGCGATGCCGCAGCCGCGATGGAGGATGCCTTGGATCTGTCGCATTGGCCGGACGACCGCTTGCGGCTGATCTTTACCTGCTGCCATCCCGCGTTGAGCCTCGAGGCCCAGGTCGCGCTCTGTCTGCGAACTCTGGGCGGTCTCAATACGGCTGAGATCGCGCGTGCGTTCCTGATTTCGGAGCCGACCGTTGCACAGCGACTGGTACGAGCGAAGAGGAAGATTCGCGATGCGAAGATCCCTTATGAAGTGCCGCCGAACAGCTGCATTCCAGAGCGCCTGTCTGCCGTGCAGACGGTCATTTACCTGATCTATAACGAGGGTTATCTCGCCAGTTCCGGGGCTTCATTGGTGCGGACGGATCTGTGCGCGGAAGCGATCTGGCTGGCGCGCCTGTTGACTTTCCTAATGCCCAACGAACCTGAAAACCAGGGCCTGCTGGTGCTGATGATGCTGCAGCATTCCAGACGTGATGCGCGTATCTCGTCGGATGGCGAGTTGATCACGCTGGCCGAGCAGGACCGGTCCCGCTGGCACGAAAAAGAAATTCAGGAAGCCCTGATGCTACTCGAGCTTGCGCGCTCTCAGGATCGAAAGGGACCGTACCAGCTGCAGGCGGAGATTGCCGCGGTGCATGCGCGCTCGAAATCCGGAACAGATACGAATTGGCGCGAAGTCTCGGCGCTCTATGGCGAGCTCCGTGCATTCAGCGACTCTGCGGTAATCCGTCTCAACCAGGCAGTGGCAATCGCATTAGGCGAAAGCATCGACAAAGGTCTGGCATTGATCGATGAACTCGCGGCAACCGGCGAACTCGATACTTATTACCTGCTAAGCGCAGCCCGTGCGGACCTGCTGAGGCGTTTGGGCCGCCTGCAGGAGGCAGAACGCGAGTACCTACGAGCGATGGAACACACAAGCAATGAGGTAGAGCGGCGCTATCTGGAACGGCGGCTTGCCAGTTGCCGTCTCGAGCCTTCAACGCCCGTCCACAAAATCAAGCCATAAATAAGCGGCTCCGTCGAGCTTCCGAACGAGGCTTTCCGGGAACCTGCCCGGGTTTTCTGCGTCTACACTAAAGCTGCACTCCGTGTGCCGGGCGCCCGAAAATGCACGCTCTTCATCGACTTGCAACCGTTCTGACCCACCATGCGGGGACGCAATAGACCAGTGCGCCGCAACCCGATCTTCAGGCCGAGCGCGTCATTCTGGGAATCGGCCCGAATCGCGATTGACTCGCTGGCAAAAAGCAAACTTCGCAGCTTTCTAACGCTTCTCGGCATTATCCTCGCGACGACGACCTTGATTGCCGTGACTTCATTCGTGCACGGCATGAATCTGTACATTGCAACGAAGCTGAGCGATATGGGATCGACGGGCTTTCGTGTGATGCGCATCGTGTTCATCGGCAACTGGGATCCGAAGAAGTATCTCGAGATGCAGCGCCGAAATCCGCAGATCAAGCCGGATGAGTACGAATTCGTGAAAGCAAATGCGAAGCTGATCAGCGACATCGGCCTGGAGACCGATCGTACCGTCACGATTTCGAATGCGGGCAAGACGATGCAGGGCGTTGATCTTCAGGGGATCACGGAAAACATACCATCATTGAGCGATATCGAGGTTGGTAGAGGCCGTGCGATATCCGCGGAGGAGGTACGGCGGCACGCTCCGGTTGCCTTCATAGGCAATGACGTGAGCGATCAGTTCTTCCCGGATGCGGACCCGATCGGGAAAACGATCCGCGTGGACGGCGTGTCTTATGAGGTGATTGGTGTCGCCAAGGCAAAAGGAAGTGTCTTCGGGCAATCGCAGGACAAATACGTGATGGTGCCTGTCTACTCGTATTTCAAAACGTACGGTGTGAGTCTGCGCGACGATATCGCGCTGTTTGCAAAGGCAAAAGATCAGCAGCATATCGATGAATCCGAAGACGAAGTGCGCATGCTGCTGAGGGCATACCGGCATTTGAGGCCGGGCGAGGACGATACATTCAGCATCTTCGGTTCCGATACGTTGTCGCAGGCTTGGACGAATCTGACCGGATCGATCGCGGGAATGGCATTCGCAGTGGTGTCCGTCTTTCTGGTGGTCGGCGGCATCGTGATTATGAACATCATGCTGGCGGTGGTGACCGAGCGGACGCACGAGATCGGGATTCGAAAGGCGGTTGGCGCTCGCAGGAAGGACATCCTCAACCAGTTCCTTGTTGAATCGGCCGTGCTGGCCGTTATCGGCGGGCTGATCGGCGTAATTCTCTCTTACGGCCTTACAGTTCTGGTGCGGAATACGACTCCGCTGCCAATGGAGATGCCGGTAATGGCCGTGGCGCTTGGGGTGGGGCTATCCGCAATTGTTGGATTATTCTTTGGGATCTACCCCGCGCGCGAGGCGGCGAAGCTGGATCCGATTGTGGCGCTACACGCGGAGTAACAAATGAATCTGTTCCTCTCGTTTCGCAACAACATGATGCTCGCATTCGATACAATTCGTGCGCACAAACTGCGCAGCGCCTTGACCATGCTGGGCGTGATCATCGGAACGGGAACGATCATCGGGGTGGGTTCGATTTTGACCGGTTTCGATGGCGCCGTTACAAATGTCTTCAAGAGCTTCGGTCCGAACGCGATTATCGCGTCGAGAGAACGGGCATTTCGCACTACGGACCTGACACCCGAGGAACGCGCCCGCAAACAATTCACTTACAACAACGTAGACACAATTCGCAAGGAGTGCAAGGCGTGCGCGAGAGTATCTGCAATGTTGTGGCCGAATCACGGCCCTATTGTGACGAAGTACAAAGGAAACGCTGTTTACCAATCGCGTGTTCAGGGAGTTGAGGAATCGTACGCCCAGACCGGGCAGATCGACATGAACGAAGGCCGGTTCTTTACCGAGTTCGAAGACAGACATCGTGCTCCGGTCGCTGTCATCGGAGCTGATATCGAAAAAGGACTCTTCGGACCCGAGAATCCAATCGGCAAAGAGATCAACGTGGACGGAGAGGAGCTCGAGGTGATCGGGACAATGCACCGGCCGAGCGCGAGTTTCTTTGACAGCTCGGATAACCGGGTGTTTCTGCCGTTCTTCACGATGAAGAAGGTCTATCCGAACGCGCAAGACGTCGCGATGATCGTTACTGCGAATGATGGCATGCTGCCGCAGGCGATGGATGAGATCCGGACTATTCTGCGCATTCAGCGGCACGTTCCGCCGGGCAAACCGGATAACTTTGCCCTTTCTACTGCCGAGCAGATGGTGGACCAGTTCCGCCAGATCACAGCCATGACTTTTCTGGTGATGATCGTGCTGAGTTCAATCGGCTTGCTGGTGGGTGGAATCGGAGTCATGAATATCATGCTGGTGTCAGTGACGGAACGCACGCGGGAGATCGGAGTACGGAAGGCGATCGGGGCAAGAAGGCTCGATATCATTGTGCAGTTTCTGCTGGAGGCCTCGGTATTGACGGGCCTGGGCGGGCTTGCAGGATTGGTGTTCGGATGGGTAATCGCAATGGCTAGCAAGCTGATCTTTACATCGCTCCCGATTTCAGTACCCGCGTGGGCTGCCATTTCCGGCATTATTGTCTCAATCGGGGTCGGCCTGTTTTTTGGTATCTGGCCCGCGAACAAAGCAGCGAAACTCGATCCGGTGCAGGCGCTGCGCTACGAGTGATTCGCGGTTTGCGTTCTAATCGCGCCTGAATCGCATGAGCTATCTCGAAGTGTTGGTGAGGGACCTGGTCTACGCCCTGCGAGCGATGCGCAGAAACCCGATGTTTTTCGTGACGGCGGTGTTTACCGTAGCGCTCGGAATCGGGGCGAATACCACGATATTCACGGTGGTTCACGCCGTGCTCCTAAAGCCGCTTGCGTACCGGGAACCGGAACGCCTGGTTGAGATCTCTGGCGGCGCGACGCCGTTGCGATTCGAGCAAATCAAAAAGACATCACACTCGTTCGTCGATGTCGGAGCGTACGGAATGGAGGAGAACGTCACCTTCGCAGGATCGGAACCCGAAGTTCTGAAGGCGGCGCGCATCTCTGCGGATTTCCTGAGAATTCTCGATGTTTACCCCTTGTTGGGCCGTTCATTCGCCGCCGAGGAAGATACACCGGGAGGCCCGGCCGCCGTTATGATAACCCCCAGGCTGTGGCACCAGAAATTCGGCTCGGATCCGCATGTGATCGGCAGGCCGATCGTCCTCGACGCCGCTTCGTATCCTGTGGTAGGCATACTCCCCGAGCGCTTCGAGTTTCCCTTCCCGGGTTTGGACGTCTTGTTCACTCAGCCGTCTGAATCACCGTCGGTTGCACCTAAATCCAGGCAGCTAAGCCCGACTCTTACGGTGTTCGGACGGCTAAAGCCGGGCGTGAGTATCCAGCAGGCCAGAGCGGAAATGAGAGTCGTTCAGCACCAATACGCAGCGGCGCATCCGGCCATGCTGGATGCCAAGCCGAAGTCTCCGGCCGGGGTGGTTCCTTTGAAAGATCAATTAGTGGGGCATATGCGATCCGTGCTGTGGATGCTCTTTGGCGCGGTCACGTTCGTGCTGCTGATCGCTTGTGCCAATGTCGCGAGCCTGCTGCTTGCGCGAGCCGGCGCTCGTTCACGCGAGTTTGGGATTCGCGCTGCACTCGGAGCTGCCCGCAGCCGCCTCATCGGGCAGCTTCTTGCAGAAAGCGTGCTTTTGTCTGTTGCGGGCGGAGTGGTTGGCCTGGTCCTGGCAGTCGCGAGCCTCCACGTGGCGCGCGATGTGACGTCCCTCAATCTGCCGCGGGCGAGCGAAATTCACCTGGATTGGACCGTGCTCGGTTTCACGACGGGACTTACTCTCATTACAGGCATCCTCTTTGGGTTGTGGCCGTCGTTCAGGGCTTCGCGGCCCGATGTCATAGGCGTGCTCCGCGCCAGGAGTGAAGCGCTCAATCAGGACAGTTCAGGTAGCATCCGCTCCGGAACTATCGGGCGGCGCATTCTGGTGATCGGCCAGGTTGCGCTTTCGATAGTGCTACTGATTGGGGCGGCTCTGCTTACGGAAAGCGTCGCGCGTCTGCGGGCTGACAACCCTGGATTCAATCCGGCGAACCTGCTCACGATGCGAGTTTCACTTCCTGTGCTTCGCTACAGCAAGGATACGCAAAAGAGCACATTCTTTGACGAGCTGATCCGCCGAGTAAAGCCGTTGCCCGGCGTTCGCGGCGCGGCTGCAGCTATGACACTTCCAATGACCGGATTCGCCGGAACTCCGGTTCAGGACGCTTCGAAGCCTCTAGTCCCTTTGAACCAGCGGCTGATCGCAACAATTCTCATCGTGACGCCGGGGTACTTTCACGCACTCGAGATTGCAATGCGAAGGGGCAGAGATTTCTCAGAGCGGGACAAACAGGGTACACAGCGAGTTGCCATTATCGATGAAAATCTAGCCCGACGCTTCTGGCCGGCCTTTCCGGCCGGTCCCGATCCAGTGGGGCAGTTCATTTTCATCGGCGGTGTAAATCCACAGCCCGCCCAGATTGTGGGAATAGCGGCGAATGTTCATCAGAACATCGAAAACAGCGCTTGGCCTGAGAGCGTGTACGAGGTATACGCTCAAAATCCCCTATCATCCGCTCTACTCGCAGTCAGGGCCGAGGGCGATCCCATGCGGCTCTCAACAGCAATACGAAAGCAGGTGAAGAGTCTGGACCGGAACCAGCCCATTTCGGACGTGCGAACGATGCAAGAGCTGGTCGATGCCGAATTGGGAGAGCGCCGCGTACTGATGACCCTCTTGCTGTCGTTTGCGGCAGCGGCCCTGATCCTTGCGGTCATCGGGCTTTATGGCGTGATATCGTATTCCGTTACACAACGAACTTTTGAACTCGGTGTTCGACGAGCCTTGGGCGCGCAAGAAAGCGAGATTGTTTGGTTGATAGCCGGAGAGGGCCTGCAACTCGCCGCATTCGGAGCGTTGTTCGGAGTTGCCGCGGCACTTGCATTGACGCGCGTGATGAAAACGATGTTGTTTCACGTAAGCACAACCGACCCGACCACGTTCTTAGGCGTCGCGTTGCTGTTCGTTCTGGTGGCCTTGGCTGCCAGCTATGTTCCGGCGCGGCGGGCAACGCGCATTGATCCACTGCAAGCTTTGCGCTATGAATGAGCGCACCTCGCGTTCTGCGATCTAGAATCAGGACATGGAACTTCGAGTCAACGGGAATCGCGTAACTACTCACGCATATCCGGACCGTCTTCTCCTTTTCGTGCTCCGCGATGATCTGGAGCTAACCGGAACCAAGTATGGGTGTGGAGAAGGCGAATGCGGCGCCTGCACGGTTCTTCTCGACGGGGTTCCGGCTCGTTCCTGCCAGATCACGAGCGAGCGAGGCAGCCGGCAAAGAGATCACGACCATTGAAGGAGTGGCGGCGAACGGAAAGCTACATCCGGTCCAGGAAGCATTCATCGAATGCGATGCCATGCAGTGCGGTTACTGTACGCCGGGTATGATCGTCGCCAGTGTGGCGTTACTCAAAAAGAACGCAACGCCTACGAATGATGAGATCAGAAACGCGCTTCAGGGCCACATTTGCCGCTGCGGAACATATAACCGGATCGTGACAGCAGTTGGCATAGCAAGCCGCAGCGGAGCTCAGCATCATGTCTAGCCTTCTGAGCGAACCCAAACAACTGGTTGCGAGCCGGCGTTCCTTTCTGAAGTCGTTTAGGCGGCGGCTTTTTGGTTCTCCTGACTTTGGATGAAGTCAGCGGGCAGGAGTCCGGCCGATCCCATTCGCACCCCCACCAAAGTCTTCCGCAGGACGTCGGCGCGTGGCTTCATATCAGTCCTGACGGAGCAGTGACTGCTTTTACAGGAAAGGCGGAGGTGGGACAAAACATCCGCACATCGCTCACTCAGGCAGTTGCCGACGAGTTGCGAATCCGGCCTGGCGCGGTGCAATTGGTAATGGCAGACACAAGTCGGACGCCCTGGGATATGGGCACGTTTGGCAGCCGCACGACTCCGACCATGGCGCCTCAGCTCCGGAAAATGGCCGCTACCATGCGCGAGCAACTCATTACGGTAGCGGCGGAGAGCTGGAACGCCGATCGTTCCACCATCAGCATCGAGAACGGCTGTGCCATTGATGCGAAGAACGGCCGCAAGGCAAGTTACGGCGAACTAGCCGGCAAGGTGGATTGGTTCAAGCTGGTGGGGGTTGATGAAAAGGTAACGCCCCCTTCCGAGTGGCATTGCGCCGGGACAGCCCTGCCGAAGCTGGGAGCGGCTGACTTCGTCACGGGCAAACATCAATATGCGTCCGATGTGAAACGACCGGATATGTTGTACGGGCGTATTCTGAGGCCGCCGTCGTATGGCGCCAAGCTGTTGACAATCGAGACATCTGCCGCGCAGAAGATAAGCGGCGTAAGTGTGGTTCACGATGGCGACTTCGTGGGCGTTGCTGCTGAAAATGAGTTCCTCGCCGAAAAGGCTCTGAAACAGATCACGACGAAATGGAGTGAGCAGGATCAGATCTCGAGTAAGGATCTTTTCGCGTATTTGAAAGCCAATCCTGAGAAGCCTGCGTCCGACTGAATCGACCAGCTCCCAAACACCACCTGCCGCTGAGAAGAGAGTGGCGGCGACTTACACGGTCGCGTACATCGCGCACGTGCCTCTCGAACCCAGAGCAGCAGTCGCGGAGTGGCAACCCGACGGAAAACTCACGGTATGGACTGGAACCCAGGTCCCCTTTGGAGTCAGAGCCGAGCTTGCGGAAGCGCTGCAAACGGAGGAAGGGCTTGTTCGGGTCGTGGTGCCGGATACTGGCTCGGCTTACGGCGGCAAACACACCGGCGAGTGCGCGATTGAGGCGGCGCGGCTTGCGAAAGCCGCCGGACAGCCTGTTAAGATCGTCTGGACGCGCGAAGAGGAGTTCACCTGGGCGTACTTCCGTCCCGCTGGCGTCATCGACGTTGACGCGGCTGTCGCAAGCGATGGCACTATCACATCACTGGAAGTTCGATAACTATAACTCGGGTCCATCCGGTCTCGAAAAGCCCTTACAATTCCGCGATATCGAATGCGCAATTTCATTTGACAAAGTATCCGTTGCGGCAAGGTTCGTATCGCGGCCTGGCCGCGACCGCCAATCACTTCGCCAGAGAATCCCATATCGACGAGCTTGCGGTCTCAATCGGGCATGGACCCGTTAGCGTTCCGGCTGAAGAATCTCAAGCAGGACCGGGTGCGCGCCGCTCTCGAAGCCGCGGCCGATAAATTCGGCTGGGACAAATCGAAGCGGGAGGCGGGCGTCGGCTGCGGAATTGCAGGCGGGATGGAAAAGGGCAGCTATTTCGCGTGCGCTGCGGAAATCTCGGTTTCGCCGCAACGAAAGATCACGGTCAGACGAGTGGTGGAAGCATTTGAATGCGGAGCAATCGTCAATCCCGAGCATCTCCGGAATCAGGTGGAAGGCGCGATCGTCATGGGCCTCGGAGGCGCCTTAACCGAAGCAATTCAGTTCGCAAACGGCCGAATTCTGAATCCGCACCTGGCGTCCTATCAAGTCCCGCGATTCAAAGATACCCCGGCGATCGATTGCGTTCTGTTGAATCGAAAGGATCTTCCGTCGGCAGGGGCGGGTGAAACACCAATTATGGGGATTGCTCCGGCAATTGCAAATGCGCTCTTTCAAGCGACGGGAGTGCGGGTGCGCTCGATGCCGCTCGGTCCCGCTTTTGAAAGCAGCAACAATTCAGAGTCACGCCTCTAAATGATGTTAGTGGCGTGGTTAGGGCACACGCTATTCAATGACGCGAAAAGAGGTCCTGAGCGTACGTTATCTTCGACTGCCCTATGCGATCGGCAATCGTCCTGAATGCAAGAGCGGTTACGTTCGCCATGGCCTCCTGCCTGGTCGGCCCGTAGGCCATCAGCAATTGAGGAAAATCGATGACCTCGGCGATCCATCGTCCATCGATTGCCTCTTCGGTCTCGATACTATAGTTCTCTTCCATGATTCGTTCCACCCGGAGGGACTACCTGCGCTTCCGCAGCCAGTCCACTCTCTAATAGGGTGACGACATTCCAGCGCCCCGAGATGCGCTTCAGAGTTAAACATTTTGTAAATTATCCGACAATACCGTAGCTGACCGTCCAATAAGGCAGACACTTACTTCATTCGTTTAGCGACCAATCCTCCACCCGAGAGCTGAAGGCCGCCGTCCTGAACCCGCTCGAAGTGTATGTCGGGCGCTCGGTCCGAGGCTGCTGATTTGTAAAAGTACCGGGTTTGACACGCATAGGAGCAAACCCACTGGCTGTTCATGCGCCAAGTGGTAGTAAATCGCTGGAGCGGGCCTCTAGGAACTTGTTGAAAAACGCTCCCTGATAGCGCTTTTTTATTGAAACATTTCGGGCGATGATTGTTTTATGCGCGGAGACGATCAGCAGCAGTCCGGAATGTTCAGCTACGTTTCGTTGGAGGAGCGTGTACCGCAGGATCACCCGTTACGCAGGATTCGAGAGATGGTGGACGGGATTCTGCGAGGATGGCCAAGGATTTTGAGGGCTTGTACGCCAAGACGGGCCGGCCCTCGGTGCCGCCGGAGCGGTTGCTGCGGGCGGTTCTGCTGCAGATCTTCTATACGGTGCGCAGCGAGCGGATGCTGATGGAGCAGATGAACTACAACCTGCTGTTCCGGTGGTTCGTTGGACTAGAGATGGATGAGCCCGTGTGGAACCATGCGATATTCAGTAAGAACCGGGAACGGCTGCTGAATCAGGATGTTGCGCGGCAGTTCTTCCGCCGGGTGTTGGCCGAGGCCAAACCGCACTTATCCGACGAGCACTTCACGGTGGATGGGACGCTGATCGAGGCTTGGGCGAGCCAGAAGAGCTTTCAAAAGAAGGATGGTGGCGACGATCAGCCGGGAGCAGTTTCGCGGCGAGCAAGCGCGCAACGAAACACACGAATCGAAAACCGATCCGGATGCCGACTGTATCGGAAAGGGAGTGGCCAGGAAGCCAAGCTGGGCTATCTGGGGCATGTGCTGATGGAGAACCGCCACGGGCTGATCGTGGCTGCGATGCTGACGCAAGCCGATGGCAGTGCCGAGCGTGATGCGGCGTTGCTAATGCTCTACCGCCAATGGCGGCAGCGGTGCCAACGCCGCGTCAACCGGCCGATGAGCGTCGGTGCGGATAAGGCATATGACACGTACAATTTCGTTCAGACCGCCCGGGAGAGGGGGATTCGGCCGCACGTGGCCCAGAACATCAAACGCTCTGGTGGGAGTGCGATTGATGCTCGAACTACAAGGCACACGAGCTATCAAATCAGCCAGAAGAAACGGGCTTTGATTGAGAACGCCTTCGGATGGATGAAGCAAACCGCCGGTATGCGCAAAACCAAACTCCGGGGATTGGGGAAGGTCGCCTGGCAGTTTCTGATGACGGCCACTGCTTTCAACCTCTGGCGGCTCCCCAAAATCCAAGCGGCACAACTATAGACACCCGCTAAAAAACCGCGTTTTTCAACACGGATAGCAGCCAATCGTAGCCTGCCATCCCCTTACTTCAGATGTTCCGGACTGAAATCACCCTGCGTAGGTCACTCCCGACGCGCCGTGACGGGTTATTTCAACAAGTTCCTAGAAGAGAAGGTGCGCTCTTTTGCCTGAAGAAGGAAGCTGCCGAGCGATAAACCAGCAGGCACACTGCCAATAATGCAATGAATGCCTTAGCCAGCGTGACATTCATCCCCTGCCCGATTTCTAGCGGCCATCTCTATTTTCGCGAAGGACTTGCAAAATGGGAACCAACAACTGGAGGCGGCAATGGCGATGGCCAATCGCAGAAAAACTCGTAACCGTTGCGCCGCGATCGCCGTACCGCCTCGTGTCGCTGCATGGTTCGGCATTGCAATTTGCAGGGACCGCGAAGGGATTGTTCAGCTAAAGCCTTCAGTCGAGGAGCTACTGAAAGTCACGCGGCGCATGTGCGATTGAGAAATGCCGCAAATGACAGCATCAATTGTGTAGCTTCGCAGCCAATCGCGGCGAATCCCACCGGCAGATATTCCTTCACGCCGGGGCGGCCCTTCACGGACAGCCAAACCGTTCGGTCCGCAGCATAAAAATCGATCTGGAATTCGTAAAACGGACAGCAGCGGCGCCAGACGTCCAGCCATTGCGCCACGTCAACGATTGATGCTTTCGCGGGTTCAATGCGGAACGCATATCCATCGTTCAGTTCTCGAGAAGTACTGATGGCCGAAATGACATGTTGACCAATCTGGCCCAGTTGCTTTCGTTGCTCGGGGGTAAGCGCCTTCAAGTTGCAGGCAATAGGTGGGACAATTTCGGCAGCTACAGCAAGGGTGCAACTGAATAAGATCGTGACGAAAAGAAGAGTCTTCATGCCACCGATCTTCCGATTTAAAGTCAGCTTTAAGTCAAGTAAAATTGTTGTGAATGACAATAGGGCAAGTCGCGAGGGAGTCGGGCTTAGCTGCCTCCGCGATTCGCTTTTTATGAGAAAGCGGGCCTATGGCCGAAACCGAGACGCTGTGCAGGCCGACGGCAGTACGATCCTTCGATCTTGGCGAGGCTAGCGATTATGGACCGCGCGAAAGCATGCGGCTTCAGTTTGACTGACATACGCCAGCTATTTTGTGGATTCAGCGATGACGCTCCGCCCTCCGTCCGATGGCAGACTCTGGCACGGCGGAAACTTATCGAGCTGGACGAGATGGCGAGTAAGATCGCCGCAACGAAGGAACTGTTAGAACGCTCGTGTACCTGCAAGAATTTCGCCGAGTGCGGTCAGCGAATACTTGCGAAAAGCGATGACATGTGATCACAATTGGTCTAGCTGTCTGCACCTGCTCACTGCTCCGGCCAGGGAAGATATCCGGCCAAAAGAGCGGGTTACCGCTCACCTCACGGGAACATTCCCGGCGAAATCTAAGATAATTCTCGTCTGCGCTGTAACGCTTGGGCAATTGCCATGCGTGCTGGTGCCGCAACGCGAACGACAGGCCGCCCCTTGATAAAGCGCTTCTGGTGGAGGATCGTTCCATATCGCTCCGGCCGGATAGACCGCAATGTAGTCCCACACGATACTCCGGCGCTGGTGCTCTCCCAATAAATGCGAGATCAAACGCCCTTGTCCCAGAACTGCCGCGCACGGCCATCGGAAGTCCGTCTCAATGCAGCCGTAGCAGGCGCAGTCCAATCGGTCGGCAGGACCGGCTCCCAGATGACAAAGACTCGCACGGGCTTGCCCGCAAATTCAAGAGGTACTCGAATGCAGAGGCCCCCGGCAGGCAGATTGGTCAAGTCGGCGACAGAAGCAAAAGCACCCGCACATCATCTTTCGCGGCATTGAACGCCATCCTGATATCCGCTACATTCTTCGGCTTAAGCCTTTCGAGCGGCGCTTGGCCTGCTGGAGTACGACTACCCCCGTAAAGTAAACGAAGCCGCCGGAAACAAGTAATGCCGACACGCTATGCCAACAATATACCGCCGCTTCACGCGAGTCACCTTGCCAGTAAATCCGCCGCTACGCTTGCTATCACCTGCCGAAAGAAAATCGAGGCGATTGAAAAAACCCCAGACACACACAACAGGATTGAACCGATAACGCTCGGCCGACGCCCGCACGTCTTCGCTCGCCAAGTCTGATAGAAACCATAGCCGATAAAACAGAATCGAGGCCACGAGCAGGTATGGTCTAGGTACCGAAAGTAATGCCGAGGCGCTTGCAATCCTGCTGCTGTTAGAAACGGCAAAATCGGTAAGCAACAACTGGAGGCGGCCAGGGTGCTGCCAATCGCGGCGATGCCAGCAAGTACATTATGCTCAGTCGCGGGTAGACCTGAATTAGCTTTTCATAACGTGCTTGACTCACCAATGCTCACAATTCACCCGCGTCTCTCAACGCCATGCGACTCATTTCGGCGGATGGCAATCCATCTGCGTAGCGCCGGCAAGCGAGGCCGCTCTCAGTAAGAGCACGAGTGTCGGCCTCAATGTCGAGGCGATTGATTCGAACGGTTGGAGACCCGAAAAATTTCAGCTTTTCCGCTTCCGCTTCATCTTGCACTCCAAAGGTAAATATCTCGGCCGGCAATCCTTCCTCGCGGAGGACCGTTCTCACGCGCTCGACCGTCGGCCGGTGATTTGGGCACCCTTCGAAGTAGAGAACCTCAACTTTCATCGGATTCTCCGCGCGCGATTTCTTCAAGCGCCGGGCAACTGATGTTGTACGAGCACCCAGATCTGCATAGCTTGCGTTCGCATTTACGCAAGCGCTTCGTGAGTTGCTCTTCCAAGAGTAGTTCCCGAATTTCGGCGAGAGAGAAGCCGAGTTGTTGCGCACGGCGAAAGAATTGAATACGCTCGATATCTTCCGCGCTGAACAGGCGAAAGCCACCTTCACTCCGTGGCGGGTGGTCCAAAAGCCGCTGCTTTTCGTAGAAGCGGATGGCATCGATGCTGAGGCCGGTCTGCTTGGAGATCTTCCCGATTTGAATTCCGCCTCTTACCATGTGATTCCACCATATAGTCTGGAGTCCACTCCAGAGTCAAGCGGAAATTGTGTTCTCGGACGAATTGCGGCTCGAGCTAATTCTTAGGGAAATTCGGATCTGCCTTCGCTTCATTGATCTGCTTGATGTGCCTCTCGGAGCGCGCGGCAATGAATAGGATAAAATTCATACCCATCCAGATTGGCTACGGGTCGTTCATCACGTGCGCGCAACCCAGTTACGGTCCTGAGAAACTGCTCTGTTGCCCACCCGGCTCTCGACAAAGTGTTTGCGGAACCATCAGTCGAGCCAAAACATTTAGTGCTGCTCGAGGATCAGGATCGGAGCAAATGAAAGGTTCCACAGATCGGAGAATGCATTCGCCTCGTCGAGCAAGGCGCTGCGCATGCGGGCGACCCGGTCCTTATCAGGTTCAACGCGCGATTGCGGCGGTCCATGCCGAAGCAGCGACGGCAGCGGACACAGATTAGCGGCAGATTGCCATCTTGTACGGGCAACTTCTGCGCTATCAGCGAACCTCTGTTATCAAGCTGAATCGGGCTGTGGCCGTCTCCTTCGCGGTAAGCCCAGTCGAGGCCCTTGCCCTGCTTGAGGGCATCGAGCGCACGAGCGCATTGGACCAGTACGCACTATTCCACCTCGGTCGCGCTGAAATGTTTCGTAGGCTGGGCCGCACCGATCAAGCGTCCGAGTGTCACCGGCCTGCGTTCCCCGTCGGTCAGTCTATGATCTCGGATATCACGAACGGCGCCTCTTGCGCGGATGCTGGAGGGAGAGGGCCACGCATCGGAAACTCAACGGCGCGCCGCCTTCAATAATGCAGGGCTCGCGTCATGTGCCTCGAATGGCATGGTCCCGGATCGCCTAACCGGCCGCACATACGCATCATTGAAGAACACACATGCACCATAAGGTTGGAAGCACAGCGGACAATATCGGGTAATGAGCGGTGGCAACGGTGGCAATTATGGGGGATCTGGCAACCTCATATCTATAACTTACGGGCAGGTTTATTGCGGATAGTTCCCGAATCCCACTCTCTCCGCCATAGACTGTTGATAGGTTACTCCCCCCTCACATCAAATAGCTTTTGTTCCTTGCAGGTGCCAAAGGGCTTGACTCCTACGTCTTTCATGTGCGAGGTTCATCATCCCCGAACATCAATAACGTACCCCAGCAAGTGAAAGGAAATCCCATGTCATGGTCAGTAGAAGCCGTCGGGAAAGCCCCGGCAGTCGCTGCGAGCTTAGAGAAAGCTTCGCACATGTAAGCTGCCCCGAGCCAGAACAAACAATCAAGAACGCGGTTGCACAGGTCGTTGCTGCGGCCCTCTCCGCCTACAGCCCGAACATCCCTGTTCGCGTCGAAGCGAGCGGCTCACAATCCGATGACGATTGGAACAAGCAGGAAGCGGAAAAGACCGGCACAAAGACCAATTCGCTCTCGGTAAAGATCGAGCCGATCTGGACCTTTGCGGAATAGTTGGATTGGCTCGCCGCAGAGACGCCACAGGAATTCCTGCAAGAGAATGCGTTGGGCGCTGGCTGGATCGTCACGCGAATTAAAATCAAGCGCGGCTGATTCGACACTCCTCAGGTTAGTCGCCGATAAGCAAGACTTTGGCTTTTAACTCCGTACGGAGTTCGGCCAGCACTTCCTTGGCAAACCGAGCCGTTTTCCTGTCCTCTTCAATTGTCTTCAGACGTTCGTCGAGAATCCGCTTCATTTCCTGATCGAGCTCGGGCTCCGGTGGATGCTGTGGGTGCCGTCCCCATTGCACTCAGTTTACTGCCCATCGGCGTCAATGAAGAAACCGCCGAAGTGTTCGTTTTAGGATGATGCTCCAGCTGAATGCCTGCGCGGCGTAAGCCCCCAGAGCCTTGTTGGGGTCGGCTGCTACTTTCCGGAACCAATGCTTCCGGTAGTGGGCAGACGATAATGACAGATCAAATCGCGATACGTGTGGCATCACCTTTTGTTCCAATAGCCTGCATCCTCCTTCTAGGTCTCTTTGGGTACGCCATATATATTCGAGAGCAGGAACGGAAGCAATGGCGCGCAACCGCCTACCAAGAAGGAATTGGCGAAGAATATGATCGGCAGTTGAGACGACTGCTAGAACTTGAAAGGCTCAAGCCAAAAGACGCTCCGGAAGGACCTGACCCTTACAGAGAGGCGCTGGCCATCGCCCGTCTGGAAAAACGAATCATGGAAAAGAATTTACCTCCTGTTGGCAACACAATATTCAACATTTCGAACAGCACAATCTCGGGTCTTAATCTTGGCATCGTCATGGGAAGCCTGAATGCATCAGTGCAGATCCTGCAGACGCATGGCGGTCAGCAGATCGCAGACGCGATAGAAAAATTGACGAATGCCATTGGCAACTCGACAGAGATAAAGGATACGGATCGAAAGGAACTGCTTGAGAACGTTGCGCAGGTATCAAAGGAAGCTTCATCTCATCCGGATCAGCGTAGACCGGGGGTGATAAAGGCCTGTCTTGCCTTGCTCACAACATCTCTTTCAACAGCCAAGGAGTTGATCCCCCTGGTGCACGACCTGTACGAAAAACTCAAGGTCGCCGGCATTATCAATTGGTAGTCCCATCACCTCAGCTTCAGGGCCTATTAGGGCAAGGAAATATGGGAAACATGAGAGCCGCAGCGCCTCAAGCGACCGCTTTTCTATAACTTACTAATCGCGTGAACCCGGATGCGCTTCGAATCTCACTCTCTCTGCCATTTTGCTTTATCAAATGCGTGGCTTTTCGCACCTGATGTGAGGTTGCGCGCCGAGTCGAAGACCTAGTCGCGAAGAGCAAGGACGCGAGCATTTTCGGAGGAACAGCGATCCGAACTCCACGATTGGCTTTATGCTCCAACACATTGTCCGTCTAATCAAACGCACTAGCTCACCATCATCTGCAAGCTGCCCAGTCCCTGGATGAACCGCAGTGTTTCGGAACGCGGGAAAATTACTTCAATGCTTCGTTGATCTCGATATCGCGTCTGAGTACTTCGCTCAAGAGTTCCGAAATTTGTACACCTTTCTGTTCGGCCTTTGCAGAGAAATACTCCCAGACTCCGCGCTCAATGGAGGCAGGCACAAATACCCTGGCATCAGCGGGGATGTGGTGAAGTCCGCGAACGCCTTTCGAAAAGTCGATCTCGGCGGCCATCTCATCGTCATCCATTCGCATGTCGTTTATACGCTCTCTTCATATTGACGGATTTCCGTCTGGGTTGATTTGCGAGCCGAGATAATCCGGATTTTGATTATCGAAAGCTCGGTCTCCGACCAAAGATAAATTGCCGAAAGCATTGAACCATTGACCGCACGTCCGATTGAAAACCATCGCTCTTCGGTTTCGCTATGCTCCAGATCGGCGATTGTAAGCAATAGCGGATCGTTGAAAATCGTACGCGCAAGGTCGAATGACACACCGTGCTTGCGTACACTTGCAACGGCCTTGACATCGTCCCACTCGAACTGAAACTCATGCAAAGCCCATTGTCGCGTACTCGGCGTTGTTGGGGACCGGTGCCGAACTCGGCAGCGGCTCGCTTCGACGCGCGTGGGCGATGGTGGGCAATGCGCAGCGGGAGTGCTGGCAGTGATGGCAATCCCGGCGACGAAGAATCTGTAAGTTGCAGACTCCATTCGATGCTTAGGGGTTCGAATCCCACTCTCTCCGCCAGTTTGAATCAGCAGGTTACGTGTGCCTTCGTGCAATATCGTACAAATTCCCACCATGTCCGTAAATCCCCTCACAAACGTTGAGCTGATTGTTGTCATTGGAACCACTTTCGCTCCAGGTAGAGCCGCGAACTCGCTAGAGGAATGTATTGCATGCATCGAGGAACGGATCGAACTGCACCGCGCCACTTACCTTCCACTATCAAGGTTTATACGGCGACCACCATGAGCGTCGGCAGCAAAATGAAAGTCGATGAGGTTTGGATTTTTTAAGGCTCTGACGGAGAAATTACCAATAGCGCGAGAAATTGAGCGCGGTCTATGACGACACAAACGAAAACAAGGAATGGAGTAAGTGGATGCCATCCGCCAGCTCTGAAATCTACATCAATAATCCGTCAGCGACGGGTAAGCTCTCTCAACCCACGAATGTTTGTGGACTTCGCCGGTTCCGAAGAACACATAAGCCCCCAACTGAAAGCTTGACCTGCTTGTTTTGTCACGCGCACCGGCTTCAATGTCGGGTGGGGTATTTGAGTTTGCGACGGATTTCGTTCAAGGCTTTCCGGGCCTCAACGGATTCGTTGACGTCCGTTCGATGGTTTTCAGGCATTCCGAGATGGCGGCTTTTTCCTCATCGGAGATTTTCGCTTCCGTGGCGTTTATCCGTTTCATCAATACATTCCCATTGTCGCCATTGTTGTTGACCCAAAACGCGATAAAAAATGTTAAAACAGGAATTGGAGGACTTGTTTTACGAACGGATACGATGAGTTTTGGGCGACCCTGCGACATCCATTCCTAGCGGCCATTCATCCACGGATAATGTGGATAGCAATAGCGCTGTCAATCGGCACAGCGGTTAAGTTCATTCTAGATTACGTAGCAGATGAGATTTCTGCGTCGCTTTTGCGGCTGGCGACCGGCGCGTGCATCAGCTGGTTCGCATGGCTTGCAGTCGATCCAACACTGGAGGGTGATGAGAAATTGAGAGCCGTAATTATTTTCGCCACGGTGACGTTCGGGCTTATCGCTATCTGGGAATGGGTTCAGGACTGGGATTTCAAAATATTCAAATACCTTGTCTGGGTTCCCCCAATCGTCTTCTTTGCAATCCAGGCAATGAAGTTTCCCGCTTACGTGGAGACTACCTTCTCCCATGCTGTTGTAGCGCTCTCATCCATTCCGCCTCAATACTTGGTGGCGCTGGCTGCGGCGACCGCTTTCCTCGCATTCGCAAAAACGTGCGTAGAATTCACAAAGAGCTTGCGAAAATAAGCAATCCGAGAGCCTACAGCCCTCGTGCCAGCACTAGCGGGATCGGGTTTATTCAAGAGCTGATCGTGCAATGTGGTGCAGGGCGCGTCGTAAACGTAGCAACTATGTATCTTCTGGACGCAGGCATTCTCGCAGCGATATCCTGCATTGCGGTTCCTAAAAGACCCGGATAGCGTCGCGCGCTGCGCGTTCCAGCACGTCGGCTTCAGCATCGGCGCGAGCTACAGAACCGAACAGCGAGAGCATCGTAATGTTTTCCTCCCTGCTCACAGGCCTTTATACATTCCGCCATCCACCAGGACGGTTTGACCGGTGATGAACGAGGCGCGCTCCGAAGCCAGCCACACAATTGCGTCGGCGACTTCCTCCGGCTTGCCTAGCCGGCCCAGTGGAATCTGCTCGATCCACACGCTCTCAATATCTTGAACTGGTTTTCCTGAAGTCGCCGCGCGGTGAGCCGCGAGCTCGATCAGGCGGTCCGTCGCGGTGTAGCCGGGCGCGACGTTGTTTACCGTGATGCCGTCGGGTCCGAAGTCGGTTGCCAAGGTTCGAACCAGACCGAGAATGCCGGTTCGTATGGCGTTCGAAAGCACAAGCTGGGGCTGCGGCTGGCGCACGGTGATCGAGCTGATCATGACAATGCGTCCCCACCGGCGGCGTTGCATATGCGGAATGACCACCCGCGAGAACACGGCCGAGCTTCTGAGATTCAATCGAAACGCGTCGTCCCATTCGGCGTCTGAAGTCTCCAGGAAATCGCGCGCGGGCGGGCCACCCGCATTCGGGACGCAGATATCGACAGCGTCAAATATGCGAGCCGAATTGGCAACGAAGTTTTCGATTGCAGAGCTGTCGCGAACGTCGACCGCTTGCGTGTACACCTGAACCTTATACTGTTTGCGGATCTCCTCTGCCAACTGTGTCAGGTTTTCTGCGTTGCGGGCGCAAAGCGCCAGGTGAGCCCCTTCGGCCGCGAACCCCAGAGCTGCCGCCTTGCCCAGTCCCTGGCTGGCGCCCGCTATGAGCGCGACACGGTTTTTGAGGCCTGTTTCCATGATCGATTCTCCTCAGCAAGGATAACGAGCGAAGTTAATGTGCCCAGCGGGACGAGAAGTCCTTCAGGCGCCGGATGGCTTCTTCAAGGTTCTCGAGCGAATTGGCATAGCTGAAACGCAGGAACCCATCGCCATTTTTTCCAAACGAACTTCCGTCCAGGCTGGCGATTCCGGCTTCTTCGAGCAGGAGATCCGCTAATGTCCGCGAAGATAGGCCCGTGCCCTGCACGTTGGGAAACGCGTAGAACGCGCCACCCGAGGTCGAGCAGCGGAATCCCGGGATCTCGTTCAAAGCAGTGCAGAAATAATCCCGGCGGCGACGGAACTCACTGACCATTCGACTCACATCGTCCTGCGGGCCCGTGAGCGCTTCGATCGCCGCGCGCTGGGTGAACGTGGCGGCGCAGGAATTGGAATTGACCATCAGCTTATTCACGGCATCAACCAGCCATTCCGGCATCGCGCCGTAGCCGAGGCGCCAGCCCGTCATTGCGTAAGTTTTCGAGAACCCGTCCAGGATGATCGTTTTCTCCAGCATGCCGGGAACGGAGGCGATCGAAAAGGGCGGTTCAGCGGAATAGAACAGACGCGAATAAATCTCATCGGAGAGGACGATCAGATCGCGATTACGAATGAGCTCCGCAAGGTGCCGCAGATCACGCTCGGGGATAATGCCGCCTGTGGGGTTTTGCGGCGAGTTTAAGATCAGGAGCTTGGTCCGGTTGCTGAGCAGATCCGCGACCCGATTCACGTCAAAAGAAAACCCGCTATCTTCGGTCAGCGGGATAGGCACAGGTTTCGCGCCGAGGAATCGGATCATCGAGTGATAGATGGGGAAGCCCGGGTCGGGATACAGCACTTCGTCACCCGGTTCGAGCAGCGCGAGCATGGGGAAAAAGATGATGGGTTTGCCGCCGGGTACTACGCAGACACTGTCCGGGCTGATCTCAATTTTGCGGCTGCGGGATAGATAATTTGCAATTGCTTCCCGCAGTTCCGGCAGGCCCTGTGCAGGCCCGTAGTGAGTCCAGCCCTCATCCAGGGCGCGTTTGGCAGCCTCGATGATGTGGGCCGGCGTAGGAAAATCAGGCTCGCCGATTTCAAGGTGAATCATGTTTTGTCCCTTTGCTGCGAGGGCGCGCGCTTTCGTTAACACATCAAAAGCAGATTCGACTTCGATGCGCTGCATGCGGTCCGCTAGTTTCATTAGCTTTATTGTCGGCTGCAGGCCGAAACGAAGCAGCCGGTCCGCTGATCTGAAACGAGTAGTGGTGGTTCCGCGTATACTGGCACAGGTTTCGCACCTCAGCATGAGCTGGTCGATCTGCCTTTTCTTGGCTGTTCTTGTATCAGGCCGGCAGTCCGCCGGGCCAAGCCAGGACCTTGCGAGCATTGACGGGCAGGTCATCCAGAGCGCAACGGGGGAACCGGTCCGCAAGGCGCATGTGGCGCTTTCGGAGGCTGGCCAGAACGGTCCTGAGCTGGTGGCGAGCACAGACGAAACAGGGAAGTTCCGATTTGCCGGCGTGCAGCCCGGGCTCTATTGGCTGATCGCCACCAAAGGCGGTTTTTTGCCAGGCCGGTACGGGCAGCAACAGTATGAGGACGATGGAACGCTTCTGAAAGTTAAGGGTGGCGATGAACTGAAGCAGGTGAGCCTGCGCCTTTTCCCGGCCGGATCGATTAGCGGCGTGATTCTGGATGCCGATGGAGATCCAATGCCGGGCGCGGAGGTGGTTCTTTGGTCGCAGCGCCAGCGGAAGAAAAATGCGCCATTTTCGCCAGGCGACTCGACCAGGAGTAACAGCGGCGGCGAGTACAGTTTTCATAACCTCATGCCAGGAACATATTTCGTCAGTTCGGGCACGGATTCTACCGGCGATGCGGATGGGACTCGGGAAGTTCTCGTAGGCACCGATGGAAAGCCGACGAACCTGCACGACGTGAGGACGTTCTATCCGTCGGCGCTCACGCTTGCCGCCGCCCAGAGCATCGACATCAAGCCGGGACAGCAAAAGGATGGCATCGACGTGCGACTCCGCCAAACTCCTCTGCTGAGTGTGAGCGGCAGGATTGCGGGAACCCTGAATCCGAAGTTGGAATCCAGGGTTGCCATCGAACCGTATGACGAACCTGCACAGAGCGTCCAATCGGACAAAATTTTAAGCGGCCCGGAGTTTTCGTTTGACGATTTGCCGCCCGGTAAGTATCGGCTGACACTGACAGTCCGAAGTGAGAACGGGCTCAAAACTATTGGAATTTCCGAAGTCGAACTCAAGGATGAAAGCGTGACCGGCCTGCTGATTACACCGTTCAAGCCTGCCGTCGTGCTAGCGCGCGTCGTACTTGAGGATGATCCTAACAAGCTCCTGTTTCCTGGATCTGTGTCTCTCAATCCCGTCGAGGAGAGCGGGAACCTTGCTCAGTCTGAATCGCAATTCACGCCGCAAGACGGCGTGTACAAGTTTGATGAGGTCGCGCCCGGCAAATATCAGATCGGCTCGGGCATCGGCGAGCAGTATTATCTCAAAGCACTACAAGCAGCAGGCCGTACGCTCGATCCGGATGGAATCGCGGTGGCCGAAGGCGCCAGCCTGGATCTATTGCTCGTCTATAGCAAGAATGTGGCAACGGTCAGCGGAGACGTTGAGCTTCCGCAGGATGGGGCAACACACTCGGCGCGTGTCTTACTGATTGCCGAAGATGGGCCGCTTGATTCGAGCAAAATCATCCCTTGTGTGCTGGATCAACTGCTTCATTTCTCGGCAGCGAATATGCGTCCCGGTAGATACGCGGCGGTCGCCGCTGAAGAAGACGATCCCGATCTCTGGAGCAGCGAAAAGTTTCTCGATTCAATCAAATCGGAAGGCGCTGAATTGGATCTGCAGGAAAATCAGCACGCAACCGTTCATCTGAAGCTGATCACGAAGGACGCGACCCAGAGAGTACGCCATCAGCTCGGATTGTGACCTGTCTTGAAAAGCGAAACGGGAACCTTGCGGTTCCCGTTTGTCGCGTCGATCGTGTTCGACCCTAGAGTTGTAACCAGTTGGTCCCCTGCTAATCGGGGTGCTTTCAGTATAACGTGCGAGATCAGCTGACTTTTTCGGCGATCGATTTCGCCTGCACGAACTGCAGCAGGTAGTCCGGGCCACCCGCCTTGGAGTCTGTGCCGGACATGTTGAACCCGCCGAAGGGATGCGCCCCTACCATCGCACCGGTGCATTTCCGGTTGATGTAGAGATTGCCGACAAAGAACTGCTTCTTCGCTTTCTCGGCCTTCTCGCGATTGGTCGTGAAGACTGCGCCCGTAAGACCGTACTCGGAGTCATTGGCTAACTCCAGGGCGTGATCGAAATCGCGAGCTTTGGTAACGGCGAGCACCGGCCCGAAGATCTCTTCCTGGAAGATGCGGGCTTTCGAATCGACGTCGGCGATAATCGTCGGCTTGATGAAGTATCCATTACCCTCGGCCGCTTCCCCACCGGTAATCAGCCGTCCTTCTTTCTTGCCCGCCTCGATGTAACTGAGGATTGACTGCTTCGCTCGTTCGTTGATCACGGGGCCCATGTAATTCTCAACCTGGTCCGAGGGCCCGATGGTGAGCGATTCCGCCTTGGCCTTCAGCTTTTCGAGAAACTCATCGTAAACGGTCTCATCGACAATCGCGCGTGAACAAGCCGAGCACTTCTGACCCTGAAAGCCGAAGGCAGAATAGAGCACGCCCAACACGGCTTGATCGAGATTCACCTCCCGATCGACCACAATCGCATCCTTGCCGCCCATTTCCGCAATGACGCGCTTGATCCATAACTGGCCCTTTGGCGTTTTGGCGGCGAGTTCGTTGATGTGCAGACCGACGTCGCGCGAACCGGTAAACGAAATGAAACGGGTCTTGGGATGCGAAACGAGAATATCGCCGATGGCGCCTCCGCTACCGGTCAGCAGCGAGAAGCTCTGCGCCGGGAAGCCGGCCTGCAGCAGCACTTCCGCGAATTTCGCCGCGATGGTCGGCGTATCGCTCGAAGGCTTGATCACGACCGTGTTTCCCGTGACCAGCGCGGCGGTGGTCATGCCGACGAGGATCGCGAGGGGGAAATTCCATGGTGGAATAATGATGCCAACTCCCAGCGGCAGGTAAACGATTTCATCGCGTTCGCCGGCGAGTTGGACCAACGGATCCGGCTTGGCGAGTTTCAACGCCTGCCGGGCATAGTAGTCGCAGAAATCAATGGCCTCTGAGACGTCCGCTTCCGCTTCTGCCCATGTCTTGCCTGCTTCGAGCACCAGCCAGGCATCGAACTCGTATTTGCGCGCCCGCAGAATAGTAGCGGCGTGCAGCAGGAACTCGGCGCGGCGCTCGATCGGAACTTCGGCCCAGCTTGGAAAATACCAAGCGGCCGCTTCTACCGCATCGCGCGCATCCTGTTCTGAGCCCTTCTGATGAATGCCGACGATTTCAGATGGATTTGAAGGGTTGAGCGACTGGAGCTTCTCCTTCGATTGGCGGCGTTCCCCTGCAATCAGCAGCTCATACTCTTTCCCGAATTCGGCGCGCACCTTCGCCAGCGCCGCACGCATCTCAGCCGCTTTGTCGGGCTGAGTGAAGTCGGTGTACGGCTCATTCGCGAACGGAGCAAGTTGGGTGGGCGGTGTGGCTACAGCAGACATGTGTTCTCAGTCCTTTTAGATGCGCCTGGCATTCACTTAGATCCGTTCGTCGATTGTCTTCTCCGCGATCTGGCGTCCACGCTCAAACATTTCCGCGGCCTCTTCCGCGATCTCGCGCCCGCGCTCATACAAATCGCGGCCTTTTTCGAACAGCTCCTGCCCGGATTCGAGCAGAGTTCTGCGCCCGCGCTCTGCCTGCCCCGCAATCCGGCTGCGGGTTTGTGCACCGGATTGGGGAGCGATCAGAAGCGCGACAGCGGCTCCGACGATTCCGCCACAAACGAACCACGCAAGTATGACTCGGCCGTTTTCCCGTTCCATGGTCATCCTTTCCGTAATTATTCTATGTGGTGGAGAGCAAGGGTGGTCGGAAATGATGGCAATTCGATCAGCGGTAGGTCTCGATTTGTACCTTATCGCCGTCGGTCAGGAATGTGGTCAAACCATGCTGATCGGTACGAAACACCGCCGTATGATGCTCTGCCAGGCGGTCGAGCACTTCCCGATGCGGATGATGGAACTGGTTCATATAACCGTCGGAGATGAGGGCGAATTGCGGCTGTACCCGGTCGAGAAATGATTCTGAAGAAGAGGTCCTGCTCCCGTGGTGTCCTACTTTGAGCAGGGTCACGGAGCGAAGACCGCCGTTCGATAACATGTCGTCTTCTACCGGATGCTCGGCATCGCCCGTCAGTAACACGCGCCGCTTGCGGTAGGCGAGTTCGATGACAAGCGAATCGTCATTCTGAGCGTTCTCGCCCGGGACATAATCCGGCGACGGGGCCAACACACGAACGGTGACCTGACCGATGCCGAAAGTGGGCGTCGCGCGTGTGAGCGGAACGATTCGAACCTGATCCGCGGTGGCGTGATTGCGGATATTCCGCCATTCGGGCGTGGGAGGTTCAGCTCCGATCCATAGTGTCTCGGGACGGAAATTATCGAGGATCGACGGCAGGCCGCCCATGTGATCGGAATGCCCGTGCGTGAGCAGAGCGTAGTCGAGGCGCTTGATGCGGCGGCTCCAGAGATAGGGCGACACGACGTCCTCACCGATATCCATTTGCGGTTTGCGGCGCATACGCTCCGCTCCGGGAAAGCCGCCGGCGTCGACCAGCATGGTTTTGCCGTTTGGAAATACGACGAGCAAGCTGTCACCCTGACTTACGTCGATTGCGGTGACCTCCAATATGCCGGGCCGGAACAGCGGATTCCACGGCTGGCAGCAGATGATTCCGAATAGCGCGAGGGATGCAGTAGCGAGTGGAAACACGAATTTTCGGCGATGCCGAACAGCCAATGCGAGCAGCACAAGTGCGCTGGTAAACAGCAGCGAAAGCCAAAGCGGAATGGCGGCGATCCGCCACGCAGGCTCGAAGCGAACGTGCCAGCCGGCAACCGATTCCGCAGCGAGCAGCAGCGCTCGGGTGAGACTCGCGAGCGGCGCACATCCAGTCAGTATTGTTGCGAAACCCACAGGTACGACGAATGACAACAGCGGCACCACTAAAATGTTTGCCGTGAGACCCGTAAATGACAGCCGGTGAAAGTAGCTGATCATCGGCAGCGCCAGGCCGAATTGCACGCAAGCTGAGACGACAACCGCGTCGAGAATGAACGCAGTCGCCAGCACGGTGGCGATAATCACCAGTTGCGCCTTCGCAACCGACAGGCCGGTCCACAGGCGCAAAGTTTCAGAAAGCAGCCGGAATTCAACTCGCCACTCTGAAGCGGGCGGCTCCACCTGAGGGTCATAGCGAACCTGATCCAACCGCCTCACGGCTTGGCGAAGCGGCTCCGTCACGCGTTCCATTAACGGAATGGCAAAGGCTGCGATCGCCGCGGCGGATAGGAATGAGAGCTGGAAGCTGGGGTCGAAAAGCTGATCGGGCGCAAATGCCAGGTAAGCGATGCCGACGGCCGCCAACACGTTCAAGATGCGCGTTTGCCGGAAGACGTAGCTTGCGATGAGGAAAAGCGTGAATCCGCCCGCCGCGCGCACAACCGGGGAACTGAAGCCTGAGATAAACGCATATAGCCAGCAGGCAACCGTCGCCAGACGCAAGGGCAGGAATGCGCCGTAGCCGCAGCAATCGGAACAAGAACAAGATGCTGAGCGCAAGCACTGAAACGTGCTGGCCGGAGATGACGAGAGCGTGATAGGTGCCGGTAACGCGGAAGTCATTCGTCCAGCCGCGCTCAACGGCGGCGCTTTCACCGAGCAATGTGGCTTGCAACAGAGCAGCGGTGTGCGGGTCATCCGGATACAACGCAACCAGCCGCTCCAGAGCCCACGTTCGCACCGCGTACAACCAGGAAACCGCACGCCAGCCGCAGTGGCCAGAAAGCAGCCGGATGTCTCCAGGGCTGCTGACGGAACCCGTCCAGTAGATGTGCTGCGCGGCCAGATACCCGGCGTAATCGAATGCATCCGGATTCTGGAAATTCCGCGGAATCCGAACCTTTGCTGCGACCTGGACCCGCTGCCCGTAGCTCAACGCAAGCTGCGGCTGCGTGTCCTTCAGGGTTACGCTCACCCGGACAGCCGCGTGAGGATTTAGGTTCATGCGTGAACTGCTCGCGCGCCGGCGAGAAGACGGGCGGATTGGTGACGCACCCTTCGAGCAATACGACTTCCCCATCCTCGGCATCCAGCTTGGGATGGCGCGTGTCGCGATGGGCTGCCTGGGTCGCGATGCCGCAGAGAAACAGGACCAGCCCTCCTGCCGCAAGCCGCATCTTTTGAGCCGGTCCCATCAGGAAGCAGACCAGCAGAACGGCGCACGAGAAGGCAAGAGGAAGAACGATTTCTTGCGCTTCAAAATAGAAAAAATGGCCGGCGAGAATGCCACTCGCCAGCGCGGCGCAGGGCAGGAGCAGGGGCTCTCGGCGCATACGAGTGTAGTGCCATTCGCCGGCCGCTTACTCTCGTCGGTTCGGCCTGCAATTTGAACAAGTTGTAAATTATTTCCTCAACGCGGAGTTTCACCTTGACAGGGGTGCGAAACTGCCGCATACTGAAGAAAATTTAATACGTTAGGCTTTGAACGGTTTTAGCGGCATCGGCATGCCGCGCAAGTAGCAATTCTTCTTTCCGTCGGGGCTATCCAGCGCAACTCTTCGTTCTAATTTCTCCTCCAACCCAAACTAAAGGCTGACCGAGTGATTCGGTCAGCCGGTTTTTTCAAGTGCGGGTGAGCGCAAGGCGTTCGCGGGTCTGAGGCGCGAGAACGATTCGTGTAAAAAGCTCACTGATCCGCCCCGATCTGGAATGAATCCGCGCTTTGGCCGCGTGAAGACGGGCGATTCAATAAGTACGTAAAGATCGCTGCGATCTATACGGTTCATGCACGTGGCTCGACCGTGTGGGATCAGGCTCAGCCAGCATTGAGTAAGCTAGCCTCGGATCCTGGTGAGGACAAAGATGTGAGAACACTGGCGAACAAGGCAGTGTCGGACGAACTCTTCACGAGTCCTAGGCAGAGCATCAATGCGGCGCAATAAAGAACTTCAGAACGGCGGCGCTCTTAGCAGGGCGCCGTTTTTCCGGTAGTAGACCTGACCTGAATTCCCCGAAAGAGTCCAACCGCCATCGTTCTTTACTCGCGACTACGGAGTGATCGGCTTCTTCCCGACCACAAGCTTCATAACTGCGATTAGAATTACGACGTTCAGGCCGCCACAAAGAAACGGGTAAACGAAAAGTCCCCCTTCTTTGCTATTGATGAACTCAATTATTGGGTTCGCCGGAGACAAGTGCATTGTAAAAGAAACGATGAAATAGCTCCATGGGAGCGTAGCCAAAAAAGCAATCCAAAAATTAAGCAAAAACGCCAACGCAGCGAATACCCAGTAGATAAGCGCAACGATTGCTACGGTTCCCATCGAGAGTCGGCGGTCCTTCGCGGACCATCGCTCAAATCGTCCCGCCGTCAAAAATCGCTCTTGCTCGTCAGGGTTACGCATCCTGAAATTGTGTCTCCCTATTATGTGTGTGTTCAGGTTGGCCGTGCGCCCTGGTGAATCAGTTTTCGTTAATGCTGAACATCCGTTATCTATGTGCGAAACCTTTGTTGCGCGAATACGGCCACGCTCGCGCGGCTTACTCCTACAATTTCGGCAATTTTCGCCTGCGATCGGTGCTCCTCAGAGAGGAAATCGAATTCTGCAAATGTCGCCAGAAAAGCGACTATCGACTCAGTGAGTGCTGGATCGATGGCGTCGGTGATGCTGGCAAAAATCACACCGCCAGCGGCTCGCTTCGGTCGAACGTTTGCACCTGAGGCAACTTCTTCCACAAATTCGAAGTACCGATCAGTGAGTGTTTTTACAGGAATCGTTCTCACCCCTCACTCTAATTAGCAACATTCAAGGGATGCTTTGATAAATTGCCGCCAAGCTGCTCGATATGCAGACAATGTTCCGCTGGATGGCGGAACAAAAAGCAACAAACCTCCACTTACCGCTGGCTGAGCCCTCCGTCTACTGCGAGCGTCTGGCCGGTGATGAACTGCGGCGCGGTGAGGAAGAAACGCACGGCGTCCGCGATGTCCTTTCCCGTTCCTGCCCGGCGCATGGGCGTGGCTTCGATTAGTTTCTCGATCTGCTCGTCGCGTTCTCCGAAGGGAATCACGCCAGGGGCGACGGAGTTCACCGAAATCTGTGGCGCCCAGGCTTTCGCGAGCGCCCTGGTCAGCATAATCAGCCCGGCTTTCGACGCGCAGTAGTGGGCGTGCTCGGCCCAGGGCCGGATTCCGCCGAGCGAGCTGATGTTCACGATCCGGCCATGGCCCGTTTCCAGCATCTGCCGCGCGGCTTCCTGGCAGCAGAAGAAGGTCCCCTTGAGGTTCACGTCATGGATGAAGTCCCAGTCCGCCTCGGTGATATCGAGGGGATCGATGCCAGCGAACCGGGCGGCATTGTTCACCAGGCAATCCAGCACGCCGAAGCGTTCGCGAACCTCGGCAAAGAGGCGGCGGATTTCTTCGACCTTTCCAAGATCGGCTTGAAATAGCGGAGCGTTCCCACACTGCCTGGAGGCGTCCTCCGCCTCTTCGCGTGAGGTGTTGTAGTGAATAGCGATTTGAAAGCCGCTTTGCGCAAGTTCGATCGCAATCGCGCGGCCGATGCGTCTGGCCGCGCCTGTGACCAGCACGCGCTGGGGAGCACCTGCACTCACGCGCTAGGCGAACTCCCTGATCGCCTGAATCGTATAGGCCACGTCCTGCGCCGAATGCGCCGCAGAGACAAAGGCTGCCTCAAACTGCGAAGGCGGAAAGTAAATCCCGCGCTCGAGCAAATGGTGAAAGAATCGCCCGAATGCCGCGGTGTCCGAGCGTTTCGCTTCCTCGTAGTTCCTTACCGGTCCTTCCTGAAAAAAGAAAGTGAGCATAGACCCGATGCGGTTCACGCATGCTCCTTGTGGTACCGCGGCGGCCAGTTCGGCTGAAGATTTTTCGAGCGTGTCGTAGATTTCCGGATGCTGCTCGAGATATGTCAGCATCGCGATGCCGGCGCTGACTGCGACCGGATTACCGGAGAGCGTTCCCGCCTGATAGACCGGACCCGCGGGAGCGATTTTGGACATGATATCGGCGCGGCCGCCGTAGGCAGCCTGCGGCAAGCCTCCGCCAATGATCTTGCCCATGGTGGTGAGGTCGGGCCGGATGCCATACAGTTCCTGCGCGCCGCCGCGGCTCAAGCGAAATCCAGTCATGACTTCATCGAAGATCAGCAGCGCGCCGTATTTTTCGGTGACCCGCCGGAGTCCTTCGAGAAATCCGGGAAGCGGCGGCACGCAGCCCATATTTCCGGCGACAGGCTCGACGATGACAGAGGCGATGCGGTCCCCTTTTTCGCGGAACACATTTTCCACGCGATCGAGATCATTGAAGGGCAGCGCCAACGTGGTTTGCGAGAAACCGGGCGGCACGCCTGCTGTATCAGGCAGGCTCAGCGTCGCGACGCCAGAACCTGCTTTGACGAGCAGCGAATCGACATGGCCGTGATAACAGCCCTCAAACTTGATTGTGAGCTCACGTCCGGTAAAGCCGCGCGCCAGCCGGATGGCGGACATGCAGGCTTCCGTTCCTGAACTGACCAGCCGCACCATTTCAACCGATGGCACGGCGTCGATGATGAGCTCGGCTAACTCTACTTCGCGGCCGGTTGGCGCGCCGAAGGTCGTGCCCAGCTCGAGCACCGCACTAATTGCATCAATTGCCGGCTTGGGCCGGTGGCCGAGGATAAGCGGGCCCCACGAACCGATGTAGTCAATGTACTCGTTTCCATCCACATCGAAGAGATGGGAGCCTTCGCCGCGAGCCATGAAGCGTGGTACCCCGCCGACGCTCTGGAATGCACGCACGGGCGAGTTAACGCCGCCCGGAATGCTCTGCTTCGCCCGGGCGAAGAGCGCGTCCGATTTTGCAACGTTCATGTACGGGTTTCGCCCAGCACGAGCTTGCGGAACAGGAAACTCATGAGAATTTCGTGCAAAGTCGTATTGACGTTGCGGAGCAGGCGGTTCTTGAGCTCGAGGTAGGGCTGGGTACCGGCGAAAAGATCCTGCATGATCTCGCAGAATCGGGGGCTCCGCCGCATAAAATCGATCATGCGGCCTGGCACGGCGCCAAACAGAATAGCGCCGCAGAAGAGACGTTTTGCCAAGCCTGCGCCGTACGTAAGGTCCATGCCAAAATCACGAGTTATGAGCTGGCGGTACGCTTCCGCCTGGCGCTCGGGTTCCTGCTCACTCAAGACCACCTGGCTGGCGAGATCACCTGAGCGCACCGCGTAATAGAGTCCCTCGCCGGTAATCGGATCGACCAGACCGCCGGCGTCGCCGACCGCGATCCAGCCGTTTCCGGCGAGCCGGTTGTTTCGCCAGCCGCGCGATTCGAGTGCCGGCAACATGTGGCCGTAAAATTTTGCCTGCTTGCGATCGATGCCTTTTTCTTCCATGTAGCGCTCGAGGCGCGCGCGCAGACACTGCGCGGATTCACCCTTGCCGCAAATTCCGACCGAGAGATGGCCGGAGCGGGGGAATACCCAGATGTAACCCTCCAGCTTAGGGAGAAATTGAATGTCGATGTGCTCCTGGTCTGTGGGAACCCAGTATCCGAGCGCAAACATCGTGTCCTGAGCGGTGTACTGTGTCCCTACGTCCCGCAACGGATTGCGCGCGCCGGTGGCGATCACGCAGTAATCGGCATCCAGGCTGCCGGAGCGTGTTCGGATGCGCCATCCGGTGGAACAACGATCGAGGCCCAGCACGCGCTCTTTTTCAATGGCGGCTCCGGCCGCTTCGGCACGGCGCAGCAGCATCCCGTTCAGATCGACTCTGGAATAGATCAGTAAAGGGCGCGTAAGCGAGATGCGGACTGTCCCGGATTTGGGCGCGGCGAGCTGAGTATCGGTGACGAATTTCTTGGGCGTCTCGTTTTCGAGCAGATACGGATACTGCGAATACGCTTTGAAGGTGATACCGCCGCCGCAGGGCTTCTCCCAGGCGAGTTTCTCGTCCAGAACAATGGTCTTCAGACCCGCGCGCGCCAGGCGCTCGGCGGCGGTTGCTCCCGCAGGCCCGCCTCCAAGTACGGCCACCGTTCTCATCGCGGTGTTCCGCCGCCAGGATTGACGGGTGGATGGCCGGGAGGCAGATTTTCCGCGCCAGCCGGCATGCTCCCGGGCATCCCGTGCCCCTGAGAGTCACCCACGTTCACCACAACCCACTTGCCGCTGCGCTCCTCGAGCGTGTACCTCATGGTCATTCCACTGTTCAACGCAGGGTCACCTTTAGGATGAAAAGCTACCGTGGCAAATGCCTTATTTTTGTCGAACGTCACAGCTGTGGTAGTGACATCCAGGTTGTTCATGTCGAGTCCGGTGCTGGTGCGCAGACGATTCATGATCGCCTCCTGCACCTTCGCCTTTGATCGCAGACTGTCGCTGCATCCGGAAAGTACTAGGATGGCTAACAGGAGGGCGATGGGGGCGCGAAGCACCATCCGATTATAACCGGATAGGCTTCAACACTTTCCGCCTGCCAGTATGAAGATTCTCTTGCGTATTGCCGCCGCGCAGATGCTATTCCTGGCCGCGTCGCTGAGCGGCGCTGTGGTCCCGGCAGGCACAATTTTAGACATCCGCCTTACATCTGAGGTCAGCAGCGACAAGCCATCCGGCCAACCGGCGGAGGGGGTGATGATCGCGCCGGCAGTGGTCAATGGGACGCCGATCATCCCGGCGGGCACTCGCGTGATCGGCACAACGGCGGATGCGAACGCCGCGCAGCCGGCCGCGAATGGGTCCACTGAGAAGGCAGCAACGTATACGGCTGGTGTTTACGAAGCTGATCGACCGGCAGGGCCATGAGCAGCCGATCGTCAGTGTTCTTGACTCTGTAGACAACGCGCGCGAAGCGGTGAACACGGCCGGTCTCATCACGGGCATCATGCCGTCGCAGACGTATGAAGCAAGACTCGATCAAGGTATCAGCAAGCTTGCGAACCAGCATGAGGCGCTGGCCGGGCTGTTGTCCTCGGTCAAGGGAGCGTTGCTCAAGCAGGCAGACCCTTCAATCGATTACAAACCCGGAGTTGAGCTGAAGGTGAAACTGACCCAGGCCTTGGATTGGCCCTGGCCGTCTGCGGGCGAAAGTGTGGGTCCAGTAACGCCAGCCGGTCCGCTCATCAAGCTGGTCAATTCCGTACCGATGCAAACGGTCGCGCAGAGTCCGCCAAAGCCCTCCGACATTACCAACCTGATGTTTATAGGCACCGCTGCGCAAGTGCAGAACGCCTTTCAGTCCGCAGGCTGGTTTGCGGCCGCGGCGCGCGACCGAAGCTCCGAGTTCGAAACGGCGCGGGCGATGATCGAGAGCCGCGGCTACTCCGAGGCGCCGATGTCGGTTCTGTATCTCGACGGCCGGCCGCCCGACATGACGTTCGAAAAACAGAACAATACCTTCGATAAGCGGCATCACATCCGGATCTGGCTTCAATCGCAGCAATTCGAAGGCAAGCCGGTGTGGATGGCCGCCGCCACACACGACATCAGCATCACCTTTTCGAGAGAAAGCAAGGCCTTCACACACGGCATCGATCCCGACATCGATCGCGAGCGCGAAAAAGTCGTGAATGATCTTCTGTTCACCGGAACAGTGAAAGGCTATACATTGGCCGATAGATCCATGCCGAAAGGCCTCTCGAACGCAACCGGCGACAAGCTGATTACCGATGGAAAACTCGCGGTCATCGAATTCTAAAGCAATCCGCGTGGCTAGGGCTGGTACTGTCAGGTGATGCAGGCGACCGGACAGCCGCGAGGTCCGCGAGAAAAATCTACTGTCAAGTCGCTTCTGCGCAGCGATCACGGTTACCGGTACCTTGACGTCCTGATCACGCTGTTCGTGACCGTTCTGCTGGTTTCAAATATCATCGCGGCGAAATTTTTCGCCATCAGTCTGCGCCCGTTGCTTCCCCTGGATCTGCGCGTGAGCTGCGCCCAGATGCTGTTTCCGATCACTTACATTTTTGGTGACGTCTTTACTGAGGTCTACGGTTATTCTGCTTCCCGGCGCGCTATCTGGTATGGCTTCTTTGCTTGTTTCGTGCTGGTTGCCCTGACTTATATTGCTGTGATCATCCCGCCTGCGCCCGAGTACACGGACCAAGTTGCATTCGCGACGATCTTTAAGCCGGTCGGACGAATCGTCCTGGCGAGCCTGGTTGCTTACTGGTGCGGCGAGTTTGCGAATTCGTTCACTCTCGCCAAGTTGAAGCTGCTGACGAAGGGACGGTATCTGTGGACACGAACCATTGGTTCCACAGTGGTGGGCCAGGCAGTCGACACCACTATCGTGATCTTTGTCGGGTTCTACGGTTCACGGCCAACGGGAGTTCTGATCCAGTTGATCGTGTCCGGTTACCTGATCAAGGTTGTGTACGAGACGCTAATGACGCCCATCACGTACGTTGTGGTGAACGCGCTCAAGCGCGCGGAGAACGTGGACTATTTCGATTACGGGACGGACTTCAATCCATTTGCCACAGGCGAAGCCGTGGACAAAAAAGATGAATGGCGAGAGTCAAGTCAAGTCCGGGGGTGATTGGCGGAGTTTGACCGGCAGGTTCATGGTTCGTCCGTTCCGGAAGATATTCAGAACGATCGTGTCGCCGACATGTTTCTGGGAAAACGCCTGAACAAGAGCATCCTGCCGGGTCACCGGCTTGCCGTCGATGGCCAGAATCAAATCGCCGCCAATGCCCAGCTCCACGTTGCCGATATCGACTATTTCACGAGCACCGCGAACCCCGGCATAATCTTCCGACGAGCCTCGCACGACACGTTGCACCAGCAATCCGCCCCGAGCGGGGAGACCGAGCGCTTCCGCTAAGTCGCCGGCAACGTATTCCACCGTGATCCCGATTCGGGGCCGTTCCGTAACGCGCCCGGCCTGGTAATCGCTTAATAGCACTTTCGCGCGATTGATGGGCAACGCGAATCCGATGCCAATGTTGGTCTGGCCAAGTATGGCGGTATCGATGCCGATCACCGAGCCGGATGAATCGAGTAGCGGACCACCGCTGTTGCCGCCGTTAATGGCCGCGTCGGTTTGAATCATTCCTTGCAGCCGCTGCTCGCCCTCGCCGCTGATTTCTCTGCCTATCGAGCTCACGACGCCGACCGTCAAGGTTCCCTCCAACCCGAACGGATTGCCAATCGCCAGCACTTTCTGGCCGACTTCGAGCCGGTCGGAATCACCGAGGCGCAGAAAAGGAAGCTTTTTCTTCGGCGCGATCTTGATCAATGCGAGATCGTCCGAGCGGTCCGTATCGAGCGCTGTCGCATAATATTGGCTCTGGTCTGAAAGCGTCACCTGCAGGCGGCTGCTGCCCGAGATCACGTGAAAATTGGTAAGAATGAAGCCGGCGTCGTTCACTAAGAAACCTGAGCCCAGGCTCTGAGTCGCGACCGGCTGAAAGAAGAAATCGCGGCGCACCGCGGTGCTGGTGATAAACACCGTAGCCTGTCGCGCGCTTTTGTAGATTTCGATGTTGTTCTGTTCGTCGGGCGTGTAACCCGCGCTGTAAACGGCGGCTGGTTCCGACCATTTCAGGCCCGCTCGAAAGAACGGAGCAGACAGGGAACGTACGCTCCAACTTGCATGGGACGTAAGCCAAAGAAAGGCCCCGAGTAGAATCAAGCTCCAGAGCAAAACACGGAATTTCATGAAGCCAATCCTTTCAGTTCCTCATAGATGTGCCGGACCTGTTTGACTGTCGCCGCTTTCGATCCGCTCGTCTCGATGACGTAATCGGCGTATTTCAGTTTTTCTTCCAGAGGCATCTGGCGGTTGATCCTGGCGAGAACCTCATCGCGGCTCAGCTTGTCTCTGGTCATCGCCCGCGCGATTTGCGTTTCGAGACTACACGCGGTCAGGATCAGCCGCTCGAAGACTTTGTAGCGGCCGGTTTCGATCAGAATGGCGGCCTCAATCACCGCAATGCCCTTTGGGTCAATGCGCTCGAAATCACGAAGCATCTGCTCTTCCAAACGGAACACTGCCGGATGAACGAGACCGTTCAGGACCTGCAGCCGCTCGGCATTCATGAAAACAATAGACGCAAGTTTCTTTCGATCGATAGTGCCATCGGCTGCCAGAATGTCGCGCCCGAACTCTTCGATGACGGGACGATAGGCTTCGCCTTCGGGCTCCAGCACGGCGTGTCCCAGACGGTCCGCATGGATTACATGGCAGCCGAGCCCTTCGAGCTGTGCCGCCACGAACGTTTTGCCGCTGGCATAGCCGCCCGTCAGCCCTACTTTCATCATCCCGGATTTTGAATACCCAGGCGCATCTCGGCCAGCAGGACCGTGTTGGCCATCAACATGGCAATTGTTAGCGGTCCGACTCCGCCGGGAACCGGCGTGTACGCGGACGAAAGCTCCTGCATAGCTTTAGGTTCCACATCTCCCACGAGCGCGCTGCCGTTCTTTGCAAACGCACTCATGCGCGCGGAATCGTGTCCAAGGAGGCGATGGATGAGAGCCGGGTCGGTAAGCCGGTTCATGCCCACGTCGATCACGACTGCACCCGGCTTGATGTGGTCGGTAGTGATCGCACCGGCTTTTCCAATTGCTGCCACTAAGATGTCCGCGCGCCGGCACTCTTCTGCGAGATTCTGCGTGCGCGAATGGCAGATCGTTACCGTGGCGTTCTCATGCAGCAGCAGTAAGGACATCGGTTTCCCTACGATGTTGCTGCGCCCGACCACCACGGCATGTTTTCCAGCTATAGGAATCCGATACCGTTTGAGCATCTCCATGATGCCCGCCGGCGTGCAGGCGCGCGGAGCCGGCTCATTCAAGACCAGCCTTCCCAGGCTGTACACGCCGAAGCCATCCACGTCGCGCATGGGGTCCACGTAGCTGCTCACCCGGTCGGCATCGATTTGCTTCGGCAGTGGCACTTGAATGAGGATGCCGTCGACTGTTGGATCTTCCGTTAGCGGCCGGATCTGCTCAATTAGCGCATCGGTGCTGATATCTCCGGGAGGAAAGACTTCGATGCTGCGAATTCCCAGTTCATGACAGGCCTTGATTTTGCTTCGAACGTAGATTTGCGAAGCGGGGTTGTCGCCCACCAGCACGACTGCCAGCGCGGGCGGCCGCGCCTTCAGCCGAAGAGCCTCGATTCTTGGCTTGAGTTCTTCCTGTATTTCGCGGCTGATCTTCTTTCCATCCAGAACGGCCCCGGCCATGCACCCGTGAGGATAACAAAGGAGCAGGTTTTGCCCCCGCTGTGAACGGCGCGATGTGTATGAAAAGAGGGCTGTGGGCTCGACGCCCACGAAAATGTGTCCGAAATTGATCAATGTTAAGAACATCCGTGCCGCTAAGCCTAATCGTTGGTACAGTATGGGTTTAAATGCCTAAAGGCTGGGAAGAGTCTCTATCGACTGCGGAGATTTCCGGTCATGGTGAAGATCCGGAAGTTGAACAACTGCGTTCCCGCGTTGCGGAACTCGAGGTTCTCGTCGAGGATCTGAAAACGCAGCTCGTTTGTTATGAGACCGTCTTTCTGACATACCCCATTCCCGGACTTGTCTATTCTGCGGATTCGCTCAATATTCTCGAAGCGAACAACGCCGCCGTTGCGCTCTACGGGCATACCCGCCGTGAAATGCGGTCGCTCTCCGTGCTCGATCTGTTCACACCACCCCTGACGGATCGAGATCGTCTGGTATCGGAGCTGCGCAAGCCAAGCAGTTCAATCGGACCCGTGGTGCATCTGAGCGCCGACAAGCACGAAGTGGTAGTGAGCCTGATCTCTTCCCGCATCGAACTTCGAGGACGTGACGCGCGAGTGCTCCTTGTTTATGACGAAACGGTGCGCCGCATTACCGAGGAGGCCCTCCGGTCGAGCGAAGAGCGGTATCGCGAGCTGTTTGAAAATGCGAACGACGTCATTCTGCTGCACGATTTGAAAGGCAAAGTCCTTGCTGCAAACCGAGCGGCGGAACACCTGACCGGATATTCGCGCGGTGAAGTATTAGGCAAGAGCTTCGATGAACTGGTAGTTCCGGAGGCGCGCGGCCGTCTTCTCGATATCATTCGCGCTCACCTGGGCGGGAGCAACAGCCAGCATGAGGAGCTGCCGGTTCTGACGCGAACGGGCGTCGTTCGCTATTTGGAAGTCAGCCTGCGCGTGATCTACCGGAAGGGGCATCCGGCGCTTGTGCAAAGCATCGCGCGTGACGTGACGGAGCGCAAGCACGCGGAGCAGACCCTTCTCGAATCGGCGCGGGCACTGCAGCAAAAAAATGAGGAGCTCAGCACCGCACTCCGTCTGGCGCGGGAGGCAACACAACTGAAGGAGCAGTTTCTGGCCAACACCTCCCATGAGCTCCGCACACCGATGAACGGAATCATGGGGATGATCAGTCTACTCAAGAGCACTGAACTGACTGCTGACCAGCGCGAATATGCCGATGCAGTCAGTCAATGTTCGAACGATCTGCTGACCATCATCAACGATCTGCTGGACCTATCTCAGATCGATGCCGGCAGGCTTGCAATTACACGGTCGCGCTTTGATGTGCACGAGAGCCTCAAGGCGGTAATCAAGCTCCTGCGCCTTCGCGCGACCGCGAAGAATCTCCCGCTGACGTTTGAAATCGATGCCCGTGTGCCGGCCTTTGTCTATGGCGATTGCGTGCGGTTCCGCCAGATCCTGACGAATCTGATCGCAAACGCCATCAAATTCACTTTCACGGGCGGCGTCCACACCCGGCTGTCCATGCTCGAAAACCGAAACTTCCTCCGCTGTGAGGTCATCGACTCGGGAATCGGTGTTGAAGAATCGGTCCGGGACCGCATTTTCGAAGCCTTCTTCCAAGCCGACGGTACGACGCGCCGCCGCTTCGGCGGAACGGGTCTTGGGCTAGCGATCTGCAAGCAGCTGGTGAACATCATGGGCGGGAAGATCGGGACTTTCAACAACAAACCTGCTCCTGGCGCTACGTTTTGGTTTGAGGTTCCGCTCTATTTCGAAGGTGATGAACAGGCACAGGATCAGCAGGGAAGTTTGACCGCGCCCGAGCTTTCGTAGATTGCCGCCGCTCTCATCCAGCCCGGTCATCGGGCCGAATACTGCATTCGTGCTGATCATCTTCGGCGTCCTCGCAATCTATTGCGAATTCCTTTGGCCGGGCCGTATCTATCCGGTTCTGGTTGGGAGCGCGTCAGTGGCGGTAGGAGCGTATTTTCTGCTGCGGCTTTCGCCTTCCGCTCGCAGTCTGTGGCTGATCGGGGCGGCCGTAGTTCTGTACGGCATCGAGGCGCTTTGGAGAACCTACTTTATTGCGGGCGGCCTGGGCACGGCGGCACTCGCCACCGGGTTCAGTACGATGTTTCGGGATCCTCCCTGGATCGTGCCGGGTTTCGCGATCCCTATTTGCTGCGTCTTTGGCGCTGTGACCTGCTTCCTTTGTTATGCCGCACGGCGGGCACGGAACCAGAAGTGGTCCGATATCGATTCGCGCTGATCTATTTGTGTGCCGGCCCGAGTGAATGGCTGATGGCCTTTACGTTATTCGCCGCGTCCGTCTGAACCGGGCTCTTGAGAGCCGCCGATTGCTGCGAAAACTTGAGTGCGTCCTGCAGCATCGCGCGATTCTTCGTCGTCTTTCCGACCTCAAAGTCCGCCACGCCTAACTGGAACAAAACGATTGGGAGCAACTGGTCATCTGTCTTAACGAGTGGCAAAGCCTGCCGTAGAGCTTTGTCCGCTTGCGTGTACTGCTGCTGATTGTTGTAGCTGACTCCTTCTATCCAGTACGCCACGCCCATTGTCGTCTGTTTCTTCTTTTGCCAGTCGGCATCGCTTACGTCCTCGGGTTTCGGCTTGCTTTGCATCACTTCGATCAGTTTCGACGAATACGTAATGGCTTTCGCGTTGTCTTTCTTGTCGCGGTTGTAATCTGCGGCGAAGAGTAATACGTCCTCGTTCGAGGGGTCCCGCTGCAACTGCTGCTCCGCGTCAGCCCCCGCCTTCGCGCCCTGCCCGGTCTGGCGCAGTGCGTTCAGGTAACGGCCGTACGCCTTGGCAAGGTACGGGCTTTGTGCGTTCCGCTGCTCGAGCGACTCTACCAGTTCGACAATCTTGCCCGCATCCGTCGTCTTCAGCGACATGGCATAGACTGCGTATTCCGTGTAGGTATCCACCTGCTTCGCATAATCCAGGCGTGTTTTATCTCCCGCTGCTGCGGCTTCTTCCTTGCGGGCCACTTTTGAAGTCTCAGTTGCCCATTTAGCGACTGCGTCCGGGTCCGCCTTCGCCTCTGCCGCTTTCAGATTGTTGTAGGCGACTTCGGTTGAGTCCGGATCCGCGGCAAGAGACTTTTCGCCCGCCGCCAGCGCCTTGTCGTACTGTTGCCCCTGCAGGTAATTGGCCTGCAACTGACCCCAGGCCCAGCCTGCCTGTTTGCTGGTCGGGAATTTTTGGACGAACTCCTCCAGCAATGTCTGCTTCTGTGCGGGATCTGTCGTGCTCTGGATCTGCGCTACCATCGCACCGTCCGGAGTGTTGGGGTCGAACGCCTGTCCCCACAACGTACAAGTCATTGCGAGTGCAAGCGCCGCGCCGAAGGTTTCGAGCTTCATCGATCCTCCCTGATATCGCGGCACTGTATCATAATTCCCGCTGCCCTGACACTTCCCGCACCGCTACACTCGGGATAGCGGCATGCTTCATTTCATTCTTCCGGTAGGATTACTGCAATGCAATTGCTCGATCTTCGGAGACGAGCAGATCGCGCCAGGCCATTGTCATCGATCCGGGAGATGAAGTCGAGAAGATCACAGCGATCCTCGACGAGCATCGGCTCAAGGTTCAGGCCATTGTCATCACCCACGCCCACATCGATCACGTGGCGGGCGCGCAGAAGCTGCGGGCCCTGACACAGGCGCCCATTTATATGGATGAGCGCGACAAGATGCTACTCGACATGCTCGATATGCAGGCGAAGTGGCTTGGCGTGGAAACGCCGCCGCGTGCCGAAGTCGACGTTGAGGCTAACGATTCGACGGTTCTGAAGCTGGGCGACTCGTCCTTTCAGATTCTGCAAACGCCCGGACACACCCCAGGCAGTCTGTCTGTCTGGATAGCGGCCGAGAATAAGCTGATTGCGGGCGATACTTTGTTCCGCGATTCGATCGGACGCACCGATTTGCCGGGCGGCAATTCGCGCCAGATACTTTCGTCCATCAAAACCCGTTTACTGCCGTTACCTGACGATACGCTTGTGATTCCAGGACACGGGCAGAACACCACTATCGGCAGAGAGAAAGAGCGCAATCCGTTTCTAACAGAGGCTCTAATCGGCTTCTCGCTTCCGGAGCTTTCGCGCTTGCTCGAGGACGCTACTGATCAGCTCTTTTGCGTCGATGAGGCTCTTCGTGATCAGTTGAATATCCATGGCAGGCTTGCCCAATTGACGCACACTCTGACAATACACGCCGTGCTGCCCACCAGCACCAGAGCGTCCGTGATGCAATCCATAGTGACCGCTAGCCGCCCGCGTTCCCGGCCCATCATGAATTCGTAGCGCTCCAGATCGTCCTTACGTTCTTCGTAAACAGTCATCTGCCCCAATTCTGACATGCGTGCCGGTCCAGTCCGCGTTGTCTAAACTGAAAGCAGCTTCCTTACATGCATGATCTCCTTCCTGGCCGCAATCCGGCGAGCGCGAAGCCGAACTGCTGCGAATGGTTCTTGAAAGCCCGCAATGGGGCGGCTTTCACCCCTTCGTCGACGGAGTTCGAAAAGAGTTTCGCCGCCTATCAGCACGCGGCTTTCGGCATCAGCGCGTTCAATGGAACTGTCACGCTCGAACTCGCGTTAACGGCTCTCGGCATCGGCCCGGGAGACGAAGTCATCGTTCCCGCCATCTCGTTCATCTCGACTGCAACCGCTGTATCGCGAGCTGGGCGCTACGCCTGTTTTCGTCGATATCGAGCCGTATTCCTTCAACATCGATCCTGAGCAGGTTCGGCGAAGCCGATCACGCCGCGCACCAAAGCCGTCATGGCCGTTCATTTCGGGGGCGCTGATGTGCCAGATATGAGCGCTTGAGCGGCATCTGCCGCGACCATGATCTGCTTCTGATCGAAGACGCCGCGCACGCCCAAGGCTCCGAGTGGAATGGCAGGCGGGCCGGCAGCTTCGGCGTCGCCGGCTCCTTCAGCTTTCAGAACGGCAAGGTGCTCTCTGCCGGCGAAGGCGGCATGCTGGTCACCTCCGATCCCGACTTTCGCCGAACGCTGCCCGTTCCGCTCGCAAATTGCGGACGCATTGCGGGGCACGAGTTTCTATGATCACGATCGGCTCGGCACCAATTTCCGCCTCACCGCTTTTCAGGCCGCCGTTCTGATCGCGCAATTCGAGCGTCTGAACGAGCAAATCGAAACCCGCACCGCCAACGCTCGCCTGCTTCGAAAGCTGCTTTCCGACGTTCCGGATATCGTCTGGCAGGAGCAGTCACCGCAGACAGTCACGCAGAAACAGCTGTTATCTGATGCTCGGGCGCGTTGCGTCCCGATCGTGCCAACGACGCGCGACGAATTTCAGGGCCGGCTGCGGCCGCCGGCGTTCCATGCACGCCTTTCTATCCGCATACGCTCTACCAGAATCCGCTGTTCCAGAAGGCGGCATGCCGCGTGACGCCCTGCCCGATTGCGGAAGCGTGCGTGTCAGGATGCTTTCTGGCTGCCTCACCGCGTGCTGCTGGCGGAAGAAGAGACGATTCGCCAGATCGCGGCCGTAATTCGTACCGCGCTTAACGTCGCCGCTTCAGCAGAGGATGCAGCCTGACGCTAGAGCCGCGTCAGGGCTTTTTGCGATCAGGTCCCGCAGCCGAGTTCGCATTGGGCTCAGCCGCCCCGGTCTCGCCCGCCTGGCCGGCTTCGTTGCGACGTGCTGTCCGGTGATCTTGAATTGGGTGTCGTGCGCGTGGAGAAAACCCAGCTTCTCGAGTTCCAGTGCCTGGGTGTCGGGATCGTTCTTCAGCTTCTCGATACGCTGCTTCTTTGCATCGATGTCGCGCTGCAGATCCGCGTTCTGTTCCTCCAGCGCGCGAATCTCCTGCCTTTTCTCCGCCGAGGGCGCTCAGCCCCTGCGGCCCGCGCAACATCATCGTCGCATAAGCCGCCAGCCCGGCAAGCGCCGCCACGGCAGCAACGGGGCGGAGGTAGCTGCGAAACATCTTGAAAGTGTTCCCTTACATATCTTTATAAACTTGTTTGAACTAAACGTCCAGCAAAATCGAGCCACTTATGACAGATTCTGTATTTGTTTTCTGCACCTGCGCCAACGGCGACGAGGCTCTGCGCATCGCCGACGCTCTGGTCGAAGAGCACCTCGCCGCCTGCGTGAACGTCCTTCCGCCGATTCGCAGCATCTATCGCTGGCAAGGCGCGCATCGAGACGGCCCGAGGAAGTGCTGCTGCTCATCAAAACCACCGCAACCGCGCTTCCCGGCGCTTCGCGAGCGCATTGCTGAAGCTGCACAGCTATGACACGCCCGAAATTATCGCCGTGCCCAGTCGCCGACGGCCTCGAGAAATATCTTTCCTGGTTCGCGAGCAGGTTTGAAGCTGCCGAAAGCCCTCTGGCACAATCACACTCATGCGATTGGCACTCCTCTTGCTCGCCTCCGCCTCATTCCGGCTACCGCTTTCGCCCAGGAGACTCCGCTGACGTCTCTGCCCTATACTCCCGCCCTCGACACCGCAGTTCATGGACAAGATCGGCCGACCCGTGCACCGATCTTCTATCAAGTACGCCTGCGGGAACTGGAACAAGCTGAATCCCATTCCGGCCGATCAGGCGCGCTGGGACGTCTATTCGCAAGCTGACGAACGAAAACCAGCGCTTTCCTGTGGGGCATTCTCGAGCAGGCTCGCAAAGTCCGACGCCGTCGCGCACTGCCAATGAGCAGAAAATCGGCGATTTCTTCCACGCCTGCATGGACGAAGGCGCGATTGAGCAGGCCGGCGCAAGCCGCTCGAGCCCGCGCTCGCCGCATCGCCGCGCTGAAGTCCGTCGAACGACATCGCCGCTTATATCGGCTCACAGCACCGGCAGCGGCATCGATCGCGGCGTGCTGTTCGGTTTTGGTTCCAATCAGGATTTCGACAACTCGTCTCAGATGATCGCCTTCGCGGTAGCCGGCGGCCTCGGCCTTGCCCGATCGCGACTACTACACCAAAACCGATGCTAAATCCCAGGAGATCCGGCAGCGCTATCGTCGAGCACGTGCAGCGCATGCTTCAGCTGATCGGCGAATCAGCGCCCGATGCCCAGGCGGATGCGCAAGCCGTCATGGACACTCGAAACCGCGCTGGCCAAGGCCTCTCTGACCCGTGTCGAGAAGCGCAATCCCTACAACCTGAAGCACAAAATGTCGCTGCGAGATCTGCGCCAGACGCGTCCCGGCTTTCGACTGGGACACCTATCTCGGCAGCCGTCGGCGCGCCCGGTCTTTCAACCGTGGTCAACGTCACCGAACCGAAGTTCTTCAATGAAGCTCAATACGCGAGCTTGAACAGCAGAACCTTGCGGCCTGGCGCGCCTATCTGCGCTGGCACCTGATTCACGCCGAAGCGCCCTATCTCTCATCGAAATTCGTAAACGAGAACTTCGATTTCTACAGCAAGTACCTGCGCGGTGTCCAGCAGATGCCACCGCGCTGGAAACGCTGCACGCGCCTGGTCGATCGCGCAGCTCGGCGAAGCTCTCGGCCAGGTGTTCGTCGCGCAAGACTTCTCGCCGCAAACGAAGCAGGACGCCCTGAAAGTGACGCAGGAGATCGAAGCCGAAATGGGCCGCGACATCAAAGATCTGACCTGGATGAGCGACGCCGACCAAGCAGCAGGCGCTTGAGAAACTGCACGCCGTTGTCAACAAGATCGGCTATCCCGACAAGTGGCGCGACTACAGCTCCGTGTCGATGTGAACCCGGCGATTTCGCCGGCAACGTTGAGCGCGCGGCAGCGTTCGAAGAGCACCGCGAGCTTGCCAAGATCGGCAAGCCGGTCGATCGCAGCGAGTGGGACATGACGTCCGCCGACCGTGAACGCCTACTACGATCCGCAGATGAATGACATCAATTTCCCGGCCGGCGTTCTTGCAGCCGCCGCTGTTCGATCCGAAAATGGACGCCGCTCCGAATTACGGCAATACCGGCGCCACCATCGGCCATGAGCTGACGCATGGCTTCGACGACGAAGGCCGCCAGTTCGACGCCAAGGGCAACCTCAGGGACTGGTGGACTCCGGCCGACGCCAAGGCATTCGAAGAGCGCGTCGCTTGCGTGCGCAATCAATACGCGCAATACGTCGTCGTCGACGATATCCACATCAACAGCAGCCTGACGCTGGGCGAGGACGTAGCCGATCTCGGCGGCACGCTGCTCGCCTATATCGCCTGGAAACACGCGACGGACGGACAGGACTTGCAGCCGATCGACGGGCTTCACGCCCGATCAGCGCTTCTTCGTCGGCATGGCGCAATGGGCCTGCGGCGATGAGCGCACCGGAAGCGAAGCGCATGCGCGCCATTACCGACCCGCACTCGCCGGATCGAATACCGCATCAACGGCGTTGTCGCCAACCTGCCGCAGTTCGGCGAGGCGTTCGGCTGTAAAGTGGGTCAGCCCATGGTGCGCGCAAATGCGTGCCGCGTCTGGTAACTGCGCTGCCTACGATCCCGTTTAGCGCGACCTAGCAGTCCGGCTGAATCGTCCGCGTGCGCGGCATTCCGGCGTGACGAATCGCCGCAGGCTTTCCGCGTGTCAGTCGCAGCGCCGTATCGTAAATGACAAATGTCGGTGTTACATCCTGTCCCTTGCCGCTGAAACTTTGCGCCCATGAACTTCGCGCCCATGGGCCCCGGGATTGATCAGCAGGCATTCGCGTTCGCGCGAGATCTCGAACTCGTGATTGTGCCCGAAGCAGACCACATCGTAATCTGCCGGATTTCGCCATCGGTCTCGCCATGGTATCGAAATGATTCACTGCAAACCGCTTGCCGTCCAAACTCGCCTCGAAAAACTCGCCATGGATATGCACGTTCGGGCTTCTTGAGCAGCCTTGGTCGTGATCCGGAACAGGTCCGCATCGTTGTTTCCGAACACGATGTGAATCTCTCGCTCGAATCTTCGCCAGCTCGTCGATCACGAACGGCGAGCACAGATCGCCGCAGCAGATCAGCGCATCGCTGCCTTCCGATGGCATCCATGGCCACCGCCAGATTCCACAGGTTGTCATGAATGTCGGAAAGAATCGCGATGCGCATAGGCCGCTCACTGCTATTCGATAGAAGTTGCGGTTCCAGGCGATGCCGCCTCAGAATCGCCAGCGTCCGCTGCATCCAGCATGCCCGCCGCCGCCGCGCGGCAGCTGCTCTCGACCGTCGCGATGCGCCGCATGCCCGGAATGACGCGTGGTCACGGCTTTATGCGACAAGCAGAAGCGCAGCGCGATTTGCGGCAGCGTGCCCGGCACTCCGGCCAGGTCCCGCTTCAGCGCCTCCACGTGCTCCACTACCTGCTTCTTGCGATCGCCCCGGAAGTACGATTCCCGAAATTCGCCCGGCTCGAACTGTCGTATCTTCCGTGATCGTCCCCGTCAGCCCGCCTTCATCCAGCGGCACGCGCGCCAGCACGCCAACCTTCATCTCCTGGCACAGCGGAAACAGGTTTTTCTCCGGCGCTCTGGTCGAAGATGTTGTAGATCACCTGAACCGCAGTGACCAGTCCCGTCTTGACCGCCTCCAACGCCGAATCCGGATCGTGTTCGGAGATCGAAACGCCGAAGTAACGAACCTTCCCGCTGCTCCGCAGATCTTCGATCGCGCGCCGCCACTCGTCCGTGTTGCGTCCAGGCATCCGTCCAGACATGGAACTGCTGAAGATAGATCTGCTCGACTCCGAGATTCCGCAGGCTCTGCTTCGGTGCATTCGAAGATGTAATCGTACGGAAACACTTCGAGATCGGCGTATCGCGGCGAGGCCGGCCAGATGCGATTCTTCGGCGGAATTTTGGTCGCGACGTAAATACTTGTGGAAAGCTGTCGCGGACCGCCTGCCCAACCAGCTGCTCGCTGTGCCCGTCGCCATAAGCGAGCGCCGTGTCGACGAAATTCACGCCCAGTTCGAACGACCGCTTCAGCGCTCGCATCGATTCGTCGTCTCTGCCGCCCTGCCATTGATTGCCGCCGATGCCCCAAGCGCCATATCCGATCTCGCTGACTTCCGCTTCCGTCGTGCCCAGTTTTCGATAATGCATGACTTCACCTTATCGCCTGCTGAACAGCTGCCTGGACGGACTAAAAACAGAAAGGCCGCCGCGACGCTCTGCGATCGCGGCGGCCTTTAGCTATGCTGGTTTTATACCTACGGACGGGCTACGTTCTCGGCTTGCAGACCCTTCGGCCCGCGCTTCACCTCGAACTCAACCTCCGCACCCTCTTCCAGCGTCCGGTAACCATTCATCTGGATCGCCGAAAAGTGCACGAACACATCATCGCCGTTCGAGCGCTGGATAAATCCATAGCCCTTAGCGGCGTTAAACCATTTCACAACACCTTTTTCTCTCACTACTTATCTCCTGTTAATTGATGCGAGATGAATGCCCGTTCACCCGGGTGAGATCACAGGAGAGACGGAGCCCCCCTGAATCGCTCTGGGCTCGCAGGAATACAACCAGCTTGCATCGGAAAATCTGCATATACACTGTAACAGATAGCCGGTTGGCATCAAGAGATAACATTAAATCAAGTCTTAGAGCTGCGAAATTAGTGTTCTAGTACTACCGCGCGTGGCAGATAACGCTGGCTAACTTACGACGCCCTGCGTTGCCGTTCGCCGGGTGCAATCCTTGTCGCCTGCAGTGCCGCACGCAGTGTTACGGGAGAAGGAACAGTTAATAACCGCCGGGACAGCTTCACCAATCCTCGCCGCTCCAGCTGATTCAAAGTGGTGGAAGTGGTTTCGCGCGTCGCGCCGATCAGATCTGCCAGTTCCAGTTGCGTGATCGGAATCTGCTAGCCTTCCCCATCCTCCGGCGGCTTTACCAGTGTCGACAGCTCCGCAAGGTAGTACAGAATCCGGTATTCCACGTCGTGCAGGCACAGCATCTCTACTTTCTGTGCCAAGGCCAGCTCGCGTCTGCAGCAGATAAGCTGACTAGCGCGCTGCCCACTTCTGGATTGCTCGGCCATCGCCGCAGTCATGCTTTCCCTCGGGTATGCGCAAGAGCAGTGGCTGGCGTCAACACCTCCGCTTCGGCGTTGTAGACAGCTCGCGTCTCTGCCAGACGCCTCTTCGCCGATCATCTGACCGGGCCCACAGATTGCGAGAATTATGCGGCCTCCGCTTCGGTTCGTTCTGGTCAGCTTCACCAGACCCTCCTCGAGGAAATAGATCGAATCGGCTGGCTGGCCCTTGCGAGAACAAGATGTCGCCCGGCGCACCGAAGTCAGCCGGCTTACTTCGGGAACCGACAGCAATACATTCCGCACTGCAGACGCGAGGGAAGTCACAATTGAATCCTATTGAGTCTTCGATTATATTCAGTTAATACATTCTTTGTGCAGGGAAAATTTCGGGCTCTCTTTAATAATTCGCAAACCTAACTCCATTATAGGCGGCTTACGAAGCTCACCTGGAAAAGTTGAGGCAGACTGAACCAGCTCCGCCAAATCCGGTTTACCTATCGCGCCTGATCGCTTCACAAGCTATTCCGCAAAAGCTTTTAAGCCATTCTGAACGTTCTCTTTATTGGTTTCTAAAATGCCCTCCCAGAGTCCGCCATGCTCAAAGCAAGCCGAGTCATATCCAACAATCCCGGGCCGAAGACCTTTGCAAGTTGCTCATTCTGCTTCGTTTCGCCAGCTGAGCGCCAATGCCGTCGAGATGAGTTGGGGGACATGGGACGTAAGCGCAACTGTTCTGTCATGATCTTCCGGCGACATCTCACATTACGTGCGCCCCCATACGCGCCAGCCACTCGCGAATGCAATCGAGGCCGACCACATCATTCCCGCCGGCGTGAGGACGTATGGTCTCCCCGAAAACAGACCGGCATCAGCGGCTTCCACCCCGCGCTGTTCCTTGCCGGCCAGAGGATGTCCGCCGAGAAATTGCGCCGAAGGTACAGCGCTCTTGCGCTTTCTCGACTATAGTCCTTTTTCGTGCTCCCCGCGTCTGTGACCAGGCATCCAGGCCGTACCAACGGTCCCAGCACCTCGAGCGTCTGTAGGATCCGGTCAACCGGCTGTGCCAGATAGATCAGATCTGCAACGTCCGCCGCTTCCGCTAAGGGAAACCCCGCGGAGATCGCACCCGCGCAAACCCGCTTCTATCGCCGGCGGCGAACTGACGCCCAATAATCTCGCCTTCGAACCCTGCTTCGCGCAGAGCTAGCGCGAAAGAGCCGCCGATCAAACCCAACCCGACGATGGCAACTGTCTTATTCATCGCCTGCACACAGGGTTACGCAGCTCTCGCCGATCGCATTCGCGATCGCTTGCACCTGCGTCATCATTTCCGCAAACTGCTTTGGATAGAAGCGTTTGAGCACCGTCGCTCACGGCGTGATCGGGATCGGGATGGACCTCCACAAGCAGGCCATCGGCGCCGGCGGCCACAGCGGCGCGCGCCATCGGCATGCACATAATCCCGCTTACCGGTGCCATGCGAAGGATCGGCAATGACAGGTAAGTGCGTCAGCCGCCGCAGGACAGGAATGGCGGCTATGTCCATCGTGTTGCGGGTGCTGGTCTCAAAGGTTCGAATGCCGCGCTCGCACAAAATCACGTCGTAGTTTCCGCCCGAAATTATGTATTCGGCCGAAAGCAGCAACTCTTCGATGGTTGCGGCGATTCCGCGCTTCAGCAAGACTGGCTTTCGGATTTTCCCCAGCTCGCGCAGCAGATTGAAATTCTGCATGTTGCGCGCACCCACCTGCAGAATGTCGCGTATTCAAGCAGCAATGGGATTTGCACCTGGTCCATCACTTCGCTGATGACCAGCAAACCATGCCTGTCCGCCGCGGCACGCATAATGCGCAGACCGTCCTCACCCATCCCTTGGAAGCTGTAAGGCGAACTGCGCGGCTTGAATGCGCCGCCTCGAATCACTTTTGCACCGGCGCGCGCCACCATCTCTGCGGAAGCCTCGATCTGCTCGTTCGTTCTCCACGCTGCAGGGTCCCGCCATCGCCACAATACCCGGGCCGCCGATCTCTACCGCACCGACCCTATCCTGGTTCCGGCGGGTTTGAAGTGGCGGCTCGCCAGCTTATACGGCGAAACGATCCGGTGACACTCCTTCACACCCTCCATCACTTCGAAAGCGACAGGATCGAAGTCGTCGACCGGACCTACTCCCCCGAGCACCGTATGCACAACCCCGGTGGACCGATGGACGGTAAAGCCCATCTCCACCAGCCGGTGGATCACGGCTTCGGTCTGGCGCTCCGTTGCGCCTTCCTGCATGACCACTAACATGACTGCTGTTCCCGGTCCGGGTTGGTTCCTTCAATTTTCAACTTTTGCACTGTTCTCATTTCATCGATGATGCGTTCAAAAATTCGCTTGACCGCATCGGCCGGCATCGGGCCGCGGTTATTTCGCAGCACGTTTGCAAATACCTGGTCTTCCCGCTTCGGCTCGTAAACCGGCATGCGGAGCTCTTGCTTGATGTGCCCGATCTCCTCAACGATCGCCGTGCGTTCGTTCAGAAGCTCGAGCAGCCGTATATCGATCTGATCGATTTTCTCGCGGCAGCGCGCCAGGTCTTCAAGCGACAGATGCTTCATGCGCGCCGTGTACCGAGCGGTTGCGTCAAAGTCCGCGTGAAGCGCTCCAATTCGCCCGCCAGCCCAGGTTTATCCGCGTGCGCTTCGATGCATTTCACCAGTGCGCTGCCAACCACGATTCCGTCGGCGAGCTGAGCAACTTCAGCTACCTGTGCCGGACTGCTGATACCAAAGCCGACCGCAAGCGGCAGCGAGGTCAGGGCGCGCATTCTCTGCGTCAACCGTGCCGCGGAATCCGAAAGCGAGGCCTGTTCGCCCGTCACGCCCTGTTCGCGAAACCAGATACACGAATCCGGAGGAATGCTCGGCAACCAGTTTCAGCCTGCGCTCCGTGCTGGTAGGCGCGGCCAGAAACACCGTGTCCAACCCGTGCGCGCGCAATTGCCTCACCGGCTCACCCGCTTCTTCGATACACAGATCGGTCATCAGCACGCCATCAACACCCGCTTCCGCCGCATGGTACGCGAGCCTGTCGAAACCATACCGCAATAGCGGGTTCATGTAGCTGAACAACAGAAGCGGAATCTCGGATTGCTGGCGGATCCGCGGACTTTCGCAACAAGCACGTCGAGCGTCATGCCGGCTTTGCAGCGCACGCTCCGAAGCGCGTTGAATCACCGGACCATCCGCGATCGGGTCGGAGAAGGGAACACCCAGCTCAATCAGATCGGCACCGCCGCGTTCCAGGGCGAGCACTAGGTCCACTGTCTGCGAAGGATCCGGATCGCCGGCCGTGAGATATGCGATGAACGCCTTCTCTCCCGCAGCTCGCTTGCCGGCGAAAAGGTTACTGATGCGAGTCGCTGTCCGAACCATCGCGCGCCTACCTATCCAACTCCGGCATATTCTCGCGGTAGATGTCCATGTCTTTATCTCCCCGTCCCGAGACGTTTACGACATAAACCGATCCCGCCTCGAGCGGCGCCCGCCGGATCGCTTCCGCCACCGCGTGCGACGACTCGAGCGCTGGAATAATGCCTTCCGTCCGCGCCAGCCTGAGCGCCGCATCTAGAGCATCGCCGTCACTGGCCGAAACGTACACACAGCGCTTCTGATCATGCAGCCAGGCGTGCTCCGGCCCGATCGAGGCATAATCCAAGCCGGCTGACACGGAGTGCGTCAGTCCAACCTGCCCGTGCTCGTCCTGCAGCAGATAACTGAAGGTTCCATGCAGCACTCCCGGAGAGCCCCCGCTGAAACGCGCGGCGTGCTCTCCGAGCTGGTTGCCGCGGCCGCCCGCCTCCACACCCACCAGCTTCACGCCTGCGTCCTGAACGAACGGATAGAAGATGCCGATCGCGTTACTGCCGCCGCCAACGCACGCGATGACCGTGTCCGGTAAGCGGCCGATCTGGATCAGCGCTTGCGCGCGTGTCTCTTCTCCGATAACTTTGTGAAAATCGCGCACCATCATCGGATACGGGTGTGCGCCCAGCGCCGAGCCGAGCAAGTAGTGCGTGGTTGCGATATTCGTCACCCAATCGCGCATCGCTTCGCTAATGGCGTCTTTCAAGGTCCGGCTGCCGCGCATTTACGCCTACCACTTCGGCTCCTAACAGGCGCATGCGAAAGACGTTCAGACGCTGGCGCCGCATGTCCTCTTCGCCCATGTACACCACGCATTGCATGCCGAACAGCGCGCATACCGTGGCGGTAGCCACCCCGTGCTGACCCGCGCCCGTTTCCGCGATGATGCGCTTCTTTCCCATTCGCTGCGCGAGCAATATCTGCCCCAGGCAGTTATTGATCTTGTGTGCGCCCGTGTGCAGCAGGTCTTCACGCTTAAGCCAGATCTGCGCGCCGCGCAACTGCTCCGTCAGCCGCTTAGCGAAGTACAGCGGCGTCGGCCTGCCTGCGTAGTGATGCAGCAGTGCCTTCAGTTCAGCCTCGAAGGCCGGGTCTTTCCGCGCATCGACGTACGCCTGCTCCAGCTCCTCGAGCGGCGACATCAGTACTTCGGGCACATAACGGCCGCCGTACGGCCCGAAATGCCCCAATGCGTCCGGCAATACAGGCGAGCTCATAAACAACTACTCCTATCCAATCCTTGCCTCCCGCGCCTGCAGCGCTCCAATCGCAGCCCGCACAAATTCTTGCACACGGCGCGCATCTTTCCGTCCCGGGCTCATCTCGAGCCGTGAACAGGCGTCCACGCCCCACGGCCGCACCATTGCGACCGCCTCGGCCACATTCTCAGCCGTCAGTCCTCCGGCCAGGATCACCCGGCCTGCATGCCTGCGCGCCAGCGTCCAATCGAAACTCTTCCCGGATCCTCCGTACGCCTCGCTGTAGCTGTCCAGCAGGTAAGCTTCGGGTATCGGTTCTCTTTCGGGCACAGCGAAGCCCGCCGCTAGCGCCCGCCATGTGCGGCAGGAAGATACGGCAGCGTGCTCACCATGCAGTTGCACAATGTCAAGCGGCACATCTCTCACCACCGCGAGCAATTGCTCGAGTGGCGTGTTGACGAACACGCCCACCCGCAGAACGTTTACGGGCGCCAACGCTGCGATCTCGCGCGCTACCGCCGGTGTAATTGCGCGCGGGCTTTTCTCATAAAAGTTAAACCCGATGGCATTCGCGCCGGCTTCGATGGCTGTGATTGCATCCGGCGCATTCGTGATGCCGCAGATCTTCACGATGTATGCCGGCGCAGCATCCATATTCATTGCGTTCCAATCAGTGCGCGAAGCGCTGCTGCCGCATCCGCCGATTTCATCAGGGATTCTCCGACGAGAAACGCCTGGTACCCCGCGCCCGTGAGTAAGTCGATATCTGTTCGCGTGTAAATGCCGCTTTCACTTACTCTGAGCACGTTCGCCGGCATGAGGTAACTCAGCCGTAGCGAAGTATCTAGAGACACCTCGAATGTTTGTAGGTTTCGATTATTGACACCGATCAAACCGGCTCCTGAGTCGATGGCGATCTGTAACTCATCCTGGTCATGAACTTCGACCAGCGCTGCCAGCCCCACCGCCTCCGCTTCTTCCCGAAGCCGCCGCAGCTCGTTGGCGTCCAGCATGGCTGCGATCAACAGAATGGCATCCGCTCCGTGCGCTGCCGCCTCGAAGATCTGTACCCGATCGATGGTGAAATCCTTACGCAACACGGGTAGCGCCACCGCGGCTCGCGCGGCTTCCAGGTCGCGCAGCGCACCCTGGAAATAATGCCTATCGGTCAGAACGGAGAGACACGCAGCGCCGCCTTCCTCATATGAATGCGCAATGAAGGCTGGATGAAAATCCGCTTGCAGCACGCCTCTGCTGGGGGATGCCTTTTTAATCTCGGCGATAATGGCCGGAGATTTCCCTCTGAGCGCGTGGACGAAGTCGCGTGCCGGATACTTCCGTTCGTACGCCTGCTGTTCGAGCATGCCCGCTCGCTCATGTAGCTCCGCGACTTCTTTTTGCTTCTGCTGGACGATCTCGGCAAGAATGCCTGACGTGGTTCTTAGCATGAGCGCAAAAGGGGTTTCAGAACCCTCATCGTAACAGGTACTTCCACTTATTCGCCCGATGTCTTAATGTAGATGCATGGGAAAGATCGGGTGGGGACTGCTCGCTATATGTGTATGTGGTGTAGTGGCGGGACTTGCCTTGCGCGCCCGAACGCCTGAGAGCAGCATCCAAGACGGTCCGCAGTTCACTGCCGATCACCGCATGTTGCGCCCGGATCATTACCGCGAATGGATCTACCTGACGTCCGGCCTCGGAATGTCCTATTCCGCCGCGATGAACATGGACCCGCTGTTTGATAACGTTTTCGTCAACCCTGCTGCATATCGCTCGTTTCTTGAAACCGGTACATGGCCGGATCACACCGTCCTCGTGCTCGAGATTCGCGGCGCACAGAGCAAAGGCTCTATTAACAAGGCCGGCCACTTTCAAGGCGCGCTCGAAGACATGGAAGTTCATGTCAAGGATTCGAGCCTCCCGGGAAAATGGGCATTCTTCGGTTTCCCCGGCTCGGCCAAATCTGCTTCGGCAATCCCTCAGAGCGCCGATTGTTACAGCTGTCACCAGCAGCACGGGGCGGTCGACACGACCTTCGTTCAGTTCTACCCGACGCTGCTCGAAACGGCCCGCAACAAGGGAACTCTGCGTCCGTCATACTGAGTCGTTATGGCAAACAATCCGTACGCCGCCCTGCTGGGCGGCCAAGATCCGATCGCGGTGCTCGCCGACACTCCTCGGCGCCTGACCGCCATCGCGGAACTTCTGGGCGATAGCGGGCTCGAGCAGCCCTGGGCTCCCGGCAAGTGGACCGGAGCGCAGATCCTTTGTCACCTTGCCGATTGTGAGATCGCCTTTGGCTTTCGCTACCGGCAGGCACTCGCCGAGCCGCACCACGTGGTCCAAACCTTCGATCAGGATGGTTGGGCGAAGCTATATCCGTTGTCCTCTAAGCTTGCGCTGCAGACTTTTTCCACGCTTCGGGAGTGGAACGTAAGCCTTCTCCGAAAAGCAGGCGCAGATGTCTTGAATAAACCCGTTTCTCATCCGGAGCGCGGCGAGCTGACCTTTCATGATCTTGTGAAACTCGCAGCCGGGCATGATCTGAATCATCTCCAGCAGCTCGAAAAGCTCGCCTCGCAGCGCCCGCTGGCGTAATCTTCGGTTCGCATTTACTTCTGTCAAAGAATGCGCATTACCGCCAGCGTCATGTCATCGTGCTGGGGTGCTCCCGCCGCGAATGCGACAGCCTCCGCCATCATCCGATTGAGAGCCTCACGGGCGCTCAGGTTGCAGCATGTTTTCGCACAGGCAATCAATCGATCTTCGCCCCATTCTTCGTCTTGACTGTTCATGGATTCACTGATTCCATCCGTAAACAGCACGACAAGATCGCCGGGATGCAAATCAAAATGGGCTTCCTCATACTGGCAATCGGGCAGCAAACCTATCACCGGGCCGCCGCTCTCCCAACGAAATACTTCCCAGTTCGCGCCCGATCTTCTCAGTACAACTGGCGGATTATGACCCGCATTCACATACGTCACGCGCCTGCTCTGCGGGTCATATTCGGCATAGAAAAACGTGGCATATCGGTTCGCTGAGGAAGCCTCATAGACCATCCTGTTCACGCGCCGTATCAACTCTGGCGTGCTGCTTACTGCCGAGACCTGGCCGCGCAAGCACGCTTCCAGGTTGGCCATCATCAGAGCAGCGCCAATACCTTTGCCCGAGATGTCGCCGATCGCAATTCCGAGTTTCCCGCCAGGAACGCTCCAGGAAATCGTAGTAATCGCCGCCTACTTCGCGAGCTGGCCGGCACTCGGCACAGTAATCCAGCCCCGGTACGCAAGGAAGCCGCTGCGGAAACAGCCTTTCTTGCACTTCGCGGGCAATCTCCAGCTCGCGATTCAGACGTTCCCGCTGGGCAACTTGAGCCGAAATGGTTGCCGTCAGTCTTGATACTTCGAGCGCCAGGCTGGTTTGCGTGGCCACGGAGTTCAAGTAGCCGCAGATCCGATCCCGAGTACGGCGCCTCCGAAAGCTTTTGGCCCAAAGCCATGAAGCCGATCAGTTCGCCTTTCACCGCCAGTGGAAGCAGTAGTTCGGCGCGCAACGCGAGTAGCCGCTGGCGCTCCTCGGCGCTGATCTCCGGACCGTAAAGCCAGTCTTCGGGATCGTCAAAGTAAACGCGTAAAGGCTGCTGCTCTCGTTTCAGGCGCTGGACTGTCCCCGCATTTTGGGAAATAGGCGAGCTCCGGAGTGGCTTCGACGCCGAGCGTATATGCGGGACGGTATGGACCGTCGCCGTTGAGCAATACCGAGACGGGTCGAACGTGCAGCGCGTCCGAGATGCGCTGCGTCACGGTTTCGAGCAGAGGCTTGGTTTCCACCATGGTGCGAACATTTTCGGCGAGCTCGCCCAGTATTTGGTCGGCCTGGTACGCCTCGCGAAAGAAGCGCCGGTCGATGAAGCCGGCCACGCCGGTGCATCGCGCCGTTCAGCAGAAACATCGACCCACACACCTGCACCCATCAGCAGCACGGTCATCCCGTAGCTCAACGTGTGATTAGTTACCAGCGCCGCGAGCGCAGAAAACAAGATCGCGCTGAGCACGATCTGCAGGACAATGACACCGCGCCTCGCCAGTGTGTACTGCAGGCTCTGGCGCAGGATCAGCCGGACGTCCATTGCGCGCTGGACGACAATAGCGTACGCGACGGACAAGGGGAAGAGGCAATACAGCACGTAAGAAGCGCCGTAGAGCCAGGGAGGGAAGGCCGATTCAACATCGACGTGCCGCAAACGAGCCATGAAGTTCAGCAACTGCAGGAGCGGAAAAGAAATCAGCGCGCCTGCGGCGACGACCCTTAACCGGCGGCGCGCATCTTTGGAGGTGGCCGCCCGCCATTTCCAGGCGAGGGAAACTATGCAGCCGATCTCGGCGGCATAGCTGCAGAATGCGAACAACGGTGTCAGGTTCACAACCAGACGCATCACCGGAAAAACGGATGGATAGTTCTCCAGCATTCCTACGGCAACAATCAGCATGGCGCCGGCGCGGAAAGCCAATGGGACCGCCACCAGCCACATCACCCAATGCCAGAAGGTTCTGGCGCGTGTTCCGGGAGGGAAGGGTTCAGGAAAGTAAATCCCGAAGAGTAAGAGCCAGATACCCCAGGTGTAATTCAATGAATATTGATAGATGGCTCCGAGATCTCTCCAGACCGGACCCCAAAATTCGAGAAACGGATTGAAGAAGCTGGTGAAGCCGAGAAGGAAGGCGAGCAGCAACCATGCAAGCCGGTCTCGCGGCCGCACTGCTGTGACCCAGAAACCGAGCAGGATGCAGAAGACCGGGACCAGCACACCACCAATGAACTCGACGAAAGGGACTTGGGTCTGCCAGCCGCGTCCAAGACGGATGGAGACGGTTCGGGTCGTCCCCTGCTTCGAACGCACCTGAAGATTGATGGTTTCGCCGGGACGGGCACGGGCGATGGCGTCGCCATACACTCCCATGCTGGTTGCAGGGCGGCTGTTCACTTGTGTCAGGACCTCGTCCCCTTTTAGTCCTGCGGCGATTGCGTTCGGTTGAGGGACAGCAACAATGAGCTTCGGCGCGGAGTCGTCCAGAGCGGTCAGGAAGGGCCAGCCAGCATGCTGGTTGGGGAACCACAGCGGAAATCGCTCTTCGGTGGCGCGAAATTGGTAAGCTACAGCCGCAATGAGCGCGACTGCCCAGACAACGTACAGCGCAATGGGCCGGCGCCGAGTAGTGCTTTTCACCTCTGCTGAGCTTACCCTGTCCGCCCGATAGCGCTTGGCAAAGGAGCGTGCGCTTGGCCATTTCGACGCCGCGACCTGAATAGAGCTTGGGCTCGTTAAGATGCGAGAAAATACAACGCAGGATCTGCTATGGACAACGAGCACGTGATATCAAAATTGTGCGAGCACGAGGCCGATCTTGGGGCGGCCGGAATTGACTGACAAACCGGAAGTAAAACACATCCAGTGGGACAAGCTGCCACTTGAATCGTTGAATCCTCTAATTGACCGCCAAATGGTCGTAGGCGATAAGGTCATGGTGGCACGAGTTCTGATCAAGAAAGGCGGCGTCGTCCCGATGCACCATCACCACAATGAGCAGATCAGCTATATCGAATCAGGCGCGCTGCTGTTCAATCTCGATGGGCGTGATATCACGGTCCGCGCCGGCGAATTCCTTTGTATCCCGCCAAATGTGCCTCACACCGCTACTGCGCTCGAGGACACGGTTGATATTGACCTCTTTACGCCTCCGCGCGAAGACTGGCTGCAAGGCAACGATCAATACCTACGCCGCTAACTGATTCCTTTTCTCTTGTGCCACGTCGGAGACCAGCGCAGTTCGGTTGGCATCACTCCCGCTGCACGCACGCGAACAAGCAACTCACCTTTGCCTGGTCGCGGTTCCGGTGCGTCGGTAAGGAATGTACTGGGCGCGGATTCCGAGCCATTGACGTTCAGACACTTCATCTCAACATTACGGAGTGGATGCCGCAGTTACCGCTGGTTTCCGGAGCGCCGCGCCGAGTACTTTCCCGGGACCCGGCTCCTGCACGAAGGCCACCACCCGCAGATTCGTCGGGTCTGTGCCCTTCTTCAGTTTGACCTGGCAATCCTGAGTGAAGCTCTTACCGGCATCTAACTTTCCGATCTTCTTTAAATATTCGACAACCGCCACATGCTCCAGGCGCTTGCCGTTGTTCTCACCGGCCGACACCTGCGATTGCGCGTGATCGAGAGCAATCGCCAGATATACATCGACGGGCTGGGTCGTAGCGGAAGTGCCGTCCGCCTCAATGCGTGTTCGCAGCACGGGCGGGCTCCCTTCCGCAATATCGACCGAATCGATCTTGACTGCAACCTCCGGCGCCATGACAGCTCTTTCGAAAGTTTGCCTGAGCTGCCGCGGATCATAACTGCGCACCAGCATGGCGCCGTTGATGATGATTTGCGGTGTATATGGATCGTCCAGCTTGAATGCGCGAACATAACCTTCCTGCCGCTCGGTGAACTGCGCGGAAGAGTACGGATCTTTCCACCCGTCGTGATTCCAGTAATCGACGTGTTCACTCAGCACAATTAGCTGCGCGTTGGCCAGTGGCTGCGCCGAATCGATCTGCCGCACCATGGCGTCCACCGGCGGGCAACTCGAACAGCCTTCGGATGTGAATAACTCCACGAGTACGGGTGTTCGCAAAGTACCAGGCGAACCCGCGGGGCCGCTGTGGCTCCACGCCATCGCATACGTCAGCACGGTGACAGCCGTAAGGATTCTCATAGCAGTACGCTTCACAACTCGCTTTCATCGTAGTCGAAAAGCGAGACACCGGAAATAGCCACTCCGGACGCTTGCCTAAAACCCGTGCTCCATAGGCATCGCAAAAGGCGCCTCTACCAGGAAATCAGCGTCGCGGATTTCCACTAGCGCATCGCGAATCGCCTGTTCCTGTGCCGGCTCGGTCGTGATTACAAAGGGCAGATCTCTCCAGTCCTCTCGCGGCAGTTGAAGAACGGCATCGATGCCGATCTGGTGTTTCGCCAGAATGGTTGCAAGCGTGGCGATGATGCCGGCTTTGTCTTCTACGCGGAAGCGCAGATAGTAAGCGAGCGTCTGCGTTGAGATCGGCAACGGTTTGAAGACGCCTAGTCTTTCGTGCGCAAATGGACTCACCCGCTCCGGACTGCCATAGCGGATTTCGCGCGCGACTCGCATGAGATCGCTTACCACCGCCACGCCGGTCGGTTTGGAGCCTGCACCGCGACCATAGTAAAACGTATCGTCTCCGTAGGAACCGCGAATCCAGATCGCGTTATAAGCGCCTTTGACCTGCGCCAGGATGGCGGATTGCGGAATGAGACTGGGCCGCACGGATAACAGCAGTCCTTCCTCGGTCTGCCTCGCCAGGCACACGAGCCGGATCGTATGCTTCAATTGGTGCGCGTACTCGAAGTCGATCGGCATGATGCGCCGGATCCCTTCGGCGTAGATGTCCTCCGGCGTGAGCTTCTCGCCGAAGGCCAGAGCCGCCAGAATCGCCAGTTTCGAGCGGGCGTCGAGACCATCTATATCGGCCGAGGGATCAGCCTCCGCGTACCCAAGCTGCTGTGCCTCGGCGAGCACGGATTGAAAACTCGCATTGCTCTTCTCGATTTCGGTAAGGATGAAGTTGCTGGTGCCATTCAGTATCCCGTACAACTCCATTACTCGATCTCCGGCAATGCCTTCGCGCAGAACGGTATGGATCGGGATTCCGCCCGCAACGCTCGCCTCCATGGCGAGATTCACGCCGTTCCGGTTTGCAAGGTCCCACAGCTCCGGGCCACGTATCGCTATCAGTTCCTTGTTTGCCGTAACGACGGATTTGCGGCGCCGGAGCGCTTCCTCAATGATGTGACCGGCCGTACCGGTTCCGCCGACTACCTCGACTACGACGTCGATTTCCGGATCGCAGACCACTTCCCGCCAGTCGGTTAGGCGTACTGGCGGATCAGCGCACACCGGCAGCTTCTTCGCGTGTACGTTCCGGCTGCAAACCGTCTTCACCCGAAGAGGAAAGCCGAGCTTTTCGCGAATCGATCTGGCGTTCTCGGTAAGGATCTGCAGCGCACCCAAGCCCACATTGCCAAGCCCGATTACGCCGACCGTTACATCCATCCCGAAGCACCCCGCGAGGACCTCATAAGTGGCTTATGATAACAACCAGATGGCTGGTTCCTTCATAACCAGACGAACCGCTATAGCTGCGCTTGCCGCGCCTGCCGCAATGGCCGCCCAGATCGAGGAGCCGCAGCAGCAACCGCATGAACGCCAGGGTTTTCCTCCGAACTCGGAGGATCGCAAGCTTCCGAACGGCAAATCGCAGAAGGACGCCATTGCGAAGGACGACCACGAAAAGGCACTGAAAGATGCCAACGATCTGGTCGCCATGGCTGAACAACTCCGCGATGAATTGAAGCGTGCCGGCGATTACACCATTCCGCTTTCTTCCGTGAAGAAGACCGAGGAGATCGAGAAGCTCGCGCGCAAGATCAGAGGGCGGCTGAAGGACTAGCTGCTTTCGAATTCCCGCGAAGGGCGCGAGTGGATGGGCATGATACTCTGACCTTTCGGTAGCGCCCGTCCGCCTAAACTTGCATTCAGCACATGCCCATAGTTCGTGAAAAGAAACAACTGATGAGCGCGTCTGAGATCGATCGTACCCTGGTGCGCCTGGCCCATGAGGTGCTCGAGAAGACGCAAGATCTCAATCAGCTCGTATTCGTGGGTATCAAACGTCGCGGCGCACCGATCGCGGAGCGACTCGCAGCCAAGATCGAGTCACTCGAGGACATCAAGATTCCGGTTGGAATTCTGGATATCAGCCTCTATCGCGACGACCTGTCCACGATTTCAGAGCGCCCGGTTCTAAACGCGAATCAGATCGATTGCAGCATTGTCGGCAAAGACATCGTGCTCATGGATGACGTTCTCTACACGGGCCGAACCGTACGCTCCGCCCTTGATGCACTGTTTGACCATGGGCGGCCGGCGCGCGTGCAGCTTTTGGTCCTAATCGATCGCGGGCATCGCGAACTGCCCATAGAAGCGCGCTACGTCGGCCGCATGGTGCAGACCAGCCGCAGCGAGATTATCGAAGTCAAATTTCAGGAAGTGGATCAGCAGGAGCGAGTCCTGCTGGTGGAACGGATCGACGGACCCCAGGCAAGCACAACGAAACCGTCATGAAGCGCGGCTTGCTGGATATCGAGTCGCTAGGGCGCAAAGATATAGAAGCCATCCTCGCGCGATCGAAAGACTTTCAACCGGCGCGCGGCGAGACATTCAAACGCTTCGATATGCTGCGCGGCCGAACGGTCGTGAATCTATTTTTCGAATCGTCCACGCGCACACGAACCAGCTTCGAAATCGCCGCCAAGCGGCTGGGCGCGGACATCGTTTCTATAACGGCGGCGGCCTCCAGCGTCACGAAGGGTGAATCGCTCGTCGACACCTTGAACACGCTTGGCGCGATGCGCCCGGACGCAATCGTGATGCGCCACTCCGCTTCTGGTGCGCCGCACTTCCTCTCACGTTATCTGCCGGTGCCGATCGTCAATGCGGGCGACGGCACGCATGAGCATCCGACCCAGGCTCTTCTCGACGCGCGTACCATTCTCGACCGGCGCGGAAGCCTGGAAGGTCTGCGCATCGCCATCATCGGCGATATTGCGCATAGCCGTGTCGCTCGTTCGAACATCTTCTTGCTATCGAAGTTTGGAGTTCCGGTCGTGCTGTGCGGCCCGGCTTCTCTGCTGCCGCGCGAAATGGGGCAACTGACGCCCGGCGTCACCCTCACCACAGACATGGAAACAGCCATCCGTGATGTCGACGTGATTATGATGTTGCGCGTGCAGCTCGAACGCCAGCACGAAGCGGCCTTCCCGGCCAGCGAATATTTTCGATTTTACGGACTGCGCCCCGAACACATTGAGCGCGCCAAACCGGATGTCATGGTTCTGCATCCCGGACCTATCAACCGAGGACAGGAGATCTCGTCGGAGGTTGCGGATTCGCAGCGTTCGGCAATACTCAACCAGGTTGAAAACGGAATTGCGGTTCGGATGGCCGTTCTTGAAGCGGTGCTGGCGGCATGAGCAGGCTGCTTATCAAAAACGGCAGGGTCGTTGATCCTTCGCAAAATATCGACCGCATTTGCGATGTCGCCATCGAGAATGGCCTGATCGCGCAAATCGGCGACGATCTCGATGATTCGGCCAGCAATGTGTTAGATGCCACGGGTGTGATCGTTGCGCCCGGGTTCATCGATATGCACGTGCATCTCCGCGAACCCGGTTTCGAGTACGCCGAGACCATTGAAACTGGCTCGCGAGCCGCGGCTGCCGGTGGCTTCACGTCAATTTGTTGCATGCCGAATACGCAGCCGATAAACGACAATGCCACCGTTACCAGCTATATCGTCGACCGTGCCCGCAGATTCGCAAAGGTGAACGTGTACCCGATCGGCGCGATCACAAAAAACAGCGCGGGAGAAGAGCTGGCGGCCATCGCTTCTATGAAGCAAGCCGGGATTGTCGCGATCTCAGACGACGGCAAGCCTGTGATGAATGCCCGCGTGGTCCGGCGCGCGATGGAATTCGCCTCTGCGCTCGATTTGCCGCTCATCGAACACTGTGAAGACCTCCATCTGAGCGCAGGTGGCGACATGCACGAAGGGCTTGAATCGACGCGGCTCGGACTGCGTGGCATTCCCCGCAGCTCCGAGGACGTGATGGTGGCGCGCGACATCATTTTGGCCGAGCTCACTGGCGTGCGCTACCACGTTGCTCATATCTCGTCGAAACATTCGGTGGAAATGGTGGCGCTCGCGAAACAGCGCCGGCTGCGTGTGACCTCTGAAGCGACGCCGCATCACTTCGTGCTCGCTGATGCCGATATGCGCCCATACGACAGCAATTACAAGATGAAGCCGCCCTTGCGGGCTCGGGAAGACGTAGAGGCGGTGGCCCATGGCATTGCGACCGGAGCAATCGACGCCATCGCAACCGATCACGCGCCCCATGCTGGCGCGGAGAAAATGCAGGAATTCGAGCGCTGCCCTTTCGGTATCATCGGCCTCGAAACCGCTCTTGGACTCGCGCTGGAGCGGCTCTACCACACTCGCAAAATCGGACTCTCGCATCTCGTCCGCCTCTTTACACAAGGGCCGGCATGCGCTCTTTCGCTCGATCGAGGCACGCTGCGCGTGGGCGCCGCAGCGGACGTGACCGTCTTCGGTCTCGATCATGAGTGGAAGTACGATGTCAATCGCTCGCCTTCGAAAAGCGCGAACACGCCCTTCCATGGACATACTTTCAAGGGCGGTCCGCTGGCGACGATTGTGTCAGGCGAAGTCGTCTGGCGAGCATGATCGTCGAGGGATCTCTGTTGAATAGCTATAAACTCTATTTAAGAGCGAGGTGACATTTATGTGTGCTGCGTTGAGCGCTGAGCAAGAAACAAGTCTCTTGCGTCGCGGGTATTCGCGTCGAAGCTTCGGACGAATTGCAACCATTCTGACCGCCGGGGCCAGTCTTCCGTTCTACAACGAGCATGCCCTTGCCCAACTGTCGATGGTGCGCAACATGCCAGCCGACGCAGTGAAGATAAACGCCAACGAGAACCCCATGGGTCCTTGTCCCGAAGCCGCGGACGCCATCCACAACATCATCAAAGAAGGCGGCCGCTACGATTACGAGCAGACCTATACCCTGGCGCAGGCAATGGCCGAAGTCGAAGGAGTCAAGTTCAGCTATAAGCCGGACGCTAGTTACATTGAGATCTTCGCCGGATCCAGCGCCCCGTTGCATCAGGCCGTGCTCGCATTCTGCTCGAAAGACCGCCCGTTCGTAAAGGCCGATCCTGGTTATGAAGCCGGTGAGCGCGCGGCGAAGTTTGTCGGCGCAAGTGTCGTAAATGTTCCTCTCAAGAAAGGCACCTGGGATCACGACGTCAAAGCAATGCTCGCCGCCGCTCCCAATGCCGGTCTCTTCTACATTTGTAACCCGAATAATCCGACTGGTACGCTGACCAGCCGCGCCGACATCGAATACCTGGTCAACAATAAGCCGAAGGGCTCCGTGGTGATGATCGACGAAGCCTATATCCACATCTCGAAGGATGCCGTGCCGTGCGTCGATATGGTTGCGCAGGACAAGGACGTCGTCATTCTGCGAACCTTCTCCAAGCTGTATGGCATGGCCGGTCTACGCGCGGGAGCCGCAATCGCGCGTCCCGATTTGATCGAGAAAATCAGGCCCTTCAGCGCGGGCGCAATGCCCCTCACTGCCATGGTCGGCGCGACGGCCAGTGTGAAATCCAAAACTGTGATTCCTGAACGCCGCAAAATCATCGGCGACATTCGCGAAGGTACATATTCCTGGCTCACCGCTCGCAATGTTGAGTTTGTTCCTGGGCAGAGCAACTGCTTCATGCTGAATGCAAAGCGCCCCGGCGTCGAATTCTACAAGGCGATGGCTTCGCGGAATGTCTATATCGGCCGCGTCTGGCCCGTCTGGCCGACTTGGGTTCGTGTCACTGTCGGCAGCAAAGACGACATGGCGAAATTCAAGCAGGCCTTCTCGGAATCGTATAACGCCTAGCCGTTCGGACAGGAAACCTCGTCCGTTCCGCTGCCGCCTCGTTGCTGCCGCAGCTGGCGAACATCAAATATCATGCTCTAGCGGCTGGCTGCCACAAGAGCGTTGATGACAGCGGTCTCCTCTTCCTCAAAAACGGTCCGCATGTCTAACACGATCCTGTCGCGCTGAATCCGGCAGATCACGGGCGGATCGCCCGCCCGCAAGCGCGCTTCGAAGTCGCTGGCGTTCGCGGCTTCGATCTCGATTGTCCAGCTTGGCAATGTCTGATCGGGGGTCGATCCACCGCCGATCGCCGACTCCGATTCGCGCAACTCGAGCTTCAGACCGGACAATCTTCCAGCGACTCTTTCGGCACGTTCGCGCAGTTCCTGGAGCGGTGTGAAGATCATGCGCAACGCCGGAAGCGCGTTCCAGTCACGTAGCAGCACGTAACGAAGCGTTGTTTCGAGCGACTGCAGGATCAGCTTGTCCACTCGAAAGGCCCGGTACAGCGGGTTCCGGCGGATTCGCTGCACCAGCGTTTCATCGCCTGCGATGATCCCGGCCTGCGGTCCGCCTAACAACTTGTCGCAACTGAACGACACGAGATTGGCGCCCTCGCGCAGACTGTCGCCGGGTCTCGGCTCATCTATCCCTAGCGGCTTCAGATCCGCGAGACAACCGCTGCCCAGATCTTCGTACAGCGGTATGCGGTGTTCGCGCGCCAAATCCGAAAGTTCCGCGAGCTCAGGACGAGCGGTGAAGCCAGTTACGCGGAAATTCGACGGATGCACGCGCAAGATCAAGCGAGTTCGATCCGTAATGGCCGCACGGTAATCTTCGAGCCGCGTCCGGTTCGTGGTGCCGGCTTCACGTAAAATTGCGCCTGATCGCGCCATGATGTCCGGAATCCGGAAACCGTCGCCGATCTCGATCAGCTCGCCGCGCGAAACGATCACTTCCGATCCCGCGGCCAGTTCGTTCAGTACCAGAAAGACGGCGGCAGCGTTGTTGTTTACCACGATCCCCGGCTTGCCGAGAAGCGCTTCGATCAGCGGCACGATGTGCGCATCGCGCTTGCCGCGCTGCCCCGTCGATAGATCATATTCCAGGTTCGAATAGCCCCGGACGGGAGAGAACGCCGGCAGTGGCGCACGGCCCAGATTCGTGTGAAGCACCACTCCCGTCGCGTTGATCACGTGCCGGAGAGAGCATGAACTGAGCCGATTCAGTCTTGCCTCAACCGCGCCCTGTATATCCAGGTCCTCGCTCGCCTCGCCTGCAAGCAGTGACTTTCGCCGCTGTTCGAGCACCGCACGAATCTGATCAACGATCAATTCGCGCGGCAGCGAATTCGTGTCATTGAGCTTGCGTAAAACCTGGTCGACGGATGGCAGTTCGCGGAACGAACTCATCTAGGCAATCGCCCGTTGCGCCAGCACTTGCTTCAGATACTTGCCCGTGTACGATTCGGGCGCCGCAGTAATCGCTTCCGGCGTTCCTTGTGCCACAATGCGACCGCCGGCTTCCCCGCCCTCCGGGCCGAGATCGATGATCCAGTCGGCCGCCTGGATCATTTCCAGGTTGTGCTCGATTACCAGAACGCTTCCGCCGTTTTGTATGAGCCGCTCGAAGGAGGCGAGCAGTTTCGCGATATCGTCGAAGTGCAGCCCGGTGGTCGGCTCATCGAAGAGAAACAGTGTACCTTCGCAGCTCGCCTGCGACAAATGCGCTGCTAACTTTACCCGCTGGGCTTCGCCTCCGCTCAGCGTCGTCGCGGATTGTCCGAGCCGCAGATAACCGAGCCCCACATCCTGCAGAACTTTCAGCCGCGCCGCCAATCTTGGCGTCTCTGCGAAAAACGACAGAGCCTCGCGCACGGTCAGCTGCAGAACGTCGTGTATGTTAAGCCCCTTGTACCGGATGTCGAGCACGCTCTGCTTGTAGCGGGTGCCTTTGCACTCTTCACATACCAGCTCGACGTCGGCGAGGAATTGCATCTCTACCGTTACTGTTCCGTCACCCTGACATGTTTCGCAGCGGCCGCCGGGAATGTTGAACGAGAAATGGCCGGGCGTGTAGCCGCGCCGCTGCGCTTCCGGCGTCGAAGCGAAAAGATCACGCATCAGGTCGAAGGCCTTGACGTAAGTGACCGGGTTGGATCGCGGCGTGCGGCCGATGGGCGATTGATCCACCATCACCACGCTCGTCAACAGCTCTGCCCGCTCCACCCGTTTGACCGGAACCTTGCGTATTGCGCTTTCCTCGGCGGGATCGCCTTCCTGCTTTGCTTTCTCGCGTGCCTTGTTCACCTGAAGATCGAGCGCTCGATAAATCACCTCATGCACCAGGCTCGATTTGCCCGATCCCGAAACTCCAGTGACCGCAACCATCATGCCGAGTGGAATTTCTACATCAACAGACTTCAGATTATTCGCGCGCGCACCGATGACACGCACAGTTCGCTTGGGGTTGACCTTACGACGGTCCAGCGGCCGCGAAACAGCCAGCTCGCCGCGCAGATACTTACCCGTTAACGATTGTGTCCGCTCCTTTGAAGAAGGCGGCAGCAGAAGCTGATCGTACGTACCGGCGAAGATCACGCGCCCGCCATTCTCGCCAGCGCCTGGCCCCAGATCAAGAATGTGATCCGCTTCCTCCATAATCTCCGGATCATGTTCCACCACAATAATGGTGTTTCCGAGCTCGCGCAGATCTTTCAGCAGGTGAACCAGGCGCGCGGTATCGCGGCTGTGCAGTCCGATCGAAGGCTCGTCCAGCACATAGGTAGTACCCACCAGCCTCGAACCAAGACACGTCGCAAGCTGGATGCGTTGCGCTTCCCCGCCCGACAGCGTCGCCGAAAGGCGGTCCAGCGTAAGATACTCCAGGCCGACGTCGTTCAAGAATTTGCAGCGTTGGCGAATTTCTGTCAGAACGCGATCGGCGACTTCTGATTCTTCCGGGCTCAGTTCCAGATTAAGGAAGAACTGCTGCGCCCGCGCAATGTTCATAGACGAGACTTGAGCGATGTTGCAGTCGCCGATTCGGACCCAAAGAGCTTCCGGCCGCAGCCGTGCACCGCGGCAGGCCGGGCATTCGGTGTACGCGCGATACCGGCTCATGAACACGCGCACATGCACTTTATATTTTTTCTTTTCCACTTCCGCGAAGAAGCGATGGATGTGCGTTCGGACGAACTCCTTCTCCTCGGGCTTCAAGTCGCCATAGGCCATACCGAGCCGCACTTTGCCGCGCGATTTTGCCTTGAAGACTTCGTCGTAATACCAGGTGTATTGCGGCTTCGTCCAGGGATCGACCGCGCCTTCCTCGATTGCGAGGGTCGGATCCGGAATAATCAGATCGAAATCGTAATCGATGGTGTTCCCGAAGCCCTGGCACACGGGACACGCGCCAATCGGGTTGTTGAAGCTAAAGAGCGTCGGTTCCGGGATCACGGCGACTTGTCCGCACTTCTTACACCCGAACTGCTCCGAGAAATGACGCACCTGCGGATCGGCGACCGCTGCCTGCTCGAAGAAGACTTCGCCTGTTTCCCGATAACAGATCTCGACCGTATCCACCAGACGCTGGTGCGAATCAGGACGAATCACAATGCGATCGGCCAGCACGTACACCGGCTTCGAAAAATCGATTTCAAGCAGCGATTCGGGGTTGGAAAACTCGAACATCCGGCCGGCTTGGAAGAGCCGGTTGAACCCCTTCTTGCGCAGATCGAACAGCCGGTCGCGAAGAGCCGTGGCGTCGGGTGATGGCGCATGCACCGCAAAGAGCGCATACCAGCGGGAACCTTCCGGCTCCGTAAGCATGGCTTCGGCAACCTGGTCAACCGTGTCGCGCTCTATGCGCGTACCGTCGTTCGGACAATACGTTCGGCCCGCGCGCGCCCAGAGCAGGCGCATGAAGTCGTAAAGTTCAGTCGCAGTCGCGACGGTTGATCGGGGATTGCGAGTTTGGTTCTTCTGGCGGATTGCGATCGGCGGTGCGATCCCCAGGATCTCGTCTACGTCCGGCTTTTCCATCCGTTCCAAGAACTGGCGGGCATACGCAGACAGAGATTCCACATACCGCCGCTGCCCTTCGGCATAAATCGTGTCGAACACCAGGGACGATTTTCCGGAACCCGACACACCGGTGACCACCGTCAGTTGATTGTGCGGAATTTCGACGTCGATGTTCTTGAGGTTGTGAACACGCGCTCCGCGGATCGCCAGCACAGATCGCGATGCCTCGGCGACTTCCTCGGCAGCGGCGGACTCACACGAAGCAACACTGGGCTTTTCGGGCATTACGGCTTGGCACGGGGAGGTTGGCTCAAATTCGCGCTGCAGGAACGCTCGAGCACGGACTTCCCCACTAGTATAGGATGCCGGAAAAGGCGGCCGGGTGCTCGCACACGGTAGCTCGTTGCGTACACTAGAAAGTCCCGTTACTCACATGTTTTCCAGGCAGGAGATCCGCGACTTTCGACGCAATCTGCTCGATTGGTTTGATCGCCAGCAGCGTGATCTGCCCTGGCGCCGCACCGCCGATCCGTATGCGATCTGGATCTCAGAGATCATGCTCCAACAAACACGCGTTGCGGCCGTGATCCCTTTCTATGAACGTTTTCTCGCCCGCTTTCCGACATTGAGCGCACTCGCCCTGGCGCCGGAAGAAGATGTTCTCGCGCAGTGGGCCGGGCTCGGCTATTACTATCGCGCTCGCAATCTGCACCGCGCCGCGAAGCAAATCCACGGAAATGGAGCTTTCCCGAACCGCCACGACGCCATCCGCGAACTTCCGGGAGTCGGCGATTACACAGCGGCCGCGGTCGCGAGTATCGCATTCAATCTGCCGCACGCCGCCGTGGATGGCAACGTTCTCCGCGTTCTGAGCCGGAGTCACGCAGACCAAACCGACATCGCAACCCCGTCTGGCCGCCTCCATTTCACGCGAGCGGCGGATGATTTGCTCGATCGCGAACGCCCGGGCGTGTTCAACCAGGCCATGATGGAGCTGGGTGCGACCATTTGCCTCCCCACCCAACCGCAGTGCCTGCTCTGTCCCGTTGCAGGTCTATGCCGCGCGCGCAGCACCGGACAACAGCATGCGTTCCCGATCAGCAGCAAGCAAGCGAAAAGTGTTCGGGAGTCGCGCACCGTGTATTGGATCGAGTGTGATGGTCGCCTGCTCCTCTGGCAACGCCCGGCTCAATCACGCCTCATGCCTGGATTTTGGGAGCTACCCGAGCGCGATCACCTGCCGAATGTCGACGTACTGGGCGAACTCGGCGCGTTTCGTCACGGCATCACGTTCCATGATTACCGTTTCACCGTCGTCGAAGCCGCGCCTCCGCCTGTTATAGCCGGGTGCCGCTGGGTCGCCCTGAACACGCTCGATGATCTCCCTGCGAGCACAATCCTGAAGAAAGCCCGGCAAATCGTTCGCAGACACCACACCAAGGTCAAGAGCGGTGTCGCTAGCCTCTCACGCCAAAATCCAGCTAGACTGAACTAAAGGTACGCATGTTGCGAAGTTGTTTACGAGTCCTTTTTGCCGGAGCGTTTGCCTTCGTCGTTTTTGATCGAAGCGCAGAACCAACCGGCGCCTCAAAACGCTAACGCCTCCGGATTCAAATCGCAGCCGCCGCAGGAATCCGGTGCTCAGACGAACGGTCTGAAGCAGCGTGAGGACGCACCGGCAGCAGGCAAGTATCAGGTCGAGCCCGGTACGCACATTCTTCTGAACATGATCAATAGCGTGAGCACGAAACAGGCTTACGTCGGGCAGCGCATCTATCTCGAAACGGCGTTCCCGGTCATTGCTTCGAACCGCATCGTGATTCCGCAGGGGAGTTGGGTAACCGGAACCGTCACTGAGGTCAAGCGCCCGGGCCGCGTGAAAGGCCGCGGAGAGTTGCAGGTCCGTTTTGATTCGCTCATGCTTCCGAATGGGGTGACGCGAAAGTTCGACTCGGATCTGGGCTCTATGGATCCCCGCGAAAACGAAACGCTCAAGAATGAAGGCGGAAAGATCAGCGGGCCCGGCGATAAGAAGAGCGATGTTGGGACAGTGGTCGGCGCCACCACGGCCGGTACCGTGATCGGCTCCGGAATTGGCGCTGCGGCCGGTAACGTGGGGCGTGGAGCTGGGATCGGAGTGGGTGCAGGCGCAGCGGCCGGCTTACTCGGAGTCTTGACGACTCGCGGACCCGACGCCACTCTCAGCAAAGGCTCTTCAGTCGAGATGGTGTTAGACCGCGCTATCACGTTCAGCGATTCGGACCTCGACTTCAGCCACGCGCCGCCTCGTGGTAGTACGACTGATGGCGGAACTGCGCCCCCACCACAGAAGAAGAGCAGCTTTCCCTCGGGCCTGCCGCTACCGTGAGTGAAGAAGAGCCGTTTCGCATTCCGATAACGGACGTCTTCGATCTTCATACCATTGCGCCGCGGGATGTTCGATTCGCGATCGAAGCGTATCTGGAAGAAGCGCATAACCAGGGTTTGCAAGCGCTTCGAATCGTTCACGGCCGCGGCATCGGAGTGCAGCGCGAGATGGTCCGTTCGATTCTCGCGAAAACACCGTTTGTGCTTGAATTTCGCGATGCGCCGCCCGAAGCAGGCGGCTGGGGCGCGACTATCGTCACGCTGGCGAAAAGTAAGGCGGAGTTAGGTTAAAGCTTCAGTGGCTTGTCCCAGCGACCTTCAAAGACAAGCTGATCGAGGGGCTTGCGCTGCCTCTCGGCCAATTCCCGCGCTTTGAGATCGTCAGGAAGATTGTCGGGCGAGGCTAAATAGCCCAACGCGACCGCCGCGACCACCTCGTAGTCGTCAGGAACTCCCAGTTCGTGTCGGGCACGATCCCGATCAAATCCAGCCATCCCGTGCATATGGAGACCCATTGCGGTCGCCTGAAGAGACAAAAACGCCAGCGCCGCGCCCGCGTCATGCATTGCATGAAAATTCGGCGAGCCGTTATGTGAAAACGTCCGCTTGGCGAGGGTAATCATCAGGACGGGCGCGCTTTTCGCCCACGCCTGGTTGAAGGGAACAAGAAGATGCAGTATGCGCTCAAAATCAGCTCCGTCCGATTTGCGCGCGATAATGAATCGCCACGGCTGCTCGTTATACGAGGAAAACGACCAGCGCGCCGCTTCGAGTAGAACCTTCAAATCCTCATCGCTGACGGGACGATCGGAAAACGAGCGCGGACTCCATCGCCTGCGCAGTAAATCATGGATGCGAGGATGAACCCCTTCGAATTTGACGCTCATCCAGTCCGCATCACGAGCGGCCTTTACATCTGTGCTCAAAGTAACTCCAAAGCGAAATTGGGAGCCGAACCGGCTCACGTACCTTGATGCCCCGAACGCACGGCAGGATTCGTACCTGGCGATTCACCGGGTCAGCGTTGAGTCAGAACTGCATCCTGACCCACGAACTGATCGAGCTCGTCGCCCGGGCCTTCCGAGTACGAGTAATCGTGATAATAGGTGTACTTGTTGTAAAGCTCACCGCGCCGCGCGCCGTTCACAACCACCCCAAGCACGTTGTTTTCGCAAAGCGACTGCATGGCCCGGCTGACCGCGTCGAATGTGGTCGACCCGATGCGAACGACAAGAATACTACCATCCGCCATGGTGGAAATCAGGTTCGCATCCGCCGCGAAGAGCAGCGGTGGCGTGTCAATGATTACCCAGTCGAAATGGTTCCGGAGCGCGTCTATCAGCGCCCGGCACTCCTTCAAATTCAGCAGCTCCAACGGATTCGCTACCGGCCCGCCCGCCGTCATCAGGTACAGGTTGCTGTCGGCGATGCGGCTGATGATGTCGCCGATGCGCGAACGTCCTTGAAGATAGTCGGCAATCCCGGCCTGGCCCGAAATACGAAACGTTTTGTCGATGGTAGGCCGCCGGAAATCGAAATCGGCGAGAAGCACTCGTTTTTCAGCTAACTGTGCCTGCGCTACTGCCAGATTCATCGCCGTAAATGATTTTCCTTCGGCCGGCGACGGGCTCGTTACGACGAGCGAATGCAAAGGCTGCAGCGTCTGCAGATGATTCAATCGGGTTCTGAGCGTTCTGAATTCCTCGGCAGGCGTCGCTCTCGGTTTCGCCGGGTTGATTAGCAGCGATTCAGGCAGAGGATCGAACGGTATGGAAGGCGCCATACGAATGAGATCTTCAAGGCGCTCCAGATCCGCCACCGCGTCGGCCAACGTGGCGGCCCTGCTTTGCGGTTGAGCGGACTGAGTATCATGCGGCTTTGATGTCGCAGCCTCAGCGGCGCGGTACGCCGCGGCGATCGCGTCCGAGTGCGCAGATCGCGCCGGCGTTGGTTCCGGCTCGGGATAGGGCACAATGGGCTGCACCGATTCAACCGGCGCGACCGTTTCGGCCGCGGGCGCTGGTATCTCGGGCGCTTGCGTCTGTTCACTCAGCGCCTGCGGCTGCATAGGCAGCGCCTGCGGCTGCACAGGTGGTGGCGGCTGCACAGGCAGCGCTGGCGGCTGCACGGGCGGCGCGGGCGGCTGTGTCGCACCGGACGCAGGCGGCGATGCGGCTTTCGGCTCACGCACGGATGCCTTTTCAGGATCGGGTTTCTCTTGCGCTGCTTTCCGCAGCGCGTCATGCACTCGGCTCATGTCTTATGCCCTTTTCCAATAGTGATGGAGAACAGAGCCGGCCATAATTGCAATGCCGACGACCGTGGCAGCCACCCAGCTGACCCACAGCATCTGCTTCCGGCGTTGCACCACAACATCGTTCTCAAGCAGTGGAATGCTGCCCAGAACCGAAAGCTGCGTGTACAGACGCGCGTCCTTGAGATTTTTTAGCGATGTGTCACGAATTTCGCGCAGCGCTACGAAGATTACGCCGATCACCAGCCCGATCACGGCGCCGATCGGAACGATTACCCTGCGCCTCGGAGCTGCCGGCGTATCCGGCAGTGAAGCCTGGTCGAGAAGCTCAATCGTCTGGCCCGCCTTGCGACGTTCCATGTCCATCGAAACGGCCGCTTTTTCGAGCTTGATCTGCAGCTCGGCATACCGCTCTCTGGCCGCGCTCTGATCGCGCAGGAGGTCCGCGTAGTCGCGCTGCCCGGCCGGCACGTCTTCGACACGGCTCTCATAATTTTTCAGCGCGGCATTTACCTGAGCCGTTTGAGCCTGGATCTGCTTTGCTTCGAGCGCATTGTTGCTCAGCGCCGTCTGCAGTTGCTGGATCACGCCCTGCGCTTCCAGTTTCTCGCGTGTCACCAAGGAATCATCGACCGGAATGGCCGTGGTATCGGCCGGCTTTTCTTTGCTCGCCGCGTCGCGCTCCTTTTCCAAAATCGTGAGCTGAGCTTTCGCCGACAGAAGACCAGGATAGTCTTCCGTATATCGCTGCCGCATCGATTCGATATTGGTCTTGTATTGTTCGATTTCGCGATCAAGCTGCGCTACGTGCTCGTTATGCGCTTGGCTCTGCGGGCTCTTGACCGCCGCCAACCGGTCCTTGGCAATGCGAAGCTCAGACTCGAGCATCATCTTCTGCTCTGTATTGCGGGTCGACTGCTCGGCCAGCGCGCCGAGCCGATTATCCAGCGCATTCATCTGCGAAACATTGCTCTGCATTTCCTCCGGCAGACGCCCCGCGTTCTTAGAGCGAAAATCCGCTAACTTCTGCTCCACCGCGTCCAGGTCGCGCTTGGCGCGATCGAATTCGTCCTGCAGGAATTGCTGCGCCATGACCTGGGTCTGAAACGAGGATTCCGTACTCGAATCAAGAAAGCGCGAAACAAGAGCTTCACAGACCCTCTGCGCTGTGTAGCGGTCGCTGTAACGAAATGAAACCTGCAACGCAGGCAGGCTGTTATTGTTGCCGCTCGTTACGCCCATTATTGGTTTGATGCTGATCGACTTCTGCATGTGGTCGATTACGTCCTGCATCGGCTCCGAGGCGCGCTCTTTTTTATACAGGCCGAGCGTGTTGATAATATTCAGCAGACTGGTGCGGCTTTCGATGTTCTGGATCATCCCGTTCAGTCGCTCCGCCACGTCCTGAGCGTTGATATCTTTGATCAACTCAGGCGAGATCTGCTGCGGAACAATTCGCAGCAGAGCGTCGGAAACGTAACTGTCCTGCATACTGAAGGCGACCACAGTCGAGATCACCAGTCCTGCAAAAGCCGGGCCGATCAGCCATCTGAAATTGCGCCTCAGTACATCGATGTAATCTTCAATGTCGAGCGATCGTCTGGGAATGGATTGCTTATCAATCATGTGTTTTGCTTTCTTACGGAACTACAACGTGGTCGCCTGGTTGAAGAAGTATGTTTGTATCCAAATGCTTGCCCTTCAGGACATCCTTATAATTGAACGGAATCCGCTTGTCACCGCGGAGCACATAAATCTTTTTCGAATTGGCAAAAGCAGCGGGTCCGCCCGCCTTGCTGATCGCTTCGAGAATCGTGGTCGGCACAACCAGCGCGTATTCGCCCGGCCGCGCGATCTCGCCATCCATGTAATATCTGCGGCTTCCTACTTCCTGCACCGTTACTGTGACCAGCGGCTTCACGATGTACTTAGTGAGCGCCTTCGTGATCTCGTCCTCGATTTCAACCGGCGTATGTCCGCCCGCATCGAGATCGCCCATCAGCGGGAGCGTTATTTTGCCGTTCTGCTGAACGATCACCGGGCCTGAAAATTGAGGCTCATCCCACACTCTTATCGACAAAATGTCCGCCGCACCTACTTTGTACGAGTTCGAATTGACCGGTGCGCCCGGGCCCGCCGGCTGGGCGGTCGGCTTCTGCTCACCCTGCGGATCGTAGGCTGAGCAGGCTTGTTTTGCGTCTGATCCTGCGGTAATGGCGGCGCTGCGGCCGGAGCGCATTGGAACCTGCTGGCGCAGAGACAATCGAAACGAAACAAGCGAATAAGCAGACCGGGCAAAAGGAAATGCCGGCTACTGCGCGAAATTTTTAACATCAACCAAGCTAGGGATGTTCTTATCCGAACACCATTAGTTTCACACACTTTGAGGTCTCCTCGTCAGACTTTGTGAGCTGAACCCGTTTCAAAAATGGAGTTCGGCGCTATTCACAGCCGTTTGGGCCGCCGCCGGTCCTTCAGAACCGCGAAACTGGAACCCAAACCTCCATTGGAGTCGGTTCTCGATTACCAATGGCGTAATACGGGATGAAAGTTAGATTCGATTGGTCGCTTCGCGCGTGCCATTGGACAGTCTGCATCGGCTCGTATGAGCGGTTCTTCCCCAAGGGACTTTTCGGCAGCCAACCCCGGTACCTTTAGAATTGTCACACCCCCCAGCAGGTCCTTCGCGATTCGGCAGTTATAGGAGCGCTGAGCCGGAAGAAAGCATCGCCGAGCGCCACTCCGTTCTGATCTATTTGTTCCAGCGCATACACCAGATGGCCCGCGCTGCAAGCGCCGTCCGCCGTAATCGTCCGTTACTCGCGGATTGGCAGCCATCGGCACAGGTTGCATCGGGAAAGAAAGGGTGATCGTGTCACCCGCGTTCCATCTCCTCTCGATTGACATATAAGAGCCTCTCTTGAACCCCGCCGTCTGCACCGGCTCCCCGTTCACAGCCAGGTCCACCGAAGCCGCCCATGCGGGCCAGCGCAGATACACGCTGAATTCGGAGGAGTGCGCAGGTGTCACCGTAAGTCTCACGTCACCCGACCAGGGATAGTTCGTGCTCTGCGAAAGCTTTAGTTCTAAACCGTCTTCCAGATGCCAGTCCAGTTCAGAGTCGTCATATAGGTTTACGTAAACGCCGTCTCGGCCACGGCATAAAAATAGCCAGGCAACGATTCGAACAGGCGTTCGATGTTCGGCGGGCAACAAGTCGTGTCGTACCACGGATTTCGCAGCTTTTCACCGCTTCGATGCCAGCGGATTTCGATAGCAGTACAGGGTTCCGGAAAGCGACATGCCCGGAATTCACGCCGTTGTAGAGCGTACGCTCCAGTACATCCGCGTACCGGGCATCCCCGGTAAGCGTCAGCAGACGGAAGTTCCACATTACGTTCGCGACCGCGGCGCAGGTCTCCGCGTAGGCCTGTTCGCTCGGCAATTCATAGGGATCGCCGAAACTTTCCCCGCCCGACCGGGAGCCCACCCCGCCGGTGATGTACATCTTGCGCATGGTCAGGTCGGTCCAGAGCAGATCGAGCGTCCGCTTAAATGCCGGGTCGCCCGACTTCGGCGAAGTAATCCGTCGCGCCGGACGCGGCATAAAGAGCCCGGACCGCGTGCCCTTCGAACTCCGTATGCGAGGTAAACGGCTTGCCGCTGAACATGTAACGGATGTCGGCATCCTTTAGCTTCAGCCGGTCCTGTTCCACTCCGCTGAAGAGGTAGCGGGTAAAGTCCAGGTACTTGGCGTCTCCCAGTCGTCCGATACAGCTCGACCAGCGCCATCTCGAGCTCCGGGTGCCCAGTGATAAAGGGCCGCTTTGTCGGGCCGAAGTTATCGACCATATAGTCCGCGAACCGGATTCCGGCATCGAGCAGCGTCGGTTTCCCGGTGGCGCGGTAATAAGCGATGCCGGCCTGGATCAAATGCCCCAGACAGTAGTCTTCGTGGGAACGCGGTCAGATCGGTAAACCGCAGCTGCGCTTTATCGCCGACGAAGTAGGTGTTCAGGTAGCCGCTGGGCTCCTGCGCGGCGACAATATAGCCAGATCAGCGCGTCGATGTCGCTGCGCAGTTTCTGTTTATCGGCATCGGAGGTTTCGTTCGATGCCAGCGCCCAGGCCGCAGCTTCCATCCACTTGTAAACGTCCGAATCGGTGTAGAGCGGACCTTTGCGCGGAATCTCCGGTTGTCCCGCAAGCCGCCGGAAATTATCGACCACACCATGCTCTTCGAGCAGCAGCGAGGAGCGTAGGCAGACTCCGCTCTGTAGTGACCTTGCGCCGCGCGCTCCAGAAGCCGTCGTAAATGTGAACAGCTTGCACGGGAACGGTGTGGAGGCGCGCATTCAGTGAATGATCAAGATAAACGATGCCTTCGTCTTTCCAGTTGGCTGGCTGGTCCTGCACGGCCCAGGCGGCCAGCGCTAACGCCAGCAGCACCAACCCGCATGCTGCTACGCGAGCGAGTGCCGTGCCTCCGCGGGACCGCCAATTTGCGCCTCCCGTCTCCTTCGCTCCCGCGAAAAACGCCTTCATAAAGTCTTCAGGTGGTGGTACACAAGCGAAACAGGTAAGCCCACCACATTCTGGTAACAGCCGTTGATGGACATCACAAACTTGGACGCTAAACCCTGAATCGCGTAAGCACCCGCTTTGTCTTTCGACTCGCCGCTCGCGACATACTCTTCGATCTCCCCATCGGTCAGCTCTGCAAAAGAGACGCGCGTGCTCGATACATCGCTAATTTCGCGGTCCTTCCAACGCAGACAGATGCCGGTATGAACCCAATGCTCGCGCCCGGACAGCAGTCGAAGCATGCGGATCGCGTCCCGCTCATCGGAAGGTTTCCCCAAGACCTCACTCCCTATGCACACTATTGTGTCAGCGCCCAAAACGACGTCTTCAGCATCACACAAAATCGCCCTGGCCTTTTCAGCCGCGAGGCGCCTCACGAGCGCCATCGGCGATTCGCCCGGCAATGCATGCTCCGGAACGGAAGAAGGTTGTACTCGATGCGGGATTCCAGCAGCTGCCAAAAGTTCGTGCCGGCGCGGGGACGCGGAGGCGAGAATCAGCACTACTCATGACGATAACGTAGGAGCAGTTGCCGTTCGCCGCTATGTGGAAGAATCAGGACTCGAGGCGGCTCAGCTTGCCCGCCGGCGCGCTCGCCATTTCGCTCTGTGCGTTGATCCCGCGCGTAATGGCTGCTCAATCCCCGGCAGACGCCCAGGCACTGGAGCACAAACAGGATTGGAAAGGCGCGGAAGCTATCTGGCGCAAACTGGCCACCGCATCGCCCGGCGATTATCGCCTCTGGACGAGTCTTGGCATCGTCCTCGCCCGTGAGCAGCGCTATGAGGACGCCGCGTCAGCCTATCACAAGGCTCTTGCCTTGAAGCCGCGCGACGCTCAAATCGAGCTGAATCTCGCAATCGCCTACTTCAAAGCCGGCAAGCTGCCGCAAGCACTCGAGCCGCTTCGTATCGCGGCCCAACAGCAGCCCGCTAACCCGCAAATCGAAACGCTGCTCGGCATGACCCTGTTCGGTACTAGTCGTTACAAAGAAGCCATCCCGTACCTCGAAAAAACTCTGGAGCGTCAGGGCGAGAATCCATCTCTTGAACAGGCTCTCGCGCAAAGCTATCTCCAGGCAGGTGAATATCAGAAGGCGCTCGCCGAGTTCCGGCACATGCTCGAACGCGATCCCGATTCGGCTCCTGTTCACATGTTGCTCGGTGAAGCCTATGATGCGCAGGGCGAACCGGACAAGGCCATTGCCGAGTTCCAGGCGGCCACTGAGAAGGGATACACACCCGATGCCCACTTCGGCCTCGGCTTTCTGCTCTGGAAAGCACACCGCTACGACGAAGCGAAAGCCCAATTTGAAAAGGAGTTGCAGAACGATCCGCAACCACTCGCAAGCGCTGACATATCTGGGGGACATCGCTCTCAAACAGAACGACCTCAAGTCGGCAGAAGCCTTGCTCGACAGAGCGATTGCTTTGAAGCAGAGTCTCGCGTCTCGCGTATCTCGATCTCGGCATCGCCGAGACGGAGCAGAGGAATTACTCAGCAGCTGAGCGCGATTTGAAACACGCCGTCGATCTCGATCCGAAGAAAGCCGATGCCCACTATCGGCTGGCGCGTCTCTATCAGGCAATGGGCCGCACTGTAGACGCAAATCGTGAGCTGGCCGCGGTGAAACAACTTCACGAGGAAACGCGCGAGGACCTGCTTCTTAAGCTGAGCCACGCGCCCAAAACGGAACAGTGAAGCCGCCACTCACCGAGCCAGAGCCTGGATATGTTGTGACTTGCGCTGCCAGTGCACCAGCAGCACTAGCGCGATCGCAATCAAAGCCAGCGTGAGCCCCCACCACAATCCGTACACGCCGCGGCCCAGGTGGAAGCAAAGCACGTAACCAATAGGAAGCCCGAATACCCAGTAGCCAATCAAGTTCACTAGCATCGGCGTACGCGTATCGGCGAGGCCTCGCAGCGTCCCGGTTGTTACGGTTTGAATCCCGTCAAAAAGCTGAAAGAGCGCCGCGATGGCCAGCAGCCCCACGCCGATCCTCACAACATCGGAATCGCTCGTGTAGATTCGGATGATTTGCCGGGGAATGGTCAAGAACGCGATCGCAGAGCACGTCATGAACGCAGAGGCCAGGCAAATTGCGATCCAGCCGTCACGCCGCGCCACATCGGGTTCGCGCCGCCCGATCGCCTGCCCCACCGCCACCGCTCCAGCCGATGCAATACCCAGCGGCACCATATAACTCACAGCCGCACAGTTGATCGCAATCTGATGCGCCGCCAGCGCAATCGCATTCAGCCGTCCTGCCAAGACCGCCGCCGCGCCAAACGCACCAATTTCGAGCAGGATCTGGGTTGCCGCAGGCAAACCGATTCGGGCCAGCAGCCGCAAGCGCCGCCAATCCGGCCCTTGAATGATGTTTCGAAATCCAGGCGTCAACCCGCGCTCAAACCACCAGATGAAGAAAGCGAGGGCGGCGGCCATGTATAAACGCGCCAGGCACGTCGACAGTGCGGAGCCGATAACGCCCAGTGTCGGCAGACCCCAATGGCCCTGAATTAGAAGCCAGTTGAAAAACCAGTTGATGAGGTTCGCGCTGATTAGCACGAACATCACGGGACGCACGTGACCCATGCCCTGCAGATACCGGCGGAACGCCCCATAGAGCAGCAGCGGCAGCGTGGACAGGCTCAGTACCGTGAGAAAATCGCCCGCCATCGCGCTGACCGTGACATTGATTCCTAACGCAAGAAAGGCCGGCGGCATGAACCAGAAGATCACCATCAGCGGAACCGTGATGAACACCGCGCCATATACGCCCTGCGCGAGCGAACGGTGACAGTCTTCGCGATCGCCCGCGCCGTATGATTGCGAAACCAGCGTGTCCAGCCCGAGCAACAGCCCCATTCCGAAGATCGCGAGCGTGTAATAAGCGCTGCTCCCGAGCCCGATAGCGCCGATCGCTTCCGGCCCAAGCCGCCCAACCATAATCGTGTCCACCACGCTCATCGACATCCAGCCCAACTCCGCCACTGCAACTGGACTGGCAAGCCGGATCACCCGGCGCAGATCGACACCGATACTCGACCGTGAATGATTCGCCGCGAGCTGCATCCCCAAACCAGAATGGCATCACGGCGCAATGAACTGGGCTTAGCGCAACTCCTCGATTCCAATCGCTATCAAGCCATGGGCCTGTGCTGCGATCGCGAGCGCACGGTCATGGCTCGCCATGACCAGTTCAGCGTCTTCGGATTCCTTCCAGAGCAGCGCGGTCGCTAAATGAATGGCATCGAGCGTCCCCAGTTCGGTCGGCATCGGTTGTGCCGCCCGCTCCAGAACGGGCGAAGTGATTTCAACAATCTCAAGCGAGGCAATCATTTTGAGGACCGCAGCACGACGGCGCGCTACCTCAGCATCGGTAAGTTTTGCCCGGATGCGGAGGCGATCCAGCGTCCGCAGAGTTTCGACGGTGATCAACGCGCTCGAAACGCCCCGATGAACATCGCGCCATTCGCGCAAGGCATCGGGTTGCCCGAGAGCGAGACGGAGCAATACCGAGGCGTCTACGTACGCAATCACCGATGCCCCTGGCGCTCTTCCATCAGTATCTCCACAACGTCCAGCTTCAACGTGACCGGCTTCGGGAGTTGGACGCGATTGGGCGGCGGTGTGCCTCGCGTGGGCTTTCGAATACGCAATGCACTTTTCTGCCGAACCGGCACGATCTGGGCAACTGGCGTCTCACGGTCAAGGACGGATATTGTTTCGCCCCGGCGTACCGCGCGGAGGTATTCGCTCAGCCGTGACTTGAGTTCGGCAATGCCAACCTTCCTCATGGTCATATTGTGACCAGAAATAGCCACATTGGCAACCCGCCGCCAACCATTCCCGGAGCAGCAATTTGTACTCGACTCGGTATGACCTGACAGCGAAAGTAGCTATTTTCGCCACTTGTCATTCGGTTTCACGCGTCAAATCGATCGTCCTCGCGCATGATGCGATGAACTCGCTTGGCGTCCACTCATTATTGCGTGTATCCTCAGCGACATTTCCGTGTATTCTTAACAGACAAGGAGTACCGAACCGTGCAAGCCGCCGATCCTGGAGAAATGACGGTGCTTCTGCAGCAGATTGGGACACGGCGACTCGCATGCCGTCGATAGGCTGATTCCTTTGGTCTTGCACGAATTGCGAAGACTGGCAAGATTACAATTGCGAAACGAAAGGTCGAGATCACACGCTGCAGCCGACCGCGCTGGTCAACGAAGCTTATATTCGCCTCGTAAGCGATCAGGCACGAGACTGGCACAGCCGAGCTCATTTCATTGGTGTGAGCGCATCCGTCATGCGGCGAATACTGGTTGATCACGCTCGCCGAAGACAGGCGCTTAGACGCGGCGGGCTGGAGCCGCTCGGCTGTGGACGCCGAGCACTGCGCGGCGCTTTCCGATCAACAAACCGAGGAACTGCTCAGCCTGAACATGGCACTCGACAGGCTGGAAGAAATGAGCCCGCGGCAACGGCGAGTCGTGGAGCTGCGTTATTTCGGCGGGCTATCGCCGGAGGAAACTGCGGAGGTGCTGAACGTATCTCCGATCACCGTCAAACGCGATTGGCTTGCCGCCAAAGCCTGGCTAAAAGGGCAACTGCGGCACCAGCCAGTGAGCTAAGACTCGGTACTAGTAAGCATGGCCCCTTCGGAGTGGAACCAGGTAGTCGAGCTGTTCCACGCAGCACTCGAGAAGTCGGGCGATCAACGCGTCGTGCTGCTGGACCAGGCCTGTGGCACCCAAACTTTGCTCCGAAAAGCAGTGGAAGAGTTGCTTAAGGAGCATGAGTCCGGCGGCAGCTTCCTCAGCGAACCGCTATTGGACACGCAGCCACGCGCATCTTGTCACGATGTTGTCGCGCCCAATCAGTATTTTGAGCGCTTCATGCTGCTGGAGATGCTGGGCCGCGGCGGTATGGGTGAAGTGTGGTCGGCTCACGATCCCGAGCTGGACCGGTCTGTGGCACTCAAATTCCTGCGAGCCGCGACAGCTTCTGAGCTTGACACTGCGCGCACCTTGCTCGCGAGGCAAAAGCCGCATCTGCTTTGAATCACCCGAACATCGTGACCATTCATGAAGTGGTTCGCTCCGAAGGCTGTTCGGCGATCGTTATGGAGCTGGTCGATGGCAGCTCGCTCGCGAAGTTGAGAGGGACTTCACTTTCCATCGATGAAGTGCTGTCAATCGGTTCGCAGGTAGCCAAAGCGTTGGCGGCGGCTCACGCGCACGGCATCATTCACGGCGACATCAAACCCGAGAACATCATGCTACGCGATGACGGATACGTGAAGGTGCTGGATTTCGGTCTGGCACGCCAAGTCGCTACAGAGACCATTGCCGGGGCGAATGATGCCGTTTTCGGAACTTTGCGTTACATGTCTCCCGAACAGGCCAGAGGCGAGGCATTGGCACAGGCGAGCGACGTCTTCTCCTTCGGGCTAGTGCTCTTCGAGCTCGCGGCCGGAAGGCATGCGTTTTCTGATGCAGCACCGCTGGATGCGCTTCGGGCTACGCTGACGCAGCCTGCTCCGGCGCCCGCGTCCGTGAACCCGAAAGTACCATCAGCCCTGAATTCGCTCATTCTGGCCATGCTTGTGAAGGACCCTGGCATGCGCCCATCGGCGGCACAAGTCGCAGCGCAACTTCAGGAGATGTTGCATCCGCACGCGGGTCCGGGCCGCCGCCGCTTCTGGCTGGCCACGCTTATCGCTTCTCTTGTTGTCCTGACAGCTGCGGGCTGGTTTGTATTCGGCAGGCGGGATTCGTCAGAATTTGCAAACCTGAGAATTCAACCGCTCACCTCGCAAGCCGGCTGGGAGGCATCGCCGGCATTTTCTCCGGATGGTACATCGATAGCGTTTACTTGGGCTGAAAGATTGGACACGCCGCCGCAGATCTACGTCAAGCAGCTAAACGATACCGAACCGGTCAAGCTGACCGACTCTCATACCGAAGGCATCATTGGACCTCTTGTCTGGTCTCCGGACGGCAAATGGATCGCATTTAAGCGCGAATACAAAGTATCTTCTGGCGCCATCTTCGCTATACCCAGCTCAGGGGGCAGGGAGAAGAAATTAGCTGGACTTGAGGAGTCCGCATCTGTCGGCTCGGATCGACTGGTCGCCCGATGGACTGCAGTTGGCATTCTCGGAAAAGGTGCCTCAGTCGGAACGTTTGGCAATCTATTTGTTAAATTTGCGAACCGGTGAGAAGCGAAAATTAACCTCCCCTCCCCCGGAGGACACAGGCGACTGGAACCCCAAATTTTCGCCGGACGGCCGCACCATCGCTTTCAAAAGAGTAAGTGGATTTTGGGCGGACGATATCCATACTGTCCCGGTTGCCGGAGGAGAGCCCCGGCGAGTCACTTGGGAGAGACGTGGAATTTGGGGGCACGCGTGGACGGCAGATGGCAAAAGCCTGATCGTGTCCTGCCAACGGGGCACAACAATCTTCGGGCTGTGGCGATTCCCGTTGGCATCGCCAAGCCGCCCGGAGCGCATTATTCAGGGAGGAGTTGACGCGATCACTCCCGCCACCTGCTGGAAAACGAAACAACTGGCGTGGGTGAACCTGACCCAGGATATGAATATCTATCGCATACCGGCTGCCGGGGGTGAAACGCCGGTAAGGCTCATTGCCTCCACTCTCCGCGATCAGGATCCTGCATACTCACCTGATGGACACATTGCGTTCGTCAGCGATCGATCGGGCAGCAGAGAGATTTGGCTTGCGCGCGCCGATGGCGACGGCCAGAAGCGCATTACGAACTTCAGCGGTCCGGATGTAGGCGGTCTTCAATGGTCTCCGCATGGGCGTCGTTTAGCCTTTTATAGCAGAGCTCAAGGACATTCCGACATCTTCGCCCTCGATTGCGACCCGGCGAGCATGCGGTGTGGAAACCCGAAGCGTGTCATTTCAGGAATCAAGGCCGAAGTGCCCAGTTGGTCTGCCGACGGCGACTTTCTTTACTTCGCTTCCGATCGAACCGGGCGATGGGAGGTGTGGAAACAGGCGACTTCCGGTGGACAGGCGATGCAAGTAACGCAGAACGGAGGCTATGCATCGCGAGAATCGCAGGACGGTAAATGGCTATATTTTTCGAAGGACAGAAGTGACAGTATCTGGCGAATACCTGTCCAGTCCGCAAGCCAGCTCATCTCCCGCGAAGAGTTAGTTCTCGGTCCCTCTAACAACGTGCAACAAAGAGGTTGGACACTTACTCCTGACGAGTTAGTTTTCACGGAACGCGCCGGGAAAGGACAGCCAGGGGCGCTTCGCGCTTACCAATTCTTGAGCAAACGAATTCGCCTGCTTTTACCCTTGATGGAGGGTTTTGAGGATGGCCGGGATTACGGCGTATCGGTGTCGCCGGATTCGAAATGGATCCTCTATTCGCAGCTTGACAGGTCAGGCAGCAACATCATGGTGGCGGAAAATCGCTAAGCGCCAGTTTTCATCGGTGCGGTCTGCGGAATTCTGGGCAGAACTTTGGCTGCGGAAGAGAGCTGTAGTAACACGCTTCGCCGGCAACGCTCTTAGCGGCCGGAGTGAACGGCATGTTCCAATCGTCATTTCGGGGAAAGCACTGCGGCGAGGGCGGCAGGTTCGGTTTGGGACCGGTCGTGAAGCCGGCAGGCAGTTTTACGCCAAATCCGAAGCAACGCCCTTGCGGACAGTCCACATCCTTTCCGGCCCACTTGCTGCAGGTCGCCTGGCATTCGGTGAATAACCCGTCCGAGCTGGGCAGGGCACAACCACAGGAGTTTGCGGCGGGCTGCCACGAACAGAAGTTTTGTGGCTTGCACAGATCCTGGCCTGAGGTATTGTAGTTCGTCTTGAACTCGTCAAAATCCATGTTCATGGTGACGGTGAGAATACCTGAGTTCGGGTTGTACTGCTTACTCCAGGTCGAAGGCCACTGATCCGGGGCGAACTGGGTTGGCGACCCGCTGATGTCGGCCCGCGCCGCGAACACGTCAGTGGAGGGGTTGAAGCCCGGACCCACATAGAGATCGTAGGTTTGCTCCGTGCTGGGTTTCGCATACAGCAGGAAGGTGTAATAGGTTTGGCCGGGATCGAAGACGTTGAGATTCGCGGCTACAGAACTCTGCTCCGCTGCACTAACCGTCGTATCCAGGTAATAGCGGCCGTGATTGGCGGTCAGCGTGCTCCGCTGCGCCGTGCTCTGGCCTGCCATATGAATGGCCGTGCTTTGTGTTTCTCCTGCTACCCTGAATTCTCTGTAAAGAGGGACTCCGTAGCAATTCGGGTTAGTGCAGTCCTGACTCCAGTGGCCGCCCGGGTTCTCGTAGCCAAAGCCGGGCATCTCAACCGTAGTCACGTAGTCGTAGGGACTCGTTTCAGCAGTACCAGGAGGAACGTTTTGCGCTACGTCCGAGGCACATTCGGGAGTTTCCATCGGAGCATCAAAAAAGGGATCCTGGTTCACTGAAACGGTGTTCACCAGACCAGTGAGGGATCCATCGTCATCATTCAACTCCGTCTGCCGATCGATATCGGTAAAGCCGGTGAACAAACCAGTGTTCCAGGTGCAGTAACGATTGGCGGCGGCCGTGCGGATCTGTCTGGTAATGACCGGTACTGGAGAAAAGCGGTTCAATAACGAAGTGACGGATATCCACCGAATCGAAAAACAGATTGACGGAGTGGAATGCAGGCGGGTAGTAATAACCGTTCGGCTGCTTCCAGGCGATGGCGGCATTCGGCAGATAGCACTGATTTGAAGCGTCCTTCGGAATAGAAATTAAGTTGCCGTACATCCACGCGCTTTCCGGGCAAGTTCCCCCATTCGTCTGAGGCTGGCAATCGGTGAGGTAGGTCTTCGAGATGTTCAGGTAGGCATTCGAATCCTGATAAGCGGGTCCATCGTAGATGCTGAATAATCGCTGGTTGACGCCAAAGCTGGTCAGCGGCATGCTGATGCCCTCCTCAGCAGCCAGGCAGAAGTTTCCCACCGGGGCATTGGAATTCACCTGTGTTGCGCAGCGAAGCGGGGTACCGGGATTGAACGGCCCGGCATTCGAAGCGAATGGATTCAGGGCGGGGTCCTGCGTATTCCCAATGAAGACGGATTTGCGGGCCAGCGCCCAGCGCCCTTGCACCACATCAGAACGGCTGTAACCGCCGCCGCTCACGAAAGTGAGGCCCCCGTTCTGGACATCGGAGATGGCGCTGTTCAGCAATAAATACCATTGAGGGCGCAGCCAGATAGCAGCGAAGTTGGTATCAGCCCAGTTGAACGCTGTGGTGTATCGGTCCAGCACCGTAACCGCACAGTTCTGAATCTGGCCGGACGAACATTTCAATGCTTGACTGCAATCGGAACCATCGGCAGGGCAAATGGTAGGGAAACGCCCGCCGCCGGTATTCACTTTGGGATAGTAGTTGTCCTCGTCCTGGATTTGCAGCGGATTCGGGACCGCTGTGAGCTGCGGGCTGTTAGAACCCGGATCGAGATTGACCACGCCAAGACAAGGTGTCGTGTTTCCGATGGTGTTGAAGGAATTCATTGCCGTGGAGCAGTAGTTTCCTTCGAACTTATAAAGGGGCGTGGTGGCGGCGCGATCGGGACCGGCCTGCTCGGAGGCGTAACCCTCCCATGTTTGCATCCGCGACATGCCGCTGATCGATCCGGGTACGAGCCAATAACACGCGCCGCAGGTCTCCGCGCTGACCGCCATGTTGTATTCGAAATCGTTATACGCGTTCATGATCCAGAACACCGTTGGGTGATCTACATCGCTGTGGAACGGAACCACCTCCTGTGGCTGACTGGAGGTCGGGTAAGGCTGGGCGAAGATACCTGGAACCTTACGCGGGTTCACCGCCGGGTTATCCACGGCAGCGCGCGCAAGGATGCCGATATTCGAATAGAACTTATTGTTTGTCTCTGTACCGTCTTCGAGGTAATACCCATGGCCGATGGACATGTAACCGACGTTGCGCGCCAGCGTGATGCCCTGCGAGGAGTGAATGGTGTACCAGCGGGTCATGGATTCATATACGGAGCAGTCAGCGACAAACGTATTTGGCGGGGTTTTGCGAGCCATGTGGAAGTGAACCGGGTAATGCATGATGCGCCCGCCCTGGCCCATCTGGCGGAACTCGACTCCCTGCAACTGAACAGACTGGAAGCCCTGCCGGAAGACTGTATGTCCGCCGAAGTAGTAACCGGTTGCTTCGGGTGGAAACGGGTCGAGCAGATTGTCGCCTCCCGAGACGATCCGAATACTTCGCGTCAACAGCGCGACAGCGGCACGGGTTTCCACCGAGCGAGCTATTTGCGGCGCATTGGGATCGGGGTCCGGGCCGATGCCTGCAGGGACTTTGTCGAGCGGAAATACTTGGCCGTTGTGAGAGTATTGGACGCCTGTGCTCAAAGTGATCTCTGTTCCGCTGCCTCCGGATTTGACACTGGCAATCGTGGCGTGTTCGGAATGGCGGGGAAGATAATCTGTCGCGGTAATCACGATCTCATCGCCCGCCTGCCAGTCGACTTGCCGGTCAAGGGTCAGCGTAGTCTGTCCCGCGACGAGCGAACCGTTCAGACGAGCCCAGCTTGTGCCGGAACTGGAGGGTAGCAGGTTGCCGTACGTGGCGCCCTTGCTGCCGAACAGGTTGAGTGTTCCGCCATAAGAGACACCCAGCACCTTGTAGCCGAAATACGCGTTCGGGTCGGCATTGTCGTAATCGAGCGGATTGTAGGCATAGAAATAGTCACTGACGCCGCCGGGGAGCGCCACTTTGCTGCTGGGACTCATCGTCCAGATGCTCGGATCCACTCCGCAGCGAACATCGGTTTTACAAGCAATCCCCGCTCCGCTGGGGCCTTGATCTTTCCCGTAGAGGTGAATCGTGACCAGGCCGCCAGCGGTTCCGATTGGATCGGCCGCGCTGCCGGCGATAAGGCTTCCGTGGTTCTCGACGAGGATCGATTGAGCCCAGAAATCGATAACGGCGTCGGAGAAAGTCAACGAGCCGCCTCCGTATATATTCACGTTTCGATATTCGTAAGTCCCTGCCCCAACGGTACAGGGGCCGGTGACCTCGAGATCTCCTCCGTTACCGGGCTCGAGAGGACCGCCGGTGCACGTTGGACCGCCACCCCCTCGACGCTTTTTGTGCGAACTGTGAAGCGGGATCTCCGCTTTGCGCAAAAGCCACGGAGGATAACAAAAGAAGGCAAGCCACGGCATAGCTGCCCGATCGGCTGATACACATCGTTAGCCTTTCCAACTCGCTGATTTGAAATTTGCTCTTGCCCAATAAAGCGTAACAGGCGCAAATTCCGTATCACCTCTCGTGTAATAAATGCTGGTGTCGCCCAGCGGAGGGCGGGCTTCAGCGGACAACATTTTCTGGCAACGCGCGTTATGAACGGTGTGGCTACTCTGCGGCACTAAGTACAAAACAGCAAAATCCGGTTGAGCTCGTCGCTGAATGCATTTGCCGGTCGCGGTTGCAACCAGCCGAACCACGCTGTAAGATTTCGGGATTCGGGTACGTTTCTAATGCCGGAAAATCCTGTGTCGGTCGTCGCTCACCAGAGCAAAAGGCCGCCTGGTCTTACCTACTCATTGGACGAATGGCCGCCCCTGCCGCGCCTCGCCATGCTCGGATTGCAATACGCCGTCATGGACGCCATCTATTTGGTGCTGGTGGTGATTATCATTCATCGTGCGCATGTCCCGTGGTCGGTCGGCGTAAACCTTCTGGGCCTTGCCTGTATCGGACTTGCGATTGGCGCAATCCTGCAAAGTTTGCCACGAGGACCGCTTGGTTCAGGGTTTCTTGCGCCCCCTGTCTTCTCCGCCATCTTTCTTGCTCCGTGCGTGCTGGCGGCGCAGACGGGAGGCATGCCGCTGGTCGCGGGTATGACCCTGTTCGCGGGAGCAGTGGAGGTGCTAGTGGCACTGGTTTTCAAGCGCCTCCGAATACTGATCACACCCGTTCTCAGCGGGCTTACCGTTTTCATTGTTGGACTCGAGCTTGGAGTCGTTGGGATTGGCGAAACGCTCGATGTTCGGCATGAGCAGTTGCCGACGTTTCCGCTGCATGTTGCTGTTGCTGCGGTGACCCTATTAATTCCGATTTGCCTGAGCATTTGGGGGCGTGGCGTCCTGAAGCTGCTCTGTTCGCTATGTGGTCTAACAGTGGGGATGATAGGAGCCGCATGCATCGGCCTACTTGGGCCCGCAAGGCTGGCGACCGTCGGAGGAGCCGCATGGCTGACGCTTCCACGTCCAGCCACACTCGGCCTGGCTTTCGATGTGGCGTTGGCGCCGGCTTTCTTGGCGGCAGGAATCGCTGCTGCATTACGCACGGTCGGAGTGGTTACCACTTGCCAGCGAATCAACAACGCTGCCTGGGAGCGCCCGGACATATCGAATATCCAAAAAGGAGTGCTCGCCGATGGACTCGCCAACGTTGTTGGTGGCGCACTCGGGCTGCCTGGGATGAGCGTCGGCCCCAGTCTCGTCGGCATATCTGGCGTCACCGGCGCCACCAGCCGGGTTATTGCTTTTGCAGCCGCGCTTGTTCTGTTGATTTTCGGCCTGTCACCCAAGCTGTCCGGCTTTTTTCTGTTGATTCCTCAGGAAGTCGCCGGCTCATTGCTTGTCTTTACCGCGTGCTTCATGATTTCAGGAGGCATGCAGGTCATGCTTTCGCACTCCATTGATACCCGTGGGATCTATGTCATCGGAGTGCCTACACTACTCGCCTTGAGTGAGAGCGTCTTCCCTGCTTACTTTACTGACTTGCCGCGACCGGTCCAAAGTCTTACCAACAGCCCGCTCGCGCTTTCGCTTGGCGTTGCAGTGGTCCTCAGCTTGTTTTTTCGCCTTGGCACCCGCCAGATTGCGTCGAATGATTGGAATGCTTCGGATGCTTCGATCAATGCAGCGATAGCTTTCCTGCGCGACCGGATGAAGGGTTGGAATGTAAATGCCGCGCTCATCGACACCAGCACTGACCACGCCCGTGAAGTACTGGATTACATCATCAAGCATCATTCCCACCATTTAGAAGGCGTGCTCCGATCGGTTTTCAACGGGCTGGAACTGCGCATCGAAATCCGCTATCGAGGCAGTCCAACTATGCATCTCCCCGCGGTGCGCCGCATGCACGCTCCGATCGGCGGCGAGTTGGACGATGAAGAGGCAGCTGCCTATGTAGGGCTGCGCAATTTCCTGCGAACTCTCTCCGCCGATCACCAGCAAATCAAGGCTGGGAAAACTGGCGTCGTTGTACGGCTCTTCTATCACATATAAACAGAGTGCAGTTAGGTAGAAGCGGGGACCAGCACGCAGAAATGACCCAGCTCATTTGGGGAGGTCTCCCGTTCCGCTTGCATTCGTCGCATTTCTGCACTGCCAGCCGGGCGCTTCGGGCTGAAAAAACTCACCGAGAGGCGCGCACGACAGGTTGACTCCTCGCTGCCTTCAATTCGTCCTCGATGATCTTCTCAAATGCGGTCTCGGGCTGAGCGCCTGTAACGGCAATGCCATTGATGAAGAATCCTGGCGTAGAGGAAATACCGGCTTTTCTCCCGTCCTCCTGATCTCGCGAGACCTGCGCTTTGTACTCTCCGGACGCAAGGCAAGACTGAAACGACTTCTCATCGAGAGCAAGTGTTTGGGCGATCGCATTCAGCTCTGGTTCGTCTAATTTGCCCTGATAGCGAACAGCGCGTCGTGGAAGTCCCAGAATTTTCCCTGTTTGCCGGCGCAGCGGGCGGCCTCCGCTGCCTTCTCGGCATAAGGATGAATCGATCCAAGCGGGAAATCGCGAAAGGCTAGCCTAACTTGGCCAGGATACCTTTCGAGCAGGTCGTTGAGCGTCGCCTCCGTCTGTTTGCAATAGGGGCACTGAAAATCCGCAAACTCTACGATAGTTATCACTGCATTGGGATCGCCTCGCAGGCGCTCCGCCATCGAAAGCCACTTCCACCCTTGGCTGCTTGAGCGAAATACTGACATCGGCTTTAGCTCGTAATGAATCCGCGTAGTCTTGCCGCGCTTGCCTCGTCTCTATCGCTTTCAAGTTTGCTTGAAGCTGCATTTTGACCTGCTTCGAGAGGAGGAGGAGTTTTCATCTGAGACTTCAGTCCAAGATAGTAAGCGGCTACTTCGTCATCGCTGGGTGTCGCAATTTTGGTATCGACTTCCTTCGCGTATAGTTGATCTGTACTGAGTCCCTGCTTCTTCGCTTCCGCTTCCACCAGCCGCTGGCGAATAAGATCCTCCAACGCCTTGCTCTTAATCTGATACTCCTGATTGCGGAGTGGAAGGATCTGCGACGCGACCAGATCATCCAGATCGCGTTCATAAATCGAGCTGTCCCGCCACTATCGCGACAGGTTCGCTCGCTGCGCTTTTCATGCCATCGCCCTTGGAAGGGATGCATTGCGGCGCAGACGCACTGGGCTGCTTGGCCACCGATTGCCCCGCGGCCGCGCTCAGTGTAAGCGCAAGCCACAGCGGAAACCCGAACATCGGTCTTGCCAATATGGTCTTCATTTCTGTTCTCCTATGGTGAAATATCAACCGAGTTTTCGTTACGGGAAGACGACCTGCCCGAGGCTGAATTTGTACACGTTTCCTCCCTTATCCTGGAGCGTGCCGTTCTCGTTCAAACGCAGCTTCTTTACGGTCGTCGGGACCTGTAACTCCAGGCTGATTACGGTAGACGCCCCGGGCTGAAGGTCCTCCCTCGTTACCGGAAGAGTAGGCGCAAACAGCGCAGCCTGCCCAGTGCCGGCCAGTGTGCCGAGCGCGAACTGGTTCAGGGCTATGCCGCTAGCGGGAACCGTACCGTTATTGGTCACGGTCAGAGACACTAGGACCGAGCGTGCCGCTGCGCGTTCCCGTGCTGGCGTCGATCGCCAGGTTGGGCTCTGGGGGAGGTCCCAGCTTGGGTTTGACCGTCAGCGATACGGTATTGGACTGGGCGCCGTTGTAATACTTGCCTTCGTTATCTCCACCGTATACCGCTACCGCCGTGTAGCTGCCTTGTGCCGTGATATGGCGTCCCGAATTGTCGCCAGACCATCGTTCGAGTTGGGATCTTTGCTGATCGGGGCTGAGCCATAGACGATGCCGGTGTTGCGGTCACTGATGGTGATGCTACCGTTTGGCCAGCGAGCGCCGGCGCGTGGATGCGCGCCATAAACGTCACCGTGTCACCAACAGAAACAGTGCGCTAGCTGCCTCCATTGGCAGTGAGGTCCACCTTCGGCGTGACCTTCACGGCGATCGTTATCTGCTAAAGTTCAGCAGAATCATAGTTATCATCGGCGGCCCAAGCTGCCCTTAACGAACACTTTCCAGTTCCGCTCGTCATCGTCACAGTTTTGTCGAGCAATTGAGCAGACGCTGCCCGCAATGGCCGTAATCACCGGAGTCGTGCTCGCGTCGCTGGTTGCCGAAACGGTAAACTGCGAGGCGTAGGGGGCCGTCGCCGGCGAGCCGGTGAAGGTGACCTTCGGTGAAATCTTCGTGGCGCTTGCCTTATGCGTGATCGACGCTTTGGCATAGTTGCCATCCGCCGCCCACGTCGCCGTGACCGAGCAAGTGCCCGTGCCGCTGGTCATTGTGACTACTGAGCCTGTGACCGAGCACACATCCGATGGATCGACAGTGATGGTGGGTACGGACGTGGTTGTCCCGTGGTTGTCGGTCGTTACGGTGAAGCTGGATTTATATGCTGCCGTTGCAGGGACACCGGAAAGGCTCACGTCGGGCGCGGGCGCGTTGTACACAGCCTTCCACATATTGATATAAGCCTGGGCCGACCCGAACAGTGGTTTTAGCTGTTCGTCAGTAACACCGACGTTCTTCAGGTCCGCCACCATGTCGGGAAATAGGCCGATGTGTGCCAGGCCATCGACATTGAAGTCGTATGTTTTCTGCCCGGAGACCTGGCGATCGAAGGCGCCGAATCCTGGGATGGTGAACGGGTAGACCAGGCGGTTATGCGCGCGTTCCTGTGCCGCTCTCTGCCCTATATCTCCGGCGCAGGCTCCGTTGCCGAAGCGCGGGCCAACGTGGCCGGCAATACCGTTGAAATCGCTCCCCATGGCGACCGGGGCGCCGCCCATCGCCTGCACGCCGTACAGATAGGCCTGCGCCCACTCGGTTGTGGAATAAGAGCAATTTTGCTGAAGATGGCCATCATTGTTGGGCGGATGGTTGTCGCCGTTGTAGTTGTACGTGTAGGCTGTCGATGGGGAAGTAGGTGCGCCGAGAGGCCAAGGAAAACAGTTATCCTGGGGCAAGCACCAGCCGATCCCGGTGTCTTGCGTGTCATCTTTCAGCATCGCCGCGATCATCCCGCCCGCCTCCTTAATCCTCTGCAGTTGCGAGTAAGTTCGCATGCGCTCATGACGCCCGTAATTTGCGGTGTAATTCTGGTGGTACAAGTCGAAAAATTGAACGTGCGTGGCTGCGATACCTGCGTAAGCGGGCGATTGCCGGTTCGCCAGATCGAGAGTGTCGTTAAAGGCATTGATCGACATGTGATCGACATCGATAATGATGCCCATATTCATGGCCTGCCGGATGAGATAGACGCCGGCATCGGTGAGACCGGGAGGGGCATGGCACGTGGCGTAATTGAATGTGACGGGGTATGGTGGCGCATCGACGATCCCGAAGCCGGCCAGGAGGATCGCGGCTTCAACCAACCCATTCAGAGAGAACCCGTACCCGTCGCCCACATCGGTGCAGTTGACCACGTTCCACCAGGCATTTTCGGCGACCCTATTGCCGACATTGATCGCATCCTGCCAGGTTGCCGTTGTTCCGTAAGCGTTATCGAAGTCATGCACGGGGAAGATGTGGCGCACACCCATCCCGTAGTACTTCTGCAATTGCTGCTGTACGTATGTGTCAGTACAGTCGTTTAAGAGATGGCAGTTGAACAGGTTGTCAACTTCGATGCCGAGAACGACCGCCAACTTACCTTCCTTGATCATGTCCTCCGCCTGCTTGGGCTCTTGACAATCTGGAACCATCCCTTTCCTGGGCCGCCGTATTGGTTATCGAGCCAGTCCTGAAACTTTTGCGCTTCCTGCAGTTGATCATCAATGGCGGTCATGGATAACGCGCAGTCGGTTCCGCTTATTCTCGTGCCGCCCATACATAGTGCCTGGTTCGAGACCGCGTCCATCACGATCAACCGCAGCCCGCCCAGCCACGCGCGTTCTAGCCACTTGTAATAAACCTGCTGATGAATGGTGCTGGTCCAAAGCGGCCAACCATTAAACAAAGGAACTCCCATATTGGACGCCGCGCCGTCATTCGTGCCGCCGCCGGTCGCCGTATCAAAAAGTGTGTGGTCGCCGTGAAATAGCCGCTGACCGTTGCACAAACCCTTATCCAGCAGGAAAGCCGGACATTCGGGCAAGCCCTCAGAGCCGTCTACCTTGTGTTTGGCATTGCCATTCTTGTCAACTAGATTTAGACTCGATCCGTAATCTTCCCCCAGTGCCGCATTCACACCGTTAGGATCCCAAGCTTCTCCAGCGAGCGTCGCCCCGCCATGAGCCAGGTTGGCGAACATGTGGACGTGGAGATCGGCATACCCGCACAAGCCGCTTGAAGGACATTCCGGCCCAGTGGGAAGCGAGCTGTGGCAGTTTCCAGCTTCCAATCGCCCCGGTCTCGTTCGTAGTCGGAATCGCGTTGGTTGCCGGCTCGGAGATCGCTTCGATAGTGGTGCAACTTTGGTAGGCCGTCTCGCCAACCGAGGTAGAGCCGCCACAGGTGCAGTCGCCCGAGCAACCCGGCACCGTAGTTAGTCCGGTATCACAGGTCGTGCCATTATTGCTGTACTCCAGGGTTCCCACGCAACAGGCCCGCTGGCCTTTACCGCCGCAGGGCGAGGGTTGAACGCAGATTCCTGCAGAGTAGAAAACCCTGGTCCGTTGATGGGGCCGCCGCAAAGGCAATCGGCCGGGTCTCCTGGACCGCATGAGCCGGGAATTTGCACCAAAAAGGAGCCGTCCGGGTTCTTGTTACAGGCGAGGCTATCGTTGGAGTATTCGCCAGCGCCGTTGCAACAGGCCCGTTGCCCGTCGCCGCCGCACTGAGTGGCGGGTAACACATGCCCAAAGAGTTGAAACCCGGCAAATTCGAACATGCGCAGCCACGCGGGTCGTTGCAACCGTTCGCGTAAGACAGACCGCTATCGCACGGGTTGGTGAGGCCGTGGCCGTTTTCGCCAATGCAGCAGCCACGCTGGCCGTTGCCCCCGCATAGGCCGTCGGCCCACGAAGCCATTGGCAGCCCCAGCGTGAGAGCGAAGAGGAATGCAGCGGGCAATATAGGCCGGAGGCCGCTTTTTCGCCGCAGCTTGCGCTTCTGGTAACGAGATAAAAATCGGCCCGCCGGTTTTGGAGCGGCCGTGGCGTTTAGGGATTCACTCTCTTCCATTGCTTTCTCCTCGCGGTCCTTTCGGGGTTTCCTCCGATGTCCCACTTCCGCCGTATAAAGCGCAAGAGCCGCAAATTCCGTATCATTTCTTCCGCAAAAAAATATGCCGAGATTCCGGCCGCCGTGTCGAACGGCATCCTCCCGAGAGCCTTCACGCACTAGCCAACTTTTTCTTTCGCCTGCGAATCCCTGCACTTAGCCCCAATTTCCCGCCGCGCAGCTCTCGCCCGGCGTGAACGCGTGCTAACTCTGGTTCGGCCTCAAACAATCCCTATATATGAACCAGCCGAATTCCTTTCTGTCCGATCACGCGCTCGCCGCCGATGATCTCGTCATTGCCGGTGAGTGTCCCTTCAGCGTCGACGAGCTGCGCGCCTCCCTCTGCGCGGAGCATCAGCCCGCAACCACCACCGAATCCATGCTCGTCAACGAAATCGCCGAACAGTTCTGGCGTCTTCGCCGCATGCGGGCCTGCGAAGCTCGCGGCATGCAGCCGGACACGATTCACAGTTCGCTCGAAACGGGCCTGCTTGCCTTCGTTGCCCGCAGCATGGCCGCCGCCGAACGCGGTTTGCATCGCGCCATCACGACCTTGCGCAAGTTGCAAGCCGACCGTGGGTTCGTTCCTTCAAAATCACAGGTGCCTGCTACCGCGCCGGCTTCCGGTATCGAACCGGACGACGCCGTGCAATCAGCCGAAACTTCTCCGTCGCCCGCCGCCCTATCCCACGAATCGCTCGATTTCGGCGATCTGGACGTCCAACGTATTCTCGCCAACTACGATGAAGACCTGCATCCCTTCGTTCTTCGCGATTTAGCGGATTTCGAAGCCGAGCGGAAGCGCTCTAGACGTTCGCGCCTGACCTCGTGATGGCTTCGTTCCTCCGAAATCGCGTCGCCTGTTCTCGGACCGGCGCCGTATCACAGCCTTGGACGCAAGCTAGAACCAGAATCGTCGCCGGCTAGAGATAGGGCTCCTGCTTATTCTTCACAATGGGTACGGGATGTCCTGGAAACGAAACGCAAACGCCATCCCGCAAAGACGCTTGCTGGTCATGATCCCTGTTGTTCTATAGTGAAGACAGGAATGAAAAAGAAACCGATCGCCGCGCCAATCATCTCACCGGAGATTTTGGACATGGCGAAAAAGTCGGTAAACAGCGAACGGCCGCCCCGGACAGAGCGTTGCGCCGTTTGCGGAACGACCAGCCATCCGCTTACCGGCCCCAATCCGGAGCATCTCTGCTGGGTATGCCGCCGCCTGAAGATCAGCGCCTGGCGGGATGCGGATCAGCAGATTCCGGCGCAAGAATAGGCACGCGCCTTGGCTGCCCTACGCTGCAGCCCATCCATTACCTCGATCCCGAAGCCTCGACAGCGATGAAGTGCGACCCGAGGAAGTGTCCGTCCGGTGAAAAATCGAACCCAAATCGGGCGGTGCCCAAGACCGCACAAGCGTGGCAACCTTCCATTAACGGGTAGGTCACTATCAGCCGCGTCTGGCCGCCAGCCTGATTCTGAATCTGCGGACCGGTTGCACCGCTTCGATCGCCCGCGAAAAGAGTGGCGTTTGGGTGAGCTTCCTTTAAGGATTGGTACCCCGGGCTGTGTTCCATGTCTGCTTTCGGCAACGACTGGAGGTTATCAACATCAATCACCGCAGGTCGACCATTTACAATCAGCCATTCGGCGTTGTCGTTCGCTCGCAAGGGGAACATCACGGACGCCACTCCGACCGCGCCTGGGGTTTTGCGGAATGCGGTTAGCCAGCCGACATTGTTCGTTTGGGCATTCAACCATTTCATGAAGGACGCGGCGGCTGGCGGCGCCGCGTCCTGCAGTTTTGATAACAGACAAGAGGAATAGTTCGAAGGCTGCTCACGCTGGCATTGCTTGCGGATATTCTGCCACTCTGCAGGCTTTGGCTGCCAGACTGCATCGGGTCCGACGTCTTGAGCAGAAAGGCAGGCAGCCATCACACACAGAATGGAAACAGAGAGAAAGACCAGCTTCAGCATGACTCTAGGTAGCGGCGGCCGTTTTTTCTTTATGACCGCCGAACTGAAACCGCATGGCTGAGAGTAGCTTATCGGCGAAATCTTCTTCACCGCGTGACGCAAATCGCTGGTAGAGTGCTGCGCTCAGAACAGGCGCTGGAGCGGATTCATCGATAGCGGCCGTTATCGTCCAGCGGCCTTCGCCGGAATCCGAGACGCGTCCCGCGAAGCTGCGGAGATCCGGTTCTTCTAACAATGAGATCGCCGTTAGATCCAGCAGCCAGGACGCGATGACGCTTCCGCGCCGCCAGACTTCCGCCACATCTGCCAAATTGAAATCGTACTGATAGTACTCAGGATTCCGCAGCGGCGTGGTTTCTGCATCCACCGTCTCGGTCTTTTTCCCGGCATCGGCGTGTTTCAGAATATTGAGGCCCTCTGCATACGCCGCCATGACCCCATATTCGACGCCGTTGTGCACCATTTTGACGAAATGCCCTGCCCCGGACGGCCCGCAATGCAGATAGCCTTCTTCGGCCGTTCCCTTCGCCTTCTCACGGCCGGGCGTACGCGCAATGTTGCCGCGACCAGGAGCAAGTGTTTTGAACACCGGATCGAGATGACGGACGATGTCGGTCTCGCCGCCGATCATCAGGCAGTATCCGCGCTCTTCTCCCCAAACCCCGCCGCTCGTTCCGCAATCGACGTAATGGATGCCCTTGGGCTGGAGCTCTTTTGCCCGGCGAATGTCATCGACGTAATACGAGTTTCCGCCGTCGATGACAACATCGCCCTTCTCAAGGAGACCTGTCAAAGCAGACAACGTTTGATCGACAACGGCAGCCGGAACCATCAGCCACACTGGCCGCGGCGCTTTCAATTTGGCTGCCAGGTCCTGGAGCGAAGCTGCGCCAACGGCGCCTTCGCCTGCAAGTTCCTTGACACTGGCAGGGTTTGCATCGAAGACGACGCACTCATGGCCGCTGCGCATCAGGCGACGTACCATGTTGGCTCCCATTCGGCCCAAACCGATCATTCCGATTTGCATTTCTCTTTATGTTCTCCTTTGCAATCAACGCACATCAGGTCGAAGATCATTGTCCGATATTTGAAGTGAGTTGTATCTCAACGGAAGTTTTCTACCAGCATGAAATCCCGGTCTACATGGTCCACTTGGGTGTAAACCAGTCGCCGGCCATCGGGCGAAAGCGTCATCGTGGAAACCGGCTTATCCAGAAGGGCTAACTGCTGCGTATGTCTCGATTTGAAATCAAAGCAAAATAGATCCATTTCCCATCAATGCGACCAGCTCGGAGTGACGTCCTCGCTGGTTGTTTGACGCGTCGGGGCTCCCGCCGTCAGCTCGGATGACAAAGATATCCGGGTTCCCATTTGGACGGGCATCGAATGCAATTTGTGAGCTGTCTGGCGACCGCCGCGGCGATCCGCAGTATCCGCCAAAGTGCGTCAACTGCATAGCCGCTTGCCCGTCGGCGTCACTGACCCAAATCTCGTTTGGACCTGACCGAGCAGACCCGAACGCGATTTTGCGACCATCTGGGGAGTACTGAGGATCTCTCTGCTCGCGGTTGGAAGAGATCAGTCGAGTGGGAACGCCCACCTTCGGCCTATTCGAACGGGCGATGCTCATGCTCCCAGAGATTGATGTCGGATCTGGTGACTGCATAGGCTAGCCGGCCTCCCTGATGAGCAATTGCCGGGCTATAGCTATCCTCGCCACCGGAGGTGATGGCGCGCTGCTCGCCGCCTCGTAGCGGAACCCGCCAAAGCCGAAAAGCGCCGCCCCGACGGCTTGCGACCACGAGCTCACGCCCATCTGCCATCCAGGCGATTCCCCGTTTTTGGCTTGGCCATCAATGGTCAGCCGGCGCAGAACTCCACCGCTTACCGGCATCAGATACACATCTGAGCAGGCAGAAGATCGCGTCATGCTAGCGTGGCTTTGGACGCACTCGCGGCTGGGTCTGTCTTCATGTGACCTTAGATGCCGGCTCGAAAACGCTGTGTGTCGCCGGTAGCGGTTCGATCTGTGACTCGCGCGCGACGAGCCGGGTCACGATCGCAAAGAGGAAGCTGGCGGACAGGCCGCACATGAGCACACCAGTAATCGCTTCGATTGGGCCTAGGATTCGCCACGCACGAGAAAGTACGAGATCCCCATAGCCGACCGTCGAAAAGGTGGTCGTCGAAAAGTAGAAAGCAGACTCCCACGACGGAAAACAATTCCAGCGAAAAAAGGCGGCCCACAGCAGAATTTCGAGCGTGTGCAGCACGATCATCAGAACCGTGATCCGCACAACGAGCGCAGCCGAGCGGAAGGGCCCAAGTTTGTGCAGACCCCTTTTCGCATGAGCTCTTATCCACTCGATGAGCGCCGCCATCCCAGCGCTTTGAACTGAGAGGGTCAGGAGCACCAGAACGGCTGCTACGACCGATTCGCGGAGAAACAGCATCAGTCCAAATTACGGTTGCCCGGGTTGTGTGCGTACCAGTGACGCTGAAGCCGCTGAGAGCTGGTGCTGCATGGAGGAAATCAGACGCGTAACAACGAATTCCGCGGTCTGGGACATTGCGGCGACGAGATCGGGAACTGCGTGGTCCTCCAGCTTTGTCGACTCCGACGAGCTGTCGCGCCAAAGGACGTCACCCGTCCGTAAATCCGTTAGCTGAGCCGACACACGGACCTCGACGAACACTTCGCGGCCCTTGTCAACTTCTTGCAAGTCATCGAGCGTGCCGGTTACGAGATAATCGGAAGTTTCGCGGCCCTCGAACAAGTGCACGGAGTGGAAAATTCCCCGCGCCTGCATGTTCTCGACTATGGTGCTTGTCACTGCGCGGCGCGGATCTACAGCCCAGCGGTGATAATCATAAAAATCGAGCTGCTCGGCTGATTTCCTGTATACGATCGGACCGGCTCTCAGGAATGCTGGAGCGCGGAACTCCCGCACGGCAACCGAACCGAGCAGCGGTTTCGACAGCGCGGCAGCAGGAACAGGCGCGGGAAGGTTAAGAACGTAGTAATTCGGGTACCGGGTTTTGCCGGCACATCCAGTCAGGCCGGCGAGCATTGCGGTGAGGCACGCTAGACCGAGCAGAGTTCGCTGACGCATCATATTTAGCTCGACGTACACGGGAGACCGCCTTCAGAAGATAGGAGCGGCGCCGTCGCGCTTTTGTTGGCAAGGCGGGTTGCGTGTGACGAAGGCTCGACAGATCGCGATGAGCTGATCGTCACTTGAAGAGCGCTCTTCGTCGCATCTCATGCAATCGAGCATTATTTTCGGTTACATGCAGGACCGCCGACGATGGCGAGTGAATTGCGTACAGCGAAGCATGGCACAGACACCGACGGGAAATGAGCTGAATAGATTCCAAGCGCTTTTGGAGGCGCGGATCACCGAACTCGAGAACGCGACCCGCGTACGCGACGCGATCGCGGTGGGGCCAAGCGCCGATCAGATTGACGAAATTCAGCGTGCGTCCGAACGTGCTCTCGCGATCTCTCATGTCGACCGCGACTCGAAGCAACTTCGCGGCGCGCGCGCGGCTCTGCGCCGCATACGCGAAGGCACCTTCGGGATGTGCGAGGAGTGCGAAGAAGAGATCCATCCGAAGCGGCTGCATGCTATCCCGTGGGCGGCGCTTTGCATTCAATGCCAGCAACAAGCAGACGTCTGCCAAGTTGCCGAGGCATCGAGATACAGCACGCTCAGCAACGCGGCGTGAACACACAGTTTTGCTAAGGAGTCCGTCATGGCAGCTTCTATTGAAATTGTGAGCCTTGTACTTGCTGAAGGATTTGGTGTGCCGGCACTTCTGCATGCGCACTCCTCGATCGAGGTTGTGCTGGTTTATGCCTTCGGAATCGCATGCGGCGCGCTGGGGAGCCGCTTGTCTGCCATGTGGCGAGAACGGCTGCCGAAAAGCGCTTAGAACCAGAAATTACGCAGCGTAGTTGGCCAGGCGCCAGGAGTTGGCGTGGTTATAGCCTTCTTTGCGGTACTTCAGCCGGCGTTGGTCGCGGGCGATAAAATTTGAGAGGCGTGACTAATGGAGAGGATCTCCGCCTCTCGATGAAGTTGCCCCGACCGTGGTGGACAGCCGGGGCGCTTGCTGAGCTACTTACGAACCAATTCGCTTGTTTTACTGTCTCCCGAGGAAGGCGTGAGATCGGGCAGCGTTGACGGCTTAATGGGCTTAGCCACATTGCGCGCCAGATTGTGCGTGGCTCGCAGATTGCCTCCAAAGAACCTGACATCGCCGTTCGAGACGCTTTCCAGGACGACCCTTACCTTCCCTCGTGCAAAGTTGGGTTCGGACCCTCAGCTTCGTGGCTCCGCTCACAGTTGTGACGGCCCGCTTGGTCTCACTTCCCGCTGTGTAGCTTTCGACCGTGGTTTTCAGAATAAGTAGATTTGGGAGGCTGCCGGCGGCGCGATCTCCATCGCGCAACACTTGTTCGAACTCTTTCGTCTGGACTAGCTCAGTCAACAAGTTTTCGTAAATCGCGACTTTGAAGGCGGGCTCGATATTTACGTCGCCTATGTCAATCTTGTTCGCTTGTACGCTCCATTGCGCGGCACCCCGCCGACCTGCTTGTCTTCCTGGCCGATGGTGACGTCCTGAATGGAGCCAATCGGGACTTGAACGGGGGAACCCTGCTTCTTCTGAAATTGCAGCTCATCACCTTGAATTGAGAGGTTCCCTTGCGCGTTGCTCGAGATACCCTCGAAGCCCAAGATGTGCGTAACGGGCAATGGAGCGGCCGCATTTGAAGTGTCCGCTGGGCCCTGATTCTGCGCCATTAGAGCCGTGCGATAGCAAATAACTGCTGTCAGGCACGCCAGCATCTGACTGATTCGCTTACGCGGCACTATCATTTGGATCATTTATTCATCTCCTAAACCGGAAACAGACAGATTTGGCAAGTCGTTGCTCCTATCCTTAATAAGTCAGAGCACCTCTTGGGTAGATTTGTTGGGAGTCTTTAGCAGCGTGAAAGGCCGGGTTCCCCCGCCCTGTGCGCTATTGCGGCATCTTGCGATCCTTCGGCTGCCGGATCCGCACCAGACTCCAAGGGCGCTGTTTCACCTGTTCGGTCAATTGGTCCAGATTTTCGGTAGCCACTCGCAGATTCTCCACTGTTTCGCTGATGTTCTCGTCATTAGCGCGCACCAAAGTCTGAATGGTCTTCATGGTGCTCTTCGCCTGGTCCATCGTGGATTGCAGTTGGGCGAGATCCTGCCGAATCGGCTCGCGCAGTTGATCGATCGTCAGATTCACGTTCGAAACTGTCGCGTCGGTGTGATCGAGCAGGGGCCCGGCCTTCTGCATGACTGAATCGGCATTGCGAGTCAGTGAGAGGACCTGGTCCGTGATACGGTCGATCTTCGGTGACTCGGTCGCGACGAGCGAATTCACGCGCTGCAGCAATTGCGCGACCTGGCGGCGGTTCGGTGCGCCGGTGATGTCGTTCAAATTTGCGAGCAGGGTTCGAGCATCCCCGCTGATATTTTTGAGCTCGCCCTGCACCTGAGTAATCAGTCCTTGGGCGCTGTCGGCGATGGTCGAAAGCTTCCGAGTCATATCATCCATGCTTACGGTTTCTTCAGACCGGATTACCTGCCCTGCTTTGAGGCGGGGAGCGTCGTTGCTTCCCGTGGTGATCGAAAGCGCCGGGCTGCTCATCAGACTGACGGAACCGAGCTTAGCGACCGAATTCTCATTTACCGGCGTGCCTTCCTTCATTTCGAATAGAACCTCGATACGCGTTGGGTCCTCACTCCAAGGCCGCACAGCGGTGACCCGACCTGCTGCGATCCCACCGAACAAGACGCCTGTTCCCGGCGCAACGCCACCGGCATACCGCAGATAGGTTTTGTACGGTATTACGTGCCTGCCCCACTGATTATTGCCCACGTAAAACACGGCCAAACCCAGCAGGACCAGACACGCAAGCACGAACGTTCCGACTTTCGCTTCCACACTCACTGCACGCCACCTTTCAGATACTCTTCAAAAAATGCATCGATCTTACTGGCATCCACAATCGGGTCCGGGATTCGATCAAGAAATTGCCGGATACGTGGATGATTGCTGCTCTTGATCTCTTCTTTGCTGCCTACCGCGATGAGCGACCCCTGGTACAGCATCGCCATCCGGTCCGCGATGCGGAATGCGCTTGCCAGCTCATGCGTTACGACGACGACGGTCATGCTGAAGGCACGCTTGAGGGTTAAGATCAACTCATCCAGTTCTGCGCCAGCGATAGGATCGAGACCGGCGGAGGGCTCATCGAACACCAGAATTTCCGGATCGAGCGAAATCGCTCTGGCCACCGCTGCGCGCTTCTTCATGCCTCCCGAAAGCTCCTGGGGCTGTAATTTCCGAAGTCCGCCAAGCCGACGAGCGCCAATTTCAAGCGAGTCATCAGGCTGATGGTCGATTCCGCCAGTCGCGTATGCTCGCGCAACGGAAGCGCGACGTTATCTGCGATCGACATGGAGTTGAACAGCGCGGCATCCTGGAAGGCGACGCCGATGGAACGCCGGAGCTTGTTCAGGTCCTTCGGGGCACAGCTCGAGATGTCAACGCCGTTCACCACGATGCGGCCGGCTTGCGGCTGCTCGAGGCCGATGATGTGGCGCAAAAGCGTACTCTTGCCGGATCCGCTGCCGCCCAGCAGAACCATGGTCTCTCCGCGCGCAATATCCAGGTTAATTCCGTCTAAAACGCGGCGACCTGCGTAGCTGACCACGAGGTCACGGACACAAATCATAGGTTCGGCTACGGGGTCCTGCACGGGTCATTTCCCTTCGATCAGATAGAAGATAACGGTAAATCCGAGATCGGCGAGGATTACCAGAAATGTGGATTTCACTACCGCGGCGGTTGCCGATCGGCCGACAGCATCTGGTCCTCCCCGCACACGAAAGCCCTCCCGGCAGCCGACCTGCGTGATGATGGTGGCGAACGCGAAGCTCTTGAGCAATCCCGTCAAAACATCCCGCAGCACGATGGAATGGGCCACGTCGCGCAGATAAACGCCAAAACCCAAGTGTGTCGTAAAGCCCATGAAGAGGCCGCCGGCGAGAATTCCGCACGCGTCGCTCAAGATGCTGAGGCACGGAAGCGTAATCAGCATGGCGAGGTATTTGGGGGCGAGCAAGAATTCAACCGGATTGATTGCCATGGTCCGCAGCGCGTCTATCTCTTCGGTAACGACCATACTTCCGATTTCTGCGGAAAATGCCGAGCCCGAGCGGCCGCTCACCGCAATCGCAGCGAGCAGCGGCCCAAGCTCCCGCGTAAACCCGATGCTCACCAGATTGATGACGAGATCTATAGCGCCAAAGCGGTGCAGCTCCGAAGCGCCCTGCATGGCCAGGATGAATCCCGTTGACAGCGCCATGATGCCGACCATGGGAAATGCATCGACGCCCACCGCCAGCATCTGCCGAACTGCCGATTGCCAGCGATTACGAGTTCCCGCGAGGGGCAGCGTGCGCCGTAGAGCGCCAACTGCCGCTCCTAGCTGCAGCGTGAGGCCACCCACGTAGTCCACGTGACGTAGAGTTCGCTTGCCGAGATATTCGAGAGCAGATATCATCATTGCAACTTGCCGCCGGCATCGAGCTCATGGAAGAGGCGCAGAAGCCGCGCCGTTTCCAGCAGGTAGCGCGGACGTTCGCCGAGGCCGCTCAGCTGGAAACCTTTATCGAGTACGCGTGCCGCCCTGAGCACTTCGAGCAGCAGTGCGAGCCCTGAGGTGTCCATATAATCGACCTCGTGGAAATTTACGGTCAGGATTTCGCAGTCCGATGCCTGCAGAGTCCCCAATGGCAGCAACCGCAAGCCCGGGGAGGAAGCGATTGTGATCCGGCCCGAGAGCGAGCCCAGGCAGTTTGTTCCGCGGCGCTGAAAGGCGGTCTGCAAACCGGGCGTTTCGGCCCTTTTTTTTCGATGCAAAGGCAAGAGTCTCCACAAGAGATGAGCGGCAACGCGAGCGCTTTGTTGGTGGCGGTGGTGCTAGGAAGGCTGCGCAATTACTGAATCGGGCGAACGACAATCGACCCGCGCTGGATAAAGTCGACGTAGCGCAAAAAGCCCGGAAACAGAATAAAGTCGCTACGAAATGCGCGCCACTCCCGCACAAACAAAGGCGCCGCGAGCGTTCGATGGTGTTCGGATTGCAGAATCTTCCAAAGATCCCGCGAGAGATAACGCAGCTCATGCAGCATGAATGCGAAATGCACGGTCGCCAAGTACCGAAGAACGCCGGCCTTCAATTCCGGGCTCGATTCCGGGGGTAGGTGCTCCGAGAGCTGAATGGTCCATTCGTAAACGGGGAAGGACTGAAGTATTTCTTGGTAGCGGCCGGCAATCTCGAAAAATATCTGCGCGTTAACCTGCCGGCGGTAATTTCTGATCGCGAATAGGAGACTCAGGGCTCCAAGCACTAAGGTCCACAAAGAACCGTACCGAATGAATGCGTCCAGTGTCATGGCTTAGACGCTCCGCGGGTGATTAGCTGGTTCGAGTCGACACGCATCTTACTCTGAATCTGGACATCTCCTCACAGCCCAAGAGCACCGGGAACAGTCTTTTGTTGGGCAGATTTGGCGGCGACGGCCTCGGCAGATAGTCGAGAAGTCGTCAGCAGGGTGGCGAAGGAATCTTGTTTTTCTTAGAAAACAAAGGCAAAGCGTTTCTCACCCGCTTTGGACGCGCGGATGCCTTATCCGGAGGTGTAGGCAAACAAAGGCTGCTCTTCGATGACCAAGCAACCAGTTCTAAACGGGCGAACGCTCCACGAAAACGCACTAACCGAAAGGTTTCTTGACGATCCGAACGAACATTCGTTCGCTGCTCTGTTCAATGCCTTCTATCCCCAGCTCGTCTCTTTTTTTAGAGCGCGCGGCCGTGAAGTGACGCTGGCCGAAGATCTGGCGCAAGAAGTGATGCTCACGGTCTACCGCAAGGCTGGGCAGGTCCGTGATCGCTCATCGTTTAGAGCCTGGCTGTTTAGGATTGCGCGCAACACGATGTGCCGGCACTACAGTAGGTTGAGCCGGGAAGTGGAAACCGTGAATCTGGCCGACGTGGATAATCGCTTGCCGGCCGCGACTCAAGAATTCGCCGGCACGCACGCCTTCGAATTTCGCGATTGGATGACTCTTCTGGACGCGCGGGAACGCGATGTGATGATGTTGCGCTTCGTGGAGCAATGGGAATACCACGAGATCGCTGCTGCTCGGAACACACCAATCGGGACTGTGCAGTGGCGAATCTTCAACTCGAAAAAAAAGCTTGCAAGGCACCTGGCGCCGCAACTTGCGATGGACGAGACCGCCGCCTGAACTTACCCGAAAGGAACAATCACAACCAAATGATGCGCCCCATTCAATTAAATCCGAACAGAGCCGGGAAACAGGCTCAGCATCTGCAGAGCAAGCTGCGCAGTCTGATTATCGGTCAGAATGAAGCGATCGATCAAATCATCGACATTTATCAAATGTACTTGACCGGCCTGAGCGTGCCAGGACGCCCGATCGGAAATTTTCTGTTCTTAGGCCCGACCGGTTCGGGCAAGACGCGAACGGTAGAGGCGACCGCGGAAGTGCTGATGCAGAGTCCGGGCGCGGTGATCAAAATCGACTGCGGCGAATTCCAGCACAGCCATGAAATCGCGAAGCTGATCGGTTCGCCTCCGGGATACCTCGGGCATCGGGAAACACTTTTGCTTTGTCAGGAAGTCTTGAACCAACACCACACGGAAGCGATGAAGATCAGCTTTGTTCTTTTCGATGAGATCGAGAAAGCTAGCGATGCGCTGTGGAACCTGTTACTCGGGATTCTTGATAAGCGACTTTAACGCTGGAGACAACCGCCCTGTGGATTTTTCGCAAGCCATGATCTTCATGACCAGCAACCTGGGTGCAAGTGAAATGAGCGCATTGTCTCTCCCAAATTGGGCTTCCATCCAGCGAAGCGAGGAAACCCGGCCGAGGCCGACGACAATTTAGCTTCAAAGATGTCAAGGAGTGGCGTAGAGGCGGCACGCCGCAAATTCACGCCGGAGTTTATGAATCGTCTCGATAAGATAGCGGTTTTCCGACCGCTTGGAACGTCCGAATTACGGTGCATCCTAGATCTTGAACTAAGACAGGTACAACAGCGCATATTAGACAACGCGGCCAAGATGCCGTTCGTGTTTCGCGCGACTGGTGCGGCGAAAACTTTCCTACTAAGCGGGGGAACTGATATGAGATATGGCGCGCGTCATTTGAAACGGACGATCGAGCGCCTGCTCGTACATCCCATGTGCAATCTGATCGCAAGCAATCAGGTGAATGCCGGGGATTACATTGAAGTCGACTTGAATGACGACCAGCAGAAACTGAGGTTCGCAATCATCGACCATAACCTCGCCCTGAGCACGATGACGAACCTGATTGAAGATGGCATGTTCGTGCAGGCCACCGCCGCTAAGGCAGCCTAGGCCTAAGACGCCCGGCGGAGATTGGCAGAAGCCCAGCGGACTCGTCAACAAAACGGCCGCCCACGGGAGTGCGGCGGGACGGCCAGCTTGCAGTGTGAGGAGGCATTAATGAAAAGACGATTGCTGATCACATGGTTAGTCGCGCTCGGGCTGATTCTAGCCGCAGAAGTGGAAACTGCCATTCGGGAGCACGCGCACGGGCACGGTACCTCGGTACGTGAGGAAGTAGCTACGCGCCCAACAGGATTCCGCAAGGTAGGCTCTCAACCAGTGTGGAGAGGAAGCCCTGAATATTCGGATCAGTCTCGTTGCGTTGGTTCTGGTGTGCACTGCACATGCCGCAGCGTTGAAGCCGGAGACAATGAAGGCGTGGCAGGAGTATGTGCAATCGGTAACCAAAAAGTTGCAGGCGCCCTTTAACCCAGCGAGTCATTTCCTAAAGATCGACCAAGATCAAGATTCGCTCAGAAACGTTCGAAGGGGTGAGGTTCTCGTCACACCGGGCACTTCGCAGGGCGTCCAGAAAGTGCCGTCAGGCCTCATTCACGATTTGGTTGGCACGGCTTTTATTGCGAATGTCACGCTCGGCGATGTTGTGTCTGTGCTGCGCGACTACGACCGTTATGAGAACTTCTATCGGCCAACCGTCGTCCATTCCAGAACTCTTGAAACTGGGGAAAAAGACGATCGCTTTTCGATGGTTCTCATGAACCAAGCGCTGTTTCTGAAGGCCGCCCTCGACAGCGACTATCGATGTGCCTACGTCCGCGTGAGTGATCGACGCTGGTATAGCATCTCCGAAAGTACCCGGATCCAGGAGATAGAAAACTATGGTGTGTCCGGTCAGCGCGCGTTACCCGAGGGAGAGGGCAGCGGCTTCCTTTGGCGAGTCTTCACTATTACCCGGCTTGAGGAACGCGACGGTGGAGTGTATATCGAGCTCGAGGCCATCGCACTAAGCCGCGATATCCCAACTTCGCTGCGGTGGATTGTAGAGCCGATTGTACGCCGAATATCAAGAAATTCTCTAACAGTATCTCTCACGCAGACCGAAACTGCCGTACGCTCCGGCGCAGCACTCACGGCGTGGAACGGCCGACCTCGCGCTTTCGGTTCTGACTAGCGGCCATGTTTCAACCCGAGAAACGGCAGCAGGTCAATGTCGCGGAGGAGATCTCTAAAAGGCTCCAGATCAATTATGTGTTCGGCCGGGAATTCAAGGAACTGACGCGAGGCACGAAAACCTCACCCGCCTATCACGGTCAAACGACACTGTCCCCATGGCCCCTTTCGAATGCGCGCTTGATCCGCTTTCGCGAGCAGTCCATCTTTTGCCGTCCACGCTGGTATCTTCCTCGCGCGCCAGTCTTTCAGGAATGGTTGGGAGGCCGAATCGCGCTTGTCACAGACGTGAATGGCGGTGGACGAAAAGCTGGTCACTTATAACCTGCATCTGGTGAGCCGCGGTGATGACGAGCTCCGCCGTGCTCAACTGAATGAAGTCCTGATCGATGCCCAGCCTACAGGCGGAAACTACCAATAACTGTCGCGGGTGATCTGATTGCGATGTGTCATGCGGCGATATCGCCGCCATCAGCCAGGCGAAGTTTTGCAGTCCGTTTAAGCGGTACGCGCTTGCCAACCACGACGCCTCGTTCTATGTTCGCTGCTGGCCGTGCGATCGATTGGCTTTTCACGCGAGGCGCACTTCACGCGGCACAGCCAGCCGTTCATCGCAGCGTTTGGGCATCCGATCACTATCCGCTGTCCGTTAGGGTCGATCTTCTGTAACCACTGCAGGAAGAGAGTTCAACTTGAGCTTCGCCACAAGTGGCAGCAGTTTCTGTCGTGCACGGTGTCGGCGTGATTTAATAGCGGGCAGAGTTATTCCCAATTTTCGGGCGGCCTCGATCATCGGAAGGCTTTGGAAATCGCATAACTCGACGACAGACCGGTAGCTATGCGGTAGGCGCGATACCGCCGCGCACAAGAAGATCGCGCTCATTTGCCTCATAAGAATGATGGGGGACCTCGACTCGTTGATATCGCTCCACCTCGAGGGTTTCCGTTATCAAAGGAACAGCGCGCTTACGCCATGTACAACGATATGCCTGACGAACCTCATTGATCGCAATGGAAGTTAACCAAGTCTTCAGGGCTGACTCGAAGCGAAACTGATCGGCATTGGTGAGAGCTTTTAATACGGTCTGCTGAACTATGTCGTCGGCCATTTGATCGCCGCGCACAAGCCCACGAACGACTCGGGTCAGAACTGGAAGATGTAGTGCTACACGATCAGCAAAATTCTGTTGCTCGGCCATGAAGATCCTCAAGCTGCGAAACGGATGTTCATCGCAACCGTTTACCTTCCTGCAACCAATGGCCCACTCTTTCCGGCACGACTGCAGGCGCGATCACGTCTGTTAAGGACATGCGCAACATGCGTGACGAATTTTCGACACTACGCGGGACGACGAGACGGACGATCAGGCCGCGAGCCGTTCCGCTAGTGCCGGTTGAGCATACATCCGGTCGACGATAGCCCTGCGGAACCGCTCGGCATCGTCGAAATGGTCGACTGCTGAGAAGTGATGCAACAGATCGATCGCATTGCCAATCCAAATCACTCGCAGCTCTCGATCTAACGCAAATGCCGCCATCATAGCCAGTTCGGGCATTACTGGACCAGTTTTTGCCGAAACGATGACCAACGAATCACAAGACCGCAACGACCGTAGAGCGGTAGCCATCCAGTGATGAGCGCGTCCCCAATGTGACCGATGGGTCGGGTGTCGTGCCAGGTTGAGGCGATCGTGTAGCCTGCAGATCGCAATGCCCACTTAATATTCAGCAGGTCTTGTGTTAGTTCTGGCGCTTCCAAGTACACGGCGTTTCGCTGCATGGCGGTTGCCTCGGTTCTCGACTGCGCCTCACCGGAACAACAGGTTGTAGTTCATCTGCTCCATCAGCATCCGCTCGCTCCGCACGGTATAGAAGATCTGCAGCAGAACCGCCGGAGCAATCGCTCCGGCGGCACCGAGGGCCGCCCCGTCTTGGCATACAAGCCCTCAAAATCCTTGGCCATCGCTCGCAGAATCCCGTCACCATCTCTCGAATCCTGCGTAAACGGTGATCCTGCGGTACACGCTCCTCCAATGAAACGTAGCTGAACATTCCGGACTGCTGCTGATCGTCTCCGCCCATAAAACAATCATCGCCCGAAATGTTTCAATAAAAAAGCGCTATCAGGGAGCGTTTTTCAACAAGTTCCTGGTGACCACCGGCAAACCGTATAGCCGTACCGCTAAAATCGGGCCTCTTCGAAAAGCTGCCAATGTTTCTTACAATGTCTGAGATGCAGGATGATAGCTCCTTTATATGGTGCGTGCATGATGACCGTTCGTCATCGCTTGGACGTTGTGGATCAAGTCATGGACGGCGAAGTTCAGACTGGTCACGAGAACTTGGACCTTGAGCTTATCTTCTTGCACCTCCGAAAAGCGCTCGAATCGACTGCGTTTGCATCCCTTTCCGCAAATAAGAAGAAGTATTCGGCGGTTCACGCGAGGTACTCAAATCACTGACGCGCGAAAGCACTTTTAGAAAAGATAGGCCGCATAAATCCTGGTCTCTACCCTGTTCCAGTCCGCGTTTACCGTGAACAGGCTACTGCGGACGCCCCGTCATTGTCGATATTGAAGAGGATTGTTTTACAAAATCCGATTTCGCATTGCTTTATGATACTGCTTCACGCGTCCCTCATACGCGAAAGCCATATGAAAACGGGGAGCTTATCATTCGACTTAAGTGGAGCCCAGAAGAATACAGTTCTCGATTGAGATGGATAATCAGGACGCGCCTTATTCAACTCGTCGATACACCGCACGTTTGGATGTGTCAGATTCCAGACGACCCATGCAATCCGGAGGAATGTTGATCGTCGATATCATCGGCGCAAGCCTGTTGGGGGCACTTCTCGGAGCAGCTCTCTTTAGTGGTGTGTGGCGGTTGCTTGGCGTGGAATACAACCATGACCGTCTAAGAGAACCCTCCGCGCACCCCGGTTCCGTCGCCGGAGCGTCCGTTATTCAGCAAAATGCGATTGATAGTAACTGCTCAAACGTCACTGGGGCTAGAGATGTTACCGTGAATTGTCCTACATCAGACACCGGGAGCGATCGTCATAAGGTACGTGATGAACGTTAGAATTCTCCTCGCCCTGTTGGCCGCCATCGCGTTTGGTCAGCAATCAACTCGATCCGGACGCTGTCATGCTGAAGCTTGATGAAATCAGAAAGGGCATAGACAACATACAGGGCCAACTCGGGAATTTGACGACGCCAAGAACGCTAACTGGCGCCCAGTTTACGCAGTCGGTAGAACGGCTCAAGCCATTCAAGGGAACTCCATACTATTTGTACGTCTGCAACGATGAAGAGGCGGAGCGCTTCTCGACCATTATTCGGAACGCACTCTTTCAAGCGGGTTGGACTAGAAAGGACTCGCTGTCAGGCGGCATACCGCTTGCCGGATTCTTTGATTTACATGACGGCGGCCCCCCGATTCCGATTCCGCAGGTGTGCGGGTTCACTGTCTTGCACTCGGCGTGTTCACCTCAGTCCAGCGGGCATGATGGCAATGCAGGTGATCAATGCTGTGGCTGAGTTCGAGCGAGATTTGCTGATCGAGCGAACCAGTGCAGGCATTGAGCGTGCCAAGGCTGAAGGCCTACAGCTGGGACGGAAGTACTCGCGATCAGAAGCGCAAGGGGCAGAAGTTCAGCAGAGATTGGCAGTGGGTGAATCGGTCAGCGCAGCTGCAGGGCACTTTAAAACAACGCGCCAACCATCATGCGCGTGGGGAATGCCGCGGGTGATTGCAGCAGGATCAAACTGTTAGTGTCGCGCCCTACAACCGTCACAAACACCTTCTCTACTATACTGGAGTAACACGCGCACGTAATTTCATTCCTGAGTGAATGGCTGCGCGGCGTAATAGATGAAAATCTGCAAAAGCGAGTCCGGCCGGAGATGAGAAGTCCGGCCAGACCCTCTTAGTTCGGCATGCGCTTCACAGTTGAAGATCTCGTAGATTATCCGAAAACACGCCCGATCGAGCAGACTCGAGATTCTCCTCTGACAGAGACACTTACTTCATTCGTTTAGCGACCAATCCTCCACCCGAGAGCTGAAGGCCGTCCTGAACCCGCTCGAAGTGTATGTCGGGCGCCATGCCATCCGGGTCGAAGAAGGTGTTTTCAGATTCGGGAAGAAGCTCCGATTTCGGATACCCGGCCGGCTGAATATAGAGTTTCCCGCCGCCTACAGTTACGGTAATTCGAAAATTACCAGGCGCCTCATAGGCGCCCGCATACCCGGATATCTTCTCAGGCGAGACGGCCACCACGCTTTTTTCGATAGGTTTAAAGTCAACCCAACCGTAGGTCGCGGAGATGGAGGAAAGTATTTCCTCGGCTAGCTGCGACCCGTTGTCTCCGTTCGTCATGACCACGGCGCCTTGGCCGTCATCCCGATAACCAAAAAGCATGCAACGGAATCCCTCATTTGCTCCTCCGTGTAGGAATGCGTGGCGTCCGCCGGTGTCGCTCAACTGCAGCCCCAGACCGTAGTGATCCAAGACCGGGGTGAGCATCTGCTGCACTGATTTCGTGCTGAGCACACGCCCCGGCCTCTGGATCTCCATAATTACTTGGGCCAAGTCGGAGGGTGTTGTCCATAGTCCAGCTGCCGCGTCTTCCGGATACGTGTGCCACTTCCCCGGGATTGGGGCGCCTTCCGCGTTATAGGCAGTGGCCGCTACTGACGCCAACCGCTCAGGTAACGGCTGTTCGTATGTGCTGTGCGTCATTCCGAGCGGCTTAAGCACCAGTTCATGCAGAACCTCGGCGTAGGGCTTGCCGGTAGCATCTTCGATCAGTTGCTGCATGACTTCATATCCTCCACCTGAGTAACGCATCTGCATCCCAGGCTTGATGTCCACTCGAACGGGTTGCGAATTGGCGGGTTTGACACCGTCCAGCAGTTGAGGCAGCGTCGGCACGGGCTCGCCCCGGGCGTACCCCGGAAATCCATGTACCGTGAGCCCCGCTGTATGACTGAGGAGCCTTCGCAACGTGACGTGCTCTCCTTGCATGGCATCGCTCGACGGCAGTTTCCATCTTTTGAGCTTTAGATTGATGTCTTCATCAAGGGACAGTGTGCCCAGTTCAACCAGACGAAGCGCTGCCATGGCAGACACAGTCTTGCTGATCGAAGCGGCTTGGAAAAGGGTCTCAGGCGTGACCGGAAGCTCTGTGTTGGCGTTTCCAAAGCCCTTCGCCCATGCTATGCGGCCGTTCGTGACAACCGCGACGCTGACACCGGGCACGTGGAAGTATTGGCGACGCTCCGCAATCGTGAATGTCTGGACAGGCTCTCCTTTGATATGTACCTTGCGTGTTAAGCCTGTTTTGATCTTGCTGATCTGCTGATCGATGTCCTGAGCGCTGAGCGCGGCCGCGCCAATAGCAACTATGGCGGCGAGACGCATGATGTGACCCCGGCATCGGGTCTCAGCCAATAAAGACAACGGCGTCAGCGGGCCACGAAACCCATGGAAGAAGGACATTGGAGTAGGATACTACATAGTTTTGGACCAAATCCATTGGGAGTGGCTGTCGGGCCATGCTATCACTTTTCTATTTGCAGGAGTCGACGAAACGTGATAGCAACACTGAAGATATTTACCGCGATCGTCCTGGGCACCGGGATGTTGCTCGCCGAGACGTATTATCCATGGCCGGAAGCTGCCGGTGGATGGCGACGATGCGAAACCGACGGCGATGTTCGCAGCAAGGCCGGCATGGACCCGCAGCAATTAGACTTGATCGGTCAGGCGCAGGCGCAGTTGTACGGCGGCCCCTGGCAGATTGTCATTGTCAGGAATGGGTATCTCGTTCGCGAGTGGTTCGGGGTTCCGGCTATGCCCGCCACTACCTTTGACATCTGGTCCTGTACTAAGTCGGCGACAGGAATCGCCTTCGGGCTGCTGTTTGAAGACAGCCGCAATCACAAACTCCCAGAGAACCTGCAAATAGATCTGGAGAGTCCCGCATACAATTTCATTCCTGAAGGTAATCCTCCCAGTGATCCGCGCAAGAGCGAAATCAAGGTCAAACATTTGCTGAGCATGACGTCTGGTATTCCCGGCGAGTCGCGAGGCATACTGGGCATCGCGGTTGTACCCGGCAACGGAGAGTTCGAGCTTGCTTTAGGTAAACAAGCGAGCCGCTTCGGACCTTCGGCCGCCATCATGGTGGCGAATCCCGGCGAACGCTGGGACTACTCCGACGCCTCCTTTGCCCATCTCTCGCTCATCTTCTCGAGAGTGACTGGTAGAGAGATCGGCGATTACATGAGCGAGCGTGTGTTCCGGCCTCTCGGCATTCGGAACATCAGCTGGGATTCCCAGGGCGGATCCGGGCACATTGGCCCACACACGAATGCTCACAGCGGTCTGCACGTATCCGCGCGGGACTTCGCGCGCATCGGCTACCTGATGGCTCACCGTGGGCGCTGGGAAGGTCAGCAGCTGGTGCCGGAGTGGTGGATCGATCTGGCGACGAGAAGCTCGCAGGACCTGAATCGCAGTTACGGTTATACGTTCTGGGTAAATACCGATGGCGCTCAGTGGCCTACCGCGCCGAGGGATGCGTTCGCTTTTAAAGGGTACGCCGCGAACCGGTGCTACATCATTCCATCCCTGGATCTGGTTGTCGTACGAGTGGGCTACACGCCACCTAACTGGGCAGAAGACGCGCTTCTTCCTGCTGTTCTCGACGCTGTTACTGACGTCAGGAAGAAATAGAAAGGAATACAGTCAAAGCCATAGGCACAACCGCGGCAACGAATCACATACGCCGAAAGGAGAAGAGTATTATCGTTGAGCGAACATGATGACGCGGCGGGAAGCGTTGCAGGCGGCAGGAAGCGGCCTTTTATCCTTATCAAGGCGAAGCGCGGGTTCGCGGACAAAGAAGAAAATTGTGGTGGGTGGGGCCGGAATCGCCGGCCTTTGCTGCGCATACGAGCTAGTCCGGCGTGGACACGAGGTGGTGGTGTTGGAGGCGTCCGGGCGCGTCGGCGGCCATGTCAAGACGGTGAAAGATGACTTGCCGGACGGGCTCTATTTTGATGCTGGAGCCGAGCAGTTCACCAAGCCTGGTTACGACCTTTACTGGTCTTATGTGCGGGAGTTCGGCCTGCCGTACCTCCAAGATCATCGACGCGACCAAATGCTGAGGCGTATAGGCGAGCGCCTCTATTCCGAAGAAGAGCTTGCCGACCCGAAGATACTGGCTGGTTTTGGGCTCAATCAACGAGAGATCCAATATCTCGCGACGCATCCCTGGTGGCAACTGCTTTCTTTGTACGTCGACAAGTACACAGACGCATTCGCCGACGAGTACCAACCGTTCACTGCCGGCCTTAATCAACTCGATGAGATTACGTTGAGCCAGTTGCTTCAACAGGAGGGTGCGTCGGCCGCGGGGATCCGCTTTGCGGGTGGAGACGGATCGGCGTTGCAGGCGGTTTGGCATGCAGCCATTCTGAAGAAGCGCGGAGTGCCGCTGTGGCCGACACAGGTTTTCCGGCTGGTTGGAGGGAATAGCCTGCTGCCGGAAACATTCGCGCAGAAACTTGGTGACAGGGTCCAGCTCGGCTGCCCCATAACCTCGATCCGGCATGGTGATAGCGGAGTCACGGTCGAATACCGCGAATTCGGCGGCACAAAAGAGATCTCAGCCGATTACCTGGTGTGTTGCATGTCAGCGGTCATGCTACGGCGGATTCCGATCGCGCCGGCACTCCCGGAAAGTAAGCTGTGGGCCATCCGCAGCGTTCCGTATTACTCTGCAACAAGGCCCGTATTGCAGTCGCGGACGAAATTCTGGCGCGAGCAGGGCGTCAGCATCAATATCGAATTTTCAAAGGCGGACTTCGAGCATTGCTGGTCGATGCCGAACGAAGTGAATACGAAGCGCGGCTTAATCGTCGGAACCGCCCAGCCGGGCGTTGCAGCAGAGGCGGCATTGGCGACGTTCCGCAGTTACTATCCGAAAAACGGCGATACGATCGAGCGGGCGATGGTCATCGATTGGTCGCGCGATCCATGGTGCATGGCGTGCGAAACGACCAGCTACAAGCCTGGACAACTGAGGAACTTCTGGCCGGCGTTGATCGAGCCGAGCGGGCGCATCCATTTCGCGGGCGCCTATTGCGACAACCTGAATTGGGGTCAAGAGGCCGCGACTCGCTCAGCAAATCGAGTCGCCCGGGCGATTGACGAAAACGCGTGAGCGCAGATCTGGCTCATCTTCACCAGAGTGCTACGGCCAAAAGGATTTTACTCACCTGCGAAGGAACTTCGCCTATTTGCGTCCCTTTGGCTTTGGCTGGCTCGCGAACGCTCGCCGAACTGCTGTGGCTCCGTCGCCGGCAGCGGACGCAGATGAAGACCGGCAAGGGTCTGCGATGGGAATCCAACGACCGCAATTATGAGACTCTCCGGAGAAGAGCGCTGCTTTCTCGCATCCTCGAGCAGCGACTGCATAGACGCACGTTCCGGATCGGATTCCGGCATGTTCGCCAGGAGAAGCTTGGCGTCTCGCAATTCCAACCGGGGGTTATCGGAGGTCAAGAGCAGATCCAACAGCTCGCTGCGACACTCTGCGCATTCAGGCCCAAGTGTCACGGCTTTGGCTAGATACATCCGAGCTTTCAGCCGGGCGCGCGTCGCCAGAACAGGTGGTTTCAAATCGGCCAGAAGCACATAGGACCTGCCGAGCCACAGATACGGCTCCGGATCGTCCGGCTTTGCCCTCATCATCAGCTCAAATTGGGAAATTGCGTGCTTAAACTCACCGCTGAAGTAATAGTCCTTACCCTTCTGCAGCGGGTCATTCAGGGCCGCCGCTGAAAGTGACGATGTAAGCGTTAGCAAAAGCAGGCCCGTGTATCGGATCAGGCGCAAATTCATGGGCAGACTTCCGGTTGGATCTCCTTTCATGCATTCACGCGTAAGCTGAGGGCAACCAGCTTAGGCTCTATAGAGCTTGGATGCGGCCGCCCTGCCTGAGGTCGCGCGGCGACTGTGCTACGATTCCGACGTCCGGCTGAGACGCCGGCGCACATATCGAGGTTTATATGAGCCAGTTTTCCCGTCGCGAATTCCTAAAGACTTCGGTGGCTGCCGGAACGGTGGCGAGTGTGGGCGTTCCCTGCTTACGCGCCGCTGCTGGCGCAGCGACCGAGGTAATTACGTTAGGCAAATCGAATATTCGAGTCACGCGCCTTGCTTTCGGAACCGGTACCAACAACGGTCACGTGCAGGCTGCCCTAGGGCAGCAGGAGTTCACAAAGCTGGTGCACTACGCTTATGACCGGGGAATCCGGTTTTTCGAGACGGCGGAGGCCTACGTCACACCCGCCATGCTCGGCGAAGCGCTAAAGAGCTTCCCGCGCGACAGCTATCAGCTAATGAGCAAGGTGACCACGAATCACGAACTTGATCCGCAAAAGCGCTTCGATGAGATGCGGCGCACTTCGCAAACGGAATATTTCGATGTCATGTTGCTCCACTGGCAACATACCCCCGACTGGGTGAGCGAAACGGCTCGCTGGCAGGATGGCATCCTTGAAGCGCAATCGAAACAGATCATCCGCTCGCGAGGCGCGTCCGTTCACGGGCTGCCCGCGCTGCGCCAAATGCCTGGGAATAAGTGGCTGGAAGTCGCCATGATTCGCATGAACCACAATGGCACTCGTATGGACGGGCCAACCTACGCTGACAACAACAATCCGCAAACCGTTGGAGAAGTGGTCGAGCATGTCAAGCAGGTGCACAAGCAAGGCATGGGTGTCATCAGCATGAAGCTCGCCGGCGGAGGCGAGTTCACGCGTCACGAAGACCGACAGGCTGCGATGCGATTCGCGTTCCGAAACGCCGGCGTGGATTGCGTCACGGTAGGCTTCAAAAGCACGCAAGAAATCGACGAGGCGATCAACAATCTCAATTTGGCCCTGGCGTAGACGGATTGCACACAGGGCGCACTCGCTTGAAGGTTAGGACGACTGTATTCGGGCTGCTAAACTAAGGCCGTTTATCAACAATATTGTTACCGAAGATGAATCCAATCTCCGCCATCGCCCGCAGCTGATTGTTGTTCGTACCAGTCCGGCCAAACCCATCCCCGGGCGTGTAGTCGATTGCGCCGACATAGGACAGGTCTCCTCGAACGAAAAAGCCGCCGCGTTGAAAGGTAGGGGTCAACGTGGCAGAGGTACCTGAGCTGCCTGGTCCGAAAATCAGATTAACAGCTTGCTGCGCGGCCTGGCCCGTACTTGCAATGTATTCCCAGCGGCCGGCAAGCGAGAATCCGCGGCTGAACGCGCGGCTTACCAGGATTGCACCACCAATCGTGGAAGCACCCTTCGCGATGCCGACCTTCGCGTTTGTGGGTACATCTGTGTACTGAACATAGGGCTGAAGAATCCAAGCGCCCTTTGTGTACGTGTAAATGATGCCATAGATACTGCCATTGTTTTGCACCGGTGTGGCGAGTGTTTGATAGGCGGTTTGCCCCAGATTCCCACCGGCGTTGAAGGCCAACGCATGCGGGCCATTCGTATAAGTAAGCGAACCCGATACCCATGAATATCTGTTCGAATAGAAACCGTCGTTCCAGCTCACCGAAGCGGCGAACTTCCCGAACGTTTGGTTCAACTGGATTCCGCGGTTGACTGCGTTCTCCTGATTCCATAACAGGCCGCGTTCGATATTCATATTTTCGAAGCTGAACGTATATTCAGCGCCGATCAAGGTCGGCAGAGCGCCAATCTGAATAGATGTGTTCTTTGATGGAACGAGCTTCACATACCCCACTGGCACAGGACCAAAAAAATCGGTTAGCGTTTTATCTGTTGCCAGAAAAGGCGTGCCGAGAGCGGGAAGCGTGTAAGCGCCGGCTTGCAGGTAAAACTGAAACCAAGTGTCGGTCTTTTGAATAATAATCTGCCCATTGCTCAGAGCAGCCCGTGTGGGTTCATCCCCGGGAACGTGATTGCTCTGCCACAAGCCCGTACCGCTCAGAACGCCATTGACGGCAATTTTGCCGAAGGGCCCGGCATCGAACGTGGCTGGGGGCAATCCTTGCAGCGGACCTGTAATGGCCGGGTTCGGGAGTGCGGTTGATGGCGGGGGAGCGCTTGGAGCGGCGGCCTGATCTGCCGATTTCTGGTCCGGTGGCGTGTTTTGTGCACTGGACATGGAGGCGAGCAGCATACACCCTGCAAGCGCGCATATATTCACATGGCTAACAAAACGCATCATTTTATATCTCCTGCTCGATCCAAATACTCGGTCAAGGCTTCTCGAAAAAGAGCCGATAACATCTGTTTTGGCGCCCCCGCAATCTTACGCCTAGCGGATTCCTGAATCAGGCGCTCATAGATGCCTTGGGGAAGAGTAACAGTAACTTTGCGAAAATGCTCCCTCTCTTCGTCTGCGTCGGACGATTTGGATTCTGCATTTGTCCTTTTCATCAAGATCACCCCATGCGTAAAACTTCCTCACCGACATTTGGGCTCCCCTGCATTAATTCTTGCCGATACGACATTCTGATGAGTAGCGGAGCCAAAATCGTCGTCGCAACAGACATGAACACCACAATGCTGTAGGTACTTCGCGCGAGAATCCCGAATCCAAGACCCAGTTGAGCGACAATCATTCCCACTTCTCCCCGAGGAATCATACCCACGCCCACGCGTAACGCGTCCTTCCTCCCGAGTCCCAGCGCGCCAAGGCCGCAGCCAAAGAATTTCGAAACGATGGCTGCAGCCAGTAACAAAAGGGCAAGCACCGCGGTGCTTCCATTCGCGAATGCCGCAAGATCCACATGCAATCCGATACCGGCCAGAAAAAAAGGAACGAGTAATTCCGAAGCACCTTGCGCTAAGGCGCGCTCACGCGTTTCGGCTGTGTCAGCAAATGCCAGGCCCGCAAGGAATGCCCCCACGATTGCTGCGATGCCGATCCAGGTGGCGAGAAAAACCAGCGTGAAAAGAATGCTCAACGCGACTACAAACCGAGCTTCAGTAGTCTTTAACGTCCGCTCGACATGCGGCATCGTGCGCCGCATTGCATGCGTTCCCCACCTGGCGACGATGACCGTGAACCCGGCGGCAATGATCGCGGTAAGCGACAACTGGAGAACATCGACTTTGCCGTGCGCCACGCTGCTGACTACCGAAAGAACCAATAGGCCCAGCACGTCGTCAATGACTGCCGCAGCAAGAATGACCCGGCTCGACGTCTGATCAAGCAGCCCCTTTGCCGAAAGTACCTGCGCTGTGATACCAACGCTGGTGGCTACAAGCGAGGCGCCCACGAAAATAGACTCATTGATCTTTGCGCCCCAAAGTAGGAGCAGTGCTGAACCCATGACGAAAGGTAACGCCACGCCCGAACAAGCGACAAGCAGAGCCGTTCCACTCACACGCATCAATTCGGACGACTTGACCTCCAACCCCACCCGAAAAAGGAGGAACATTGCGCCAAGCTCCGCCATCGCAGTCAGGAACTCGTTGGGCCTGACCCAGTGGAGAACACTGGGACCAATCACCACTCCTGCCAGGATCTCTCCCACGATCCCGGGCTGGTGTAGCCGCTCCGCAAGCTCCGCCATCAGCTTAGCGGAGACAAACAGGGCCAGCAGCGACAGCGGGAGGCTGAGTGATCCGCCCATGATGAGCAAAAGCGAGAACGGCAAAGGCAATATGTGCATTGAGCACACGTCAGGGTAGATGCGACTTACGACGCCACATGAATAGGCCAGCGCCGGCAATACCGGCGAGCACGGCTGTAAGCGGCGCACCTTGACTTAGCAGAAGATATGCCGCCAACACCACTGCTCCAATGAAGTAACGCGGTCGCCAGTTCATCGCAAGTACAACGCAAGACAAAGAATAAGCGCCATTGCAGTAAAACAGACTGCAGGCCCTGTTAGTGGCTTCGACCACTCTGGCTTCTGCGTTCCCTCGCGCTTCAGTTTTCGGATTTCCTGCAGCTGCTTTCGCGCAAGAGAGAGTTCCCAAGCATTGGTGGCACATTCGAGCGCTTTCAGTGTTTCCTGCTCTGCGCGAACCAAGGCCCGCAATCGATAATGCAGCTCGGCGTACTTCAATTGTGCGAAGAAATGGCCGGGTTCGACGTTAACCGCTGCCTCCAAAGCATCCATTGATTTGTACACTTCATAGTTCATGGCATACGCTATACCAAGACAGGTGCGGAGATCGGCGGAGTACGGATCTTCCAGGCACGCACGCTCCAGAGAGTAAATACACCTGGAAAGGTCTTCTGGCGAAACCGTATGAGGATCCCGCCAGGGGACAGGGGGTATTCTCGAAATCGAGCTGTGTATCAGTTCAGACATATCTACGCGCTCACCATTGGCCGGCCCTTCAGCTCGAATTCCGGATACCCAAGTTGACCCATCTCGGGGAGGTCGAGCCCTGCGAGCTCCGCCTTCGCGGAAACGCGCTGGCCGATCACAACGTCGATGAGCAGATTTACCACGAAACTAAAAGTGAACACGAATCCGACCAGGGTTACTACGCCGATAAGTTGCGCGACCAGCTGCGAGGCGTCCCCATAGAACAGGCCGGTTACCGATCCGGAAACTCCGTTCCATGAGCCGCCGTAGTTACTCTTGCCATCGGCGAAAAGTCCGACCGAAATGACGCCCCACAAGCCATTCGTACCGTGAACGGATATAGCTCCGACGGGGTCGTCCACTTTCATAACTCGATCGACGAACTCGACCGAAAGACAGACCAGGACGCCCGCGATCAGTCCGATAATGCACGCGCTAACCGAATTGACGAATCCGCTTGGGGCAGTAATCGCCACCAAGCCGGCCAGAAGCCCATTCCCGGACATGGAGGCATCAGGCTTGCCGTAGCGCATCCACATATAAAACATCGCGCCGAAACCGCCGGCCATGCCCGCGAGCATCGTGTTTACGGCGATAGAACCGATCCGCAGGTTGCCATTGCCGGAAGCACCCAAAGTAGAGCCCGGGTTGAATCCGAACCATCCGAATGCAAGGATGAAACAGCCTGCAAGCACCAGAACGATATCGTGCCCGATAATGGCGTTTGGTTTTCCGTTGCGGTTATACTTCCCGATTCGCGGTCCGACAATCAGCGACACAGCGAGGGCGGACAAGCCACCCACCGCATGAACCACACCGGAACCGGCGAAGTCGCAATATCCCTTCCCGAGTCCGAAGTTCGCGCCCAGATTAGCAAGCCAGCCGCCGCCCCAAGCCCAGTTAGCGAACAGCGGATAAATGAACGCTCCCATAACAAAGGAGGACACAAGAAAGGCCGCATACTTCCAGCGCTCCGCCGCCGAGCCAGTAACGATCGTCAATGCCGTATCCATGAAAACCATTTGAAAAAGGAAGATCACCATGACGCCGACGTCGTAAGTGCCTCCCTGCGTGAGGAAGATTCCGTGCTGCCCGAAAATGCCAAACGGCTTGCCAAAAAGCGTGAACGCATGCTCCGCGTTCAGTGACGGAACTCCTCCGAGGTTTGCAATTCCGCCAACTCCACCCATTTGTATGGCGAAACCGATGAGCCAGTACGCAAGCATTCCCACGCCGTAGACCATGAAGTTCATCATCATGGTGTGGTTCGCATTCTTGGCACGGCAAAGTCCCGTTTCTACCATTGCGAATCCGGCCTGCATGAACATGACCAGGAATCCGGTAATTAAAGTCCAGACGAAGTTAATCGCAATCTTGTTTTGACCAATTTGATTCACTACGTCCGTGATGGTCAGACCCTTTTTTGAGTCAGCAACAGCCAGGTCGGAAACATTGCCGGTCAAACCGCCATCCGGGTCGCCCTTCAGACGCGTTTCAGGCTTAGGCGTATCGACACTCTTGAGATCGGCACTCGTAATAGGCGCCGCAGCGGGACTGCTAGCTGGCGCGGCAGAGGAAGCCTGGCCAAATCCCGGCAAACATGTCAATCCAAGAGCTGCAATCAGGACTATTGCTCTACTCACGGTTTCCTCCAGATGGCTTTCTTTGCATACGCCGGACTAATAATTCCGATGATCCCGAAAAGGCTTACGGCAAGCCCGAACATGACAATTCCAAGGCGTGCTCCGGCGCTCGAAGTTACTCCGAGACTTAAAACGCTGAAGACAAAGCCGAGTAAAGCAACTAACAATCCAGCACCAACCATCTTCGTGTTCTCCTTATTTCTCTTCGAACTCCCAGGGCTTGCACTTGCGGAATAAAGCAATAGCCCCGGCGCCTATCGCCAAGCCAATGATCATGAACAGCCAGTTCAGATTTGCAGCGAAACTGCCTGCGATGAACGTCATTGCCACAAAGAACAGCGCCACCGCCTGGGCCTGTGTCGGATTAGCTCCCATCCATTCACCTCGTTATTCAATATGCCCCGCGAAGGGCGTTATAGTGCTGCTTCGCCCCGATCGTCATTGCGAATGCGAATTGCGTCCGCAACGTCGTACACGAAGACCTTCCCGTCCCCAATTTTTCCGGTTCTTGCCGCAGCGGTAAGCGTAGAAATCACCAGATCGGACTGTGCGGAAGGGACGACGACCTCGACCTTCAGTTTCGGCACAAGATCCACGGTGTACTCCTGTCCGCGGTACACCTCCGTATGGCCCTTCTGACGTCCGTGCCCCCGGATCTCACTTATCGTCATGCCATCGACCCCAACGCTTTGAAGAGCTTCCTTTACCTCGTCAAGCTTGAATGGCTGAATAATCGCTTCGATCTTTTTCATGCTTCCTTTCCACGCACCGCTAACGGCCGAGTCTCGATAGCGCCACGGTTCGGAAGGCGTGTCGAAACACACCACTCCCGATCCAATTAATTTGCAAACGCGCTGAGTAAGTTGGCTCGCACGTTCCTGTCAATGTGCCAGACGCGGGCACAACGGACACAACGTGGTGAAGGAGGCCAGAAGCACTCTAATATCTAGAAGTGATCTGGTGTCTGTAATTGTACACGACTGGGATGCTCGAAGAAAGCAAGAAAATTTGGATATCCGAAATACGAAAAGCTTATATCTGGCTTCTCGACCGTTGCCAGGTATCTTCTCCTCCGACTTAGACGCAAGCTGAAGCGCATCCTCTTTGCGACAGGCCACTAGTCTTGCGTCAACTGCCATTTCGTCCGCGTATAGGCGATGCGAAATCCCTCGCGCTCGGCGTTTCGCTGCGAACTGCTGCCAGGTTCGGCTACGATCATCGCAAGATCGCATCCCCGCTCAAATGCGTGCCGCATACGCGCCTGAAGGAGCGCTGCTTGCAACCCATGGCGCCGCAGTTCTGGAATAGTCGCCGAACCACCGAACAATGCGACTCCTTCATGAAGACACAACACGGCTGCGGCGCCCGGTTTCCCGTCAAACTCGCCCAGAAAGAAGACAGTGTCGTCCCGGGTTGAAGAGATCGTACCAAACTGTTGAAGAACGTCCAGGAGCTCGGGGTGTTCGTGCGACCAGCCCCTGGCGCTTATCTCCGTCCACAAGGTGCGCTCTTCCGAATCGATAATGCGCGTTTGAATACGATTCGGGCATTCAACCGTCGGCGGCTCAATGGGCCGATAGAGAACGCTACTAAGCTCGATAGGCATATACTTGCGCGCACATAGCAGCTGTACTGCGGCAATCCCGGCGAAAGGACTTACCTCCTGAATTACCGGCGTTCCATGACTCAGGAAGAAATCCTCGATGAGTTCCAGTGAAGCCCGATTCACCTCACCGAGAACGCCGAGCCCAAAACTTTGCGAGACAGGAGAGTCGATTTGGTCGAAGACGACGTAAGCCCCCGCGCACCTGATCCATTCGGCGCCGCTCTCCGAGAATGAACGTCGCCGCGCTTCCGCGAACTGAGCACACGCATATCCCTCTGCTGATTCCAACCGTTTCGAGAGTGCCAGATCAGAGAACTGCATGGGGTGCGTTTATGATATCCGGCCTCAATCACTATCAGTCTGGGCCGTCTGGGCAGCGAAGAGTCGTGCTAGCCTTTGAAAGCTCATCGAGCACCGGAGGATCGATTTGTCTGCATCAGGTATCTACGGAATCGCTTTCTCTCCGTACGTCGGGCCGTGGGTAGACAACGCTCCGGTCCTGTTCAACACCTACACGTTGGAGCAGGTGACGCAGCTTCTCAGCTCCATTGGAAAGCAGTTCCCTCTGATTGCTACGTACGGGCAGGGCACGTTTGTGTGGCAAAACGTTCCTAACATTCAGGATTCCAACCGATACAACATTCAAGCCGCTAAGAATGCCGGACTGCAAGTTTCTGCCGGTTGTTACCAGCAGGGCGCGGACCCCGGCAACGACTTCCTCAACATCGAGTGGACCAAAGGCGAGATCGATTACGCCCTCGAGCAGGCCCAGACCTATGGAAACGTAGTGGAACTCGTCATCGGCAACGAATGTCTGTGGGGGCCGAACTCGACGCAGGCCATCATTGAGCTGATGAATTACGCTAAATCAAAGCGTGCGCCGACTTTCACGCAAGACACGCTTCCCATTACAACGCGCCAACGATGGGATGTGCTGGGAGGAGTCAACAATACAACGCCGGCCTACGCTGCGATGCGGCAAGCGCTCATGCAACTGCTATCGGCATGTGAGGGGTTCGTATATGCGAATATGTATGCCTATTTCGATCCCAACATCGCCGGTCAGATCGGGACAGATCCGAGTCAAGCGTCGTTCAGCCAGGCGGTAAACAATAGTATGAACGCTACGCTGGCAGCGCTCAACAGCGCCTTCTCGAGCCAAAACATATCGACTGAGATTCGGATCGGTGAAACCGGCTGGCCCAGCCAAGGCTCGCAACCAGGACAGCCGAATGCTTTTCTCGCCAGCGTGCAGCAAGCCGCCTGGTACTACCAGGCCATGAAAAGTTGGTCACTTGCAAACGCAATCAAAACAATAATTTTTGAGGCTTATGACGAGCCTTGGAAGGGTTCCCTGGATCAGTCGAACAGCGAAGCCTTCTTCGGAATTTGGCAAGCCGAGGGGACCTCAACCGCCCCCAATCAGTACACGCTCAACGATGCGAAGCAGAAATACACCGTTTGAGTCAGTCCCGTTGGCGGATTAGCCGAGGCTGTTTCTATAGCTGCGAGAACAACTCCGTGACCGGCGCCTATCGCGCAACCGGAGCTGGTATTAGGCTCGAGCCGCGCGCGCGTGATGCTGGCCTATCCCAGGCACTCCAAAAATGTGTTCTGATGGCTAGTATTCCGAGGTGAGCAGTATGAGAAACATGCTTCTACTCTCCATCCTCATCGGCAGCGGTGTTTGCGCAACAAACGCCGTAGGAGCCCGCATGAAATCGGGTGACATACCGGGCGACGGAGTGATCACATGCGGTCCGAATGCTAATTTTCAACCTGTATGCCCAGGTGGAGTTGGAACAGTTAGTCTGCAATCGGGACAGTTGACCGGGAGTCTTCAGCAGGGCGGATCTACTCTCGGATTTACTTTGACCCAATCGCCGGCGGTACTGAGTTTTACGGTGACTCCGCCGGGCGCGAGCAATCCCGCAGACTACAATCCGCAATGGTTAGGCCCGCTTGGTTTGAATCCTGACTTTCACCCAACTGCAAACCACGTTGGAACTGTGGGTCTTCCAGCGAACCTTCCGCCATCACTTGCATACTTCGATGCCACCGTGCCGCTTGCCGGGCAGGAACTGACGCTCAATATCAGAAACGGAGGCTCACAGACGCTGAACACCATTTCGTTCTTTTTGGGACGCAGTGCCAGCTCTCTGTCGACGATCTCAAACCCTCAGGACGACGGTCTCACATTCGGCTTATACTGTGCAGGGAAAACGCACGCGGAAGGGACGCCTGAGGACTGCGGCCTTCCTGCAAATTGGAAGCTGTTGATTACACCATTCGGGCCAGGCACATTGAATCCGGCGGACACGAATCCGCAGACTAATACGTTTGGTGACGTCCTCCGTTTCGATGGCGTCGATCTCAGGCCCGGCGATAGCGGACAATTCAGCTTCTTTGTGACTGATTACACGAGCACCCGAACGCCGCCAGGAGGCGTCTTTACGCCGGCCAACCAGTCGTTCGTGGTTGAGGCGGATGGCAACGCTCAGGCTGTTCCAGAACCGGGATCGGTACTCTTGTTAAGCCTTGCAGGCGCCCTAACCTTGACGCTCAAAGTCACCCGGACTATTGCTCGAGGCCGACGTTTCGCACGACGCCGCGCCATCGGTGGTCGTGCCATAGAGTCCCGTACTCTGGGTTGACAGTCAGGTAGACCATCTGGAACGTCCTCTCCTTCAGGCCCTGATCCAGAAAGCGGAAGGCCTCGTCTGCGTCATCCAGTGCTCCGTACCCAATGGCGAGATAACAGGGCGAAACGTATCTTTTGTTCTCATCCCGGAGATTTTGCAGCTTCGAAAGCATGCTTCGGGCGAGTTCTCTTTCACCCATGCGTGAATACATGTAGGAAAGATCGGCCATTGGGCCCCCGTTCAGGGATTCCGACAGAACGTACGAAATCTGGCGCACTGCGGCGTCGAAGTTTCCCGAACTCTGCAGGGCTGTGGCCAGGCTGAGATGCGCTTCCGTAAATTGTGGATGCATCGATAATACGTGCTGAAATTGTGCGATCGCGTCCTGGTATCTGCCGGACCAATAGTAAACCCGTCCCAATCCGGTAGCCACTGCGGCCGATACGGGGTCCGCCTGCTCAGCGAGTTTCGCCTGCTCGATCGCCTCACCGAAGCGCTTCCTTACGGACAGCAGGATAGCGTAGTTCGAATGCGCAGAGGCGTAATTCGGATCCAGTTTAATTGCCGCCTTAAACTCGTCTTCTGCACCTTGCCAATCCCAGTCATAGTAAAACTTCACAAACGCCATTGCGGCGTGCCCGGAGGCAAGATCGTGGTCCAGCTTGATGGCGGTTTCTGCATATTGCTTTGCTTCCGGGAAGACTTGTCGCGGTGGTTTGATTCCGCTCTGCATTGCCAACACCCAGGCCAGACCGGCATATGCAGGTGCGAACTGGGGATCGGCCTCAATAGCGGCCTTGTATTCGTCAATCGCTTTCAGGAAGGCATCCTGCGTGCGAAGATTCCAGAAGTAAAGGCCACGCTGGTAGTGCGTGTTCGCCGATTGCCGCGCCGGAGTGGTCGCGGGTTCTGGCCGGAGCGCGATCACGTTGCTGCGCGAGCCGCCATGTGGCGCGACCCATACCAGCAGTCCGAACGTGAATAGAAGAAGCACGAGCAGCAAGGCGGCCCACCCTCGATGGGCTCCAAGAAATGTAAGGATGCTTCGCCATGGTGCTGGTTTGACTTCAAGCGCTCGGATCGCTTCGCCGGCACTTTGAAATCGGGCGGACGGATCCGCCTCCATACAACGCAGGATTGCTCGTTCCCAGCTTTTCGGCAGTTCGGGCGCAAACAAACTGGGCAACGGCGGGCGCCGCTGATATCGTTGCGCCGCCCCATCGGGCGTCACACCTGTGAATGGCTTTTGTTTCGTGGCCATTTCAAAGAGGATGACGCCGAGAGCGTAGATGTCGGTAAGGCGAGTGGCTGGCTCTCCTAGCAACTGCTCGGGAGCCATGTAATCAGGGGTCCCGATTATCTCCCCCGTTCGCGTCAGATCGTCCGTAGATCGCTCTCGCTTGGCCGCGTAGGCGATTCCGAAATCGGTAATGACGGCGCGCAGTTGCATGTCTTCTCTTTGAGTGAGCATGACGTTGCTGCCCTTCAAATCGCGGTGAATCACCCCCGCCGCATGTGCTGCATCAAGTCCTGCAGCGATCTGTGAGGCGATGTTACGAATCTCTTCTAATGACAGCCGTTTGCGCCTGATGCACTCGGCAAGCGTTTCACCGTGCAGCAATTCCATCGTAAGGAAGACGATGCTTGCCACCCGGGCGCTCATCAATCCCGAGATCATGAATGCGGCAGACATTCGGATGGGACACTCGCTTGGCTAACTGCACTTCCTGTTTAAAACGGGCGAGGATGCGAGGATCTGCCGCAATCTCGTCGCGAATCGTTTTGAGCGCTACCCGCTCGCCCAATTGCGTATCTTCCGCCTCATAGACATCGCCCATGCCGCCCGACGCGAGGCGTTTGATGATGCGGAAGCGTGCGGAAAGCAACCCGCCTGGCTCGAGACTCGATTCGTTCCGCTCGAAAAAAGACCGGAGAAAGAAATCCGATGCGACAATCGGCCCCTCAAGCGTTACCTGAGGATCCTCATAGTGAGCGAGTAAAGAAGTAACTTCATCACGAAGTGTGATGTTCGGACCGCACTCGAGTTCGAGGAAACGCTTTCGTGATTCCGGTGCAAGCTCGAGAGCCCGGTGGAAAAGGGTCTCAACCCGGACACGATTTCTGGCTTGCATACTGGTACCCGAGTTCCCGGCTTATCCAAGCCTTCGCGAACTTTAAGTCACGTTGAGCTGTGTTCTCAGAGATTCCAAGGACCTCTGCCGCTTCCGCAAGCGTGAGTCCGCCGAACGAGTGCATTTCGACCAGCCGGCCTTTCCGCGGATGTTCTTGTGAGAGGCGCGTTAATGCGTTGTCTAATAACAAGACGTTCTGCGGGTGCTCTATGGCCGCGCCCACCGCCGTTTCGAGTGAGGCGTGTGGCGCGCCTCCTCCTCGCTTCTTTCGTCGATGCTGGCGTGCGTAGTCGACTAAGATCTGTCGCATGACATGCGCGGCGATTGCAACAAAGTGTGAGCGATTCTTCCACGCACGGTCATTCTCAGCAGAAATTTTTACGTATGCCTCGTTTACCAGTGCAGTTGGCTGCAGGATATGACCGGGACGCTCGCGGCGAAGGCAGCGCTCGGCGATTCTCTTCAAATCTGTGTACACGATCGGAATGAGATCCTTGAGCGCCGCATCATCACCTTCCGTCCATCTTTTGAGCAGGGCTGTCACTTGCCCTGGCGATGTGCCATCTGAGACCATGGCGCAACTCGTTGGCCTCTCATTATAGCCAGAATCGGGCACTTGCCGCTGGATGTTTCATTTCGAACACTCGGCCTTGGAAGAAAAAATCCGATGCGCGATGGTGGAATCCCGACCCGGCTGTCGCCTTCTTAGATGAGAGTACAGCGAATTCGCCGGCGCGCTGCTCTCATTACAAGCACAAAAGGAAACACAACATGAATTACTTTACAAAACACTTAGGCCTGCTTTCTCTGGCCGCTATTACTTGTATGTCACTAAATGCTGCTCCGCAACAAGATCAGGATGATGAGTCTCAAAACATTCAAACGGCGCTGCAATCAGGTCAGAAAGTGAGCTATACCCGGTTCAATCTCTACCCGAATCCTAAGGTAGTAGCATGCCTCCAGGATGACTCCGGCTATCCGCCGTCTGCAAGCGTCCTCGTTGTTCGGGGTAACTTGAATGACCGCCTGTTTCTGATTGGTAACCACATCAAACCAGGATTACAATTCGATCTGTTTACAGTTGAGAAGACGGCATTGCTATCAAACGGACAACCCTCGCCGACATTTGACGGGAAATTCGGCCTCGCCTGGTATCAATCTGACCTCGAGGCCGGCCGGAACGGACGTGTTTACGCACAAATCGAGACGATTCTTCTAGATCAGATCTTTGGATTCGACGCTAATACCGGTCTGCCGCCGACCAGCACATTCCATGTGGGCTTTTGGTTCAATAATCCCGAAGACGCCAAAGCATGTGGATTTGACATAACTAAACCCACACCTTTCAATGGAGAGCACAAGGCCGGTCCATTGGCCATGATCAGTGCACCTGATGCAAAGACCGGCATTGGGCCGCTGTGCACCGATCCCGATCACAGCCATCCCGGTGCTTGCAACCCGTAATCTGGTCTCTTAGCACCTGGCGTTAGAAATCGGCTGACAGCTTGGAAGAAAAGCTCATTCGCGAGCTTTCGATTCAAGCTTCAGCCGATTGTTCTTTTCTTTGTAATCTTCAGTAGTCACCCTCCGCAGCCGACAAATTTCATGAACCTGCGAACCGAGTCGCACAAGCTGAGACGATCAGAGTAGATTACGAGTATCTCAGGAAGCGGCAGACCTGACCGAAGAAAGGAGCACACAGGATGCAACCAAACAGTTCAGGCTCACTACTCCACGCAGGTTTCCCAGGCATGATCGTCATCGGGCGATTCAGGCGACATCGCCGGGCGTTCGAAGGAACCAAGTGCGGATTTGTTCTGATACTTGCTCTGACGGCTCAGTTTGCTGCGGGATCCGGAAATGGACAGCCTGTTCCGTTCAGTCCTGAAGCCCGGCAGCGCGCGGAAGCATTGCTGAAACAGATGACCGTGGAGGAGAAGGTGGGACAGTTGACTCAGGCGCCGGGAGTTCAGCTGCCCGGCTTGAGTTCGAGCAAGCCCGATGACATCATTGCGCAGGGGAAGGCCGGCTCCGTACTCTGGCTCACCGACGTGAAAGAGATCAATCGCCTGCAGCATATGGCCGTCGAAAAATCCCGCCTTCACATCCCGCTTCTCATTGGCTTCGATGTGATTCACGGCTATCGGACGGTGTTTCCGGTCCCGCTGGCGATGGCGTCATCCTGGGATCCATCGGTGGAAGAGCAGGCACAGCGCGTGGCCGGTGAAGACGCGCGCGCTGCGGGTATCCAATGGACCTTCACACCGATGGTGGACATCGCGCGCGATGCGCGCTGGGGCCGGATCGTCGAGGGTGCAGGTGAAGATCCTTATCTCGGGTCGGCCATGGCGAGAGCACAGGTACGCGGCTTTCAGGGCGCGTCGCTCGGTCCAAATTCTGTGCTCGCTTGCGTCAAGCATTTTGCAGGATACGGGGCGGCGGAGGGCGGCCGCGATTACGATTCCTCTTATATACCCGAGGAATTGTTGCAGAACCTGTATCTGCGGCCTTTTCGCGCTGCACTCGAGCAGGGCGCCGGCAGCTTTATGTCGGCCTATATGGACCTCAATGACGTTCCGGCTAGCGGCAACCATTGGCTCCTCACAGATATTCTGCGCAAGGAATGGAACTTCAGCGGATTCGTCGTTTCCGATGCTCTGGCCGTGGGCAGTCTTGTCACGCACGGATACGCCAGCGACCCTGCGGATGCGGCTTATAAGGCCATCACTGCGGGTTTGAACATGGACATGGCCAGCCTCACTTACCTCAAGAACCTGCCCCAGCTGGTAGCCGATGGAAAAGTGAGCGAGGCCGAATTGGACACAGCCGTACTGCCCATTCTTGCCCTGAAGTATCAGTTGGGCCTTTTCGATCACCCCTACGTCGACGAGTCGAAGGTCGAAGCGACTCTCAGCCGCCCTGAGGGGCTCGCTCTTGAACGCAAGCTGGCCACGCGCTCTATGGTCCTGCTGAAGAATGAGAATCACACGCTTCCCTTGAAGACATCGATAAAGAACATCGCGGTTATCGGTCCACTCGCCGATTCGACACACGACATCGAAGGTGGTTGGACCGTTGAAGGCATGTTCGGATCCGGCAGCAAGAGCCATCCCGTGACGGTGCTGGCGGGCATCAAGAGCAAGCTCGGTTCAGGTGCGCAGGTCACCTATGTTGCGGGTCCAACGCCGCAGCGGCAGTACCCGTCGATGTTTGACACCTTTCAAGGCAGGAAGCCGCAGCCCCCACCGACTCCCGCTGAGATCACCGACACGATCGCAAAGGTGAAGTCCGCCGCGGCTCATGCCGACGTTGTCATCGGCGTCCTGGGCGAGCTTGCCGATATGAGCAGTGAAATGGCATCGCGCGCCTCGTTCGGGTTGCCCGGCATTCAACAACAGATGCTGGAAGCTGCTGCGGCATCCGGCAAACCGGTCGTTTTGGTGCTGGAGAACGGCCGGCCTCTGGACATCCGGTGGGCTGCCGAGCATGTGCCGGCAATCTTGGAATCCTGGTATCCCGGGACGGAGGGCGGCAACGCAGTCGCCGACGTGCTGTTCGGCGAAGCGAATCCAGGCGGCAAACTGCCGGTGAGCTGGCCGCGAGCAGCCGGCCAGGAGCCGCTCTACTACAACCACAACCTGACTCATGAGCCTGAGGATCGGCCTGGGTTTACCTCTCGCTATTGGGACCTGAACTCGAAACCGCTTTACCCGTTCGGCTACGGCCTGACCTACACTACGTTCAAATTTGCGAATCTGCGCCTGGGCAAGGCAATTATGAAAACGGGCGAAGCGACAGAGGTTTCAGTGGACGTGACCAACACTGGTTCGGTAGCCGGAGATGCGGTGGCTCAGGTTTATATCCATCAGCGGTACGGCTCGGCATCGCGTCCAGTCCGGCAACTCGAGGGTTTTGAGCGCGTGGGACTGCAACCGGGAGAAACTAAAACGCTCACGTTTCCACTCGGAAAGGACGAGTTGCAGTTCTGGAGCCCGCAGACGAAGCAATGGACGGTCGAGCCCGCCAAGTTCGACGTCTGGGCTGGCGAAGATTCCACGGCCGGTCTTCACGCGGAGCTTACGGTCACTCCGTAACTCACGCTTGCTGATTACGCTGCAGCGGTGGCTTCGACCTAAGCCCAATAAGCGGTCACGGCGATGATAATGCCGGCCAGCGCCGAGGCAAGACCGGCCACAAACAAAGGACGCCTCTTGCTCAGAATGGAGAGCGACGAGAAAACGATCGCGACCTCCAGAAAAACTTCGCCAAAATGAAACCGGTCCGCCCGCCTGCCTGTACTGTCGCGCTCCTTTTCATAGTCTCGAGCTTTCTCCTGAATCTCCGTGCCCTGCTTCTTATAACGGTCGGAATCCTGCGCATATTTGGCAGCGATCCGCGGATCGGCTTTCATCTGCGTAAAACCGTCGCTGGCCGCTTGTGCCACATAGTGACGGATATCCTTGGCCTGGTAGAACGCCCATTGGTCCGACGCCATTTGCTGGCTGAGAAGTTTTTCGGTGTTGAAATGCTGTCCTAGAACGGAAACGATGGCTAGCAGCGCCGCGATGCCGGCCATTGTCCCGGCAACCGTCTTGTCGAATGGATCGTGTGCGTGCTGGAGGTGCTCTTCCACTTCTTCATGAGCCGGCATGCGAACAAAACTAACATGGCTGCGCCTCGGCTACTCGCGATCTTCGCGCCTCTTCCGACATTTTGGAAAGCTCGCGGACCAGCCGGCGATAGTTCAAATCAGCCGGGGCACGAAACGGAAACCAGCTCCCGTCACGCCACGACGAGTAATACCAGCGCGTAAAGATCGCGAGGTGTTCCAGCTTGTTTCCCGGATCTGCGGATCTCTCCAGCGCGCCAGCTACCAGGCTTCGAATTTCGGAATCGAGCGAGTGGCTGCCGGACCGCTCGCTCGAGAAGTCGAGCGTAATTGGATCCTGCCAGATCCCGCCGATCATCGGCCAGAGGCGAAATTGCAGGTGCTCCGACGAGCGCGTCAGGGCAACACCATTGAATTCGGCAATCACCCGGACCACTTCGTCCCGCAGCTTGGATGCGGTCTCCAGTTTCTCAATTCGTTTCTGAATCTGGCCGGCCTCCTCAAATTCCATTTCTTCCGACGCGCGGTCGCGAGCTGCGGCCAGTACCGCAAGCGGGCTCCGGCCATTGGTCGAAAGAAACTCGGAAACACGCTGTGCTTCGTGCGCATACTCATCCGCGCTGACCGCGCATTGGCAAGGGCGCATGCACTGATTCATCTCACCGTAGATGCAGCCCGGGTGCTCCGGATGCGGCTCGAGCGTTTCACGGCAGCGCCGGACTTGAAAAAGTCCTTCCACCTGCTGTTGGTACGCCTCTGCCGCATCGCGCGTGCGAAATGGGCCGAAAGCGGCCCGTTCATCTTTGGCAATCCGATTCGCGACATCCAGTACCGGGAACGGATCGGTGGTCCTCAAGCCTACAAACCACGGCATTCGTAATCGAAGCACCTTCCGGTAGTCGTCGGGAAAATTCTGTTTCGCTAATTCGTACAGAACAAGTGAACTTTCAAGACGCGAGCCCGTGCGCCAGCAGCAGACATTCACGATCCTTTCGCTAAATCCACTCCTTGCCGGTGCGGAACCGGGATACGATGGGACGAGGAAGCGTGATAACCTGCGAGGCAAGTTCACAGACCAACCCAGATGCGGTCTTGCTCCGGCGATTGTCAGTAAGTAGATGCCGCGCGATGCGTGCAATTCAGCAATCCGGTCTGCTAAATCCGGCATCTGGGGTGTGAAACAGATGGGAGAGGGGAGTCTCACAAAGTTCTTGCGCGGTTTCAAACGAATTGTACTCGTCTTGCGAGCAAATTCTCAAACTACTGTGTTCCGTCTTATGTCCAGCCGCCACTTGACACGATTTCCGCGCAGTCTAGAATAGGTGTTATTTCGCTATGCAGGGTTGTCAGCACGAGCGAACCGAGTTCCTCTACCGCCGTGATGGAGTGGATTACGTCCGCTGCCTCGATTGCGGTCAGGTCTTCGAGGCCGAAGATCTGGACTCCGTTCCTGTTTACGAAGACGAAGAAGAAAAGCCCAAGAAGCGGCGCTAGCCACTTCTCCTGCATCCGCCACCTGCATGAGATCCTAAAGCGAGTTGGGCCATGGCCTCTCTGACCCGCGTCTCACCTATGCAAAGGAGCAGTTTCAGGGCCCCACTCCGGATCGTCTCCATTGGAGGCGGAACCGGTCTTTCCACCCTGCTTTCCGGACTCAAGAAGTACGCGCCGGGCGTGCGGCAGGACGCGGCAACTGGCTCGCCGGTAGTAGATATAACAGCTATCGTGACCGTTAGTGATGATGGCGGCAGTTCAGGCCGCCTGCGGCGTGAGTTCGACATTCTTCCTCCGGGCGACATTCGCAACTGCATGGCCGCCCTCTCGGAAGATCAGGATTTGCTCTCGCAGCTTTTCCAGTACCGGTTCGCGGCCGGGCGCGGGCTCAAAGGTCACAGCTTCGGCAACCTGTTTCTCACCGCCATGCACCAGATTACCGGCGATTTTGCGCATGCCGTGAAACTTTCTTCCGAAATTCTGGCCATTCGCGGGCGCATCTTCCCGGCAACCTCCGCCAATGTCAGTCTGGAGGCAGTTCTGGACGACGGTTCGGTTGTGCGCGGCGAAACACAGATCAGCAAGAGCCGCTCCGGCATTCGCCTCATCCGGTTGCATCCGGAGAATTGCGAGCCGCTGCCCGAAACGCTCGAAGCGATCAGCAGAGCAGACTTGATCACCATTGGCCCCGGCTCGCTCTATACCAGCGTCGTTCCCAATCTGTTGGTGAAGTTCGTGTCGGAGGCAATCGAGCGCTCGCCTGCCATGAAGGCGTACTTTGTAAATCTGATGTGGCAGCCCGGCGAGACCGTGGATTATTCAGCCTCGCGCCACGTGGAAGCCATCCACGAACATGCGCGCTGTAAGCTGATCGATGTAGCCGTCGTAAACACCGCGCCTATTCCGGATGTACTCACGCGCCGTTACGCGCGCGCTCATGTCAGACCGGTCGAGATAGATGTCGACAGACTCTCTCGGATGGGCGTAAAAGTGGTGACCGCTGACCTGGTCTGCGACACCAGCATACAAGCGAAAAAGATCAGACATGACCCTGCGGCGCTGGCCTCAGTGGTGCTGGATCTCGCCAGCAGATCTCGCGCGCATCAGCTGCGTGCAGCCGCATTGATCTCACAACGTACTCACACCAAATGAATTCATCCGCAACTGTGGTGATTCTGGCCGCCGGGCTGGGAACACGCATGAAATCGAAGCGTGCGAAAGTTCTGCACGAAGCCGGCGGCGACACACTGTTGAATCACGTGATCCGCGCGGCGCTGCGCGTTGCTCCGCCTGAGAGGATCGTGGCCGTGGTGGGCCATCAGGCTGAAGAAGTACGCGACAGCGTCAAATTTCCGGGGATCTTGTTCGCTGAACAGGCCGAACAAAAAGGCACCGGTCACGCCGTGCTGTGCGCCCGCGAAGAGGCTTTCTGCGAGGATGGCCTGCTCCTTATCCTCAACGGAGACGGCCCGCTGATCCGCCACGAGACTCTTTCGACGCAGGTTGACCTGCTCTCTGGAAATAGCACGCTGGCCGGCGTGCTGCTGACCACCGAAGTGGATGACCCCACCGGCTATGGCCGCATTCTCCGCGATGAACATGAGCTCATAGCAGCCATCGTCGAACACAAAGTTGCGTCGCCCGAGCAGCTGAAAATCCGCGAGATCAACCCAGGAGCATACTGCTTTCGAGCCGAAGCCTTTTGGAAGAATCTTTCGCTGATCGAACCGAACAACCCGGCGGGCGAGTACTATCTGACCGATATTGTGGAAATTCTGCGGCGAACCGGGCACAGGGTCGCGCCCCTACTCGTCCCTGATTCAACCGAGTTGATGGGCATCAACACTCGAATTGAACTTGCGGCCGCCGACAAAATTCTGCGCTCACGCAAGACGCGCGACTTGATGCTCTCCGGGGTGACCATCGAAAACCCGGACAGCGTGATGATCGACAGCGGCGTTTGCGTTCAGCCCGATTCGGTGATTGAAGCCAATGTGCATCTTCGCGGAAATACGAGCGTGGGTACGGGCTGCCGGATCGGTACCGGCGCTGTCTTGCGCGATTGCAGCATTGCCGACAATGTCAAGGTTCTGCCCTATGTAGTCGCAGAAGCGTCGCGCATCTGTGCGGATTCAACGCTAGGGCCTTTCTCGCGCTTGCGGCCTAATGCCGAAGTGGGCGAAGGCGCGGTCATGGGCAATTTCGTCGAGTTGAAAAATACGCGGCTTGGCAATGGATCCAAGGCACAGCATCTCGCATACCTGGGCGATTCGGATGTCGGCGCGAATGTGAACATCGGCGCGGGAACCATTACCTGTAACTATGACGGCGTGAAGAAGCATCGCACGGCAATCGCGGACCGCGTCTTTGTCGGGAGCAATTCGACGCTTGTTGCGCCGGTCGAAATTGGGGAGGGAGCTTACATCGCCGCGGGTTCCGTGATCACCAAACCTGTGCCGGCAGATGCCTTAGCCATCGCCCGTTCCTATCAGACCGAGAAGCCGGGGTGGGCGAAACGCCGCCGCGAAGTGGTGAAGAAAGAGAAGTAGAGACGGCGATTCGTCGAGAAGAATTCGCATTCAGCGACTGGCGAGAAGTGTCTCTTTGGCTTCCTCCAAGGCCTGTAACGCCATTTCCCGGCTGACAGTCGGGAATCCCTCCAGAAAACGCTCGAGACTGTGGCCAGCCTCTATGTAATCGAACAGAGTACGAACGAGAACTCTTGTACCGCGAAAGGTCGCCTCACCCGACATTACTGACGGATCTCGAACTACAATCGACTCCATAATCTTAGTGTCCGCCATTTCGCGTCGCTCTACGCCGGCTTCGGCGTGTGTGCCGGCGGGCGAATCTGAATCTCCAACGCCACATCACCCTCCGGCAGGTGTTGGTACCGCACTGTCACGCGAGACTTTATCTTCACCGCTGACTTGTTCATTTTGGTCGTCGATTTAATCAGAAATTTGCGCTCTTCCGGCGCGCGCCCGGCTACGCTTCTGGAAACAGTCACATGCTGGTCATCGAGTTCGGTCACCGTGCCGGCAAAAAACAGGTGGCGCGGAGCGGATTGAGCCGGGGGTGCCGGCTGCGGCATGGCTTTTTCCTGCGCGAAGAGAGCGCAGCCCGTCAGCCAAGCAAGCAGCGCAAGTCCGCACTTACACAGGCTGAGAGAGCTTGTCCGCATCTGAACTTACAGGTGTAACACACACGTTCAACTCTTTGACGAGCTTGCATTTAAAGAACGGTGCTCGGATGATACAAATTAGGAATTTTTAACTGGCCGATGGCGATCAGTTCACCTGAACGCGACAGCGCCCGCACCAGTGGAGATCCCGGCCTCACCACAAACGGCGAAGTGCGAAAGTCGCGGCCCTGGCGGATCTGCGCCTCTACTGAGCTATCGAAATGCTCCGCCGGAATTTCGGGAAGCAGCCGCGCCGCGTCAATCACTGCTTCACGTAAACGGCTCGCATGCGCCAGCTCTGTCAGCTCGTCCAGCGTTCGGGCATCTGCAAGCCGGAAATCTCCGCTTCGAGTGCGCCGTAACGCACTCAATACCGCTCCGCAGCCGAGCCGCTGGCCAAGATCATGCGCCAAGCTTCGAATGTAAGTCCCCGCCGAGCAAGTTACCTCGATTTCAAGATTGCTGTTGGCGCATAGACGCCCCTCCAGCGAAGTGATTTCCACCTCTACCGGCTTCAACTCGACAGGAGCCCCCTTACGCGCCAGCTTATGGGCGGGGACGCCTGCAACCTTCTTGGCCGATACAGCAGGCGGCGTCTGCTCGAAGCGGCCGCGGAATGAATGCAGAGCCTCGAGCACCATTCGCTCATCTGCCGGAGGAGCGATGCCGGTCTCCTGAAGACTTCCTTCCACGTCGTACGTATCGGATACCACTCCGAGGCGGATTTCCGCCCGGTACGTCTTCTCGCATCTGTCGAAAAATTGAGCCAGCCGCGTGGCCGGACCAGTGACCAGTACGAGCAGACCGGTCGCCATCGGATCGAGCGTACCCAGATGCCCAACGCGCCTCGTGCTCGCCAGCTTGCGCCAGCGGTTCACCACGTCGTGGCTGGTCAGCCCTGCGGGCTTATCTATCAGAACAACACCATTCATGAAAACGTCTGCAAAGTATTTCCGGGCCAATCACTACGTTAGTCTGAAAATGATAGAGCGTCTGCGTTGCGGCCCTTCAACGCAGAATCATCCAGCGAAAGGTAATCCGTTCTTGGAAGAAGAAGTACTCGGCAAAGCATACGATTCGCGCCTGATGGGGCGCCTGTTGCGGTACATGCGGCCGTACCGGAACACGGTTGCTGCCTCTCTGCTGTTACTGCTCGTCGATTCTATTCTTCAGATTATCGGACCGCTGCTCACAAAGCTGGCGGTCGACCGCTACCTGGCGCCCGTGAAACACTCGCAGGTGCTGCCGTTCCTTGACAGTTGGCTGTCGCATGATCGCTTCACAGGATTGTCCCAGGTTGCCCTGATCTACCTGGGTGTCGTCGTACTCGGTTTCTTTTTTGATTTCGGACAAACGTACCTGATGCAATGGACAGGACAGAAGGCGATGTTTGATTTGCGCCGTGAGCTCATGGCTCACCTGCAAAGGCTCGATATCGCCTACTTCGATAAGAATCCGGTCGGGCGCCTGGTAACGCGCGTCACCACCGACGTGGATGTGCTGAATGATTTGTTTGCCTCTGGCCTGGTGACCATTGTCGGCGACATTTTGATGTTGTCGTTTGTAATCCTCGTGATGCTGCGCTTGAGCCCTGGACTGACCGGCCTCATGCTGGCGGTCATGCCGGTTGTAGTTCTGGTGACGATGCGTTTCCGGCGCACGGCGTCGCAAAGCTACCGGCGCATTCGCGTCGCCATCGCAAAAATAAACGCTTATCTGCAGGAGCATATCGCCGGTATCGCAGTCTTGCAGCTATTTAATCGCGAAGAACGTAGCAAACAGGAGTTCGCCAAAATCAATCGCGATCACATGATCGCCTTTAAAGATTCCATTACCGCTTACGGTTGGTTCTACCCGACCGTGGAATTCCTGGGCATGCTCGCACTCGCTCTGATTCTGGCTTACGGGGGCATTCGCATCCGCGCAGGGAGCGCTCACGCTGGGCGTGTTGGTTGCCTTCTTTCAATACGGATTGCGCTTTTTCCGGCCGATTCAGGACCTGAGCGAGAAGTACAACATCCTGCAAGGCGCCATGGCGGCTTCCGAGCGCGTTTTCAAACTGCTCGACACACAGCCGGACGTCGTCTCCCCGCCCGATCCTTTTCCCTTCCCGGACGGGCCCGTCGACATTGAATTTGATCACGTTTGGTTCGCCTATAACGACGAGGACTGGGTGTTGCGCGACGTGAGCTTCCGCGTCGCCGCCCGGGAGACGGTCGCCATCGTCGGCCACACCGGCGCGGGCAAGACGACGCTCACAAATCTCCTGCTTCGCTTCTATGATGTGCAACGCGGAGCGATCCGCATTGCAGGCACGGACATTCGCCGTTTTGATTTGGTCGATCTTCGAAGCCGCTTTGGCGTGGTGCTGCAGGATGCCTATCTGTTCACCGGAACCATTGAGAGCAATATCCGGCTCGGAACTGAGCGCATCACCTCGCCTCAGGTGAAACAGGCCGCCGAACGGGTGAATCTGCTCGATTTCGTCGAAGAACTGCCAGACCGCTTCGATACGCCCGTGCGTGAGCGCGGAAACGGCTTCTCAACGGGTCAGAAGCAATTGATCAGCTTTGCGCGCGCTCTCGCGCATGACCCGCAAATTCTGATCCTGGATGAAGCCACCTCAAGCGTCGATACCGAGACCGAGCTGCGCGTCCGCGAAGCGCTGTCCCGCCTGGTTTCAAATCGGACCTCGGTCGTGATTGCCCACCGGCTGTCCACCATCCAGCGCGCGGACCGTATTATCGTGATGCATAAGGCACAACTGCGGGAGATGGGTACGCACCAGGAGCTGCTCTCGCAGCGGGGCATCTATTGGAAGCTCTACCAATTGCAGTATAAGGAGCAGGAACTTGAGCCCAGAGAAGAGCTGGCTCCGCAACGGATCTAGCAGGCCGCGGCCGCCGGGCTTTGCAGTCCGCACGTTCGGCGGTCTGAAAGTTCGCCAGAAGCTCGCGATTCTCCACAACATCTTCTTTTTTGTGCTGGCCGTCTCGGTCTATCTATCGGTCATTCCGCTTTTCTCAAAGCAGGTCGACGCTGCGCGCGAACGTGAACTCCAGATGGTCTCCCAGATTTTCGGCGCCGAGCTTCCCCTCAATCCCGGCATGCAATCTCAAGACCTGAGCGTCTATGACTTTCACGAAGGCGAGGCCGCCACACTGGGCCTTTCGCCCGAAGGACGAGCTTTTCTTCAAGAGCATCCAACTGCTACGTGGCGCCAGCAGAATCATGTGTTGTACCGAAATGGCAGGACGCCGGGACAATATCGACGCGTGAGTCTGTCTTCGACCTTCTACGACGCGGCACTGCGCCAGGCGCGACTCAGCCTTTTCATTGCGCTCGGTACCATTTACGTGCTATCGATCATTGTTCTCGAATTCATGATCATGCCGCAGTATGTCTATCAGCCCTTGCGCGTATGCTAAACGCGGATGAGTCCCTTCTGCGCGACGATCGCGAAAATGAGCTCATCAGCGGGCAGTTCATCTTAAACGATGAGATCGGGCAAATTATGCGCTCGCGCAATGCGATCGTCTCGCAGTTGCGGCACAAAGAAGATGACCTCGCAAATGCGCTCCAGAAGCTCGAAGAGCAGGACCGGCTGGTTAGCCTCGGTTTGCTGAGCACCAGCGTGGCGCATGAACTGAATACACCGTTGGCGGTGTTGCAGGGCTCAATCGAAAAACTTCTCGAAAGCAATTACGATGCTCACACGCTGGAGCGGCTGGCTCGAATGCTGCGGGTCACTCAACGGTTGCGCAAAATCAGCGAAGGCCTGATCGATTTCGCCCGCGTCCGCAGCCGCGAAACGGAACCGGTCGCCTTGCGGGGTCTCATTGATGAGAGCTGGAATTTGGTCGCGATCGATGAAAAAGCTTCCGCCGTTACATTCGAAAATAATGTTAAATCCAATCACACCGTTCTGGGCAACCCGGACCGGCTCGTGCAAGTGTTCGTGAATCTGCTGCGCAATGCCCTGATCGCGGTCACAAGCGGCGGAACTATTCGCGTGGAATCGAGATGCCTGCAGCGGGGCGGGCAGAGCTGGATCAGTTGCACCTTCATGGACGATGGTCCCGGAATTCCTGCACACGTTCTGCCCAGCCTTTTCGAAGCGTTTGTGAGCACACGTCTGGACGCGCGTGGAACCGGCCTGGGCCTGACTGTGGCGGAAGGCATTGTGACCCAGCACGGTGGAACCATTTCAGCTTCCAACCGTCCAGAGGGGGGAGCATGTCTGGAGGTAGTTCTTCCAGCCGCCGCATAACGCGTTCGCTCGAGCGGAACATTTTGGATGAGTGAAGAAATCAGCGCGCCAGCCGGTGTTGTGGACGTGGCGGTCCTCGATGATGACCTGGACTTTCGTAACTACATCGAAGATCTGCTCGGAGACGAGGGCAATTACAACGTCAGAACTTTCGCGCAGCCTGCGGAACTGATTGCCTCAGCCGAAACGCGCGTTCCGGATATTCTGCTGCTCGACATGAAGATGGGCACCACGAGCGGCGAGCAGGTCATCGAACAGCTTCTGACACGCTGGCCCGAGCTGTGCATCATCATTATCACCGGTTTCCCCTCTCTTGAAAGCATGCGCGCCACCTTCAAGCTGCGTGTGTTCGATTACCTCGCGAAGCCGTTTTCGCTCGCGCAATTACGACAGACACTGGCGAACGCGATCGAACAGTTCAGCTTGGGTAGAACTCCGCAGGACCGGCTGCGCGAGCGCCTCGGACATCGGATCAAGCTGCTGCGGGTTGAGCGCGACTGGTCGCTTAAAGACCTGGCGGCAGCGACAAAACTGAGCGTTTCGCAAATCAGTTCAATCGAGCGCGGTGCGAATCTGCCGAGCATTGAAAGCCTGCTCGCGATCTGCCGGGCGTTCAATCGGAAGCCATCGGAGATTCTGGCGTCGATTGATTTCTGAACCCGTTTCTGCAAAATTGACCGGAATTGGCCAGCACAGCCTTCGCCACTAAGTCCCGACGAGTTTCACAGGCTCTACGACGGCGCAAAGCCCGCTTACGAATACTGGTACGGCGAAGCCGTTCAAAAGTCTATGCCCACCCTCTTGCACGGTCTGGTGCAGATTCGTAATTTCGCTGCTACTCAGAAAAGCCGGCTGGAGCACGGCCTCGGAGGTTCGGTTAAAGGTTGTTTCGGAAGCGCGAACCGGTGCCTGATGTATTGCACGTTCGGGGCAAGTTCAAAGGCCGCTATCCCAGCTCAGCGCCTGATCTCTGCATTGAGATCATGTCGCCCGGAGATCAATTGGCCAAAGCGCTTCGAGAAAGCCAAGACTTACGTCTCTTGGGGGTCTTTAGCCGCTTGGATCATAGACCCGGAAAAACGTACGGCATGGACATTGTCGCGCGAGTCCGGCTCGGGAACCGGTTTGGATTCCTCCGGCCGGCAGATTAACCATCCGGCGAAACCAGCATCGACCTTCAGGTCCTGTTTTCGACGAAGTTGATGATCAACTCGAGCAAACCGAATCTCGACTAGCGCCTGAAACATCGATACAAACAAGCTCGTCTGCGAAACTTGTGTGAGTGCAAAGAGCCTTGCTCTTCGGGTGAGGTAATGCCGCAAATCTACTACGGTCTGAATGAATCGTTCCTCTCTCGCCAAGGCCCTCGTGGCCGGCCTGCTCGCGTTGCCGGCAGCCTCTGTTATCTTCGCCCGGCAGGGCAACCCGCCGGCTCAAGATCCCAAGTTTCCCTACCCTTCCAAACTCACGTATGACGTGACCTGGCGGATGCTCACCGCGGGCAATGCCACGGTCGAACTTAAGGCTCCCAATTCCAACAACTGGAATCTCACGCTTGATCTGGCTAGCGCAGGATTGGTGTCTCGCCTGTATCGGGTGCTCGATAGCTACAAGGTTTCAATGGATAGCCATTTTTGCGGGGAGAGCGCTGTCCTTGACGGGCAGGAGGGCAAGAAGCGTACAATTTCTCGGCTAACGTTGGATAATCACCGCCACAAGGCGGACTTCGAAGAACGCGACCTCATCAGGAATACGACCGAGCACAAGGAGTTCGAGATCCCTCCGTGCACGTACGAAATTACGGGTGCGCTGATTGCGCTTCGGATAATGAATGTCGCCCCCGGGAAAACGGTCACGCTGCCGATCACGGACGGCAAGAAGCTGGCTTACGCCAAAGTGGAAGCGCAAGCGCACGAAAACATCACGGTGAGCGGGAAGAACTATTCGACCGTGCGCTACGAGGCGTTCCTGTTCGATAATATTCTGTATAAGCGAAAAGGGCGGATGTTTATGTGGGTGACCGATGACGCCCTGCGCCTTCCCGTTCAGTTCCGACTGCAGATGGGATTCCCGATCGGGAGTATTCTGGTGGAACTTCAAAAGGAAGAAAAGCTCTAGTTTGTTGCTGCCGTGAGCGCAACTCGGCGTCCCCCTTCGTACGTCATGATATTGGATATGAAGTTTCGCGCTTGCTCGTTCCTGCTGTCTGTGGGGTTGGTGCTGCAGGCCCAAAACCAGATGCAGATGAACGTGGCGCAACTGGTCGATTTCATTCGCTCCGAGCTCGCGCTAAACCAGGACAGCGACAAGAAAATCGCGAACTACATAAAGACAATTCAATTGACGGAAAAGCTGCCGGAGAAGACCATCACGGATCTCGAAGCTCAAGGCGCCAAACCGAAAACCATTCAAGCGCTTGAGGAACTTCGCGCGCGCACGGCGACCATGAAGCCGCCCGAGCATGACGCAACCTACTCGCCGGCTACGGCTCCGGACAATACGCTGTCATCCGGTCCCGCCACTGCAACACTCAGCGCGGCGGCCGCTCCCATCCCGCCTCCAAATTCTGTTAAACAGCAGGAAATTCTCGCTTTGATGCGGCAGTACGCGATGTCTTATGAGCAGAGTCTGCCGAATTATATCTGCGTGAGGGTCGATCGCCAGTATGTTGACCCGAACGCAGGCCAGAACTACCGTGCGATCGGCACGATTTTTGCTAGAGTCAGCTACAACGAAGGCCAGGAACACTACAAGGTTTATTCCGTGAATGGCAAAATCGTCGACACCGATATGGGTGGCGTGGGAGGCGGCGGAGCTCGGTCAACAGGTGAGTTCGCGGGCCTGATGCGCAGTATCTTTGAGCCGAAAAGTCAAGCGGAATTCGGTTGGGATCACTGGGGAACGCTACGCGGCAGACGCATGGCAGTCTTCAACTACTTTATTGACAGCGGCCACTCGAGCTATACCATCAGTTACGGCGGTGAAGGCGGAGAGGAACAACGCATCGTTACGGCTTACAAGGGGCTCATCTACGCTGATCCAAACACCGGCGAGATAGACCGCATAAAGTTCGTGGCCGTGGATATCCCGCGCAGTTTTCCCGTCCAGCAGGCGACGGAAATCCTGGATTACGATCTGGCTGACATCAGCGGTCAGGAATTCGTTTTGCCCATGAGGTCCCTGCTTCTCATGCAGGCGGGGCGGCAATCGGACAAGAACGAGATAGAGTTTCGCGATTACCGCAAGTTCGGAACCGAGAGCGTCATCACGTACGACATGGATCATATGAGCAGCAGGACCGCTCCTCCGCCTCCGCTCGATTCGAGCAAGACGGATGAACAGCCGGCTACTTCCGCTCCGGCAAACTCGGGTTCGTCCACGCAGCCGGGAACTCCTGCCGCTCAGAAATCGGGCTCTGGCGGGTCCAATCCCTGGACGCTGCCTAGCGCGCCTCCACCTCCGCCTCCGCAATAGCCTTCAGCGCGCAGTTCAGAGCCGTGCAGGGGTCGAGATTGTTGGCAGCGATTACATGAGCGGTGGGCGTCCGCGGACGCCAGCGTGCGAGCATCCTTTCGCATGCATAGCCATTAAATATAGAGACCAGCGGAACCTCTGCAGCAGCGGCCACATGCTGCCCCGCTGAGTCATAGCCTACATAGAGCCCGCTCTGCGTTATGTGACTCGCAAAGCCAGCGTAGCTGCCGTTGTATAGCTGAAGGTTTGGTGGCGAGCCCAGATGCTCGAACAGCGTATCGACCCGTTCGGACTCTTCGCCGCCTGCACCGCGGTCTAGTAGCACCGGCCCGTTCCTTTGCAGCAGCGCCGACAGGATCTCGTACTCAAAATCTCCTTCAATACGTTTGTTTGCGTTCTCACCAACGCCCAGGCTGACCGTGATGCCGGCAATTTTTTGCTGAGGAGGTGGAGCGACATAGGGCCGTGTGGGCGGAACATCGAAGACTTCTGTCAGCCACTCCGCTGTGAGATCGGTGAGCGATGCATCGAGCGCGCCGCCAAACGCACGGCTTTCGAAGAAGAAATAACGGGCGTCGTCGCAGACCGGAATCAAGCCGAGCTGGGTGAGGCGCGAATCGGGATCGATCACGATCGCACCGAGCTCGTCTACCGCGACCTGCAGCTCCGCGGCGGCGAGCAAGCGCTCGCGCAGCAGGCTGGAGCGTCCGTACATAACGGCAATCGGCACGATCCGCGCGTCGGCGCCGAACATCTCGGCATTCTTCTCGGGCGCCACCAGGCAGATCTCGGCATCCGGGAAGCGCTGCTTCACTGCGTTCAGAACCACGCTGGTTACGGCCACGTCGGCGCCCAGCGTCACGCGCGAGAGAACAAATATACGGTGCACCTCTCCGCCCGGAAACCGACGGACTTGACGGATCCGGTTATAGCGCAACACCAACTCGTCGCGATCGTACTCGGGGAGCGCGCGTGCAATGACGTGTGAAAACAACCGCGCATAGACGTCGCACAGCGATGGCTCAAAGAGGTCAGCCAGCCGTTCGATCACGATTCCGAACAGCGCGCGCGTAGCGGCGTCTGCCAGAAATGAATCCTCTTCGTCGAGAGCGCGCTCTATCAGGTCATCCAGCGCGCGAGTCGGCCACGTGCCGTCCCTAAGACAGGCATCCACGATTTCGTGCGCGAGCTCACTGGCCGGTATACTTGCCAATCAATAACCCTAGCTTCTTTTGCGTCTGAGCAGGAATAACCTTGCGATCCGTGATAATGGCGTGCTTCAAAGCAGTACTGCACTTGCACGTCTTCTCCGGGCCGAGCGTGCGTACCAGGCGCCGGACCAGCTTGCAGGCGTTCTCGCTGTTTTTGTTGAGATTGCATATGATCTGGTCGACGGTGACGGCATCGTGCTCTTCGTGCCAGCAGTCGTAATCGGTCACCATGGCGATCGTAACGTAACAGATCTCGGCTTCGCGCGCCAGCTTCGCTTCCGTCAGGTTAGTCATTCCAATGACGTCCATTCCCCAACTGCGATAAACGTTCGATTCAGCGCGCGTTGAGAATGCCGGGCCTTCCATGCAAAGATATGTTCCGCCGAATTTGCTGTTGATTCCTACCTGTCCGGCCGCTTCATGAGCTGCCCGGGTAAGCTGGGGGCACACCGGATCGGCAAAACTGATATGCGCCACAATGCCCTCTCCAAAGAAAGTCGCTGCCCGGTCCTTCGTACGGTCAAAGAATTGATCAGGGATGACGAAGTCCAGCGGCGCATGCTCTTGCTTGAGTGACCCAACGGCGCTCAGCGACAAAATTCTCTCTACGCCGAGCATCTTCATCCCATAGACGTTTGCGCGGAAATTAACATCGGAAGGCGAAAATCTGTGGCCGCGCGCGTGCCGCGAGAGAAACGCTACCTCTTTGCCTTCGAGCTTCCCGACGACATAAGCATCCGACGGATTACCGAATGGGGTCTCGAGGCGCACTTCCTCTTGGGCATCGAACCCTGGCATGTGGTACAACCCGCTGCCGCCGATGATTCCGATCGTTGCTTTCCTATCCAAGCAATGCGCTCCTCTATTTCTGTATCAGTTCCAAGAGTACGCCGCCGGTTGAAGAAGGGTGCACAAAAACGTAAGTGTGGCCCCCGGCGCCGCTCCGCGGTTCGTTTAATACCTTTGCTCCGGCGCTTTTCAGTCGCTCAACGCATGCGTTCAAATCGTCTACGCGCAGCGCGATGTGGTGCAAGCCCGGACCACGTCTATCCAGAAACTTCGCGACAGTCGAGTCTGCGCCCGTCGGCCTCCAGAAGCTCGATGCGAGACGCATTCGCACCTGTCCCGGCAGGCAGCATCGCGACGTTTACCTTTTCCGAGCTCACCGTTTCCCGCACCGTAGCCTGCATTCCAAGCATCTGCTCGTAAAAGCACAGCGCCTCTTCGAGACTGCGCACCGCGATTCCTAGATGATCTATCTCGTAGCCCACAATGTCTCTCGAAGCGCGTCCAACGCGCGGTACGGATCTTCTTTCTTCTCGGCAACTAACTCGGCGTGCGTTCGCAAATCGTTATCCGGCAGCTCGCGCATCAACTGATCCCGCAGCATCTCGCGCAAGCGAAACTCCCAGATTTCGCCGCGTGCGCCTTGACGTCCGCGGTTCTGGAATACGGTCGTGATAACGGTCAGCAACTCTTCGATGCCGCGCCCTTCGCTCGCGACTACCCGCCGGACAGGAGCCGCGTTTGCTCGCCCGAGTTCGTCGGCAATGCTTTGCATAGCCCGGATCTCCTGTTCCAGGCGATCGGCGCCGGGAAGATCGGACTTATTGATGGCGAACACGTCTGCGATCTCCATGATGCCAGCTTTGATCGCCTGCACATCGTCGCCCATGCCGGGTACCAGAACAACGGCGGTTACGTCCGCCAGCCGTGCGATTTCGACTTCATCCTGTCCCACGCCAACCGTTTCGATCAGCACCACATCGCGGCCTGCGGCATCGAGTAATAGCGCTATATCGAGAGTCGCCTGCGCGATCCCCCCGAGTTTGCCCCGTGTCGCCATGGAGCGGATGAACACTCCCGGATCCTGATGATGCTGTTGCATGCGAATGCGATCGCCCAGCAGAGCGCCGCGCGAGTAGGCGCTGCTCGGGTCAATAGCGACGATTCCTACGCTCTTGCCCTGCTTCCGCAGCACGGAAGTGATTTGATCCACCAGCGTGCTCTTCCCCGCCCCGGGCGGTCCGGTGATACCGACGATCATGGCGCGGCCGGTCTTCGAAAACATGGCGGAAATGAGCTCTCTGCCCGCGGCCGACTGGTTCTCGAGCAGCGTTGCGGCACGGGCGAGCGCGCGCAGGTCTCCCGCGGCGATCTGCTTTTGCAGCGTTTCTGGCGAGGAAACAGTCAAGTTACTCTTTTAACAATTGCCGGGCGATTACCAGGCGCTGGATCTCGCTGGTTCCTTCGCCGATGGTGCACAGCTTCACGTCACGGTAGAATTTTTCGACCGGATAATCTTTGATGAAACCGTAGCCGCCATGAATCTGCAGTGCGGCATCCGCTGCTTTGACGGCCATCTCAGAGGCAAACAGCTTCGCCATAGCGGATTCACGCGTCACGCGCTTGCCCGCGTCTTTACGCGCGCCGGCCGCGTACACCAGCCAGCGCGCAGCTTCGATATCGGTAGCCATGTTCGCCAGCTTGTCCTGAATCGCCTGAAACTCCGAGATGAACCGGCCGAACTGCTTGCGGTGTTTGGAATATTTGAGGGCGGCATCGTATGCTCCTTGCGCAATGCCGACAGCAAGAGCGGCAATAGAAATGCGGCCGCCGTCAAGAATTCGCAAGCTGTCGACAAAGCCTTCGCCGCGTTTGCCGAGCAGTTGCGTTTCGGGCAGCCGGCAATCGTCAAACACCACTTCGCCGGTGGCGCTGGCGCGCATCCCGAGCTTGTTTTCCTTCTTGCCGACGTGGAAGCCGGGCGTTCCCTTGTCGAGAATGAATGCCGAAATGCCGTGCTGCGATGCGGCCCGGTCGGTTACCGCCATGGCCACACAGACATCGGCGTAGTGAGCATTCGTCGTGAACGTTTTGCCGCCGTTCAGAACCCATTCGCCGTCTTTCAGAACGGCTGTCGAGCGCGTGCCTGCGGCATCTGAACCGGCCTCCGGCTCGGTCAATGACCAGCAACCGATCCACTCGGCCGTGGCGAGTTTTGGAACATATCTCGCGCGCTGCTCCTGATTGCCCGCAAGATAAATATGATTCGTGCAGAGCGAATTGTGAGCGGCGACAATCAGGGCGACGCTCGGGTCCACTCGCGCCAACTCCTCGATGATGATTGCGTACTCAATGTAGCTCAGCCCCGCGCCGCCGAGCTCTTCCGGGAAGATGGCGCCCATGACGCCCATCGCGCCCGCCTTCTTGATGGCATCAAGAGGGAAGATCTGGTTCTCGTCCCAATCGAGAACGTGTGGCGCGATTTCGGCCTCGGCGAAGTCGCGAATCGCCTTCCGGAGCTGAATCTGCTCCGTTGAATATTCGAAGTCCATAGAAATGTGTTCGTCCGGTCAGACGAGTGATTCCACGACAGACGCGCCGGGTACGGGTGCGCCGGATGACCTCTGGAGTCTGACGCCAGCTTAGCATTTACACGGACGTCGATCATTGAGAATGGAAGCACATGCTTGCGGTTACGCCCTCGTCGGCGGAAGAGTTGGCTCACCTACTCGAAGAAGCAAATGCGCATTCCAGAACCATCGCCGTTGCGGGAAACGGCAGCAAGCGCGCCATGGCCGGTCCGGTGCTCCCGGCCGACCTTTTCATCTCGACGAAACAACTCAACCGCGTGCTGCAGTATGAGCCGAATGATTTGACCATCAGCGTCGAGGCGGGCATGAGCTTCTTCGCCTTACGCCAGTTGCTGGCAAAGCATCGCCAGATGATCGCTCTCGATCCTCCGTTTTCACAGGACGCAACGGTGGGCGGCGTAATCGCCTCGAACAGCAGCGGACCGATGCGGCGCCTGTATGGCACAGCGCGCGACCTCGTCATCGGGATGAAGTTCGCCATGTTGGACGGCAAGATTGCCAGCAGCGGAGGCATGGTGGTCAAGAACGTGGCAGGGCTCGATATGGGCAAGCTCCTGATCGGCAGCTTTGGAACGCTGGCTGTCATGACAAACATCAACCTCCGGTTGCATGCCATGCCGGAGCAGACGTGTACATTTTTATACTCGTGCGCGGAACTGGCTCCGGTTCTCGACAAGCGCGACTGGCTCTTGCGGGGCGTGCTACTGCCCATGGCAGTTGATCTCCTGTCGCCGCCCGTTGCGGCGCGCACCGGTCAACGCGGTTATGTGCTCGCGATTCGCGCAGGCGGTAGCGAGGCGGTGCTAAAACGCTACGCCAAAGATCTGCACGATGCCGAAAAACTGGGCGGTTCCGATGAGGACACGTTCTGGAAGACCGTCCGCGAGTTTCCGGCGGACTTCATGCGACGGCAGCCCGGCGGTGTTGTTGTTCGAATCTCGACCACGCTCAGCGAGATCGGTTCACTGTTCCGGCTGGGGCCTGGCACGATCCTTTCGCGTGCCGGGTCCGGCGTCAGCTATGTCTGCCTCACGTCCTGGCATGGAATCGAGCAGCTGAAGCAGACCGCCGCGAAACAAGGCTGGAGCGGCGGTGGTCGAATACGCCCCGGATGAGGTTCGCACAAGCAAACAGTTGTGGCTTGCCGGGGGCTCCTGGGCAGATCCCGGCACGTTTGACATGATGAAGAAGATCAAGCAGATGTTCGATCCGAAGAACCTCCTGAACCGCTCCCGCTTGTATGGCCGTCTCTAGCAGTCTGCCGGTTGTGCATGAGCACAGAACCGGCCCCGCGCAGGCCGATTTAGACAAATGCGTCCATTGCGGTCTCTGTCTGAACGCCTGTCCGACGTATCGCGAGCTGGGCGTCGAGATGGATTCGCCGCGCGGGCGCATTTATCAGATGAACCAGGTCGCCAACGGCGCGCCCATCACGCCGGAGTATGTGCAGCACTTGGACCTGTGCCTCGCCTGCCGCGGCTGCGAATCGGCATGCCCGTCCGGAGTTCCCTATGGACGGCTGATCGAAGCAGCCCGCGCTGAGCTCAAGGCCCACGAGAAACCCGGATGGTGGGCACGGCAGCAGCGCCGTCTGATTTTCGACCATTTACTGCCATCGCGAACGGGCCTGCAGCTTGCGGGCGCGGCCCTGTTCGCTTACCAAGCCTCGGGGCTGCAGCGGCTCGCGCGCGCTTCCGGGCTGCTGAAGCTGTTCGGCAAACTCGGCGATATCGAGGCGCTGTCGCCCAGTGCGGAGGTTCCGTTTTTTTATCGACAGATGGGCAAGACGTTTCCGGCCCTTGGCGAACGCAAATACCGGGTCGCGTTGCTGGCGGGCTGTATCGCAAATATCGCCTTCGCCCGGCTGAATGAGGCGACCGTCCGGGTGCTCCGCCGCAACGACTGCGAGGTTGTCATCCCCGGCTCGCAAACCTGCTGCGGCGCCCTGCATCTCCACACCGGCCTGCGCGAGAAGGCGCAGCGCCTGGCGAGGCAGAACGTGGAGGCCTGCCATAGCGACGATTTCGATGCCGTGATCACCAACGCGGCAGGCTGCGGTTCGACGCTCAAGGAATACGACGAGCTGCTCGAAAACGATCCGGCGTATCGCGAGCCAGCGCTGCGATTCAAAGCCAAATTGAAGGACATTACGGAATTTCTTGCGGGAATCGAACTGAATCGCGACCTGGGACCGGTGGAAGCGATCGCGACGTATCAGGATTCCTGCCACCTCGCACACGGCCAGAAGATCCGCGCGGCGCCCCGCAAGCTCCTAAAAACGATACCCGGGCTGATCTTTCGCGAGATGCCCATGGCCGACCTATGTTGCGGTAGCGCCGGCATTTATAACGTCGTCCAGAATGAAATGGCGATGCAGATTCTCGAGCGCAAGATGGAGTATGTCGACAGCACCAAAGCCGACTTGATTGTGACTGCGAATCCAGGTTGCATGCTGCAGCTTGCCGCCGGAGCCCGCCTGTTCGGTAACGGGCAGCGGGTAGCCCACGTGGTGCAGGTGCTGGACGAAGCGTACGGAAATTACGAAACGAACTTCGACCCACGCGATACATAAGGTTGACGGAACGAACCCAGCTTGGGTTCGTTTTTTCAGATATGCGTTTGGCCTTCCGACAGCTCCGCCGCAGCCCCGCTTTTAGCATCACGGTTTTGCTCACGCTTGGTTTGTGCATCGGGGCAAACACGGCCATCTTCACGATCGTCGATACGCTTTTCCTTCGCCCATTGCCGTATCCGCAGCCCGACCGCCTGGTTATGATCGGCACTTCGTTCCAGAAGGGCACGGCATCCGCTCTGCAACTAGGGCAGAACGGCCGCGAATGGGAGCTGATACGCGACAACGCGACCAAGCTGGACGCCGCCGTTTATCCGGGCGGCGCCTCGGGAGTGAACCTGTTTGCGAACGGGCGTGTGAAGTTCGTTTCGCAGCAGAGGGTCAGCGCAGGCTTTTTCCATGTGCTGGGTATACCGCCCATGCTGGGGCGCGAGTTCACGCGGCAGGAAGATGTCCAGGGCGGTCCGGATCTCGTAGTGCTCAGCTACGGGCTCTGGCAGGAGCTCTTTCATGGCGATCCCTCAGCTATCGGCCAAAGGATTGAACTGAAGGGTGCTCCGTTTACTGTTGTCGGCATCATGCCGCGCGGATTTACGAGCGATGCACCGGTGGATGTCTGGACTCCGGTGCGGGCTTCGCATTTGGGCGAGGGATCTGGAACGAACTTCGAGATTATTGCGCGCCTGAAACCGGGCGTGACAATGGCCGAGGCGAATGGGCAACTTGCCTCGGTTGCCGCTGAAGCGCTGAAAGAGAATTTCTCCGCCGGCGTTATCGCGAGGGAAACCGCGGTTCCCCTGCAGGCCGGCTGGACTCACGGGGTTCACACACAACTGACGCTCATCTGGGGCGCTGTTGCGCTGGTTCTGCTCATCGGATGCGTGAATATCGCGGGCATTCTGCTGGCGCGCTCGGGCGCACGCTCGCGGGAAATCGCGACTCGCATGGCAATGGGCGCGAGCCGCAGCCGTGTGGTGCTGTACCTTCTTGGGGAGTCGATACTGCTCGCGCTCGGCGGCGGGCTGCTGGGATTGCTGATCGGAGAATTTGCGCTGCGCGGGTTAATTGCGCTCAACCCGAGCGAGTTCAGCTTCTGGGGGTCAATCCATCTGGACGGGCGTGTGATCGCGGTGATGCTCGCGGTCTCAATGTTGACCAGCGTTGTTTTCGGGCTCTTGCCCGCGATCGAATCGAGCGGCATCGATTTGAGATCAGCGCTGGCTGAGGGCGGGCGTGGTTTTGCCGGGTCCCGGAGCACCTGGAAACGTCATGCGCTAGTGTTTGTCGAAGTCGCATTAGGCGTTGTGCTGGTGATCGGAGCCGGGCTGCTGGTCCGCACGTTCGCAAAGTTAGCGAGCTTGCAACCCGGCTTCGATGGCACGAACGTGCTCACTGCCTCGGCGGCGCTTCAGGATGCGCGCTATGCCACCACGGCAGCGGGCGCACGGCTTTTTCGTGAGACGATCGACCGGATGCATCAGATTCCCGGCGTCGAAGCCGCGGCGGTCGCACTGAGCCTGCCCTATCAGCGGCCGCTGAACGATGGCATTCACTTTCCGGGCGGCACAAACGAATATCTGATGACGAATTTGACTTATGTCACCCCGGAGTTCTTTCAAGCGCTGAAGATACCTAAACTGCGCGGGCGCCTCATCTCTGAATCCGATACCGCGAAATCGGAGCCGGTGACGGTCATCAGTAAGACGTTCGCAGCACGTTATCTGCGCGACCCCGACCCGCTCGGTGCCCAGGTGATATGCGAAGGGAAAACATGGCGCGTGGTGGGCATCGTGGCCGATGTGCAACAGAGCACGGCGGGATGGGGCGGCCCGAATCCGATCGATTTCATGCCGCAGATGTATGTGGCCGCGGATCAATTACCAGACGGGCTTTTCTCCGGCGTACATATCTGGCTTAGTCCGAGTTGGATCGTGCGCACGCATGGAAACGTCCCCGGACTGGCAGAGCGGATGGCTGCGATTTTGCAGACGGTGGATCCCCGGCTAACGTTTTCCGAGTTCCACAGCATGGATGAGGTGAAAGGAGCGACGCTACGCGAACAGCGCTACTACGCGGCGTTGTTTTCGGCGCTCGCCGGACTGGCCGTGCTGTTATCGGCGCTGGGAGTTTACGGATTGGTTGCGCAATCGGTCGCACAGAGGACGCGCGAGATGGGCATTCGCATGGCATTGGGGGCGACCATTGCCGAAATCATTGGTTCAGTCGCAAAGCCAGCCGTGTGGCTTTCGCTGGGTGGGGTGGCGAGCGGGTTGCTATTGGCGCTGTTCGTCAGCCGGCTGCTGAAGAGCATGATCTGGGGCGTGACGGCGACGGATCCGCTGACGTTCGTCGCAGTCGCGATTCTGCTCGTGCTGATTGCCACTCTGGCGAGCATTATTCCGGCAATGCGATTGGCGAGGCTGGACCCGGCCGTGACGCTGCGGGAGGAGTAATTCGTATCCGCACGCGCTGGTGAGTCCACTGGAGTGAAAGCCGCTATAGTGATTCCTTTGAGCCTCTATGAGTACACGCCGAGACGTTTTTAAGATCCTCGCCATCACACCTGCTGCGCTGCCGGCGTTTGCAACCGCGCCGCAGGAGAACAAAGAGGTTGAGACGCAGCCCGGACATATGCACACCGGTCCGGCGATCAAGGTTCCGGAGCCCTCGAAGCCGACCTTTTTTCAACCTTCCGAATTTCGCACTATGGAAGCCCTGACGGAGCGCATCATCCCTCGTTCCGATACACCGGGCGCAAAGGACGCGGGCGTCACGCTCCTGATCGATAAAGCAATCGTCGCCGACGCGACTGTGGCGGAGCCTTTCAGAGCCGGGCTTGCCGATCTGAACGCCGTCTCGGTCAGCAGCTATGGACAGGAATTTGTCGAGTTGACCGAGCAGCAACAAATTGCGGTGCTTACGCCGATGAGCTTGCAGCCGGATTCTCCGCTCGGGAGATTCTTCGCGATGGTCAAGGATATGACGGTTGACGCATATTACAAGACCGAAGCTGGCCTAAAAACGGAGCTTGGCTGGCACGGTAACACCTACCTTCCCAATTTCCCGGGATGCCAACACCCCGAGCACCAGAGTTGACATGCAAATTCGTCCCAGTTCAGGAGTCCAGGAAGTCGTCATCATCGGCAGCGGAGCTGCGGGCGGGATGGCCGCATGGAACCTTACCCGCCAAGGTGTCAGTGTCACCATGCTCGATGCCGGCCGCAGGTTTAGCAGAAGCGAGTTCTGGACGCACGTGAAGCCCTGGGAGTGGCAACCGCGCCTAGATGCCGGCCACAAACCTCCGCAAATCGTGCTCGACACCGCAGAGCAACCGTATATTACACCGTTAGGACAGAACTTTTCGCTGACTCGCGTGTGGGGAAGAGGCGGCAAGACGAACATCTGGGGCCGGGTGAGTTTACGCTACTCCGATCTCGATTTTGCCGGACCAGAGCGCGACGGATGGCAGATCCCGTGGCCTATCCGCTATAAAGACATCGCACCATATTATGATCAGGTCGACCAGCTTATCGGGGTCTGCGGCGGTGATGACGACCAGGATTCGCTACCGGGCAGTAAGTACTTCCTCCCACCGCCACCTCTTCGCTGTGGCGAACATGTAATCAAGCGGGCCGCGAAGAGCGTCGGGATAGATACGGTTGCAATCCGGCGCGCGGTACTGACAGAGCCACACAATGGCCATCCCAAATGTCACTACTGCGGAGCCTGTGGCACTGGATGCGACGTGGGCGCCTTCTTCAACTCCTCCGATTACTTGATTGAGCCGGCGCTGAAGACAGGGCGGCTGACGATCGTGGACAACGCGGTAGCGGCAAGAGTCACGGTGGGCGATGACGGACTTGCGAACGGTGTCCAGTATTTTGACCGATACACGAAAGAAGAGCGCAGGATTTCTGCCAAGCGGGTCGTGGTTGCGGCGTCTTGCGTGGATTCCACGCGCATCTTGCTCAATTCAACATCATCCAGATACCCGAATGGCATAGGAAACTCATCCGATGTTATCGGGCGTTATCTATCCGAGCAAATTCGTTTTACCATCCGCGGCTTTGCGCCGGAATTAATTGGAACCGAAGTGCATAACGACGACGGTATCGGCGGCGCCCATATCTACATGCCGCGCTTCAACCATCGCGATGGACGCAAGCGTGACTACATCCGGGGCTTTGGCTGTCAGTTCTGGTATACCGGCGCACAAACCGATCTTTCCTATGCGAAAAGCCTTCCCGGCTTTGGCTTGGATTTCAAGAAGGCCGTCAAAGAGCGCTACCCAGCCCTGCTCAATCTGCATCCGTTTGGAGAGACAATTCCTAAGGCTGACAATCGGATCACCGTGAAGGGATCGCCGGTTGATCAGTATGGAGTTCCGATCGCGCGCATCAGCTACGCCATTGGAGAAAACGAGCGTCGCATGTCGGAAGACATGTACGACACGATGCTAGAGATTCTTCATGCTGCGAAGGCGGAAATCGTTCCTTTTCAACTTGGGTATCTGGAACCCAACGGGAGTGCGATTCACGAGCATGGCACGTGTCGCATGGGAGCGGACCCCAAGCGCTCGGCGTTGAACTCATTCAACCAGATGCACGATGTGAAGAACGTATTCGTGGTGGATGGATCCGCCTTTACGACGGCTTCCGAAAAGAACCCGACGCTGACCATCCTTGCACTTGCCTGGCGCGCAACGGATTACATGGCCGGCGAAATGAAGAGGGGAAACATCTAGCGCAGATCGGAGCGATGCGCGACTTCGCTATTGAATGATCACTTCAGCGGTGATAGTATCACCGTCACTGCTTACGGCGAGTGAACAATCTCGAACCCACCAGGAGTTTGTGATGTATCGCAGAACGCTTGTCGTCGCCGCCACATTGGCGATGCTTTGGACGCCCACCGCATGGTCCCAGAGTGAGGCAACCAGCGCGCAGCTTAGCGGCACTGTTCAAGACCAGAATGGCGCCTCCGTTCCCGGCGCATCCGTAACGCTATCGAACCCGAATACCGGATTCCAGCGCCAGGTTACAACCGCGGATAACGGTCTATATACCTTTGCACTCATTCCCCCCGGTACTTACGCGTTGAAGGTGGAGAAAACGGGCTTCGCAACATTCTTAGAGCCGAATGTTGTGCTAGCCGTAGGGCAGTCGTCCACACTAAACACTCAACTCCAGGTGGGTAACGTAAACCAGACCGTCGAAGTAACAGCGCAGGCTACCGTACTGAACACTGGCAACGCCGATCTTAGTTCGGAAGTGAGTAGTAAGCAAGTCCTGGAACTGCCGCTGAACATCCGAAACGTGTATGGGCTTGTTGAGCTGGACTCCAGCGTCAACAACAGCCAGCAGTTTCAGGCGCTCAATCCGCCGGGCTCGCAAGGCAATGTCGACCAGGACATTGCATTTTTCAATTTCGGCGGCGGACGCTTCGGAACAACGGCGTTTCTTCTGGATGGCGCCTGGGACGGTGCGGGAGATTGGGATGGCGTTATCTATGTGCCCTCGGTGGACGAGACACAGGAGTTCAGGATTCAGACGAACAGCTTCTCTCCCCAATACGGGCTGAGCATGGGGAATTATGTCAATGCCGTGACCAGATCGGGCACCCGTAGTTTTCATGGTGACGCCTTCGAGTTTCTGCGCAACAACGATCTGGACGCAAACAACTATTTCAACAATCTGAATGGTTTGGCGCGACCCCATTTCGAAAGGAACCAATTCGGGGTAACTGCCGGAGGGCCGGTTTACATCCCGCACTTTTACAAGCAGCGCGACAAAACTTTTATCTTCGGCCTTACGAGGGTTTCGGCAGCAGACGCCCACAACGCTTACTACTACCGTACCGACAGCGCTTCAGCGCAGCGGCAACTTCTCGCAAACCTTCAATCAGGATGGCACCCTGGCGACCATCTACGACCCGTTCAGTACGCAGCTCGTGAACGGGCAATATGTCCGAACACCTTTCCCGAATAACATGATCCCTACTGCCTTGCTCGACCCCGTTGCGATGAAGTTGCTGAGTTATTATCCTCACCAAATCGGCCGGGCAACACTCTGACGGGAGCCAATAATTACGTGGGAACGGCGGGCTTACCGACCAACAGCGACCAATACACGATCAAGGTAGACGAGAATATCAACGAAAAGCAAAACTTCTTTGTCCGCTGGTCTCAGAAGCGGCAATTCAAACAGCTAGAAGGCGAGTTCTTTGGCGCCTCGAACCCCGGTGGGAATGGAACCATCGCGCCCGATAACCGTTTCGAGGGAGGCGCTGGGTACACCTACGTCTTCTCGCCGACCCTTGTCATGTCACTTACTTTTGGTTGGGGTCGATGGGTGGAAGGCCGCAAGCCACAGGGAGTACCATTCGATGTCACTAAGGTCGGCTTGCCGGCATCGCTCAATACTTACAATCCGCCGGGCGCTTTTCCCTATGTGTATATTACCGGCTATGACAATCTAGGGTCCGGTTCCCTCAATTCGACGCCCCGAGAAGCTCGTACGTACGCCGCTGATTTCACCAAGAACTTAGGCGTTCACAATCTGTCGATGGGCTTTATGGGAATCAATTTCATACTCAACACCTACAACTCCGCTCAAGCAACCTTTAACTTCTCGCCTGACTTCACTCAGGGCCCGTTCCCAACGACTGCCAATTCCGATACTGGTTCAGGCATGGCCTCTTTTCTCCTGGGCACCGGTGACAACAGCGGCGCCGGCGGGTCCAGCGGAATTCGAATAGCGCGGAAGCTGCCTACAGCAAAAAGAATTACGGGATGTTTCTGAATGACGACTGGAAAGTCACGAGGAAGCTAACGTTGAATCTTGGCTTGCGGTATGACATTCAAACGGCGCCCACAGACCGCTTCAACCGTCTCTCATATTTTACGTTCGCGCCTAATCCGATTAGCAGCCACGTCCCCGGTCTGAACCTTCCCGGCTATCTTCAGTATGTCAATAGCAAACAGCGCGGTGTTTACAACACGAACTATACGAACTTCGCTCCGCGGGTCGGGCTCGCCTATACCCCCTATTCACAGTTCGTTTTCCGGGCGGGATATGGGATCTTTTATACGCCCGCGATGGAGTTCGGCGACTATCAGGGTCTATCACTTAACGGTTTCTCGCAAACAACGCCTTATGTGGGAACGCTAAACGGTGTCACACCCCAGAACTTATTGAGCAACCCGTTTCCGACGGGACTGCTGGCGCCGGTCGGCGAGGCGCAGGATGGAGCGACGAATGTTGGGCAGACAATTAATGCAGTACTGCGCAACCGCGCAAGTCCGTATGTGCAACAGTGGACAGCCAATATGCAGTATCAGCTCGGCAATACTGTATTAAGCGCTGCGTATGTCGGGAACCACGGAGTTAAGCTGCTCTTCGGAACGACCTATGAGCTCAATCAGCTCCCTACGGCAATATCTCGCACTTGGAAACCAGTTATTGCAGCCGGTGGCGAATCCGTTTTATGGCATTATCACGAGTGGCTCTCTTTCGGGACCAACGATTCCTTACGGCCAGCTCTTGAGACCCTTCCCTGAATACACGGGCGTAGAAAATGTGCAGCCGCCATCGGCTTCGAGCAGCTACAACGCGTTGGTGTTGTCCGCCAATCATCGTTTTTCGAACGGAATTCAATTTCTGATTTCCTATACGTGGTCAAAGTACCTGACCAACAGCGAAGGCCCGGAAGGCTGGACAAACGGTCAGGCGCAGTCTGTTCAGAACTGGTATAACAACGCGCTTGAGAAATCGGTAATGCTCGATGATATTCCGCGAAGTCTGGTGGCGAGTTATGTCTATGAGCTGCCGGTCGGCACCGGAAAAAAGCTTTGCTCCGTCAAACAAGATAGTGAACGGAATCATTGGCGGATGGCAGGTTGCCGGAATCTCGAGTTTCAAAGATGGCTTTCCTCTGACAATTGTAAATGCCACGAATAACTCAAACTCTTTTGGCGGCAATCAACGTCCGAATGTCCTGGCGAATCCGAACTTGAGCAACCCCAGACATCTATCAGTGGTTCAATACGGCTGCTTTTGCTCAACCTGCTCCCTTCACCTTCGGAGATGCGCCGCGGACGTTTCCGTACTTGAGAGCCCAAGGAACGATCAATACGGATCTCACTCTGCAAAAATACTGGGGACTCTGGAACGAATCGTCGCGGCTGCAGCTTCGCGCCGAGTTCTACAATCTGTTCAATCGAACGCAATTCTTTGCACCGGCAACCACCTTTGGAACGTCCACATTCGGGGTCGTTCCAGGCGCTTTGCCTGCCCGCTCCATACAGTTCGGGATGAAACTGTATTGGTGACTTGTGATTTTCAGACTATGTGGTTTCGGTAGTATTGAAAATCCGTGCGGTTTATCTACATCCTGAGCGGACTGGTCGCTCTCAGTCTCGCCTTGCGTGCAAATGACACGCTAGCAGATCAGATTCGTGCCGCCCAACAGCACGGCAATTATGCGAAAGCCGGAGATCTGTATCTTCAACTGATCGCCACCGGGGCCGACAGTCCTGAGATTCGTAGTAATTGCGGCGTGATGCTGCACATGGCAGGCAGAAATCGTGAAGCTCTCGAACAGTTCCGGATTGCACTGCAGAAAGACCCCAACCTGCTGTCTGCGAATCTGTTTGCCGGGATCGCAGAATTTGATTTAGGGCAACCGCGAGCTGCCCTTCCGTATCTGCAGAAAGCTGAACAACTCGACCCTAACCGCCCGGCCGCGCCGATGTCACTCGGGAAGGTCTACATTGCGATGCGTGATTACAGCCGTGCAAATAAATCGTACGCGAAGGCTGTGGCCATGAACCCCCAGCTGGCGGAAGCATGGTACGGACTGGGCGTCACCGATCGTAGTCTGGCAGAACAATTGCTGAATCGAGCTTCACGTCACCTGGCAGGCGAAGGACGATTCGACAAAGAAGCAAATCCAGGATTTGCTGGACCAAGCCGTACAGGCGCTGACTCGCGCTGCTGAATTAGAGCCGAACTCTGCGCGAACGCATCTATTGATGGCCGAATCGCTTTCTGATGCGGGCAGGCTTGCGGATGCCATTCCGGAGTATCAAGCGGCGATGAAACTGGATCCTGGCTTGGACGCCGCTTATCTCGGGCTCGCGACCGAGTACTGGAAACGAAATCAGTTCGATGATGCGCTTCCCTTGCTGAAACATGTTTTGTTGAAATCTCCGAGCGATCCTGAGGCTAACGGGATCATAGCTGACATTCTTGAACACAACGGGGATGTCAACCAGGCGGAGACTTCAGCGGAAACAGCCTTACGGGGCAATCCCGACCTGATTCAAACCCGTGTCGTGCTGGCGCGCGTTTACCTTGCAAAGCAGCAGCCCCAACGTGCCATTACCGAATTACGGAAAGTAATCTCAGCGGATCCGGATGGCAGTTATCATTTCCTGCTATACAGAGCGTATCGCGCCATCGGTGATCATCAGGCCGCAGCTAAAGCTCTCGCTGAATTTCAGCAGATTCGCTACGGTGTTTCAAAGTAATCGCGGCTTATTGCGAGTCACGACGCTGCTCCCGCTGAAGCTGCGACTGCCGGATTGCGTTCGATTCCTTCAGCGCCTCATCCGCTTCTTTGTTCCGTCCAAGTTTCCTAAGCGCGATTGAAAGCTGGTAATGAATGTCTCCATGCTCATCTGAATCGCTCGCTGTTAATAATTCGCGGGCGGCTAGTTCATATTGGCCCAAGTGCAAATAAGCGCGGCCGAGATCGGCATGTGCTGCCAGCGCGTCCGGCTGCACGGCGAGATATCGCTTAAGCAATGGAATCGGCTTCCGCCTCAGCGTGCCGACGCACCGCGATGTTCGCAAGTTCGAAAACGGCCTGGGTCGCATCCGGGATTCAGCGCCAGAGTCTGATGAAGATAAGTCGAAGCGCGATCAAATTGCCCTAATTCCCAGTATGCGGTGGCCAATCCCAACAGAGGCGCCGGGTTGCCCGGCTGCTGCTCGGCTGCTTTCTGATAATGCGCGATGGCCGGCACCAACTGACCATGCTGTCGATCTACATCGCCGAGAAACACCGCAGTTTCCCACGAGTCAGGAGCGACGTTCACGAGTTGTTCAAAAGCCTCCCGCGATTTTTGTGCGAATTCGCGAGCAGCTTCATACTGCCTGATAACTTCGGGAGAAGCATCCTTCGACATCCGGGCAGAGTCCCCGAATGCTTCTCGAGCCAGTTTGCTATCGCCCTCGCTTTGTAGGTATTCGCCCAGTAAACGCTTCGAGTAACCCGCTCCTCCCGGCATTTGGGAGAGCCGCCGCGAAGCGTTTTCGGCAAGCTGCTCAAAACAGATCGCACGGCCATACCAAGCGGTTGGGTCATTTGGAGAGTATCGGGTCTCGGCCTCATAGATGTGGGCGGCCTCCGAAAATTCGTGTAATGCGAGATGAGCACTGGCCAATGCGAGCAGTGCATCGCGGTTGCGCGGATCCGATTCGAGGAGCTTACTGAGCGGCGCTATCGCATCTTTCGGACGTTTGCATTGAACGGCAGACATTCCTGCAATCAGAGCAGCGGACTTCAACTCGGGGTGGCTCGCCCAAATGCTCGAGGCGATGTCAAAAGCGTCAGAGTACTTTTTCAGCTGATAGTAGACGACAGCCAGGT
>CAWJVA010000003.1:0-30561 GCA_963846185.1 uncultured Acidobacteriaceae bacterium | reverse complement strand
CTTGTTCCGTACGCAGTTGCTTCCTGCCCGTATCCGTCAGCGAATAGAACCGCGCGCGCCGATTGTTCTCTGAAACGCCCGGTTGAGATCGGATCCAACCGCGCTTTTCCATGCGATAAAGGCACGGGTAAAGAGATCCCTCTTCCAAATCCAGCCATTCATCGGACAAAATTTTCAGCCGTTGACTAACTCCATGTCCGTGCATGGGTTCGGCAGCGAGAACACGTAAGACAAGCAAATGAAGAGTGCCCTGCGGAAGCCGTTCGATCTGATCCGGCTGACCCATAGTAAATGCGCGCTACTGCGCGACTCCTTTTTTCTCAGGCTCCGGCTTTCCCATGTTCCAGATCGCCCGTTCGAATTTCCAGGCTCGGTCAGATTGCCGCTTCAAAAGCCGCTCGATGTTCCCCTCTGCACGAATGCTCGCTGGAGCACCTTTGGGTTTCAGCGCGATGCTCGTTGTGCCCCACTCGATTGCGGTATCGCCGCAAACGGAAACTCCCTGAATGTGAATGGAATAGTCTGTAAGTTCAGCTTTTGAAGGATCTACATGGCTGCGTTTCAGCCACGAGCGGATTGCATCAATGCCAATAACGGGTTGTTCGCCCGGAGGCAATGCTATCGCATCATCCGTCCAGAGCGCGGCAAGCTTTTCCCAATCCCCGTCGATTGACGCAGCCTTGTCTTTGCTATAGAGCTGCTGGAACGCGGCCTGTTCCTCGACCGTGGGATTTCGGCAGCCCTGTCCAAAATCGCGGGTCGCGGTGAAAATACTTAAGGCGACTAACCACGCGCCCCTAGTTTTCTTGCCCATGCTCCTGTCTTCTTCTTCCCTTAGTGGCTCTAAGGAAGAGCATACTCACGAATCGCTGTTCTGTCAACATCTTCGTGATAATTCGACCAGTGTGTTGGACGGCAATCCCTGAACCAATCCAGTGGATTAATGAAATTAGGCGAGTGCCAAAGTCCACGGCTGCGGCATTCGTGCGGAACCGCCGATGTCCTGGCGGCGATTCCGTAAACTCCTAACTTGGGTGCCTAACGTCCCGGGCGTCTAGACAGCGTCATACCCGATCGCTCCCGACGAATTCAATCCAAGATCATGAGCTCATGAGCCCGACAACCAGACCTCCAGTACGAAAGCTTGGATCACGGCATGACGCGCCAATCGTGTCGGCCAACTCCGGAGATGAATATCCGCGAGCGGGTTTGCTGGATAGACCAATAGCCTCCCGGCGTGATCCATGGCAGCGCTTCACGAATTTCGGCGCAAGTTCCTCAATGCCTTGGGCCTAACGTGCGGAGCCGGTCAGGAGTACGGCTGCGCCATTAGAATCGCCGTTAACGGCCTATTTACCAGGAGCCCGCTCACTGGCTTTGAAGCGGGTTGTCGGAAAGTTGCGGGATAGCTCAGGTGTGACGACCCTGCAATTTATCCATTTTGTGCGTGCGGTCGGCAAATCTACATTGGCGCGGCGCGGATCGGGTCTCGGCCAACTTCCTGCTTCCGCGTGACCTGGCCTAAGCGAGTGCGGGAACCGCGATAGCTTAGTTTGGCTGCGCCAATTGTCACTCCCGCTCGGGTTCGTGATTGGGGCGGACGAATATTCTGTAAGCGCTTCGCGGATAACGCGTACAAAACGTGGCGTTGGAACTATCAGTCCGCAGAATTCCTCGTTTGCAGACGGGGCACTCGCGCCAGGTGTTTGGGTCGATGTCGATCCATTCCAAATGATTCGTCAAGCCAGGCAGCCTACACAACTCCAAAAAGAATTCGCTCGGTGCTTCCGATGCAGTCAGGAGCACCGCCTGTATTCTTTGCCCGTGTGATCGCTACATACAGCAATCTCCGCTCCTCATCCATAGCGTTGGATTGCGGCGGTAGAAGCAGTTCGAAAAGTGGATTAGTCTCGAAGTTGCTCGGAAAGCCGCGAAAACCCGCGTCCAGCCCGCCGATGATCACGTAATCGCACTCGAGTCCCTTCGAGCTATGCATCGTTTTATAGTCGACCTGGAGCTTCGCTGCAAAGCTGCGTGCCAGATACGCAACCGTTTCTTCCTCAAGCCCCTCGGCGACGAAGGAGGCGTCTTTGTAGCGCGTGAGTACAAATATTTTGGCGTGTTGGCAGCACGCCTCCGCCAGAATGACGGCCGCCCACCAGGCCGATACGCGATTTTGATAGGACGTTCCCGCGTGGGTTGCGCGACCGGCACCGGTTCTACTGGATTGTTGAGAAGCGGTGTTGCCCTTCCCGGGGTTCCGTTTTGCTTTCGATGCAGAGCGCCTTTTCGGAAGATTACCTGTCGGCCTCTTGGTAGCACGTTTCTTGGGAGCCATTCATTGTTGTTGAGCCCAATGATAGCGGAATTGAGTGCAAGGACACCCCTTCCCAACATCGACCGGAAACTAGACAAGTGGGACGTCAACTTGACGCGGTAGGGACAACCATCACTGGTCGCCCCCCGCACAGAACCGTACGAGCGCGTTTACGCATACGGCTCCCACCTCGGATGAATGGCGATGAAGCGAGCGTTCCATTGGATAAGGATGCAAGACAGGTGCGATAGGAATCCAGCGGTTAAAGATCGGCGTTACCCGATCCCAGGGCAACATGCCGCCTTCACTGCGACGACTAAGAACCAGTCGCCACAGCCTACGCAGCCGCTGCCCAAAGATGCGCAACCGATCCAGGTTTCCAGGAACCGCGTGATATTGGTAGTAGCCCACCACAACCTTTTGCAGCCACGCACCGACTGACGCAACCGGGTCATGCATCCGAAAGCGCAGCTCCGCCTTAATGGCACGCAGCTTCGCGATCATCCGCTTCTTCGCCGTTTTGCGCCAGACGATGAAAGCTCCATTGCCCCGCCGCTTCCCGCAGTAATGCGTGAAGCCCAGGAACGTAAAGGTCTCTGGCTTTCCCTCACCACGCTGCTCCCGATTTGGAGCAGCGAACCGCCCAAACTCGATCAGCCGCGTCTTCTCCGCGTTTAATTCCAGGCCAAACTTGGCCAGCCGCTCCTTGAATGAGCTCAAGAAAACTTCGAATGAGCTCAAGAAAACTTCGGCTTCCGCTCGGCTTTCGAAACCCACCACAAGGTCATCGGCGTATCGGACGACAATGACATCGCCGCGTGCCACTTTCTTGCGCCAGGCTTCTATCCACAGATCGAAAACGTAGTGCAGGTATACGTTAGCGAGCAGTGGCGAAACCACTGAACCTTGCGGCGTTCCTACCTTAGTCTCCGACCACTCGCTGTCTTCCGATACTCCAGCCTTTAGCCATTTCTGGATGAGGCGAAGCATACGGCGATCGGCCACGCGATGCTCGATGAACTTCATTACCCATTCGTGCGAAACGTTGTCGAAGAATCCACGAATGTCTGCATCGAGCACCCACTTCACTCGCTTACGATGGATACCCACACTCAGCGCATCCAGCGCCTGATGCGGGCTGCGACCCGGTCGGAACCCATACGAAAAGCCTTTGAAATCCACCTCATAAATCTGATTGAGGATGGTCACCACGGCCTGTTGAACGATTTTGTCCTCCAGTGCCGCGACGCCTAACGGCCGTTGCCGTCCGTCAGACTTCGGAATGTAGACTCTCCGCGAGGGCTTCGCCCGACACACTCCACGTTGCACCCGGCTATGCAGATCGGCCAGCCGACCTTCTAACCCGGTTTCATACTCGTGCCATGTCACACCATCCACTCCTGGTGCCGCTTTTCGTTTTAAGGCGTAAAAGCTTTCCCTGAGCAAATCGGCAGTTACATGGTGGAGCAAAGCAGTGAAGCGTTCTTGTTTCCTTACCTGTGCTGCTTGTCGCACACCGCGCAATCCCTGGGACACTCTGGCCCCGCTCTGTGTCGGGCTCGTGTTGGATTGAGCGATGTTTTCCTTGGCCCGCGCCCTTCCCTCCCCAACCTCCGCTGAAGGTTGCCCTTCTTTGTTCGGCTGGTTCATCGGTACTATGGCGCGGTCCGACTCCTCTGAAGCGTACATGTCCGACGTTCGATTTTGCATATTCTCGGACCGGCCTCGATCTCGACTGGATCGAGGCACTCCAGAGGTCTCCCGGTTCTCGTGCATGTTGTTTCTCAGCGTGCGTGGGTTCTCAGACTACGCAGGACCGGCTGATCACTCGCGTCTAACGCGACCAGCCGTGTTGCCTTCCCCAATACGTCAAAAGGTCGGCGTCCTGATTGACGCGTTTTTCGAAGCTCAATCGCCCCGCCCACCGATACCCCTGTCTACGCTTCGACCAGCACCTCGCGATGCTCGCCGCAAACTCGGGGCCAAGATGGATTCGCTTTCTCCTTTCTTGTAGGGCTCTTTCATCCCCAGCAATCATGCCGGTTTATCCCGGCGCTCGACGTATAACGCGCATCTCGTCACTTGATTTTCCGTGCGGGGCTGAAAAGTCATCAGGAAACATCGCCGACTTCCCTGCAAGTGCCTTGGCGGGGGGCACGGCTGGCGATGCTTTCGAGTTCAGATGCCCCGCTTAGGAAACTTGCAGCGACAAGGAACACGCCAAAGCGCGCGCTTTCTCTTGCCACTTGACAGTGTCAACGCCTTTGATGGTCAGCCATAGTGCAAGGGAGAGCTCTCCGATGAAAGAAGGTATGAGGATGGCGGGGAATATCCGATCCGCAAGGGCAGGCGCCACAAGCAGCGCAAAACTATTGATCAGATAGCACAACCCGGCGATCTCCAACAGAACGCCGAGCGTCCTCGGAAGAAACTCCGATCGAAAGATCAGGTATCCCATAACTAGACAGAAGCAGGCGAAGAAGATGAGGCTCAGACCAAAGCCGTAATCATGCAGCCTGACCGGCAGGTACGTCATCGTGGAGAGCTGTTCCGGCGTGAACACCTTCAGGTAAGCATGATTTCCCAGGGATAATAACGCCGCGACGAGATTCAGTTGTATTCCTGCTTCCAGCGCGATCGATATCAGATTGAAAAAGGTCGCCAGCCACGCCAGATCTGCACTGACTGGCCGCATTAAAAGAAGGAAGATCCATGTCGAAGTCACTGCCAACAGCAGCAGGATGATTTCGGCCCCTATAGCAAAGCGCCACAGCGACTCCATTGATTTAATGTTGGCGGATGTGGCCGCTGCATCTCCAGATACGATGAGCCTCTCCCGGACGAATGCCTCGCCCCACAATCCGATAGCAATGATAATTAGGTACAGCGCGCCATCGATTCTTGCGTAACTTTTGGCTGATAGCTTAAAGGGCAGGTCGGTGAACACGAGTGTCGTTCAGTGTATCTCAAAAAACAACGCCGATTTGTGCGCCTTCGCTGAGCTTACACAGTTTCATGTTGCTGCGCGTCTCCCGCGCACCCGTCCCGCCGCAACTTTTGTGTTTATGGCCTCGAAGTACGATTGCGTGCGAACCCAGCGTTGAAACAGAAGCCACTCGGTAGACAAACGTGCTACTGCCCAATATCCGCAATGCCGACTTATAGTCCAGCTGGATACTCACATTCGGTAAGCCCAGGAAATCCATCAAATCTCTGGTCGGCGTCGTATGGGGGCAACTGCGGCTGTTGTGGCGCGAGGCGCTCGGCCGGTTTGGGACAAAGTTATGCAATACCGCGACAGCAATCGGAGGCTCGCGACGCCGAGCTGAATTCGGCGAATATATTTGGCTTGTTGGAGGCAGCACCAACTGCCTAACGTTTGCGCGCTCGACTGGTGGGATTCGGATATGGGTTCCCGCCGAGCGGTGCGGCGGATGCACTCGCCGCCTGCGCGGGCTTCGGCGTCAGCGCCCATTTGTCTTGACTGTTGAATTGTGTTAGGACTCAAACGTCACGGTTTATGCAGAATTTTTTCGGCACGATCACATTCTTCATAGCTGGAACGGGCACATTTCGCATCATCTATGGCCGATGGCCCCCGACGAGCGGCAATTTCGGGCAATGGCTTTTCTCTGACGCAAGAGCAAGATGGGCCGTGCTCGGGGGCATGCTTGTGGGCATGGTGGTGACCGTCATAGTGCGAGGTCTGACCCGGACGCTCCGCCCCGCGGATCCAAGACTGCAGGAGGCGCCGCATTGCCTGCAACTGGGCATGACTTACCACCAGGAAAGACGCATCGAGGAGGCGACACAGATGTTCGAGCGGGCAATAACCCTCTATGACGAGTGCGGCCGGGCAGCGGATGCCGCGCCCGCTTACGCCTCCCTCGGAAAGCTCTATTTTGACACCGGCGACTAGATTTGGCCGAGCGGCAGCTTATCGAAGGTCGGACGCGCTTTGGGCGGCAGATGGGCGCGAGAGATGCGGTGGCGAGAATAGACTCTCTGCTGCAACTCATCGCAGAGCGCCGGCAGGCTTCAAACGCGAACACCCACTACGCTGACCAGCTTTTTCATTTCTCCTTGACGATCCCACCGCGTTGGGTCAAGCAAAGCCTTGTCGGCGCGTTTGCCCGAACCGGTGGCCGGGTCGCGATCTCTCACACCTCGCACGCTGCGACCTTTAATGTCTCGGTGAGTCCGCCGGACAAGCCGGCGTGGCTCGCGGTCCATCCGAGATCGAGCGCCGCCGCGGAATACGTAAGAAAAATACCCTACCGCATAGGTCCCGTTTCGATAATCGATCCCAGACCAATCTGCCCACCGATTGGGGCCTGTGTGGATGTGTTGTAAATGCGGTTCGAGCGTTTCTGATAGGCTTGGCCCTTCATGCGACGGGACCGGCCAGCACTATTCAAAGGACGCCATTTTGAACCCGAAATCATCATTTTGTGCGTGCGTCGTTATCTTCGATACGCTCTGAGTTTGCGAAATCTGGAAGAGATCATGGCAGAACGGAACGTGCATGTGCATCATGTTACGATCTGGCGCTGGATTCAACGTTACGCGCCGGAACTCAGTCGGCGTTGTCGGCCGGAACTGCGCCAGACGAATGGATCCTGGCGGGTCGACGAAACCTATCTCCGCGTTACCGGCAAGTGGACCTATTTATATAGGGCGGTGGATTCGACGGGTGACACGATTGATTTCCTGCTCTCTCCGAAGCGCGATGCAAGTGCTGCCAAACGCTTCTTTCAAAGAGCGTTGCAATCGCCAAACCATCCTCGGCCACGAGTTATCAACGTAGACGGCAATCCTGCCTATCCGAAGGTAATCGACGAACTCAAGCGCACGCGAGAACTCGGCCGGCGCTGCCGTTGTCGACCCGTTCGCTATCTCAACAACGTGGTGGAGCAGGATCATCGGGCGATCAAACGCCGCGTTAAAGCAAGTCAGGGTTTCCGGTCGTTTCACTCGGCGTGGCGGACGATCCAAGGTATTGAAACGGTGAACATGATCCGCAAGGGACAAATCCGGCGGTTGTCAAAGAATGATATCCTTGGCCAAGCCGCATTCATTGCAGGTCTGTTCGGAGTCGCGATCGCTGCCTGATAGTCGACGCTCGAGCTTCTTGCGTCCTCGGTTCCAATTTCGCAACACAGCCATTAAAGTCTACTCTGTGCTGCTCATCGCGATGATTTGTACCGGATCAGAGTGCATTTACGCGCAAGCAGAGATTAACAGGCCCGCAGTGCCGGACTGGGCTCAACCGGGCTCTCCTACGCACAAGCAGGTTCCCCCGCCCGCTGACTTTCACCGGCCAAGTAGGAATTACGATACAGCGATCGGCATCTTCCAGGGCCAGTCTGACATCGGCGCCGCGTTGGTTCCGGGTAATGCCAGCTATGATTCTGCGACCAAGCAATACACCATCAACTCGGCCGGATACAACGTGTGGTACACGCGCGATGAGTTCCGGTATCTCTGGAGCAGAATGTCTGGGGATGTGTCTCTCGCAGGCGAAGCTAAATTGCCAAATCCAGAAGGCTACGGGGACCGCAAAGCGATGCTGGTCATTCGCCAGAGTCTTGATGATGACTCGAAAGAAGCCGTTGTTGCCGAGCATGGCACCGGCATGATCCATTTAGCGCAGCAGCAGGAGCGTAATGCGATGATGACGGACCAACAGTTTCGGTTTGGAGGAACGCTTGCGAAAGTGATGGCGAAGCGCATCGGGATCGAGAAGCACGGCGACCAGATTGCATTATTCGTTAGTCTGGTGGGCGATGGCGAAGATGGTCAGCAATGCAAAACACGTTACTGCAGCGCGCCCGGCCATCTTTCTGCGGCGCAGACGATCACAGCCGGCGGTAACGGCGAGGAACGTGGGAGTGGTCGCAAATGGGTCAACTATAAAGAAAACTGCAGCCAGCGACGTGAGCCATTGAACGAACAAAGGATGGATATCGATCGAAATGACCAAGAACAGGTAGAGCGGCACCGCTGCCGCCAGTTTCCATTCGTATAGCACCGTTAACGATCAGCGATACAGACCGCGCACGCGAGCAAGCGGCTGGCCCGAACAGGCCGCGCTCTCATTTAGATAAGGGAACGCGGTGATGCGCACTTTCGCGGCGCCATATGGGACGAGTCGCAGCTCACGAACTGGAGCGTTCGATGAGACAGGACTGGTCGGCAGAGGCCCCGCGGAGTTTTCTTTCATGGTCCACTCTGAAAACTGCCGGCCACGAATACGAAGCGCCACAGCCCGGTGCTCAGCGTCAAAGGGCGCCTCGCTTTGGGTACTCTCTATTAGCGTCGCTGCACATGGTCCGATCTCCACCGCGTAGTTCCACTCACGGGTCGGAGTCACTTGCCAGTCCGCCGAGTTCTGGGCGTACTTCTTCAACTCCACCCACTTCCCGTCCAGTGGCAGCGCAAACACTAGCGGGCCGCGCTCGAATACAGCAGAGTCGCGGTACCAATGTGTCACGCGCGGCTCCATCGGAAACGTAACATTCACTACGCCTCCGTCCTGCCATCGCCGCCGGATCGGATAGAAACCGCTCGGGACATCACCTTCCTGGGTTGCAGGCACCCACTTTCCGTTCACTTGAATATTCGCCGATGCAGTCCAGCCCGGAATACGCAACACAAGCGAGAAAGTGTGAGGATTGCGCGTGTGCACCGCAAACCGAATGTTGCCCCGGAATGGGTAATCAGTGTCTTCGAGTACCGACACGTCTTCGCCATCGACATTAAAATTGACTTCGCTAGGCCCATAGGCAGCAGCGATAACTCCCCCTTCTTGTGTCGCCATCCACATATTCGTCACAAATTTTGGCCACCCCTGATGCAAGTTAGCGGTGCAGCATCCGAAGTTGGGCGCCAGGCCGAACAGATTCGAGTCAGGACCGTTTGTGGACCATTGCCTGTGCGCACGTGTGCAGGCGATCTGGTTGGGCTGTTGGTCGTACTGGTGAGACCACATATCGTTCGACAACGTCGCTGGAAGCGCGTTATAACTCACTCGCTCCAGACGGTCGGCGATATGCGGATCCCCGAGAATCGCAAGGTCCTCCTCGTAAGAAAACATCGTCTCCACAACGGTGCATAGTTCGACCCCCTGAGAGGGATCGGGGCCGGCAAAGTGCTCATCAGCGCTGAAGGCGCCATTGGGAAGACCGTGATACTGATCGAGCATCGCAATCTGCCGGCTCAACTCGGACCGATCACTCGTCTTTCCGCTAACGAGCCACCAGACTGGCGCAGCCTTCAAAGCCATGGCATTGTTGACCCCATGAGTCTGCATTGCGATATCCGGCAGCGGATGCGATTCATCAAGCCCCAACTTCTGACGGGTTTCTTTTGAGGTGTAATTGAAGTTCGCGAACTGCGCCTCCCAATCGTAACCTTGGTCGTGAAGCAGCGACGCCAACGAAAGAAGCTGTGGATCACCGGTCCGGTTGTACAACCAAAGCACGGTGTAGAGATTATCTTGCCACCGGTATTTGCCCCAATCGCGAAGCGGTCGCTTAGGCAATTCGGCCAGCTCATAGCGGAAATATTTGGTCATGAATGGAATCACCCGTGGATCGAGGGTCGCCTCCTGGTACTGCGCGATGACCTTCAGCATGACCATGCGCGGCCACCAGTCATCGTTCCTGGTCGGACCGAACTGGCCATTCGCTCGCTGTGAGTTCAGGCTCCATTCAACCCACTTCGTGCTCTTGGCGATCAGCTTCGGATCACCGAGCTGATATGCGAGCGGGAGCAACCCGTCCAGATAGTAGGGGCCGCGCTCCCATGACTCTCCAGTGCCGCCTAACCAGCCACTATTCGGTCCGACATCGTCCCAGAACTCATCCAGGTGGCCGGTCAGACCAGAAGCCTAAATCTGTTCCTGCCGCAGCAGCCAGCCCTTCGGACGAACTGCGCCCAGCGGCAACGGATAGAAGACGTTCGGCTGCAGCGGAGCGCGATTCGGAGTTATGCCGAACGCAAAGGTACCTGCTCCAAACACAAATAAGATGACGAGCTTATTCAGACGCATGTAGAAGATGGGGACACACAGGCATTTGAGCCTGCCCTTTTCATTTCGAGAGAATGCCGATGCCACATTTCCCGTCTGATGCCAGGCACGCTGCTTGTGCGCATAACAATCGGTTGAATGTATGTTAGCGCGGGAGAGGTGAAACACTGCGGCTGCTACGCTGGCGATAGGTACGAATATGTCACGGACAGAATCCACAATGCTCCCGCTGGGCACGCGCGCGCCGGATTTCTCTCTGCCTGACGTTGTTTCCGGAAGGACGATCGCGCTACGTGATTTCGATAACAAGAAATCCTTGCTGGTGATGTTTATCTGCCGGCATTGCCCGTACGTGAAGCATGTCCAGCAGGAATTGGCAAGGATCGGCCGCGATTATCAGGACCGGTCGCTTGCGATCGTCGCCATTTCGTCTAATGATGTTGCAGCATATCCGGATGACTCGCCGGCGAACCTGAAGCTAATGGCCGAAGAGTTAGGGTTCGTGTTTCCCTACTGTTATGACGAAAGCCAGGACGTCGCTCGGGCGTACACGGCCGCCTGCACTCCGGATTTCTTTCTCTTTGGCGAAGACCGTCGCCTGGTATATCGTGGCCAGCTTGACGATAGCCGCCCCCGCAACTCAGTCCCAGTTACAGGCGCTGATCTCCGCACAGCAATCGATGCGATTCTCAGTAACAGGCCAGTTAGCACAGATCAGAAGCCAAGCCTCGGCTGTAATATCAAATGGCGCTCACATTGATAGTTTTACCCGTGTAAGCCTCATCTGCTTCTTTGTTACCATATAAGTGGTCCGACGAGACACACGGCCCGCAGTTGTTACTTAGGGTCGCGCAAGGAGGATGCATGCGCAGTTTTGAACTGGCGCTAGCGATTCTTGCAGCGCCTGCTATTTCTTTCCCGGCATTTTGGTCCGACTCCGCTCCACCAAATTACAGCGGTGTATGGGAGTTGGATGCCGCACGAAGCCAGGCACCCGCCGGTGAAACGATCACTTACAACATCCAGGACAGCTCTGGCAAGGTTACCTTTACTCGTGTCATACATGAACGGGATGGTAAGGAGATCACTTCCCACTTTTCGTGCGCGACGGGCGGCGGGCAATGTGAGTTCGATGAGGGTGGCCGTAAGGCGAAGGTCTCTCTCTGGTACGATGGCCCTTCGTTGGTGGTACTGAAAACGGACGGCCCCCGAGAAGATGCCGTAACACAGTGGAAGCTCACGATGGGTCCGCAAGGTAAGACGCTCAACGTAAATCTGGAACACCTGGAACCCGTGGATAAATCGGAAAAACTTGTATTCGATAAGAAGAGCTGAGCAAGTAATGGGTTTGTAGGATTCCGTCCGCGTTCAATCTAGCGGTTGCGAATAGGCCTGAGTGGACCCGGCGCGAGGCGCCACAGCCTTTGCGGGCGGGATTAGCTGTCTTCGCGTCAGTGGTCGGAGACCCGCCCGAACGGTTGCGTTTTCGACGCTGCGGCCTTCCTCGGGTCGTATGCAGCAGCTTCATCTGATGATGTCCGCCTCCGGCGCCGGTGCGCTATTTCATCGTAGGCCGCTACTTCATCTACGCCGGATCGAGTGGCATGCTGAGCGCCTGCCAGGGAACTCGTCACCTCGCTCAACACGTCGTCAGGCACCTTGAGGTTTGCATCGACCGGTCCGTCGCTCCCTCGAACACTGAGATGAAATACCACATCCCGTGAAATGGGTTTGTAAAGAAATGAGCCGGTGGCTACCTGCGTCGAATCGAGAACCTGAGTTGTGCTGTTGCCCCCGTCTATGATTTGCAAAACGGCTGGGGCACCCTCTTGAGACGCTGTGGGATTCCAGGTCAGACGGAGCCCGGCAGCATCCGGTGCGACTGCGATTTGCAACGGCGGGGTTCGGATGGCGCCGCGAACGACGGGTACAACGAAGGATTCACGGCTGCCGAGGGCAACGGCGCCGGCGAAGGTAGCAACCGCGGCAAGGAGAAATACCGCAGCGAAGGCCGCCCATTCCGGCCATCGGCTCAGACGTGAAGGCATCGCGATGGGAACAGCCTTGGGTACAGGCTTCAGCCGGTCGCGAGCTGTGTTCTTGCTTCGATCAGTGGAAACATCAGTCACGTTCGGTGCGCCAAGTGTCACAACCAGCCCCAATCTGTCTGCTTGATGAGTTAGAGGATTCTCTCACTCTACCTCGATCAGTCGAGGAGCTCCAATACTCACAGGTTCGTCGCGCGTTTGTCTTGTGCGGGCACGCAGTTTCATCAGGATTGGCCGATCGGGGTTCAGGAGTATACCGGGCCCGATGCCGATTTCCGCGCCATCCGCAGGCGCGAATTCCCATTTCTGTGCCAGTGCTGCCAGGGCGAGCACTCCTTCGAGCTTTGCAAAGGGCTCTCCGATACACATTTTGGCGCCGCCACCGAAGGGAAAATACGCGAATTTTGGGGGCGGAGGATCCGATTGCCAGCGCTCGGGCCGGAATTCATCCGGGCGCTCGAAGTACCTAGGATTGCGTTGCGTAACATAAGGACTCAAGAAAACGCTCGAGCCGCGCGGGATGGTATAGCCGGCCAGTTGAACCGTCTCTCGTGCGCGCCGGGCAAACCCGAGGGCCGGAGGGTAGAGGCGCATCGATTCCTGGAAAACGAGACTCGTGTAGGACAACATTGCAGTGTCTTCGAGAGAAGGCGTGCGGCCCTCGAGCACGTTATCGAGCTCGCGGCACAGGCGAGCGGCCGATTCCGGGTGGCGAGCGAGGAGTAACCAGGTCCAGGTGAGGGCTGTTGCCGTTGTTTCATGCCCAGCAAGCACGAATGTGACTACTTCGTTTTGCAGCTCACGGGGAGTTAACGGCTCATCCTCTTCGTATCGTGCGTTGAGGAGGAGCGAAACGACGTCCTTCCCAGCGGATTCGCGGCGGCGTCCTTCGATGATGGGCGCGACGACCTGTTCGAGCTGCTTCCGCTCGGAGTTGAAAAAGAGGCTGCGACCGTTCGGGAACAGCCGGCGATATGCGTCGGCGAGCGGCTCGATGAACGCAAAAGAAGGAGCCAACCAGCGGGAGCGTTTGGCAACCCTTTGAAGCACATCTGCCACCTGCCCGGCGCTTTCGCGAAAATCCGCGCCGAAGAGAGAGGAACCTACGATGGAGAGCGTCAGGCGCCGCATTTCCGCCCGCACGTCGATGGTTGCGCCCGGTCGCCATGAGTCGGCCAGCCGCTGCGACTCGCTGGACATGATCTGCGCATAAGATGCGATCTGGTCGCGGTGAAACGTGGGCTGAAGGACACGGCGACGTTCGCGATGGCGCGGCTCTTCGCGCGTAATCAGGGCATCTCCGACAAGTTCGCGCAGCAATCCAGCGCCGGAATCGCGTTCGAACTGATGCTGCCGGGTAACGAGGATCTCTCTCACAAGCTCGGCATCGTCCACGAGGTAAATGCGTTTATGGAAAAGCCGGAAAGATGAAATGGGCCCGAACCGGCGAGCAGTTTTTTCAAGAAAATCCAGCGTTCCGGAGAACGAGCGTCCGCCGAAGAAGCCGAGAGCTTCGCGTCCGCGCGGTCCAGGCGGCAGTTTCATATTCCTAGTTTCTCGCGAAACTCTGCGGCCGACCTAGTTGGATATCGGGTAGCGGAAGATAATTAGCTGCCCGGGCTATTCCAGGCGTTGTAGATTGCCATGCCGGCGATTGCGAGCGCGTAAAGAATGACCGCGATCAGAAGTCCGTTTTTGATTTTATCGACTGAGGCGATCCGCTTGTGCATCATTGCCTGCGTATTCACCACGCTTGTATCGTGCGAATCGTTGTGCAGGTGAATATAGTGGTCTTCGTGATTCTCCAGCCACCTGTGATAAAGGAAGAGCGCAACGACTATGACAACCAGCGCCGCGCATACAATCAGGTGAATTGTCAGATTCATAGTGAAGACAACTCCTTCGTGTCTTCCGGACGGCTTGTGCGAAGCCGTCCAACTGCATTGCCATGTATTGGCGCCGGCGCGAAGCTCGGCACCGGGATTCCTTTGGCCTAAATCGTATACCGATCGCGGCGCCGAATGCAAGTGGGACTAAGCGCCGTGGTCGCTATAATCGTGGTTCTCTCCCGCACCAACCAATCATGACCGCCTCGCCCGCCATTGACTGGTTCCCACTCTGGCTTAGTCTAAGAGTCGCGATTCTCGCGACTATCCTGGTTCTTGTCATTGGCACGTTTGTTGCGTATGCGCTATCGCATAAAACTTTTCGGGGAAAGAACCTGTTGGATGCTGTAATTACTCTGCCCCTAGTACTGCCACCTACGGTTCTTGGTTATTACCTGTTAGTCCTGCTGGGTCGCGCTTCACCGCTAGGGCATTTATACGAGAGTGTTTTCGGGCAGCCGCTGGTGTTCACGTGGCAAGCGGCCGTGGTGGCGGCATTTCTGCATTCCGCGCCGATTTACGTTAAAGCTGCGCGTGCGGTGCTCGAAGGAGTGGATTATCGCTATGAATGGGCGGCGCACAGTCTTGGTGCGTCGGAGTGGAGAACGTTCTGGCGGGTCACATTACCGCTCGCAAGGCGAGGCTTGAGCTCGCTGGGCACGCTTACTTTTGCGCGTTCGCTGGGAGACTTCGGCGTAACGATTATGGTGGCGGGCAATATACCGGGACGCACTCAGACGTTGTCGGTGGCGATCTACGACGCTGTCGAATCGGGTAATGGTCGTCTGGCGCGAATTCTCGTCCTGGTGGTCTCGGCCGTAGCGCTTGCGCTTCTCTGGCCGGCTAGTTTCATTTCTCGTGCGCGGCGTGCCGGCACTGCGGCATGAACGGCATCGATGCGCGGCTCTTGAAGCGCCTGCCGCCGGCCTCCGGTTCACGGCCATTCGAGCTGAACATCCATCTGCGTGCGAGCACCGGCATTACGGTTCTCTTTGGTCCGAGCGGCGCAGGGAAGAGTCTGACTCTCAATTGCCTGGCCGGGTTTGCGCGACCGGATGAAGGTCGCATTCTGGTAAACGATCAACTTTATTTCGACGCTGCCGCCGGTGTTCATCTGCCCCCGCAGCGAAGGCGCTGTGCTTACATCTTCCAGGACCACGCATTGTTTCCACATATGACGGTGCGCGAAAATCTGCGTTTTGCGGCGGCGGCTTCGCCCGAGAAAACCAGAGGTTTCAACCGTCGCCGGCGCGTGAACGAGCTACTGGAGGCGTTTGAACTTATTGATTTCGCTAACCGGCTACCCAGCCAGCTCTCAGGTGGTCAGAAGCAGCGCGCGGCGCTGGCTCGCATACTTGTTACGGAACCGCGGGTCTTGCTGCTGGATGAGCCGACACGAGGTCTCGATGCCCGGCTCCGCGCTTCGTTCTATGAACTGCTGAAGCAAACGCGGGATCGATTGGAGGTACCGATTGTGCTCGTGACGCACGATCTCGAAGAATGCTTTGAACTGGCTGACGAAGTCTGCATCATCGACAACGGTGTCTTTCTGCAGACCGGATCGAGGGATAGCGTGTTCAGCCGTCCGGCGAGCTCGGATATCGCGCGTTCCCTCGCGATTTACAACCTCGCGCCGGCAGAAATCGAGTTTCTCGATCCCGGGCAGAATGCTTCCCGGCTTCGAGTGTTCGGACAAGAGATTGACGGGCCGTATTTACCGGGTCATCTGCTGGGAGACCGGGGCTTCCTCTGTGTGCGGCAAGCGGAAGTCACTGTTTGCATGCCGCAGAATGGGAGTCGTAGCAACCACATCGTGCTTGCGGTGCTGCGCGCTATTAATTCGGCGGCGGGCGTGCGGCTTGAGTTTGAGCATGATTTTTCGGCGGTGGTCCCCGAAGCCGCTTATCGACAACTTCGCGGGAACCAATGGCTGGCGCTTCAATTTCCGGCGACGGCCGTCCACTTTATGGGCAAATGAAGCGCTATTACATTACGGACCGGAAATCAGCCGGCGGATTCCGGCCCCTGCTGGAGATCATTCGCGACCAGTTGCGCTTCGCTGTGGACTATATCCAGATCCGCGAGAAGGACCTGAGTGCGCGAGAACTGTTCGAGTTCACCTTGGCGGTACTCGAGGTGCGCGCGCGCGAGTTTCCGCGTCCAAGCACAACGAAAATACTTCTTAACTCGCGAGCCGACGTGGTGCTCGCAACCGGGGCTGATGGCGTGCATTTGCCTTCCGCCGCCCCGAAAGAAACGCCGCCGGGAATGCTAATTGCCCGCTCATGCCACACAGTCGAAGAAGTGCGCAATTCCCGGGCGGATTTTGTGACATTCAGCCCCATTTTTGAGTCACCCGGAAAAGGGGAGCCGCTTGGTTTAGCTGCGCTCAAAGCGGCCTGCAAAACCGGTGTTCCCGTATTCGCGTTAGGAGGAGTTACCTGGGAAAACGCGCGAGATTGCGTAGATGCAGGCGCACAAGGCATCGCGGGCATCCGGCTCTTTCAGGATCCTGATCTTTGAGGCCGCCGAAGTCAGAACGTACTTATCACGGGATAAACCTAGTTACATCGTTTGACATTTCACATTACGCTAGAAACTGCAGTGTCGAACGTCTGCGTTTTACATCACAACATCTCTGCTTTACGGGTGATCACTCGGCCTGACGGAACACGCGGTATAGGAACACTGACCCAACTGCCTCAAAATACCGAAGTGGAGATCTGCGGTGCCGGATTTGACGATCGAACGGTGACCGTGCGGACCGGAAGCGTGCTGTTCTATGCATTCCGGGCGGATTTGTCAGAAAAGGGCGAACCGGGAATCTTAGTCCGAAATCGTTGATCGACAAGCTCTTCTGCCCAAAAAACGGGTACCGTTTTTAAACAAAATCGGTCACACTGTAATTGTTCATGAGAGCAATCTATGCACTCGCCGCGATGATGTGCATACTGGGGTCAGGGCAGCTTTCATCAGCTCAGGTACAGCCAGGAACACCTCAGCAGCCTGGTCAAACTCCATCGAGTACTCAGGGTCCATCGAACCCTTTAACATCGCTTCCAAACACGGTTTCGGCGCGCCCATTCACTATTGGGGACAAGCTCGACTACCGGATCGTGCAGTCACTCGGCCTGCGGGGTTTCGGCGGCGCCGCCGTTAGCGCTGCCATAGGCCAAGCACGGAACTCACCGTACGAGTGGGGCCAGGGCGCTGAGGGATTCGCAAAACGGTTCGGCTCGGGATTTGCCGGAAATATGTCACGGCAGACCTTCGCGTTCGCACTGGAGTCCGCGTTTCATGAAGACCCGCGGTACTTTCCGTCAGAAGATAAATCGGGCAAACAGCGGATTTTGAATGCGCTGAAGCAGGTCGTGGTTTGCAAGACCGATCGGGGCACAAGCGAGTTCGCGTGGGCGCGCGTAATTAGCGGTTTCGCAGCAGGTCAATTCGTGAACGTCTGGCAGCCGAGCAGCATCAACGGCGTGAGCAACGGCATCACTCGAAGCTTCATCGGATTCGGAGGCGATTTCGCCTACAACATGATGCAGGAGTTCATTCCGTTCACGCGACCGCGTTCCATACGACATCATCACTAGATTAAGCGCCGCCGGTTTTGGACCAGCTCTAAGGCACCGCGACTGCGATGGTTCCCGTCCGTTGACCCGCGTGCAATTCCTGCAGACTCCAGACGCGAATCGGATCGCGACGGCGTGCAACGATCGCCTCTGCAGCCGCACGCGCTCCACTCATCGTTGTAATGCACGGCGTGCGATATAGGACCGCATTGCGCCTTATTGTTTGCTCATCCGGAAAAGAGTGGCTGCCGGTCGTGGTGTAGATAACGAGGTTAAGTTTATTCGCCTTGATCAGATCAACCGCGTTTGGGCGGCCCTCATTCACCTTGAAGACGGTTTTCGAGGGCAGTCCAGCCGCTTTCAGTGCGGCCGCGGTGCCGCGTGTCGCGAATAGTTCAAAACCAAGCTCGCGGAACTTGGCGGCGACTTCTACCGCCGCGCGTTTATCGCGATCATTGACACTGATGAACAGCGCGCCGCTATCCGGAATAGGCGTGCCGGCAGCAAGCTGCGCCTTCGCGAAGGCTTCTCCGAAGCTCTCGCCGATGCCCATGACTTCGCCCGTCGAGCGCATCTCTGGACCAAGCGCCGGGTCCACTCCCGGAAATTTGGAGAACGGAAATACAGGGCTCTTGACAAAGTAGTTGGGAACCGGTAACGCGCCATGGAGAACACCGCTGGTGATGTCGGTGAAATCCGTCAGTTTCTTGCCGAGCATAAGACCGACAGCAATTTTGGGAAGCGGAACGCCGGTCGCTTTGCTGACGAACGGCACTGTTCGGGAAGCACGCGGGTTCACTTCAAGCACGTACACTTTGCCGTTTTGAATGGCGTACTGGACGTTCATCAGGCCGACAACGTTCAGGGCGCGCGCCAGTTTGCTCGTGTACCGCTCGATGGTTTCGAGTGTTTCTTTGGGGACCGAAATGGCGGGGAGAACGCAGGAGCTGTCGCCCGAGTGGACGCCGGCCTCTTCGATATGTTCCATGATGCCGGCGATCAAAACATTTTCTCCATCGCACAGAGCATCGACATCGACTTCGGTCGCGTCTTCGAGGAAGCGGTCAATGAGCACCGGGCGCTTTACCGAAAAGCTGACGGCTTCCTGCATGTAGCGGCGCACGGTCTGGTCATCGTAGGCGATCACCATTGCGCGGCCACCGAGCACATAGCTGGGACGCACCAGCACCGGGAAACCGAGTTTCCGTGCGACCTCAATCGCCTCTTCCACGCTCGTGGCCGAGCCGTGCGCAGGGGATGGTATGGAGAGCTCATTCAGCAGATTGCCGAAAAGTTTGCGGTCCTCAGCGAGGTCGATATTGCTCGGATCAGTGCCGATAATGGGCAGGCCCAATTTCTTGAGCGGCATGGCAAGATTTAGCGGAGTTTGGCCGCCGAACTGGACGATCAAACCGTCCGGCTTTTCAATGTCGCAGACATTGAGAACCTCTTCCTGCGTTAGCGGTTCGAAGTAAAGACGGTCGCTGGTGTCGTAATCGGTGGAAACGGTCTCCGGATTACAGTTCACCATAATGGACTCCCATCCGAAGCCCTGCAAAGCGAACGAGGCGTGACAACAGGCGTAATCAAATTCGATTCCCTGCCCGATGCGATTGGGCCCGCTGCCAAGGATCACTACTTTTTTGCGATCAGTCGGGTCGCTTTCGTCTTCCGATTCATAGCTTGAATAGAGATACGGAGTGAAGCTCTCGAATTCGGCGGCACAGGTGTCCACGCGATTGAACACTGCCGTCACATCCAGCTTCTTGCGTGCTTCGCGGACAGCGAGCGGCTCGACTCCGAGTGCTTCGGCGATCTGCCGGTCACCGAGTCCGTCGCGTTTCAGTTTGCGAAATTCCTTTGCCGTGATCGAATCAAGCTGACGGCCTTCGAGTGAACTCTCCAGCTTCGTTACTTCCCAGATCTGCTGCAGAAACCAACGATCGATGCTGGTCAACTCGAAGACCTGGTCGACGCTGTAGCCTTGCCGGAATGCGTAGCGGATGTAATCGAGCCGGTCGGGATTGGGAGTGATCAGGCGCTTGGCGATCAGATCGGGATTAAAGACGGAATTGCTCGAGGCCTTCCCGGTTTCAAGACTACGCAGGCCTTTGCCCAAAGCCTGTTTGAACGTTCGTCCGATAGCCATGACTTCGCCGACAGACTTCATTTGGGTACCGAGGACAGGCTCGGCGCCCGGAAATTTTTCAAACTGCCAGCGCGGAATCTTAACCACAACGTAATCGAGGACCGGTTCGAAACAGGCAGGCGTAGCGCGCGTGATGTCGTTGCGGATCTCGTCGAGCCGGTACCCGACGGCGAGTTTGGCGGCGATCTTGGCAATGGGGAATCCGGTTGCTTTTGAGGCGAGCGCGGAACTGCGCGATACACGCGGGTTCATCTCGACAATCACCATGCGGCCGTTTTGAGGATTGATGGCGAATTGCACGTTCGAGCCGCCGGTATCGACTCCGATCTCGTTCAGACAGCGCAGCGCCGCATCGCGCATGATCTGGTATTCGCGATCAGTGAGCGTTTGAGCGGGAGCAACCGTGATGGAATCGCCCGTGTGTACGCCCATAGGGTCGAAATTTTCGATGGAGCAGACGATAATGCCATTGCCTGCGAGATCGCGCATCACCTCGAGTTCGTATTCCTTCCAGCCGAGAATGCTCTCTTCGACGAGAACCTCGTGCACAGGAGAGAGATCGATGCCGCGCTCCAGAATCTCGACCAGTTCTTCGCGGTTGTAAGCGATGCCGCCGCCGGTTCCGCCCAGTGTGAAGCTGGGACGGAGAATGATGGGATATCCGATGCGTTCGGCGAAGGCGAGTCCGTCCTCGACATTGTTGACCAGTTGTGACTGCGTCATGTCCAGGCCGATGCGGCGCATCGCATCCTTGAACAGCAGCCGGTCTTCGGCTTTCTTGATGGCCTGAATATTTGCCCCAATCAGCTCGACTCCGTATTCTTCCAGAACACCAGATTCGGCGAGCTCGACGGCAAGGTTGAGCGCGGTCTGACCACCCACGGTAGATAGCACGGCATCGGGCCGTTCCTTCCGGATCACTTCGGTGGCGAACGCAAGGCTCAGCGGCTCGACATACGTTCGATCTGCGATCTCCGGGTCAGTCATGATCGTCGCTGGATTCGAATTGATCAAGATGACTTCGTAATTTTCGCTGCGAAGAGCTTTGCACGCCTGGACGCCGGAGTAGTCGAACTCGCAGGCCTGGCCTATGACGATTGGACCGGAGCCGATGATCAGGATCCGCTTCAGGTCAGTCCGCTTCGGCATCTAGCGCTGGTTCTCCTTGATCAGCCGCGCGAAGTCTTCGAACAGGTAGTGCGAATCATGCGGGCCGGGTGCCGCTTCCGGATGATATTGCACGCAGAACACGGGCTCGCTACGATGGCGCAGACCTTCCACTGTTTGGTCATTGAGGTTGACGTGTGTAATTTCAACTTCGGAAGAACGCAGCGAATCGGGATCGACACAGAAACCGTGGTTTTGCGAAGTGATTTCGACTTTGTTTGTGAGCTGATTCAGCACTGGGTGGTTGGCGCCATGATGACCGAATTTGAGCTTGTAGGTTTTGCCCCCCAAGGCCAGGCCAAGGATCTGGTGGCCGAGGCAAATGCCGAATATGGGTGTTTTGCCGATCAGCCGTTTCACCTCCGACGCTTCTTTTTCGAGAGGCTCGGGATCGCCGGGACCGTTTGAGAGAAACACGCCATCAGGCTTCAGGGCCAGTACGTCTTCAGCAGATGTCCCGGAGGGAACTACCGTCACGCGAGAGCCAATTTGCACCAGGTGACGAAGAATATTGCGCTTGATTCCGTAATCGAAGGCAACCACGTTGAAGCGCGGTTCGGGCGAACCCGCAATCTTGTCCGAGGGAGAGACCGGCTCGACGCCGGATATCCAGCTATAGGCCTCAGGAGTAGAAACGCGGGAGACAAGATTCTGGCCGGTCATGCTGGGCGCGTTGCGGGCTGCCTGCACCAGTTCATCGCGATTGTGAGAACCGACGGCGATGATGCCGCGCATGGCGCCGCGCTCACGCAGCAGGCGGACCAGCTTGCGCGTGTCTACCTCGCCGATGATCGGAATGCCGTACGTGGCAAGAAAGTGTTCAGCGCGGTCGCTGGCCCGCCAATTACTCGCGACAGGCGAGATCTCACGAACCACAAGGCCTTCGATACTGGGAGCGGCCGCTTCGCAATCGGCTTCATTCGCCCCGTAATTGCCGATTTGGGGATTGGTCAGGACGACGATTTGCCCGCAATAGGAAGGATCAGTGAAAATTTCCTGATAACCGGTGATGGCGGTGTTGAAAACCACCTCGCCGGTGCGTTGAACAGGCGCACCAAAACTCGTTCCCTCGAAGACTGTTCCGTCTTCCAGGGCGAGAACTGCTTGCTGCAACGAATTTACGCTCCTAGTAGATTGTGGGGTGCCGCAAGGACATGCAGCCGATCAGTGGGCCGATCACTTTATTTGACCACGTTTCGCCCGCTGATTCAAACGCCGAGACGCCGCCCGTGCCGAAACGATATGAGACACATAGAAAATCTGCGTGACGTAACTGTCGTTGTGCAGCTCGAATCCATATTCGGGCAACAGTTTGATGAGCTGTTCATCAATTTGTCTTCCCCAAAACGCCGGCAGAATCTTGGAGCCGAATCTGTAAACCGCGTTGAAGCCTGGCTTGGTCTGCGATACCAGGATGACGGTCAACCGACCACCGGGGGTCAGCACCCGCCGCAGCTCGCTAAGGCTCTCGGGCACGTGTTCCGGAGGCAAGAGCTCGAAGAGATAGCAGCAAATCACTGAATCAAATAAGCCATTGCGAAACGGGAGGCTGCGCGCATCCGCTGCGTAGCAGCGGGCGGAACTGCGCGGATATTTGCGGCGCGCGAGCCCCTGCGTTCGTGCGGCCATTTTTGGCGATAAGTCAACGCCGACAGTCTGTCCATCGGGATTGACATCGAGCAGACGCGTGAACATTTCGCCCGAACCCGTGGCGAGTTCGAGCACGTTTGTTCCGTTCCGGACCGAAGCGGCTGCCAGTGCTGCTGAATGCGCGTGCCTATGAAACAGCCGTGCTGAAAGCGTATAGAATGGGGCGGCTGCGTCGTATATTCGCCGGGTTAGACAGCTGTTGTCCTCGACTTGGGAGGCGACGTCATCGATCAAAACCGGTAGGTGTGCAGACATTTGCTCTTTCAAGCAGACTGCAACCAGCGGGGAAATAGTAACACCACAAATTTTCCCTCAGCGTGGCAACGTGAACCCGTAAAGCATATCGCCCGCGCCCACAACCACATACTGGCGGCCGTCGAGCTCGTAGGTCATCGGCCCATTGCTCACGCGAGCCGTCAGCCCCGAATGCCAGAGAATTTTGCCGTTCTCGGGATCGAACGCTATGAAGTTTGCGGAGGGATCGCCGGTGAAAAGCAGCTTGCCGGCTGTGGTCAGAATACCCGAGAGAGAGCCGCCTTCTCCCGGAAAGACGTGTTTCCACTTGATGGCTCCCGTTTTATAGTCAATGGCTTCGAGCACCGATTGCGACCACACGCCGCTGTCGCGTCCTCCGTAGCCTTCTGGGCGCTCGCTGGTATCGGTGAGGTAATAAACGCTGTAGGAGGGAGTGGCACTGACATAGAACAATCCGGTTTCCGGGTCGAAGCTGGGCGGCGGCCAGTTCGTTGCGCCACCCGATGCCGGGATGACCAGCGCGCCGTCCGTTTTCGGCTCCTTGGCAACATTCGGAATCGGCTCGCCGCGCGAATCCACACCCTTGGACCAGTTCACGTCGACAAAAGGAGCGGTAACGACGCTCTTCCCGTTCGTTCGATCGAGAACGAAGAAATAGCCGTTACGGGCGGCCTGCGCGAGCAGTTTGCGCTTCTCCCCGTTAATTTCGGCATCGAACAGGACCGGCTCTTCGACATTATCCCAATCGTGGGTATCATGCGGTGAGGCTTGGAACCACCAGACGAGCTTGCCAGTATCCGGGTTCAGCGCGACGATCGAGCACGTCCAGAGATCTTCTCCTTTACGCCCCTGCCCTGCGTGCACAGGATTCGGGTTGCCAGTGCCCCAGTACAGAAGATTGAGATCGGGATCATACGTTCCGGTGAGCCAAGTCATGCCGCCGCCGTGAGTCATTGCCTGTTCGTTAGGCCAAGTCTCCGAACCCGGTTCACCCTTTCTCGGTTCAGTATTCCAATGCCATTGAACCGCGCCCGTTTCAGGGTCCCGCGATTCAAGATAGCCGGGGACATCGAGCGAATCTCCACCCACACCGACGATGATGTGGTTGCCGATTACAAGCGGCGCGGGCGTCGCGAAGTACTCCTGGGCCAAATCCGCGATCTCAACCGCCCAGCGAAACTTTCCTGTGTCCTTTTCGAGCGAGACGAGGTGGTCATCAGGCGTTACGAAGAACAGCCAGTTGTGGTAAATGCCGACGCCTCTGTTGCCGGTATGAATGCCGCCCTTGCTTTCCCATTTGTAGTGCCATATTTCGCGCCCGGTACGCGCATCGACGGCCCAGGCGTGATCAGGAGCGGTGAAGTACAGGACGCCATCGACCTCAAGCGGTGTGGATTTGATCTCCGTGCCGAAGGGACTGCCACCCGGTCCTGTATTGGCGTGGAACAACCAGGCAAGCTGGAGATCCTTCACGTTTCCCGAGTTGATCTGTTTCAGCGGGCTGAATCGGCGGCCCGAGTAGTCGCCGTTGTAAGTCGGCCACACATTGGGCGTGGGTTTCAAGATGGCCGAAGGGTCGAGGCCCTGCGCGAAGATGCAGAAAGGAAGGCCGAGCAGCGAGCTGAGAAAAAGACCGCGGAATATCACTTGAGTGTCTCCAGATAGGCGAGCAGGTTGTGCATGTCAGCGTCTGAATACTGATGGAGGAGTTCGGCATGCTCCTTCAACGGATCATGTATGTCGACCTTGATACCCTTTTCGTCTTCGAAGATCCATGATCGATGCTCGCCGGAAGAATCTGTGAGTGCGACGCTGAAGTCATCAAGCCGGTCCAATTTGCCGGAGTAGCTCTCACCGGACGCGAGAGTTACCGTGACCGTTTTTTGTTCTCTCGGGTCGGGCGGCGGCCCAGGCGCACCGGGGTAGCGTGACGCCTTGGGGTAGAGAAAGCGCGATTGTAAGGCGACAGGCTCGAATTTCGCCGCGATATGCGCCAAATCACCGGTAGGCGAATGGCAGGAAGCGCAGTGCGAATTGAAATAGGCCTCGCCTGCTTTCGGGTCCCCGGTCACGATGTTTAGAATCTTGTAATCCATGCGGTTTGCCGCTGCCTGGGTGCGCCCGAGGAGGAACGCCGCAATATCTTTGATCTGGGCATCACTGAGATTGCTGAACGCGGGCATGCCCTTGCCCGGACGGCCGTTGCGAATGACGGGTCCGATTTCTTTTGCAGTGCCCTGGTCATGCAAGACGAGCACGGAGCGGACCAGATCGGGACCGGTGGCTCCGCCGTTCGCGTTCGAACCGTGACAAAAGCCGCATGTAGAGACGAAAATCGCTTGCCCGCGCTTCACGGCTTCTGGATCAGGCGGGGCGCCGATTGCAAGGAAATTGCGCTCTGCTTCCTGCATTCTTCCGGCATCGGGCGGGGCCTCTTTACCGGCCTCCCCCGTTCTCTCTCCCGGACCGGGCGCCTTCACTGCCGGTCCGGGCTGCGGACCATTGGCAGCGCCAGCCGGAGGTTGCGGGGGTGGATTCTGCGGAGGGTTCGCCGGTTGCTGCTGCGCAACCGCCACCAAGCATATGCCGCAGATCAGAGCAGGCAACCGGAGACGAGATTTCATTTAAGTAACAGTCCTCACGTAACCCTGATTGTATTCCTGCCTGCTTCCGTCTTAGAGTCGCCTACTGGATCGTTTTGATCTGAGCGCCAGGCGGCTGCTTCAGCACCAGCTTTTCCGCTGTAACATCGCCCGAATTGATCTTCATGTCCTCGACGGTAAGGACGACCTCGTAGCCATCCTGTGGCCGCTGGATGTCGATGCTGGAAGGAAAGGAGATGCCATTGTAGGTCTTCCACGCGGCGTACTTTGTATCGCTGCGAATGTTGCCGACTCTGTCGAGCGTCTTCTGGCGCGAGATCTGCAGCGTATATCGATTGAAGTATACGTTTCGTTCCAGCACCAGTTGATCACCCTCTTTCTTCACGATCATGAGGATATAGACGGCCTTAGTCTCATTCGTGTCGTCTTCAAGTAGCGTGTATTCGCTCGCGGGATCAGGCGGCGTGACCAACAGAGAATGCAGGAACGCCACGGGGCGCAGGTTTTCCAGTTTGTTCTTCGAATTAGAAGGAGGGGCGTCGTTCTTGCCGATTATGAAGTTGCTGGTGGCAGGGATCCAGACCTTGAACTCATTTCCTGTCGAGACCATGTCGAAGGCCGTGCTGTGGATCACGGGATCGAGCCCGATGACCCGGATGTTATCGGGGCGCAAGAACAGAATATAGCCGGTGATGGCCGGGTAATCCGTCACTTGGCCACCATACAAGCTCCCGACCGAGGCAGACATGTCCGCTTTCATGTTGAAGGATTGAATGGGATCAGAGAAATCATGGATGCGCTGAATAAGCTGTTCCTTGGTCGCGGTAAGCGCCGGCTTGTTTTCATGCAGCGGAGTAGTGACCACGCGCCGGTGCACTAAGCACGCCGGCGAAAACAGCATGGCCGCCATCACACCCAGTAGAAGTCCTCGCCTCCGGCGAAGTAGATCCATGCTTGAAGTTTATTCGAGGGCTTCATTTTTTCTGCGAGCATTGGACTGGAAGCCAACAGTTTTGCGGGCTACGGAACATTGGCAGCACTGAGCAGAGATCAGCCGAACGGATTCTCTAGCGACGCGCTCTGACCTGTGAAGAGCTCCGCTCCATTTTCGGTGATGTGCATATCGTCCTCGAGCCTGACGCCGAACTCGCCACGCAGGTAGATGCCGGGTTCGTCGCTAAAGGTCATGTTGGGAACGAGCTTCAGCGCGTTGCCGCGAACGAGATAGGGCCATTCATGCCCGTCCATACCGATACCGTGACCCACTCGGTGGGTGAAGTAGTTGTAGTCGGGGCCATAACCGGCATCGCTGACGATTTTGCGGGCTGCCGCATCGATGGCCTGGCACTCGACGCCGGGTTTAGCCGTTTCGAGCGCGGCCTTCTGCGCCCGATGGACGACTTCAAAAACCTGATTCATTTTGCTGGTCGGCTTACCGATAACGAACGTTCGCGTGATGTCGGAGTTGTAGCCTTCGACCAGGCAGCCGTCGTCTATCATGACGATGCTGTTTTCGTGAATTACCTGCGGTGTAGCCGACCCGTGCGGTAGCGCGCTGTACTCTCCCACTTCTACGCTTGCCTCGCCGCGGAAGCCGACCCGCGCATAGGCCGCGCTAATCAGTTCGGATGCCTGGTTCTGCGTCATGCCAGGCTGCAGCGCTTCATAGACGGCCTTGTAAACGCGAAGAGTGGCCTCATTGGCGACGCTCATCAGCTCGAGTTCGTGAGCGCTCTTGATCATGCGGCAGCCGGCGGTCACGGGCGTGGCGCTGACAACCCGCAGGCCAGGAGCAGCGCGGCCGACTCCCTCCGCAAAAACGAACGGTGTGCGTTCTTCGATACCGAGCGTACCCGCACTGATTTTGCGTGACTGGAGGCCCTGCGCGAGAAGGTGATACGGGCTGTCGTCCTCATGCCAGGTGAGAACATCCGCCGATTCGAGCGGTCCCTGGTTCAGTTGCTCGCGGGCGCGATCCTCTTCAAATGACGGGCAGACACAGAACGCCTTGCCGGTCGCGGGCAGGACCGCCGCGAAGAGCCGTTCGCTATTGCCCCAGCGCATGCCGGTGAAGTAGGCGAGGGAAGTGCCACCGGCGAGCATGATGGCGTCGATCCGATATTCGGTCATCAGCTCGCGCGCTCTTTCGATCCGATGTTCCCTCTCGACGCGCGAGATTGGCCGCGCGCGCTCGCGCATGGACGTAAGCGCGGCGATGGAGGGCGGCATCGAATGCTGCCGGGGGGTTTCCGATTGCGCAGATGCCGGTCTCCCGCGCAACAGTAAGAGACCTGACCACAACGAACCAGTCTCCATCCAGCGGCGCCGAGTGAGCATAACACCGAGTCTACTCGACGCCGGCTACCCTGTTGCGTACCGGCGACGCCATTCTTCGCGGGTGCAGAGGCCGTTCGGGCCGAGCGCGCGATCAACCGCCAGAATGCCGTCTAGATGATCCATTTCATGCTGCAGCAATTCGGAGAGCGAGTGCGAGGCCTCGAGGAGCTGCGATGCTCCCGCTGCATCCGTATAGCGAAGGCGCACACTGCGGGCGCGTTCGAGGAACACCAGGAGATCCGGGAAGGAAAAGCAATCGTCCCACATCGGGAAGGTCTCTTCGCTACGGAAATCAAAAGCCGGGTTGATCAGCGAGTAGCTGACGCCTTCGAACTCAATGTAGATCACCCGCTGCGGGGCGCCAATCTGAATGGCGCTGATGCCCCGGCCGAAGCCGTGAGTGCGTCTGAACTCGGCGAGAGTGTCTTTGAGATCGACCAGGGTCGCGAGTGCGTCGGCGAGGGATATGACGGGTGCCGAGACCTCGCGGAGGGCGGGATTACCGAGTTGAAGGATGGGAAGAACGGCCACGAGAATTATCGTAACGGCTTCCGCCGGTAATGCTTGCGCCGTGATCAGGAAGGTAGCTGATCCACGGTTTCTAGTCTCTTCAGGCGGGCGACGGAGTAAGATGTTCGCAGTACTTAGAAGGAGCGTATATGAAGATTTTCCTTTCGGCGTTGGCTATCTTCCTGTGTCTGGGATTGGTATCGCGCGCACACGCCTCGAAGGCGGACATCACCGGAACCTGGCATTTCGTGCTCGATACGGAGGGCGGCGACCGCACCATGGACTTGACTTTCAAACAGAGTGGAGACAAGATCATGGCCACGACGAAGGACGGCGACCACGAGGTCAAATACGCGGACGGGAAGTTTAATTTAGAGTTCCCGTTGACCAGCGATGAGGTCGGACCGGGAACGTTCAAGCTAAAGGGCCAAGTTGCAGAGGGAGCACTCAGCGGCGACTGGAATTTTCAGGACTATAGCGGAACCTTCAAAGCAACAAAGGTTCCAGCACAGTAGGGCTTTCGTCCTTTACAATTGCGGCTCCGTTGTGAACTGCAGGACGGCGGTGCCGAGATGAATTTCGTCGCCTGATTTCAGAATGGTTCCGCGCGGCGTTCGATGTACCGGTTGGCTGAGGCCATCGCGCACAATCCAGAGGCCGCAATTCCCGTCACCCTGGTAATAGCGATCGTTAAAGAGCCGGTAGGTACCGGTTTTCTGTGAATATTGAATGTGCGCATGCTCGCGTGACACGGTGCGGTTCACATCGTTGTCTTCGGTGAAGGCGAGGTCGTTTTTGCGAGACGGACCGGCGCCGCGAAAGACTTCGGCGGTGCGTCCGATATTCGTGCGAGCTTTTGAAATGGCTAGATCGGCCTGATTGGCGGCGCCCTGCAGCACCCTCAGGCGGCCCGGACCTTCGGAGCCGGCAGGCGCCGCGGCAGAGTGCTCCAGACGGGTTTCGACGGAAAGCCACGCTTCACCGCGGGCGGGCAGCTTGGGACTGGTGTGGATCTCCACCTTCAAGCTATCCGCATAACGGAAGCTGGAGCGAGTGAGAGCGTTCTTGATCTCGCCGCTCAAATAGCCGGTGAGGAAATCGCTGGCAAATACCGCCGCCTGCTCCTCAGGGACGCCCAACAGGCGAACCTGGATCAGATCGAACGGGAAGACGTTGCGGCCGCCGACACGATGGCTCTTCGCCTTAATCGCATCGAGAACCGCGAGACGGATCTCGGCGAGTTCCGGTGCATCTTTTGCCAGCCGGTTAGCGCCGAACGGCGATTCAAAGATCGCCCGTCCCAGTTTTTCGATCATGTTCGGTATTGCCATGATTATTACCTCCCCTGCGAAGAAGTGCCTTCTATAACCCCAAGTTGCTGCGCGGCGTCGACGATCTGGCGGGCAATGGGCGCAGCGACCAAAGCCCCATATCCGCCGTGCTCAACTATGACGGCAAAAGCGATGCGCTTCCCCGACGGCGCTTGATAAGGCGCGAAACCAGCGAACCACGAGTGGGGATCGCCGGAATCGAGCTGTGCGGTTCCTGTTTTTCCGGCGACGTCTGTCATTTCCCCGAGCATGGCCGTGCGGGCCGTACCGGACGTGACGACAGCGCGCATAGCGCGCGCCATGAAATCGGCCGATGACTGAGGAAGAATCTGCACGGGAGCATCGCTACGCCCGTTGCTGCTATCCATCACCCACCGGCCTTCGGGCATCATGCCCTGATTTGCAATCGTAGCCGCGACGCGCGCCATTTTGAAAGGAGTTGTGACCACCGGGCCCTGGCCGTAGGCCGCGAACGGCAACATGCGCTTCACTTCCTGTTCGCTACCGGCGGAAATTCCGAGGAGACCCGCTGTCTCGCGTAGCGCATCGGTACCTACGCTATATACGCCGAGTTGCGCGAAGTATGCGTTGCAGGAGACCGTGATGGCTCCCGCCATATCAAGGGTGCCGTGCACGCGATCTTTGAAGTCGTTAGGATAGGCCGGCGCCAGCCCGGAATGATCGTGCCGACTCGTCCAAGC
>CAWJVA010000002.1:0-308410 GCA_963846185.1 uncultured Acidobacteriaceae bacterium | reverse complement strand
GCGGAACCTGGCAGCCGCAGCCGGGGTCTCCGCGCCCGAGCCGGCATCGGGCGTTGCGCCCACTTACGGTTGGTTTCCGAAACGCTCCACTTGGGGTTACCCAACCTTTTGAGCAACATTTTTTGCAAGGTCGGATAGAGTAAGCCCTCCTCCACGGTGAGCACCTCGCTTGAAAGTACGTGGATGCGTTGCGCCATGGCGTAGCCATGCAGGGCGCCCGATCGCAGCACATGCAAGATGAGCATGGATTCCCGGCCGGTCAAAATGCCCAGCTTCCGAAAGCCGCGCCCAACTCCGGGGAGAGTTGGGCCTGCGCGTTGTGGCGTGCTTCACAATACAAGCTAAACAGCTTAGTCCGCGGATCCTATGACTCGCGCGAGCTTCTTGATATCCATCAAAGGCAAAGGGTTGTCCGGATGCTGCAGGTCCGGGCTCGTGTCATTGGACGCTCCACCCGGGAAGCGCTTCATATTCGGGAAGTCCACGATTGATTTGTCGAACTCTCCTATGGGCACCGCGATGAGGGAAGCGACCCATCCATTGTCATACCCCGCATAGCGGCCGGGAGATGTGGTAGGCATGCGAGTGCTCACCGCTCCATTGAACGTCATGTCGTATTTCTCGAAAGGGTCCATCGTGAGGTTGTAGACCGAGCCAATAGCGCCCAGATCCTGCTGAGCACCGAGCCAGGTGTCCTTGGCCGTGTATAGGTATTTCCAGGCAATTTTCAGATCGGGATTCGTGGGATCGCTGCCGACATCGGCGCGAGCGCCGGAGAAGGTCTCGCCGTCGATATAAATCCATCCGTTGCGAGCGGAATGCTTCTCTTTCCCGAGGATATAAGCGCTGTTATCGATGCTGTCGAAATAGATCGGCTTGCCGTCATTGTCCTTCCACGCGCCATGAGGCGGAGGAGTAATGCCGGCCATCGATGCCAGAGTTGACCAGCAGTCGATGTGTGACATCATTTCGCCGTAACGCGCGCCAGCCGGAATCTTACCCGGCCACCACATGATGCCGGGAACGCGGAAACCGCCCTCAAATGGCGTGCCCTTTTCTCCGCGGAACGGAACGGTGCCGCCATCGGGATAAGCGTCTTGCCATGCGCCGTTGTCGGCAGTGATGATGACGATCGTGTTGGGGGCCTCGGAACGAATGGCGTCCATAATGCGACCGATGTTGGAGTCGAGTTCCATCATGGCGTCTGAGTAATTGCCGAGGTGCGATTTGCCCATGAACGCTTGAGCGGGAATATTCGGGTTGTGCATCTTCATGAAGTTCACGTCCATGAAGAATGGCTTGCCCGCCGCTTGCGTGCGCCTTGATGTATTCAACCGCTGAGTCAGCCTGACGGACGTCGAATTCATGCAGGTAATCGTAGTCGATGCGCGCGACCTTGGTCGCGGGCTTGCCGGCGACACCTTCCCATTCGTACAGGTTGACGATCTTTTGATATTCCGCCCAGTATGCGGGGTTATATTTCGGGAACCAGGGATGCGCGAAGCTATCCGTGTCGTCATAGGTATAGACGCCCGGATAGTAGGCGGCGAATTCCTTCATTTGGTCGAAGCCGTGCTCGATCGGGTAGAACTTGGGTTGATCTCCCAGGTGCCACTTGCCCGAAAAGTAAGTTGAATAGCCATTCTTCTGGAAGAATTCGGCCATAGTAGGAGTGCTCTTGGTAAGGCCATTCGCATCGCCAGGCACAACCACGACCGAAAGCGCCGAGCGGATCGGGTATCGTCCAGTCATGAACGACGCCCGGCCGGCAGTGCAACTCGCTTGGCCGTACCAGCTGGTGAAGACAGCGCCTTCCTTGGCGACCCGATCGACGTTGGGGGTCGGATGGCCGAAATTCTCGCCTCCACCATATGCTCCGAAATCATTCCAGCCAGTGTCATCTGTCATTAAAATGACGACGTTCGGTTTTGAGGAAGACGGCGCAACTTGTGCGGCAGCGCACACAGCACAAGTAGCAGTAAAGGTGCAGACGGCAAAAACCCGAAGCATGCACCCAAGGGTCGGTTTACGAAAGATCATGGACCTCCAGTGTCTCGACAGCTCGTGGACGCCTGGAATTGCGAGTCCTGTGGCTTGTCAAGCTGTTATGAGTGATGACTTGAAATGGGCAACGGCAGAAAAAATTATTAGTCGAGCGGCTGGCTCTCTTCTAGATTCAGAACACGCGTTCCGCTGGACGTAACAAGTGAGTGGGCTCCGCTCTACGTAGTCTTGAATTTCCAGTTCCAGACGCAGGGGCTGCTCCGTTAGGCATAAGCGCCTTATGTCACGCCCTGTCCTTCATTCCGCTCCCGAATTGGCTGTTCTGATCGCGTACAGCGAGGAGCGTGCACCGATGAACAGGGTCTTGCCGTCGGGTCCGCCCCAGGCCAGGCCGCTGGGCCGCTCCGGGACCTCGAGGACGCCGATCTGTTTGCGCTGTTTGTCGTAGATGAAGATTTGGCCACTGGCAACGTATAGATTGCCGGCGGTATCGACCACGACAGAATTGCCACCACGCTCGAGGATCATCTCGGCGGAAAACTTTTCGGGGCCCGTCATCGTGCCTTCGTACGTTTTTTCGTCGTCTTCGCTCGTGAGGGCGTGGGATGCGCCGGCCGGGAAAGCCAGAAGCTGGGAGCTTTCCGGCAGCGGACGCCAGCGCCAGGCCGCGTAGGGCTTGTCGGGTTCACCTCCCATCAGCGCTGTTTTGTTGTCAGGAGCGTAGTAGTAGCCCCGGTGCTCGGGGATCAGGTCGCTGCGCCTTGCGGTGTTGCTGCCCTGACGATATTTGTAGCCAACGTGCTGGAGCATCCACTGCAGTTGGATCTCTTCGTTGTGCAGGCCGGCAGGGAGAAGAAGGACAGTGCCGGCAACTGGTGTTTCCGTTTCGTGAACGGGCGTGACCTGCCCTGTTGTGGTGTCGATAAGGGAGACGGATCGCTCCCAGTTGGCGGCGAGCAGCCAGTTTGGCTCGACGAAGCCGGCGACCTGCGGCATGTTCTCCGTGTGCGCGAGAAGCTTGGCAGTGGAGTCCGCGTACTTGTATACCGAGTGCATCGCGGAGTCCGTGAAGTAGATCGTGCCGGAGGATGGGTCGGCCGTGAGGCCGGATGCGTTGCTGAAGCCCGTGGCGACTCGCCTTAACTCTGCGCCTGTCGCGAATACAGGCGGGAGCGGCAAAGCGGTTCCTTTCGCGAGACGGTTGGAGAGGAGAAAATGCGCGAAGTGATGCGCGCGAATTTGGACTCCGCTGGCTATGTCGACCAGGCTGTTATCGAAAGCGAGGCGCGTCTGGCTGAAGACTTTGACGTTCGCGAACGTGACGTTCTCGGCGTGATCGCCCATCGCGGCATAGAGCTTTGGCAAGATATTGCGCGAGACGCGATACATGTACGTGTTCACGAAAAGAAGGTCGTGCGAGTTGACGACTTCAAGCGCAACGGCGTCGGCCCCTTCCGGCTTTTCTTCCTCGGTCTGCAGGTCGTAAACGGTCCAGTTTGCGGCATGGTCGAAGCGAACTTCACGCTGGATGTGGTGTTCGTTCGAGAGTTGGTAGATGACGCCGGGTGTGATCGTGTTCTCGACCACCACGCCTGCCTTCGCAGTTCCGGCGTGAGACCAGAGGTCGCGGAAGATGCCACCGCCACCGTCATGAATCCAGAGGCTCGGGTACTGCGCGTCGACTTCGACCCGTGTGCCTTTCGCCGGGGGCGGCATCGCCGGGCCGAAGAAGCGGCCGGCTTCGTTATGACTTCGAATGAACTCAGTGTCGTCGAGAAAGGATTGCGGACCGGCGAGCCATTCGATGCCAGCCGCCCGCGGATTCAGATTTCCCGTGGAGATCCCGAATCCCGTGATGAGTGTCTTACCGCCGCGTGGTGCGATCAAGAGCGGGATGGGTGCGCCATTGCCTTGGAATTGCGGATCCGCATCGATGAGCGTGAATTGGGTGGTAAAGGGGCTGAAGCCGACCAGCACCGAATCGGGGCGCAGGTGGATGGAGCCACTTAAACGGTACATGCCGCCCGGAAAATACAGCACGCGATGCCGGTCAACGGCGCGTTGGATGGCTGCGGTATCGTCAACACCGCCATCACCCCTGACCCCGAGCGTGCGCACGTTCACCCAATCGGTCGTAGGAGGCAGCGCTGGGATGTCGGTCTGAAGAGCGGCGGGAGCACTTGCGAGCGCTCGCTCGCGGTGATGAGACTCGATTCCTTGCTCCCCTCCATCCGGCCCGATGTAGAGCCCTTGCGTGTACTGCTCCTCGAGGTAGTGCGTGATCTGGCGTCGATCCCGGGGGCGAAGTGGGGCACGTCGGAGCAAGCGATGTTCGTCATCGTGATCTCATTGCGTAAGTTGTGCACGTCGCCGGGTTCCAGCGCGAATTTAGAGATGTGGTCCAGTTGTAAATCGCGAGCGTAGAGTTGTTCGACTTGTCCGTCGGGGATCTCGATTGCGACCGGGGCGTTGGAGATGCGGTCGCGAATGAGAGTGAAGCCGGCTTCGTGCGTGCTGATCGCCGCCTCGCTCTGGCCCTCGAAGCTGGAGTCGATGAGCAGGAACTGCCAGGCGGGGGATGTTTTGCCGGTGATAATGCCGTATTGGCCGCCATGTACGTCAATGTCGCTCGCCTGATTGCCAATCGCTTCGAGGGCCGCTTTGCCGGAGCCGAGTTTGAAGTCTGCGTGCGTGATGAAGCTGTGTTGGGCGACGTTGAAGCGGATGGCGACGGCCGCAGGGTTACCGCCACCCATCTCAAAATCGATGTTGCTGAGGCCGCTGTAGAACGTGAATTCGCTGGCGTCCGCGATGGGTTGGCCCGGCGGCGTACGCTCGTCGGTGTACCAGAGCATGTAGTGGTCCGCGCTGCTCTGGAAATCACCGGAGTGTGCAGGCAGAACGAAGACAGGGCGATGAGCGCCGTAGCCAATGAGGCGAATCCCGGCCCAGACGTGGACGGTGTGCTCGATACGGTAACGTCCTTCGGCGATGAAGACGACCCCATGATGTGTCGTTTCCTGAAGGTGATCGATCGCGGCTTGAAGAGTCGAGCTCTGGTCCGTGTCGGAGCCGGAAGCGCTTACATAGACGGCTTTCGGATCGTCAGGACGCAGTGTGAACACAGATTGCGAAGCCGCGACTTGGCTACTTAGCAGCGCCGTAAGTGCCAGAAATGAGTAACGCACGTTGTGATGATATACGGAGCCGTGAACCAGGCAAGCGGAGCCGCAGGGAAGGCTTCCAGCGATAGAATAGCGCTGACGAATGCCAAAAATACTTATCGTTACGGGCGATGGCGGTGAATCCTACGAAGCTCTTTACGCCGTTCATCGGTTTCGGGAAGAAGAATGGGACGTGCGCGTGGCTGCCCCTTCTGTACGTCGCTTGCACCTTGTGATGCACGACTTTGAGCCGGGTTGGGACACCTATGTCGAACGCCCCGGCTACGGTATGCAGGCGGACCTCTCGTTCGACCAGGTAGACGTGCACGAGTACGATGCCATTCTCGTTCTGGGCGGCCGTGCACCTGAGTACCTCCGAAACGATCGCCGCCTGCTGGAGCTAATCCGGCAATTCGATGCGCACCAAAAGTGGATCTTCGCGATCTGCCATGGCATCCAGGTGCTTGCCGCTGCTGGTCTCACTAAGGATAAGTGCGTCACCTGCTATGAACACGTCCGATTCGAGGCCGAGCAAGCCGGGGGCACTTTCATGAGTCAGCAAGCCGTTCGCGATGGCCATGTCGTTACCGGCCAGACCTGGCAATCGCACCCCGAGTTCTATCGCGAGATTTTTTCCTGCTTAACGCCGGAACCACACCCCGCACGATCCTGAGTTGCGCTGCTTCTTCCGAGGTCGACTGAACTAGCGTGGAGTCGCAGATTGGTCCCGACTAGTCCCCATCGCATCCGTGACTGTCCGGATTGCCCGTGACCTGGCCGCATCCAGAAATTACACACGGGATCGTAAACCCTTCGCGACGACTCGCGACTAATCTCGAATCGCTGCCTGACTCCGAAGTTCGGTCTTGGATGGCTTCTTTTCCTATAAGAAATGAGCACTCCGACTCTGGTAAAAACGTTCTACCGACGGATTCGGAATGCCGGAGAGCCCGAGTCAGCGTCTGAAACTATTAACACCAGATATCTCGTTTCGCGGGTCTTTGGAACAGAGTTGAGGCTCAGAACGCGTTTAGGACTTTGGTGACACCTGTCTCGCGGGCCTGCGAGTAAAGGCCACGCAAAAAATGTACGCAACTCAAAGAGGCGTGGATTCGATAACTCGACAAGAGTCCAAGCTCTCGAGAAAGAAAGGCACCACACCATGTCTTTATTGATCACGCAAGACGGAGGCGCGCCGGCGTCGCTGGCCGCGTACGAATCGGGGCATGCCAAGTCGTCCGTCGCTGAAAGTTCTCCGGTCCATACCGGTTCGCAAGGAGCCCTTATTGACCCATCCAGGGTCGTGGCGGCCATTGAATCCCCTCTCGGTGGAGGTCCTATCAATATCTCGACGGACAAGGATACCGTGAAGGCGTCGGAAACCTTCCTGAATGGACATATTGGCCCGACCTGGTCGAAAGACCTTTTTGGATCGTCAGCCGACGCCGATGCCGGCGGGGATGTTAGCGGTTCCGCTTATGTTTCGGCTAATCCGAAGGACGGTGTCTGCCTAGGGGTGAATTTCGACGAGTCTGCTGGCGCTGGCGTGAGCGCTACGGCTACTCGCGGACCCATTTCCGGATCCGTCGGGAAAGACAAGAATAAGGACTTATTGAACAAGGACTACCAAGTCTGCCTCACGCCCAAGGAAGTCCTCGGCGGCGCTGCCGGTGTCGCGGTCGCCGCAGCCACCCCCAGCGTAGCCGCGGCGGCCGCCGCGACCATCGGCGACATCGCTCTGGACGCGCTACCCTTACTGCTCTTCGCGTGAATTCAGCTGTCGATAAAGATCACTCATTACTGAATAGGCAAGTCCGGAAGCGCGATGCGAACTGCATCTCTTCATCGAAGGGCAGTAGCCTTGCTCCAATTTTCATGACGTACTCCTGCAGGTGCTACCAGCAGAGATCGAGTTGATACGGATCATCGTCACCCGATTCTGCGCAGACCGGAGTGAGATGCCCATCTGGTTTACGGCGCGGCCTTGGCGGGAAGCGCTCACTCACATCGCCAAAAGTTTGTTCACCCCTGACGGGGAACTGACGATCTGAGAAGGATCGGCTGACCAATCGGGATTACCCGCCACTTGCTGACTACCCATTCCCGAAATTGACGAATCGAGTACGGCAGTGCGCGCCGAAGGATGGATCGTTTCTGGCTATCGACGTCCTGGACATTTCTGTCCGGGTACTTGCGACAGAGCTAGCTTAGGGATGCACTGTCAACGCGAAAGATCTGTTGCCCAGATATTCCCGGTAAGCTCGCCGAGATTTAGGGCAATTTTGTCCTGGGCCACCGAAATCTCCATCGCACCGCCAGCGCCTATATTCGCCATAGATAAACGGCTGCCGTGGAAGTGAGCGATGGACAAAGGTGAGCCGATTGGTTGCTTGGAATCGGGGGTAATCGCTGCGCCCATAAACAGAAGAAGCCGTCTCGATTCGAGATGAAATAAATCAGATTACCATCCGGCGACCAATCAGGCTTATCGGCCCAGCCTTGATCGCCTGTGACGGAGATCCATTCGTTTTCCGGTATCGGCAATCCGGTATTGCGAACCGCGGCGACATAAAGTTGCGAACGGGCGTCGTGTACGGCTTCGAATGTGACCCAGCGGCCGTCGGGAGAAAACTTGAATTGAAAAAGTGCGTATTTAGAGCTCTGCATGAACAGGCTGTCGCGCCGTGAAACGAGACCGAAAGCGCGAATGGCGTTGCCTCTTTGGAATGTGCCTTTGTGATAGAGCACAACCTTGTTGTCGGGGGAGAGGTCATACGGATAGCAGCTGGTACAGAATTGATCGACGGTCCCACCTCGCACTGGAACGACGAGCCCGGCACCGTCGCGCGAACTGGTAGTGTAGACAAAAAGCGAGCCATCGGCTGAAAGGTGCACCATGCTTTGGTCTGCTGTACCGCTTGTCGCGGGCGTTTCAGTGCCGCTTTCAAGATTCTTGATCCAAGCGCGCTGGCGTCCATATCCTGCGGAGCTGTAGGCCAACAGCTTCCCATCTGCGGACAGCGAGGCAAATTGATGAGCGCCGGTTTTTCCGTTACTCGCCGCAGTGGTCCTGCAGCCTTCGGAAGGTTGGTATCGGAAGGCAGAATCCATACGTCCGTAGAATTTGTCAAGCTGGCAAACAAAAGACGGCCACCGCGCGTCCAAGCAGGCTAAGCATCCAGGTTGGTACCGGAAGTCAGTCGCTCCGGATCACCCGTCACTCTCGGGGTGGCTCCGGTAATACGGAATCTTCCACACGTTTGTGGTGTCACCATGTCGAGCGACAAAGAGCAATTCGTCGCCATGCCAACCTGCAACCCGTGGCACGTCTGGTCCGGGGCTGAAACCCCTCTGCTCTAGTAGAGGAAGCGCCCCGGTAGCTATAGCGGGACCTCCCTCGACCGGCATTACCCACCAATCGAGATCTCCGGAGGGGGGAGCAAAAACCTTCCACCCAAACACGATCAGACGTCTACTGTCGTCCGACCATTCCGGGACCCCCGCCTGAGTTAAGTTCGAACGTAGGGCGTGAGGCGGTCCGCCGGCACTCGAGACCAGATAAACGGTTCCGGCGCCAGCAACCCATGGCGCTTTCATATTGGTGGCCTGCCAATATGCGATCCAGCGCCCATCAGGAGAAAAGCGCGGATCACGCCCTCCTCTCGCTATGAAAGTTGACTCGCCACCAATGGCGGGAATGACATAAACCCCACCGCCCTCCCGTTCTGAGCGAAACGCAATTCTGCTTCCGTCCGGAGAAAAAGCGGGCTGATGCTCGTCCGCGTCACCGTTAGTCAACTGCACCGCTTGCCCGTCTGAAATGAACTGCTGCACCCAAATGTGAAGGCGTCCGCTTCCGTTGCGGTCCGTTGCGTATGCGAGTAGCTTCCCATCCGGTGACACGGCCGGATCCGTAGTCAGGCCGGAGTCGAAGGTAAGTCGAGTCATTTCAGGCGTCGACTTGGCCCTCGGATGCATTTGTAACGTGATTGCAATTCCCGCCAAAACAACAAACGCAAGGCCGCTTGCTACAGTCCACCAGTTTATACGTCTCGGCTGTGCACCAGACCGGGGCGACAGCGCATGCTCGACCGTCTCAGGAGGCTCTTCCAAAAGCGGTCGGACCGGCTCCGTAGCCTCCGCTGCGGTCGGGACGGCGATGGGCTCGATGGGTGCGTCGAGGACTTCAGATTGACTCGCGAGCGCCTCCACGTTCCCGATAAAACGGTACCCTTTCCGGGCCAAGGTCTCTATGTAGCGAGGCTTTTCCACCGATTCGCAGAGTGCATCCCGCAACCTTTTCACTGCCGCATTGATGCCGTGATCGAACTCGACCACGGTGTCGTCAGGCCAGAGCTTGTTGCGGATTTCCTTACGCAGTACTACCTCGCCCGGACGCTCGAGTAGTGCGACGAGTATTTGAAATGGCTGGTCCTGCAAGCGGATCGTAATTTCGTTCTTGCGAAGTTCGGCGCTCCGTAAATCAAGTTCATACGGACCGAACCGAATGCTCGAAGATGCAGGCACAGCTTTGCTGCTTCTGCGCTTTTCTTCTTCCACAACAGGCCTTATCGCGGGTCAACTACCAGCCCGAGCGTACCACTTTCTAAGTGCCTGAAAACGTACGCATGCGTAAGTGTCGCAATTTCAGCAGCCTGGCTCGCGACAAACTCGCTACCTTCATAGTACTCGGCTGGCATGGAACTATGCCTTTCTGCAGCCTATGTTTGCTATGCCGTCGCCGTACGCTCCTTGTGAGGCCAAACGGCAATCGGAAATTCACAATTGAGGGAAAACATGTCATTCACACCCGATCAAACGACGGTGAAGCGCAAAGGGCTTCACATCGTAACAACTGTCTCGATCCTAGCTTTGATGTTGTCGGCCACAACCTCATCAGTCTGCGCGCAATCCGGATCACGCGAGGCCCAGGAGAGCGAAGGCAAATCCGCGAAACGAATCTCGTTCCAGGGTTATTTTCAAGGCAGCGAAGTCGATAGCGTGCAGGGCTCTCCTCCTGACGTCATTTCGGTTGAGGGGAACGTTATTGGGATTGCGACTCACCTGAGTCAGTTCACTCTCACTTACAAGGCTACTGTGAAACTTCCGACGGCTCTTCAACAGGGGACGCTGAGTTGATCGCCGCCGATGGAGACCGCCTCTTCATCTCGCTTGTTGGGCAGGGCGAGCCCACCAATACCGACACACCCACTCTCAACAGGGTTGTCGAAATCAATACAATTACTGGAGGCACGGGTCGTTTGGCGGGGGCTATCGGCACGTTCACTACCAAAAGGCTAGTGGATGTAGCGACGGGCTTCACCTCTGGTTCAGTGCACGGCACCATACTGTTTCCACGGTCATCAAGAGATCACTAGGCTTGTTGGACCCGAGGAGAGCGGGCGAGAGGTCCGTCGATGGGCATCTCGCACTTCGCGGCATTACCGCCCACTCTTCGGGTTCTAGAGGCGCCAACCAGCCATTCACCCAAGGCAAGCCAAAGGAGAAGACGAAAGTGAAGCCGATGATCTACTGCATTGCGCTGCTGACATTGTGCAGCGCCGCCGTGAATGCCGCGGCTAAAGGATTGAGCGACTGGGTATCGGGGGGCAAAGCGCTCACCAGGCCGGGAACTTTGCTGCCGCGACTCAAGCGTTCCCGCAGCATTGGCTTTTGCCTACAGACAGCGCACCATTAGGAACGTGGCTCGGTCCTCGACGAGTCGCCTTATTGTAGATTTAACTTCTACCGGATAGATCACGCCTAACGGCCTAGTGTTTAGTTTCCGAGTTGCTCCTGAGTCTCGGCAATCCGGAAACTGTAAGCGACATGCGGAACGAAAAGTCCGCTTGATCCCCCGATTTTTGGACAAGTAAAGCCCAATCCAGATACTGAAACCGGGTCGCACGTCAACCGGTTCCACCAAAACGTCGATAGCCCGCGTTCTTCGGCAAAGGTTCCTTGCCCGCCAATGGACGATGGCATTGCGCAGCGGAACGTGCCGGTGCGGAAGCAGTGCGCAAAGGTGACGAGTCGCCCAGCGGCTCAGCCTCCGGTTCCGGCGCGCGCTTCTTCAACTCCTCGTACTCCCGTTCCAGCTCGCCGATCCGCCGTTCCTGCCGTGTCGATTCCTTGAGCATGTAAACCCGGTCCCTCCGCAACCCCTGCACCGCCGCCAGTGAGCGATAAAACGACCGCTCCGCCGTGGTCTTATACCGCTGCATCACCTGCAAATGCGAGCGCTGCTCTTCGGTCCAGTCCGCCGGCTCCAAATCCTCCTGTCCAAAAAGCGCCGCTTCCGCGTCTGCCAGCGCGCGCATCGCCCGCTGCAAAAACCAGTCGTTATGAATCAGCATCGTCACCAGGCGTTCTTCGGCATAGCCCTCCGGCTCATACTCCTCCCACCAGCCGTTCCACACTTCATCGAACTGCTCCTGACTCTCGCCTGGCAGAATCAGCCTCTTCGACAGCACGCCATGCGTAGTCGCGTTTTTGCTCGAATTCTTCTTCCCTTCGGCGCTCTTGGGACCACCGCCCGCACCCTGTCCCGGACCTTTGCGCTGGCTTGCCATCTCGCCCGAGTATCCGCAACCCGGCCGTCCCGGAGCCGCCGTCAAAGCTCGCAAGTCATGGAATCAACAGGAAATAAAGATTCGTGTTCGCCCTTCGCCGAAGTTCGTTTCGCAGAATCGCCCGGCCGCTCCTCGTGCGCCTACTACCAGTCGCACAGCGACTCGACATACTTCGCAGAGCCATCCCGTAACCAGCCATCCAGCTGCGCTGGTTCCTTCAACTGCTGTCCGCGCTCCCGCGAAACGGCCATGAATGCGCAGTCGATCTCCGCGATCGAGGTCATGTCCACAAAGAGCTTTTCAAACTGTGCGACCGGGAAAATGTCTTCCTGCCCCTTGCCCCAGCGCTTCTTGACATCTTTCAACGTCACGTAGGTAGGCATCCGAGCCGCCAGCTCGCGAGTTGCGGCCGTGACCCTCTCTGCATCGGCAAGCTCGCTGCGTGTAAGGCCGAAGGCTGCCAGCAGCTTGTCGATGTCAACCCAGAACGTGTTTGAGTTGTAGTAAGAAAGCGACGACTCGAGCTGCTCCGAAGGTAGCGCCAGGCCTTCCACCAGCCGGACTCGCGAATCGACGCGCGCCAGTCCTCCGCCGCGGTCATCGATATGCCGCGCGATCACCTCGAACGTCAATGCGGCGCCCCGGCTCAAGTGATAGCCGAACAACGCTGGGTCCAGACTCACACCAACCGTATCGATGTTATGGACCATCAGATGTCTCAATCGCGGATAGCGCGTGATCAGCTCGCACAGAACCCCATTGCGCAGCATGTTGGGAACTTCGTACCAGTGCCCGGTCGGATGCAGGCATTGTGCTGGCAAATTGTCGGTGTAGTCGGATCCTTCCCCTGCATTCTCCGCCCACTGAATCAGAGCAGCGCGCAGGCTGTCCCTCACTTTTTGCTTCTGCTCATCGAGCACCTGCTGCGATAATTCTTCCCACGCAAATCGCAGATCGCGCGCCATCGGTATAAGCCTGAGCCCGATGCTCCGGCCCGGCGATAGAAAAACACCGGCGCTATTCCCCAGTTCGCGCGACAGCGAAATTCTCAATGGGTTTATGCGTGAGGTAGCTTGTCGTCACCACGTGCGGAATGCTGCTTCCGAACTCGCGCGCGGTGCGGCGCGTCTTGGCTAGATGCACTTCGATGAAATTCCGGTATCCGCCGCCCAGCTTGCAGAACGGGTTCAGCGCTTTAACCACGCCTGCGCCATGCGTCCAGCGCGTTCCCGCTCCTCCCGCCATCGAAACCACCGCCACTGTCCCGCTCCGCAAAGCTTCAGCGCCCTCGTGCCCGGAACCGCCGCGCCGCCTCGCCATTCCGCGCATCGAAGATGTCAGACGGCTCCACGTCCTCGATTCGGCTCGAAACCGGCAGCCTGTTCTGCGCCAGGCCGATTCTGCCGTTGCGAAGATCGCTCCTGATCTGTTCATGCGCCACTCGATCGAAACCGTTCTCTCGAAGCAGCTCCGCCAGTGTGTGCGGCTGCTCGTTTTCCTCCTGCGATGACGACGGCAGTAACCGGTCAAACAGGCTCTGCACCATGCCCGCATACTCCGGCAGATTGCGGCACGCGCTGCTGAAGCGATCGAGCTCTACTCGGCGCGAGCGCGGCATCAGCCGCGGGTCCTTGCGCAGCAGGCCTGGAACCAGCAGCGTGTAATAGCCCTCGGGCATGAGGCTTCGCTCGTCCTCCAGAAGCTCGGCGTACGTGCCACGCTCGTTGATGGCGAAGTCGTAGATCACCGGATCCATGGCAAAGGGAACCGCATCTTGCAGGCGCGCCTTCGTCGAACGCATGATGCTCGCCAGCTGTTCTTGCGCCTCTGCTTTGGCCGCAGGACTGAACATGAATCCCATGCCGCCTCCCGCCATCCCGCCCAGCATCCAGAATCCCCAGAAATCGTTACCGGCCGCTGCTCGTACTTGGCGAATCAGCGATTCCGTATACAGGTTGCTCGCCCACGGAATGATGCTCTGGATCGGGCCGAAGAAGTTCCGCTCCGTGGCAGCGCCGATCGCCCGCACATTCCCGGCTTTGAGATCGTCGACAACTTCATCGAGAATGCGCCGGGCCTCATTGCGCGCGGTCCATTCGCGTTCCGAGCGCAAAAGGTATTTCTCGGTCACCATCTCAAGGATTGGTCCCACGTCTTGCGCCATGCCGCCATGCACCAGCACCAGGCTCTCTTGCAGTTTTTGCCGAGCCTCGTCGCCAATCTCGCTCTGCGCAAAGACGTGATGGCTCGGAAGCAAGCGGCCGCGGCTGATCCCGAACTCAGGATCGCCCTCCGTCGCTTCTACTCCCTGAATCACTTTGATTCCCGGCCACACGCCGCCCGAATCCTGCCAGCCTCCCCCTGATCCACCCAGCCACTCGCCCAGAATGGCTCTTGCGGCAACCAATCGCCGGTCCGATTCCTCCAACACTCCGGTCAACCGGCGGGCTTGTCCCGTGGCCCTCATGCAGACGGAAATCAGACTGGCGAGCAGATTCGTCGAAACCGCCAGCCGCGATCCCTTGGGGATGTCACGCACGCGGCTCACAAGTTCGATGCCGCGACCCGTCGCCGGTGAGCTTCGCAAGTAGCGCGCTCAGCGGCTGAACCGCTCCTTCCATGGCGGGCGGAACAATTCCCGAGGCGATCACAGCCGCTTTCAGCAGGCCGAGGTAATCTCGGCGCGAAATCGAAGACCTCGGCGAACGTCGTGATATCTGCGCTTGCACCCAGATCCACGCTGGTCAAGCGAAGCACCGGCTCGTCAATGACCCGGAAATACGCCTCCACCGGCGGCTTCGGTTGCCCCGCCGCATGACCGCGAACCGCCAGGTCGATCGAAACATTCAAGACCCGTGCTGCTTCCGGAAAATCCATTCCGAGGAAGAAGATGTCGCTCCACGCGCTGTGTGTGAGATCCATGCGCACCGGTGTTGCTTCGCGCAGGATCGGATAGGGCTGATTCGAAGACGTCCGAACGCACAGTTCAGGCCGGATGCGTAGCGGATACTCTTCCGGATGCCCGATCCGCGACATCCACTGGTTTCCCCGCACGGAACGAACGCTCTGCCGCACCTGGTCTGCCAGCGTTTTGAATGCAAGACCCCGGTAAGCGGCCGCAAAAGCGCTCGATAGTGCGGCGTTGGGTTCGGCTGCCTGCGTACGCAGCAGAACCTGGATCGCCTCTTCGAAGCGTCGCTTGAACAAATGCGCCGACACCTCATATGGGATGAGGCCCGCGGCGGTTATCTCGGGCCGGTACGGCAGGTGAAAGCGATGAATTGCGTAGAGGAAGAATTGCGCCCGTACGCGCTCATATAAGTTATCGCTCGCGCGCCGGAATCGTTCGAGCGCCGATGCCTCGCAGAGCAACTCATCCGTAGAGGCGTTCCGGCAGAATTGATCGACCGATTTATTCCGAACGGCCGGATCCGCCTCCGTGATGATTCGGACCAGCTCGCTCAAACGTGTTGCCCAGCCGGGTTTGCTTCGGCTTCACGCAGCGCCACCAGTTCCAGCAATTGCGCGAGCACTGTCTCCCGATCCTTGCCTGCCAGAGCGAGCGCTAGCTGCGCCCGAAACAATCCATACTTCACACCGATATCGTAGCGGCGGCTGGTTTGCTCGAGTGCCAGGTACTGTTCTCGCCCGGCGAGTTCATTCAACGCGCTCGAAAAGCTCACTTTTTTCGGCTCGCTCCCCAGCATTCGCGCAAGAATTTCCAGTACCGCCGGTGTCAGGACATGCATGCCGAAGAAGCACAGATAATATCCGCCCCGCAGGCCGGAAATGTGGAGGCTCTGCTCCGCTTCCGTAGGAGTCGGTTTCTCGATCACTCTCTCGATCCGGTACAGGTCCTGCTTCCCCGCCACACGCTGTCCGCCAATCGTCCCGTATAGCGGAAGCAGCGATTCGCGTGTCGCTTGCACGGCGGAAACCGCGCACTCTTGTTCTTCGGCAACCTGAACAAGTCTGCGCGTGGAGCTGGAGCTGTTGCTGGCGACATAGAGATGATCGCCCACCAAATGGAGGAATGGAGAGTCGCCGGTGAACGATCGCGCGCAGTAGAGCGCGTGCGCATACCCGAGCGGTTCAGGCTGGCTGATGAATTGGACAGTTCGGTCGTCTACGGCACGCGCGTACGCCTCTTCATCACCCGGCGAAACGATAACGCAGACCTCGCCGATGTCCGCGCCGCGCAGCTCGTCAAGAATGATGCGCAGCACCGGCTTTTCCTGGCCGTCGCGGTCGATGAGGGTCTGCAGCGGAAGAGTGCGCTGCCGCGGTGCGGCTGCCGTAATGACCGCTTTTTGTATTCTCATCGAGAGTTTTGATTCACTCCCACTCGATGGTACCCGGTGGCTTGTGCGTGAGGTCGTAAAAGACAGCGCAAACCTCGGGGATCGCGAGGAGTTTCTGAGTAAGCTTCTGCAAAGCTTCTTCGGGCATCAGAACCACATCCGCCGTCATGCCGTCCACCGAATTGATTGGCCGCAGCACCACGGACTCACGGGCGCCCGGCGCGCCAAGCGGAATCAGCACTACTGGAAATTGCCAGACCTTTTCGTCAAACCCGATTTCCAGCGAAAATTCACGCACGATCGCATCCGCTTCCCTTAGTACGTCAAGCCGTGCCTTCGTAATTGTCGCGCCCGAAACCTGCAGGCCCGCCGGGGCAAACTTGGTTCCGCAGAGAGCAATCACGCGGTTGATATCCGATCTTGTGTTGGCGAGCGACGGCGCAGTCTTTTCGATGTGCTCGCGGGTGGGGCAGTCCGGAATCGCCAGAACATGCCGGTAGCTGCGTGCGTCGCCTTGCACGCCCACCGAGCAGATCGGCAGAAGGAACCCTTCCGGCGTCAACTCGACCGGCGCGCCGCGTCTTGCGCACAGACAGCGTATCGCCAGTCCGGGTCCGGGGAACGGATGCCGCGACAAAAACTTCTCGGGAACAGACAACTCGCGGCCAATCTCGCGAACCTCGTCTTTGTAAAACGAAGTCAGCGGCTCGATGATCCGTCCTGAATCGATGAGCGCCTGAATGCCCGCGACCCGGTTGTGATGTGTTTTGATGAGATCCGACTTCGCACTGCCTCCCGATTCGATCGTGTCCGGATAGATCGTGCCCTGTCCAAGAATCCAGTGACCATCCAGGAAGTGCTCTGTCGCAAGAATGCGTTCCTGCACCTTTACAAACTGCTCGCCAATCGCGAGGCGCTTCTGTTCCGGATCGACAATGCCGTTCAATGCCGACAAAAACTCTGCTTCTGCTTCATCCACCAGAAAATTCTTCGCGCCAAGCTCTCTGAAAATCGAACGGACGAACTCGGTCTCGCCTTTGCGCATCAGGCCCGTGTCCACGTAGATGCCGTACACGCGGTCTGGCCCGAGCGCTCTCAGACAGAGCGTGTAGGCTACCGTCGAATCCACGCCGCCGCTGACAAAGAAAAACACGCTCCGGTCTCCCGTCACGGCACGAATCTGTTCTTCGAGGAGTGGGACGCGCTGCGAAACATTCCAGTCCTTGGCAGCGCCGCAGATGTCAAAAAGAAAGTTCTCGAGGATCTGCCTGCCGGCGTGCGTGTGTACCACTTCCGGGTGAAACTGAATGCCGAACAGCTTGCGGCCTGCATCCGACATCGCTGCGATGCCCGTGACCTCGGAAGACGCGGTCACACGAAATCCCGGAGGAACGGACGCAACCGTATCGAAATGGCTCATCCAGATCTGCGACTCTTTTAGCGCCGTTCCATAGCGCGTCGTTCGTCGCCACGGTCAGATGCGCAATGCCATATTCGCCGTGATCGCCCTTCTGAACCTTCCCGCCCAGATGGTGCGCAATTAACTGGTGGCCGTAGCAAATCCCTAAGACAGGAACGCCCGCTTCTAAAATTTTGGGATCGATGTCAGGACTTCCGGATTCGAGCACGCTCGCGGGCCCGCCTGAAATGATGATGCCCTTACGTGAGCTGAGTTCCGCCGCGGGCGTGTCACTCGGCGCGACGTCTGCATAGACACCCAGCTCCCGTACCCGGCGAGCGATGAGATGGGTATATTGCCCGCCCGTATCGAGCACCGTAATCTGCGGAGCGCAATTCGGTGCTGAAACCTGACAGGAAGACGGTGTAACGGGCGCTGAACTCAATCTATTCTTGAGGCGAGCCTATTCAATTGTTTTCAGTGAACCAGGCTCGCTCGCTGTTTTTCAAATCTCGCTTTGGATTCTGTCAAAAGATTCGCCGCCTTCGGCATTGCGGCGATCGCCAGTTGGACCTCAGGATCCTGCTCGACGCCCACTCGCTGCGATTCTTCGAAGCTGAACGCTGTGATGTACATCTGGGCGCGAAGCTGATCGCGCAGCCAGCCGTGATCGCGTGTCCAGTCCGCCTCTGAAAATTGGATGCCCTGCTTAATCAGGTAATCGTGAAGGCTTTCGAGCGTCGCTTCATCAGGCGTCCAGCCTTGCGGGAGCGACGTGCTGTGGTTCGAGAAGTAGTACGCAGAGAAATCGAAGAAGCTGTTCTTGCGAACCACGTTCAACTCGAAAGCATCCATCTTCGGCGCATCGTACTTCTGGTCCGGCGTGATGCCGCCGCCGCCGAATACCGTCCGGCCAAGATCGGTCTGCTTGATATCGGTCGGATCCTTCGAGCTGCCGCGCTTGCCGTAGTAGTAGTCCAGGAACGAAATATTTGAGTAGTTGCGCTGGATCAGGCGGCCGCTCGGCGTGTAGTAATGCTGCGTTGTCAACGCCAGCCCGGTATTGTCGCTCAACGGGTAAACCGTCTGAACCAGGCCCTTGCCGAAAGTGGTATCTCCCAGGATCCACGCCCGGTCATGATCCTGCAGAGCGCCCGCCACGATCTCCGCGGCCGATGCCGAGTAGCGATTCACCAGAACCACGATCGGATAGCTCTCGCCATACTGGCTGCCGCGAGCGAGATACGGCTTCTCCGAATACGCGCGGCCGCGATGCGAGACAACCACCTGTCCGCGATCCAGCCAGTGGCCGGCTACCGCTACGCCTTCCTGCAGCAGCCCGCCCGGATTCTCGCGCAAGTCAAGAATCAGGCCGTGAATATTCTGCTCGCCCAGCTCCTTCAGGTTGTCTTCCAGTTCTTTGCTGGTGGTCTCCGTGAAAGATTCAATGCGGATGTAGGCGATCCCCGGTTTGATCCAAAACGCCTTCCATACGCTGTTGCGTGGAATCTCATCCCGAACCAGATTGAAGGTGATGGGCTTGGGCGCGCCTTCCCGGTTTACGACAACCTGAACCTTGGTGCCCTTCGGTCCCTTCAGCATCTCCGCAACCTGGCTGGTATTCAGGTTGTCCACTCGCTTGTCGTTCACTTCCATCAGCATGTCGCCCGGCCGGATGCCCGGCTTTGTAGGCAGGCGTGCCCGCGAACGGATGAACCACAATCGGCTTGCCGGTGCGCGGCTGCTGCCCGATCATCATTCCGATGCCGTAGTAGCTGCCATGCTGCTCTTCGCGCAGCCCTGCAAATTCCTTCGGATCAAAGAAGTTCGAGTGCGGATCGAGGGTGCGCAGCATGCCCGGAATCGCCCCGGAGTAGATCGCCTTATCGGGTGAGAGCTTGTCTGCGTAGTTCTGAGCAACCGTATCGTAGACCTGAGCGAACTCCTGAAGGCTCGCCTTCACATCCTCATCGGAGCCCGGCGCGCGCTGTGCGGAGGCTTGCGCCGCGGCAACAGGCAGCGTGCCCGGTCCAAAGAAGCCGCCAATTAGGGCGCAAATAGCCAAAAATAGGGGAACAAAAAGAAAATACCGCCGCTGGGACGACAATTCTACCTCCAGGATCTCGTCTTCAGTATAGACGTTAATGTGCCGCAGACGATTGTTGCAGCAGCAATTATCCGGCGGCGCGGGCACGTTTCGCAGCGGCCGGTTCGCTGCGCATGCCCTTCTTAGGGACCTCGTCGAGCCGCCGCACCTGGTCACTGACGCAAACCAGGAACATGGGCTGGCGGGCGTTCTTCAAAAGATCTATGATGCGGTCCTGCTGATCTTCCAGAAAAATCGACTTGCCGTCGGTCAGAAGATGCAACCTGGATTCGGAAGAGAAAACCTCTGAGAGCCGCCGCCCCATCTCGCGCTGCAGAAATCGCAGAACGCGCCGGATCTTCTGAAGCGAAAAACCCTTTCGGCGAAGCTCCGCAATGACCGTAATCTCGATCACTTCTTCTGGAAGGTAAATCCGTTTATGGCCCTCGTGGCGCGGTGAAACAACCTTTCGCTCGTCCCACCATTGCAGCTGTCGCAGACTGACCTGGGCAATGCGAGCCGCATCCGTGCTCGTATAGGTCCGCTGCGGGGCGGACTTCTCGGTGCGATTCGCTACCGGCTGTCCTCGATCCCCCCGGCCGGAGTCGAACGGTAAATCAGGACGAGCTCTGCGTGTTTTGAACATTACGCCCACTTTCCGTTTTCGGATTTATCGGCTCCCAAGATTTTACTAGACCTTTGGCCGTAGTCAAGACAGGAAAAAACGTCCGTTCCTGTTTTTGCAATCGTCCCGCTTCGCTCGCCACTGCGACGCTCTCACCCGCCGCCGACAAATTCTACGATTTCGAGCTGCGCGCCCGAGGGGACGGTTACGTTCTGCCAGTCTCGCTTGCGCACCAACGCTCTGTTCATTTCCACCGCGATCCGCTCGGCTGGAAGCTCGAGCAGTTGAAGCAGACCGGCTACCGACTGATTAGCCGGCACCTCTCGGAGTTCGCCATTGACAAAAATCGAGATCACATCGGGCTGCACTTGCGATCAGTGTTCCTGACCTGATTATAGAGACTTTCCTCGTTGCTAATCTGGTATTTAAATTCGATGCCCACCACTTACGCCGATACGTGGTTTCCGGTCCTTATCCAGATCTTGATCGCGATCGCGGTCGCGGGGGCCATGATTGGGCTATCGGCGGTGCTTGGAAGGCGCGTCAAGGATCCGATCAAGTCCTCGCCTTACGAATCCGGCATGAAGCCCGTTGGTAACGCGCGCGAGCGCTTTACGGTCAAATTCTATCTCGTCGGCATGGTTTTCATCCTTTTTGATATAGAGGCCGTATTTCTCTATCCATGGGCGGTCGTTTACCGCCAGCTCAAGTTCTTCGCTTTTGTTGAAATGTTCCTGTTCATCGTGCTCGTTCTCTGCGGCTTCTACTACATCTGGAAGAAGGGTGTACTGAACTGGTCGGTCGACGAGCTGCGCGAGATGAAGCGGAAAGAAAGAGGGGCGGGCAAACGTGCTGCCTGAGGCGATTGCGCAGGATCCAACAGCGGTTGCAATTGAAGGCAAGCTTCCCGATGCCATTGTCGACGTCGTGATGGCCGCGGATGGCCCCGTTCTGTACATTGATCCCGCCCGGATCGTACCCGTTTGCCGCCTTCTGAAGGACACAGCCGGATTTGAGCAGGTTATCGGGATTACCGGTGTCGATTGGTGGCCCAGGTCTCCCCGCTTTGAGGTGGTGTACTTCCTCCGTTCTTACAAAAACAATCGCCGGCTGCGCCTGACAGCTCGCCTCACCGAAGGAGAGCCAATCGATTCCGTCTGTTCTGTCTGGCGCGGAGCAAACTGGTACGAGCGAGAAGTCTTTGACCTGTTTGGCGTGGTGTTTCGCAACCATCCAAACCTCGAGAGGATCATGATGCCGGCGGACTGGGAAGGCCATCCGTTGCGCAAGGACTATCCGGTGCACGGGCACAAGTACTCCTACAAAGATGAGTAGCCCATACCTGCCCGGTGGGCTGACTTGGACCTTATAGAAGGAAGTTCAAATGAAAGACAGGGAAGACTACGCACACTTCGCGTCTCTCGACGCCGAGCATGAGTTGTCGGTAGCAGACCCGTCCGGACTCGAATATCCAAAGCCCAGTACGGCGCGCCGTATGACCTTGAACATGGGTCCGCAGCATCCGTCGACCCATGGAGTCTTGCGAGTCGTGCTGGAGCTCGATGGCGAAACCATCTTGAGTGCACGGCCTGAGATCGGCTACCTGCATACCGGAATCGAGAAGGAGTGCGAAGTCAAGAAATACCAGCAGGTAGTCCCTTTAACCGATCGCGTCGATTATCTCTCCAATCTGAATAACAACCAGTGCTATGCGCTGGCCGTTGAGGCGCTGCTCGGGCTCGAGATTCCGGCGTTTGCGCAGTGGCAGCGTGTGATGCTGTGCGAGCTGCAGCGCCTTTCGAGCCACTTAGTTTGGCTCGGCACGCATGCGCTCGACATCGGCGCCATGAGCGTCTACTTCTATTGCTTCCGCGAGCGCGAAGACATTCTCAAAGTGTTCGAGATGTATTCCGGCCAGCGAATGATGACCAGTTATATCCGTCCGGGCGGTCTTGCTCTCGAACCGCCGCGCGGCTGGCATCGGGCTATTTCCGCCCTCATCGAGCGTCTCGCCCGCGGAATCGAAGAGTATCAGAACCTGCTGATGTCGAATCCAATCTGGTGCAACCGTACCCAGCGTGTGGGCGGCCTCGATCTGGACATGATGATTGAGCTCGGCGTCACAGGCCCTATGCTGCGCGCCGCGGGATTGAAAACCGACGCCAGGAAAGATTCGCCATACGGCGCATATCCGAGTTTCGATTTCGAAATCCCGACGCGTACCGCGAACGATGTCTATGCGCGCTTTGAGGTTCGCATGGACGAGATGCGGGAAAGCATCAAAATCGTACGCCAGGCGCTTGAAGGCATGCCGTCAGGCCCGTATCAGGCCGACGCGCCGCATATCCTGCTGCCGGATCGGGAAAAGATGAAGACGCAAATGGAGTCTCTCATCTACCATTTCAAGATCGTCACGGAAGGGTATCGCGTACCGCCCGGCTCAGTGTATGCCGTGGTTGAATCCCCCCGCGGTGAGCTTGGTTATTACGTCGTGAGCGATGGAACCGCGAATCCGCATCGCGTTTTCATGCGAACGCCCAGTTTCGGCAACCTGCAATCGCTCGGGGCCATGCTCGAGGGCGTGCTGATCGCCGATTCCATCGCCGCAATGGGAAGCATGGACTTCGTGCTGGGAGACGTTGATCGGTAGCTTATGACTTTCTCACCGGAACTCGAGGCGCGATTCGAGAAACTGTTGAACAGTTATCCTCCTGGCCGGAAGCGCTCCGCGGTCGTTCCAATGCTGCTGTACGGGCAGGATGAAGTGGGTTGCGTATCTCAGGAGTTAATCGAGGAAGTTGCGCGCCGCTGCGGCGTTACGGTACTGCAGGTGGATGAAGTAATCGGCTACTACTCGATGCTTCATCGCCACAAGCTCGGCAAGTACCACGTACAGGTCTGCACGAACATCGCCTGCCAGGCACTGGGCGGCGAGGAGCTATACGAGCACGCCAGCCGGACTTTAGGTCTGGGAAACAAGGATGTCTCGCCGGACGGCCTCATTTCTCTGGAAGAAGTGGAATGCATGGGCGCCTGTTCCTGGGCTCCGGCGATTCAGATCAACTACGATTTCCATCATTATGTGACGCCGGAGCGTTTTGATCGCCTGATGGACGCGCTGCGCGACGGCACTTACCAGAAAAAGGCCTCTTAGGCGAAATCATGCGCTACAACGAACCCAGCGAATTAGAAGTACGGGTCATTTCACAGCGATTCGATCTGCCGAACTCGACTTCCATCGACACCTATCTGGCGAACGAGGGATACGTGGCGATCCGGAAAGCTCTCGGCATGACACCGGAAGCCATCATCGAAGAGCTGAAGGTTTCCTCTCTGCGTGGCCGCGGCGGCGCCGGTTTCCCGACCGGCATGAAATGGAGTTTTGTTCCGCGCACAACCGGCAAACCGACGTACGTCATTTGCAATTCGGACGAAAGCGAGCCCGGTACCTGCAAAGATCGCCTGTTGATGGAAAACGATCCGCATCAACTCATCGAAGGGATGCTGATCGCCGCCTGGACGATCAAGTCCAACAAAGGCTACATCTTTATACGCGGTGAATACCGCTATCTGATTGAGATCGTCGATCGCGCCATTGCGGAAGCATATGAGCGCGGTTATCTCGGCAAGAATATTCTAGGCTCTGGCTGGGATTTCGATCTGTACACCCACACCGGAGCAGGCGCTTACGAATGCGGCGAGGAGTCGGCGCTGCTCGAATCGCTAGAGGGTAAGCGCGGCGTTCCGCGGCTTAAACCGCCATTCCCGGCCGTTGTCGGCGCGTTTCAGTCGCCAACTATCCTGAACAACACCGAGACGTTCTCCTCGGTCCCGGTCATTTTTCGCAACGGCGGGGCGTGGTATGCGGGCCTAGGTACCCCGAAGAATGGTGGAACGCGGCTCATGTGCGTTTCAGGCCACGTGAACAAACCGGGCGTTTATGAGCTGCCGATGGGATTTCCCATGATGCGCCTCATCAACGAGGTCTGCGGTGGCATGCGCAATGGCAAGAAGCTGAAGGCTGTCATCCCGGGCGGTTCCTCAGCGCCCGTGCTGACGCCCACCGAATGCGAAAACCTGCCGCTCGACTTTGATTCGCTCGCGAAGCTGAAGAGCATGGCAGGTTCGGGCGGTCTCGTGGTGCTGGACGAAGATACTGATATCGTCGCGGTGGCGCTGCGGACAATCAAGTTCTATGCGCATGAAAGCTGCGGCTGGTGCATTCCCTGCCGCGAAGGCACCACCTGGCTGAAGAAAATCCTGACGCGCTTCCATGAAGGCGGCGGCACGGAGCGCGACATCGAGACAATCGCGGAACTCGCCAATAACATGCTCGGCAGAACGTTCTGCGCGCTGGGTGATGCGGCTGCCATGCCGACTACCGGATTTATCACTAAGTTCCGGGGTGAATTCGAAGAATATCTAAAGAAGTCGCAAGCGGCGCCGCCGCAGCCCGCAAGCGGCAGCATCGGTTCCGGAACTGATTCATGTTTAGGACTGTTTGAAGTAGAAACTATGGCTGACCCAGTCAATTTTACGATCGACGGCCAGCAACTGCAGGCCGCACCCGGCACTTTGCTCATCAACGCGGCCAAAGAAGCGGGTATTGCGATTCCCGCTTTTTGTTACTACGATGGCCTCTCTTTGCAGGCCGCGTGCCGCATGTGCCTGGTGGAAGTCGAAAAAACTCCGAAGCTGCAGGTTGCCTGCACGCTGCCGGTGGCCGAAGGCATGGTCGTTCACACGGATTCGCCTCAGGTCAAGCAGGCGCGCAAGGGCACGCTCGAATTCCTGCTGACAAATCATCCGCTCGATTGCCCGGTCTGCGACAAAGGCGGCGAATGCGAGCTGCAGGACATGGTCTTCCGCTACGGCGCAGGTGAAAGCCGCTACGTAGAAAGTAAGCTGCATGTCGACGAGAAGCAATGGTCGCCGATCGTCTTCTACGATGCGCCGCGCTGCATTCTGTGCTACCGCTGTGTCCGCATCTGCGGGGAAGGCCTGGGGGTCGGCGCGCTCGGCATCGGTAACCGCGGCGCTGCTTCTGAAATCGTTCCCAATCGAGGCGATCACCTGGAATGCGATGAATGCGGCGCCTGCATTGATATCTGCCCGGTCGGCGCCCTGACCTCCGGCACTTATCGTTACAAAACGCGGCCATGGGAAATGGAACACGTCGGAACGATCTGCACGCACTGTTCGAACGGCTGCAAAACGACGCTCGGCGTGCGCAATGACCGAATCATTCGCGCCAACAACCGCGACCGGTCCGGCGTCAACGGTGAGTTTCTCTGCGTCAAAGGCCGCTACGCGTTCGACTTCAACGAAAACCCCGAGCGCTTGACCTCGCCTCTGGTCCGCGTGAACGGCGAGCTGAAGCCGGTCTCGTGGGCGATCGCGCTTGCCACCGTAGCCAAGAAATTCACGGAGGTGAAGGCGCGCAACGGCAAATTCGGCGTGATCGGCTCAAACCGGACGACGAACGAAGAGAATTATCTGCTGCAGAAGTTCGCGCGCCAGGTCATGGGCACCTCTAACATTGACCATCACCGTACCGGCGATATCGCGACTTTGCTGGATGCTCTGAGCGGCCGCACGAACGCGCTCGCCACAACTGCCGATCTCTATACAACCAAAGCCGCACTGATCGTCAATAGCGATCTGGCGCAGGAGCATCCGCTGCTCGCGTTCCAGCTTCGCGCCAACTGGCGGCATCACAAGGCGCGTGTCTATGCTGTTACTCCGGGACCAGTGCGCGAAGACAATTACGGAACCGGCGTGCGCGCCGAAGCGGGCCGCGAGTTCGAAGTCGTTGAACGACCTTCGCGACAAGCTGGCTGCCGAGCCCGAGCTCATCATCCTGTTCGGCGGCAGTATCAAGGCCGGCGCCGTGCGCCAGCTCGTTTCCTTTGGCGATTCACTTGGTATCCCCGTGAAGTACGTCTGCCTGCTCGATTACGCCAATTCACGCGGCGCGTCAGACATGGGGCTGCTGCCCGATCTACTTCCCGGCTACCGGCCGGTTTCAGAAGCTGGACTCCAGCCGGGCATGAACTACGATCAGATGCTGAGTGATGCGAACCTCGAGGCGCTGTGGGTAGTGGGTTCGAATCCTCTCGCCCGGCAAACGCTGACCGCGGCAAACGCGTTTCTGGTCGTCAACGATCTCTTTCTGACGGAGACCGCCCGCCGGGCGGAAGTTGTTTTCCCGGCCATGTCCGCTTACGAAAAGAACGGGACCTTCACGAACGTCTGCGGCGATGTCCAGAAATTGAGCAGAGGCCCCAAGACGATGGGCACCAAATCCGACCTCGATATCATTGGCCTGCTCGCAAAGGAGATGCGGGCAGATCTTGGAGCTACCAGAGTCGATCCGGTCTTTCAGGAGATCCGCGCCAATGTCCGCGGTTATGATTCGCTTCCGTTCGGCGTCATCGAAACCGGCGGCGCGGCGGCAACCGCGCCCGTCAATGGACCGGTCCGCTTCGAATCCCGCCCCGAGCTGATTCGCCCGGCGGGCAACACACTGTTTAGTTCCGGAACGCTCGGGCGCTTCTCAGGAATGCTGAATAGCGTGATTGAGGCGCCCGGCGCTTTGTACCACGATCCTCACATCCGGCCGCTGATTGAGCAGGGAAGCGGCCAGCTCGAAACGGTACAGGACTAATGAATTTCTACATCGTCAGCCTGATCAAAATTGTAATCGTCTTTGCAATTTTCATGACGACGCTCGCCTACCTGCAATGGGTGGAGCGCAAGGTGCTGGCGCATATTCAATCGCGTACCGGTCCGCTGCGAGTCGGCCCGCACGGCCTCATGCAGCCGATGGCGGATGTCTTCAAGCTGCTTACAAAAGAAGATCTGCTTCCTCCATACGTAAACCGATTCTTCTACCTGCTCGCGCCTTTCATCGCGGTCGCACTAGCCCTGATTTCCATTTCTGTCATTCCGTTCGGCCCGGAGATCGATGTTTTCGGGACGCGCACGTATATGCAGATCAGCGACCTCAATGTCGGCATATTATTCATACTCGCCATCGGAGCTGTGAGCGTTTACGGAATCGCGCTCGCCGGTTGGTCATCGAACAACAAATACTCGCTGCTTGGCGCGTTACGCAGCAGCGCGCAAATGATCAGTTATGAGCTTCCGTTCACGCTGGTGATTGTCTCGCCGCTGCTTTTGGCGAACCACTTGAGTTTCCGCTCCATCGCGGATAGCCAGGCCGGCTATTATCTGGGCTTCATCCCGCGCTGGAACATCTTTCAGATGCCGTTCCCGCAGATCTTCGGCTTCATCATCTTTATGATCGCGGGTTTCGCTGAAACGAACCGGGTGCCGTTCGATCTGCCGGAAGCAGAGAACGAACTGGTCGCCGGCTTCCACACCGAGTACAGCAGCATGAAGTTTGCCTGCTTCTTCATGTCTGAGTACGCCAACATGGTGACCATCACCTGCGTGGCGACGCTGCTGTTTCTAGGTGGATGGCATCCTCTCTTTCCCGGGCCGTATTCCAATTGGGCGCCAACCGCAGTCTTTGTAATCGCAGCCTTCCTGTGCTTTTTTCAGCTCACGCAGCCGTTTCCGCGGCGGCGGGATCGGGTCACATTTCCGATCTTCGGCCTGGGAGCGCTGGTGCTTGCCGCCATCTGGGCTGTGCCGTTATTCCAACCCATTCTGGTTCCGGCTTGGTGGTTCGCGGTGAAAGTGGGGGCGCTGCTTTTTACGTACATCTGGGTACGGGGTACGCTGCCGCGTTTTCGTTATGACCAACTGATGCACTTCGCGTGGACGTTCCTGTTTCCATGCGCGCTGATTAACCTTTTGCTGACGGCGCTGTTGGTCGCAATCTTCTAGCGCCAGCCGGAGAATTTGCTGATGGTCGATACGGTTCTGTTCATCATCTGTGCCGTCGTGGCAATCGTCTGCGGCTTCAACCTCGTCCTGCAGAAGCATCCGATTTCGAGCGCTCTGTCGTTGATAGGCGTCATGGGCTCGCTGGCTGTTCTTTATTTGCTGTTGGGCGCCGAGTTTATCGCCATGGCGCAGATGATCGTATATGGCGGGGCTGTCATGGTCCTCTTCATCTTTGTGATCATGCTGCTGAATGCCGGAGCTGAGAAGGCGAGCAGTAAATCATGGTTCGCGCAGATTGCGGGTCTTCCGCTGCTGCTGGCGTTCGTCGGAGTCCTCGCATTCCTGATTCGCGGAGTTCTTCCGCCCTTGGCCACCGTCTCGTTCGGCAGTTGGGTTGGCGGCACGGCGGAGCACATCGGCCAGCTTCTGTTCACTACCTACCTGCTGCCGTTCGAAGTCATTTCAGTGCTGATTCTGATTGCCATACTCGGAGCTGTTGTCCTGGCGCGTAAGGAGATCGATTGATATGGGCCACGTTCCACTTTCCTGGTATCTCGTCTTGAGCGCCATTCTCTTTGCGCTCGGCGTGGCGGGTTTTGTTTACCGCAAGAGCGTGATTACGGTGTTCATGTCGATAGAGCTCATGCTGAATGCCGTGAACCTCAGCTTTGTCTCGTTCTCCTATGAGCTGCATCGCATCGATGGGCAAATTTACTCCTTTTTTGTAATGGTTGTGGCTGCCGCGGAAGCGGCTGTAGGGCTGGCGATCATTCTCACGATATTCAAGAATCGCGGGACGCTTCAAATCGACGAAGTGGATTCATTGAAGCTCTAACCGGCAGATCAATTCGAGCGAACCATGAACCTCTGGCTCATTCCCTTCTTTCCGTTACTCGGCTTTCTTTTGAACGGGCTGTTCGGGCGCAGATTTTCCAAGCCGCTCGTAAGCCTGATTGCGGTCGGCTCTGTCGGGCTTTCCTTCTTATATGTGCTGTTCGTGCTGGCGAAGCTCTGGCCGATCGACACCGCCTATTCGGAGCATTACTACACCTGGATTCAGAGCGGGTTCCTGCAGATCGGGTTCGATTTATTTGTCGATCGCCTAACCGCGATCATGATGCTGATTGTCACAGGCGTGGGTTTCCTGATTCACTTTTATTCGATCGGCTACATGGCGCATGAAGGCGGCTACTACCGGTTTTTCAGCTATCTGAACCTGTTCATGTTCTTCATGCTGATTCTGGTGACGGCCGCCAATCTCCTGCTCGTTTTCGTGGGTTGGGAAGGCGTCGGCCTGTGCAGCTACCTGCTGGTCGGATTTTATTTTCGCGAGCAATGGGCGAGCAACGCCGGGAACAAAGCATTCATCGTAAATCGCATCGGGGACTTTGGCTTCTCGCTTGGGATCTTTCTCGCGGTCGCGACCTTCCGCACGCTGGATTTCGGCAAAATGGCTGCCGCCGTTCAAACAATGCCGGTAGAAGCGGGCTTCGGCACGGTGGCCGTCATCACTGCTCTGCTGTTTGTGGGAGCGACCGGAAAATCCGCACAGATACCTCTTTATGTGTGGCTGCCGGACGCCATGGCGGGCCCGACTCCCGTCTCCGCGCTGATCCACGCCGCAACCATGGTAACGGCCGGGGTGTACATGATCGCGCGCCTGTCATTCCTTTACAATCACGCGCCCGCAACCATGGAGATCGTCGCGACGGTCGGCGTGCTGACTGCCTTCTTCGCCGCAACCATCGGCATGGCGCAGAACGATATTAAGAAGGTTTACGCTTATTCGACTGTTTCGCAGCTCGGATACATGTTCCTGGGCGTCGGCATCGGCGCTTATTCGACGGGCATTTTCCACCTGATGACGCACGCCTTCTTCAAAGGTCTGCTGTTTCTTGGCGCCGGCAGCGTGATTCACGGCTTAGGCGGCGAGCAGGATCTGCGGCACATGGGCGGTCTGAGAAGAGCGATGCCCATCACCTGCATCACGCTCGCGTGCGCCAGTTTCGCCATCTCCGGATTTCCCGGCTTCTCCGGTTTCTTTAGCAAAGACGCGATCTTATCCGCCGCGTATGCGCACACGCCCTGGATGTTCTGGCTGGGTGCAATCACAGCCGGAATGACCGCGTTCTATGTGTTCCGCGCCTTTTTCCTGGCATTCTTCGGAAGCTATCGCGGGCACCATCATCCACATGAATCTCCGTTTGTCATGACGCTGCCGCTGATCATTCTCGCAGTGCTGGCGGTGTTCGGCGGATACATTAACGTTCCCGGATTTCTTTCGCGCCAATACCCGCTGGCAGAGCACGAAAACAGCATCGCTATGACAATCTCCGCCTCGCTCGGAATCATTGGCATCCTCATCGCGTATTTGCTGTACGTGGCACGGCCTGCGCTGGCGGAATCCGCGAAGAATGCCCTGGGCGGATTTTACACGCTGGTTTACAACAAATACTACGTAGATGAGTTCTATCGAGCAGTGGTTGTAAAGCCTCTGGAAGGCTTTTCGCGATTTGTGCTCTGGCGCGGCGTCGACGAAGGAATTATTGACACGGCATTGGTGGGCGGCCTTGCTCATTCCGTCCGCGGCTGGGGCGCCTTGTTCCGGCGCATCCAATCGGGCAGCATTCGTAACTACGCGACCTGGGTTCTGGCCGGCTCGCTCTTGGTCATCTTTGTTCTGGGCCTGTTCGGGGGTGGGCGATGAACCTCTTGCTGGTTACGTTGCTGATCCCGCTCATTGGGTTTTTTATTGTCCTTTTCATGCCGCGCGGGTCCAAGGCTCCGTTCGGAGTCGCGCTGCTGACGTCGCTAGTTACTTTCTTCGTCTCGTTGGGTCTGATCGGACCAGCAGCGGCTAACGGAGCTACTTTCAGCTCGGCCTTCGACACGCTTTGGGTCGATAGCCCCGGCTGTGCAGATTCATTTCCATCTTGGAGTGGATGGCATTAATCTTTGGCTCGTTCTGCTGACCACGTTTATGCTGCCCATCGCGGTTTGGGCGTCAGACATCATGATTCCCGAGCGCCGCAAGAACTTCTTCGCGCTGCTACTGCTGTTTGAATTCGGCATCATCGGCGTCTTCACCGCGCTCGATCTGTTTGTCTTCTACGTGTTCTGGGAAGTAGCCCTGGTTCCCATGTACCTGTTAGTGGGCGGCTGGGGAGGCCGAAACCGCGGGCGCGCAGCGGTGAAGTTTTTCGTCTACACATTCCTGGGCTCCGCCTTGATGCTGGTTGCGATCCTGTACCTGCACACGCAAGCGGGCAGCTTTGATTTTGTTGAAATCATGAACCGCCTCAACGCCGGCCAGTTCATGCTCTCGCCCACACAGCAGATCTTATTGTTCCTGGGCTTCTTTGCCGCTTTCGCTGTAAAGGTTCCTATTTTCCCGTTTCACACCTGGCTGCCCGAGGCCTATACCGAAGCACCGACGCCGGCGACTTTTCTGCTGGCGGCGGTTATGTCAAAGATGGGTGCATACGGGCTGCTGCGCTACTGCCTCACGCTCACCTCAGCCGGCGCACATCGCTGCTCGAGCTGGGTGGTCATACTGGCGATTACAGGCATCATCTACGGAGCGCTGATCGCTCTGATTCAGCCGAACATCAAACGGCTGATCGCGTACTCCTCTGTTAGCCATCTCGGATTTGTCGTGCTCGGCATTTTCAGCTTCACGCACCAGGGCGCGGATGGCGCCGTGTATCAGATGGTCGCGCATGGAATCTCAACGGGCGCGCTCTTTTTGCTGGCGGGTTATTTGGAACAGCGCCGGGGTTCACTCGAGATCGCGGACTTCGGCGGCATCAGCACACCTGCGCCGGGTCTCGCGACCGCATTTATGATCGCGTTGCTCGCGAGCATCGGCTTGCCCGTACTGTGCAATTTCATCGGCGAATTTCTGGTGCTGCAAGGCGCGGCGCTGGCGCACTTTTCCTGGGCGGTTTGGGCCGCCATCGGAGTGATTTTGTCCGCCGCTTACATGCTGTGGATGTACCAGCGTACATTCTTTGGCCAGCCCGGCGAGCGCGTCGCCGGATTCCCCGATCTCTCTACTCGCGACTGGCTGCCGCTGCTGCCTCTCATTCTGCTGATGGTCTGGTTAGGCAGCTACACGCAATCGTTCATGCCGCCCATTACTTCGGCGACTTCACACCTCCTCGATCAAACAAACATGAACAACCAGTTCCGGGTGAAAATCGCAATTCCTCCCGGTGTCCACCTCGTGGGGTTCACGCATGCCAATTAACATCGAGTTGAGCGGCGCCGATTACATCCGCTTCCTGCCGGAGATTCTGCTAACGCTCTTCGGAATCGCGATTATGATTTTCGAAGCCGCTATGCCTGAGAACCGGAAGCGCACTTCGCTCGGCGCCTTAGGCCTGATTGGGATCGTCCTCGCGTTTTGTGCCAATATCTGGGCGAACGCGAATGGCGGCCCGGCGTTCCACGACATGATCACGGTCGATAGTTATGGAACGTTCTTCCGAGGTCTGGTGCTGGTTGTCGGCTTTCTTTGCATTCTTGCGTCATTCACGTACCTTGAAAATGAGCATGCGCAAACGGGCGAATATTATGCTCTGATTCTCTTCTCGCTTGTCGGGCAATGTATTTTGGCGACCGCGAGCGATCTGATCATGGTGTTCATTGGGCTGGAAATTTCGTCTATCGCGACCTATGTTCTTGCCGATTTCCTGCGCGACGATCGCCGAAATAACGAATCGGCGTTGAAGTATTTTCTGCTGGGCTCCTTTGCGACAGCATTTCTGCTGTACGGTATCGCATGGATCTATGGGTTGATCGGCGCTACGAACCTTGAAGAGATCCGGCGCATTCTGGGGCAGGGAACGCGGCCTGGGCTGCTTGCGGGGCTGGCGGCCGCCCTCATGTTTGTCGGGTTCGCTTTCAAGGTGTCCATCGTTCCATTTCAGATGTGGGCGCCCGATGTGTACCAGGGCGCGGCTGCGCCTGTGAGCGCATTCATGTCGGCCGGCCCGAAGGCGGCCGCTTTCGCGATCTTCTTCCGTGTGTTCATGACTTCATTCCGGCCCTTGCATGAGCGCTGGATCTGGCTGGTGTGGGGCTGCGCGCTCGCCACCATGATTGTTGGGAACTTCGCCGCGCTTCTGCAGACAAACGTCAAACGGCTGCTCGGCTACAGCTCAATCGCGCACGCCGGCTATGTTTTGATCGCACTCACTGCGAGTTCCGAGATTGGCATCGCGGCCGCTATGTTCTATCTGGCCGCCTATGCGCTGATGAACATCGGAGCATTTGCCGTGATAAGTCACATCAGCCAGCGAAACGAAACCTATGTGAGGATCGAAGACCTGGCTGGTCTGGGCCGCCACGAGCCCGCCACCGCCGCTCTGCTTTCCATTTTCATCTTCTCGCTGATCGGTGTTCCTCTGACCGGCGGATTTTTCGGAAAGTTTTATGTCTTTCAGGCTGCGCTGAACTCACACCTGGTCTGGCTCACCGTTCTCGGTTTGATCAATAGCGGTATCGCCGCTTATTACTATCTGAAAATCATCGTCGCGATTTACATGCAGGAACCGGGACCGGCAACGCAGCAACTTCAGCCGCCTTCTATCAGCCTGCGTGTGGCGATCTGGGCCAGCGCGATTGGTGTTCTTTTTCTGGGTATCTTCCCCGGAGCGCTGTTGCACTTCGCAAGCTTCTCAGCGGCCGCGTTCCGGTAGGACGATGTACTCCTGTTCAGGAGCGAATCATGCGAGTGCTTTTTTCGAGATCGCTGACCCGACCTTCAAGGCGTCCCAGTCGGTCATTTACCTCGTTGAATCCGTTTGATACGGTCGAAGTCAGATCGTCTATGCGTTTGTTCAGGGCCGCTTTCAAATCGTCCAGACGGCGATTGCTATTCCATTGCGCTAGCAGAATGGCTCCAACGAGCGGAAGAGTACCGTAGAAAACCTGCAGAGCCGAGTTGTCGGGTGCGACAGCCATTAACTAGATCATATAGCGGATCGGTTTCGGTGGCCCATAAATCAGAAGTATCTCGTCAGCTCCTGGATGCTCTCAACCCGGAGAAGGCGCGGATGACTGGCCGGCACTTCTTCCCGCTCCAGCGTCCAGGTGCGGGCATGCGGCACGAAGATTGCATTCAACCCCGCGGCCAGCGCCGGGTTGATATCCGATTTCGGCGAGTTGCCGATCATCCAGGTCCGCTCCGGTGAAAACGCTCGCTCCGACGCCAGCCGGCGGTAAGCGGATTCGTTCTTCTCTTTGACGATCGCCGCGTGCCCGAAGAAACCCGCCAGCCCGGAACGCTCGATTTTGGCCTGCTGCTCTTCCGGGTCGCCCTTGGTAAACAGCGTCAGTTCGTGGCGTTCGGACAGTTCGGCCACGGTCTCTCGAACGCCTTCGATCAACTGCAGGGGCTTTTCGAGTATGGCGTGCGCGAAATCCATGACGGCTTCGAGATCCTCGGGCGAGATCTGCCGTTCCGCCAAGTGTTGATAGCAGGCGGCCAGGTTACGGCCGAAGTTGCGTGACCCGTAGCCGTGAATCCTCGCATTTACCATTTCGATCTCATCCAGCACCGAACGGATCTCTGCCGGCGACATCGATGAATGCGAAAGGTAATCGCAGAACCGATCAAACGCCTCTTCGAAGTAAATGTTGTTTTCCCAAAGAGTATCGTCGGCATCAAAGACCAGGTGATGGCGCGGCAAATTACTCTCCGATCTGGGCCTTTAAGTGGCCGTTCAGCGGGGCCACGCGATTCGCGAGTGCAATCCTTTCGCGTTGCGCTACATATTCGGGAATGACGCGAACCAGGAACTCCAGACGCTCGATCTCTGAGCGGAGCGAGAGAACCGTTTGCCGCTTGTCCAGATCAGCAATGAACTGCGCTACTTGAAAACTCATGCGGTTCAAGTCGAATTTGACCTCGGCAGGCTCGCCCGGCTCCTCCAGTTCAACCAGCCGGCGGTATGCCTGGCGCGTACGTTGCCGCAGCTCAAAGGGAACTTCAGTCGCGTCTTCATCGTTGAAAAACTCTACCTGCGCGCGAAGATATGATTTCTCCTCGTCGAGTGAATCAATGATGAAGCGCCGCTGCCCAATAGCCAGAATGTCTAAACGGCCATCCGGATACTGCCGCACCACGCGCTCCACACGCGCTGTACAGCCGATGTTGACAATCCCGCTTTCTTTTGCGAGCACGACGCCAAACTCACCCTCGACGGGCATGATGTCACCGATCAGTTCCTTGTAACGCTCTTCGAAGATATGAAGCGGCAGCGGCATTGCTGGTAGTAACACGAGCGAGAGGGGAAATAAAGGTATCAGCTCATGGGCCGCCATCACTTCTATTATGAGCAATGTGCCGCACCCGCTGGGCGTGGCGATATACTGTGGCGGAAAACCAGGATTTCACATCGTTCGGAGCGGGTAGATACGATGACGCTTAAGCTAAAGCGCACACCGGGTTTATATCTGGTGGGATTCATGGCGAGCGGGAAAACCACAGTTGCGAAGAAGCTGGCCGAAGAATTGGGCTGGTGCTTCGTGGACGTTGATAGCGAGATTGAGCAGACACACGGAAAGAGCATCGCGCAAATCTTTCTCGATGATGGCGAGAGCGCATTTCGTGAAATAGAAACGCGCGCGCTCAGACAACACGTGACTGAGATTGAAGCGGGCAAGCCTTGCGTGGTAGCGCTTGGGGGAGGAGCATTCGTTCAGCTAAAAAACTGGGAATTGATCGAGAACAACGGGGTGACCGTATGGCTCGATTGCCCGTTCGATACCATCCTTCGGCGGCTCGGCGACGACACTACGCGGCCTCTGGCAGCCAATCGCGGGAAGCTCTCCGAGATCTTCGAGGACCGCCGGCCGCTTTATGCAAAGGCCGATTTCAGAATCAGTGTCGAAACCGATGATGTTTCGGAGATCGTCGGTCAGATTCTGGAACTGCCAATTTTCTGAAGCGATCTCGTCCAACAGATGGCCGGCTGCGCCGCGACGCTCTCGCCATCTTTCGCGGCGCGCTGGACGCGGCTGAAGCCGGTAATGCGGTACGCCGGCATCTTCGGCTGCACGGCAAGTTTCTACATGCTGGTTCGGTAAAGCTGCCACTTTCCCAGTTCGATCGAATTTTTTTGCTGGCTGCCGGGAAAGCGGCGCCTCGCATGGCGGCGGCTATTGAGCGCCAGTTGGGCGCTCACCTCACTCGCGGAATTATCGTCACCAAGCACGGTCATCTTGCAGGTAAGTTCCGGCGCTGCATCGCGATCGAAGCGGCGCATCCGGTGCCGGACGCGGCGAGTGTCGCCGCCGCATCTGCCGTCCGCGAAATGCTTCAGGAGCTGAACGCCCGAGATCTTTTGATTGCGGCTATCTCGGGCGGCGCGTCTGCGCTTCTAACTGCGCCCGTTCCGGTGTAACGCTGGCAGCCAAGCAGAAGGCGACAGAGATTCTTCTTCGCGCCGGGGCGAACATTCAGGAACTCAACACTGTTCGTAAGCATCTTTCCATCCTGAAAGGCGGAGGGCTGGTTTCGCTTGCTTATCCCGCTACCGTCGTGGGCCTCCTGCTCTCTGATGTTATCGGCGATCCGCTCGATATTATCGGCTCCGGTTTGACTGCGCCTGATCCCTCCACCTTCGAGAACGCGATCGCGGTCATCGAGAAGTACAAGCTGGGCTCTCGAATGCCACGAGCTGTACTCGAATACCTCGATGCAGGCTTCCATAATGCTGCGCCTGAAACGCCGAAGCCCGGAAGTCCTGTTTTCAGGAACGTGCACAACGTCATCGTAGGCAGCAACGAGCTTGCCCTGCGTGCTGCCGCCGCGAAGGCAGAAGAGCTTGGCTACCGGACGCTGATTCTTTCGAGCACGATTTACGGAGAGACCCGCGAAGTGGCGCGCGTACTCGCGCAGGTTCTCCGTGAGGTAGTCCGCGCCGGGCATCCGCTTCGCCGCCCGGCGTGCATCCTGGCAGGCGGGGAGACAACCGTCACCGTTACGGGCGCGGGCAAAGGCGGACGCAACCAGGAGTTCGCTCTGGCGGCTGCCATTGATATAGCGGAGCTCAGTGATGTCGCTGTTCTCAGCGGCGGCACAGACGGTACGGATGGCCCGACCGATGCGGCCGGCGCAATCGCGACGGGCGATACTGTCGCACGCGCATTGCGCCGCGGCCTCGAACTGTCCAATCACTTAGTTTCAAACGATGCTTATCCGTTTTTCGAAGCGCTGGGCGATCTGGTGAAAACGGGCCCAACCGGCACGAATGTGATGGACATTCATATACTGCTGGCTAGTAAGTTTCGCGGCGATGTTACTCTTCCCGTTTAGCGAGTTTCCAGGTGCAGGTGATTTGTGGGCCGTTTCAGACTTCCCGGCGAGCCGCGTCGGCATCCTCAGCCAGATCGTGTAGAAGCTCAAAGAACTCCCTCGATTGACCGATGAAGAGGCCCATATCGGTCAAGAACTTCACTACCGCTTTCGCGATCCCCCGGCTCTGAGTAGGGCGAATGATCGAGACGCGCGGAAGCTTCCGGCTGAGGAAGGGGCACGGCTCGGGCATAATCAAGTTCGTTTGGAACGCTTCCCCACCGAACGGCGGAGCATTTAAGTTAGGAAATACCAAGCCGTTCGTCGGATCAGTCAGGGGGGCAAGCGGCGTTGAAACCGCGTTTCCCGCCTTATCCGACCAGGTTTGAAAGTGCATCGTCTCAGTGGGGCCGATGCTGATCAAAATTCGTAAGACTTGGCGGCTTGTGGCCCTTTGCGCCATGGAGGGTAAAGGCTGTTCCCGCCTTGTTCGATGGTGGCCATGTGAAAGCCTGCTGTGTTGGCAATGGCTTGAATGTGGTCGTCCGGCGAAAGGTCGGCATCAGACCTGGGTATGGCAGTGAACTGTCCCTTGTTCAGTCCCGGCACAGCTTGACGAAATACGAAGTTCGGATCAAGGTCGGGATTGTGGTTACTACTGCGGTAACGTGTCCACCAGCTAGTATCGAGGGTAAGTTGCATCAGGTTGGTCAGACGTAACTTGCCGCTGGAACCGGTGGCGGTGCTCCCTGGCAAGGTACGAAACCGGTCGAGGTTGACCGCATCCGCGCCCTTAGATTCGAGGTACGCGTTGAGGAACGTGAAGTGGGAGATCTCGTCGTCAGTGTTGTCGTGAACGTACTGCGGAAAATCGCTGTCGAGGTTTTCCAGCTTTGCAGTGTAAGTTGGGTTGCCACTTCCGCCGGGAACTTCCTTATCGGGGATGCCTCCGAGTTCGTTGTACTGGACCCACAAATCGGTTTCGAGAATCTCCGCCGCAGCCGCGAACCGGAGGATGGCCGCGTCTCCCTTGGTAAGCCTTCCGCTGGAATCATCGTCGTCTTCCTCTTCGCCGAAGAGAGAGACACTGCTGGCCAGCAGTCCACCCGCTACCGATGCAGCTCCCGCCGCCTTCATGAATGAGCGCCGGTTTGCGAGGGCGTCTAACGTCTTATCCGAATGCTTCATTGCAACTTCTCTTTCTATGTCTGCGTCGTCCTCGATCGTTACGCGATGACTGAATAACTTGCAGACACATTCAGAAGATACGGCACACTTCCAGCGGGTGTGTCATCACCGTGTAAAAGTTATGTCATTTCCGGCTTGGAAATTTCGTCTCTCGTAAAACGATAGCGAGTTGTCCCCTTGCCGCAGCACGCGGTTCTTTCGCAGTGGCCCATAACTCTCCTCCAGAACAACTCGGGATGCATGCTGTGCAACAGCCAGCTCACATTGTGCCTCCGCGAGAGTTGCCAACGCGGTTGCATACTCGTTGAGCTGATCATACGGCGGATCGATGAACGCAATATCGCATGGATAGTTTCGCAGCAGAGCGGCCGCGCTTCCACGGACAATGGACACCTGGTCTTCGATGCCCAGCGAAGCGAGATTCTCACGAATGATGCGCAGCGCCGTCGCATTGCGCTCAATCAGAATGACGTGCCTCGCGCCACGGCTCAGCGCTTCAATGCCGACCGCGCCCGTTCCGGCGTATGCATCCAGAAACACCGTGCCAGCAATCGCGGAACGCAAGCACATTGAACATCGCCTCGCGCAGCCGGTCCGGCGTGGGCCGCACATTCAGCCCCGGAACGCTCTTGATCTTGCGGCTGCGGAACTGCCCGGCGATGACTCGCATGCGTCAACCCACCTGCACGAAACCGTACCTGCGCTGCCAGTTCTCCTGGATGTAGCGCACCGCTGCGCGAATCTCGCCGCTGTCCTTGCTCGCAATCAGCTCTTGCGCTTCGGCGCGCGCCAATTCGAGCATATCGCTGTCGCGCATCAATATCCGCCAACCGCAGGCCCGGAATGCCGGATTGTTTTGTCCCATAAAACTCGCCGGGCCCTCGCAGCTTCATGTCCATTTCCGAGATATAGAATCCGTCGTTCGATTCCACCAGCGTTCGAATGCGCTCGCGCGCGATGTCATTCAGCTTGCCGGTCACCAGAATGCAGTAGCTCTGATGCGCGCCGCGTCCCACTCGCCCGCGCAGCTGATGGATCTGCGCCAGCCCGAATCGTTCCGCTTGCTCCACCACGATCACGGAGGCGTTCGGAACATCCACGCCCACTTCGATCACCGTAGTGCAACACCAGAATCTTCGTCTCGCCCTCTTGAAAGCTTCGCATCGCCGCCTCTTTGTCATCCGCGCTCATCTTGCCGTGCAGCAGTCCCACAGCGACGTCGGGAAATACTTCTCTCGAAAGATGCTGATACATCTTCTCCGCCGCTTTCACTGCGCTGCGTCTCGGACTCTCTTCCACCACCGGATACACCACATACGCCTGCCGTCCAGCTTTCATCTGTTGCGCCACAAAGCTGTACACGCCCTCCACAGCTCGATTCCTTCACGTGCTTGGTGACCATCGGCTTTCCGTCCTGGCGGAAGCTCATCGATGGTCGATACGTCCAGGTCGCCGTAGATCGTCAGCGCGAGAGTGCGCGGAATCGGCGTCGCTGTCATCACCAGCACGTCCGGCTGCTCGCCTTTCTGCATCAATTCCAGCCGCTGCCGCACGCCGAACCGGTGCTGCTCATCCACAATCGCCAATCCGAGCTTCGGAAAACTGACGTCCTCCTGAATAAGCGCGTGCGTTCCCACAATGACGTGCATCAAGCCTTCCGCAACCAGCTTCTTAATCTGCTGTTTCTCGCGCGCCGTCGCTGAACCGGTCAGCGGCGCGACCACGTATCCAAGCCTCTCGAGCAGCCGCTTGAAATACGCGTAATGCTGCGCGGCCAGAATTTCCGTTGGCGCCAGCACCGCCACCTGATATCCGTTTTCAATCGCGATCACCGCCGCCTGCGCCGCCACGATGGTCTTCCCGCTTCCGACATCGCCCTGCAGCAGCCGGTTCATCGGGTGCGGCCGCTTCATGTCCTCCGCAATCTCCTGCATCACCCGCCGCTGCGCCCCCGTGGGTTTGAACGGCAGCATCTTCTTGATCTGCTCGCGCGCGCGCTCCGTAACGCTGAACTGAAATGCCCTGGCGCCATGCGCGCTTTCGTCTTCTTCAGCGCCAGCCCGCACTCCAGCCAGAAGAACTCGTCGAAAATCAGGCGTGTTTGCGCCGGCGTACGGAACTCATTCAACAGAGCGACGTCCGTGTCGGCGCGGCGGACTATGAACCTCGTGGATCGCCGTCGCCAAATCCGGCAATCCAATCTGCGCCCGCACGCTCGCGCGGCAACGCATCGTCCGGCAGCGGCGACCTCCTTCAATACGCGGTCGATCAGCATTCGGAATACGCGCGTCGATATTTTGCCCGGCCGCCTCATAGACAGCGACGATGCGCCCGGTATGCAGCGTCTCCTCTTCGGTCGTTCATCGGAGAGAATTTCGATTTCCGGCTGCACCATCAGCCGATGCGCGCGTCCGCGATTTTCCAGTTCCACTTTGCCGAACAAGCGCGACCCGCGTTCCGGGCGTAAGGCTATCGGCATAGCGCTCGCCGTGAAACCAGCGCGCCGTGAGATTCGCGCCGCTGCCATCCTGAAAGTGCTTCGAACAGGCCGAAAGAACGCGGCCGGAATGCCGGACAGTTTGCGCTGAGCTGAACCGGGCCAGCACCGCTGCCTTCTCTCCCGGAGCAAGTTGCGCAATCGGCTTTATATTGCGGCGGTCTTCGTAACGGAAAGGTGCGTAATACAGAAGATCCGTTACCGTCAGAAGCCCTTGGCCGCCAGCATCTCAGCGCGCGCCGGCCCGATGCCCTTTACATACTGAAGCGGAGTGGAAAGGTCCAACTCATAGCCTACTGTGCATGCGTTCCTGCGCCCTGGCGACAGATGTTCCGCATTTAGAATCAAATAATGCGCCTCTTTAAGCGCCGCAAAGCGGGACAACCGTCCAACGCGCCCTCTTCTGGGCCATCTGGAGGCGACGCTCATGCAGATCCTCTGGACCCGCGGCGAAAGCAGCGTGCGCGAAGTTGCGCAGGATCTGGGCAGACCACTCGCCTACACCACGGTGATGACCACGCTTGACCGGTTGTTCAAGAAAGGGCTCCTGCGGCGCAGCAAGTCCGCGCGGGCGTTCCTCTATTCGCCGGCGCTCACACGGGAGCAGTGGGAAGAGCAGCGCGCAGGCGACCTCTTGGCCGAATTCTTCTCCGGGCCACTACCGTCAAACGAGCTGCTGATTTCGTGTCTTGTCGATGCGGTCGGCGCGGCGGACCGGACGCTACTCGATGAACTGGAAGAAAAGATCAAACTGAAGCGTCAGGAACTTCAGGGCAAGGACGAACAATAATGCCCTATCTTTGCCGGCTGTTGTTCCTTTCCACCGCGTGTTTCTTTCTCATACACCTCGTGATCGGCATTGTGGCGAGGGTATGCGAAAGACCGGTCATCCGTGCCGCAGGAGCCATGCCCGCGCGCTCCGCTGCCCTCCTCCTTTTGGCTCTGCGGCTTACTCCGCTTGTCCTGACACTGGCCCTGGTGGGCTTGCTCTGCATTCCGAGCTATCTGTCACTGGAACCGCATGCGATTATCGAGCCGATCGGGCCCTGGTGTCTATGCGCTGCATTGCTGGGAGCGCTCATTTGTGTGTTGTCCGCTTATCGCGGGGTGCGCGCCGTGGTGGCGACGATTCGCTACCAGCGATTCTGCCAGCGGCCGGCATCGGAGTACATGCTTGCTGGAGAGAAAGCGTGTATGCGGGTGACGGATGCTCCTGGTCCCGTGCTCGCCCTTGCGGGCATCTTTCGTCCCACTTTGCTCGTCTCATCGGCTGTCCTGAACGTGCTCTCTTCGGAGGAACTGCGCTCGGCTATCAACCATGAACACGCTCACCATGCCTCGCGCGACAATCTGAAGCGCCTTCTTATACTGTGCGCGCCTGATATCTTGCCGTTCTGGAATGCTTTTTCTGCTTGCGAGCGTGCCTGGGCGCGTTTCACGGAATGGTCGGCAGATGACCGGGTGGTTGCGGCCAGTGCCGCCGACGCTCTCTCATTGGCCGCTGCTTTGGTGCAGGTGGCACGTCTGAGCACGGCTTCGGTCGCCATCCCGCTGGCGACATCTTTTCTTGCGGACAATGGCGATATTTCCGCCAGGGTGGAACGCTTGCTCCACAGACCCAATTCGGGGTTTGTGCGTGGTCATGGCGCACGCCTCATCTCATACGCTGCAGCGCTGATCTGTTTTGCGCTGCTCGCGGCCTTAGCTACCCAGACCTCAATTCTGCGCGCTATCCACGAAGTGCTCGAACGCCTGATGCGCTGACGCCTACTACGATCTGTGGTAGTAGCTGCGCACGTCCGCTAGGCTTGTTTCTTGCCTCATGGCTCGGCCACGCGCTCTTTCTGCGACACTCCTGTTTTGCTGCGCACTCGTCCGCGCCCAAACGCCGGATACTTCCACCGTCAACGGCGGAATTGTAGATCAGAGTGATGCCGCTGTCCCAAATGCGCAAGTGAGCGTCACGAATACGCTGACGGGTCTTAAGCGCTCTACTCGCACAAACAGCGCGGGCGTCTTCTCGCTTCGCGGCCTTCCTATTGCCGGCTCCTACACCATCAAAGCGGAAAAAGCAGGCTTTGGCGAAGCCGAGTTGACCGGGATCACTCTGGTTGGCGACCGGACCGCGGATCTGAAGCTTAAACTCAACGTCTCGGGCACTCAGACAAAAGTGACAGTAACGGGGGTTGCCGGTGAGGTTCGTACAGATGAGCCTCAGCTGGGTGACCGGCTGAGCGCGGAGCAGATGCAAGCAACCCCGCTGCCAGATCGCAAGATCACATACTTGCCTCTTCTCAACTCGGCCAACCGGCCCGCCATCAGCCAAGGAGACGCGTTCATGAACGAAAATCTCTTCACAAGCAATGGCGCAGGCCGCCGTCAGACCTGGTTCGAAGTGGACGGCAGCACCGGAAACGATAGCTGGGGACGTCAGACGATCTTCACCAACATACCGCTGGCTGCCGTGCAGGAGATGGATGTCCTCACCAATTCGTTTGCAGCCGAATACGGCGGAAGCCCCGGGAGTGTGATTAATATCATCACGAAAAGCGGCGGCAATCAATTCCACGGCGAGGTCCTGAACCTCGTCCGGCCGTCTGCAACCGAAGCTGCTCTTTCCGGCTTCACTTCCGCCAGCGCCGCAAGCGGCAACGATCTCACCAACAACACACTGGAGCAGATAGCCGCGTCGGTCTCAGGCCCGATTGGAAGCCATGGCCATACGCAGTTCTTTGCATCCGGCGAATACAGCCTTGAAAATCGCGCGTCGCCTGTCACGTCACCCATCGCGCCAGGCAACTTCATTGGTCATTACCGCGACTGGCTCGGCTTCCTGCGCCTCGATCATCAATTCAGCGAACGCAACAATCTTTTTTTTCGAACCGATATCGACGGTTTTCGCGATACCAACCCGAACGGCACCGTCGGCGGCAACAACCTGCCTACCGTGGATCGTGTGTTCAGGCGCCGAACCTATTCGTTTGAACTCGGCGAGACGGAGGTTGTCACGCCGACACTGATTAACAATCTTCGCCTGCAGTTTCAGCTCGCGTCTCCCATTACCGAATTCGATCCCCTTGTCTACAGTACTCAATACGTAGTTCCGGTTTCGACCGGCGGCACGTTCGTCTCGGGAACCTCGCAGTCCGCGCTTCTCATGAACCGCCAATACGAAGTGAATGACACGTTATCCGCCATGTGGGGCCGTCACCAGATTCGCTTCGGCGGCGATATGATCTACGCCCACAGCGGCGGGAACAGCAAAGAGTTCGGCGGCCCTATTTACCTGGGTCAATTCATGTACAACACCTGTACGCAGGCCCTGTCGTTCTGCGAAAGCCCTGCGTATATCGGCAACATTCAGAACGTAAGAACCTATACCCATAGTTACGGCAACGCTATGTACAGGGTGAACGACGTTCTCTGGGCGCTGTTCATCCAGGATGATTACAAGCTCCGCCCAGATCTCACGCTGAATCTCGGGCTCCGCTACGAGCAGCAGACCTTCACGGATTCCCGCAAAGGCTTTGCGCCGCGCGCCGGCTTCGCCTACAACTGGCTCGGTAACGGCGCGACTGTGATCCGGGGCGGCTTCGGCATTTATTACTCGCAGATCGTCGATAACTCAGAAGCAAACTACGCCCTGTCCGGCCCTGCTGGGATTTTCAATTACACCGCCGGCCCGGGTCAGATCGGCTTTCCGCCCAGCGTCTCGGCTGCCCCACTTCCCGCTTTTCCCTCCGGCGCGGTCGCGCCTGTGCGCAGCCTCTATATCCGTCCCGGCGACGGCGCTTACCTGAACCAGTTCTTCCCGACATCAACCCTGATCGGCTATCCGAGCCAGTTGCTGAATCCTTATTCCGAACAATGGACGTTCGGCATTCAGCACCGCTTCGCGGCTGACTGGGTGCTCAGCATCGACTATCTCGGCACACACACGCTCCGCATCAATCGTCCTCTCGATGTGGATCTGCCGTCCCCGTTCATTCGCACCAGGCCCGGGCAGATCCGCTCGCCACAGGCCGCAAATTGCACCCGCCCGTATTGGATCTGGTGGTACGCTCAGCACAACGAGACATGTAACCCTCTTGCGCCCAGTAACCCTCAGCCTCCCTACGGTGTGATTCAGAGCGACGTGAATGACGGCTACTCCTACTACAACGCGCTGGACGTAAGCCTGACGCACACCTTCAGCCGTGGATTCTCGATGCTTGCGAGCTACACGTGGTCGCACGCTATCGACAATGTCGACCCCGATGTCCCCAGCCAGAATCCGAACGATCCCAACTTCACCGGCGGCGTCGAGAACGGAAACGCTATTTTCGATCAGCGGCAGCGTTTTGTGCTGAGCGGAGTCTACACGCTTCCATTCAAAATCAGGTTCGGAGGCGTTGCGACATTCGCTTCCGGCTTGCCGTACAACTTCGTTACGGGAACAACCAACAGCGGTGATCTCGGCGCCACCACGGACCGCCCGGTGATTGACGGTGTCGTGGTGGGACGCAATACCGGCCGCGGCCGGCCGATCTATGATGTTTCACCGTTCCTGGAACGGCCGTTTGCGATCGGCGGGGAGCGCGTCAATCTGCTTCTGCGTGTGGAAGCATTCAACGTGCTCAATCATGCCAACTTCGTGGGCTACAGCGGAACGTACGGCAACGGGCCTATGCCCGGTGCTGGTTTTGGACAACCACTGGCCGGCATCACGAATCAGTTGCCGCCTCGCTCCTTCCAGTTCCTTGCGCGAGTGAATTTTTAGCGCAGCGGAGCCGATGCCGCTCAGTTGGTGACCGAAGCGAGTTGCGCGACCTGCGTGTGCGTACCCGTTACGTCTGTGCTGGAAGGGGGAAACCCGGGTGTTTTTTCCGGCGATGCTTTGCGAAGTGTGATGCTGCCTCGTTGGGTGGTCAGGTTTAACTCCGGCCCGCTGCCGATCGATCCCTCGAGTTTTGCGCTCGATCCTGACGTCTGTTCCTTCAGGGTGTCGCCGAATTCGTTGTCGATATCGCCATGATCGGTGCTGGCCGTGAGCTGAAACTTGGCCGTTTCCGGAATAGCAAGCTCGATATTTCCGGAGCGCGTGTGAACCACCATGCTGCTCAGGGGCAGACGTCCTGGCCGCAGATCGATATCACCGCGATCCACCGCCAGATCAAGCCCGTTCTGCCAGCCATCGATGGTCACATCTGTAGAGTGGGCGGTGAGCTTCACGGGTCCGACGATATTCTCCGCATTGAGACTGCCGCGGTCGAGGCGGATCTCGCCCGGAACGCTTTGCACGCTCAGGATGGTGCGAAGGTTCTCGACGCGCACCGGTTGCGGCAGCTCGCGCAGGGAAACGCTGCCTGAATAATCGCCGTTGATGTTGACTTCGCGGCCCGCGTGGGTCACTTCTACATCCGTTCCGTGCCCGCGCAGATTCACTGATCCCTTGATGTTTGTGCAGCGCACCACATCACTCTGCCGCGTGTCCACTTTGACGTTCCCGCCGATATCGTCGACGTGCACGCCCGCATTTCCGCTGCTCAGGTCCACATCTCCCTCCAGCGAGGAGACGTCGAAATCGCCCACGGTTCCTGTCGCCTCCAGACTGGCGCCCTTGGGAACCGAAATCTCCAGATTGCTTGTCACTAGCGCACGCGAACCGGTCACATCCTGATGGCAGCGGACCGTCACCGTGTTGCCTCGAACGATAATCTCGACCGGCGTCTGGCTGTTGGCGCGCTCGGCCTCAGCCGTTTCCATGCTTCGGATACTCTTGTGGCCGGAAATGCTGATCTGGTTCGCATCGGCTCCGGTCACCTTCGCGTCTCCGCGAAAGTTCTCGAGAATCACCTTAGGCGCCCTTCCGATGGTTCTCTGCATGGCTTCGATGGTGAATTCGTGGTCGTTGCCGAGAAACGCTTCATTGAAGCCACGGCCCCAGTCCGTGTCGCTCCACCAATGGCCCGGCTGGCGCAGCTCGAACATACTTGCTCCCACCAGGCAGATCAGGACGATCAGGATCCACGATCCTCCCGACACTCCGTTGATGGGGATTACCGAACCGTGCAGGAAACGGATGGTCACTTCAATGAAAGCGAGGCCGCCCCAAAGGATCAGCAGATAAGGCCAGTAAAAGGCGACAAAATCGAAGATCCGCAGCTCGGGGTGCAAGGCGTGGATCAGAAAAACGACGCCAAGCGCAATGATAATGATCGGGCCTGTAATAGAACCGCGAGGCCTCATTGCACGGGACCCCCCGGGGGCTGCGGAAATGGCGCGCGGGGCAGCACGAGCCGTTCAATCAGCTTCATGACGCCGATGATAATGATGAACAATGGCCATGTCTTCGAGATAGGAACGATGCCCGCCTGCTGCACGGCGAATAGAATGCCCACGGTCATGACCAGAATTGGACCGCGAATCGCCTGCGCGTACAGTACGGCCCTATTGTTCACGCCGGCTCTCCATCAGATCGTCAGGTGTGTTTCCGCTCCTGTTCCGGGGCGCGGGCGCCGACACACGGTTGTAAAGCATCCAGGCGCCAATCACAATCAGGATCACCGGCCAGTAGCGGCTGATCTCATGAAAGTCAATCAGGTTCAAAGTATTCAGTAGATAGATAACGCCGATTGCGATGAGAATGATGGGGCCGATCGGCGCTCCAGAGCGCTGCCCTGACACCGGCAGGATGCTCGACCATTCGTCCGGCTGCTGGCCGCGATTGCGAGCCGTTGCCGTGTGCAGCGCTTCAAAGGGCATGTAGAAGACGAAGGCCGCCAGCAGGATTCCCAGCAACGGCTCCGTGGAAGCCGGCGAGCTGCTGATAAGAGTTACCAATAAACCGAAAATCAGCGCATGGACCAATCCCTTGACATACTGGCCGTTATAGATCGCCCCCACGCCCGGAATCCAACCCAGGATGAACGCCAGAGCCGGTGACGCATGCGGCGTCTGCGGCGGAATGGCGGCGGGTTGAATATAGGGGTTCGAAGCAGCACCCGCGGCGGCATCAGCAGCATTCGGGTAAGCACTTCCAGCATTAGAGTAGGCAGTCATCGGTACATGGTCCTGGCAATAAATCGTTCCTTCTGAAGATCGCTGGCAGACGGTGCAAAGAGGTCGTCCGCACGCGCGGCAAAAGGCGGTAGCAGCCGTTTCCGGGTGTAAATAGCAGTTCATTTGTTGTTTCCCTCGTTCGGAGCGGGCTTCGCGCCATTTGCGCTGCCTGCACGCGTTCCCCGATTGTCTTGCTTTGCTGCCCGGCTGCGGCGCGGCTGCGCGTTAGCCGCCTCCTGCTGATCTTGTAGATCCCTCAGTCGCGTTTCGATCTCATACACGACACGCAGGTTCTCGTACGACTTCACAATGCGGTCCCGCACGCGCAGCGTCTTGTCCTCGAGCCCGCTCCAGACGCGTACCGGACTCAAATCACCCGGCTGAAGGTGTTGCACCTGCACGCCAGTGCAGCGCTCCAGCATGGAAAACGAGAGTAGCGTCATGGCCATGCCCATCACCAGCCGGGGCTGCAGAATGGGCTGCAGCCATTTAGCCGCAAAGCTGCCTAGAAAGCCGCGCCGCTCATGCGGCTGCCTCATCCTTCCGCGGGGAGCCTGAAACGCAATCCTGGTGATCAGCTCAGGCGGAGGCTCAAGGTCCGGAGCGCTCTTGAGCGCCACCAGGGCGCCGCTCACATCCTCCATGAACTCCCGGCAGCTCGCACACGCGGCCGCATGCTCGTCGACCAGCATGCGCTGGGAGGGACCCAGCGTGCCGTCAACGTAATCGGCCAGTATGCTTTCAAATTCCGTGCAGTTCATGCTTACACCCCGGCGCCTCGCCGGTTGCCGTTCAAACCTTTACTTTGTTCCTTCTCAGAATTCTCGCCAATTCGGCGCGGCCCCGGTTGAGCCGCGATTTCACAGTTCCTTCCGGAACATTCAATACCCGCGCGACCTCACGATACTCCAATTCCTGCAAATCGCGCAAAATTACTGCTTCACGCAACTCCGGCGACAGCTTGGTCAAGTGCGGCCTGCAGCAGCTCTCCTGCTTCGCGGCCCGCCAGCATGCCGTCCGTCCGGCTGATTTGTGCCGTTCTCTCCTCTAACACTGGCAATTTGTCTTCCAGCGCGTCGGTCACCCGGTCATTCTTTGTACGGCGGTAATGGTCGATCAGCAGGTTTCGCGTGAGCCGGGTGAGCCACACCATAAACGAACCTTCGCCTGCCCGAAATGAGCCCAAGGTGCGGAAGACGCGCACGAAGACTTCTTGTGTCAAATCCTGCGCTTCCGCATCTGTACCTGTAAACCGGTAGCAGATCGCATACACTCGCTTCGTGTATGTCTTGACCAGTTCGTCCCAGGCAGCCTGCTCTCCTGCTACGCAGCGCTCGACTAAAATTGTTTCGGTGTCCAAGGAATATGGAGCTCGAACAGCTGTCGCCTCTACCCGGCCCCGCGAAGGGACAGCCAGTGATTTTGAGCTTACCGAACTTTTCCAGTGAAGCGAAATAGGTGCGACTGCTACAGCCGACATCTTATCCTCACCCACATAAACGATGGAATGTGCTGTGAAGTTCAAGGGAACCGGGGGACCTCGACCGACTTGCGGCGAATGGATGCATTTGGCGGGCGGGAGCCGGAAATCCGCCGGCAAACGCGGAAATCACCAAATCCCCCTTAATTCAATGGAATATCGTCTTTCGATCAGGCCGCGATGACCTGTCCATTTTGCGGCCACCGCGAAGATAAAGTGATCGACTCGCGCGAGAGTAAGGAAGGGGACTCAATCCGCCGGCGCCGCGAGTGCCTGGCCTGCGAACGCCGCTTCACGACATATGAACGTTGCGACGAAGTGCCCTATATGGTCATCAAAAAAGACGGGAGGCGAGAGCAATTCGACCGCCAAAAGGTCTTAAGCGGTCTGCTCCGCGCCTGCGAGAAACGGCCCGTCCCGATGGGCAAACTGGCCGAACTCGTTGATGATATTGCGTCTGCATTGCAAGAGAGCCCGGACCGGGAGCTGTCCACCACATTGATTGGGGAACGGCTAATGGAGCGGCTCAAAACTCTGGACAAGATTGCTTACGTGCGTTTTGCCTCGGTCTATCGCGACTTCCAGGACGTCGAAGAATTCCTGAGCGAACTTAAAAACGTTATGCTCAGCCGGAAAGTCTAATGCGTAGGGTGGAGGATGTACTTTTTGCACGGTATGGGCGGCTCGGGAAGCGCATTCTGGCTTTCGGAGAGCGGTTATCTTTTGTGTAACCAATCACTTTGCCGAACATCTTCATAAATAGGTATTAACTTCCACACTGAAACGAGATATAATCGGGGCGCGCAATTCTGACCAGTTTTACACTTGCATGCCGCCCTGGAGCGGGACAAGCAGAGGACTACCCACACGATTAGATGGCGCATTCCCATCAACTTCTTGGCCGGACTTGCTTTGCTCGGCCGCGTGGTAGTGGCATTTAGACCTGTAATGGAGTGGAGTTGTTCGAGCAGTGTGTGCAAGTAGGAGTGATTAAGTAAGGTGGATCAATTCGAGGATCAATATTTAGCCGACGGACATGAGCCTCTGGCTATGCCCTTCGACGAGGATGCAAACTTTTTCCATCCCGAGGAGGTGCAGGACGAGGAGTTTCACGGCGCTCAGCAGGTAGAGGAGTCGATCTATACCGACGACCCGGTGCGGGTGTATCTCCGCGAGATGGGTTCGGTACCGTTGCTTACCCGTGAAGGCGAGGTCACGTTAGCGCGCAAAATGGAGCGCGGCAAGCTGCGCATGCAGAAAGCGATCAGCCGCTCGCCGCTCATTCAGACCACCGTTTTCGAATTTGCCGAGTTGATCCGCCGCGAAGCGGAAGACGTGGACAGCTTTGTCGATTTCGGACCATCCGACATCGAAGAGGGCAGCGCAGCCGACATCAAGCGCCGCAACGAGATCAAAGAGCTGTTCATGAACTATCTTGCTGCCTTCAAGAAGCTGCAGCAAACCGTGGACAAGCACGCCGCAGTTCCGGCGCTGAACAAGAAATTGCGCAAGAAGTGGGCCGGCAAGGTCGCTCGGGCCAAAGTCGAGCTGTCTCGCGCGCTGCGTGCGATTCCGTTCAACCTCGCACGTTGGAAAGAGTTTGTTCGCGCTATCGAGCGCACTGCCGACGAAATGTCGGTGCTGGATGCCGAGGTTCGCAAGCTGGAAGGTCGCGAATCGCAGCAGGCGCAGCAGCGCGTCAAAGAACTCAAGCGCGACCTGAAGAAGAAGGAATCCGAGGCTGGCGCTTCGCTTCCCGATCTGCGCCACAGCCTCTCGGTTATTCGCCACGGAGAGATCGAGGCGGAGCGGGCCAAGAAGGACCTGGTCGAAGCCAACCTCCGGCTGGTGGTCTCGGTTGCCAAGAAGTACGTCAACCGCGGCCTGCACCTACTCGATCTGATTCAGGAGGGCAACATCGGTCTAATGCGCGCGGCCGACAAATTCGAATATCGCCGCGGCTATAAGTTCTCGACGTATGCGACGTGGTGGATCCGGCAGGCGATTACCCGCGCCATTGCGGACCAGTCGCGCACGATTCGTATCCCCGTTCACATGAACGAGAGCATGAACAAGTTCTTGCGCGCTACTCGCGAGCTCGAAAAGGAACTCGGCCGCATTCCGACCAATGACGAAATCAGCCGCCGGATGGATATCCCGGTTGAAAAGGTTCAGAAGCTCAAAACGATCTCGCGCGATCCCGTGTCGCTGGAAACTCCGGTGGGCCGCGATGGCGAGTCCGCTCTCGGCGATCTGATCGAAGACCGCTGGGTCGGTTCGCCGGTGGATGCCGTTATCGATTCGAACGTGCGAGATGAGACCGCCAACATTCTGAAGACGCTCTCGCCCAAGGAAGAGAAGGTTATTCGTCTGCGTTTCGGCATCGGCTGCGAACGCGAACACACGCTCGAAGAAATCGGGCAGGAGTTCGATGTCACCCGCGAGCGTATTCGCCAGATCGAAGCCAAAGCACTTCGCCAGCTTCGTTCGCCGGAGCGTGCCCGGCACTTGCGGGCCCTCCTGGCAGCTCGCTAATTAACCCTCGTATATCTGAAAACGGCCCGTGCCCGGAACTTCCGTGCACGGGCCATAAGCTTAAAATTGCGAGTTTTAGTACTGAGCGACCTGCATGCGAACTGGCCGGCTTTGGAAGCCGTTCTGGAACATGCCGAGGGTAAATACGATCAAGTCATCTGCTGCGGAGATCTCGTCGGATACAATCCCGACCCGGCTCGCATCATCGATTGGGTTCGCGAGCGCTGCACCGCGGTTATCCGAGGCAATCACGACAAGGTCGTGGCAGGCATTGACGGGCTGGAGTGGTTCAACGATGTCGCGCAAGCTGCCGCGCAGTGGACCACCGCTCACCTTAGCCCAGACCACTTGGAGTATCTGCGGAGCTTGCCGCAAGGCCCGGTAACCCTAGACTACTGCCAGATGTGGCACGGCTCGCCGCGCGATGAAGACGAGTACGTGACCAACGCGCGGGAAGCCGCCCCCTGCTTTCAATTGTTCGAGATGCAGACGGCCTTTTTCGGCCATACGCACCTGCAGGGCGCCTTCTTTTCCCGTTACCGCCGGACCGGCATGTTCCCTTCCGTACCCAGAGACGCTGCGGAAGCCGTGATCGAACTCGATCCTGACACCCTGTTTCTGGTGAATCCAGGCTCTGTGGGACAGCCACGCGACGGCGATCCGCGAGCCGGCTACGCGATTCTCGACTCGGAACAGAACTGTATTTTTCTGCGCCGGGCGAAATATCCGGTCCAATTGGCGGCGGAGGCCATCTGTCGGGCGGGCCTGCCCGATGTGCTGGCGCAGAGGTTGCTGGCGGGGGTGTAGGGAGGGTAACCTCATTCGAGCGCTGGCTCCTGCCGCAGACAACGAGCCTGCTATTGCATAGCGGCTCCTCCGCTGGCTCGGACACACCGCGTAATGTTCGCTGGCCTGCTGTCTCATGAGAAAATAATGTTTTGCGCATCGTTCCCGATGGAATTTACTATGCCTGCGGACTCACGCTGGTCGCGCTGGCACTTTCCTACTTCCTGACACCCTGGGTAGGCGTGCCGTTCTATGTTCTGGCCGCGTTCTGCCTTTATTTCTTTCGCGATCCGAACCGTGTTCCGCCCGCCGGAAACTTTATGATTGCCCCGGCCGACGGTAAGGTTGTCGCAGTGAAGGAGATCGGTCCGGGCGAGACACGTGTCAGCATCTTTCTGAATATCTTCGACGTCCACGTGAATCGGACTCCGATCCCGGGCAAGATCACGGGTATCACCTATCAGAAAGGAAAGTTTCTGGTCGCCAGCTACGAAGCCGCGTCGCTCGAGAACGAGCAGAACACGATAGTGGTAGAAAACGGGAACACGCGCGTGGTCTGCCGCCAGATTGCCGGCCTCATTGCGCGCCGGATCGTTTGCTACAAGAAAGCGGGCGATGAACTGGCGGCCGCGGAAAGGATCGGCTACATCAAGTTCGGCTCGCGCGTCGACGTCCTCTACGGGCCGGAGTGGAAGACCAGGGTGAAGCCTGGCGACCGCGTCATGGCGGGGACCAGCGTACTTGCGGAATTGACCAACCCGGAGGGTGCGGTCTGAGCATTCGTAATCGCCTCATGGATGCTCCCAGGTCCGGAAAGCCGCCGCGCCGCGCAGCGTATGCTCTGCCGACGCTGTTCACCAGCGGCAACATTTTCCTGGGTTTTCTCGCGATCGTACAGGCCTTTGAGGGAGCGATCCAGGCGGGCAGCGGCGATCTCGGCTCGAACCCCCATTTCTCACTCGCGGCAAAAGCGCTGGGTTTTGCTGTTTTCTTTGACGGGCTGGACGGGCGGATCGCTCGCATGACCCATACCACCAGCGACTTTGGCCGCGAACTGGATTCGCTCGCCGACGTGATCACATTCGGTATAGCGCCCGCTATTCTGGCATTTGTCTGGGGCGTGCGCTACGTCATCAGTGCGGAGCCAAGCGTGGAAAGCAATCTGATTCGCGCCGGCTACCTGATTGCCTTCTTTTATCTGCTTTGCGGCGCGGTGAGGCTGGCACGCTTCAACGTTCAGACTCCTCAGCCGGGCGGCCGACCCGACCACAAGTATTTTGTGGGCATGCCAATCCCGGCCGGCGCGGGTTTCATCGCGGCGATCGTCTACATGGACGATGAGCCGGTGCACTCGGTCGCGTTTTCTGTCGCGTGGTTGGTGATCGTGGGTATTGTGGGTTTGCTGATGGTCAGTACCTGGCGGTATCCAAGCGCGAAGCAAATCAACGTTACCAAACCGAGGACACCGTTGTTCGTCCTGATTGTCGGGCTGCGTTGCATTTTTGATTTGGGAGTGGTCGCAGCCGTTTCTGCTGGCGCTGGCCTGCGCGTACGTGTTTAGCGGTATCGTGATCCGAGTAAGCAGTTTCATGCGGCGCAGGCGAAAGCCCCGTGCGCCGGTCGCGGAGCAACAAATTGGCTAAGCCAGAGTTGAAAAGACGTACTGTCCGACTGGCGCTGGTCGGAGGCGATACCTTGCTCGGCAAGGAGATCCAGGAAGTTCTCCAAAGCCGCAAAGCGGGCGCTGTGATTGTTCCCTACTCGGCCACCGGCGAAGGCAACTTCGGAGATCAGGAAGGCGAACCGGTCTATCTGGAGCCGCTCAATGCCGCTTCGATTGCCGGCCATGACGCAATTGTGGTAGCCGGTTCGGCGCAAGGCGCGCAGAAGGTTTATGAACTCGCCAAAGCCGCAGGCGGAAAGCCGATCGTCATCGACTGCACGGGCCAACTGGAACAGCACCCTGAGGCTCGTATCCTGGCGCCGCTCTCCGAAAGCTCCAACGCGCCAGATACCTGGCTATTGATCGTTGCGCATCCGGCTGCCAGCGCGCTCGCGCTTCTGCTCGAAAAGCTTGCGCGGTATCGCGCTATAAAGCAGGCCGTCGTCCATATCTTCGAACCCGCCAGTGAACGAGGGAAACGCGGCGTCTCTGAACTGCATCAGCAGACAACCAACCTGCTAACGTTCAAATCGCTCGATAAAGCGATCTACGACGCGCAACTCGCCTTCAATCTGCTTTCTCAGTACGGAGAGGAAGCGCCTCAAAAACTGGCTGCCGTCGAGCAGCGAATCGAGCATCACGTGGCAACTCTCCTCGCCAGTCATTCCGGGCAGAGCGCGCCGATGCCGTCGCTGCGTGTCATCCAGGCGCCTGTGTTTCACGGCTATAGCCTGTCGCTCTGGATTGAATTCGCCTCGGATATTGAAGCAGCCGAACTGGGCGAGTCGCTGGCATCGGCACAGATAGAAGTTCGCGGCCAGAATGAGGAAGCGCCGAACAGTGTCGGCGTCGCCAGCCAGAGCGGACTGATTGCCGGTGATATCCGCGTCGATCACAACAATCCGCGTGCGGCCTGGTTCTGGCTCGTTTGCGACAACTTAAGAGTGATGGGCGATGCGGTGGCTGATCTCGTCGTTCAGTTCGGGGCAAAGCAGCAGTGACACGCCGGCACATTTTGCTCGCGGGCGCCGCGGCCGCGCTTCTTTCGTGCGGATATCACGCTGGCGGGAAGGCCGATCTCATGCCCAAAAGCATGCAGACGATTGCTATTCCTCCCTTCCAGAGCCTTTCGACGCGATACAAGCTCAGCGACGAACTGCCGCTGGCTATCGCCCGTGAATTTAACACGCGTACGCGCTTCCGCGTGGTCCAGAACCCGGCCGATGCCGATGCCGTTCTCAATGGCAGGATCAACACGGTTGCTGTCTACCCAACGGTGCTGGACCCCGCTTCAGGCAAGGCGACCAGCGTGCAGCTGGCAGTCGCCCTGACCATCACGCTGGTTCAGAAAAACACCGGGAAAGTGCTGTATTCGAAAGCCAACTGGACTGTTGCGTCAGAATTACGAAATGTCCGTGTACCCCCAGCAGTATTTCGATGAGAGTGGTCCGGCGATGCAGCGCCTGAGTAGGGACGTTGCTCATGACGTCGTCAGCGGGATAGTAGAGGACTTTTGACACCGGAACAGTTTCTCGCGCGCCTGGCGAAGCAGCCGCCTGCTCCGGCGTATCTGTTTCTTGGCCAGGAAGGCTATCAACGGAACCTTTGCAAACAGGCGCTGCTGGAACGGCTGCTTCCAGGCGACGCTCGTGCGAATGGGCTGACGCAAAGCGATCTCGAGAGCACTACGTTGACGGAGGTATTGGACGACGCGCGATCGCTCTCGTTGTTCTCCTCTGACCGGGTCATTTGGGTATCGAGCGCAGAGCTGGCGTTGCCGCGCCGCCTCACCGCAAGCGATGAAGCGGAAGAAGTCGCGGCGTCACCTGGCTCGGAGCTATCTCAGTACCTGAAGCAGCCGGTTCCCGGAGTTGTCCTTGTTTTCGAGTGCAGCCGCTACGATTTCGCCGGAGATGACAGGCCGAAGCTGGAGCGCGTTGAAAAATTCTACTCTGCGATTCCGGCGGTTGTGGAATTCCGGCAGTTCACGCCCGAATCGGTGCGCTTCCTGGCTCAGGAACTTGCCAAGAAACACAATTTGAAACTGGCCGGACCCGAACTGGCGATGCTGCTCGATGCGATTGCCGGCGATGCGAGCCGCTTAACCACCGAGATTGAAAAGCTCTCTCTGTTCGTCGGCCCGGAGCGCAAAGTCACGATGGAGGATCTGGCAGCGCTGGTTCCGAACGCGGCCCAGAGCACGATCTTCACGCTCGTCAACGCTCTTGGTAAACGCGACCGCCAGGCTGCGCTCCGCTCGCTCGACATATTGATTCGCGAAGGCGAATACTTACCGCTCGCGCTGACCTTTCTCAGCACCCAGTTCCGGCTGGCGCTAGCGGCGAAAGAGGCGCGCATCTCCTCTTCGCAGCAGGCTCAAGCATTCTTCACGAAGATGGGCGTGCGCATATGGCGCGACCGCGCCGAGCAAATCATGACAACGGCAGGCGCGTTCACGCGCGAGCATCTGGCTAAAGCGGTCGCAATCATCTACGAAACGGACAAAAAGTTCCGCGACGGCTATCGAGAAGATCGCGTTGTGATGGAATCTCTCGTGCTTGCCTTTAGACTTGACAGGAGTCCTTAGCTTCTCTTATTTCTCCGGCGCCACTCGAATAGCACCACTCCGGCTGCCACTGACACATTCAAAGAAGAAACGGCGCCCGCCATCGGAATACGGACAAGAACGTCGCAGTGCTTCTGCACACCCTGATGCAGTCCCTTCCCCTCGCCGCCCAGAACAACGACGGTCGGGAGAGTGTAATCGACCTCGTCATAAATCTCGCTTCCGCGCTCATCCAGTCCGTAAATCCAGAAACCTTTCTGTTTGAGAGTTTCGAGCGATTGAGAGATATTGGTGACTCGCGCGACGGGGAGGTATTCGAGAGCGCCGGCCGCGGCGCGCTCGACAGTTTCAGTTAACGGAGCGCTCCGGCGCTCCGGAACAACGACACCCGAGGCTCCCGCCGCGTGAGCTGTGCGGATGATTGCGCCCAGGTTGTGGGGGTCCTCGACGCCATCCAGAACAGCTACCAAGCGCGCGTCATTGATGACTTGATCCAGGCTGGCGTAAGCGCGGGCCGCCCCGAGCGCGACGACTCCCTGATGCGGGACGCCTTTGCTGATACGATCGAGCGCATCGCGCGGCTCGAACCGCACGGGCACATGCTGCGCGCGGCAGAGATCGATAATCTCCTGAATCCGGGGTCCGCCCGCTCCTTTCGCAATCAGGACCTTATCGAGCGACCGACCGGCGCGAAGCGCCTCGCGCACGGCATTGATACCGGCGGTCAAAGCGAGAATGCCACGACGTAATCGCCCAGCGGAGCAGTCCCCGGAATACCATGGCCTCCCGCGCTGACTACTACATATTGCTTCCCGTCCTGGCCCTGATAGGTCATCGGAGTGGAGCGTGCGCTCGTCGGCAATTCACCGCGCCAGATCTGAGTGCCCGTTTTGACATCGAATGCATAGATTGCCGGATCGAGCGTTCCGGCCACGAACACGAGCCCCGACGCAGTCACCATCGGCCCTCCGAGTGTTACAGATCCGGTATGAGCGGACGGCTTGGTGCTGCCGAACGGAACTTCCCATTTCTTTTCGCCTGTTGCGGTATCGATCGCGATTAACGTGCTCCATGGTGGAGGAGTGCAGGGGACGCCGCTGCGGCTGAGGAGTATGCGCCGCATCATCGCGTAAGGAGTCCCGGTTTGTCCAGCGATCTCCCAATCGCCGTCCAGTTTCCGGCCGCGTGTATTGCGTATGTTCTCGAGTTCCGCGCGGGGAATCAGTTTGACCTCCGCCGCAAGATGGTTGTTCGGAAGCACGAGTAGATGCTCGGCCGGATCATATGCCATACCGCCCCAGTTCATGCCGCCGATGTTGCCCGGAATCATTAGCGTGCCCTCGACCGAAGCCGGCGTGAAAATCCCGGTTGTTCTGAGATGGCTGATTTCCGCCGCGCACCACTGGCGATCGGCTTCATTGATCCCGAACGCATCTTTTTCGGTCATGGTTTGTGGCGTGATCGGGTCGGGTTTCACTGGAAACGGCTGCGTGGGTGAAGCTTCTTCGCCGGGTGTATCGCTTTTGGGAACGGGTCGCTCCTGCACCCCGAAAATCGGCTGTCCGGTCAGCCGGTTCAACAAGAACAGATTGCCGGTCTTCGAACCTATGGCGATGGCCGGAATCATGGATCCATTGCGGGGCAGATCGAATAATAAGGGCGGAGTTGCCACATCATAATCCCACAGATCGTGATGAACCGTCTGGAAATGCCAGACCATCTTTCCGGTGTCCGCGCGTAGAGCGACCACCGAATTTGCGAACAGATTATCGCCGAGGCGCTCACCGCCGTAATAATCCGGACTCGCGCTACCGGTCGGGATGAAAACGAGGTTACGCGCGGGATCGGCAACAATCACCGACCAGGCATTCGCAGCCCCGGTCTTTTGAGCGCTCCCGTTCCGCCAGGTATCGGCGCCGGGCGCGTGGGGATCCTGCGGGATTGGATCCCAGGTCCAGTTCCGCTTGCCGGTCATGGCATCGTAGGCACGAACTTCGCCGCTCGGCTGATCGACGGCCCGGTTATCGGCGATTGCAGAGCCAACAATGATCGTGCGGCCGACGATTGCGGGCGGGGAAGTCTCCTCGTAATCTTCAAAATGACGAACCGGGATGCGCAGGCCCTCGCGCAGCGCGATCACGCCATTGTCCCCGAAATCGGCGCAGAGCTTACCAGTTTTGGCATCGAGCGCAATCAGCCGGGCGTCTATCGTCGCGATGTAGATACGCCGGCTTCCGTCGGGAGCTTTCCAAGTCGAGACGCCGCGGTTGGCATAGTCGCCATATCCGGCATCTTTATTCACATGCGGATCGTATGACCAGCGCTCTTTGCCCGTGACGGGATCGAGTGCGATCACGCGCCCCAGCGGTGTTCCGAGAAACAGCGTCTGGTCCACATAGAGCGGAGTCGCCTCGAACGCCGTGGCGCGGCCGTGCTTTGGCTGGTAAGCGTCGCCTGTACGGTACGTCCACGCAATCTTCAGCGCTGAAACATTCGAAGCATTGATGGCGGTAAGAGGTGAGAAGCGCTGCCCTCCGGGATCATGCCCGTAGACCGGCCAATCCATTTGACCGGCGATCACGGACCCGGCAATCGTTAGGAAGAAAATGCAATTTTGGAGAGCTTTGTTTTCCATCGGCGGTAGTCCAGCGCGATCTGTGCGGCACGCCGGTACCCCAGAAAGGATGACAGTAGCCGCATTCGAGTATCATACGCGGGCTTCCAGCGCGGGTTGAGCGAAAGCACGTGAGCGAGCAGCCGGTCGAAGCCGGCCTGGTCAACAGCGATGAGGTTATGGAGAAGCGGCTCGTAGCTCGAGATCAGGAAATCGAGGCGATCTGGCGTCAGTTGATGCGTGCATCGCCAATACTTTTCTGCCACGAGAAAATTAGCTACGCAAGCATTCAGAAAATCGGAGCGGCAGCGCCGAGATAACGATGATTTACCGCGTCTCCGGTAATAAAGTAATGCGCGTCCGGCGGGCGCCCGCAGAAATCGGCCGCCCTCCATCGCCAGACGTAACAAAATCTCAACGTCCTCGCCGTTCCAGGATCGCTCATCAAAACCGCCTACTCGCGTCAACCAGTCTCTCCGCATCAAGTACGAACCGACCTGCAGGAAGTTTTCTGTTTCGAGCAGACCTCGCATCAGATCGGGTTCGAGCGCTGCGTCGTTCAACGGGAAGGCCGGTTTCCATGCACCATCGAGCACATAATCCTGCCACTCGGAGTAAACCACTGCAACTTCTGCCGGGGCAACCTGCGCCGTTCGCATCTGGTATTCGAGTTTGCAGGGAACGAGCAGGTCATCTGCATCCAGGAATTGGATCCATGGTGCGCGCGCAAGCCTCCAACCGGCATTTCGCGCGTAGCCTGGACCCGCATTGCGATCGAGACGAAGAAGATGAAACGGCGAGCGCCCGGTTGAAAGGATAATCCGTGCCAGGCGAACGCCATCGTCTGTCGACGCGTTATCAACGACAATAATCTCGAAGCGATCCGGTTCGATGGTCTGTTTCTGAACCGTTTCCAGCGTGGGCGCGAGCCACTCGACCGAGTTGTAGAGCGGAATGATGATCGAAACTTCGGGCGCAGGCACTCAGCACTCAACCGGAACAGGAAGCTCAACAACATTCATCGTTTTGAGCGCCCACGAGCAGTTGTAAAAGAGAAAGCTGTAGGCTGCCGCGCGTTGCCGCCCCGTGCCGTAGACGTCTGAGGGTTCTATTTCCAGCTCCGGTCCTTCGTAGACGCGGTCATACCAGTGGTTCGTCGTTGCGTCAGAGACGCCCAGGTGAAGCGGATACGTTCCGCCAAGCAAATTCGGCTGATAGATCTCCAGATCGATGTGACCGCTCGACGAAAGTTCCGGGATATGGTAACCGAGGTCCGAGGTGAAGATCGAAAAAAGAATCACGCCCGATCGGGAAAAGATAGAGACCGAAAAGTTCGGCCGAATGATGCGCTTGTGTACTTCGAAATAACAGCGGATGGTAAACCCTTCGCCCGCGCGGATCAGCTTCCCGTTCGAGCTGATGATTTCATAGCGATGAATCCGAGCTTCACCGCTGCCGGACCGCCGTGCATTGCTCAGATCGCGTATCTGAACATGCTCTTTCGGCGTAAGGTAGAGATCGATTGCGGAGCGCGCGCTGCCGTCGAACACGACCCGGCCTTGATCGAGAAGGATGCCGCGGGTACATAGATTCTCGACCGCCACCATGTTGTGGCTAACAAAGAGTACGGTTCTTCCTTGCCGGGAGACCTCGTCCATCTTCCCGAGGCACTTCTTCTGAAAAACCGCATCACCGACTGCGAGTACTTCGTCGACAATCAGGATCTCCGGTTCGAGATGAGCGGCAACTGCGAAGGCGAGGCGCAGATACATGCCGCTCGAGTAGTGCTTTACCGGTGTATCGACGAACTGCCCGACTTCGGCAAAGTCGACAATGGCATCAAAGTTACGCTCGATCTCGCGCTTGGTCATGCCGAGAATAGCGCCGCTCATGAAGATGTTTTCGCGGCCGCTCAACTCCGGATGGAAGCCGGTTCCCACTTCGAGGAGCGAGCCGATGCGGCCTGCGATTTCTATGTGGCCTTCGGTGGGAGCAGTGATGCGCGACATGAGCTTCAAGAGCGTACTCTTGCCGGCCCCGTTGCGGCCGATCACGCCCACCACTTCGCCTTCATCGATGCTGAACGAGACGTTTCGCAGTGCCCAAAAGAGCTTTTCCGGTATGCGCGAGCCCGCGTGATCCACTGCCTTGCGACTCGCGAAAAGAGTGCTTATCCTGTCCCGCAACGTTCTGTAGCGGGCACGCGGTTGGCCGATGCGGTACTGCTTCCCCAGATTTTCAACACGGATTGCGGTACTGTTCATGCTCACGTCACACGATATCCGCGAAGCCGGTCTCCATACGGCGGAAGTAAAAGAGTCCCGAAACCAGGATGAATACTGCCGCGGTGGCGGATGCCAGCAGCGCAATCCGCGGCGGAGTACCACGACCCAGCACGCTCCAGCGGAAGCCCTCCACCACGCCGACCATCGGATTCAGGCTATAAACCGTGCGCCAGGGTTCTTTGAGCATCTTCGCGGAGTACGCAATGGGTGTGGCGAACATCCAGAACTGCACGAGGAAGGGCACCGCGTAGCGCACGTCCCGATACTCGACATTGAGTGCCGAAAGCCAAAGACCCGCGCCGAGTGCGGTTATCAGGGACAACAGCAGAAAGGCGGGAAACCAGATCAGCTGTGCGCGAGGATAAAACCCGCGACACAGCATGAAGGCGACAAGTAGCGCGAGACCGATGCTGAAATCGATCAATCCGGAGAGAACGGTCGAGATCGGGATTGCCAGGCGCGGAAAGTACACCTTGGTAATCAGGTTTGCGTTTCCAACCAGGCTGTTTGAAGCGGCTGTCAACCCGGCGGAGAAAAACGTCCACGGCACAAGGGCGGCCAGGCTGAACAGAGAGTACGGAATTCCGTCCGACGGCAGCTTCCCGAGCCGCCCGAAAAACAGGCTAAAGATTAGCATCGTGAAGAGCGGCTGGATGACGGCCCACAAAACGCCAATCGCTGTTTGCTTATAGCGAATTTTGATTTCGCGTAGCGCGAGAAAGAAGATCAACTCGTGATACGCCCAAAGCTCACCCAAGCCCAGGCGAATCCAGCCGGACGGCGGATTAAGAATCAGGAGTGGGCGAGAAACAGTTGTACTCGGGATAGCAGTGGCCATGGGAAGCAATCGTTTCGAGCAGCGGAGGGAAACGGACCACTGATCCGCGATCAAACGCTTTGAAGGCGGGGAAGTACTTATTCAGAATGGCTGAGCCGGAATAGCGCTGTCAAGCTGCGAGGTGGCAGATGTCACTGGCGCGTGTACAAGAAGAGGCGTAACCCACGCAACCGAGCGGGTTACGCCTGCAGACTACGTTCGCTGAGATTGCAGTCAGTAGCGGTGGTCGCGTGCAGCCCTCAAGCCGTCCAAATCGCGCAGCAGCGCATCGCGGCTGGCCGCCTGGAGCACGTTCTTATCGAGAATCGACTTGATGCTGTCGATCGATTTGTCCAATTCGCCTTTATCGAAGTGGCCCTTCGTGAGGTGGCGATCGAAGCTCGACAGATGCCCCTGGGCGTTCTGGTAGCGGTCGCGTTGATCGCCTTTCTGATGCTCTTCCTGTTCCGCAAGGCGGAGATCGTTTTGTGTCCGGTTCACAAGAGCCCGCAAGCCGCCTCCGTACGGAGCAGGATATTCCGCACTGGGAGGCGGGTACTCCTGGAACCATCCCATGTCCGCCGCCGCCATGGGGACGGTCGAACCAGCTATAAATGCCAGACTAAGCGAAAGAATCGCAACAGAGTTACTGAGTTTTTTCATATTCCGTACTCGTTCTCCTCTATGCTGTGAGACGCGTGGCGCGGGGAGAATTTTTTGCTGAAAACTAGTGAGCTGCGATTAAAGTTCCGTAAGTAGTACCGGAGCTGCACGCCGGGTGAATAGCGCCTCATCGACGTTGCTTCGCATAATAGAAATGCCGAGGCAGTGAAATCCCATAACTCACAGAAAACCACGAGTGCTCACTTCGCGAGTTATTTATTTTCAAACACTTGAAACGAACTGTAACGCTCTCTAACGATGGTCTAACAATTGCTAACTAGGCCCCCAAACGTCTGGACACCACGTAAGTTATGTAGTGCGCGTGCCTACAACACGCGGAAGACGGGGGAGACCGAGAATGAAGCTTTCACATTTGAGCACAGCGCTCGTATTGCTCGTCCTGGCGGCGTTGGCAACGCCAGTTTTTGCACAGCTCACCAGCGGTAATCTGGTCGGCACGGTCTACGACCCAACCGGAGCCGTTGTGCCAGGCGCGACCATCGTTGCGACGAACACGTCTACCGGATTGACGAACAAAACCACGGCCACGTCCGCGGGTGAGTACCGATTTGAAAATCTTCCCGTTGGAAACTATGACCTTACTGTCGCTGCTTCAGGATTCAAGAATTCCGAGTTGAAAGGTGTGGCCGTCCTGCTGAACGCGACCGGGACCCACAATATAAGGCTTGAGGTCGGCCAGTCCGCGACCACGATCGAAGTGAGTGAGAGCGCTGTCGCGATTGACACTACCACGGCGCAGATTCAGAGTACCTTCACGACCAGGCAAGTCAGCGATCTTCCGACCACCGTCACCCCCACTGGTTCAGGCGTCCTCAATTTGGCGCTGCTGAACCCGGGCGTCACTACGAGCGGTGCGGTGGGCGCCGGCTCAGGTCCCTCCGTTGCCGGTCAGCGCCCGCGCAACAACAACTTCACTGTTGAAGGTATCGATAACAATAGCGGAAGCGTCACCGGACCGCTGGTTTTCGTGCCGAACGATGCGGTGGCCGAGTTCGGAGTGCTCCAGAACCAGTTTTCACCTGATTTCGGGCATTCCTCGGGCGGGCAATTTAACACGATCATCAAGAGCGGCAGCAATCAGTTCCACGGTGCGGCCTACGAATACTTTCTGAACCGAAATCTGAATGCCGCGGATAACCTGGCTGCTGTCAGCGGCACGCCCCTGCACCCGCGGTATGACAACAATCGCTTTGGCGGGGATTTCGGCGGCCCCATAAAGCGCAACAAGCTCTTCTTCTTTGTCGATTACGAGTACCAACCCATCGGCCAGGCGAGCGTACCGACCCAGCTCTTCGCCCCCACTGCCGCAGGCTTGAACCAGATCGCCGCGACGCCCGGCATTAATCAGAACAACTTCAATCAGTTCAAGAAATATGTGCCGGTGGCAAGTAGTCCGTGTGCGGGTTGTAGTACACTCCTTGGCTCTCTTAGCGCCGGTCCACTGTCCAGCCAGGCAAGTCCGACAGGCGTTTCCATCCCCCTCGGCCAGATCCCGGTCTCCGCGCCCGCCTTCACCAATAACGAATCCGGCGTGGCTTCAGTGGATTACAACCTCAGCGAAAGAGATAGCCTCCGGGGACGCTTCGTGCTTTACCGTACAGGCTATATTGACACCTCGGCGAACCTCCCGGCCTTCTTCCAAACCGTGCCGACCAATTATTACCTGGCCACGTTCTCCGAATACCATAACTTTTCTCCTACCACCATCAATGAGTTCCGCTTCGGCTACAATCGCTATGCCCAGATCATCCCGTCGGGCAATTACGCCTTCCCCGGGCTCGATCAGTTCCCGAACCTGGTCTACAATGACCTCGGCCTTCAGGTCGGACCTGATGGTAATGCACCTCAATACACGTATCAGAACAGCTATCAGTTGACCGACAGCATCACGATGACGAAAGGGGCACATAGCCTCAAGTTCGGTTTCGATGGCATTTACCAGATTTCACCCCAGAGCTTCACCCAGCGTTCCCGCGGCGATTACGAATATAGCTATCTCAGCGACTACCTCTTCGATTTCACCCCGGATTACCTTGCGCAGCGATCCGCCGGGAATCCGGTTTACTGGGGCAATCGCTGGCTCTGGGGCTGGTACGGCAATGATAGCTGGAAGGTGCGCCCGAACCTGACCGTCAATATTGGTCTGCGCTACGAATATGAAACAGTTCCAGCTTCGGAAAACTCTCAGTCGCTGAACGCGGTGGCGAGCGTGCCCGGCGTGCTTACCTTTGCATCGCCGAAGCCACAGACGAACAACTTCATGCCTCGAATCGGGGTAGCCTATTCTCCCGGCGAAAGCGGCAAGACCTCAATCCGTGCCGGCTTCGGGATCAACTACGACGTGCTCTTTGACAACCTCGGCCTGCTTACGCTTCCCCCGCAACTGTCTACCACACAGGATGTGACCGGCAACGGCGGCAGCAACTTCTTGGCGAATGGCGCCTTGCCGCCCACAGGACCCAGCGCGAACTTCACTCCGGCACAGGCTCGCAGGCTTACTGCAGGCTATGTTCCGAACGTATACCGCCCCAAATCCTACCAGTGGAACTTCGGCATCCAGCACGAATTCGCCGGGAACTACGTCTTCGAAACGCAGTACATTGGGACGCGCGGCACGGATCTCGATGTGCAGGCGCAGTTGAATGCTCAGCCCGTCGTAAATGCTTCCAATGCCCTTCCCGTTTACTGGAGCATGCCGAGTGCGGCTACTTTGAACTCTCTTACGAACACGCTCGCTGCTCTGAACACTGCGTACGCCAATCAGGGAGACTATGTCCCCGCGTACTACAATGCCGGATTCCATGCGGCTCCTGCTACTCCGACGGCCGCTGCGGGGCACGCCAAAATCACCTCCTATCAGCCGTGGGGCAATTCCAGTTACAACGGCTGGGCGAACAACCTGACACGCCGCTTCAGCAACGGCCTGCAATTCAATGCTTCCTACACCTGGAGTCACGCAATCGACAATTCCACCGCCGACGTGTTCAGCACCTACTCGACTCCGCGGCGAGCTCAGAATTCCCAGAATTTCACGCCCGAATACTCCAGCTCCGCCCTCGATCATCGCAACCGCATCACGCTTGAAATGATCTATGATCTGCCATTCTTTAAGCATTCGAACTGGATCATGAAGAATGTTGTAGGTAACTGGGAATTCGCTCCCATCTACACCTACCAGACCGGTACCTACTACACCGTCCAGAGCGGCATCGATTCCAACCTGAACGGCGACTCAGCTCCTGACCGAGCTATCAGCAACCCAAGTGGCGGGAATCCGGCTATTGGCTCCGGCGTCACCGCCCTTAAGAACTCGTCCGGAGCGACCGTCGGATATCTGGTCGATAATCCTGGGGCCGGCTACGCCCAGGCCCCGAAGGGCACAATCGCTACGGCTGGACGCAATACGAAATTGCTGAATCCCATCGACGATATTGACCTGACACTGATCAAACGGATCAACATAACGGAGCGCTACGCCGTCGAGTTTTCCGCGAGAGCATTCAACGTCTTCAACCATCCGCAGTATACCGGCGGCTACCTGAACGACGTGGCTCCTAATGGCGCGACCGGCACCGACCAGCGCCTGTTCATGGAACCGCAGAGCCCGTTTTTCAACCAGATCAGCCAAGTCTGGTCGAGTAACCCGCGGCAGATGGTCCTTTCTCTGAAGCTTACCTTCTAATAACGTCCAACCAACTCGAGGGGAGCCGGCCTCGCTCCCCTCTTTTGTTCGCTATCAAACCATACCTCTCCGCCCCTACGGTCGATATCCCCTAGTGCATCCAGGTAATAGGAATCGCCTTACCCTGAATTTCCCGAAAACCGTAGGCGCGGGCAATCGGGCCACACAGATTCCCTTTAGAATGAGGGCCTTCGATCCTGGCTTACGGATTGCTAAACAGCGGATAACAGACGCGCGCGTAATCTACGCGTTATTGGGGATGCACATGAAATTTCCTGCCGAAACCATAACCACTACGTCACGCCTGTTGCAAAATACTGATTCTGAGGGGTTGAGAATGCCGCATCGTGTTGATTCCCTTTCCTGGCAGTCATGGAAGCGAAGCCTGTCCGCTTTTCTTGCCGTCACTGTACTGTCGGTCGTTTCCGCATACGGCCAAACGATCACTACCGGCGATCTGACCGGTACGGTGAAAGACGTTACTGGCGCGGTCATCCCTAGTGGCAGCGTGACCCTTCGGAACACCGAAACGGGCCAAGAGCGCACCGCCACGCCGAACGCCTCTGGGGAATATCGCTTCACCACGCTCCAACCCGGGACTTACGAGATTTCAGCTGCGAGTCCGGGATTGACCTCGGATACGGGCAGGGTCCAGGTTCTGGTTGGCCAGGTTGCGACCGTGAATCTCACGTTAAAGCCGGCAAGCTCAAAGACGGTAGTGGAGGTCAGTGAAACTGCCGCCCTCGTCCAAAGCGATAATGCGAACCTGGCTACTTCGTTCGACACAAAACAGATCGAGAACCTGCCGGCGCCTGGTAATGATATGACGGCATACGCCTTCACAGCGCCAGGCGTGACCATCAGTACCGGCGGCGGCTACGGCAACTTTTCCGCGTTCGGCCTCCCAGGCGTTTCGAACCTGTTCACCATTAACGGCAATGACAACATGGACCCCTACCTCAACCTGAACAACTCGGGTGCGAGCAATCTGACGCTCGGTTCAAACGAGATTTCGGAAGCCGCCGTCGTGCTGAACGGCTACACCGGGCAGTATGGCCGTCAGGCGGGCGCCAACGTAAATTACGTCACTAAATCAGGGACCAACGAGTTTCACGGGAACGCGGCGTGGTTCTACAACGGCCGTGTGATGAACGCGAACGACTGGTTCAATAACGCAACCGGTACCTCTCGTCCTTTTGCTGTTTCTAACGAATGGGCCGATTCGCTCGGTGGCCCGATTCTCAAAAACAAGCTCTTCTTCTTTGTCGACAACGAAGGACTCCGCTACGTGCTGCCGGGCGGCGGTCCGGTGTACATCCCGACCACGAACTTCTCAAATTTCGTAGTGAGTAATCTGACTGCCAACAATCCGGCTGCGCTGCCCTTCTATCAAAAGGCGCTGGGCCTTTACGCAGGATCGTCGGGTGTCGCGCGCGCAACGCCGGTGACGCCCGATATCGATCCGGCTTTGGGTTGCGGTGACTTTGCCGGCAATGGCGGGTGGGGTGTGACGCAGCCCTGCGCCCGAACTTTCCGCAGCACAGTGAATAACCTGAACACCGAGTGGCTCATCGCCGCCCGCGTCGATTACGACCTCACAGCGAATGATCGTGTCTACTTCCGCTACAACACGGACCATGGTGTTCAGGCGACGGGCACGGACCCGATCAACTCCGCGTTCAACGCAAACAGCGTTCAGCCGTCGTACGGCGGGCAGTTCGGCTACACGAAAGTAATTAACGCCAGCATGACGAACCAGTTGCTGCTTTCGGCTTCTTACTACAGCGCGATCTTCGGGCCTCCGGATTTGAGTGCTGCCCTGAACACTTTCCCGACCACCTGGGCATTTGCCGATGGCCTCTTTTCCAACATGGGCGGCAGCGACAACGCTTACCCGCAAGGCCGCAAAGTCCGGCAATGGCAGCTGGTTGACGACTACGCCTGGACGCGCGGCAAGCACACCATAAAGTTTGGGACAAATATCCGCAAGAACTGGGTCAGCAGCTACGCGTACGGACCGAACACAAGCGGATTGTTCACCTTCAATTCCATGACTGACTTTGTAGATGGCTCGCTCGCCAACGGCTCGACGTATGCACAAAACTTCAGCGGCATCGGTGCTGAAGGGCTGAATATGTACAGCGCGGGCTTTTACGGTCAGGACGAATGGAGGGTAAAGTCCAATCTTATATTGACCTTGGCTCTGCGCCTGGATCGCAACAGCAACATCCAGTGCTCGGCCGGATGCTTCAACGAACTTGCAGGGCAGCCATTCGCGCAAGTCAACCACGACCCGACTGTGCCTTACAACGCAGTCATCCGCACAGGGGTGAAAGAAGCGTTTCCCGCTGTAGAGGCGATCGTTCCGGAACCGCGCGTCGGCTTTGCATACAATGCGGAGCACAATATCGTTGTGCGAGGCGGGTTTGGCATCTTTACAGATCTGTACCAGGGCTTGATTGCTGACCGCATGTTTACGAATGCTCCTGCGGTAGCCTCCTTCACGACCAACACCGGCCTGGTGGCGCTGAATGATCCGAGCAGTGCGTTTGCCGTCGTGTCGAATTCCAATCAGGCGTTTCAGAGCGGCTTTAAAAACGGAGCGACTGTTGCGGATCTGAAGTCCGCTGTGCCTCTTTTCACTACGCCCAACTTCAACACCGTCGCGAACAAGCTTTTTAACCCGAAGTACTACGAATGGAACTTCGAAATTCAAAAGGGCTTCGGAAACAACTATCTCCTGTCAGTTAATTACGTCGGCAACAGCGGGTATCAGGAGATCAACCAGACGCTTTTCGGAAATCAGTACTCCCCGTTGGGCTTTCAGGGCCTGCCGACCACCGCTCCGGACCCGCGTTTCGGTGAGATTCGCAACCTGAATAATAACGGATTTTCCAACTACAACGGCTTGGTCTCCTCGTTCAGATGGAGAGTAGGCTCACAATTCTCCGGTAACTTCTCTTACACCTGGGGCCACGCGCTCGATACGTGCTCTAATTCCTGCCTGGAGCCGTTTAACGCACTGACCGCGGTCAGCCTTCGCTATCAGGTCAGCCCGCTTGGTATGAGGGCGCTCAATTATGGCAACGCCGACTATGATGTCCGGAACTCGCTCAATATGAACTATGTCTACACGGTCCCCACGTCCATGTTTCACAACTGGTTTACCAGAAACGTATTAGGTAACTGGACGGTGGCGGGTACGCTGTTTTATAAAACTGGGTACCCATTCAGTGTGGTGGACAGCGCAGTGCGGAGCAAAGGCGAGGTCAAGAACGCCGCCGGTATCGCAACTCAGCCGTTTCTCGCGGATTATCTTGGCGTCGGCTCCGGCACAAGCTGCACAACTCCAAACGTTCCGTGTGCCGCCATCGATCCTTCGCGATTCGCGTCGAGTTCGCAACAGCTCAATTTCGGAAATATTGCCCGGAATGCGTTTCGCGGACCGGGGTATTTCAATACAGACTTGACCGTGAACAAGGTATTCCCAATCCGTGAGCGTTTCCGCTTACAGATCGGCGCCAATTTCTTCAATGTGCTCAATCACCCGAACTTTGACCTGCCGGTGAATAATCTTGCCGCTGGGAATTTCGGCGTCATTCAAAATACCGTTTCGGCTCCTACCAGTGCTTATGGATCCTTCCAGGGTTCGGCTGTATCCGGGCGCGTAATCCAGACGCAGGTGAAGCTCATGTTCTAAGTGGGGCTTAGTCTCGCCGCAAGGGCTACTTACTAAATGGTAGCCCTTTCTTTAGCTAGTAACATTGCCTGATTTAAATCAGTTACTTACCGCGTAATGACTCTGCCGAATGGAAGCGATTTATTTATTAGCTTTCAAAATCAGTAACAAGCATTTTTCAAAACCGAGTCGGATCAACACTCTCCATTACTCCTTGGATTGGCTCGCGGATTGCTAACTCCCGGGTAACCTGCGCGTCACCGACGCCAGCCATTCAGGACGCTATCAATCGAGGAGTTGAGTATGAGAAGCAACGCCCGTCCGCGCCGAAAAGCGAGGAACACATGGACGCGTTATTTATCGCTACTCAGTTTTGCCTGCTTGTTTTCCGTCTCCGTTTCTAGCCAAAGTTTGACGACCGGATCGATCGCTGGAATGGTGAAAGACCAGTCCGCCGCTGCCGTTCCAGGCGCAACCGTGACACTGAACAACCTGCAAAACGGGGCGACCCAGACCGCGACCACCAATCAGTCGGGCGCTTATCAGTTCACCCTGTTGGCTCCTGGCAATTACACAGTTCAGGCGACCGCCAACGGTCTGACCTCCGATGTGGCAAAGGTTACAGTTCAGATCGGTGCAGGAGCGAACATTGAGTTGGTCGCGAAGGTTCAATCTACGCGACAGGTGGTCGAAGTCTCGACGGTGGCCAGCGGTGTGGATACGGAAAATGCCAATCTCACGACCACGATCTCCTCGAAGCAGGTTCTGGAGCTTCCGACGCCAGGCGGTGACCTGACTACAGTCGCCTTCACTGCCCCGGGCGTCGTCCTGAGCACCGGAATGGGTTACGGCAACTTCAGTTCACACGGTCTGCCTGGCGTCTCGAACTTGTTCACCATGAACGGCGATGATTACAACGATGCCTATCTGAACCTCAATAATTCAGGTGCGAGCAATCTTCTGCTCGGTCAGATGGAAGTCTCCGAAGCCGCCGTAACGCAGAACGGTTATAGCGTGCAATATGGCCGCGAAGCGGGAGCGCAGGTCAATTACGTGACGAAGGGCGGGACGAACCAAGTTCACTTCGGCCTGCTGTACAACTTCAACAATCACCTGATGAACGCGAACGACTTCTTCAATAACTCGGAGGGTGTGCCGCGTCCTTATGCGGTCTCTCAGCAGTGGGGTGCTGACATCGGCGGCCCCGCCATTAAGAACAAGCTGTTCTGGTACGTGGACAGCGAAGGGTTGTATTACACGCTCCCCAGCACCGGTGTCGTATCCATCCCGTCGCCCCAACTCCAGAGCTATATCCTTAACCAGATCACTCCTGCACAAATGCCCCTGTATCAAAAGGCATTTGGCGTCTGGAACAATGCGCCGGGCGCAAAGGGCGCAGTCCCGGTAACAACCGGGAACAGCCCGCTACAGGACTCGAGCGGGAACCTCGGCTGCGCCGATCTCGCCGGTACACCCGCTCCGGGCGGGGGTATTTTCGGGCAGAACGTCTCCTGCGCTCTTGCCTATGGCGCTAACGGCAGCAACACGAACAAAGAATGGCTGCAGACGGCGCGCGCCGATTGGAATATCAATGATAAGCAGAAGATCTTCTTCCGTTTCAAGGGAGATCACGGCTTCCAGCCCACTGGAACAAGCCTGCTCACGCCCGCGCTGAATGAACAAAGTATTCAGCCGCAATACGAAGGGCAGATTAATCACACGTATGTGATCTCACCGACCATGGTGAACAACGTGATCTTCTCCATCTTGTGGTACAGCGCGATTTTCGGGCCTGCTGACGAAAGTGCATCTTTGGCGGCGTTTCCAACCCGCTTCACATTGTCAGGGTTGGGCGGTGCCGCCGGCGCAAACAATGGATCCGGCGGCTTCACCAACATGGGTATCAACTGGACCGCATTCCCGCAGGGCCGCGATGTCGGACAAGGTCAACTGATTGATGACTTCTCGTGGATTAAAGGAAATCACACGTTTAAGTTCGGCGTGAACTACCGCCGGAACCGAGTGACGGACTTTAGTTACGAATCAGGGTCGGTCGGCTCATATATCTTTGGTTCACTTACCGACTTCGCTACCGGGGTGACAGACCCCTCGCCATTGAGTTATTACACCCAAAAATTTAGCCCCTTGCTTGATGCTCACCTTCGCCTCTACAACATCGGGATTTATGCGCAGGACGAATGGGCCGTCAAACCTAACCTGAAAGTAACGCTTGGACTTCGGCTCGATCGCACCGCGAATCCAACCTGCCTGGACGATTGCTTTGCTCGTCTCAACCAGCCCTTTACCAGTAGCGCTTTTCAGACAGGCTTGAACATCCCCTATAATTCATCAATCCAATCCGGTCTCTCTCATGCCTATTACAACGTCAGCTCCATTGTTCCCGATCCTCGACTCGGCGTTGTTTGGAGTCCGGGTTCCAATAATGCAACGGTGATCCGCGGCGGCATTGGAGTGTTCTCCGATCTTGCGCCGGCGTTCATTGTTTCCAATGTCTTTAACAATGCGCCGTACCCATTTAATGCCAACGTCTACGGCGGACAACCTGTTAACGTCGCGAGCGACCCGACGAGCGCTGCCGCGGCAGCTCAGAGTCAGTACAACGCTTTTAAGAGCGGCTTCTTCAGCGGGGCGACTCTTCCGCAATTGCAGAGCGCTGTTCCAGGCTTTAGCCCAATTCCCTATTACTCCGTCCCACAGAACTTCTTGACTCCCACGTTCGTTGAGTGGAGCTTCGAGATTCAGCGGGCCGTCGCCCAGAAGAATGTTTTCGTTGTCACATACAGCGGAAATCACGGCTACAATTTGCTGTTGCAGAACGGTTTCCCCAATGCATACGCCACAGGGTTCACCGGCCTTCCGTCCACGGCTCCCGACCCGCGGTTTGGCGCGATAACGCAACTCACCAATGGCGGCATTTCCAACTACAACGGACTGACTGTGCAATACCGTCGGGCATTCGCTTACGGTTTCCAGGGCCAGATTAATTACACATGGAGCCACGCTCTGGATGACATCTCGAACGGCGGCTCTGGTTTGCCATACTCGTTCTGCTCAGGTTGCGGTTTGACTTTGTTAGCAAACCCCGCTGTCGCCGCCAACTACGGCAATTCCGACTACGACATTCGCCAAAACATGACTGCTGACTTCATCTGGGACATGCCGTTTAAGTTCCACAACTCTCTCCTGACTAATCTGCTGGCGAACTGGACTGTCGGAGGCAAAGTCTTCGCGAGGACGGGCACGCCGTTCAGCATCATTGATAGCTTGCTCGCCGGCGACATATCGCCCAACATCGCCCCCGGGACCAGCATCCTAGCGACGACGACGGCTTCAAGTCTGCCGCACTCCTGTGGAGTGAGTGCCGTTAACACGCCGTGTTATTCGCTGTCGCAGTTTCTTCCCACTGGCACTGAGTCAGCTTTCGGCAATGTGGGGCGCAACATGATGTACGGCCCTGGCTATGTTGATTTCGACGCGTCGCTCTTCAAAAACTTCACCATCAAAGAGCGGCTTCGATTTCAATTGGGAGCCAGCGCGTACAATTTGCTGAACCATCCGCACTTCCAGAACCCGACGGCTGATGTAGCGGCCTCTGGGTTTGGTTCCATCACCTCCACTGCCATTCCGCCCACCTCAGCTTACGGCGCCTTCCAAGGCTCAGCCGTCTCCGGTCGCGTGCTGGTGGTGACTGGCCGCGTTACGTTCTAGTCTCGCTGACTACTAAGAGCATCGGATGTTTCACATCCGGTGCTCTTCCTGTAATCCAAAAGGTCAATGAGAAAGGGGAAGTCAGCCTTCTCGCGGTCGGCCGCTTCCCCATCCCGCAGACTCGGAGGTGTGTCTGCGGATTTGATCTCTAGATACGCGGGAATTCTTAAGTGTTTCCTCTCGGAGAGGCCGCCCGTGTCGCACGCTGCAAACGTTTGTAGCTCTGTTCCGAAGAATACTCACAGGAATTATAATTGCACCGGTTCCCCGGGGTTTCCAATAGCTACCGCCGTAGTAGCCCGCGATTCCGCTTGCAGTAGCCGCTCCGCATTCAGCGCACCCGCCGGCGTTTCCTCATGTTTGAAGATCGCGTATGTAGGATAGCCGTTTGTGCGGTATTGATGAACACGGTAATCAATGCTCGCCAGTTCAGATTCACTGTATTCTGGTTTGCGGAGCCGCAGGTACACGAAATCCGCCGTGATCACATGCGGTGTCTCCAGATTTTCGTTTTCCGCGAGACACAGGCCGGCCTTTGCGTCGCGAAGCACCTCATACACCTCCTCGCTGAACCAAGTGGCATTTCGAAATTCAAAGGCCGCGCGGATGTTCTTCGGCATACAGCGCAGAAAGGAAGCGAGTACGGATACGTTCGATTTGAATGACGGGGGCAGCTGAAACAGGATCGGTCCCAGCCGGCCTGCGCTTTGCAGCGGCTGCAATGATTCGAGGAACACGCGCATGAAGTCGTCGCAGTTTTCGAGCTTGAGCGCATGCGTGATTCTCATATGCGCTTTGGGCAGAAACAGAAAACCCTCCGGCGTGGCGTTCAGCCACTTCGCGAAGGTCGCCGCCGGAGCGATCCGCCGGTACGTGTAATTCACTTCGACGGCATTCAATCGGCTCGCGTAATACGAAAGAAATTTGGAGGAGGGCAGCTTCTCGGGATAGAAGGCAGGTTTCCAGCTTGGATAGGCAAACCCGGAAGTGCCGCAATAGAGAGGCGCGTTAGGCACAGGCTAGAGACCAGCGAACCAATCATATCCTTCTTCCGCCCAATAATCGGCAGGGCGTTTGTCGGTGTATTGAATGCTCCCGATGCGCTTGATGTTCTTGATGCCGTACTTGACTGGAATGACCAGCCGCAGCGGCGCTCCGTGCTCAGGCTCAAGCGGCTTGCCGTTGTGCTCGTAGGCAAGCAGCGTCTGCGGGTGCAACGCGCTCTTCATATCGAGTCCGACATAGTAGCCTTCATCCGGTGTCGCCATATACACGAAGCGAGGCAGTGGCTTGCCTGGCGGGAAATATTTTTTGGTGAAGTCGGAGAAGCGCGCCCCCGCCCACGATGTGATCACGCTCCAGCCTTCAATGCAGCAGAAGCGGGTGATCATTTTAATTCGCGGCAGGCTCTGGATATCCGAAAGCTGCAGCTGCAGCCCCGGACCGTTTTCTTCAGACGAGACATGAAGCTGCCACTTGCTTGCATCGAAATCGTCGCTTAATCCGTCGTTGCCGTTCGGCTTCAGGTATTGAATCCGGTCCGCGGAGTACGTCGGCATCAGATGCGAATCGCTCAGGTATTCGTGCGCGAGGCGGCCGTTAAAGTCGAGCACGCGGCGCTGCGGCCACGGAACTTCGTTCACCTTCCCCGCATTCTTCACCCACTCGTATCCGGCCAAGCCGGTAATCGCCGCCGCACCTGCAATCAGGAAATCTCTGCGCGTGCGGGCGCGCATCTGGCGTTTGATATCACCTTCCGGCAGCACAATCTCGGGATGGCGTTTTGAGCTATTCACGTTCGCGCACCAGCTCCCAGCCCGTCACCATGCTGCGGAAATTGTTCCACCCCGCGAGCAGCACCTGCAAGACGTGAATCAACAAGAACACAATGTATCCCAGTGTCAGCGCGAAATGGATCAGCCTGGCCATGGGATAGCCGCCCATTATGGCTGCCAGCCAGCCGAGCTGCACCGGCTTGTAAATCGCTAATCCGCTCAGCACGGACCCGATGCCCATCAACACAATGCCTGAATAGACGAGCTGCTGCGCCGCATTATATTTCTCCTGAGCCGGCAGCTCCTTCCGCAGATGCAGGTCGTGCAGAACCACCTGCCACGCGTCCCGGAAGGCTGACCACGATCGCGGAACCAGCAATCGCCATTCGCCGGAGATCAGCGTGTACGCTACATACAAAATTCCATTGATCACGAACAGCCACATGAAGAAAAAATGCAGCGCCATGCCTTCGGCCAGCCGGAACGGAATGCCAAGCGCCGCGAACACGGACTTGGGAAAAAACTGGAGTGGTCCGACATGATATATCGGATATGCCCAGTAGATCAGCAGCCCGCTCCAGATCATAATTGCGAGCAGCGGGAAATTGATCCAGTGGAACCAGCGGGTCGCCAGCAGGTGCTTGAGTCTCAACTTCTGCATCTCACCGAAGTCTTCGTAATACACCGCGATATAGTTACGTGGTAGTCCAAATCTAGCAAGAAAGCCGTAACCTTGGATCCTGTTATGGAATCACAAGACGTCGGCGGCGTCTCCGAACCGCTGACCTTTCTTTGCCTGGCCAGCTACGAAAAAGGGCACCGCACGCTCGAGGCGCTCAAAAGTTGTGGCTGCCGCGTGTACCTTGTGACTTCGTTAAGTCTCAAGGAAACCGCCCGCTGGCCGCGTGAGAGCCTCGACGATATCTTCTACTTACCCGATCACGAGCATGAGTGGGATCTGCAGCAGATGCTGCGCGGCGTCAGCCATCTGTGCCGCACGCACCGGATCGACCGTATTATCCCGCTCGATGACTTCGATCTGGAGAAGGCGGCGCTCTTACGGGAACATCTTCGGATACCCGGCATGGGTGAAACCGCGACGCGCTACTTCCGCGACAAGCTCGCGATGCGCATGCGTGCCGATCAAAGCGGCATCAACGTTCCGCAGTTCACCGCCACGTTCAACAATGATGCGATTGCCGGTTTCCTGGAGAATGTACCCGGCCCCTGGGTGCTGAAACCGCGCCTCATGGCGGGCGCTATCGGCATCAAAAAGCTTCACCATGCTCACGAAGTGTGGGAGGCTATACAGAATGCCGGGGATGAGCAGTCCTTCTATGTGCTGGAAAAATTCATCCCAGGCAATATTTACCATGTAGATTCCCTATGGTTTCGTGGCAGAATGAAGTATTCCGTCGCGAGTTCCTACGGAACACCGCCCCTAGAAGTTACAACAGGTGGCGGTATATTCACGACGAGGCTTCTGCCGGCCGGAGGCGACGAAGACGTAGCGCTTCGTTCGATAAACGAGCAGGTTCTGAGAGCGTTTGAGCTTCGGAGTGGTGTATCGCATACGGAATTCATTCGTTCTCACGAGAACGGAAGATATTATTTTTTGGAGACTTCGGCCAGGGTTGGCGGTGCGCACATTTCGGATTTGATCGAAGCGGCGACCGGTATCAATCTCTGGGCGGAATGGGCGAGGGTAGAGGTCGCGGACGCGTTGGACCGCGAATACTCTGTCCCGAAGCCGCGCAACGAATACGGCGGGCTGCTGGTCTCCCTGGCGCGGCAGGAGCACCCGGACACTTCGAGTTTTCAGGATCCGGAGCTCGTGTGGCGCATGGAGAAGAAGCATCACGTTGGATTTATCGTGAAATCACCACGTTGGGAACGAGTGCAAGAGCTGTTAGAGCTCTACACCCAGCGGGTGCGGACCGAATATCACGCCTCGGCGCCTCCGCGAGATAAGGTGCGTGAATGATACGCAGCTTACATTGCTGGTGCCTGGGAAACAAGTCGGACCTACAAAAACTACTAGAGGTGTTAGGCTGATACGATGCGCGCTATGACATTGGCAGGATGTACTGCGGGGGCCGTTGTCGGTGGTGTTTCCTTTGCCGCCGCCTACGGCAGCGTTTCTAAAGGTTCGCAGTTATTCGGACCATCCATATATCGCGGCCCGGGACGAAGACGTTCCATCGCATTGACGTTTGACGACGGGCCAAGTGAAGGCACTCTCACGCTTCTCGACTATCTAGATCGGGAAGGCGTGTGGGCGACCTTTTTTCAGTGCGGAATGAATGTGAAGCGTTTACCGCACATAGCCGGACGGGTTGCCGCCGCTGGACACCAGATCGGGAACCACAGCTATTCGCATCCCAAGCTTCCGTTTAAGTCAGTTGAGTTCATTGACCGGGAGTTTACCCAGACACAGAAAGTCATTTCTTTTGAGACAGGCATTACGCCGATGTGCATGCGAGCTCCCTACGGCTTCCGTTGGATGGGGCTGCGCGAGGTCCAGCAAAAGCTCGCTTTGCTAGGAGTGATGTGGACCGTCATCGGGTACGACTGGCGCTGGCCGGCCGCCCGCATCGCAAATCACGTAATTTCCCGCGCTCACCCGGGCGGCATCGTCTGCCTCCACGATGGGCGCGAGCTCGAGCAGCGGCCCGATATCAGCGACACGCTTGCCGCTGTGCGACGGATTGTACCCGTGCTCAAGGATCGCGGATACAGCTTCGAAACGGTGAACGATCTGCTTCGTTCCTGACCGGGAGCGGAGTGGTTGTCTGCCAAAAATCCAGGCAAACTTTACCTCATCGGCGCGGGACCAGGAGACCCGGAGCTGCTCACTATCAAAGCAGCCCGGGTTCTGGCAAGTTGCGATGTTGTTCTGTATGATCGCCTGGTTGCAAAGGAAACTCTCGCCTACGCTCGCCCTGGCGCCGAATTGATCTACGTCGGCAAACATCCGGGCGAGCAGGAACTTACTCAGCAAGCCATCTTTGAGCTGATCGCTGCGCACGCGGGCGCCGGTAAAATTGTCGGTCGCCTGAAGGGCGGCGATCCGCTCGTCTTTGGCCGTGGCGGCGAGGAGTGGGCGCTTGCTCTCGAACACGGCATTGCAGTCGAAGTGATTCCGGGGATAAGCTCGGCCATCGCTGTGCCGGGGTTAGCCGGTATCCCCCTGACGTTTCGCGGAGTGTCGCAGAGCTTTGCGGTGATTACCGGCCATTGCCACGAGGACCGGACGGAAGATTGGGGCCGCTATGCCCGCGTCGATACGCTAATTGTGCTGATGGGCGTCAGGAACCGTGGTTTCATTGCTCGATCGCTCATTGCAGCCGGACGCAGCCGAACGGAACCAGCCGCATTCATTGAACGCGGAACGCTGCCGGGCGAGCGGATCGTTCGAACCACGCTGGCTGCCATCGCCGAAGATCTCGTTGAGATTCATACGCCGGCAGTCCTGGTTATTGGCGGCGTTGTGAAGTTGCTTTCTCGCTTCGCGACCCGCCAATCTCGATCAAAGCCAGACTCTGCGGAGCAAGCGTAATCGGCTCCGAAACCGGATACTCTTTGGCGGGCTCCATGGCCGAGGCCTCCACCAGCTTCTGTATTTCAGGAACCGTCGGGCTCACCGGACCGCCCGCTCTTTGCCATGTAGCGAATGCATTTCCGTGCTCCGGATCGACGAACTGCATCCGGTATTTCTTTGCGTCAGAGTTCTTGAGCTCCAGATGAAAGGTGCGCGCGGAAACGGACTGCCCTGGCTCGGAATAATTCCACACGGCAATTGCAAGCTGGCCGTTTTGCCCTTCAGTGGCCAGCGCATTTTCTGAATCGACGGCAAGGCGCGATGTTCCAAGCCGGTGCAGCAAGGCGAATGCGTTGTACGCTGCTTTCGGAATGCCGCGTTCTGCCACCAGGCCGTAACCTCCGTAAAACGGCGTCTTCACCACGCCCTGTTCTTCGAACACATCAGAGAAAGTCCAGTACGACATCAGCGTCACCAGCCCGTCGCACTCGCGTACGTTGTTTGCGAGCCATGGTCCCATAAACGCGCTGTCCGTCACTTCCGGCTGATTCATGTAAGTGGCGTTGTATTCAGACCAGATGATTGGGCGTGTTAGGAGCCGCCGACGCCTTCACCTGTTCATACACTTTCTTTGCGGAGCGCGCCACCATGTCGCGGCGTGCGATGTCGAGCTTCTGCCCGAACACGTCCATGGACGTGTCGTTTCCGTATACGTGCGTCGAAACAAAATCGAACGGGATGTGATTCTGCATGCAATGCGCGATGAATGCGTCTACCCAGGCCGCCTGCGCCGTTGCTGGTCCACCGACGCGAATCGCGGGATCCACCTTCTTGATTGCCTCCGCTGTCTCATCGTAGAGAGCGAAGTAAGTCTGCTGCTTCGGGTCACCGTTCCAGAAATCGATGTTCGGCTCATTCCAGACTTCGAAGTACCACTGCCTCACTTCATCCCGGCCGTAGCGGTTGACTAAGTGATCGGTGAATGCCTGAATCAGCGCCTCCCATTTTGCTTTGTCGTTTGGGGGTGAAGGCAGCGGCCGGTACCAAAACGGATGCGGTTTCAGATTGGCAGCGAGCTTTCGCGGCATGAAGCTCAATTCGACGAAAGGTTTCACGCCATTCGTGAGCAAACCATCGTAAATTTGATCGACGTAAGAGAAGTTATAGATCGGGTGTCCCTGTGAGTCCTCGTCGTAAACTCCGTTTTCATCATCGAGAATCGCGTGAAAGCGGATGTAGCGCATGTCTGTAACGTTCTGCACCAGGCGTAGATCATCGCGATAGCTTGCCCGCATGCTGAGGTTTGCGCGTCCGGATCCGAACATCTGCTCCCAGAAATGCGGAAACGCGTGGTGCGGCGCCTGGGCATCAATCACCAGCGTTTCTTCTTGTGCTGCCGCCTGCGTCTGGTGCCGCTCGGCCCGGGCGTGCAACAGAGGAAGCAAGGAGATGATGACAGCCAACGCACAGCTGAGATAAAAGCTCCTCACACCCGTTAGAAGACGGAATGGGGACGTCAGTTGCACTGCGGCGAAACTGTGCGACCGGTCACTCGTTTGCATGCTAGGTTGCCTGAGCTTGAGTTTGGCCGTACTTCTCCGCGGCCTCGCGCACCAACAGCCCCATCTTCGGATGACTCGGCTCTAACACGGGGCTGAGCTCGTTCGCCTTCAGGGCTTCTGTGGTGTCGGGTCCGATGGAAGCAATGAAAATCTGTTGCAGTGCGGTGACCGCCTCTTTGCGCTTCCCGTGCTCGCCTGCGAAATCGAGAAAGTGGTCTACTTGCACGCCCGTCGTGAATAGCGCAGCGTGCACTTCGCCGCTGATCACCCGCTGCAAAGCCTGCGCGAGCGGAGCGGTGTCGTCCGGCAGCCGCCACTGATACACCGGCACTGCTGTAACAACTCTCCCTTGAGCTTGCAACCCGGTCAGCAGCTCCGGGTTGCTGCGGCCGTACTCCTGAATAGCAACATTCTTTTCCGTCCGCGGCCGAACCGCTTCCAGAAGCTCGCGCCACGTATTCGGCTCGGGCACCGAAACGGCAATTGGAACCTGCCACTCGCGCAAAACGGCACTCGGCTTGGGTCCGCGTGCGACCACCGCGACACGCCGCAGCGCCTCAGGCAATCTCTGCTCCGGTTCGCGCGTTGTGAGTACGCGATGCAGATAGCGCGCTCCTACCCCAGTGAGAAAGATCACCATGTCGAATCCACCGGCGTAAAGCCGGTCCGCGAAATCGAACACGGCTTGGTTGTGTTCAAGCGGTACTTCAGTCAGCGCAGGCGCCACCAGCGCCTCGCCACCGTTGATGCGTATCAATTCCGCCATCTCTTTAGCGCGGCGGCTTTCGAACGCCAAAACAGTCGCGTTGGCGAAAGGCATGTCACGCATCGTAGCGCAGCAGTTGTTACGATACGAGGTGATGAAGTGCCTGGTTTTTGGAATGCTGACGGTGGCGATGGCTGCAGCGCTGTACGCAGGTCAAGTACAGCAGCCCGCGGATCCGAATCCGGGCCGTCCGCCTGACGCCGCCAGCCTGGACAACCACCGCCCGCTGATTCCGAAAAAGGAGAAGGCTGCGACGGCGCGCACTGTCTCCGGCCAGGTGGTGGATTCAACCGGCCAGCCGCTGGAAGGCGCGCTCGTGACGCTCACGAATACGCAGACCAAAGAGAGGCGCGAGTTCTTTACTAAGAAGGACGGCCGTTACTCGTTCGACGATGTCAGGTTCAACATCGATTACCAGCTTCAGGCGCGTTACAAGGACACCAACGGCGATCTTAAAAAGCTGAGCCAGTTCGATAAGTCGCCGAAGATGGTTCGCATGCTCGAGATCGACACAAACAAGCCGGCAGAACCGGCCGCCGAAGCGAAGAAGCAATAGCCGGGCGGCATCGAGCGCCCGAAATGTTACCGCTTGCACATCTCCGGATACTGCTTTTTCAAAGCCGCAATCTTCGGAAGATCGTTGTACCGGATGTAATCGTTGTCAGGGTGGAAATCCAGGAAATGCTGATGGTAAATCTCGGCAGCATAAAATCCCTTTAAAGGCGCCACCTGCGTCACGATCGGCCTCGAGAAAACATGCGCTTCCTCGAGTTGCTTGATATAAGCCTCGGCGACCTTTTTCTGCTCATCGTTCTCATAGAAAATCGCCGAACGGTATTGCGTGCCTTGATCGGGCCCTTGCCGGTTCAGCTCGGTCGGGTCATGCGCCACCGAGAAGTAGATCTTCAGTAACTGCCCGTAAGTCACTTGAGAAGGATCAAACGTGATCTTCACCGATTCCGCGTGGCCTGTTGTGCCCGTGCTCACCGTTTCGTAGTGTGCAGTTGCTTTCTCGCCGCCCGCAAAACCCGAAACAACATCTTTCACGCCCTTCACGCGTTCGAACACACCCTCCATGCCCCAGAAGCAGCCGCCCGCCAGAACGGCAACCTGCTTCCCGCCCGAAGCGGGCACATCCACCGCCGGATCCGGAAACGCACTCTTTCCTTGCGCCAGAGCGATCAGAGCCGCGCCACCCACCAGGATGCTGACAAGGGCTTTCTTCATGGACAACCTTCCTCTCCGTAGATTCACTTCGCTCGCGGAAGATGCGAAGTTACGCTGGCGCGGCTAAGTGACGGGTTCTTGCGCAGGCTGACAAGGTTCGCCAAAATACGATATGCGCCCGGCACTCCTTCCGGAAGCTGGCGATACAGCGCAAAGGCGTCGTAGATGTAAACACCTTGGCCGTAGTGGGCCAGCAGCAAGCCGCCGCGCTGCGGCTTTTGATCCGGATCGTGCGTTTCGATTAGTGGCTGATAATGCGGATCCCAGCTGTCCATAAAGCCGTGCCCGCGCTCCTCATCCCAGCCCTGAAAATCGGCCTCGGTAATCTTGTTCGGCCAGGCGAAGACAGGGCTGTCCGGCTCCAAAAAGCGCACTGTCGAGTTTTCGTCTACCACTTTCTGCGGGTTCTGCCCAAGACTAAATGGATACGGGCCATAATCGCGGTCGAAGCTCTGCAAGTTGTACTGCACCACTAGAACACCACCGTTCTTCACATAGTTCAGCAGGCGGTTATTAGCGGCCCGCAACTCCGGTCTCACCGCATACGCGCGCACGCCCAGAATAATCGCGTCATAGTGACTCAGGTCGCCCGTCTGCAGGTCGCCGCCGGCCAGAATCTGCACGGGCACTCCCAAATCCTCTAGAGCGCGCGGCACGTCATCTCCCGTCCCGGGGAAGAAACCGATGCGCAGACCGGGCGCTGTTTTCACATCCACGCCGACCGCATCATAAGACGCCGGGCGGCAATACGGGTATGGCCGCAATCCGGCATACCCCAGCAGCCGATACTCCTCTTCGTAGCTCTTGCCCTGATACTCTGCCGCCGCGCGGATCTCATACCGGCGGGCTTTCATGCCGCGCGGCGTCACTTCGAACGTCACCGTGTCGGCATCTCCCTCGCGCGCGAAGGAAAACGGATGTTCTGCGGGAACTGACTGCCAACCCGCCGGCAGCACCAACCGTAAAACGCCGCTGGCTGGGCCCTTCACAAAACTCCGCAGCCCGCAAGTGAAGGTGAACGACGCCGCCGTCAACGGCACAGCGCCTGCAGCCGGCGACACCGAAACCGAGATCGGCGGTCCCACAAGCAGCGGGTTCTGTTCAATGCCGATGCCCTCCGCTCGCTGGTTCGTCTGCACAACCTTCTGAATATCGAGATCCGCGCCGCGGTAACCAATTCGCGCCTCTGCATACAGCGGATATGGCATCGTCGACAGGTTCCGGTACTCCGGCTTCGTCAGATCATAATAAGGCTGCTCGTCATTCGGTCGCGTGTAATACGGCTTGGTGAGTACCGCGTCTGGCGGCGTGCTCAACGCAAACTTCAGCCGCATTTCCTTACCGGCAGCCAGGCTCGGCTCCGGCGCATGCTGGGCTTTGATCTTCCAGTCCCGGCCATCGGTCGACTGCACGGCCAGATCCTCCACGCTAATTGGCTCCGATCCCTGATCGAGCAGCTGCGTATCGACTCCGAATGCTTCGCCGGGCGTGGCGATCGCGAACGTGCTGATCGCACCGGCAAATCCCGCAAACGGTCCGGTCGGCTCTTTCTCGGGTGCGACGGAGGCATTGAAGGACAGCCCGAGAGCCATCACCAGCGCGCTCTCAAACTGCTTTTCTTTCACGCGCAGCTCAAACTCCACGTCAGCTTTGCCCGCCTCGTCCAGGCCACTCGAGCGAACTTCGCGTATGAGCGAGCGAAGCGCCTTCAATCCATCCGCCAGCGCCGGAGCCGCATTCGCAGGTTCACCCGGCTTGTAGCGTTCACAAGCGTCATTTGCGGAACGGCCGATCTCTCCGAGCCCTTTTTTGAGGAATGCCGTATCGCCCTGCGCGAGCGCCGCGATGCCCGTGAGAGATATGTCGATGCCATCGAAAAACGATTCTTCGTGCTCGCTGCTTTCCACCTTCGAACCATACCGGTGATACGGCGCCGAGTACAGCGACGGCTGCGGAATCGTTCCACCGCCGTTCTGGCTCTTCTGATGGCCCCAGCCATAGCGTCCAATCTGCCCGAACGTAAGCCCCGCTGCGGGCTCCACTTTACCCTCTGCAATGGTTACGGTTGTCGTCGGCGTCTTCGACATCCAGGTCTTGTTCACGTAATCGTAGAAGCGGATCGGCACATACTTGTCCGTCGCGTAGTCGTAAATCGTGCCTTCCTTGGTTGGTGCGAAGAACGGCACGCGTGCATAAACCTTCAACGGCTGCCACGGCCGCAAACCTTCACGGATCTGCTCCGGGAAACGATTCGGGTCGCCCGCCGCAACGTAGGCTTCCTGTGCCATCTGGCCGGCCACCTGATGGTTGCCGTGACCGTCCGTTGGAGCGCCCACAAACACTGATGTCAATCACCAGTGGGCGAGTAATGCGGACGACGCGCACGACGTCCGACAAGACGCGGTCATAGCCCCACTTTTCCAGTGCTTCTTCGCGCGTCTTCGAAAATCCGTAGTCGATCACTGTACCCCAGTACTGATCCACCCCGTAGTAGCGATCTGCCGAGAGGAGTTCCTGGGTGCGTATGATCCCGAGCGCGTCGTACAGATCCACCGTCATGGCGTTCTGACCGCCTTCGCCGCGATTTAAGCTCATCAATGAGCAGCGTGCGCCGATTCCGCGTGACTGCGCGGCCAGCATGCCGCCGTCCTCGTCATCGGGATGCGCTGTGATCATCAGAATGCTCGCACGCGTGCGCAGTGACGACAGCGCGCACGAAAGTCCCGCTGCTCCGCGATCGAGGTCGATCGGCATCGCATCGGGATTGATCATCGCTTCGTGCCGTTTCACCGCATCGTCACTTTTCGAGCCTCCGCTTTGCCCGGCGGCGAAGTGAACAAGCGTGAAAATCAGCACGCTTCCAACAAGAACCACACTGATATTTCGAATGATATGGATCCTCAACGCTATGTTACGCCGGGGTGCCTTCCAGTCCTGATTAATTAGGCGTAATGGGTGCGTGCGTATCCTCCGGATGCAGAGCAGCGTCCATACAGGAGGAAGCGATCTACAGACTGGTATGAGAGATCGCCGCTGAGAAATATGTCCGTTAGAAAGCTCGCTCGAAGACTCTTGAGCACCAGACTTTTCAGCACAATTGCCCTGGGTTCATGTCTGGCTATTTCCGTTTTTGCGCAGGACCAGCAGCAATACCCACCCACATATCCGCCTGGCCAATACCCGCAAACTCAACAGCGATACCCACAGCAGTATCCGCCACCGGAGGCGCAACAGTCTCCACCATCGAGACAGTATCCGCCTCCACAACAGGCGCCGTATCCGTCTGGCCAGTATCCCTCCGCTCCCTATCCGCCGGCTTATGCACAACCTCCGCTGTTGAGCCCGCAACAATTGCAGCAGCTCGTAGAACCGATTGCTCTCTATCCGGACGGTCTGCTGGCGCAGGTACTCACGGCTTCGACCTTCTATCAGGAGATCCCGGCGGCTGCCGCGTGGGCCAACGCGCATGCGTACTTCAAGGGAGAGGCTCTGGCAGAGGCCATTCAGCAGGATAATCTTGCCTGGGACCCGAGCGTTATGGCTCTCTTGCCGTTTCCGAGCGTCCTCAATTACATGGCGCAATACATGAGCTGGACCCAGGCACTCGGGAACGCGGTGCTAACGCAGCGCGGGCAAGTTATGGATGCCGTCCAATACCTCCGACAGCAGGCATACAGTTGCGGTTATCTTCAGAACAATTCCTATCAGCGCGTAATAGTATCGCCCGGAGCTATCGAAATTGTCCCGGTCGACCCTGGTTTCTACTACGTGCCCTATTACAATCCGGCGGTTGTGTTTGTACCTCCGCGTCCCGGCTTCGCTGTCGCGGGAGCCATTCATTTTGGCCCCGGAATCACCGTCGGGGCGGCCTTCACTCGCTGGGGCTGGGGCGTAGTAGGCTTCGGCTGGACGACTCATACGATCCTGATCGACAACCATCCCTGGACACGTACCTGGGTGAACCGCGGCACCTACGTTCATCCCTATGCTGAGCCGTATCATCACGAAGGCCCGCCTGTCGAACATCACGATGTTCACGGCTACGGCCACGACGATCATCACGATCACCGCTAAGCATTTCGCAAATGATGCATCGAAGCGCTTCCTCACAGCAAGCCCCCATTTCGAATTCTGTGAGGGAAGCGACTCCAATCCCGGTGCTGATAGCTTGAACAGAGAATCTGATGAAGCTATTTCGCACGCCGTCCGGTTTCCTTGTCGAGCATGAGGGCAAATCATATTCGAAGAGTGATGCCAAATTCACGGCCGCCGATTGGGATGCCGTCATTCAGCGCGATCACCTTGCGTCCCACTTGGCAAGTCTGCTAACTCAACTGGATCCCCAATCGGATGGCAGTACCGAAACGCTCGCTCCCATAGGCACCCAGGAGGTTTGGGCGGCCGGGGTCACTTACTATCGCAGCCGTGATGCCCGCATGGAGGAATCCAAATCGGCGGGGGGAGGTGATTTCTATGATCGCGTCTACAATGCCGAGCGCCCCGAGCTCTTTTTCAAAGCTACGCCGCATCGGGTGGTTGGCCCTGGCGAAAAAGTGGCGATCCGCGACGACGCACGCTGGTCCGTACCCGAACCTGAGCTTGCCGTTCTAGTCTCGGCGACCGGTAAGATCACCGGCTATACCATCGGTAATGATATGAGTTCTCGCGATATCGAAGGCGAGAACCCGCTCTACTTACCGCAAGCTAAGGTTTACAATCGGAGCTGCGCGCTCGGCCCGTGCATTCTTGTCCGCGACGAGCCGCTCCCGAAGAGCACTGAAATCAAGCTCGAGATCCTGCGCGGCAGTAACGCTGCCTTTACCGATTCCACTACGCTCGCTGCGCTCAAGCGTGACCCGGCGTCGCTTGTTCAGTTCCTCTTTCGTAACAATTCTTTCCCGAGCGGTTGTTTCCTGCTGACCGGAACGGGTATCGTGCCGCCTGACTCGTTTACTCTCGAACACGGCGATGAAATCAGAATCTCGATCAGCGGAATTGGCACGCTGGCCAACGTTGTCGGGTGAGCTTCGGTTATTGCGCCGCTCGCAGCTGCAGGCGATCGTCGCGGCTGATGATCTGCTTAATGCGCACGCCGTAATTGCCCCGCACTGAAACGATTTCGCCGCGTGCAACAACCTTTCCGTGCACAATCAGATCCACATAATCCTTCACCGTTCTGTCCAGCTCAATCTGTGAACCTGGCGTGATCTTGAGAATTTCGCGAATCGGCATCGTTGCGCATCCGAGCGCCACGGCCAGCGGCAAGTCAAGGTCCATGAGCGGCCTCAACATCGGAGCGCTCGAGCAGTATAACGGCCAGCGCCGTTCCAGGCTCAGCATGCGGGTCTCTTCGGCGCCGCCCAGATTCTTCTCCTCCATCTGCCCGACACACAAAAGCAACTCCGGCCTTACGCTCCCTTGCAGCCCGAGCCCGATTTCCACCGCAAACACAGAAACATCGCTGACGCTTGCCGGATTCTCCGAAACGCCAGCCTTGCAGCGGAACGGCTTACCGGTTCGCGCACCGAGCGTGCTTGCCACGCCGTCATGCGCCTGCCGCAGAATGTCGAAATAGGTTTGACGGCAGCGCTCGTCGGGATCTCCTCCTCCGCCCAATGCAATCCAGGCGGGCTGTTGGGCGGCAATGGAGACCGTAAACGACTGCTCTGCTTCAAAAACCTGCTTCCACCACAGATATTTGCCGGCGCTCGCTTCTTCCAGATGTGCGTCCGGCTCCGGACGGCAGTTCACCTGCGGCTTCTCTCCGGTAAAGATCTCGATGGCCCGCGAAACCTCGGCTTGCCAGATCTCTATAACCAGCTCTATTTCGTGATCACTCGAGTTCACTTCTGATTAAGTGGGCGCTGATCGCTGTGGCCTCTCTCAGAGCTTTCTGAATGCGCCGCCTTGATATAACTGGCAAGAGCTTACTCACATGCAATCCAATCGCCGCAGTTTCCTGGTAGCCAGCGGCCTGACCGCACTCGCCGCATCGCGTGCGGTCGGAGCGAATGAGAAAATCCCTATTGGCGCTATCGGCTGCGGTGGCCGCATGCGTGACCTGCTCCGCTCCGCTGACAAGACCGGCCTTGCTACCCTGATCTCGGCGTGCGATGTCTATGAGCCGCGCCGCGATGAGGTCCGCGAGCGCTACGCCAATACCATCAGCACTCACCTCGACTACCGTGAGGTCCTCGATGACAAAGAAATCGCGGCCGTCATCATCGCCACGCCCGATCACTGGCACGTTCGAGTGGCCTCCGACGCCATCGCGTCCGGCAAAGACGTCTATCTCGAAAAACCCGTCACGCACACGCTCGAAGAAGGCGCCGTTCTCACCAAAGCCGTCCGCTCCAGTCAAACAATTCTCCAGTGCGGCATGCAGCAGCGCAGTTGGAGCCACTTCCGGAGCGCCGTCGATTTAATCCAAGGCGGCAGCCTCGGCCGCGTCCCCAAGTCCGCACCTACTGGTGGCAAAACTACCAAGCCGCACGGCCCGCCGGTGCCGATCGACACGGTAGCGCTCGACTGGAAGCACTGGCTGGGCAACGCCCCCGATCAGCCCTTCAGCGAAGAAAAATTCTTCGTCTGGCGCCGGTTCTGGAATTTCGGTGGCGGCGCCATGACCGACCTCTTTACGCACTGGGTCGACGTCGTGCACTGGGCCATGAAATCCGACGAGCCGCGTGCCGCGCATATTCTCGGCGACAAATACGTTTTCGAGCATTGGGACTGCCCGACACCCTTCAGGCCGCGCTGCGCTATCCCGGATTCGACGTCATCTACGAAGGCACGTTGAGCTCGTCCATCGACGACGGCGGCCTCGAATTCCGCGGCCCGAAGCCACCCTAAAAATCACGCGCGCCGGATTCTCCGTCTATCGCGAAGGCGTACCGGCGAAACCTCAATCCCGTCATCAAAGCGCGAAAGTTTCCGCGACGGCACCATCAGCCACATGGAAAATTTCTTCGACTGCGTACGCTCCCGCAAAGAACCAAACGCGCCGGTGGAAACCGGCGTCGCCGCCGCCCGCGCCGGTCACATTGCGAATCTTGCGCTGCGCCGCGGAGAAAAAGTCACCTGGCCGATGAAGACTCAAACAGGCAGATGAGGTGACAGCCCGCAGCGTTCTCCTGGCCACGGCCACGCTGCTGGTCTCAGGCCTTGTTCTCGGACAGGACACAAAGTATCCGCCTAAAGGGCAGCTCATCCCGGCTCCCGGCTGCCTTACGCTGAACGGCGCATGGGAGGGCGGCTACACACCCTGCACCGCTAGCACCCACGAAGCCTGGCTCAAAGATGTGACCCACTGGCGTCGCGAACGCCTCATCCGCATCGGCTATGACGGCTGGCGCTACCAGACAGCCGGCGCTGCAATGGACGCAAAGCAGCTTTATCCAGCCGCAGATGATGGTGCAGGATCGATACTTCTACGATCCTGTCGCGGACAAGTACACCGTCGATCGCTATCTCGACGATGTGCAGAAGCGTTATGGCGGAATCGACGCCGTTCTGATCTGGCCGACCTATCCCAACATGGGCATCGATAATCGCAACCAGCACGATATGATCCGCTCCATGCCCGGCGGCATTCCCGGCGTGAAGACAGATGATTGCCGATTTTCACCGGCGCGGCGTGCGCGTGCTGTTTCCGATGATGATGTGGGACCAGGGAACGCGCGATCCCGGCATGCCTTGGCCGCAGGCCATTGCGATTGATGAAAGAGATCGGTGCTGACGGCATCAACGGCGACACTCAGGACGGCGTTCCCCTAGCCTTTTCGGAAGCAGCCGACAAAGTCGGGCATCCGCTCGCCTTCGAACCCGAAGGCAGCCCCTCAGATGAAGCGCTTGCCTGGAACGTCATGACATGGGGCCAGTATGGCGGTCAATTCAACTTCGTTCCGGGCAGTGGACCGCTTCCGCTGGCTTGAGCCGCGCCACATGGTCAACATCTCCGATCGCTGGAACCGGAGTAAGACAGACGATCTGCAGTTCGCGTTCTTCAACGGCGAAGGCTGGGAGAGCTGGGAGAACATCTGGGGCATCTGGAACGGCATCACGCCGCGCGATGGCGAAGCGACCCGGCGCGTGGCTAGCATCGAGCGCGGCATGGCGCGCTTCTTCGTCAGTGCAAGGATTGGGAGCCGTTCTACCCGATGCACTCGCTATGGCGTGTTTGCCAGCCGCTGGCCGCTAGGAAATCAGACGGTCTGGACGATCGTCAATCGCAACGAATACGACGTCGCACGGCCGCGCAGATGTCAGTCCCGTATCAGGAGGGAATGCGCTACTTCGACCTCTATCACGGGGCCGAATTCAAGCCCGAGCGGGACGGCGCGAACGCGGTGCTGTCCTTCCCGATCGAAGCGCATGGGTTCGGCGCCGTCCTGGCCGCGATCGGCGAGCCAGACGCCGCCGCAATGCAGGACTGCTCGCGACCATGAAGGCGATGACCGCGGCGCCGCTTTCCAGTTATTCGAACGAATGGAAGGCGCTGCCGCAGACAGCTCATTGAAATCGACTCACACGATGCCGTGCGCCGCGGCTCCCGAAGGCATGGTCAAGATTCCCGGCGGCGATTACGTCTTCAAAGTGGAAGGCATCGAAATCGAAGGCTTCAACGATATCGGCGTCGATGTCCAATATCCATGGGAAGACATCGCCGCGGCGCTTTCACGAGCACCGGATGCAGATCAAGCCGTTCTATCATCGACAAATACCCGGTCACCAATGCGGAGTTCAAGAAATTTCTCGACGCGACGCGATACCATCCGGGCGACGATCTGAACTTTCTTCGCGATTGGAAGGACGGAACATATCCCGAAGGCTGGGCGAACAAGCCCGTCACCTGGGTCTCGCTCGAAGATGCGCGCGCTTACGCAGAGTGGGCCGGCAAACGGCTGCCACATGAGTGGGAATGGCAGTTGGCGGCGCAAGGCTCCGATCAGCGGGTTTATCCCTGGGGCGATGACTGGCAACCGTCAGCCGTTCCGGTACCGGATCAAGGCCGCGACCCTGCGCGCGCCGGACGATGTCGATGCTCATCCCGCAGGGCGCCAGTTCGTATTCGGCGTGATGGACATGGTCGGCAATGTGTGGCAATGGACCGACGAATACGTCGATGAACACACTCGCGCGGCGATTCTGCGCGGCGGCAGTTACTATCAGCCGCAGGGCTCGATCTGGTATTTTCCGCAAGCCTATCGCAACGATCAGCACGGCAAGCTGCTGCTGATGGCGCCGAGCTATGATCGCGCCGGGACGCTGGGTTTCCGCTGCGCCGCGGACGTCCCATGAAGAAGATTCTCGTGCTCGGGAGCCTGAACGGTGACCTGGTACAGCGCGTGCCGCGCCTTCCACAGCCTGGTGAGACGCTGCAAGGCGAAGGTCTCCAGACATTTCCGGGAGGCAAAGGCGCCAATCAGGCCTGCGCTGCCGGCTTGCTCGGAGGCCGCGTACAGATGGCCGGTTGCGTCGGTAACGATGTCTTCGGCGGACGTCTGATTCAGGCGCTGGAGAGCTCCGGAGTCGATGCACAGCTTATTCGCCGCACCGGCACTCCGTCGGGCACTGCCGTGATCTTTCTTCTTCCTGATGGCGAGAACAGTATCGTGATTGCTTCCGGGGCAAACGCTGAAGTGTCGGTCGAGTTTGCATTGCAAGCTATCGAGACGCTCGAACCCGGTGATCTTCTGTTGTGCCAGCTCGAAATCCCGCTCGTTACCGTTGCTGCTGCGCTCCAGGCGGCTTACCGTAAGCAGGTCGTGACCGTGCTCGATCCCGCTCCCGCGTGCCGCCTTCCGGATGACGTCCTTCAATCGGTTACTTTTCTCACGCCGAATCAGACCGAAGCCGCCCTGCTTGCCGAATCGCCCACCATCCCAACCACGATGCGCGACGCCGAAATCTGCGCGCACACACTTCGCAGTCGCGGGGCTGAGACCGTGATCATCAAAATGGGCGAACAGGGATCTCTCATTGTGGATGCAGCGGGCACTGCTGCGAGCCCCGGATTCTCGGTCGATGTAATGGACACTACCGCCGCAGGGGATACGTTCAATGGAGCGCTAGCCGTTGCGCTCGCCGAAGGTACGCCGCTGCATGACGCTGCGCGATTTGCCAACGCCGCCGCCGCTCTCTCGGTTACCAAAGCCGGAGCGATCAGCTCGCTTCCGTAAGCGCTCCGAAGTCGAGCGCTTCCTCTCCTCGCAGCACTCAAAATCTCAAACATGTTCACGGTTAGCAGCTCAGGCACGGCAATTCTTTTATGCGTCCTGACCATGATCGGTTGGGGATCCTGGGCTAACACTCAGAAACTGGCCGGCCGCGAACGGTGGCCCTTCGAGCTCTTTTACTGGGACTATTCGATCGGCGTCGCGCTCACCGGTCTGCTTCTGTGCTTCACCCTGGGCGTCTCGGGAACGGCAGGCATGTCTTCCGGCGCTAATCTGCAATCGGCGTCCGGTGCGGCGGTGGGCAAAGCTATGATTGCTGGCGCCATTTTCAATCTGGCGAATATCCTGCTGGTTGCCGCAATCGATGCAGCCGGCATGGCGGTCGCATTTCCTGTCGGAATCGGGCTCGCGCTGGTGATCGGCACGGCGGCCAGTTACATCCAGGTGCCCAAAGGCAATCTCGTGCTCCTCATCTGCGGCGTATGTCTCGTACTTTTGGCGATGCTTGTCTCCGCTGCCGCTCACAACCGCGTGTCGAAAGGAGCGGAGTCGCGAAAACGCTCCGGTCTTATCTTCGCCATTGTCGCCGGGCTGCTGATGGGCTTCTTTTATCCGCAGCTCATGCGCTCGATTTCTCCCGCATTCAACACTGAGCCGGTCCAGCCGGGGATGCTCACGCCGTATACGGCACTGCTGTTCTTCGGTATCGGCGTGCTCTTGAGCAGCATTCCGTTCAACGGCTGGTTTATGCGCTCCCGCGGCTCACGTTTCGCCGGCTACTCGCGCGCGCCTGTCCGGCGGCATCTTCCCGGCATTCTGGGCGGAGCGATCTGGATGGTCGCGCTAGGGCTGAATGTTGTCGCCTCCGGAGTTGCCGGCCCGGCCATCTCTTACGCGCTCGGACAGGGAGCGACACTGATTGCCGCGCTTTGGGGAGTTTTTATTTGGCACGAATTCCGCGGCGCTCCCGCCGGAACCAACCGGCTGATCGCCCTCATGCTGGCCGCCTACGCGCTTGGAATCGTCCTGATCGGCCGGGCGACGTTCTGAGTTGAACTCACCCGGCGTTGCATTCGTCCTGTGATAGCGTAGGGAAAAATCCCACTAAATTTGTTCTTAGGAGATCGCATGTCTGTTAAAGAAGTCGCCGACCAGCTCGTGAAGCTCTGCTCACAAGGTAAATTTGACGAGGCCATGAATTCCCTGTACTCGCCCGACATCGTTAGCGTCGAAGCCGGCGCGCCTCCCGGACAATCGCGCGAGTCGAAGGGCATCGATGCCGTGAAAGCCAAAGGGGAATGGTGGGTCGCTAATCACGATGTCCACTCAGTCAATGTGGAAGGTCCGCTGGTTGCGGATTCGCATTTTGCCTGTACTTTCAAAATGGAAGTCACCTTCAAGCCGGAAAATAGGCGTTTCCAGATGGAGGAGATTGCCGTTTACCGCGTGGAAAACGATAAGATCGTGCGCGAAGAATTCTTCTACAAGATGTAGCGGCGCAAGCGCGACTCATTCTTTCACATCGATAGACTTTCCTTCGTAGTCGACGACGCGATCCGGGTGAGCCGTTAAATCGACTCCCGTGCCGTGGCCGTCGCCTACGAAGATCACATGGAAGCTGCGCTTCTCCGGCATTCCATCGTAACTGCCCTTCCGGTCGCCAATGCGTGAGCGTTCGCGCGCTGTCGTCCCAGTGAATCGGGATGGTGGCGTACGCGCCTTTTTCATAATCGTAGGTGTTGTTTTCATCCTCATAGAACGTGAAGTCCGCATCCGCGCCCGGGTAAACGCGCAGCTCAATTGGGCCGGCGGGCTTTTCTGCTCGGGTACTGAATATCGGGCCCCATAGGCATGATGGATCCGGCGCGAATATACAGAGGAATGCGGCTGAGTGGCGCGGGAGCATCTAGATCAGCTGCCACCTCTTTCACGGCTCCAGTCCAGAAGTCGTACCATTTCGCCTGCGGCAAATAGAGGCGGCGGGATGTCGCGCCTTGCTCCGTCACAGGACTCACCAGAATCGCCGGGCCGAACATAAATTCGATCACCGATATTCTGCGCCTTCACATCGTTGCGAAAATCCATGACGAGCGGGCGCATTGGGGTATAGCCTTCGCTTGTAACCTTCCAGGCCACGGAATAGATGTATGGCATCAGCCGGTACCGAAGACGATCGAAGCTTGTCAGGATCGACTCGGCGTCCGTCCCGTAAGACCAGAGCTCGTTCTTGATCGGGCGCGCGAGTTCCGTGTACGCGGAAAATGGGGCAAAAAGTTCCGTATTGGAACCAGCGCACAAACAATTCGCGGTACTTCGGATCGTTCGGGATGCCCCAGAATGAATCCGCCGATGTCGGTCGTCCAGTACGGGATGCCCGATAGCTCGAAGTTCAGCCCGGCTGGGATTTGACGTTTGTAAGTCAAGAAATCGGAAAGAATGTCGCCTGACCAAGCGGCCACTGCATAGCGCTGGACGCCGGCGAAAGCGGATCGGGATAAAATGAACACTCGTTTCTTGTCTGTTTCCGCTCGCTGGCCTTATAGACCCCCATGCTCGTCATGAGCGGATAAATATTGGAGTATCGCGCGCCGTTTCCGATGAAAACGTTGTGATCGAGCAAAATGTTTTCTTCGCGACCCTCTGTTTCGGGCTCGGTCGTGTCGAGCCACCAGGCGTCCGCCCCGATTTTGAACAGCGCATCATCTCATCAGATTCCAATAATATTTTCGCGCAGCCGGATTGGTCGCATCGTAGACCGCCGCGCCTTTCGGATGAAATGCCGCAACCGTTGTTCGCGCGATGAAATAGCCGCGCTTATCCATGTCCGCATAAGTTTCCGAGCCGGGATCGAAAAAGGGCCAGACCGACATCATCAAATGGAAGTGCTCCTCGTGCAGCTCGATCGATCATCGCCTTCGGATCGGGATAGTTTTGGTTGAATTTGAATTCGCCCGTTTTGGTCCACCAGAACCAATCCTGCACGATGTTGTCGATCGGGATCTGCAAATCGCGGTATTTCTGCAGCAATTCCGAGAATCTGCTGCTGCGAAGCGTACTTGTTCTTGCTCTGCCAGAAGCCGTACGCCCATTTACCATAAAGCGGCGCGGCTCCGGTTAGTTTTCGATATCCCTCGATGATCTGTCGAATTCGGGCCCATATAAAAAGTAGTAATCGATCGTATCCGCGACTTCGGAACCCAGGAACAGGTAATGAATGAAACGATTGTTGAATCGGCTGGCCGATGTGTTGTTCCAGAAAACGCCATAGCCTTTGCTGGAAAGAAACACCGGCACAGCAATATGTTGGTGTTGTCTTGCGAAAGATCGACGGATTCGCCGCGATAATTCCAGACGCCCGCCTGATGCTGGCCCAGACCGTAGAATGCCTCTTCTGAGCCATAGATCTTCATCACGTCTTCGGCATGATACGTGTGCTCATTGTTCACCACCGCCGGAACCATCTGCTTCGGCCCTTCCGCCAGCAGATTCTTACCGTCTGCACCCGTGTAACTGAGCAACCCCTCTTTTCGGTCGATTGCCACCTTCAGGCGCGAAGTGCTCAGCGTTACGTTCTTATCGTCCGATGCAAATTCCACTCCACAGGCGCCCACTGCGTCTTGATGACTCACGTAATCTTTCCGCTCCGGCAGCGGCCAAACCGGCGCGTAGGTAACGCGAATAATCGAATCCGTGCACACCTGCAGCTTTAAAACGCCTGTCTGCATCGTGAAGAGCACGCCGTCCGCCTGCTTCTCGAATTTGCTTACAGGGTTCGGTGGAATCCATTGTGCCCGTACGCAGTACGGCCCCGCCGCCAAAAGAAAACAGGCCAATAGCAGAGGAACTGACAGTCGTCTCATAATCTGATGCGTCTTCTTCTTGCACTATACTTCGCGAACAGAAATGCGCCTGCGGCGGGGCAGTATACTCACCCTTGGAGGTGAGGCATGGCTGAATGGCAGTACCTGATTCACCACGTCGAGCTCGGCTCTGCGGCCGATTTTGATCAGCAACTGGCCAATGCACTGGCAGAGTTCGGCCAGAGAGGATGGGAGCTGGCGGAACTTCTGCCGGACTCGGAAAACCCGGGCGCCTACCGCGTGATCTTCAAAAGCCCTAAACCCATGGACTAGCAAGCTCTGCCCGTGATTGCGATGGCATTCGCTCGCCGCTTGCTTTCGTCCGCGGTCGTGGCGGGCGCGCTCGTCTGTACGCTGCGCGGGGCGACCACGAACATTCAGGTCGATCAGGCAGGCTATCTTCCCGGCGAACCGAAGCTCGCTATGGTTGTCACCCAATCCGCCGGCATCGGCCCATCGCATGCTTTTGCCGTGCATCGCGCGGCGATCGTTCGATTGCATTTCGCGGCACTCTGAGGCTCCGGTCGATGATGCCGATTCCGGCGATCGTGTCCTCACGGCCGATTTCAGCGCACTCAAGGAGCACGGCCAGTTCTATCTTGAAGTACCCGGCGTTGGCACAAGCTGGCAATTCACCGTCGATGCCGACGTATACCGTCGCGTTTACTATCTCGCCATGCGTTCTTACTACGGGCAGAGATGCGGCACGGCCGTCGACCTTGGTCCTGACTTTCCCGCCTACAAGCATGCCGCCTGTCATCTCAGCGGCGCGTATCATGCGTCGTCCGGAAAGGAAGGCCCGCATGTTTCCACACACGGCTGGCACGATGCCGGGGACTACGGCCGTTACGTAGTCAATTCCGGCATCACCACCGGCACCCTGCTCTGGACCTGGGAGCTTTTCGGCAATCGCATCCGGCAGATCGGCTTGCATTTGCCGGAATCCGGCAATAATACGCCCGACATCCTGAATGAAATCCGTTGGAACCTTGAATGGATGCTCACCATGCAGGATCAGATGGCGGCGTTTGGCACAAGCAGACCAGCACCCATTTCTGCGGCTTTATCATGCCCGAACAGGATTCGCTCACTAGCTACGTGATCGGCACCGGACAGCCGCCATTCAAAAGTTCGTGCGCCACCGCCGACTTCGCTGCCGTGATGGCCATCGCAGGCCGGGTCTATCAGCCGATTCGACCACGCCTTCGCTCAACGCTGTCTCGCAGCGGCTGAGCACGCCTGGCGATGGCTAAGCGCCAATCCGGATGTCGTCTTTCCACAATCCGCCCGGCGTCACCACCGGCGATTACGGCGATCCGCATTGCGATGACGAGCGGCTCTGGGCAGCCGCTGAAGCTCTCGCGAACCACCGCCGCCGAGCCGTATACGACGCTACTTCCTCGACCATTACCGCGAGTTCCTCGACACAATCCGTCCCGTCGGTCCGCAGACCTGGTCCATGGTTGCGCCGCTGGCGTTGTGGACGTACGTACTTGGCAATGGCAAAGATGAGACCGCGGCGAAAACGATCCGCGATCAATCTGTCGCAGCCGCGGACCAGATCGCGGCGCGAACGTCGCACCACCCGTATCGCATCAGCCTGACGACACGCGATTATATCTGGGGTTCGAATGCAGTCGCAGCGAACTATAGCATGCAGTTACTGATCGCCAACCAGTTCCATCCCGCGCCCGATACGTTCAGGCCGCAATCGACAATCTGCATTATCTTCTGGGCCGCAACGCCTTTTCGCTTTCCTGGGTCACGCAGGTTGGCGAAAACGCGTTTCGCCATCCTCACCATCGGCCAAGCGCAGCCGACGGCCTCGATCTGCCATGGCCGGGATTGCTGGCCGGCGGCCCGAATCCAGGCCGCCAGGATTCAGTGATGAAGAAGCACATCAGCGCGGACACATTACCGGCCCGCGCTTACACGGATGAGACCGGTGCCTATGCCTGCAACGAAGTTGCAATCAATTGGAATGCGCCGCTGGTCTTTGTTCTCGCCTCGACGCTGCCTGAATGAGCCGTCTAGCTGAGATAACTTCGCTTGGCGTTTCAATGCGCGACTTGATGACGGCCCGCATGATCAGATTCACCACTATCATCAGCACGAAAAAATCGGAATCAGCATCAATGCGCGATGATAATCGTTCGCCTTCCGCCACCGCGCCGATGATCTTCGAACTCACCGCTAAGCCCACCCATCCAAGCGTGATCACGATGCCCATCGCTGTCGCCGTTCCGCGCGGAAATGTATCCCCTGTAATTGCGAGCGTCGTCGGAAACACCGGCGCCATGCTCAGGCCCGCGCAGAAAACCGCCGTCGGTCACGGCTGCGTAGAATGCAAGCTGCAGCATCGCGTAAGTCGTGATCGCCATCAAAACCGCCGCCACCAGCGTTACGGTCAAGGCTGGAATCCGGATCAGTATGCGCGACACCACTACGCGTCCCAGCAGAATGCCGAAGGCGAAACCGTAGCTCACCACATGCCCTGCGGTCGATTCATCGAAATCGGCGTGCCATCCGCCGCCCTCACCGTCACCAGGTAGGTCTTGAGCCAGTTCCAGACGCCCACCTCGCAGGCCACGTAGAGAAAAAGAAATAGTGAGAGCAGCAGCAACGCCGGCCGGAGAGCAGCGCGGGCACTTCAGCCACCGGAAGCTCGCTGTACCTGAAGGCGACGGCATCGTTGTCACGCCGTTCACCACAACGTGATGGCCGTCAGCGCAGCGATCATGTAACAAACGGTCGACGGGTTCACGTGCTCGCTTGCCACGTACGTCGTGATAATGCCGCCCAGCCCGAAAAACAGGTTCAGAAAATTGAGCGCCGAGCCGCGCCTGCGTCGGGTCCACGGCGCCCACCAGCGCATTCGCGCCCGTGACCACGATGCCGCCGCCCACGCCAGAACGAAATAAACAAACAGCAGTAGCCCGCGTAGCCGCCTGCATTCGGCGCCGCACACCAGCGAGATCACAATCAGCGCCAGCCCTACCAGCAGCGCCAGCTTGTTGCCTTTGATGTCGATAATCGGGCCCGCCGAAAGCGATGCCACCACCAGTCCAAGCGCCTGCAGCGTCGCCAGCAGCCTTGGTCCGCCGCCGACAGATCATAAGTCGGAAAAGTGCGCCAAGAATCGGCGCGATCAGTCCGTAGACAAAAATCGCCAGCGTGGCCGATAGGATGAGCACCGAAAGGATGGTATCAAACAGCAAGCAGCTGTCGGGTATTTCTCACCGACAGCACGCTTCCGGCGACTTGCGCCGCGCGCTGTCTCGCACTCTGCGCGCGTCACGTCCATATGCGTCACCATCCGCATCTGCGTTGAGTTGATGCCGTTCGCAAGCACTCCTCGCTCTTTCAATTGCTCAGCTTAAATCCGCCATCGCCACGCCCCAGCCTGCAATGTCGAAGATCACGATGTTCGTCCGGACGCGCGCAGGACTCCAGCCTCATGCCCGGACCTCCCCAACCGCTCCGGCCAGAAATCGCGCATTCTCGATGATCCTCATCCAGCCGCCCGGGCGATTCCTCCAGCGCGATCAGTCCTGCAGCCGCCAGCACACCCGCCTGCCGCATCCCGCCGCCCAGGCGCTTGCGGTAGAGCCTGCCCTCGCTCCATTGCTTCGGCGCTGCCCGCCAGCAGCGATCCCACCGGCGCGCCCAATCCCTTCGAGAGGCAAAACATCACCGTGTCCACATCGCGCACGATCCGCGCCACCGGCACGCCCCAGTCGCCACTGCCGCATTAAACACCCGTGCGCCGTCCATGTGTACTTTCAGGCCCCGCGTCGTGCGCCTCGCCGCAGATCTCATCGAGCGCCTCGAGCTCGATACACCGTTCCGCCGCCCATGTTGTGCGTGTTCTCGAGCGAAATCACGCTGGTCGGAGCATTGTGCGGGCCCCACGCTCGCAGTTCGCTCTCAATGCTGGCCCAGCTCAAAATCCCGTCTGCGGTCGCGACCGAACGCACCAGGCATCCTGAAAACCACGCCAGCATCGAAAGCTCCCAGTCCAGAATGTGCGACCGCGCATCGCAGATCACCTCTTCGCCGTGATTGGTGTGCAGCTTCATGCGCGATGGTGTTTCCCATCGTCCCGGTCGGCACAAAGATCGCCGCTTCCTTGCCGAGAATCTCCGCCGCCCGTTCTTCCAGCCGGTTCACGGTCGGATCTTCGCCGTAAACGTCGTCCCCGACTTCGGCCTGCGCCATGGCGGCGCGCATCTCCTCGCTCGGTCTGCGTCACCGTGTCGCTGCGCAGATCGATCATCAGCGCGCTCAGACTGACAGAGAAACTCCTGCAAAATTTCGTTCGATACCAGCACGCCCTGCGGCGCCAGCCGCAGCCGTCCGCCTGCGCGCTCCAGCATCCCCGCTTCCGTGCCACTTCGCAATCGGCTGGGCAAACCGCGCCCACTCCTCCTCGCTCGGCCAATCCCGTCCGTCAATCGCAGACCCACGAAGAAATGCTCTTCACCCGCATCCGCTCGCATCTCTTCGCGCTCGCTGTCGCCCTGCAAGATACGTCTGCAACTCGTCCGGATTGCTCCAGCGCCACTCGCCATCAAACGAATGCGCATCCAGCCCGAATCCCACATATGGCTCCAGCAGCCAGTATTTAAGGTTGTGGCGCGACGCAGAGCCCGGCTTCGCGAAGTTCGAAATCTCGTACCGCTCGATCCCCATCGCCGCGCAGCCGCTCCACCGCCCTCTCATACAGCTCGGCCATAGCGTCTTCGCTCGGGAACCTCGCCCCGCCCATTGCGGATCACCGCCGGAGAGAAGCTCTTTGCCCAGCCGGCTGTCTTCGTCCACTTCAAAGATGTAAACCGAAACGTGCGGCGGATCCAGCCGCTCGATCCAGTCGCAGCGACTCCTCCCAGGACGCCCGCGACTGCCCGGCAGCCCCGCAATCAGATCCACATTGATCTTCGCGATGCCCGCGCATCGCGCAGCACTGCTACATCTCCGCTTCACCGTTTCCGCCGTATGCCGCCGTGCCGGTCTGCCGCAGCTCGCTAGCCACAAACGACTGCACGCCGAGGCTCACGCGGTTGACTGCCGCACGCCGCCAGCCTTCGCACCGCATCGCCCCTAACGTTCCTGGCGCACATTCGAGCGTTACTTCTTCCAAGCGCCTCAGCCGGAACGGCCGCTATCACTTCCTCCAGCAACTCCAGGCGGCATCAGGCTCGGAGTGCCGCCCCCGAAGTAAACTGTCTCCGGCCGCCACGCCCACTCATGCGTGCGTATCTCTTCAAGCAGCGCGCGCTCGTACTCTTCGGCTGCTCTGCGAACCTACGCCCGAAGCGAAGTTGCAGAAACTGCACTTCTGAGTGCAGAACGGATATGAGATGTAAACGCCCGCCACGGCCTAAAGCTGAACCTCTTCGCCGATCTGCTGCTCGATCGCATCCGAAATCAGCTGTTCCAGAGTCTGCCCCGTATCCGGCAGCACAAACGCGTTCCGCGACGGGTTCCATTCGAGCTTGAAGCTCTTCGAGTGAGCCGAGACCCAGATCTGCCGCACCGGCGTGTTCGGGCTCACCACGAAACGCGCCTTTCGGCTCCTCGAATTCGATCGAAAGCGCGCCGGAATTGAAATCCGGCTCAAAATCGTACCGATCAGTCGCCGCGCTACAGCTTGCGGTAAAGAGCCTCCAGCGCGTTATCCGACCGGGTCCTAAATTCTTGCTCGTCCATGCTCAATCTCATTCTCCCATTGCATCCCTACTCCGATCGGCAAACTTTGGTAACTTTGATCCGCGCGAGGTCATCTGCGTAACTGCGCACCTGAATATGGAGCCTTCGTGTGTCCGCCAGACGCTTATCCCCGGCACCAGCAAGCTCTTCAGCGACTTTCTCTACAATTTCGATCGAGTAGAGGACTTTTACCCGTACCCGCCCTTTGATTTCGATCACATCCGCGAAGCCGCCGCTCGCGTCCAGTATCCCGATGCGCGCCGCTCTGCCTTGGTCGCTGCCCTGCGCCAACAAAATACCGACGAAACAGCGCTCCAGAAGCTCGCCCAACCAGGCACCGTTGCCGTCGTCACCGGCCAGCAGGTTGGCTTGTTTTCCGGACCCGCCTACACGATATTCAAGGCCCTGACCGCCGTCCGCCTCGCTCAAGAGCTGAACCGGCAAGGCATTTCAGCGCGTTCCTGTCTTCTGGCTTGCCACGGAAGATCACGATTTGGCCGAAGTGGACCACGCCTGGGTGTTTGATCACGACGGCACGCCCAGCAAAATCTCCGTGGCCAACACCGTCGTGAACGGCGGCCCAGTCGGCGATGTCCAGTTCAACCAACTGCCGCTTCGCGATCTCCGCACCGCCCTGGGCGATCTTCCCTTCGCGGATGACGTGATGGTGCGCATCGCCCGCGCGTATCGCCCGGGTTCGACCTTCGGCTGCGCGTTTCGCAATCTGCTGCAGGAAATCCTACAAAATTGCGGTCTTCTGTATCTTGATCCGCTTGTGCCATCCGTGCGCGAGCTCGCCGCGCCGCTGCTCGCCGAAACCGCCCAGCGTCTGCCCGAGCTTCTGGCCGCCCTGCGCCGGCGAAATGAGCAGCTGAATGCGGCCGGCTACCATCAGCAGGTCCATCTCGATGATGATTCATCGCTGCTGTTCCTGCTTTCCGAAGGTAAACGCATCGCACTGCGCTGGGACGCTTCGAGATCGGACAGCCCCAGGTTGACCGCCCGCGACCGGACCTTCACACCCGCCGAGCTTGCCGCTCAGGCAGCGCGCCTCTCCCCCAACGCGCTGCTCCGACCTGTCATGCAGGATTATCTCGTCCCGACGGCCATCTACGTCGGCGGCCCCGCTGAAATCGCTTATATGGCGCAGAGCCAGGTGCTGTATGAAAAACTCCTCGGCCGTATGCCCGTCATCTTTCCGCGCAACAGCTTCACCCTGCTCGGCGAGCGCGGCACCAAGCTGATGACCCGTTATGACCTGCGCCTGCCGGATCTTCTCGATTACGAAGAGAAGGTCAAGAGCCGCATCGCCAGCCGGCTGGTTCCCCCCGGCCTGACGGAGCAGTTCACCGCCGTTCGCGCCTCCACCGCCGCTTCTGCTCGAAACGCTCAAAGCCAGTCTGTACGCCTTTGACCCCACTCTCGAAGCCGCCGCCCGCAAGAGCACCGCGAAGGTCCTCTATCAGCTTGAGCGCCTTGCTCACAAAACCGCGCGCGAAGCCCTCCGCCGCGATGAACGCGCCAGCCGCGAAGCCAGTTTCCTCACCAACATCATCTATCCCCACCGGCATCTTCAGGAGCGTCTCTACTCCATCGTGCCGTTTCTCGCGAAACACGGTCTCGACCTTCCTCAGCGCCTCATGGAAATGACCCAGCTCACCTGTCCTGACCACATGGTGCGCACCGTCTAGCCGCTACAGACTCGCTACAATGAGGGTTCCTCACCTAATAGCGTGAAGTCTGTCGGGGTCTTGCTGCTGTTTACCTTCTCCTGCGTTGCTGCAGACAACACCTATCTCGGACGCGATGTATGTGCCGGCTGCCATAAGAGCATCGCGGCGACCCAGGCGCAAACCGCAATGGCTCGTACCTGGAGCGGCCCCGCCCCGAAACTGATTCCGCCAAATTACTCTGCGAGGCGGGACGAGGGACCTGCCCCGGATATCCACTACCTGGTGCGCCGGCAAGAACGGGACCTTCACTTTGACGTTCAGATGCCCGCCGCAACGCCTTTGAGCTTCCCGGTCGAAGCCACAACCGGCGGATCACGTCATGGGCTGAGCCTCTTTATTCGAGTGCACGACCTGGACGGGATTCCACTGCCGCGTGCGCCGCTGATCGAAACCAGATACCTTTACTCATCTCCCGATCACAGCCTTGCGCTGTCTCCAGGCTTCCCTTCTGAGAAGCCTGCTAATTACGAGACCGCCTTCGGCCGCGTATTGACGCCTGCGCTTCGAGAAGAAATGCCTCGCCTGCCACGGACAGCCCCGAATGGAAGGAGGCCATAGCGCCGCAGGAGTCACTTGTGAGAGCTGTCATGGGCCCGGCAGTTCCCACCTTGTCGCGCTTTCGCGGAAAACCCCTTCGCTGGAAACTGAAGATAAAGGCATTCTGAATCCCGCCCGCTTGCCTGCCGCGGAGCAGATGCGGCCCTGCTCGCAATGCCACTCCGGTTTCAGTCCCGTGCAGGATCCCATGCCCGACGATCTGCTCATTTCCGACCAGGTTCGGGCTTTAAGCAACAGCGAATGCTGGCGGCAATCGGCTGGACAGATCGGCTGTGTCGGTTGTCATAACCCGCACGCCGACGCGCCGCGCGAAACGGTGATCGCTCGATCGGAAAAGACCTGCCTGCGCTGCCACAGCGCGGATGAGGCCGCGCGCCTCAGCGTGCCGAAGACTCAGAAGGATGAGGCCGCGCTTCTCAGCGTGCCGAAGACTCAGAAGGATGAGGCCGCGCTTTTCAGCGTGCCGAAGACCCAAGGTGACGTCATCGGGCACGCTGCATTGTGCCCCGTAAACCGCGCCACCGGTTGCGTCGGCTGCCACATGCCGGAGACAACCAGGCAGAAGCCGTTCGTCATCACGGATCATTGGATTCGCGTCCATCCGGAGCAGAGCGTGAGCGTGCCGGCCATGCAACCCGAGTGGCGCAGCCAGCTTCCTCCCAAGCATCTCTATTTAAGGTTGATCGGTCTCGACGATCAGGCCAAAGCCGAAGCTCTTCACACCCAGCTCGCTGCTGGCGCCTCTTTCTTCGAACTGGCGCGCGCCAATTCTCTCGATCGTTCATCTGCCATTAATGGCGGTTTCCTAGGCGACCTTGAGACCTCCCAGTTTGACCCTGCCTGGTCAGACGCGGCTCTGCGCCTGCAACCCGGTGAGATCTCTGACGTCATCTCCAACTCCGGCAAGTATTTTCTGTTGGAGCGCATGCCGCGCAACTTCCGCGAAGAAGCCGAGGCACGCTTTAATCAAGCCATGGATCTTCGCGCCAAGGGCGATCGTCAACAGTCCGTCGCCGAGCTGCTGGAGTCGCTCAAAATCGATCCGTACCTGCTGCGCGCTCTTACCTATCTGGGCGTCAGCTATGGAGAAGCCGGCAATCCCCAGGTAGGCGCCGGAATTCTTGGCGTCGCCATACGCTTGTACCCCGCCGATGCCGGAGCGCACTTCAATCTGGGCATCGCCTACGGTGCGATGGGCCGTGACGAAGAGACCGCCGAGTATCGGAAGGCGCTCGAACTGGATCCCGATTACGTCCCCGCCTATCTGAATTTGGGAGGGGCATTCTTTTCTAAGGGGCGATATGACGAGGCCATCGACGTTTACCGGCACGGTATCCAGGTCAATCCGCTGGTCGCTTCGCTGCACTATAGTCTGAGCCTCGCGCTCGAAAAAGCGGGCAAGCCGGAAGACGCCAAATCTGAAATGGCGCTGGCCCTGAAAATCAACCCGAATGTGGCGGCGCCGTGAGACGGTATCGCCTTCATCCTCGTTCTCGCCACCGTTGCCTGCGCCGACACCCCGGACGATTGGGAAAACCAGGCGCAAAGCCTGATCAGTGCCGGCGATAAGCAAGGTGCGCTGGATGCTCTGGCGAACGCGGCCATGCCGCTCCGGCAACCGCGCAATCAGAAGACCGGCTCGGCTTTCTCTTCGCCGTTCTTAAGCGCCCGGACGACGCTATCGCACATTTTCAGAAAGCCATTTCGCTCGATCCCACTCTTCCAGCCGCCCACTATCATCTCGGCATGTTGTACTGGATCGCGACAATCGGGAACCCGGTATTGCCGAACTCGAACAGGCGGCCAGGCTGGCGCCGCAGATCTTCGATTACCAATACCACCTTGGCTCGGCTTATCTTCGAATGGGCGACTCTGCCGAAAGCCGTTCCGGTTTTGAAGCAGGCGGTGGCTATCGATCCGAGCAAGTTCGCAGCTTGGGACGATCTAGGCGCGGCGCTGAAGCAATCGGGAGATCTTGCCGGCGCGGCTGACGCCTATCAACATGCCGTGACGCTCGATCCCAACGAACGATGCCGCGCGTAACGATCTGCGCGTATGTTCTCATCGAAACCCGGCAGCCCGATCGCGGCATTGCGGAATCGCGCACGGTGCTCTCGCATGATCCGAAGAACACATCCGCGCTGATGAACATCGGTTACGCAGATCTCAAGACCGGCGATTTCGAAGGCGCCGAGAAGGCATACCGCAAGCGCTTCACAATCGATCCGACCACAGCGGCCGCGCACTACGATCTCGGTCTTGCGCTTAAGCTCAGAGATCAAATTGAAGCCGCGCAGGCCGAGTTCAAGGAAGCGATCCGGCTCGATCCGATCCTTGCTCAGGCGCATTATTCGCTGGGCATTACTTACTGGCAAACTGGGTGATTTCGAAACCGCCAGAAAGGAAATGCGGGCGGCCCTTGCGATAGCTCCGCGATTATGCGGAAGCGCATTACATGATGGGCATTCTGCTCAAACAGACGGGCGATCTCGATGGCGCCATTCCCGAGCTGAAAGAGGCCATTCGCCTTGACCCCGACACACCCGGACCTACAATACCTTGGGGCAAATTCTGCGCATCAAAGGAGATAAACAGGCAAGTGAGGAAATGTTCGCAACGGGGGCGCGCCTGAAGCGGGAAAAGGAATCCATGCTGTGCCAATTCGCCCGAGCAGGGCATGCGCGGCGGCGAAGTGGTGAAACCAATTGCGCACTGAAAAAGCGCCGACGCGAACTCCGGCGCGCGGAGCTTCATCTCCACTATTTTCCCGCCGAACTTTCGTCAAATCCCTTTGCGCCACGCTGCCTGTCTTCTCGGTCGACCAGTTGCTGGCCGCAACGCCGCTCGGCGTGCAGTTCGTCAACGTCGCGCGCGAAGCAGGCCTGAACTGCGAAAACCATCTTCGGCGCCGAAAATAAGAACAAGTTTCTGCTCGAGACCACCGGCTGCGGTGTGGCGTTTATCGATTACGACAATGACGGCTGGCTCGATATCTTCTTCGTTAACGGGACGCGCTTTGAAACCACCTTACCCGAAAGGCTCGGAGCCGGTCAGCCGCCTCTACAAAAACAATCGCGACGGCACGTTCACCGATGTCACGTTGAAAGCCGGCGTTGCGCGAACCGGCTGGGGACAAGGCGTGTGCGCCGGCGATTACAACAACGACGGGCATGAAGATCTGTTTGTGACGTATTGGGGCGATTGTGCGCTCTGGACGAACAACGGCAACGGAACATTCACGGATGTCGCCGCACAAAGCCGGCGTCACTACCCGCACACCACAGGCTTAAAGCGCTGGAACACGGGCTGCGCGTTTCTCGATTACGACCGCGACGGGCATCTGGATCTGTTCGTCGCCAATTACATCGATTTCGATCCGAAAACCGCACCCTTCCCGAGAGCGGCCCGTGCCTTTATGAGGGTTTGACTGGTGGCTTGCGGGCCGCCCGGACTGCAAGGCGGCAAAGACATTCTGTTCCACAACAACGGAGACGGCACGTTCACCGATGTGTCCGAAAAAGCGGGCATCTGGAAGAAGCAAGGGACATACGGGCTCGGCGTGCTGGTCGGCGATTTCGATAACGACGGCTGGCCGGACATCTACGTCGCAGACGACTCCGCGCCTTCCGCGCTCTTCAAAAACAATCACGACGGCACGTTCACCGACATTGGCCTGGAAGCAGGCGTCGCGTTCGGCGCCGATGGCAAGACGCAGGCGGGCATGGGCGTTTCGGCGGCCGACGCGTTCGGCGCCGGCAAGCTGGATATCCTCAAAACGAACTTCGCGGGCGATACGTCGAGCCTCTATCGGAATCTGGGCAACGGCAATTTTGAAGATGTGACGTTTCAGGCGGGACTGGGCCGGAATACGCGTTTCCTCGGCTGGGGCGCATGTTTTATCGACTTCGATAATGACGGCTGGCCCGACATCCTTACCTGCAATGGCCACGTTTATCCCGAGGTACGCGAGAAGGAAAACGAGTCGGGCTACCGCGAACGGAAAGTTCTGTATCACAATCTTGGCAACGGCAAGTTCGAAGATGTCTCGAATGACGCGGGGCCGGGCATTCTGGAACCGTTGCCGGCCGCGGCTGCGCCATCGGCGATTTCGATAACGACGGCAATCTGGACGTCGTGGTCAATTGCGTAAACGATGTTCCGCAGCTCCTGCGCTGCGACAGCACGCTCAAAAACAACTGGCTCAAAGTGAAGACAGTCGGGACGAAGTCAAACCGGTCCGGCATCGGTGCGCGCATCTACTGCAAGCCCGAAGGCGAGCACCAGCAGATGGACGAAGTGCGCAGCGGCGGCAGCTACATTTCGCAAAGTGATTTGCGCGTACATTTCGGTCTGAAGAAAGCAGCGACCGCCGATGTCGAGGTGCACTGGCCCAGCGGACAAATCGACAAAATCCCCGGTGTAAAGGCCAACCAGGTTCTGACGATATCCGAAAGCTCCACTTGACACATAACCCGTGTCCACGTATTCTGTATTCATGAACCTCACCCTCTCCATCTCCGACGAGCTCATCCAGGAAGCTCGCCAACGTGCTGAAGCACTGGGCACGAGTGTCAATCAGCTCGTTCGTGAATATCTGGAGGATTTTGCGGGTAAAAGCGACCTGCATGCCGTAGCGGAGGAGCTCAGGCGTCTGTCGCTCACCTCCCAAGGCAACTCCCAAGGCTGGAAATTCAACCGTGAAGAACTCCACCAGCGCTGATGTCTGCGTTCTTTGATACCAACGTTCTCGTTTACATGGACGATGCCGGCTCACCCGAAAAGCAGCAGCGCGCAATTGATCTCGTTACTGAGCATTTCAGCAGCCGGACCGCATACGTTTCTTTGCAGGTCCTTCAGGAGTACTTCGTCGCCGCCACCCGCAAGCTCGGGCTCGCTCCCGAGCTTGCGCAAGCGAAGGTCGCGCTTCTTGCCCGCGCTCATGTCGTGCGGTTCGGTCCGCCCGACATCATTTCAGCCATAGAGCTTCATCGCTTGATTCGCATCTCGTTTTGGGATGCTCTGATTGTCCACGCCGCTCGTGCGGCCAAAGCCGCGGTGCTCTACAGTGAAGATCTGCATGCGGGAGCTGTCTTAGCTGGCGTGCGAGTTGTCAATCCATTCGCAGGCTAACTGTCCACCCTGCCTCACTCTTTGCGATCTCAATGTTTTCAGCCGCTTACTGAGGCGCGCGCGTAAGCAAGCGCTCATTCGACCTTTGAAACGGAAAGTAACTGACCCCCCGATCACAAAAGTGCCTTAACTCCATTTCCCCTCTTCCCAAACACTTACAACCCAAAATTCTTTTCATAGTTCGTTTTCGCCCTTCCGCGTGCTATGCTCCGGCAGGCTCGCAAATGGTCATTCGGACCATTTGCGGGCCATTTCCATTTCAGGAGATGCAACGGTAATGAGCCCACGATCGATCCGCCGCGCTGCCGAGCGCAAAGCTGCGAAGGAGGCCCGCAAAGTCGGCAGCAGTAACTTCCGGCAATCCCTGAGTGGCGCAGATGATCGCCCAGCCTCGCCTGCGATGCTCCACGCTTTCTCCAGTCCGCTTGAGCGCCAATCGAGCCAACGCCCAGCTCTCGACTGGCCCGACTTCCGAAGCCGGCAAATCTGTCTCGTGTCTTAACACTGGGTTGGATGAGGCCGCGGTTCTCAGCGTGCCGAAGACTCAAGCAGTGACAGGTCTTACTGGCCGCACGGTTCTCCTGTCCTGCGACGACGCCGAAGCCTACCGCCGTCACCTTGGAGCCTACGAAAACGAATACAAACCGCTAGGCCTGCGTGAGTGCGAGCTCGTGCAATCCCTCGCCGACACGCAATGGCGCTTGAGCCGCATTCCCGGTCTCGAAATGGCCATCTATGCGCAGGGTCGGCTTGAACTCGAAGATGCTTTCGAGGAGCATCCGCCGTGTCTCCGTCCTGGCATGATCGAGCTTCAGACGCACATGAAGTACGAAAAGCAGCTTCGCAACCTGCACATTCAGGAAGCGCGTCTCGTGCGTCGTTATCAAAACGAAATGGCCGAGCTGCGCCAGCTCCAGCAAGCGCGTCTCGCTCAGGAAGAAAGCGAGGAGTCGGAATCCACTGACAAACAGATCCTTGGGTTCGAATTTACAAATGACTCGACCGCGCCGGACTCACTGATTCCTTCGCTTGAGCCGGCCACGCTAACAGGCGGCTGCACAGACTCGGCTTCAGCCGGCTACGCACAATAAAAAAGGCCGGAAGCTTTTCGCTCCCGGCCTTTTGTCTACTGACTTGGTCTGCTCGTCAGAACGTAAATACGCCGGAGTACTGCACCCGGCGCATGGAACCATTGTTATTGCTGAAAGCAATGTTGGTGATTTGACCAACGTTTGGGCTCTGGACGTCTGTGTTTGGAAGTCCAGGTTCGTATGATTCAACGAATTCGTTGCATCCATACGCAGCGTGAACTTGAAGCGTTCGGTGATGCTGAATTGCTTCATGATCGAAGCATCCACATTCACGAACTGCGGTCCGTACGTCTTGTTGATCGGATAGTTTCCGAACGTGTTAGGCGCTGGCAAGACGTAGGCGCCGCTCGAAAGAGGCAAATATCCAGTGAGTTCCGGTTTTGATTCGGAGCGTACGGACTTCCTGTGCCCTTATCCGGGATCGGTGTTTGGGCCCGTGTAGGGTTTGCCGGGATAAGAATCGATCGTTGGATAGAACGGAATCCCACTGTAGTAAGTGAAGATGCTGCTCAGATTCCATCCGCCCAGTACGGCATCGACGAACCGGTTCACGTTGGCGCCGTATTTGCGGCCTCTTCCGAACGGAATGTCGTAGTTGCCGGCCAACACCCACTGCTGTAGCGGGAAATCGCTGTTATTGACGTAACCAAGTGTTCCGGTCATACAGGAATGTGTAACTGATTCGCGGGTGCCCTGGCACCGCCGCCGCTATCCCCTTGCGAGAGCTGATATGTGTAATTGCCCTGCAGAGTGAAGCCGGCCATGGCCCGAATCGTCACAGGTGCCTTGGAAGGAATCGTACCGGGTGTTTGAGGCATTGGCAGTAGTTGTCGATGCTGGATGTGTTCCCATAGTTGTAACGGGGACCGTACAAGCCGTCAAATGGTCTGAGCGTGTTTTGGTTACCGGTAAAGCCCGGCACGAAGAAGATGCGTATTGGCATCGTACGTATCCCCACTCGAGCCGTTTGTCTGGTGCCGGCCCGATTGCCAACGTATCCGGCGGTGAAGGCTATCTTTGAGGTCAACTGCTGCTGGACTGTGAAATTGTAAGAGTAAACGACCGGCAAGGTCATAGTGAGAGGCCGTGTCTTGCAGTCTACTCCCGGTTGGACAAGGCAACGTGCCTTGCGGGCTGACGGTGAAGTCGGAGGAGCCGGTGGTCCTTGAGCGAGATTGAACACATCGCAGAAGTTATTGCCGCAGGTCGCCTGTTGGGTAAGCGTCTGGTTCGCCAGAACAGGCGGATTCTGCGTGACGTTATGGCCGAATGTTGAGCCGAAGGTGCCCAGGCTATAGGACCAGCCATAGCCGGTGCGAATAACCGTCTTCGGGGTGAGTTGATAGGCGATCCCGAGCCGCGGAGCGAAGTTCTTCCAATTCATGGATTCTGGTAGCCGTGACCACCGACATCAGCCCATAGCCGAACACATCCAGTAAGTCCGGTGTTGAGATTATACTCAGCGCCGTTTGCCGGCCCGTTCACCGTCTCCGGGAATATCCATTCCCAGCGAACGCCATAAGTGACGGTGAGCTTGGAAGTTGGCCGCCACTCATCCTGCGCATACCAGAACAAGCGCTTCTGGTGCTCCTGCGCATTGGTGCTGGAACTGACATAGCGGCTAAAGCTGGTCACGTCACCTAACAAGAAAGTGGCTAAACCAAGGCCACCATGTACGGAGCCCGATCCGTTGCCCAGCGCCAGTCATGTTGCTGTTGAAGTACAGTTCGCCGGCCCGGTGACTGTCGCTCGGAACGCGGAGATTAGTGCGTATCGAATATCCGCGTCCGAACTTGAAGCTGTGGTTGCCATGCACTTTGCTGATGTTGTCAACGAACTGGTACTGGCGTTCGTTCTCGTCGAGCGGGCAATTGCATGCGTTAACATCCAAGGCGTAGCCAAGCTTATCGTCGGTACCAGCACTGCCGCTGTATTCTGTTGTCGAATATCGAAATACGGCATGCCGGACGTGTAGAAATTATCGAGGTTCAGGCCGGGAATGCCAGCCGCCGTCGCAGGGCTGGTGCCCACGCCGTTCGGAACGTCCGTGATGTGGTAGTGCAGGAAGCCGAAGCGGAACTCGTTGATCAGTGTCGCATTGAAGGTGTACGTCCAACCGCCCGCGATGCTCTGGTTCAGAGTGCTGGAACTGCCGGCGTAGTTGGCATTATTAAAGCTTGGACCGCCAGCCAGTCAAACCGAAACGCTCCGGGCGCGCCCAAGTCGAACGATGCATAGCTGTAACGCCCGAAGAACGTGTTCTTCTCGTTCATGTAGTAATCCCAGCGGGTATCCCACTGGTTGCCGTTGTTTGTCAGTGCCCCGCTCGAGGCGTAATTGTTGTAAGGCGCAACGATGCCGTTCACCACCGTCCCTGCGGTGTTCGGCAGCGGGAAGTAATTCATAGATGGCCTAGCGCTTGCGGGCTCAGCGCGGTTGGTCGGGATCACATTGCCGGCGAAGGGTGTGCGTCCAACTCCGGTCGTCGGATTCCCGGTCGCCGGATCATAGATCTGATATTGCGGAGCCAAGCGCCAGCCAATCGCTCAGATTGCCCGTGCGCTCCTGCGCAGTAGGAACGCTGGTAAGCACCGAACCGCCCTTGATGTTGCGGGTCAACTGCGCATCGCCGAAGAAGAACAGCTTGTCTTTGATGATCCGGCCGCCGATTGATCCGCCAAACTGATTCTGGTGAGTCGTCGGCGAGAACGAGCCGGCATGGCCGCCGATCGGGGTATTCTCGGTGAACGGATTGCGGCCGAAATCCTGGAAACCTGGGGTATTGACGATATAGAAATTCGAAGGCATCGCCGTGGAACGTGTTCGAGCCCGGACTTAGTCGAGTAAGTCAGCAGGCCCGCGCTGAAGGTATCGAACTCGGAATCGTAGTCCTGACCCGCTTGCTTGACTTCGTTTACCGAGTCGAAAGTAGGATTAATGACGATGATGCCCAGAATGGGGTCCTGGTTCACCGTGCCGTCCAGGTAATAGCCGGTCGCATAGAAAGGCTGCCCATTCACCTGGATCTGGACGCTACCCTGCGGATTCTCATCCGCGGCATGCGCCCAAGCCCTGCTTTACCGTTCCCGGATTCAGCAGCTCGAACGACTGCAGATTGCGGCCGATGCTAGGAAGCTGCATTGATCTGCTCCGCCGTGAACGTCTGCGCCACGTCCGCGCGGTCGGTCTGCAGCAACGGCGCCGCTGCGGTCACTTCCACTTGCTGCTGCACGTTGCCGACCTGCATCGACGGCGTTAAACTGCGTCGACTGGTCGACCTGCACCGTCAGAGGTCTTGAAACGACCTTTGGAAAACCCGGTCGCTTCAATGCTCACCGTATACTGGTCCGGAATCAACTGGCCTTTTGAGTATTGGCCTGAATCGTTCGTTGTGACCTAAAGGACGTACCTTTAGTGATGTCAGTGATTGTTACCGTGGCATTTGCAACAGCGGAACCACTGGGATCAGTGACTGTGCCGATGATGCTGCCGAAAACCTGCTGTGCGACTGCAGAACCCTGAAATACTACCAGTAGGGCAGTCGCCAAGAGGAGGCTAAATAGAAGCCCCCGACGTATGCTGACCATACCTTCTCCTTGGAAGCAAAGCTAGAACATGGGCCATTACGGGAAGGTTTACCCCCGTGCAACAGCCTGTACAACTCACACCTTGTGGTAGTTTAAACGATCTATACCGGTTTTGATCCCGTAAACTTTTGATCTTTTTCTGATCTACGATCTCCTGGCGGCGCTTGTAAGTGATCTAAATTACGCTAGGCTGGCTTCGTTTAGCTGAATTTATACTTTTCACTATGTTGGGGTTGTTTCTCTCGCTTCTTTTGCTGCTGCAGCTGCCCCGGATACTCCGCAAACCGCACATGAGCGAGGGGTCGCGCTTTACAAGCAGCAGAAATACACCGAAGCGCTCGCCGCTTTGCAGGAAGCTGCCGGCAAGGAACCGCCGGGCTCCGCCGAATACCAGGAGTCGGCTTTGCTGATCGGCCAAAGCTACTTTCAGCTTGGCCAGGCCCCCAAGGCGATTCCCTGGCTCGAGAAAGTCCCCAACGTGAACGAGGCAAACTACATGTTGGGCTATGCCTATCTGCAGGCGAACCGCGCGAACGACTCGGAAGTCGCCTTTGCCCGCTTGTTTGCCTTGAACCCGGCGTCTGCTGGCGCCCATCTTCTTGCCGGCCAGATGATGCTGAAGAAAGAATACGAAGCGCAGGCCGAAGACGAGCTGCAAAAAGCCCTCGCGCTCGATCCCACGTCTGCCGGAAGTCCACTTTCTCCTCGGCGAGATCGCGATCCATCGTGGAAAAACCGATGAGGCCGTCGCGGACCTCCAAAAGGAGCTTGAGCTCAACCCGAACTTCTCAATGGCCTGGTACCGGCTGGGCGATGCGTACATGCGGCAGGAACTCTGGGAGCGGGCCATACCGGATCTGCAGCGAGCAGTCTGGCTGAACCCGGACTTCAGCGGCCCCTTTATTCTCCTCGGCAAGTGCTATTTCAAGACCCATAACTACAGCAATGCCGAAGGCATTCTGAGGCAGCGCCCTGCTCATCGATCCGCGAAACGCCTCTGCGACCTATCTGCTCGGTCAGACATTGATGCTGGAGGGGAAACAGGACGAGGGCCGGGCCATGCTCGAGAAGTGGAAAGAACTGCAGCAGTCCCAATGAAGTACGCGGCTTTCTTTGTGCGGTTTTGTGCGTGGGGACCGTTGCCGCGCAACCGCGCCTGCCCCGCCGTGTGCCCAATGCCATCCGGCCGAGACGAAGCTCCACGAACGCACCCGCATGGCTCATGCCATGACGCCCGCCAATCAAAGCGCCTTCGCACAGAACGTCCCGGATAAGCCTCTGCGTGAATCAGACCAGGGATATCAGTTCAGTTATCAGAGGACGCTTGCCGGGCTCGAGGTCACCGCCCAGCGCGGGGACGACCAGGCGCACGCGGTTATCGAGTGGGTGCTGGGAGCGGGCGCGCAGGGGCAAACCCCTCTGGTGCGCGCGATGAATGGGATCCTCGAATCGCGCATCAGCTACTTTCCCCAATTGCATCAGTATGGGATCACCATCGGGCAGAACGCGGGAGCTTCCCCGACCGCACTCGCTGCGCTCGGTCGCCTGCAGAGTAGCCGCGACCTGCAGTCGTGTATCGGATGTCATTCATCCGCGATCACGCGTGATCTGCAGCCTGTCATTCCAGGTGTGCAGTGTAACCGCTGCCATCTTGGAGCGGAAGAGCACGCGCGGACCGGTGCAAAAGTCCTCAACCCCGGGAAGCTCTCGGCTCCCGAGCAGGTCCATTTTTGCGGGAACTGTCACCGCAATCAGCCGCCGGTCGATGATACCCAGCTTGAGAATGTGCGCTTTCAACCGCTTCGTCTGATGAAGAGCAAGTGCTTTGCTTCCGGCAAGCTGGCCTGCACCACGTGTCATGTGGCGCATCAGGACGCGCGCCGTGCAGACCCCGCCTTCTACAACGAGAAATGTGGACAGTGTCACAGCGCAGCGTCAGGAGCCGCGTTTCACGCGGATTCTCGCAGCCAGGGAGACTGCATCGGCTGCCATATGCCATATGTCCAGCTTCATCCTGCCCTGCTACTTTACCGATCACTACATCCGAGTAGTGAAGGACGGCGACCTTCCGTCTTCCATGCTGCGAACGCGAGCGACCAGCCCGGGGTCTCGTTAGTGGCCCGCCAGTTGCGCCTGCACTCGCGCCAGATTCGCGCGCGCGGCCGCGTGATTGGGATCGATGCGTAGCGCCGCCTCGAACGCTTGAGCTGCGTCGCGCAGATCCCCGGAAATGGCAAGCAGGGTACCGAGATTCGCCTGGATGTCGGCATTGCCCGGATCGATGCGTGCAGCCTTGCGGAAACATTCGAGCGCCGGCGCGATCTTCTGCTGTCGGAAGTACACGGTTCCGAGCCCGGCCTGCGCGCCGCCATCGTCCGGCTGCTGGGCGAGGACCGCTTCGAACGCGGCGGCCGCGCCGTTCAAGTCGCCGGAAGCGGCCAGTGCTCGTGCCAGGTTGTAGCGGGCGTTCAAGTAACTCGGGATGGCTCGCCAGCGCCTTCTGGAACTCCTGAATCGCTTCGGGAATGCGATCCTGAAGCAGCAGCACCGACCCATAGCTGTTCAGCACTGTCGCGTTTTCGGGTTCGAGGCGCATGGCATTCGCGTAGCAGGACAGCGCCTCATCGAATTTCCCGCGGTATTGCAGCAGGGCGCCAAGGTTGTAATAGGCGAGAAAATCCTGCCGGGTATTTCTCGAGACGCCGGCGCATGACAGCCTCCTGCAGATCCAGCCGCGGGTCTTCGCCTGTCCTTGGCCTGAGCTTTTGGCAGGACCTGGAGCCATACATGACCCATCTCGTCTTCGCTGCGATTTCCGGTTTTCACAAGTTTCGGCGGATGGTTCGGATTGCGCGGATTGGCCTCCGAGTTGTCATACGCTGATCCGCATCTCAACCCTTGTTCCTTTGGGCAGAGAGACCGGCTTCTTGTATTCATACTCCGCCTGCCAGTTGATATCCCAATCGGGAATGCGGATCAGCCATCGCGGCGCGTGCCGTCCGGCAAAATAGCCCATGCCTCGATCACTTTGCCCAGGTAGTGGGCGTGCGGATAGATGGCGAGCACATCGACGGCCTCCGGCAGCGTGAGATGGTCGGTTACCGTGAAAGTTGCGGTCACCGGGCGGGATGTGGATGGCGCCGTCGTGCTCCAGTTGCAGCAGCATCGGAAAGCGGGTCGGCGGGCGTGAAGCGAAGTACAGCCCGATCTCCGCCTGCACCGGTTCTTCTTTTCCGGTCGGCTGCAGATGCAGGTTCAGCACCAGGTCGGTTTCCGGGATCGAGCCGCCAGCTCATATCCTCCGGCTCCAGGCGCAAAAGGTGCCGGGCTTCCAGAAGAGAAAATGGGAATCGGGATCGAAAGTGTTCGGCGGCGCCTCGGTGATCACGTCCATGCCGGGAAACCGGGCTGGCCGTCCTCACCATCGCGGCGCGCAGGGAACGCGTTCGATCCAGAACCACGTTCGCGTGATGCACCACGCGCGTATTGTCGAGGTGCAGCTCCATCCCGCGCACATACTTCGTCTCATTCAGGCCGCTCGGGACGATGAAATTGCGAAAGACATCGGTTCCGGCTGGCGGGCATCTGAAACGGCTGCGGCATGCGCAAAATAAGATCCGGCTTCCCCATCTGCCACTCGCTGCGTGAACACGGGCGCGGGCGGCAGATCCTGCGGCTTCCCTTCCGGCTTCCCTGCTCTGACCCATCGGCTATGCAGCCGGATCTGGGCATCGGTCAGACTCCGGTCTCCGGCGAACTCGCCGAATCCATGCTCGGCGGCCACGGCGGCATGTAGCGGCGCGCGTCACGCCACAATCTGCGAAGCATGTTTGACGCACCTCCTCATAAGCTGACTAGGGGAAAGGGTCCCGACTCCGCCCGGGTGATGGCAAGGCGCGCAGTGCTGCAAAGACGAGCGGCGCGATGTCCTTATTGAAAGTGACCGGCAGCGGCCGTCGAGCAGGGCAGGCCGCGAACAGCGGCCAGCACTCATAATGCACTTGCGTCTATCTGTGCGAGCGCCTTTCGGATGCGGCTGCTTCGAGCTCCTCTTTGTGCAAAGTCGGTGCTGATGAACAGTTCCTGGCGCGCGCCGGCGCTGAGTGCGATCGCTTTCCAGCCGTTCGTGGTGGCCACCGTTACGCGGATAACCGGTTCGCCTCTCGCATCGCGCACACGGCGGATGACACCTGGAATCACCGAACGTATTCATCGTTGTCGGCAAGCAGGCGCTCCAGCACCGGACGCAGCCCGTCGATGATGCTGTGCTCGATCTTCAAGCTTGCCTTGCGCCGCCCGCAGCTTCATCCTTTTCTTATTTGAACCGCTTCTTGTATTGAATGTCGATTCCGAACTCGCCGTTTTCGTCCCGCAGGGCCACCACCGAATATTGCGGGTTCAGCGACCACTCCACGCGGAAGATCTGCTCGGATGTCTGCGAGAGATTGGTGACGTACGTGACCGTGATATCGCGCGAGATTTGCTGTTCGAGCGTGAGCCTTGCCTGCGGCGTGTTGGTGATGCCCTGCACCAGCGGATCGATTTTGATGTTTGTAATCCCAAACAGCTTCGTTAAAGCCGGTTCGAGTGTTGGCGAGATCGCCTGGCCCGAGCACGCTGTTGGCGCCCGATTGCAGCGCGCTGGCGTCATTCGCCATCTGCGCGTTCTGGATGCTGGCTGGTGACATCCGAGGGTGCGCGGCCCACGGTAAGCAGCGCGATGATGTCGCGCGGCTGCAGCGGCGGGTCCGAACGATAGGTGATGTTCATTTTGTTCAGCGTGACCGGCGATGGTGATGTCGACCGTGATTCCGCGCGTTTCGGTTTGCAGATCCAAATCGAGCACCGGTTCGATCTTGCACCGCGTTGACGAAACGTTACTTCGCCGCGATTGATGCTGTAGCGAGTTCCGAAAACTCTGATGTCGCCCTGATTTGCGGTATGCTGCCGAGCAGCACGGGGCGATCGGGCGTGCCGCGCAGCCGCAGATCGATGCTCCGCTTCGACGATCGCGGCTAAGCGTGGTGCTGAGTTGCAGATTCGGCGCGCTTTCGATTCCGATATCGAAGTGCAGTCCGGTGACGAAGTCCTTCTGGTTCGCAGGCGTTGGGGCGGGGGCGGCGAAATTGGCGAGTACGTTACCGATATCGGTGTTCTCACTCAGGGCGACACGGGAAACAGTGGCGGTTCCGGAGAGCAGGCTGCTGTTGCTCGAGCCGCTGAGGCGCAAGTTGGCATCGGCGGTGACGCTGATGCCGCCTGCGTAACGCAGGCGCACTTTGTCTGCACGCGCCTCGAGACCGTAAACCAACATAGCGGGCGTGAATCCCGCTGACCCGGACGTAGTTGTACGCGCCGCGAGGCTCACGAAGCCGGTAAGCCGGATCGTTCCGCCGCCGGACTGAGCGGTCAAAGTCTGGATGGTGGCGCGGCTTTTGCTGAAAACGATGATCCCATTGACGCCTGTGAGTCCGTTCGTGACGTTCTGAAAGAAAAAGGAGCCGTTTCGAATTCTTAGCGTGCCAGACAGGGCAGGATTCGCCAAGGATCCTGATATGGAGGCGGCGATTTGTGATTCGCCCGAGGAATCGACCTTCCGATCGAGCAGGCTGACCAGCCGCAGGTCAGCCGACCCGTTGACATTCACGCTCAACGGCCGTGAACCGAACAGCCCGATACTTCCTGACGCCGTCAGGTTTGTATCTTTCCCGGTGATGTGGAAGCTGCGAACCGTGGCGGTATCGCTATCGGTTTCGATCACCACGGGTCCCGAATTGCTGAACGTGATGCCGGACGGAGCCGGCTCCGGCTGCAACTCGAGAGTCTCCAGCTGGAGCAGAGAACGCCAGCGTTTCGGGTCTTCCAATGGGCCCTGCAAAGAGATATTCCCCTGCGCGAACCCGCTCATCGGAACGTTGCTATAGCGTTCGAGTCCGGCCAAGGCGAGAATCTGTCGCAGCTCCAATTTTCCGAACTGCGCATCCGCCTTCAGCGGCAGATCGGGTGAAATCTGAACTGTTGCGCTCCCGCGCAGAGGCGCTTCGGAAAGATCGCCGGATAGCACAGCACTAATCGCCTGGCCGCTGGTTTGCGTTCGCAGCAAGACCGTGCCGTAGCGGCGGCCGCTAAATGTAATACCGCGCAGGAGGATTGTACCGTCGGCGCGAACAGGGCGCACTTCGCTATCTGAAAGAGAAGCCGTGACGTCGCCATGGGCTTCGAGTTGCGCATCGAGTTGGGGCACGCGGCGGTTCACGGCGGAGATGTCGCGCAGCGGGAACCCGTTGCTATCGAGGTGAACGGAGACCTGTCCCGCGTTCCAGTCCTCGTGAGCCCTTTTATAGAGCAGGCTGAAGTCGAGCGCGGCGGAACCCGACTGCATGCGCCCATGGTCGACGCGAATTTCGCCGTTGGCAACCGTAGCGTCCAGCTGCATGTGATTGAGATGCTGCCCCAAGGCATCCAGATGGTTGACTGAAAGTTGAACGCCGCCAGACGGATTTTCAAGCGTGCCATTCAGATGCACGGCGCCCGAAGCTTCACCGCTGCTCAACGCCGCACGCATCGCGCCGTGATCCGTGGCCAGCCGGTCGAGATCCAGATCCTTTAACCGAGCCGTGATCTGCAAGTGGCTGCCTTTCTCGACCCGCCAATCCGTCAGCCCCAATTGACCCGTTGCTTGTGCATGCAGCAGAGGGCTATCGAGGGTGAGTCCGCTATAGGTGAGTCCGGATTCGCTGTATACGATCTTTGCCCGAATCTGGTCCCAAGTCTTGGCGAGCCGCCTGGAATCGCCGGATGGCGAGGTCGCCATCCACCACGGGATTCGTTAGGGGCCCGTTCAGCGAGCCATGAAAGGAGCCGCCAGCATCGGGGCCGAGAGTTGGAATGAAGTTGGCGCCGTAGTGAAAGCCAGCGAGCGAAAAGAGCGGGCTCAGATCTTCGAGATGGCTGCTCTCGATGGCAAGCTGGAGACTGCGATCCGGCACACCGCTGAAGATGATCAGCGTTCCCGGCAAGTTCACATGCGACGTATCAAATGTGATTTTGCGAGTTCCGGCAATGGAAGCGCTAAGCTGTCCGGAGAGCGGGATCCCGCCGGGAACCGATTGGATTGTCAGATTTGTTCTTGCGATCAGATCACGCGGTGCGCTGTCCAGTATGGCGCTTGCGGTGATCCGCCCGGAGCCGATGCCACTCCACGGAACTGATTTACCGGCGAATGCAACAGCAAGCTTTCGGATATCGACACCCGCGAGCGCCCCATCGAGAGACAGCTTGCGCTGCTGATCGATGGCAGCGGTTCCGGTCAGTTTCCCCACTGGCGAAGTGATCGTAAGATCGCTGAAATGAACATCACCGGCCGAGCTTGCTTCTAAGTTCGAGCGGACCGTAACATCCCGAAGGGTGAACGAAGGTGACTTGTAAGTGAGCCCGTCGGTGGCTAGAGCTCCGCGGACGGATATCTTGGACGATGGCAGATACGTGACGCCGCCTTCGAAGGACGCGCGGCCACCCGTAAGATCAGACAGGCCAGAGATGCGGGCGAGATCTGTAGCGGCGAACTGAGCTTTTGCGCGAAAGCGGGCCTGCGGGGCGGACAAATGCGAGACCGTACCGCTCACCAGTACCTCAGACGCGCCTGCCTTTAAGGACAGCTGCGAGACATCGACGCGATCGGGGGCAAGTTGTGCAGCGAGATCAATGTCGAACGTGCGGCGCAACGAGTTTCCGTATTGAACGGACAGATTCGTCGATTTGAGCGAAAGCTTGCTTTCTATGGCTGTGGGACGCCGGGTCCAGATCAGTTTCAGCGAGCCGCCTGCCGCCTCGAACGGGACTGCTTCTTCGTTTAGCCGCAGGAATCCGTGATCCAGTTCGAAATGGTCGATGCCCAGATTTAGCAATTGTTCGTAGATTCCTGCGTTCAGATGGCGCGGGGGCGAAGGCAGATTTGTAGAGCCGTCAGGCGTGACGATGAGGTGCAGCGCGGGCCGGTAGACAAAGACAGACGCGATGTCCAGCCGTCCTCGCAAGAGCGGCCATATTCTTACCTTGACGCGAATGAGGGGAGCTTCAAACAGGGGAGCGGCGCCGGCGGGCTCGCTTCCGCGCAAGACGAGATGTTTGAGCTCAACCGTGCGCGTTCCGATGTCGAAGCGCAGCGAGCCGACGGTGGCCTGAGTGCCGGTCGCTTGCCGGATAGAATTCAAGGCGCGTGAGCGGAGCGTTTCCTGAAACCAGTCGGTGCGAAAAACGAAAAGGAATGCAACTGATACGCAGGCGAGAGAAATCACGCCGAGAATTGCCAGCCGAGATCGGTTAAGGTAAATCATCCGGTGTACAACTCAGGTACTTACTGAAGAGACTTATCCAGATACACGATGTTCACCTGCTTTCGTGCTTCTTCGAGCCAGTTATCGAGCGCTTGATCCGTCCGGCGCTCGATCAGCTTCTGGCGTATCGATTCTTTGACAGCGTTGAGAGCGGGCAGCTCCGCTCCTTGTTGCTTTTTTTGAGCTGCTTCGTTTCGATAATAATTCTCGATGTCTTCGTCCGACACACTCAAGTCTGAGCTGAAGCGATATTCGATAAATCTAAGTGTCATCAACTGCAAGGCGAGGTGGTCTCGCAAGACGTCTTCTGAAAGATTGTATTCGGCAAGCCGCTTGTGAAACTCGTCTGGCGTGCCGAATTGCGAAGAGATCTGTTCCAGATATGCGTTCACTTCCTGTCTATCGGGAAACGGATAGCGGCTCAGATCCATTTCGCGGCGGATCAGAAGTTGTTCGACCAGCCGATCGGCCGCCGCACGTCGCTCATCGCCACTCCGCACCACCGGCTGGCCGTTGAGAAACGCGGTTACTCTCAATTCTTCATCGAGCTGCAGCTCAGTGATCACATGCCGGCCGACCACGATGGCCAGACGGTCCAGCACTTCGGCTTGCAGGGACGCTATGCAGGAAAACGCAAGTAACAAGATCAGCCGCATGTCAGAAAGCCTGTCCCAGGGAGAAATGAAACTGGAAGGCGTTGATCTTTTGAACCGTTGACGTTGCCGTGCCATTGATAAGGTCCTGCAGCGTGCCGCTCAGTCCGAAAAAGCGCGGTGCGTTGGGGCTGAACGAGAGATCGAGGCGAAGCGGTCCAATGGGCGTTCGATAGCGGATTCCGATGCCCGCATCCTGCACCATGTAATTGAAGTCTTGCAGATTCTCCTGTCGAAAGCGAAAACTGATATCGCTGAGGGTCGTGTACACATTGCCGGCGTCTTGAAAAAGGACCGCGCTCAAGTTGTCACCGTAGAGCGGGAAGCGTAGCTCAAAGGTATTGACAAGAAGAGCATTGCCGCCTATGGGGAAGCCGGTATCGAGGTCGCGCGGGCCGGCCTGGAATACGGGAAAGGCGCGAATGGAAGTAGACCCGCCGGCATAGAAGCGTTCGGGCAGGGGAATCTCAGGGACGCCGCCGGTACGCGAGATGATACCGAACTGCGTACTTCTCGCGAACACGACATCGCGACGCAGCCGGTAGTAACTGGAGTTTCTGGAGAACCCGCGAACGAATTGTGTTTTTGATCCAAAGAAGCCTGCGGCATAGGCAGCATCGAAGGAGGTGTAAGTTCCGCTATGAGCATCGGTCGGATTGTCGCGCGTGTCCCTGGTCATGGAAATCTCCGCCAAGCCAACGGTTTCCGGTTGAGACAGAAGAGGAATCAGCTCCGGCTCAATCTTCACGTTTGACACTTGCACATTGCGGAACACGAAACCATACTGCACGGTAAAGGCGCGAGAAACGCGCTGGCCCAGCTGAACGGACGCCTCGCGACGGAACGATGTGTAAGTGCGAATGTAGTTCGAATTATCGACGAGCAGCGTTGTTGTGAGGCTCAGGTTGCGATGTGAAACGAACTGTGGAATGAAATAAGTGAGCGCGGCGCGCTGCTCAATCGTCGAAGCGGCGGTCTGGAGCGACACTGTCTGAGCCAGACCCAGGAAGTTGATTCGGCTGACATTGACGCTGACGCGAGGAGCGAAGCCGGGGGCGCCGCCCGGATTGTCGAGGCTGGTTGCGCCGCCACCGAAACGGGCGATCTGAGCGCCGACGCCGATATTCAGAGAATAATGACGCGCTTCGTCGAGGTCGTAGAGAACATATTTCTGGTCCTCATCCCCGATGGGGTTCTGCACCGCCGTGTTCACACGCGCAAAAATGCCGAGATCGTACAAGCGCCGCTGGCTATCGGCTTCGGCGGTGAGCGACAGAGGCTCTTCCGGTTTGAGCGTAATCAGCCTGTTCACCACGCTGCGACGCGTGGTTTCAAGTCCGCTCACCAGCACGGCCCGGACATATCTTCTGGGTCCCGGTTCCACGGCGTACCGCAGATTCACGTGGTCCGGCTGGTTTGCGGGATCGACGAAGTACTCGAAGCCGGCGTTGGTGTAACCGCTGCTATAGAAGTAATCCAGGATGGCGTCGCGGTCATTGGCAACGCTTTCCTGACTGAACGGCTGGCCGGCGGACGAAGCCAGTCGGGCGCGAATCGCGGGCAGCGCGTTCTCGGGCACTCCGTCCAGCATGACGCTCGACACGAACCACTGCGGACCTTCAACTACCTTGATCTCGGCCGAGAGATGGCCCTCGACCCCGCGATAGCGATCAGAGACCGTGTAAGTGACCTGCACGTCCCTGAATCCGTTCGCAGTGTACAGGTTGTGAATCGATTGTGCGTCCTGCTGCAGGTAGGCATTGCTGAATCTTCCGTAGGGAAATCGCGGGAAAGATGCGGGCTCTACAAAGAGACGCTCGCGGATGGTCTCCTGATCGAAATAGTGAATGCCGGTAATGGCGAGATGGACGAACTTGTGGCGACGGCCGGGTGCGACGGTGTACGTGATGACCTGTTCGCCCGAGTCTCCCTCGTGCTCCGTGGGCCGTTGCACTTCGGCGCCGAAATAACCGCGTGACTGCAGGTACTGTTGTATGTTTCGCTGACCTTCAGTAAGTAACTCGATATCGAGCGAACGCTCCTGAAATACAGGCACGAGCTGCGCGATGGTGCTCTTGCCTATTTTTGCGCCTTCGACTCTTACAACAATACGCGGACCCGCCTCGATGTCAATTTGGGGCTCGACTCGATTGTCATTTTCGCGGTAGTTGAGATGCTCAAGAGTTACAGTCGATTCGAGCAGGTCCGCAGAGTCGTAATAGCGGCGTATGTTATCGATACCCTGTTCGACTCGGGCTTCGGTGACCTGGTGCCAACCAAGCAACCCGTATAGCCGCTTCCAATGCGTTGCCCTGACGATCTTTTGAACGGGACGGTCGGGGTGGCCGGTAATGACAGGTATATCGAAGTGCGCTCGCGGGCCGGTATCGACCAGAAAACTGATGTTAGCGTTTTCGGTCTGCGGTTCGTATTGAACCTGGGCCGCGACACTGGCGCGATAGAAGCCGTTCGCACGCAGCAGGGAAGTGATGGATTCGATGGCCTGCGTCCTATCGGAATCGTGATACGGCGAGCCGAGGCGGAGCTTTGCCGCGCTGTACAGTTGACCGCTATTGGGCGGCTGGCTAACGCCACTCACAGAGACACGGCCGACGAAGTATGCGCGCTCGGTGATGAAGCGGAGCGCAACGCCGTCCTGTGCTTCGCTTGCGTCGACGGCCAGATCCGAGTAGCGGCCTGTCTCGAACAGGTTCTGTATTGCGGTCTGAAGGTCGCGTTGGCGAAAGAGGGACCCGGCGTGGAACGGCAAGATCTTTTCGAGTTCCTGCCGTGGCAGAGGCTGATCCGCCGGCTGAAACTGAATTTCGACGATCCGCTGTCCTTCATACTTCAGAGCTTCACGCAGGGGCGAACCGGATTGAGTTGGAAGCTGGGCGGGTAGCGCCACGCACGGCCATGCCAAGGCGCAGAGCAGAACGGCGGCCGCTGTTACGATCGGGTTATATGACCGCGGGAGGCAACAGTCGCTATTCGCGGCAGATCCTGTTCCCGCCAATCGGGGAAGAGGGGCAGCGTCGCATCGAGCAGGCTTCAATCTGTATTGTGGGCTGCGGCGCACTAGGAAGCTTCCAGGCTGAAGCGCTGGCGCGCGCCGGTGTGGGCCGGCTTCGGGTGATCGATCGCGATTATGTCGATTACACCAACCTTCAGCGGCAGTGGCTTTACGCCGAAAGCGATGCGGAAAGCGAAACTCCCAAGGCGGTGGCGGCGGCGCGCAGACTTCATCAAATTAATCGTGACGTAGAGGTGGAGGCGCTGGTTAACGACCTCACACCCTCTAATGCCGAAGAATTAGCCGCTGGCTGCGGTCTGATATTGGACGGCACGGACAACTTCGAGACTCGGTATCTATTGAACGATCTTAGCGTCAAGCTGGGCGTGCCCTGGATTTATGGCGCGGCGATCGGAAGCTATGGAGTCGTGATGCCCGTGATCCCGGGCGTTTCGCCGTGCCTTGCCTGCGTGTATCCGGAGCCGCCTCCGGGCTTGCAGCCGACGTGCGATGTAAACGGTGTGCTGGCATCTGCCACTGCGTCCATTGCCGCCCTGCAGGTTGCCATCGCACTGCGATTGATAGTGGGTGAACGGTTCAGGACGTTGATCCATACGGTCGATGTGTGGAAAGGAACCTCGCGGCAGCTGGATGCGGGCGAGCGAGATGCGAATTGCCTCGCGTGCGGCAGACGCGAGTTCGTTTATCTCGACGGAAAACGCCGCGCGCCGGTCTCGCTGTGTGGACGGAACGCGGTGCAACTGCATGATGTCTCGAAGCCGCTTGATCTGCAGGAACTGGCTGTCCGGCTATCCGCGCATGGGGAAGTTCGCGTAAATGACTTCGCCCTGAGATTGCGTTTGCCTAAGTACGATCTGACCTTTTTCCCGGATGGAAGGGCCATCGTGAAGGGAACCACGGATGTCGGAGTGGCTCGCAGCGTTTACGCGCAATTAATAGGCGCCTGAACGAAGCGACGCCTCTGCCATTCTGATGAGATGGCCGTAGGTCTGGACTTCGGAACAACGAACAGCTCCGTTGCTTTCGCCGGTCCAGATGGCGTTCGGGTTGCGAGCTTCCGCTACACAGGCGGCGAGACGGAATCTTTCCGGTCGCTGCTGTATTTGCATCCCACTCGTGAAGGTCATCGAAGGATCATCAAGTCCTGGAGCGGTCCGGCAGGTATCGAGGAGTATTTGCGATCGGATGAGAAAGGCCGCCTGGTTCAATCGCTGAAATCCTTTCTGACGAGCCGCAGCTTGCAGACTACCGAAGTGTTCGGCCGGCGGTTCAAATTGGAAGAGCTGATTGCGCGGATTCTCGCCGATATACGGATGGGCGCGGAAGGGCAGTTCGAGTTCAACGCGAAGCGCGTGGTAGTCGGGCGACCGGTGCGCTTTGTCGGGGCTGAGTCGCAAGAGGATGACGAGTACGCGCTGAAGCGTCTGAAAGAAGCACTGCTGATAGCCGGGTTCGAGGACGTGACGTTCGAATACGAACCGGTAGGAGCGGCGTATCACTACGAATCCACGCTCGACCACGACGAGCTCGTGATGATCGGAGACTTCGGTGGAGGAACAAGTGATTTCTCTCTTCTGCGCGTGGGTCCGTCTTTACGCAGATCGGGGACGACGCGGCAGGTGATCGGGAACCAGGGCGTGGGTGTGGCGGGCGACTCATTCGATGCGCGCATCATCCGGCATGTTGTTTCACCGGCGCTCGGAGCCGGCAGCGAATTAGAGTCGAGCGGCAAGCGATTGCCTGTTCCGAACTGGGTCTATTTCAAGCTCGAGCGCTGGCATCATTTGTCATTTCTGAAATCGGCCGAAACGTTGAACATGTTGAAGAGCGTGGCAGCGCAGGCGCTCGAGCCGGAAAAGATCGAAGCGCTCTTGTATCTCATCCAGCATGATCTCGGGTATCAATTGCATCGCGCCGTGCAGCGCGCCAAAATCGCGCTGTCCGAAACGGAGCGCACGCGCTTACAGTTTTCAGACGGCGACGCGGAGATCGACCAAGAGCTGACACGCGCAGATTTTGAAGCCTGGATACAGGAAGAGCTGTGCGATATCGAGAGTCATGTCAATGCGCTGCTAGAAAAGGCGGGCACGCATCCACGGGATGTGGATGTGGTGTTTCTAACCGGCGGGTCGTCGTTCGTGCCGGCCGTGCGGCGCATATTCGAATCGCGTTTCGGACAGAATAAGATTCGAACGGGCGACGAATTTACATCCGTAGCGCGCGGGTTGGCCCTACGGGGCGCCGAACTAAGCGGAAGCTAGACGGCCTCACCCGGCGATGAATTTCGCCATACCGCAAGAGATACGCTGTTCGTAGCGTATGTCTGAGCCATGGCGAGAACATTCTTATTTGTGCTGAGCACGACCCTGGTAGGTTTCGCACAACCGCCGCAGCTTCCGCCCGTGCAGTCCCCTGAAGTTCAGAACGACGGGCGCGTCACCTTCCGGCTGCGAGATCCAAATGCACAACATGTGACCGTGAACGTGGCGGGCATGGCGCAGCCCTACACGATGCAGAAAGATGCGCGCGGCATCTGGAGCGTGACAACAGGCCCGCTCGGGCCTGATCTTTACGGATATTCGTTCAATGCAGACGAGGTCCATCTGCTCGATCCGTCAAATCATATGATCATCCCGAATCTGCTGAATCCGAGCAGTGAAGTGCATGTGCCGGGACCATCACCGCTTCCCTGGGAAGATACGGAAATTCCCCACGGCACAATTCATCATCACTTTTATCATTCGGGCATAGTTGGCGATAACCGCGATTTCTATGTTTATACTCCGCCGGGTTATGACCCCAGCGCCGGAACGCTCTACCCGGTGCTCTACCTGCTGCACGGCTATAGCGACGATGCGAGCGCGTGGACGGCAGTAGGCAGGGCGAATCTTATTCTCGACACGCTGATCGCGCAGAGTAAAGCGAAGCCGATGATTATCGTTATGCCTCTCGGCTATGGCGCGCCGGAGATTGTCGAAGCGGCAGTGCGCGCGCCGGGGACACCGCTCAGAAATGCCGATCTGCGCGAGAAGAACTTTACGAGATTTACGGCGGCGCTCATGGATGAAGTGATTCCACAGGTGGAGAAAGCCTATAAAGTGGACAGCAACAGGGATGCACGAGCAATTGCGGGGCTTTCGATGGGCGGCGCAGAGTCGCTGCTGACCGGGTTGAACAATCTTGATAAATTCTCTTGGGTCGGATCGTTCAGCGCGGGCGGGCTGGGCGATGACCCGGCCGCGCAATTTCCCAAGTTGGATGAAAGCGCCAATGCACAACTGCACCTGCTATGGATCGCATGCGGTACGGAGGACCGGCTCATCACGGCGAACAGGAACTTTATTGCCTGGCTGAAGAGCAAGAACGTAACGGTGACACCTATCGAAACTCCGGGCATGCACGCGTGGATGGTGTGGCGCCGCAATCTGATTAACTTCGCACCCCTGCTGTTTCAGGCCGCGCCCGGTACAAAAGCAACCGCTTCCGCAAATGGGAAGTAACACTAAGCGTTCGTTATTCGTAACGCAGAGCTTTGACCGGATCAACGCGCGTGGCGCGGCGAGCGGGCAGATAGCCGGAGATGGCGGCCACGGCGATGATGCCAGCCGTGGCAAGAAATATGGTTGTTGGGTCATATGGCGACAGACCGTAAAGCTGGGCCTTGATGAGCCGCAACCCTAGAAGTGCGAGCGGAAGACCGAGAGCGATGCCCACGGAGACAAGGATCAGGACCTCTTTCATGACGATCCAGAGGACATCGCCCGCCAAGGCGCCGAGCGCCATGCGGATGCCGATTTCGCGCGTGCGGTGAGCGACGAGAAACGCCAGCACGCCGTATAGGCCGATAGCAGCAAGAAGCGTGGCGAGCACACCGAATGCGATAGCCAAGCTGGCCGCCAGCCGCTCGACGACGAGCACATCCTCCACCTGGCGCGTTTCCGTTTTCATGTCATAGATGGGCAGGTTGGAGTCGAGGCTGCGCACGGTGGAGCGCAGCATAGGAAACATTTGCGCCGAATCGACGGTTGTCCGTACGTAGGCGGTCATGCTGGTGGCGAAACCGAACTGGAGGTACGGAATGTAGGTTTCAATGGGCGGTTCATCACGCATGTTCTGATACTTCGTGTCGCGCACGACGCCGACAATCTCGATATCGGTTTTGGTTCCCGGATCACTCCCGATCCCAAGATGGCGGCCGATGGGGTTCTGTGAACCGAAGTAGTGACGCGCGAACTTCTCGTTCACGATCGCGACCTGGGGCGCTCCGAGAACGTCTCTGGTATCGAAGTCACGGCCGGCGTATATGGGGATTTTCATGGTTGCGAAGTATCCGGGCGAGATGTAGTTCATCCACGAGCTGGTGTTCTCGCCGGGCTTCGCAACGTGACCTTCGACGGTGATGCTGTCATCCCACTCATCGAAATTGAGCGGCGCCACTAACGCCAAGGCTGCAGACTGAACACCCGGTAACGCCGTCAACTTCTCCTGCAATCGCTTGTAAAAAAGCTGCGCACGCTTCGTGTCGTAGCCGCTTAGTGTCGGATCGAGCGAAAAGGAAAGAAGATTATTCACTTCAAAACCCGGGCTCGCGTTTTTGAGGTTCTTCACAGTTGCGACAAAGAGCCCGGCGCCGACCAGGAGTAAAAGCGACAGGCTGACTTGAGCGCAAACGAGCAGCTTCCGCCAAAACGTGTGGCCGCCTATAACGGATGAAGCTTGGTCTTTGAGTGTTGGAGCGACATCCGGCCGGGTTGTCTGAAGCGCGGGGAACAAACCAAAGATGATTGCCGCCAGAACAGCAACCGCCAGGGTGAACCAAAGAACGCGGGCATCCGGCATGACGTCGAAATGGACGGGAGGCTCTGTATGCGGCATTATCTGATTGAGCAGCCGCATGGTCCACAGCGACGCGAGCAGGCCGGCCGCCGCTCCGGCCAGTGCGAGCAATAGGGCTTCAATCAAAAGTTGAAATAGAATGCGAAGCCGGCCGGCGCCGAGCGCCAGACGAATCGCGATTTCTTTCTGCCGGGCTGCTCCGCGCGCAATCATGAGATTTGCGACATTGGCACAGGCAATGAGCAGCACGAGACCGACCATGGCGGTCATGGCCCACAGCGGTGCTTCCAGCATCTCGCGCGCAATGGACTGGCCGCCGGCTCCCGGCATCACGTCGAGCTTCAGGCGGAGGAACTGCTCCCGAGCATAGTTCGAAGCGTGGGCGAACCAAGGCTGCTGCACCTCCCGTTCGAGCAGGTTATGAAAGATCGGCGTGAGCGATGCTTTCGCCTGTGCTCTGGTCACGCCCGGTTTGAGGCGGCCAAAAACCTGCACCCAGCGCCGCCCGTCGGAATCGAACGGCTTTTCTTCATGTGTGAGCTCCTGGGCCATCATCACGGGCACGAAGATTTGCGTCTCGAACAGAGGCTGCACACCAGTGAAGCCCTGGCGCGCCACACCCACGACGGTCAGTGCGTGATTGTTGACGAGGATTTGTTTGCCGATGATGGACGGATCTGAAGCGAAACGCGATTGCCAATAGGGATAGCTGAGGACAGCGAACGGCGCTCCAGAGCGCGCCTTATCGTCAGAGGCGTTGAAGACGCGTCCGAGCGCGGCGGGAACGCCAAGCGTAGGGAAGTAAGTGCCCGACACCAGCTCGCCTTGCACTCGCTCGCTGTGCCCGGCAAAGCTCATGCTGAAGGCGAGATCGTAACGGCAAAGCATGTCCGTGAAGACGGTGTTCTTATCTTTGAACTCCTTGTACATGGGATACGAGAGCGAGTTCATGCCGGTATTCGATCCATAGAACGAGCCCACTTCCTTGAGCTGGACCAGCCGGGCAGGGTCGTGTACCGGAAGAAGCGTCAGAACGACCTGGTTGAGAAGAGAAAATACGGCGGCGTTCGCGCCAATCCCAAGCGCAAGCGAGATGACCGCAACCGAGGTGAATAGTGGCGACCTCAACAAGGAGCGAAAGCAATAGCGCAATTCAGCATACAGACTCATAGACTGACTCCGGGCAGGCGGCGTGCTTGGGGAGGAGACGAGGCGCCTGCCCGGATTGTTCCGTTATTCTGCGTGAGCGGCGTGAGCGGGAGCGCTGGCCTTGTTCAGATACTCGATAGCGGAGGCGTCCAGCTTCAAAGTGGCGGCAGCGAGCAGTTCATCGAGCTGTTTTGTGCTGGTGGCGCTAGCGATAGGAGCCGTTATGCCGGGCCGCGCCATCAGCCAGGCGAGCGAGATCTGCGCAGGCGTTGCGTTGTACTGATTCGCGATCTGGTCAAGCGCATCAAGGATTCGCCAGCCGACCTTTGTTGCAAGAATCACTTGCTCGCGCTTACCGCTTCGTTTGAACCAGCGGCCAATGACGGTTTCCGATTCGCCGCCATGGTTTCCCGGTATCCATTTGGAGTAGACATCGGCCGTCTCTACAAAGTTGAAGCCGCGGTCAACAAATGCGTCGAGCACTTCAAATGAAGTTTTTTCGTCGGCTGTCCAGCCGAAGACGTTGCCGCCGAGACAGAGCGGCGATACTTCCAAACCGGTATTTCCGAGTTTGTGTTTCTGCATGATCCCATGACATTAGATGCGGAAACGGCAAAGGCGCCGCAAACCGCATCGAGCGCGATCGCATTTTTCCGCTTGCAGTCCCTGAGCACTAGTGCTAATTTATACGCAGGCTGCTAATTTATGCGCAAGAAGAACGTGAGAGAGGCGCCGGTCGCCTTAGACCAGCGCCTCAGCCGGCGGGAGAGACAGATTATGGACATTCTCTTCTCGGCGGGAAGGGCAACCGGGGCGGAGATCCTCGAAAAACTTCCGGACCAGCCCAGTTACTCGAGCGTGCGGACGATTTTAAGAGTTCTGGAGCGCAAGGGATATGTGCGTCACGTAGAAGAAGGGCTCCGCTACGTGTACCTGCCGGCGGTGCGTACGGAAGATGTGCGGCGATCCGCACTGCAACGCCTGGTTCAGACATTTTTTGACGGGTCAGCGAAGGGAGCGGCCGCCGCGTTTCTGGACCCCGCGATGTTCCGCATCAGTCGCGAAGAGCTGGATGAACTGGCCGAAATGATCGAACGAGCTCGCAAGGAGGCGAAGTCATGACTGTTCACGAATTGTTTTCGTTTTTGATGCTGTTTGCGTGGAAGGCAAGCCTGGTGCTCGTTTTGGCGCTGTTGTACCTGGCGCTGCTGAGGAGGTCGAATGCGAGCACGCGGCATGCTGTCTGCGCTGCAGCGCTGAGCGGGGTTCTGCTCGTGCCTGTGCTGATGGTGATTGCGCCGGGTTTTGAGATCGCGCCCAGGGCGATGTTTTGGATGCGCATCAACACGACGGCTTCTAGCGCGGCCGCAGTACTGGGTCAGCAGCGGGGCGAGGAGGTGAGAACGCTCGTGTTGATTGCCTGGGCATGCGGTGCCCTAGTGCTGTTTATCCGCTGCGTAGCGGGTTGGGCAGTGCTGCGCAGATTGCGGGCGCAGTCGAGAGAAATCGCCGATGCCGGATGGCGCGAGTTATGGGAGGAATGGGCGGGCTCGTTCCAGGAGCCCGAATTGCGAGCGGGCCCAGTCTCGGTTCCGCTGACCTGCGGTGTGCTGCGCCCGGCGGTGCTGGTGCCCGAAGACTTTCAAAGCTGGAGTCCGGCGCAACGGCAAACGGTGCTACTGCATGAGTCGGCACACATCCGGCGCAGAGACTGCCTGTGGCACTACATCGCACAGGTCGCTTGCACGCTGCTGTGGTTCCATCCGGTTGTCTGGATTTTGGAAGCTAGGCTGAGGCGCGAAGAAGAGCTGGCGTGTGACGATGCCGTTGTGGCAAGCGGGATGGAGCCGGCTGAATACGCAGAAATTCTGCTCGACACTGCGCGAACTTTGCAATCGCCGTCGCTCTTGGCGTGCTGCATGTCGGGGCGCGGCACGGGAAGCATGCGTGCTCGCTTCGGGCATCTGCTGGATGGCAACCGCGATCACCGGGTAGCGCGATCGGGAAAATGGCTGGTGCAGGCGGTGCTGGCTTTTGTACTGGCAATGAGCTTCGCCGGCGCAACCACGCCTGAGGTATATAAGATCGGTGGCGACGTTTCGGCGCCGCGCCTGATTAATAAGACGGAGCCGGATTACACGCCGGAGGCAAAGCAGGCCAAGATTCAGGGAACCGTTTTGCTGTCAGTGGTGATCGGTAAGAACGGCGTAGTGCAGAACGTGCAGGTAACGAGAAGCTTGGATCCGGGCCTGGATGTGAAGGCGATGGAAGCCATTCGAAAGTGGCGATTCGCGCCCGCTACGCGCAAAGGCAAACCGGTCGCGGTGCGGGCGGCAGTGGAGGTGAACTTCAGGCTGCTGTAAGCAATGCGCCGCCTATACTGCCATGGTCAAGAATCGCGTCTTTGATCAGAACGCAAATTTCAGACCGAACGTCAGTTGGCGGGGATTGCTCGCTGCTGTAAAGCCGAGCGGCACGGACGGCGGCAGGGCTTTGCTGCCGGTGACGTTGAACGGACCTTGCGTGAGGAAGGGATCGCCCAGAGGAAACACGTTGTTCACAGCGGTGAAGTTTGTGTGATTCAAAAGATTGCGGCCCTCAATGATGATTTGGGCCTGGATTCTACGCTCACGGCTAATGTACAGAGATTTCGCGAGCTGCATATCGAAGCTGTAGAAGGCCGGGCCGATGCCCGTGTTGCGGGCGATGTACCACGGGCGCGCGTAGAGCGAGTGTCCTTCGGTTCCGTTCTGCGCAGCCGGGACAGTGATGGTGAAAGGAATACCGCTGCGGGCGTAGACGATGGGCGAAAGCGAGATATCGGCAAGTAGACTCGACCAGAAGCTCCCGGAGCCCGCTTTGAACGGCGTGGTGTAGACGGCATTGGCAACAAAGTTGTTCGTGACGTTGAATGTCGAGATGCCACGATCCAGATACTGACGCGTGGGCCAGAAGGATGCGAAGGCTGAGTTGAAGTCGGTTACGTCGTCGATGGATTTGCTCCAGGTGTAATTTGCCTGGAATTGCAGCCCTGCGCTGTAGCGTTTTGTCAGCGATACGGTCATGCCGTTGTAGACGGAGTTTCCGACGGATGAATAAAGGTTGTTTTGGGCAATGGCCGGGTTAATGGGAGCATACTGCGGGCCGTAGATGGGATCGATAACGCCGGTTTCGGCATAGTTTGCTTCCTGATCAAGCTGGATGTGCACGCCGCGATAGAACAGATAACCGACTTCGAGCGACATGTTATTCATCAGCTGGCGTTGGAAGCTCGCGCTGGCTTGAATCGTGTAGTTGTTTTTGTAATTCGGAGCCAGATTAAAGATGACGCGACCGGGCGCGCCGGGTCCGGGAGTGATACCGAAGGCGGCGAGGTCAGAGGCAGTCAGTTGACCGAATGGCAGCTTGCCCTGTTGGACACCGAAGCCCCATAGCTCAGGAACGAGATTGCTTGTTGGGCTGAGTTGCGCAGCAAACTGATTGATGTATTTACCTGTGTCATTGAGTAAGTTCACCAGATACGGGACCTGAAAATAGACGGGAGAGACGAAGATACCGCCGCCCGCTCGAAACACGGTCTTCTGATCGCCGGTCATATCCCAGGCGAGTCCCAAGCGCGGCGACACATATGCGTTGTGCGGCACTGGAGCGGGCTCTGCATCATAATCCAGCCGGAGACCGTAGTCGAGCGAGAAGTTCCTGCTCACCTTCCAGGAATCCTGCGCAAAGAGGCCGAGGTAATTTGCCCACGACTGCCAGTGCGGGTTCCCGAAGCCCTGGCGGTAGAGCACGGGGACTCCGAGGGCGAAGGACTGCAGGGCGCTCAAGTTGGTAGCCGGGTCGCCTGTCGCGGGCAAACCGCTGGCCAGATTGAATTGTACGAGGGCGGGTTGCAGCGCAGCAGGTAAGAGCGAGATAATCGGCACGGCGCCTTCATAGAAATCGAATTCTCCACCGAACCAGAGCGCGTTCGTGACGTTATATTCGACCGGTCTATAAGACGCGCCGAATTTCATGCTGTGCGGTCCGCGCGTCCATGAGACGGTATCGTCGAACTGATATCTCTGCTGAGTCACGCTGTAGGGATTGGTATAACTCTGCTGGAAAGTGGCGAGGCTGCCGATCGACAGCTGGGCCGTGTTCGGGAAAAAAGCGTCCTGAATACCGGTGTTGCTCGGAACAAACTGCGCGCGCGCCGTGTTGACCACTGAAGGCGTAAAGACGTGATTCCAGGTCAGGAGAATGGCGTTATCGTTCCGGGTAGTATTGGCGGCGTCGTCCGGCGCGAGCAGTTGTGGAGCGCCGATGTTCGTATAGCGGTAGCGTTCGATGGAGAAACGAAAGGTAAGAGCGTCTTTGGCTTCCGGCAGATAATCGATGCGGGCGATCCAATCGTGGCTCGATGTTTTGTCGGTGAAGATTCCGTTGTTCGCATCGAGCAGCGTGGTTACGTTTGGATTGTTGGTGGGGGTCAGGGCCGGAAAGAGCCCTGCGGCGATCAGCTCTAAGAAAGGATTACCGCTCGCTTGCAGAGCTTTGAGATAAGAAAGCTGGGCCGGATTGCCCGCTACGCCTGCAACTTCCGGACTGTTGAGATAAGTCCGAAATTGCGGCGTATCAAGCCTTCTGTATTCATACGAAGTAAAAAAGAATAACTTATTTTTGATAATTGGACCGCCGAAAGTAAGGCCAGGGAAAATATTTTGCTCAAATGCACGAACGCCAGGAAAGGCATCGAAGTAATAACTCGCTTCGGTTGAGTCATTGAGAAAGTAGAAATAGCCGCTTCCGTGAAAAGCGTTAGTGCCGCTTTTCGTGACTACATTAATAGCGGTGCCGGCGGTGAAGCCGAACTCGGCATTGAAGGCGTTGCGGTTGACCTGGAACTCCTGGACCGACTCGAGGCTGATATTCGGAGTTCTTAACTCACCGGCGCCGTATTCGTTTTCGCCCCCATCGACGGTGACCAGATTATTGCGGCCGTTGCTGCCGCCGATCGAGAAACCGGAACTTAGAAACCCGCTGAATGCGGCGGCGTTCTGGGCGCGGGGAGCATCGGAGCTGGCGACTCCGGGCAAAGTGAAGATGGAATCGGTAAAGTTGCGCGAGATGTTCGGCAGATTTTCAATCTGATTGGTGTTGACGGTGTTTGCCTGCTGCACCTGCTCGACCTGAATGACAGGCGGTTCGGCGTTCACGACGACTTCGTTCGTGACGGACCCAACGGTCAGATGCACGTCGTAGATTTCGGCCTGCCCCACGGAAAGCTGAACGCCCCGAACGACCGCCTTTGCAAAACCGGGTGATTCGACCGTCAACTCGTAGGCGCCTGGCTCGAGCAGCGGAATGTTGTAGGTTCCGTCGTCCGCTGTTTCGGTCTTCTGCGAACTATCTTTTCCGAGATTGGTGACCGTAACGACGGCATGCGGTACTCCGCCGCCGCTGGGATCGAGAACCGTACCACGCAGGGTAGCGGTCGAGACGTCCACCTGGCCGAGAATGGCGCTCGAATGCAGACACAGTGCCACGAGTGCAAACAGGAGCTCGCGCTTGCTCCCCATAACCCACCTCATTCGCAACTTGGCGATTCAGAGTCACGGTTTACGTGACGTTCTGGAGATAGTATCAGGAATCGAATCGCGATAGTAAGCGTGCTCGCACTTTGATGCGGCGAAGAACTCCTTCCGCACGTGCGACTCAGTCTAACGGTCCAAACGCGGCCTCTTTATTGTTGTTGCTGAGTTAGATGACGCGCAGAAGATACAGGATGATGATGATCACCAGGATGAGGCCAAGGCCGCCGGAGGGATAGTAACCCCAGCCGCGAGAGTAAGGCCAAGCGGGGGCGGCGCCTATCAGCAGGATCAGGACGATCAAAGCAAGTATGAGCACCATGCCAGTCTGACGCTTATTCGCAAGAAAAAGCATCAGGGCGTTTTGATGGGGTTACACGCCGTAAGCGGGACGCGCGGTAACTGGACGCACAGAATCGACGCTGGCGCGGCGAAGCCCGAGAGCGCGCATGAGTTCCGCGAAGATATGATCTGGTGAGCCGGCCGCAGTAAGGCGGAAGTAGTTCGGACCCTGAAAGAAACGAAGCAAGTCTTCCGAATTTTGCTGGTAGAGTTCGAGTCGGCCACGGATTACGTCTGGCCGGTCGTCGGCACGCTGCAGCAGCATTGATCCGTCGAAATCACAGCGAAGATGCGCGGCGCCCGTTTGAAGATTTGCGCCGTAGGTGCGTCCGCACTCGCCGCACACACGACGCTGGCTGAGGCGCGCGATGATCTCGCGAGGGGAGAGGCGGAAGTCGACAACAAAAGGCTCGGGCAAGGAGCGGCCGGAAAGCCAGGCTGAGAGAAAGCGCGCTTGCGGAACGGTGCGCGGATAGCCATCAAGAATACAGCCATCGCGGCAATCGGGCTCAAGCAGGCGCTGCACGACGACTTCGTTCATCAGTTCATCGCCGACAAGCTGGCCCGCTTCGACGACGGAGCGCACACGCGCACCGAGTTCTGAACCGGAGTGGCAAGCCTGGCGCAAGATCTCGCCTGTCGAGACAGCCGGAATTTGCAGCTCGGCAGATAAAAGAGCGGCCTGGGTTCCTTTTCCCGAACCCGGGGGACCCAAGAAGATCACGGTCGAGCCGTACGTATACATGTCGGCAGTCATCCCCAGCCACAGTGTCACTCAGACCGAAGTTGTGTTTTCAAACCGGGTAGTCCGGCCTGGACGAGTTGTCCGAAGCGCATCCGGACTAGTGCGATCGGTTTGATGATGGCCGGTCCAGAAGTACTAGGGCTGTTTGAGGCCGTTCTGTTGATCGTTGCTGAAGTAGGTCTTCATGCTCTCTTCGGCGACGCCCAGCGCGCGGGAAAGGGAAACTTTCGCCACGTTGTACTGGTACTGGGCCGAGATGAGGTTTTCGTTGGCGTCTGCGACCGATTGCTGTGCCTGGACCACTTCGACAGTATTCGTGACGCCTGCGGCAAAGCGGTCGCGCGACTGCTGCAAAGTTTGATTGGCGAGCTGAACATTGCTCTGCGCAACGTTGACCTGCTCGCTCGAAGATTTCAAATCAAGCAGCGCATTGCGGACTTCATAGTCCACCTGCGCTCGCAGGTTTTCGTATTCGTTGCGGCGATTTTGCAGCTCGGCCATGCTGGTTTGGATATCGGCGCGGATACGTCCGCCATCAAAGATATTGAAGTTGATGGAACCGGTAGCGTTGAAGACCCCGTGTGAATTGTTAAGCAGGCGCAGTCCTTCATCTCCGTAGAAACCGGAGGCGGTGAGCGTGGGATAGCGTTCCGCGCGCGCTGCGGCCAACGCGAACTCGGCGCCTTTCATACGGGCCTGTGCGGCCTGAAGGTCGGGGCGATTCGCGTACGCTTTCTGGAGTGCCTCATCAAGCGTAATGGCCGCGAGCGGAACCGAAGGTGATGGATCGGCGACAGTAAAGTCCTGTCCGGTAGGAAGGCCGATAACGCGGCCCAACGTGAGCTTGTCTTTTTCGAACTGATTGGTCACGGCGACGAGCTGCTGCTGGCGCTGCTTCAATTCGACCTGCGAGCGCAGTACGTCGATGCCAATGGCCGTCCCGGCATTATGACGGCGTTCGGCGTTGGTATAAACGGCCTGATCCGCTTCGATTTCAGCCTGAGTCGCAGTGATGCGGGCGGTATCCGCGATGATCTGCAGATAAGCGTCACCGACAGCTTGAACCACCAGATCGCGTGCGTTCTTTACGGAGAGAATGGACGCCTTTTCATTCTGGCGCGCCGAGCGCAGATTGCTGATCGAGCTGTAATCGAAGAGCGGGACGGTTGCGTTTGCCAATGCACTCTGATACGAGTAAGGGCCAACGATTTTAGGAATCTGAAAGCCGGCGCTGGGCGGCACGTTGACAATAAAGCCGAGCGATTGCAGGTTCAACTGCTGCTCGGTCATGCTGAGCTGCCCGTTGATATTGGGGAGTAGTTCGGCTAGAGCACGCAGGCGTTGTGCTCGTACTTCCACGTCCGACTGCTGGCTGGTGAGTAATCCGAGGTTCGCTTTGAGTCCGCGACTGATGGCGCCGGCAAGCGTCAAGGGAATGGCCGTGCCGGTGGCCTTACCCTGCGGCACGCTGCCCAGAAAAGACGTACCACCCGTTTGCGGCGCAGGTGTGATCTGCAAACTGCCGGTGGATGGAAGCGCGGAGCCGCTGTTGCCTGATTGCGCGGCTGAACCGGTCTGCCCTACAGGGGCGCCTGCTTGCGCGAATGCAGATTCAGCGATAGCCAGAACGGAGACAAAAAGAAGAGTCGCAACGTAGGTTGATTTACTCATTGTTTGCATCGAGCAGGCGTAAGGTCGAGCGCCGCATAAGCGTTCGATGCAGCCTTTCAGACCTTCGTGCCATTCGGCGCGAAAATATTTAAGACCTTAACTTCTTTCAGAATACCGAAAGGACATAAAGGAGCAATCAGAGGTTGCGTTTCAAGAACGAGCAGATTTCATATCCGGTCAGATATTTGAACGGAAACTCGCCCATGGTATAGTGGCCGCACGGAAGAACTTTCACGGCATGATCCCAGTTGCGCTGGCGCGCGCTCTCGATGACCTGGCGCGAGAGATGAACGGGGAATGTAGTGTCGTACTGACTGTAGATAAACTTCGAGCGCTTTTGTTGTGCGCTGTAGAGGTCCCAGTAGCTGGGAGGGCTGATGCAGGCCCAGAGTCTGCGAAGAACCGGCAGGTCGATTGCGCCCTCGAGGCTATCACGAATGTGGCGCGTCGACAGCCCTTCCCAAACGACATCGGCGACGTAGGTGGAACAGTGATTGAACACGTTTACGCGAATGCGTGGATCATGGGCGCTGGCGAGGAATGCGTAGCAGGAACCGAGGCTGGTGCCGACGATGGCGAGGTCTTCGAAGCCCTGCTGCTGCAGCCAGTCGAAACAGGCGCGGCTATCGATCACGGCCTGGCGCGTGGCGTCAATGGTGCGGCAGATGTTCGACGATACCGCGAAATCAGCGCGGCCGAGTCCAGCAGGCATGCGCGCATCGTGATAGGGCAGGCTAAGGCGAAGCGTAGAGAGCCCTAAGCGCTGGAGTCCGGCGCATAGCGCATTGTGTTGCGGCAGCTTCGAATTCCAGTGGGGTAACACGACGACCGCTTTCCGGCTGCCGCCGCGCGAAGGAAACCAGCGCGCGTGAACGGTATTGTTCTCTCGATAAGGAGTTTCAACGGGTGAAGTGAACTGAAGCCAATCGCCGATCAAGCGGAAGTCGGACGGAGCGTCATATCCGTAGAATTTCGCGCTGTTCTTGATCAGCTCCTGATTGACGCGCTCGAGATAGGCGATGGGATCGATGCTAGCGGGGGAAAGATTCTTGATGGAAGGCCAGTTGGCAGCCCATTCGAGACCGAACGAAAAAGGACGGGCAACTCGATCGGTTGCTCGAAAGCAAAGTTCGTTTTCCCACCTGTGAATGAACGCGCGATAGCGATGAGAGACGGGGCGAAGGAGGGCTTTCATGCGCGAACAAAAGCGCAGGATCGCCGGTGCAAACGGTTCAGGAGCATCAACCTCAGTTTAGCGGGCGGCATGCGCCCGCCAGGCCAAGCGGCCGCTCTTATTGGGCGGGCACGGACGCACTGATCCTTGCTGAGACTGCTGTTAGTGGTGAGAACACGCTGACGACGCAGCCCGGAAGAGAGGGCGGACTAGCCGGAGCAGTTGGCAGCGGGCCCGGATAGGTGAGAATGTCATTCTTCAACGGATCGTGCTCGAAGATCTCGGCGACGGGGGCGTGCGCGTAATGCGTGTTGAAGCGCGAGTTGATTGCATCGATGAACGCATTCGCGATGATGGCGTAACCGGTGTCTGTGGGATGGATACCATCCAGGCTGAACAGGCCGCCCAGGTAGAACGGAGTGAGCAGGTGTCCGGCGACGGTATACCCCTGACTATAGATCTGATCTACCAGCGAATGGATATCCACGACCAACGCACCGTGCACGGCAGCTTCGGCTTGGATAAGCAGGTTGTAGCAGCTGATATTCGCACGCAGGGTAGCGGCGTCTGCGGCCGTGAGGACGCAAGGAACGGGCGCTGGAGTGAGCGTCGAGGTAGGCGTCGGGCACGAAGCAGGGAGCGGACCGGGCTTGGCGCCGCTCAGAATCGCTTCAGCGAGTGGAATGGCGCTGAGGCGCAGATAATCGCCTGAGCCGATGCCAAGGGCGTTCGTCAAGGCAGCGAGCGGAACGCCAGTCTGGTTTGAAAGCTCCTGCGCAGAGGTGAAATAGGGAACCTCCGTAACATCCGGGATGTTGGCGACGATGATCGTGGCGCCCGTGGATTGAAGAGAATTGAGTACCTGCTCATAGCTGATTGCAAACTGCCCGATGGGAGTTAAAGCGTTCAGCTGGCCCACGAGGGCAGGCACGAGGGCGTCATTGTTGCCGAGCCATTCCAGAACGGTTGTCGGCTTCAATGCCAGCGCAGTCTGAATTTGAGTCGGCGTCGGATTTCCCAGCAACCCCGGAATACCGAGAACGATGTAGGCCCACTGCTGAACAGGGCTCGTATTGGGAGCGATGCCGGGAATCAGAGAGAGCGCGTTCTGGACGGTAAATCCTGGAACCGAAATATTAGTGGCTTGCACGTCCGGGTTATCGCGCAGGGAGGTCAAGGTGCCGCTGACGGGCGCTACTTTCGGAGGATCCGGACTTACGAGGTGCAACACATTGGGAGCGCCCGGATAGGGCACCAGCGGGAGCGCAAGCGAGGTTCGGAGCTGCTGCGCAAGCACGCTCGCGTATCCATGGGGCTGCTGTTCATCGTACAGCGAGAAATTCTGAATGCCCGCCGAGAGGGAATCGCCCATTACGACGAGACGTGAGAGATCGAGGAGTTGTGATCCGGGTCTTGTTATCGCAGACGGCGTCAAAGCAGACGCCGGTTGATCGGCCGAAAACGCGGGAGTGACAGATGTGAATGCGACTAAAGAAAAAACGAGTATTGATTTTCGAAATGGCAAAAGGACTTCCCCAAAAGCAAATTCAGGCTAACGGAAATCAGATATGGAAGCAGCGCGGATTATTACTTATCATTGCAAATTTCAAAGCGAAGAATTTATTGATTCGTTTTCTCGATAAACCAGTTAACAGTAATGTGGCCGAAATAGGCGAACGCGCGGGCCCCCGCTGCTTTCGTCGCGTGACGCACTAGGCAGGCGCCGGTCTCTACACTGAAAGCAGTGTATAACGATCGAAAAGGAATCGGCGCAAGTGCGGTAGAACTCGAAGGTCGTCTTGCATGACCGTGAAAAGACCAGAGCGCATGAGAGTTCCGCACATGCTGGCAATGAAGCGGGCGGGTCAGAAGATCACCATGTTGACTGTTTACGACGCAACCATGGCCCGGCTACTCGATCGCGCCGGTATCGACGTGCTGCTGGTAGGGGATTCGCTCGCGACCGTAATTCTCGGGTACGAAACAACTCTGCCCGTCACATTGGAAGCGATGATTCACCATGCGCGCGCGGTCAGCAATGGGGCGCGACGGGCATTGGTTGTAGCAGATCTCCCTTTTCTGACATACCAGGTAAGCATTCCCGAGGCGGTGAGGAATGCTGGACGGCTGCTACAGGAAGGCGGCGCTGCGGCAGTGAAGCTGGAAGGGGGCGCCGCAATGGCGGATGCTGTCGAGCGGCTGGTGGACGTGGGGATTCCGGTAATGGGGCACATCGGTCTGACTCCCCAATCCGTGCACACGCTGGGGGGATTTCGTCCGGTGGGGCGAACGAAACCGGAAGAGGAAGCCATTACGGAGGACGCCCGTGCACTGGAGCAGGCAGGAGCCTTCGCGGTTGTGCTCGAATCCGTGCCAGCATATGTCGCGGCTGCGATCACCGCCGAGCTGAAGATTCCGACCATCGGTATCGGCGCCGGGCCGCATTGTGACGGCCAGGTGCTCGTCAGTTATGATGCGTTCGGTTTGTTCGATGCGTTCGTGCCGAAGTTCGTGAAGCAGTATGCGCGATTGGGCGATGTCATGACGGCGGCAGCGAAAGAGTACGCGGCGGACGTGCAGGCGGGACGTTTTCCCGGGCCGGAGCACACCCGCTTTGACCTAGAGCAGCCGAAATGACGGATGTTGTCAGGGATGTGCGCGACATGCAGGCGATATGCGCCGATGCGCGGCAGGAAGAATTATCCATCGGCTTTGTGCCGACAATGGGCGCGCTGCACGCGGGTCATGGCGCCTTGATCGACCGGGCACGCAGTGAATCGCAAGTGGTGGTGGTCAGCATCTTCGTCAATCCCATTCAGTTCGATCGCAAGGACGATTTCGAGCGCTATTCCAGAAACCTGGCGCAGGATGTCGAGTTCTGCTCGGGCCGCAGCGTGGACCTGGTTTTCGCGCCGAGCGTGGAGGCGATGTATCCTGCCAAGGCTCGGACGTTCGTAGAGGTCAGCGGAGTATCCGAGAAATTATGTGGAGAATTCCGCCCCGGCCATTTCCGCGGGGTTGCAACGGTGGTGGCGAAGCTGTTGAATATCGTGCAACCGCATAAGGCGTATTTCGGACAGAAAGATGCGCAGCAGCTTGCCGTCATCAGGCGTATGGTCGCGGACCTGAACATCCCGGTGTCGATCATTGCGGTTCCGACGGTGCGGGAAGCAGACGGTCTGGCAATCAGTTCGAGGAATGCCAGACTGAGCGCGGAAGATCGCCCGCTCGCACCGCTTCTTTTTCATGCGCTCGTTGCAAGCTGCAATGTGATTGAGGGCGGATGCCGAGATGCTGTTCTGGCCAAGCAAGCCGGTCTGGCGATCTTGCGGAATGAACCTCGCATACAGGTGGAATATTTCGAAATTGTAAATGCGGACGAGATGCAGCCGGTCGAAACAATCGACGGTCCGGTTGTGATCGCGGCGGCGGTCTGGCTAGGCGGGACACGGCTCATCGACAATGTTTCAGCGGGTTAGCGCTGCTCTGGCAGTTCATTCGTCCCGATTGCTATAAAACGAATATGCCGCGCTACGCAGCCATTGATATCGGCAGCAATTCCGTTCGAATGATGGCCGCTGAGGTGAGTCATGGCGAAACGCATATTCTGGCGCAAGACCGGCAAGTCACGCGGCTTGGAGAGAGCGTGTTTCGTGAAGGCCGGGTCAGCAAGGAGGCGCTCGATTTCCTGACGGCTACGCTGGCGCGCATGTCGGCTGCGTACAGCAGGCTCGACGTCGTGGCGGTTCGGGCGGTCGCCACCAGCGCGGTTCGCGACGCCAGTAACCAACAGGAGTTCCTGCAAAGAACCAGTACGGCGATTGGCGCGAACGTGGAAGTTATCTCGGGTTCGGAAGAAGCCCGTCTCATCCATCTGGGAGTGGAGACGCGCTGGCCGCGGCCAAAGGAACGCACCCTGACCATAGACGTCGGGGGCGGCAGCGCCGAATTGATCATCAGCCAGAACGGTCAATTGATCGATTCGGTTTCGAAGCCGTTGGGTGCCGTGCGCGTAACAGAAATGTTTCTGAAAAACGATCCGATCCGCCCGGAAGAGCTGCGCCGCCTGGATGCTTACATCGATGAGAAGCTCGGGCCGTTTGTCGAAGAGCACAAAGCCGAGAGGTTCGATCGCGTGTTGGGTACGTCGGCGACCGCGGCAGCGGTTGTTTGCGCGGTTAACCAGGTACCACGCTCCAAGCGAGACGAGGCAGACCGGCTACGCGCAGGCACGGGTCAGATTCGCGATCTGCTGCTTACTCTGGTGGGCAGCGATGTAGCAAGCCGGCGCAAAATGACCGGCATCGGGCCAAAGCGCGCGGAGATCATCACGGGCGGCACGGCAGTGTTTCTGCGCGCGCTCGAAATGTTTGGGCAGCGTTCGCTCTACTACTGCGCGGCGGGCGTACGCGACGGCATTATTGCCGATCTTGCGGCGCGCGGCGTGGGACGGGAACTGAGCCAGCTTTCACGGGAACAGCGAGCGCTTGTGGAGGGCATGGCCAAACGCTACTGCGTTTCCCTGCAACACGTGCGCCATGTAGCCGCCCTGGCTCACCGCCTCTTTGAAATTCTGCAGCCGGTACATCAGCTCCCGCCGGCAACGGGCAAACTGCTGGAAGCCGCCGGGTATTTGCACGATATCGGGCATTTCGTGAGCAATACCGGCCATCACAAGCACTCGGCCTATCTCGTCGCCAACTCTGACATGCCGGGCTTCACTGACAAAGAGCGGCTGACGATCGCGGCTTTGTGCCGTTTTCACCGGAAATCAATGCCGCAGGCGAGGCACCCGCAATTCGCAGAGCTTGATGCGGAATCGAAGCGGGTGGTGATGGCGCTCGCGCCGCTACTGCGCTTAGCGGATGCCCTGGATCGCGGGCACGAGCAGCGGGTACGCAATGTCAACAGCGCGATGCGTGATGGAAACTTGAGTTTGCTGGTGGAAGCCGATACGGATGCGGATCTCGAAATCTGGGCGGCGACGGAGGCGGCTTCGGCTTTCCGGGAGAGTTATGGGATCACGCCGGCGCTGGTGCGCGCCAAGGCCGCACGATGATACGCGTGGTCCGTATTAAACCGGCAACACGGCGTGAGCTGCGAAGGTTGTGAGCAACTGCACGACGCGCTGGCTAAAGAGCGAGGCATAGTTTCCCGAGCCGCTGATGCGCAGGCCCATGCGATAGAGGGACCCCGGTTGGGGTGACATGGCGGTCAGCGTGGCGGCATCGGTTGAGAGCTGGAGGTAATTGCCGCTTGCCTCATTGTGCAGTCCGATTGCGCGGCACGGAACGATGAGATGCGTCTCCTGAAAGAGCGCGTCCCAGTCGTCATTGGTGCTGATGGTGCAGATTTTGTCGGGGTCTTGCTCTGCCCAGGAGCGTTTGTATTCAGCGAGGACAGGATCGGAGCCGGAATAGCTCTGCACGAACTGGACGATACTGCGGTAGTTTGAGCGCCACGTGATCTGAATGAAGCCGCGTCCGCGGAACTTGTAGAAATCGGCCTGTTGAATGAAGCCTGAATGGCCGGGATCGAGTGTAGTCGGAAACAGGTTTTGCGGATATATGACACTGTTCCATTGCTGGCGGAGATTTGGGATGGCGCGTACCAGATCCGCCGCAGGACGGGACTGGTGCGCGGCCCAGAAATCATCGTCGGCAAAGAACAGATCACCGGCGGGCTTGTTCCCCTGGCCTGCGTTGTAGGAGGTCTTTATACCCGGAATGCTGCAGAAGGCGTATGCCAAGCCGGGATAATTGTTGCGTCCGCATACCTCAGCCAGCGGAAGCAGATCCCGCCCCACTTCATTGATCAGAATGCTCATCAGAGCGCTGAACTGCAGCAGGTTAATCGGATGGTGCACGAAAATGAGCGGGATACAGTTCCAGATTTGCAGGAATCTCTGTTTGACGGCCGGTTCAGCGCTGATCTGCTTGTTTACCCAGTATTGGCGCTGAGCGCAGGTCTGATTAAACCAGTCAATGAAGTGTTGGTTGACCGTGCGGTTGAAGAAGCTGACGATGTCGTTTCCGTTCGCAAACTGAACAGCCGCAGCGGAACTGACCAGCGAGGCCGAGAGACTCATCCGGGCGTGCTGAGTGACAACCTCATCATGCGAATCTCAAAACCTTTTTTACGCCCCGCGCAACCGTCTTCCAGTTCGCCCTGGCCTCTTCGAGGCGCTTTGTTCCAGAGCCCGTCAGAGTGTAGAAGCGCGCGCGACGACCGTTTTCGGTGGTCTTCCAGATGCCCGCAATTAACTTGCCCTTTTCGAGTCTGTGCAACGCCGGATAAAGCGAGCCCTCCTCTATTTGTAGGAGTCCTTCTGATGCCGATTGAACGTGCGTAGTTATGCCGAAGCCGTGATTCGGTCCACGCTCGAGCGTTTTCAGAATGAGCAGTTCGAGACTGCCCTGCAAATTGTTTTCAGCGTTTTTCGCCATCCGTACCTAGCCCTCTAGGGCGCAGTCTCGTCGAGTGTAGATCGAATTGGCACATCTGTCAACAAACAGCAATGGCAGGCCGCTACTTTCCGTCGCAAGAGGGCACAAATTCTCGATATTTTGTAGCGATGTATAGCGCGGGCTGTGCGTCAGAAGAATGGAGGAAATTCTATGGCGGACGTTAACGTCGAAAAACGATCTTCAAATGCTACTCAGAATCAGCAGGAGAACCGTTCCGAACTGCAAAGATCGCAGGGCGGAACCGGCCTGTCACGTTCGCGGGGATGGGATCCGTTTAGTTCCTTCAATCCCGCCGAATTCTTTTCCAACCCGTTCGCTCTCATGCGAAGGATGAGCGAAGAAATGGACCGCAGCTTTGGCCGTTTCTATGGCGAAGGCGGCGCAGGCAGCCGAGGGGGCTGGATACCGGCCATCGAGGTGGCCGAGCGCAACGGGCAACTCCAAGTTCACGCGGAACTCCCAGGGCTAAAGCCCGAGGATGTGAAAGTCGAGATAACGAACGACGCGCTGATTATCCAAGGTGAGCGGCGCTCGCAACACGAGGAGGGCTCCGGGCCATCCTATCGGTCCGAGCGGCGGTACGGCCAGTTCTATCGTGAGATCGCTCTACCCGAAGGCGCCAATGCGGACCAGGCAAAGGCGCAGTTTCGCGATGGCGTGCTCGAAGTAAGTATCCCGATGGCGCAGCAAGTCAGCCAGCGGCGCCAAATTCCGATCGGTACGGCCGAAGCGGGCGGCACGGGTACTGGCACTGCGCAGTCCGGCACGGGTTCGGCTTCCAGCGCGGCGGCGGGCGCCGGATCCTCCGGCGGCACATCGACGAAAAAATAGCATGAGAACTTAAGGGGCCGCTTCCGGCTACACCCGGAAGCGGTACTTTCAAACCAGCGGGAATACAGCGATATAGTGCAGGGGATGCACTATCGCCAAGCCTGTCTGGCTATGCCCTTCCTGCTGACCGCGGCACTTTGCTGCGCTCAAACAAACACTTCGGTCGCTTCACCCGACGGACATCTGGTAGCAACTTTCGAGACAGTTGAGAACGCGAAAGTTGCGGCTGAGGGACAGCTCACTTATTCGATCAATTTCAACGGTAAGCCGATCATAAATCGATCGGGTCTCGCGCTCGATTTTCAAGGGCAGCGGACTTTGGGGACGGACGTTCAGATAACCGGCTCGACTCCATCGCAAGCTGACGAGACCTATCACCTGATTTCGGGAAAAGCGAGCACGGTCAGGAATCACTACAACGGCCTTCGAATCGACGTAACGGAAAAGAGCGCGCCGAACCGGCATTTTTCGATCGAGGCACGCGCGTACGACGATGCCATTTCGTTCCGGTATGTCGTGCCGGAACAGGCTCCGCTCGGTGACTATAGGTTGCGGCAAGAGAAGACGGAGTTCCGTGTCAGTAAAGACGCGATGACTTACGCGCTTGTGCTGCCGCACTATCACACGATGTACGAAGCCGAGTACCTCAAGCTGCCGATGAGCGCGTTTGGCGGCGGGAACGGGCTCTCGCAGAAAGTTCTGATCGGCTTGCCGCTGTTGATGCAAGTGCCGGGCGTGGGCTGGATGGCGATTACAGAGGCGGATCTGGAAGGGAACAGCTCCATGTATCTGGTAAATCCGGAGAAGAGCTGGACGCAGGGCTGGTTCGAATCACAACTTGCGCCGGGCGATGACCCGGAGGTAGCGGTCAAGAGCACGCTGCCGCATCACTCTGCGTGGCGTGTGCTGCTGATTGGAGATCAGCCGGGGAAGCTGGTCGAATCAAATGTAATCACGAGTCTGAACCCCGAGTGCGCCATTAAAGACACATCGTGGATTCATCCCGGGCTGAGTTCATGGGACTGGTGGAGCGGCAGTGTGGGACCGGATGGTAAGGCGTCTTTCAGCACGGCGACCATGAAATACTACGTCGATTTTGCCGCGCAATCGGGATTGCCCTACATGCTGATCGATGCTGGGTGGTCGCCGCCGTACGACATTCTTAAGATGAACGGGAAGGTGGATGTTCCCGAAGTGGTGCGATACGCAGCCGCCAAGAATGTAAAGGTCTGGATCTGGATGATGGCGAAAGCGGTCGACGCTCAGATGGACGAAGCGTTCCCTCTGTTTGAGAAGTGGGGCGTGGCCGGGCTCAAGATCGATTTCGTAGAACGCGACGATCAGCAGGCCATCGATTGGTATTACCGGGTGGCGCGGCTGGGGGCGGAGCATCATCTCATGCTCGATTTTCACGGTGCGACAAAACCATGGGGCATGGACCGGACCTGGCCGAACGTCCTAGGGTATGAGGCTGTGCTCGGAATGGAGCAATCGCGCGCGAACGACCGTGATAATCCGGGCCACCGGGTCACGATTCCGTTTACCCGCATGCTGGCGGGCCGCATGGATTACACGCCGGGCGGGTTCGATAACGTTACCGAGAGCGATTTCGTCCCGCGCGAACCGCATCCGATGGTAATGGGAACGCGCGCCGCTCAGCTAGCGATGTACGTTGTCTACGATGCGCCTTTCCAGATGGTCTCGGATACGCCGAAAGCTTACATGGATCAGCCGGCATTCGATTTCATTAAGCATGCCCCGGCCACCTGGGACGAAACACACATTCTGAACGGCGAGCCGGGCGAGTATGTTACCAGTGTTCGCAGATCCGGTGACGACTGGTTCCTGGGCAGCATGACTAATTGGAGCCCGCGTGAGCTGGACATCCCGCTTAGCTTCCTAGGGGCGGGCCGCTATACCGCTGAGATCTACGCCGATGCGCCGGACGCCGGGCAGTATCCCAAGAGCGTCACGATCCAGAAGAAAACGGTCGACCGGGCGTCGCACCTAAAGCTGCAACTGGCTGCCGGCGGCGGATATGCAGTGCGCTTCGTGCCGCAGAAGTGAACGCGACTTTAGTCACCCATCGCGGCAAGGAGCGGTTCGGGCTCGGCTTCGAACTCGGCCGTTTGCGGGCGCGGCCGCTCTGCTACGTGCAGGCCCTGAAGCCTGCGATAGGTCGGGCTCGTTTCCCAGAGGCTTTCATGCGTACCGACCGCTTCAATCGTGCCTTCGTTGAAGACGACCACCAGGTCGGCTTTGCGAACGGTGGAGAGGCGGTGAGCGATGATGAAGCACGTTCTGCCGCGGGTGAGCCTTTCCATGGCCACCTGGATCAGCCGCTCACTCTCGTTGTCGAGATGGCTAGTGGCCTCATCGAGGATCAAGATGGCGGGATCGCGCATAATTGCACGTGCGATGCCGATGCGCTGGCGCTCGCCGCCGGACAGCCTGAAGCCGCGCTCACCCACCTGTGTTTGATAGCCGAGATCGCAGCGCTGGATGAAATCGTGGGCTTGGGCCATGCGGGCCGCCTGCTCGACATCCGAGAGCAGAATTGATCCCGTCCATAGGCGATGTTGTCAATGATCGAGCGTGAGAACAGCTCGACTTCCTGGGGGACCACGGCGATGTGATCACGGAGGCTGCGCTGCTGGAAGTTCCTGAGGTCGACCCCGTCGACAAGAATGCTGCCGGATTGAGGATCATAGAGCCGCTGCATCAAATTCATCAGCGTGCTCTTGCCGGAACCGCTCGGACCGATGAGCGCGACGGTTGCGCCGGCCGGAACAGAGAAGCTGACGTTTTTCAGGTTCCAATGCTCGGTGCCGGCATAACGGAACGATACGTCCCGAAACTCGACTGATTGCTTGACGCCGCCGAGCGGCTGAGCGTCAGGGGCATCCACCACGGTATGGTTTTCTTCCAGAATTTCGAAAAGACGCTCGGCGCGACAAAGGTTGCGGCGCAGCTTCGGAAGAATAATGGAAAGCTGTGAGATGGGCCCATACACCATGTCCTGCATGGCGATGAACAGGACGTAGTCGCCCACCGTACAACGGCCGGTCAGAACGAAGTATCCGCCTAAGGCGATGACGCCGACGCGGCCTGCGGTTGCGATAAAGCTTTGAACGTTTTCTACTAACGCCCAGAGCTTTTCTGCGCCATGATGCTTGGCGCGGGCGAATTGCTGCAGCCTGCGCTGGGTGAATCCTTCCTGTGACTCCCGGCCGAATTTCTTGACCGCCCGAACATTGCTGGCGATATCGTATGACTCTTTGGTGACGTTCTCAAAGGCGTGGCTGACCTGCTGCTCGGTCCGTTGCATACGGCCGCCGAGCCGGCTGACGGCCAGCACATAAGCAGGCAGGGGAGTAAAGACCATCAGCGCGATCCAGACGTTCTTCAGCAGAAGAGACGTGAGTACTCCGATGACGATCAGGAGGGGCGGGACGAGATTCTGGCCCAGGATTTCGTTCAGGACAACGTAAATGGCCGTGCCGCCGCGGTCGAGCGCACCGACGACTTCGCCGGTATTGACCTTGCCCTGGTATTCGCTGTCTAAGCCGAGAAAGTTGGCAAAGGCGGCATTTTTCACCTCGTCCTCCGCTTGAGAGGCGGCCAGCACCAGGCGGTAATTATAGAAGGACCGCAGCAAGCGGGTTGTGGCGGTCGCGAAAAATATGGCAGCCGCGGCAACGATCAGAAAGTGGACCGCCCCGGCTCGATTGGAGCGGAGCGAGTGTAGGATCTGATCAATCAGGCGCTGTGTGAGGAACGGTACGGCCAGTTCGAGACTCGAGGCGACTAAGATTAGTGCCAGAAGGCCCGCCAATGTCCGGCGATGTTTACTGAGAAGGGAGATGACTTTCCAGCCAAGCCATCCCGAGCCCGCAACGGGAGCATTCGCGATTACTACCTGCGACATAAAAAAAGACTCCAAATGCCGACTCTCGTAGAGCGACACGAGACCCGCAGACCCGTTAAAAACAGCTCCGGCCGCGCCGCTCTCATGGCTGCGTCAACCCGAGCCAGAAACTCCGAGGGTCCCAGTAGTTCAGACGATAGTGTGATGCCAAGGATACCAACGAATAAGAAATTTTTCCAGTGATGGAGTATTAAAGTCTGTAAAATTTTCTCCGGGTCTTTTTAGAGAAGAGGTAAGTGCAAAGGTAAGTAGAACCCGGTAAATAGTAGGCTCGCCTCGGGCATGTTATGGCGCATGTTATAAACGCTCCGGTTGAGTCGTATAAATTAAAAAGCACCATGTCTAACCAATTTTCGAGGCGCGGTTTCGGGCAGGCGGTCGGGGCTGCGGCGCTCGGCGCCTGTGTTCCGCCCGTTTTCGCTTCGGCGCCTTTGCCCGGAGCGGCAGAAGGGTCGCCTCGCGTTGACTTCTACAAGTTCCCGGACGGCTTCCGCTGGGGTTGTGCCACTGCCGCATACCAGGTGGAGGGCGGAGTCAACGAAGGCGGGCGCGGGAAATCGATCTGGGACACGTTTTCGCATACGCCGGGAAAGATCTACGAAGAGCAAAACGGGGACGTGTCCGCGGACGATTACCACCGCTACAAAGAAGATATCCAGCTCTTGAAAGACCTTGGTGCCAAGATTTACCGGTTTTCCATCGCCTGGCCGCGTATCTTCCCGGACGGGACGGGAAAACCGAACGAACAAGGAATCGCCTTCTACGAGCGCGTCGTGGACGCAATTCTGGCAGCAGGTATCGACCCGTTCGCAACGCTATTCCATTGGGATCTGCCGCAGGCGCTCCAGGACCGCTTCGGCGGCTGGCAATCGCGAAAGACGGCGGAGGCGTTCGCCGAGTATGCGGGCTATGTCGCCTCACGGTTGTCGGACCGCGTGCATCATTTCTTCACGATGAACGAGTTTTCGTCGTTTATTGATCTCGGCTACCGCACGGGCCAGTTCGCGCCCGGCCTAAAGCTCGCGCCGAAAGAGCTGAACCAGACCCGGTTCAATGCGGTTTTGGCGCACGGCCTGGCGGTGCAGGCCATCCGGGAGAAGGCGAAGCCGGGAACGAAAGTAGGCCTGGCGGAGAATTTCGTCTCGGGCGCGCCGGTCTATAACTCGGAAGAGCATATCAAGGCCAGCGCGCAGGCAACGCGCATTCTGAACGCGCAATACCTGACCGTGATCATGGAAGGAAAGTACCCGGAAGAATACCTCCGCCGCGAGGGCGCGAACGCACCCCAGTTCAGCGGAGGCAGATTTGAAGGTCATCGGCAGCCCGCTCGACCTGGTTGGCGCCAACATTTATAATCCGACTTTCATCCGAGCCTCCGATTCGGCTGCTGGCTTTGAGGTAGTGCCCAATCCCGATTCCTACCCGCATATGTTGTCGCCGTGGCTGTACATCGGTCCGGAGGGACTTTATTGGGCGCCGAGGCACCTGGCCGAGATCTGGAACGTGAAGGATATCTACATCACGGAAAACGGCTGTTCGTCGTCCGACGTGCTGAATCCGGACGGCCAGGTCTACGACACGGACCGGGTGATGTTCTTGCGCAATTACCTGATCAACCTGCATCGGGCGGCAAGCGAAGGCTATCCGGTCCACGGCTATTTTCTCTGGAGCCTGATGGACAATTTCGAGTGGGCGGACGGGTACAGCAAGCGGTTTGGTATCTATTACGTCGATTTCAAGACGCAGAAGCGCTACCCGAAGCTGAGCGCGCACTTTTATAAAGACGTGATTGCGAACAACGCGGTGATGTAGGCAGGCGCACAATGAACGCGGCTGTGCTGCATGCGCCTGGAGAAGCGCCCCGGTTTGAACAGTTCGAAAAACCCAGTGCTCGCGAAGATGAAGCCGCCATACGTGTATTGGCGGCCGCGCTGAAGCCGGTCGACAGGGCCATGGCGGACGGGTCGCATTATGCGAGCTTCCGTGAGTTCCCGGTTGTTTGCGGATTGGATGGCATCGGTCTCCTGAAAGATGGAACGCGAGTGCTCTTTGCCGGGCCGCGCAGGCCTTTCGGGGCAATGGCGGAACAGACCGTCGTAGCACGCGCGAGATGCTTTCCGGTTTCCAGTGCAGTTCCGGACGAAACAGCGGCCGCCTTATTCAATCCGGGGATGTCCGCATGGCTGACGCTGGCGTCGCGCGCCGAAGTTGCCCAAGGGGATACCGTGCTTGTGCTCGGCGCCACAGGCGTGACGGGGCAATTGGCGGTACAGATCGCGAAAATCCTCGGCGCAGAGCGGGTCATCGCCGCGGGGCGCAACATTAAGATGCTCGAAAGAGTGCGCGAGTTGGGCGCGGATGAAATCATCCGGCTGGAGCAGGCGGAAGACGAACTGGTCAGGGCCTTTAAAAAACAAGCCACTGCTTGCAACCTGATCCTGGACTATCTTTGGGGGCGGCCGGCCGAGTTACTTCTCAGCGCACTGACACGTACTGACTTCGCGGCTGCCGCGGGGCGTGTTCGTTGGATCCAAATCGGCGAAAGCGCCGGGGCAACGATTCAGCTGGCGGCGGCCGCGCTGCGCAGTTCGCGGCTAGAGATTCTCGGGGCGGGAACAGGCAGCCTGCCGCCGCGCGACATGCTGAGCCACATTTGCGAACAGCTTATGGCCAAAGCGGCGAGCGGCGAAATCCGGATCGAAACGGAACAAGTGCCGATGCGAGACATTGAACAGGCTTGGACACGCGAACCGCGGGGCCGGAGGCTGGTCATTATCCCTTGAAGAGACGGCCTGCTACCAGCGGATCTGATCGAAAATGGTCCGGAGGCGTCGGCCTTTCGCCGGATTGACCATCTCGACAAAGGCGATCCGACCCTCGAGGTGGGAGCGAAAGGCGGGATGAGCGGCGCGATTCTGGGTTTCCGGGCCGAGGCGCACGCAGTTGGTGAGAATCGCCTTGAGCAGGTCGAAATCTGCCCGGAAGATGTTGGGCTGCTCGTTAATCACGATGCCTGCCAGATGCTGCCGAACGCCGGAACGCATAATGCGCGTTTTGCGGTGATGCACTGAAAATCCTTCTTCGAGCAGGATCGCGGCTACGTGTAGTGGAAAATCTTTCAATGCACTTTTCGAAGTTGCTGCCGCCGGAAAAGGCGAGGTCATCGGCATAGCGAGTGTACTCAGCGCCTGCTGCCCTTGCCAGGCCTGCCAGCCGGCAATCCACTCGGAATGCGCAAATGTTGGCGAGAGCCGGTGAGCCTGGTGCGCCTTGCGGGAGATGGCGCCGGGCATATAGCTCACGAGCTTCGTGCAATCGAGCTGCGTCGAGCGATGCGTCCAAGTGCTTCCAGGCATCGCGCGGCGTGGCGTTGGTGCAGATGCCGGCTAAGAGATCGGAAACAAGCTCGGGGTAGCCGAGAGTTCTGAAAACCGCCTGGATGCGTGCCAAGCCGATGCGCGCGAAGAAGTTGCGCAAGTCCATGCGAAGCACCACGGGCTGGCGGGCGTGCGGAGCGGCAAACGTCTTGATCGAGTGGCCTTTGACGAAGCCATGGGCAGCCGGATGGGGTGGGACGCAGTCCAGAATGCCGGTCAGGATTTCGCGCTGAAGCTTCTTCAAGCGGCGTTTGGGCGACTCGATGAGGCGGACGCCGCCCGAGCTGGTGGAGAGCGCTCGATAGCGGTAATGTCTCAAACGCGGTGCGAGCTCTTTGAAACCAAGCTGCTTGAGGTCGGCGAACCAATCGAGGTCTCCGAATTTAAGCCAGAGCCAGTCGGCAAGACCAGCGACGGATTCGATGACGGGCAGTCGCCAGGCCTTTGCCGCCTGAACGGGCCGCATCTGCGCGGACGCCGTGAGCCAATGCCCTACGGACAACGCATCGAAATGTTCGCGAAGGGCGCGGCGGTAGCCGGGATCCTGAGAAATGAAAGCAACCACGTGACGAAACCGCGGGCGCGCGACGCCATCGACGCTTTCCAAATAGCGCTGGGCGAGAGACGGAATCCAGTCCCAAGGGCGTCCTAGGGCGTGCTGGCTTCGCGCCACGATCTGATCGAGCCCGTGCTCGCCAGTCAGAAAGGCTCTCGCCAGCACGCTCACGAGTGACGGGTTTGCCATGCAGTTCTGCGGCCGAACGTTCAACCAGTCTGACCTGGCATGAGGTGTTCTGCGTGCAGCGCAGTGGAACCTCACGCGACGAAATGCCAGTTACTCACGTTACCCCGGGGTAGCCCCGGAGAGGCCAACTGAACCTCAAGTTCAACCGGCACAAAGCTTGAAGCGCTCGACCGCGAAAGGTAGGATAGCAACTGGCAGTTTAGGATTCCGAGCACGCAGTATGCCGTATCGTGGAGGGAATGGCATCGGTTGCAGCCATCATTCCCACCTGGAACCGGGCGGACCTTCTGGAATCGATTCTGACGAATCTTTCAACCCAGTCGCGCCGGCCGGATCAGGTGATTGTTGTCGATAACGGCAGCGCCGACGATACGCAACTGGTCGCGCGCAGGCACGCGGCGGATCTAATTGTATTCCCGGAGAATCGCGGTTTCGCCGAAGCGGTCAACGAAGGAGTGCGCCGCGCCAAGGCCGATTGGGTCTTGATCCTGAACAATGATGTCGTACTGGAGCCTGAGTGGCTGGAGAGATTGCTGACCAGCGCCGAGCAGACACAAGCGCAGTTTGCGGCGGGAAAGCTGCTGCAGATGCGCGATCACCGGCGCCTGGATGGCAGTTGGGATCTGGTTTCGCGTGCCGCCTATGCGTGGCGCTGCGGATATGGACGTCCGGATGGCGCGATCTGGTCCGTGCGCCGCAAAATCAATTTCGCCCCCATGACCGCGGCGCTGTTCCGGCGCTCGGTTTTCGAACGCATCGGGTTTCTCGAAACGCGCTTCGAATCGTATTACGAGGATGTCGATTTCGGAATACGCTGCACGCTGGCAGGAATCGAGGGCATCTATGAGCCGGCGGCGGTCGCTATCCATATGGATAAGGGCAGCCTCGGCCGGCGAGGCGCGCGCGTGTACTATCTCAGCACGCGCAATCAGCTTCTGCTGCTCGCCAAGCACTACCCTGCGGCGACCCTCCGCCGGTTCGCGTGGCCGGTGATCGTCGGGCAGCTGCTTTCCGTACTTGCGGCAGCACGCCAAGGGCATCCGCTGGCGGCTGTACGGGGTAAGTTCGATGCGCTGCGCCGCTGGCGTGAGTTTCGCGAGCCGCATAACGTTCAAGCAGGCGGACCGGAATATCGCGAAGCGGCGAAAATCATCGAAGAGGCATTCGCGCGGAGCGAGTCTGAGATTCTTAACCTGCAAAAGCAGATCGGCTTCGATATCTATTGGCGGCTGTATTTCAGCTTCGTCCGATGAGCGGGCCGGTTGCGATCACGATCGTCACCTATAACAGTGCGCGGTACATTGCGCGGTGTCTCGAGTATGCGCTCGCGCAAGATTATCCGGGCATCCGGATCATCGTGGTCGATAACCAATCGAGCGACGGCACGCCGCAGATCCTGCGCACCTTCGAAGACCGCGTTCGGGTGATCTATAACCGCGAAAACACTGGCTTTGCGGCAGGGCAGAATCAGGCCATTGCGGAAGCCGCGGATGCTGATTTCATCCTGACCTTGAATCCGGATCTGAGGCTTGCGCCCGATTTCGTTACTCACGTGGTAGCCGCAGCCGATATCGACCCCCGGGTCGGGAGCGTCTGCGGCAAGCTGCTGGCGATGGCGCCAGACTTCGAGATCCCGAAATCCGGCGTATTCGATTCCACCGGCATCTACATGACTCCGAACCTGCGGCACCTCGACCGCGGAAACCGGATGCCAGATCGTGGCCAGTACGAAACGGTTGAATATGTTTTTGGCGGTTCGGGCGCTGCCTGCCTCTACCGCCGCGAGATGATCGAAGCTATCTCGATCAGCGGCGAATTTTTCGATTCTGATTTTTTCGCATACCGCGAAGATGCCGATGTTGCGTGGCGGGCGCAGCTTCTTGGCTGGAAATGCGTTTACACTCCATTTGCAGTGGGCTATCACGTCAGGACCGTCACACCCGAGAAGCGCCGCTCGCTGCCGGCCGCAATTAATATGCACTCTGTAAAGAATCGCTGGCTGCTGCGTATCAAGAACATGACCGGCGCGCTGTACCGGCGCCACTGGGCGGCCATCACCATGCGCGATGCTATCGTGATCGGTGGCTGCCTGCTTTTCGAAATCAGTTCGCTGCGCGGCTTTCTGCTGGCGTTCCGGTACCGGAAACGCGCCTTCGCCAAGCGCCGCGAGATCATGCAGCGCCGCTGCGCTTCAGATGCTTATATTGCCAGTTGGTTCGCTTACGAACCCGTCAGCTATCCCGCACCAGCCCGGCCCGAACTTTCCCCACACGGAGAGAACCTCACCGCGCGTTAGCCGATTGGGCGGCCGCGCGTCCTGATCATGCGAATTGCTGTTCTCGGTACGCGCGGAATTCCCGCGCAGTACGGCGGGTTTGAAACGTTTGCCGAAGAACTATCGGTCAGGCTTGTTGAGCGTGGGCACCAGGTGACCGTTTATTGCCGGCAGCGGTACCCGAAACGCGAATATCGAGGCGTGCGGCTGCGGTACTTGCCCACCAGTGCGTCACAAATACTTCGACACGGTTGCGCATACGGGGCTTTCGACCATCGACGCCCTGTTCCGCCGCTTCGACGCGGTGCTTTACTGTAATGCCGCAAATGCCGTGTTTACGCTATGGCCGCGTGTATTCGGAACACCAACGGCGCTGAATGTAGATGGGCTCGAGTACCGAAGAAAGAAGTGGAACCAGATTGCCAAGCTTTGGTATCTCGCCTCCGAATGGCTGGCTACATTTTGCTGTTCGGCCATCGTGACGGACGCGGCGACCATTCAGGCCTACTATCTCGAACGATTCGGTAAGTCATCGACGTTCATTCCGTACGGAGCTGAAACCGGCAAAGTGCCGGACACTGATTACGTTCGTGCTTTGGGACTGGAACCCGGCCAATACGTTTTGTATGTCAGCCGCATGGAACCGGAGAACAATGCCCTGCTGGTTCGGGAAGCGTTCGAGCGTGTGAAAACCGAACTGAAACTGGCGATCATCGGTGACGCGCCATACGCGGCCGACTACATCCGGCAGGTCAAAAACACCAGTGATCCGCGAATCATCATTCCCGGCGCGGTTTACGGTGACGGATACCATCAGCTGCAATCGCACTCCGCGGTCTATGTTCAGGCGACCGAGGTGGGTGGTACGCATCCGGCGCTGCTTGAAGCGCTCGGCCGGGGAGCGCTGGTGCTGTATCTGAATACTCCGGAAATGGCGGAAGCGGCCGGTGATGCCGCGGTCGCCTTCCAGCCGCATCTTGAGGACCTTACCGCAAAACTGCAGTGGGCAGTCGATTTATGCGAAGAAGAGCGAGCGGCGTGGGGCCGGCGCGCGATGGAGCGCATCGAAAAGCTTTACAGTTGGAAGATAGTCACTGACGCATACGAATCGCTGTTTCAGAATTTGATCATCTCCGAATGAACGAAACATTTACGTTACGCTCCGTTCCGGCGGAAGTCGATGCCGCCGGCGAAACCAGCCGGCCGAAAGCTCTGCCCTATCGCTCCTGGGTCGAGGTGTCGCGGAGCCAGATCGCGGCCAATTTTCGAGCGTTTAGGAACGCGGTTGGGTCCGCGGTCGAAGTGATGCCGGTGGTCAAGGCCGATGCTTACCGGCACGGCGCGGTGGAAGTTTCGCGCACTCTTGAAGAGAATGGCGCTTCATGGCTGGCGGTAAGCAGTACGGACGAGGGAATTGCGTTGCGCGATGCCGGCATCCGCGCGCGCATTGTGGTGATGGCCGATTTTCTCCCGTTTACGCGGGAAGCGATGCTGGCTTACGACCTCACGCCGGTGATCCACTCGCTGGAGGATCTGGCCGAGCTAAACCGGCTGGCCGCGGTGCGGGAGCAGCGGGTTCGGTGCCATCTGAAGATCGATACCGGCATGGGCCGCTTGGGTGTCCGCGCCGATGCGCCGACGATTGCGGAAGCGATTCTGGATGCCCGAAACGTGGAAGTGGAAGGGCTGATGACGCACTTTGCTTCCGCGGCGAATTATCAAACCACTCAGACGGATGAGCAAATCGCGTTATTCGATCGCGTCGCGGCTGGTCTGCACACCGCCGGGGTGCGGCCCGCCATTCTGCACTTGTCGAGCACGATTCCCATCGCCTATGCGCGACGGCACGCCTGGCACGGAATGGTGCGGCCAGGCAATGGAATTTACGGATATGTGTCACCGGTTCGAGGCCAGGCAGCCGCAAAAATCGTGAAGGTCAAGCCAGCACTCACCTGGCGCGCGTCCGTTCTTTCGGTGAAAGACGTGCCGGCGGGCGCGCTGATCGGATACGGCGGTATGTTTCGCGCTACGCAGCCCATGCGCATCGCTGTGCTCGCGGCGGGCTATGCCGATGGCATTCCGCACAAATTGAGCAACCGCGGAAGCGTGATTGTGAACGGCAAATTGGCGCCTATACTCGGCGCGGTTTCAATGGATCTCACCACCATCGACGCATCTCAGTCGCCGGAGCTCAAAGTCGGGGATGCGGTCACGCTGCTTGGCTCGGAGGGCGGCGTGAGCATCGACGCGCAGCAGATCGCCCGCTTAGCCGGAACGATCTCCTACAGCGTGCTTTGCGGCATTCATGCGCGTGTGAAGCGCATTTACGTGTAATTCGGACCGGGTTACTGCATCGAGTAACTAGCGCCCATCGTGAGCGTAAAAGAGTTTTTCTTGAAACCCGGCGGCGGATCGTTCAAGTAAGTATCCAGCCCGCCTATCGTGAAGCCGAACCGGTGGTAAACCGGGAACGTCACGTTCGCGTTTGCGAAGGCGGTGAACGCCTTTGTGTCATTCCATGCGGGAGTATAGCCGCCCTTTTCGCTGAATAGGATGCCGTGCGCGAACTTATAGGTGTAGGTTTCGCCGAACACAGAAGCGATCAGGTTCTTGTTTTGGCTGGAGACCACGAACTGCTGCCTCACGTAATCCATGCTCGCTTTGACATCCAGTTCGCTATTGGGCTTCTTAAAGACCACAAACCCGATACCGCCGCCATAATCCTGCTGCAGATCGAGACCCTGCGAGAAGTTGTGATCGAATAGCGCCTGACCGAAGAGGAAAAGCCGCGGCTTCAGATAAAAATCCTGCTCCCCACCAGCGTGATAAAGGGCCGTTTTGAGGTATGGCGTGCCAGGCTGCGAGATCTTTCCATATGCGCCATTGAATGTCAGTAGGGTATTGCTTCGAGGATTGAGCCAATCGACGCCTGGAACGGGCCTGTTTAGGTTGATGGCTCCGCTGAAGTCCTCACTGGTTTGAGTGGAATTGGTGTAAGCAATGCCGGCACTGGCGCCGCCGATCCAGCCTCTGAAGAAGCCGCGCTCGGTAAACGCCCTTTGAAACACCGACTCCTCTACGAGCTGAGCCACATTCTTGACCGGGAGGGCCTGCGGTGTCGGCGCGCCGGTGTTCAGTTGAACCTGCTCGCTGGTCGCCTGCACCGTTCCTTGCGGGACTTTATTGATATCCTGCTTGCCGCGCAGCTCCACACCTGCTGGAATGGCAGCGAACTTTGCGCCGGTGCGAAGTTCCTGAATCTTGTCCCAATCGACGGTCACTTCACCCGCTACATCGCTCTTGAATGTCACCGCCGAAGCTTTAGAGCTGACGAGATGGCCGATCAGTTTTTCACCATCTTTGAAAATGAGTTGGTCTGGACCGGCCGCTGGAGCCTGTGCATATGCGGCCAAAGCTGTGAACAGTACTACACTGAAAGAAAAAATCGCCCGTTTCGTCATTCGATTCGAGTACCCCTCCACTGAACTGTTAACTTTCCTATGATGCGGATCCTGCCTGCGTAGCTTTTTAGAGTGCGCGAAGTGACGGGGAATTTCAATTTATACGCCTCCGCACCACCGCTGTCCCAGATTCGGACATTGCAAACGCCGCGCTTGAAGGGATTCAAAAGGGATTTTCGTTGGAGTTACCGTTGCAAAGAAAAGAGCCGTACCCGAGCATGAATCTTTCATTCTTGAACCTCCACCATTCGGCGCGCGCGCTGCTCAAACGGCCGCTGTTCACCACTGTGGCCGTCTGCTCGCTTGCCCTCGGTATCGCCGTTAACGCGACTGTCTTCTCCTGGGTGGAGCGCATTCTTTTAAGGCCACTACCTGGGGTCGCGGACGCCGGAAGAATGGTGTGCGTTAAAACGCTAGCTCCAAACGGCGATCTACTAGAATCCTCTTACCCCGATTTCAAAGACATTCAAAAGCAAACCCAATCGTTCAGTGGGATGCTCGGCTACACGATGGACCCTTTGTTCCTCGGCGATGTTGAAAACGGGCGGCGGGTATGGTCGCAAATTGTAACGGGCAACTTCTTCGATGTTCTGGGCGTGAAGCCGGTTCTCGGTCGAACGTTTTCAACGGGCGAGCAGACGGACACGCCCGGCGCCGCTGCCTCAATCGTGATCAGTGAGACGCTGTGGCGCACGTCTTTCGGCGCCGACCCTTCTGTCCTGGGTAAGGTTGTCAAACTGAACCGGCATCCCTTCACTATCGTCGGGGTGGTTCCGGCGGCGTTCCAAGGCACAATAGACGGACTACAGTTCGATGTTTGGGTGCCGGTCACAATGATCTACCAGTTGATGGGTTCCTATTACTGGCCGTCGGACCGGAACTCGCGCCCGCTTCATCTGCTAGCTCGCCTCAATCCCGGTATTGATCGTAGCTCAAGCCGAGGCCGAGATGAGGACCATCGCCGCGCGTCTGGCTCAGCAGTATCCGGATTCGAACCGAAACCTCAGTGCGTCGGTGTTGCCGATGGCTGACGCGCCGGACGGCATTCAACACATCCTGGGCAAATTGCAAAGAGTCTTGATGGTCATTGCCGCTGCAGTGCTCCTGATTGTCTGCGCGAATGTCAGCAATCTATTGCTGGTGCAGGCCAGTGTCCGAAACAAGGAATTTGCCATTCGCGCCAGTCTTGGCGCCACGCCCTCGCGATTGGTGGCGCAAGCCTTTAGCGAAGCACTGCTGTTGGCGGCTGCGGGCACTGCTCTCGGTCTGCTGGCCGCAACCTGGATGATACGCGCCATTCAGTTCTTCATTCCGATGAGCGTGTTGCCCATTGCGAACCTGGCCGGCGATGGCATTCAGGGTTTAGGTGTGTTGTTCACGTGCTCACTGGGCTTGCTCTCAGCCATATTATGCAGTGCGGTGCCGGCGTTTCATTTTTCGCGCCGGGACGTTCATGCCTGTTTGAAGGACTGCGCGGGCCGGAACTCGTCCTCTTCAAGAGGCACGCGGCTTTTTCGCGCCGGGCTGGTCGTTTCCGAACTCTCGCTCGCCATGCTGGCGCTCATCGGGATGGGGTTATTCATTCGCAGCTTTCAGAACGCGCGGACTGCATACCCCGGCTTCGAGCCTCAGGGCGTGCTGCTGGCCGGGCTCGATTTCTCGGCGACCCGGCCGCCGCTCCCCGAAAGAATCGCGTTTTTCCGGCGTCTTCGCGAACAGCTGGCGGTGACACCGGGCGTGCGCAGCGTCAGTGTCTCGCAGGACGTTCCGTTGTCTCTCGATGGCCGTTCGTGGGAAGGCATCGAGGTACCCGGCTATGTCCCGAAACCTGGCGAAAATATGAAGCTCTGGCGCAACCTTGTTTCGCCCGGCTATTTCGATACTTTGCAGATCCCGCTCACCGACGGCCGCGATTTCTCATATCGGGATGACGCCAGCGCGCCGCCGGTTGCGATTGTGAATCAGAGCTTTGAGCGGCGCTTTTTCGCCGGGGCGCCGGCGGTTGGAAGAAAGCTTCGCATGTGGGGCAAGCAGATCACCATCATTGGCGTGGTGCGCGACAGTAAGTATCTCGAGCTGAATGAGGCTCCCATGCCTTACTTCTATCTCCCTCTGACGCAGTTCTTTCGGCCAGGGGCGGGCGCCGCCGTCGAGACTCGCGTAACTGGCAACCCGCTCGATTTTGAGACCACGTTACGAAAGCGCATCCATTCGGCTGATTCGCGAGTGCTAGTCACTGCAACGGTGCCGTTCACGCAGTACCTGAGCGGGGCATACTTCGCCCAGAAGGTTGGCGCGGCGCTGCTGACCGTGCTCGGTGCAGTTTCGCTGCTGCTTGCCATTCTCGGCCTGTACGGTGTCATGGCGTACTCGATTGCGCAACGAACGAACGAGATCGGTATCCGAATGGCGCTTGGCGCTCAGCCAGGCCGGGTTTTGCGGCTTATCATGCGTGAAGGGCTGCTGCTCGGCGCGGCGGGAATTGTAGTTGGCCTGATCCCGTCCCTGTTGCTGAGCCGCATCGCGTCCGGAGCTTTGTATGGAACACCGCAAAGTGAGAGCTGGATCTATTTTGCAGCGGCCTTCATTTTGATGCTGTGCGCTCTCTCCGCGAGCTGGATTCCGGCGCGCCGGGCCGCTCTAACGGATCCGGTGACCGCGCTCCGCTGGGAGTAAATGAGGGTCATGCCTGGTCCTTTCGGGACCGCCCGTCGATTTGCCGCCAATCAAAGCTGACTGATAGCTGCGCTTACGGCTGCGGTGCGGCCGCAGACTGTATCCGAACACCGGGAACGGCGCCTGAACTGCGTATTCCACTGCTGTTTCTTAGCAGCCATAATCGCGACATAATAAGAGACCACGCATGGAATCGGAACAGGTGTATGCGCAACTCGATCGCATACTGGGCAGCGCCGCTTTCGCCGAAGCTGAACGCGCGCGTAAGTTTCTGCGTTTCGTGGTGGAACTGGCGTTGGCGGGACGCGAGGAAGAAATCAAGGAGGGCGTCGTTGCCATCGAAGTGCTCGGTCGAAAATCATCGTTCGATTCGCGAATCGATTCCATCGTTCGAGTGGAGGCGGGCCGGCTCCGTACGCGACTCGTAACCTACTATCAGTCGGAGGGCGTGCAAGACTCTGTTCTGATCGAGTTGCCGAAAGGCGGGTACGTACCCCAATTTGAGGAGCGGCCATGTCCGCAACAGAATCCGGTCCCGCTGAAAAGGTCACATTCGGCCCGGCGCCTCGGCGCCACGGCTCTGCTGGCTTTGCTACTGCTTTGGGGGATTTGGCGCGCGCTACCCGTACCTGCGCCAAGTCAACCTGCACTTCGCCTTTCGGTAATTCCGCCTCCCGATTTCGATTTCCGCCAGAGTGCCATTTCGCCAGACGGGCAATATCTCGCATTTACCGCGACTTCAGGAAAACGGACTCGGCTGTGGATTCGAGCGCTGGACTCCTTCGACGATCACCCGCTCGCTGGCACTGATGGCGCCGCGTATCCCTTCTGGTCGCCGGACAGTAAATCAATTGGGTTCTTCGATCAAACGCTCAAGATAATCCCCATCTCAGGAGGGCCGGCGCAAACGCTTTGCGAAACGCAGGCCGTGTTCGGCGGGAGTTGGGGAAACGCGGAATGATTGTCTTCGCCCAGCGGCCGAGCGGCACCATATTTCAGGTTCGCGCTAGTGGAGGTACGCCTACCGCGGTTAGCGCCGTCGATCGGGCGCACGGCGAAATCGCGCACATGTTTCCCTACTTCCTCCCCGACGGGACGCATTTCTTGTACTCAGTGATGAGCCTTGCGCCGGCGCTAGCCGCGCTTCGAGTGGGCTCTCTGGATTCAAGGGAATCCTCATTTTTGCTGAATGCTGACCTGGGAGCCATCTATTCGCCTCCGTTCGGCAAACTCCCTGGCGCAATTCTATTCGGCTATCAGGGCGCGCTAATGTCGCAGCCGTTCAGTGCCGAAAGTTTGAAACTGATGGGGGCTGCATCGCAAATCGCACCAGAGGTCCGGCATGTGCGGTTGAATCCGGATGTCTCGGTTTCTTCGCACGGCACATTGGCTTACCAGCCGAACAGTGAGAAAGTTCGACAACTCACATGGTTCGGCCGCAATGGGAAGGAACTTGCCACGGTGGGCGGACGGAATGACTATGAGAGCATCAGCCTATCGCCAGACGAAGCGCACCTGGCGGTAGAGGCTCTGGACACGACAAGCGGTCGCGCGGAAATCTGGATTATTGATCTCAAACGGGGCTCTCTGTCGAAGATGGGCCGCAACATTGAGGAAGGGTTCACGCCCGTCTGGTCTCACGATGGAAGTGAGATCGCGTTTGCGGCAGCAACGAATTCGGTTATGACTTTGGCGCGCCAGCGTCTCGACAAGCTAAACGCTGAGTTCCTGCCTGGAGCCCGCGGTGTGCTGATTGTCTCCGACTGGTCCGTCGACGGAAGATTCCTGGCTTACAGCAGGTTTCAATCTGAGCAAGGCGTATGGATCAGACCGGCTGCGGAGTCCGCCGCAGAAAGCGGCCGTTCCTACTCGAATGGTGCACCTGACTTATACAGCCCCGAGTGTTGTGCGGCATTTTCGCCCATAGTGTCCCCAAACGGCCCGCGTTGGATGGCCTACTCCTCTTACGAGACCGGGCAAATCGAAGTGTATGTCAAGAATCTTCCGGCTGGCGACCGCAAGTGGCAGGTTTCAACGGGAGGTGGTTCGCAGCCGCATTGGCGAGCCGACGGAAAAGAGCTTTTCTATATTGCGCAAGACGGCAAGTTGATGGCTTCCGATATCCTACCGGGACCTGAGTTCCGCTGCGGCATACCCAAGGCTCTCTTCGACACCAACATCCTTCCTTATAGCTACCCGACACTGCCCGGGAATCTGTATGCAGTCAGCCGGGACGGCCGGCGCTTTCTTGTGAATCACGCTCCCAGGCGTGTAGCCACGACCATCGCCATTATTATTCCGCCGCGCTAACTGGTACATTCCAAAGCGTACGTACGTGTACGCTACCCCGCGGTACTACCCATTCGAAGGGCGCCCCCGCATGCTGGGTGTGACCAATTTGGCTTTCGGTTACAAGGAGACAATATGCAATTTACGACTCAGTTTGCCGCGGTTGGCTTATTCACGGCATCATTGCTGCTGATTCCGGATCTATGCACTCCGGCACAAGCGCAGACTTTTCCTCGCGCCGGGCAGACCGTTTTGACCTATCAGAACCGGCTCTATCTGAATTCACCCCAGCCCACGCTGGTTCTTGCGGCTTTCTATTTCACAGACGTCGCAGGCCTGCCGGGCCCCCTTGTGGAGGCTCCTCTCGTTCGGGACCAAATCAGGGCATACGTCACTGCGCTCTATGATAATTCCGGCGCCCAGATCGTATTCAATGGAGATGTGTCCACTGCGGTCTTCGTTCCGGGACACATCTTCAAGATTTATTTCAATTCAAATCCCGACCAGACGTGGGACAACCCCGAGAGCTTCGCCACCGGAGAGCTGGTGGCTACGTACGAATCTTCGATAGGAACCTCGGCGTCCACGCCCGCTATCCCCAACCCACCAGCCATCAGCAACGTGACGCAAACATACTTTCTGCGCTCGAGCAAGGACTTTCACTTTCGCGGCAAGACATACAACTTCAGGCAACTCATCCCCAACGGTTTCACCAATGGACCCGCAACCGCAGGCACAGCTAATTTCCCGGCGATAGAGGCCGGTTTCCCCCTCGTTTCCGCAGGTGCCGGCTCATTTGTAGCCATCGGCGGACTGTGGAGCGCACTTCCTGTGTTCTGAACCTCTGAGCCAAATGCACGCCGCCTTTGTCATCGCTCTGACGTTTGGCCGCAGGCCGAGTAGTGTCGAACGGCGAGTAAGGGATCCCGGTGCGCCGGGCCGCTCTAACGGATCCGGTGACGGCCCTCCGCTGGGAGTGAATAAGGATCAGGCCTGGTCCTTTGCGTTCCGAGGCGCCCGTCATGCGACCGCATGGATAAACTAGCGCCGAGTTAACCTGAGCGTCAGGACCTCGCCATTGCCGAACGACCAACATCCTTCTTTGCACAGCAAGAGATCCTCGCGCATTGGAGCTGGCGAAAGGAGAGCTTATCTATGTCGCAAAAAGAGATTTCTAGCGGTGTGGTACACGCAGTGCCCGCAGATCTGAAAAAAGCACTTACATCCGACCCGCAGGCGCTAACAGCATGGGAGGATATTACACCACTCGCACGCAATGAGTGGATATGTTGGATCGAGTCAGCTAAAAAGGCAGAAACGAGAAGCCGCCGGATCGAGTGGGGCTGTTCAAGTCTTAAGGATGGAAAACGACGCCCCTGTTGTTGGCCCGGATGCGGCCACCGCTAATTCCAAGATGGTCAAACTGGAGATTGGGACCGACTGTAGCCGGCCAAGTTCCGGTTTTTCGTGTCATACGTTCTGTATGAAGGCGGCGTTGTACGGGAGGATTCTCTTTGGTGCGGCGGCGGTGTTGTTCGGCGTCATCGCGCTGATGTGGCACGACGCTGATACCTGGCAAAACTTGCAACATATCCTGGAGCCTGCCTTTTGGCACCCTCATCGGCGGATGTCTCATGGTCGCTCTAGTCGCCGTGTGGGATTGGGATGCAGTATCCGCGGATCGCGGCGCTCAGCTTCGGTCTTACTTTGCGTTATCTATTTGTGTTTCTCGCTGGCTTGTATCCCTGACATCATTGCCGCATCGAACATCTATCGAGCGATATGATGGTAGCTTCTTCTTGTTCTTTTCCTTACTCTTCGGCTCGATTGCTCTGTACGCTGCGACTGAGGAAATGCGGCAAGAGCGGTAGTGTTCGGCCCACTGGCACGGCTTGGACTCGGCGTTTGTGCGATTTCCTTTGCGCTGGGTCAGATACTCTTATCTCGCGAAACCTCACCTTTCCAAGCGGATTGCCCAATCAGATATTTGGCGATGTCAGACGGTCCGTTTGGACTCGCAGCGTTCCGCCATTCTTACGTGAATCGCCAGGCGCGGTTTGCGATGCCCTGATGACGCTCATGCCAGAGCCCTCGGCGTAACCATGGGCTCCGCACCTGATCGCTGACCCGAAGGACATTTTACCTGGTCCGAATGCGTCCTGACTTTCCTCGTTTCAGGGCTACCTGGGTGCTCGCTCAGTTAGAGTCTTTTGATTCAGGCTGTGTTTGCGCACCGCTCGTCGGACAACCGCTGCCGGTGCTGTTTGCGGATTTATTCGTGTATGGTCGGCGATACAGAAATGACCAGACAGATAGCGAATGAAGTCGCAGTCTTCGTGAAGTCCTGGCCCACCCCACACCATCCCCATGGTTCCAAGCCTCGTCTGCGCTCGCTTATTTTCAATTTGCGAGTTGCCCGTAATCCCGTAATCCTACCCTGGCAGCAACGACACCGCTCTCAGCAAGTTTGCTCCGATGGACGGTAGCCGGAACCCGAAACTCTGGCCGTAAAGCCGTACCGTTAAGGAGATAGAGTCAGCGTGAAGTCTTTCTTCTAGAACACTTCACCTCTGGCTTGCATTAACATCGATTGCCAGTCTTCAGCGGTCATCGCATCGGCACAGTACGGAGCGAATCGCGGACGCCAGATGTTTACGACTCTGCCTTGACTCGTCGTCCGCGATCGATGCGCTAGAGCTACAGGTACTCACGTCCGGAACGACGGAATGCGCAAAAGGCTCTGATTACCTACTCACCTGGGACGATCAGGGCCAAGACGAATGGTTTGCCCGAGCTGATCAAGATCATCCCAGGCGGCATAGATTGCCCTTACGCTCAGCTTTCCGAGCAAGACTCTCCACTTGATAGCATGGCTGCTTTCGAGCAAGCGAAGACTTTATGGCTGAGCTTTGTGGTCGACGACGGGCCAGGTTCTGAATAAGCGCACACTGTTCAACAGGCAGATTGGATCCGAACCAGAGCGGCTTCGTCCGAGGCAACACTCGACCCGTTGACGACCGCCAATGGAAATTGGCATTGTCCGATTTATATGAAAGGGAATTTTCACGGATGGGCGTTCCGCCCGCAAACGTCCTCTTTCACCAGCCAGACACAACTTTGCTGTTCGCGGTCGATCAGTGCCCGCCGCCTCAAAGCCGCTCATCGTAGATCTGGCGGTTCAATTCGTTGCGCTGTTGAAATCGGCCGCACAAGCTCGCCCGAAGATCTTCTCCTCGGCCGAGCAGCTCCTCCGCAAAGCTGAAGAATTCGCTCCTGTCGACCCGCAGTGGGGAATCTATCTCAAAGACTTCGAAGCGGCCAAACAGGAGATGGCGCGAGGTGAACAGCGTCACCAGATTTCGGCAGCGCGCCCCGGGCTCTCTTTGATTACTGCTGGACGGACACGCCTGGAGTCAGCGAAAGCCTGGCAATAACGGGGTCTCAGCTAACAGTTCAGTCCGGGTCATGGACGAGTGATCGTTCGCACGCCCAGAGGACGGTCCCCTGGATCGAAGCCGCCGCCAAGGAGGCAGTCAAGCACTGGATCTACAAACCATTCTGAATCAATGGCTCGCCTGTAGTAGATGTGGAGGGCAGTGGCCGTGAGTCTTCCATAGCGCGCCTGCCGCCCGACGTACTGCGGTTTTCGAAATAGCTTGAATCGCGATTCGAATCCACTTGCGAGTGGTCCATCATCCCCCGGTATAACCACAGCAGAAGTCGACCAGCCGCTTCCGACTGCTGTGCACAAACGAGCTCAGATGCATATCGACCGGGACGGAAACGGTTGAGCTCGAGCGTCGATTGAACTCGGCTCGTCCGCCCGCTCGTCCGAGCGCAATGAAAACCAAGGCGAAGATCACCGACCTCGGCTTGTTGCGTGGTCGTAGAATGTCACTGATGTTCGATGTGATCATCGTCGGTGCGCGCTGCGCAGGAGCTCCCCTAGCCATGCTGCTGGCGCGTCGCGGGTACCGTGTGCTGGTCGTGGATAAGACGTGATTCCCAGCGATATGATATCGACACATTCTCATTGGCACGCCGGACTCGCCCGCGCAAAGCGCTGGGGCTCCTCGAAGGCATTTGCTCGCTCGTCGCGCCGCCAGTTTCGCCGTGGGCGCCTGGATAACGGCGCATTCGAGATCTCCGGCGCGCCGCCGCCCATTGACGGTGTAGATTTTCGCTATCGGCCCTCGTCGAACGGCGCTCGACCATTTCCTGGTCAATGCGGCACGCTGCCGCCCGGAGCCGAGGTGCGTGAACGATTCCTCGTCACCGCTCTGCTGATGGAGGGTGGCCGTGTGTCGGAGTCCGGGGCAGCACTGAAGAGCGGGGCCGAATTGATCGTCGGTGCTGACGCCTTCACTCGCTCGTGCGCATTGCGTGGATGCGCCACGGTACAACGAGCGGCCATCCACGGCGGGCGCATGGTACGCGTACCTGGGAAGGGCGGGCCCACTGTCAGCGATTTCGAGAACTATTTCACGGCCGATATGGGTGGAGCAGCTTTCCCTACCAGCGATCGGGCTAACGTGCGTCGCGCGGGGTCGCGCGTTCTCGCCTGATCCCGAAAGGCTCCGCCCGAACGGGGCTATAGGCTCTTTCTTGAAGAGCTTCCCCAGAATGGCCGAGTTCCTGCGCAACGGCCGGCAGGTCACGCCTATTCGCGGCACGCCCGAGCAGCCGGGCTTTTTTCGAAGGCCTTGGGGTGACGGATGGGCTCTGGCGGGCGACGCGGGTTATGCACAAGCATCCGGTCAGCGCTCAGGGGATTCGGACGCCTTTCGTGACGCCGACCTTCTCTCAGAAGCTATCGATGATGGCTTCTCCGGACGACGGCCGCTCGAAGCAGCGCTCGCGGAATACGCAGCGGCGACGGAACCAGGCCGTGATGGGCATTATGAAAGCACTTGCGAACGTGCTCGCATTGAGGCGCCTCCACCAGAGGTCCGCGTGCTGCTTAACGCCCTTAGATATAACCAGCCCGAAGCTGATCGCTTCTTCGGCATTGACGCCGGTACTGTTCCGATTCGCGAATTCTTCTCGCCTGAGAATGTGGGGCGAATCCTGTCCTCAACGCGACGCGAGGCGATGCCTGGCTAGGGCGTTTGCTGCGACCCTCTGTACATGGGCATGCAAGACTGTCATCATGAAAAGCATGCGTACTGTCTTCGAGGCGGCAGGCGGCAACGAGGGCCTGCACCGTCTTGCGGACGCCTGGCATCGTCGGGTAATGGCCGACGAGGTAGTCAGCCATGCGTTCAGCCACGGTTTCCATCCCCACCATGTGGAGCGACTCGCCGCTTATTGGGCCGAGGCCCTCGGCGGACCGAGCACGTATTCCGACTTCTATGGTGACGAGACCAGCGTCGTTAGGATGCACAGCGGAAACGGCGAGCACGACGAAATGGATCGCCGCGCGATCGCATGCTTTGACCAGGCTCTGGTTGATGTCGGCCTGGCCGACGACAATGAGCTCCGACAAGTGCTGCACGACTACTTCGCTTGGGTGACCACCACAACGATGTCACGCTATCCCGACTCCGCTGATCATGTGCCTAGCGGCCTCAACATCCCACGCTGGTCATGGGACGGACTCCAGGTGTAACATACGGTCCGAGAACTATGCGGCTATGATCCGGGCTGCAGGTTTGATGTTATAGTTCACCCGGAAAAAGTTGGTTGGATCATACTTCTGCTTAATGGCTCTCAAGCGAGCCCGGTTTGCGCCGAAAGCAGTATGGATTACCTCTTCAGATTTAACATTAAGCGCCGAAGGAAGTGCGCGTTTGCGGAATACGGAATGAGCATCTCTTGCCGCTCCGAGCCCACTCCCGCTGTACTGGAGTCTCGTCCCCATTGGTGCATTGGGCCAGAAACAGAATGTCCCAGCGAAGGTCACGATGAGCGTAGGCGGTAGCGTCGTTTGCAATCCGCCCCGCCGCGCCACCGTAAAATTCGATAACAACAAAAGAGAGCGGCGACTCATTCCATCGCCATGCTCGACAATCGCCGCTTTCGCATCATCGGATTCTCTCTGCAGTGTCGATTTCCAGTAATTCTTATTTCCATCCGGAAAAGCGGATGTGAACAGCGACTGCATCGCGGGCCACGGGAGCGGCTGGATAGTGTCCATCACGGGAGTGCCGAACTGCATAGGGCTCGAGAACTTCTTCACCTTCTGTAATGGCGCCGCAATAGCATCGGAATCACGCCGACAATTGGAGTGCCGTCTGGCGCATGAAGCAGAGCGGCATAAGCCGTCAGTTCGTCGGGAGCTGATTCCATAAAATCGCGAAAGTTACGGAGCACATCCATTGCGGCCTGACGAGGGTATGGAACGACACCGCCGAGAACGGGGTGAACCGGGTGTGCCCGAAACTCGAACGAGGTAAGCAACGCCGAAGTTGACCCGACCTCCGCGCAGAGCCAGAAAGATCATCGTGTTCGAATGCGCTGACCGTCAGAACGCGGCTCTCTGCCGTGACTATCTGGCACGAAAGCAGATTGTCGATCTCATTCCGTGTTTCCGCATCAGCCAACCCACGCCGCCTCCCAGTGTCAAACCCCCGATCCCCGTCTTCGGATAATTCCGCAGGGCACGGCAAGACCGAAGACATGAGTTTCGCGGTCCATATCGCCAAGAGTGGCCCCACCCTGCACTCGGATCTCGCGTTCGCAGAATCAACGTACACCGCCCGCATATCGGACAGGTCGATGACAACGCCATCGTCGCAAAGTGCTCGGCCACCCACGTTGTGTCCACCGCCGCGGATCGCAGTAATCAATTCGCTGGCCCGCGCGAAGTCCACGGCGGTCATCACGTCGGCTACACCCGAGCAGCTGGCGATTACGCGCGGATGCTTGTCAACGCTTGCGTTCCAGATTCGACGGGCCTTGTCATATCCAGCATCAGAGGGCTCGAAAACGTGTCCACGAAAGCCCGATCTGAATCCTTGCACGTCTACGTTGGGCATTGCCCAGGTATTCTAACTGAAAACTAGATCGTCGGGATGACCGCTCTTTGCTTGCTCAGCTCATTACGCTTTTTGTGATATAGACTGCGATGTGCTGCGGCTACATCTCTTTGAATTCGGCGATCAGGAGTGGTTTCCACAAATCCTGCACGATGCCGAGACGGCCTATCTCACGGCAGCCTACCGAGTCTGGCCTATGCTCGCCCGCCTATGGGCGGAGAGAATCTCGATGGTTCTTCATCGGGGCGAGCCGACGGAAATTCTCGACTTATGTTCGGGCTCCGGCGGCGCGATGCCACAGATCGTAGAAGAGCTCCTAAAGCGAGGTTACGACGTACGCGCGAGTCTTACCGACCTCTACCCGAATCCGAACTCGGGCACACATCCGCGAATCAAATGGCAGGCCGAGCCAGTGGATGCGACGCACGTACCGCCGAGGTTCGCAGGGGTGCGGACAATGTTCTCGGCGTTTCATCATTTTCGGCCAGATGCGGCCAGAGCGATCCTAAGAGACGCGTTCGAGCGCCGGCGGGCGATCTGCATTTTCGAGTCGGGATCCGGAACGCTCCTGGGGATTGTCGCGATGTTGGGCGTGCCTCTTGCCGTGTTTGCTCTGATGCCCTTGGCGAAACCATTTCGGTGGCGGTACTTAGTGGTCACGTACTTGATCCCATTGATCCCGTTCATCGTCCTTTGGGACGGCATCGTGTCAATGCTGCGTATTTACTCACCCAAGCAGATGCAGAAGCTGGCAGAGGACCTGCAAGCACCTGACTACGTTTGGGATTTCGGGAAAATCAAGGTACGCGGGATTCCGGATGGGCTGCCGTATCTGATTGGACGACCGATTCCGTAGGCGGCATTCCCGCAACCCTTGTCGTCTGCGATCGGACGAACCGCCACCCGGACTTGGGGCGGAGCTCAAATTGACGTATCACGCGCCAGCCGTCCAAATCTCAACAACGGCGACTTTACCCCCAGCGCTTCGATCCAACACAAGCGGCTTGCTGCTCAACGCTCGTCGCTCTCGCCGTTGACGAAGAAGGGCTCCATCTCCTTGTACTCCAAAATCTTCACGGTCGGCTTCTTGAAAGCGTTGCCCTGCTCAATCGCGAGGAACGCCTGCTCCGACTGCGCCACCATCGCGCGCGCGAGGTCGTTCTTGTGGATCGAGTGATACTTGGACGGCATGGCCCAGTGCAGCAGTGGCATGACGTAGCCAAGGACGCCCGGCGTGTTGGAGTTGCCGAGAATGACGGCAGGGCGGTACACCCCGAGGAAGTCGAACTTGACGGACTCGACAGCCTTCTCCTTCTCGCCAATGATCTTCGCGTACTTCATCCCGGCCTCTGGGTCCGCGCCCGCTGCTGTCATGACCCCGCACACACGAGCGCCTCCAGCCTTGGCGGCGCGACAAAAGGCCTGCGGGTAGGCGATTTCGATTTTGCGCACCTCCTCCTCCGGCATCTTCGCGCTGCCCTTGCCGACGCCGAACGCGGCGAGCGCGACGTCGACTTTCTGGGCGTGCGGCGCAACCTCGTCCTCGAGTCGGTCCATGTTGACAACCACCTCGGCGACCTTGGGGTCGGCGAAGGCGTCCGTCTTGCGGCGCGTCACCACCACCACCTTCTTGCACAGCGGGTTCTTGATCAGAAGCTGCACGATGCGTCCGCCCACGTTCCCTGTCGCGCCCAGCAAGATCGCCGAGTACTGCGCCTTCGCCTCTGCCGCTGGGGCTGCCATCGTCACGTTACAGCGCGCGGAACCAACAATACACGCAAGTCCGGACGCGAGCGAAGTTTTGTTGTCCGGCGATTTCTTCACATCATTTCTACTTTCACACTCATTTTATGATGTTTCGCTCGTCTTGCTTCCAAAAGATTTGACGAGAAACGCCCGATGCTCACCTGCGAGTTTGACGTGGGCCGCCCGTCGATCCACGGTTTACCGACAAACCAGCCGGCTGAGGAGAACGGATCCGGGGAAGTGACCGTCGCACACAACACAAGCCCCTCAGGGTAGCTTGTGAAAAAGAGATAAATGGCGGCAATCTGGCCGTCCCGGGAAATGATGAAATCAGTCCCGGCGTAAGCTGGCGCGTCACCAGGGCGGCCCGATACCCATTGGATGCGCCCGCCATTGCCCAATTCCTCGGGTTCCGCAATTAGCTGATATCGAAAGTCAGGCTGAGTGGCCTTGATCGCGCCCGCTATGCGATCGATCTCGTCGCGCCCACTATAGACCCCCTGTTGGGGCCGTAGAACACGCAATCTTCGGTGAAGATCTCGTCGACAGCCGCACGTCGGCCCGCGGGGTCGTTTTCACCGAAGACGTCGTGAAGATCGCGGGTCAGTAAGGTCGATATGCTGTACGACATGTTCACCTGATCTGGCCGTCGCCCCTAAGCTGCACGGTTTTCCATCGGCTGGAAAAGTAGGGGCGCGGGGCCGGAGGTCCTTTCCGGGCGGATTCCTTTGCACTTGGCCTGTGACGCGCTACGCTCCAATCTCCGCAAGGCCGACTACTCGTGCAGGTGAAGTGTATTGGTCAACGCTGCCGTTGCCTGCGATCGTATGCGGCGCGGGAATCTGGCGTAGTTCACACCCGCCCAACGAGACGGAACGGCTGCGCGACCTACGGTAATCTCACGATACGCGACAAGTAAACGCGTACGGCGGTCACTCCTGCAGCCCGGCCTGCCAGTTGACGACCACCTGCAAGGGAGGGCTGGCTCCTTTCGAGACTGGCGCGAGGAACTTTTGGCCATCATGGCTCACCTCATATGCTCTGATTCCCACAGACGAACGAAATGGCGGCAGCCGGAAGAGCGCAGCAGGGGGCCCAAACTCTGGCTGGTGCCCCGCTTTGACCGCGACTGCCATGAGCTGGTTCTCCGGAGAAAGGAAGAAAAGCTCCCTGCCGTCTCGCCGCCAGCGCGGGAAGTTTCCACCGTTATCGGAGACGCGATGCCGCTCCCCGGCGAGCTTGGGCGAATCACCTCCCTGAAACCGCTGCACATAGATTTCGTAGCGCCCAGTATCGCTGGCGGAAAACGCCAGGAACTCCCCGTCCCAAGACAGGGCGGGGGACGTGGTGTCAAACGGGGCCTGCAGTAGAGGCATGAGCTTGCGATCCTTGGCCGACGCCAGCCAGATTTCTCCGTTCTCTACGCCGCCCGACGTAGTGAAAAAAATCCAGCGGCCGTCGGACGACCAATCGCACGGCATCTGAAACGGACCCGGCGGGAACTGTTCGCCGTTCCCGCGGTCGGTAACGGCCTTCACTCTTAACTGCGGCGCCGTGAATGCCGTTACGACGAAGAACGCTATGCGCGTATTGTCAGGCGACCAGACCGGTCCTCCCGGGACCGGTGCACCCGATGATGGCCCGGACGTCGGACGTTCGGCCGTACCTTGCGAGAGATCGTAAACCCAGATATCCGACGCCCCAGTGCTGAAGTCCCAAACGTCGGCGGCAAGTTTCTTACCATCCGGCGAGATGCTTAATCGCCCGGAAAACCCTGCGGATTGCCCAGCGTTCCTGACTCGCGCCCGCTGCGGTCGAACCAGGTGAGCTGCGCCTTGTCCGACCCAGTGGAATCGGTCGGATGCCGTCAGCCGAGGCCTCGAATTCGGACCAGGCCGTCGGTTCGAAAAACGGAACTTCCTTCGCGACCGGCACGGGCTCCCCCGCCATTTCCAGCCGGTCCGCATCAAAACGCAGCGGCCGCAGTGTGGAATTGCGACCGAAAAGAAGATAGCCTTGACTGCCGCCTTTCACCTGGTCGGGCACGAAGATCACCTGAGTGTCGCTCAGCATCAGTCACTCTCCCGGCCCGTTGATAACTCCGCCGCATAGGCCCGATAGCTGCCCGCCTTCGGGTCTCCTCTTACATAGAGCAAGTGCCTTCCGTCTGGCAGGAACTTCGGCCACAGAGAAACTTCCACGGGCTGATGGCGCCGACCTGACCGAAATGACATTCGAGGGAAGATCGTGGCGCATATGTCCGGTAACGATCGTGCCGTCCTGATTCCAGGTGCCGGACGAGGCTCCGGGGAGATCGCAAATGGAAAGTGGCGTTCCTCCTGCAACGGCGATCTTCTTCAATTTGCCGCCTGCCCAAAAGCCGATCGTTTGCCCGTCGGGCGAGAAACACCATTTCTGCGCCCTCGGTTCCCTGGAGCGGCGACGGGGTAAGGGAATCCAGCCGCTGAACCCAGATCATGGGACCCTGCTCGCCGGCCGTAATCATCGCGACGTGGCCGCCTGCCGGAGAGAGCGCGAGCGATTGCCGGATGATCACACCTTGGAGCGATGTGCCTTGAGGAGGATCGAGTCGAAATCGGATAGGTCTGGTGAGAGCGGGCCCGCTTGTCCGGCGCCAGCCCCAGGTCGCGAGCCCGGCGACCGACGCACCCGCGGCCGCGGCACCGATCCAGCGGAAAAACTGCGCGCCGCGAAACGGTCCGGGGCGCGACCGAGTCGCTCGTAGCGATCCACTCCAGTTCGGCTTTCAAGTCCCGTGCAGTCTGCCAGCGGTTCTCGCGGTCTTTCGCGAGGCAGCGGCGCAGCACGTGATCCAAGGCCGGAGGAGCGACGCTTGAAACCGAAGGCGCTTCGCGCTCGAGAATGGCGGCGATTACACTGGCCGGGCTGGTTCCGGAAACGCTTGTTTCGCCGTCAGCATCTCGTACAGCACCACGCCGAATGAGAAGATGTCGCTGCGCGGATCCGCTTCTTGGCCTTGGAGCTGCTCTGGCGACATGTAGTGCAGGGTGCCGACGATCCGTCCCTCGCCCGTCAGCGCGTTCGTCAGCGTGGCATCGACAACCGGTGTCTCGCAGTGGCTCTGCTTTGCGAGCCCGAAATCCAACAGTTTGACGCCCGCCTTGGTCACCAGAATGTTGTCCGGCTTCAGGTCGCGGTGGGTGATGCCCTTCTGATGCGCGGCATCCAGCGCGTCAAGGATCTGCACGGCATACTTGAGCGCCCGCTCGAGTGGGAGCGGACCTTTGAGAGGAGCACCCTCGATGTACTCCATAACCAGGTAATCCGTGCCGACGTCGTGAAGCGTGCAGATATAGGGATGGTTCAGTGCCGCCACAGCGCGAGCTTCCCGCCCGAAGCGTTCCGGAATTTTTCCTTAGAGACTTTGATCGCAACTGTGCGGTTCAGCCGCGTATCGCGCGCCTTGTAGACCTCGCCCATGCCGCCCGCCCCGATCCCGCCACGATCTCGTACGGGCCAAGACGAGTTCCTGCAGAAAGCGCCATAAGCTGTTAGCTGATTCTATTCCAGAGCGACAGATGCACAAGGCACATTAAGAGGGCTTGGCGGAACAAGCGGCTATTAGTCCTCTTCGGATTTGTTGCAGACACGCAAAGTGTTAGGTCATATCGCACAGGATGGCCAACCCAGATTCGCGAGATGACGTTTGGGAAGTGCTCACTTCTTGCTGGCCGCCAACCGCAGAGCTATGCCCTCTGTTAGATTGCACTTGGCCGTATAACGCGCTAGTCGTAGAAGTGAGGTATGTGTTTGACGTGTTGTATCCAGATCGTCCGCGATCCTGCAAGTGCCCGGGCCAAGCCCGAAACCATGCACGAATTCAGTAAGTTCTTTGGCAGGGCGTTCGACGATCGGCGCACAGCTTTCAGCGGCAGCCCGGGTTCGCACAAAACCAACTCCATCCAAGACCTGCACATCGAGTAAGCAATCGCTTCCCCCGCCCTCCCCCCGGTGACGCTTTCACCAAAAATACTTTTCCGCTCCGAATCTTCTACTTAACCCCTATTTCCGAACCTCCACTTCCCGCCCCCGCGCTAACGCGTGCTACTTTCAAACCGCTCGAATCTTCATGTCCGAAACCCAGCAACCCAAACTATGCCGCGCCGATGTCAATCGTGCCAATGCGGCCCACTCCACCGGACCACGCACACCGGAAGGCAAAGAGAACTCCAAGCGCAACTCTTTTAAGCACGGCCTCTACGCAAAGAATCTGGTCATACCCGGCGAAGATCCGGCCGAACTGGACCGCTTACGTGCCCGCCTGCGCGCCGAGCATCAACCCGGCAACGAAACCGAATCCATCCTGGTCAACGAAATCGCCGAAAACTTCTGGCGTCTGCGCCGCATGCGCGAATACGAAGCGCGTGCCATGCAACCCGAAAATCTCGACAAATGGTTTGACTTCCGGCTTGCTGACCCTGGTTGCCCGCAACATGGCTTCCGCCGAGCGCGGCATGTACAAAGCTGTCGCTACTCTGCGCCGGCTCCAAAAAGACCGTGGCTTCGTTCCTTCCATTTCAGCTAATGCCGTGGGCGAAGCAGATTCCATCGACGAGGAAGCAGATTCCATCGAAGACTATGAAGCAGCCGGCCACATTTCCGAAGAGCGGTTCGCCGAATTCACCTGGCTGGCAGCTCCCGAGGCTGGCTTCGTTTCTCCATTTCAGAGCTGCGACCGCGAGCAAGCGGCGGACTCTGGCTTCGTTCCACAAAATCAGCAGTACGACCCTGCGGCCTGACCCGTCCGTCTTTATAGATTTGCCTCACAAACTCCGCCGTGGCGTGTCCTCCGGCGATGCAGCTTTGAAAACCGAATATCGTGCGGGGCGCGCGCGTTTACTCGTAGTGTGTACGTTTGGCCACTCCGAGGCGGGATTGAGAAGCGGCTTACATCGGACTGCCGCCCCCGTCCTTGCCGCCTGAAAATCCGTTATGCTAGCGTATTTCTTTAGGGACGCTCGTAACACAGCCGTAGTGCGCGCAGCGCAAATTCCCGCGCTACAAACCCGATTTCAACTCTGCATGGATGCAACGTTAAAGGCCCTCGCTGACCTGCTGCTCGAAGCAGTGCCGACTATCGTTTTCTTCCTGTTTCTAACGTTTTACCTGAAATCCGTGTTCTTCAAGCCGATGGCGCGAATTATGGAAGAGCGGCGGCGGCAGACAGAGGGCGTGCGCGAGTTGGCCCGGCGTGCGTTTGAGGAAGCAGACAAGAAAACCGCCGAATTTGAGCGCGCTTTACAGATAGCCCGAGCACAGATACACGCCGAGCACGAAGCGCTAAGAAGACAGTGGTCGGATGAGCAAGCCGCTGCTGTCGCGCAGGCACGTGCAGCAGCGGACGAGCAGATCCAGCAGGCCCGCGCTGAGATTGGTCAGGAAGTGGAACGCGCGCAGGCTGCCCTGGACGCGCGAGTGGAAGAGCTCAGTACGCGTATTTTGAATTCCGTTACGGCGCGGAGAGCCGCATGACCCTGGCATCCCTATGGCAGCGGTTCAGGCCGCAATCGCATTCCGCTTGGGTTTGCGGTCTGTGTGTTTCTGATGGCCGGCGCGGCTTCGCTTCACGCCCAGCCCAGCGAGCGGGAAGTGGCCGCCATGGACCGGCTTGGCAAATGGAAGATCATCAACTTCTGCATCTTCGCGGGCGGCCTCGGCTATTTTCTAGCTCGCTTTGCCCCGCGCTTTTTCAACGCGCGTTCCAGCGACATTCAGAAGGCGATCCAGGACGCCACCGGTTAAAGCTTGAAGCCGATTATCGCTACTCGGAAATCGATCGTAAAATGGCCACGCTCGCCGATGAGGTTCGCCGCATGCGCGAACAAGCACAGCGCGAACTCGAACGCGAACACGAGCGCTTCCGTGCCGAGTCGCGGGCAGAAATCGAACACATTCATCACAACGTTCTGAACGAAATCGATGCGCTGCGCAAGCAGGGCGCCAATCAGGTTCGCCGCCACACCGCGCAACTGGCGCTTGCAGTAGCGGAGCGGCGTCTGCAGGACCGATTCAGCGGCCCCGAACGCGACGAAAACATTCAAGACTTTATCAACCTGGTGGAGCGGAGCAAAAACTAGATGCAGGATGCTCTCGCTTCGCATTATGCCCGCGCCTTCGCGGATGCGGTATTCCGGCCGAATTCCGGCCTGTCCCCAGCCGAGGCGCGCAGCCAGCTTGCGATCGTAGCGGAAATGGTGGCCAACTCGCAGGAGTTGCGCATCGCGCTGCTTTCGCCAGCGGTGACCAAGTCGCGCAAGGAAGCGATCGTTGCGCGGCTGGCGGACGACCTGGGGCTCCACCGCTTGATTAAGAACTTTCTGCTGGTGCTGGTCTCGCATCGCCGCAGCGGCCAGCTGCGAACCATCCAGAAGCATTTTGACCTGATTGCGGATGAAAGAGAAGGCTGGATCCGGGCTGAAATCACATCCGCGAAAAACCTTACTCCGCCGCAGCGTGAGCAGATCGAGCGTGCGCTCGGCTCCAAGCTCGGCAAATTTATTCGAGCGCATTACATTGTGGACCCCGCGCTGATCGCGGGCATCCGAGCGCGAGTCGCCTCCGTCGAGTATGATGCCTCGCTGCGCGGCAAACTTGACCAAATGCGCGAGCGCCTCGTAGCGCGTGTGTAGAAGGACTTAACGTATGGCTCAAATCAGAGCAGATGAAATCTCGCGAGTACTTGTCTCCGAGATCGAAAATTTCGATGCCGTCGCGAATGTCTCCGAGACCGGCTCCGTCATCAGTGTGGGCGATGGAATCGCGCGTATTTACGGACTTCAGAATGTCATGGCAGGCGAACTCGTCGAGTTCGGTCCGCGAAACTGTCGGCATCGCGCTCAATCTCGAAGAAGATCAGGTTGGCGCCGTTCTTTTGGGCGATTACAGCGGAGTGAAAGAAGGCGACCAGGTCCGACGGACCGGACGCATTATGTCGATCCCGGTCGGCGAGGCGATGGTCGGCCGCGTGGTCAATGCGCTGGGCCAGCCGATCGATGGCAAAGGCGACATCGAAACGACTCAATTCAATCCGCTCGAGCGGTTGGCGCCGGGTGTCGTTGACCGCCAGCCTGTCAAGCAGCCTCTGCAAACGGGCATTAAGGCGATTGACGCAATGGTCCCCATCGGCCGTGGCCAGCGCGAGCTCATCATCGGCGACCGCCAAACCGGAAAAACGACGATTGGCCTGGACACGATCATCAATCAGAAGGGCCAGGGAGTCACTTGCATCTACGTCGCGATCGGTCAGAAGCGCTCGACTGTCGCGCAAGTTGTGCGTACTCTCGAAGAACATGGCGCGATGGAATATACGATCGTGGTCGCTGCGACGGCCTCCGATCCCGCGCCGATGCAATACATCGCACCGTATGCAGGCTGCTCGATCGGCGAGTACTTCCGCGACTCGAAGCGGCATGCGTTGTGCATCTATGACGACCTCTCGAAGCATGCCGCCGCCTACCGGGAAATCTCGCTGCTGCTGCGCCGTCCGCCCGGACGCGAAGCGTACCCTGGAGATGTCTTTTATCTGCATAGCCGGCTGCTCGAGCGCGCCGCCAAGCTGAATGACGCGAAAGGCGGCGGTTCGCTGACCGCGCTACCGTTCATTGAAACGCAAGCCGGCGACGTTTCGGCGTACATTCCGACCAACGTGATTTCGATCACCGACGGGCAGATTTACCTCGAAACGGATCTCTTCAATTCGAATGTGCGCCCTGCTATTAACGTGGGTCTTTCGGTTAGCCGCGTCGGCGGAAGCGCGCAGATCAAGGCCATGCGGCAAGTGGCCGGCAGCTTGCGTCTGGAACTCGCGCAATATCGTAATCTCGAAGCGTTCGCTCAGTTCGGCTCCGATCTCGACAAAGCTTCGCAGGACCAGCTCAGTCGCGGAAAGCGCTGGGTCGAGTTTTGAAACAGCCTCCTTACTCGCCGATTCCGGTCGAAAAACAGGTTGCAATTCTGTTCGCCGGCGCAAACGGTTTCCTTGACGACCTGCCGGTTGAGCAGATCCGCCGGTTCGAGCGCGAACTGTATCACTATCTCGACGGTAGCCAGCGAACTGCTCCAGACGATACGCGAGAAGAGAGAGCTGAACGACGAGATAAAGGGCCAGCTCAAGGACGCTTTGACTGAATTTAAGAAGCGCTTCAAAGCGGCTGAGACGCAGCAACAAGCGCCGAATCGGGCGCCAAGACCAGATGGGGGCAGCAAACCGCCGGATTCCAAAGGCGGCACGCCCGGAACAAACGGAGCGCGTCCCCAGCCCGCGGCACAAAATGCCGGTACGCCTGCGCGCGTCTGAACAAGCGCCCGCAAGGCACTCTTAGCTCATGCCCAGCCTAATCGACTTGCGGCGCCGCATACGCAGCGTCAAGAACATGCAGCAGATCACCAAGGCCATGAAAATGGTCTCAGCGGCCAAACTGCGCCGCGCACAGGAACAGGCCGTCGCTTCTCGGCCGTATGGCCGATTATGGACCGCGTTCTGCGCAACGTGGCGGCGGCGGCCAGAGTAATGAAGAGGCTGCGGACCTTCCGCTGCTTCGAATCCGCGACGAGAAGCGCATTCAGCTTGATCGTTGTCTCGAGCGATACGGGCCTTGCCGGCGCTTTTAACGCCAATCTGTTCCGCATGGCGCAGCGCTTTGTCGATGAGCATCGGGATGCCGACTGCGCATCGAAGCCATAGGCCGGAAGGGCTCGCGATTATTTCCGGCGCCGGAATTTCAATCTCACGGGCGACCATGTCGGCATTGTCGATAAGCCGAAGTACGATCAGGCCGCTGAGATCGCGGACAAAATGATTCAGCTCTATCGCGATGCGGAAGTCGATGCGGTTTATCTGGCAGTGAACGAATTTAAGAGCGTCATGGCGCCGAACCTGGTCCTGCGCAGATTCTGCCGGTGGAGCTGCCCGAAGAGAACGCCGACCAGATCGATTACATCTACGAGCAGCCGCCGGAGGAGCTTTTGCGGACGCTGCTGCCGCGCTATGTGGAAATGGAGTTCTACCGGGCGATGCTCGAATCTATCTCTGCTTATCACGCGGCGCGCATGACTGCGATGGATGCGGCGAGCTCGAACGCCGGCGACGTAATCAGCGATCTGACACTGACGTTGAATCGCGTTCGGCAGGCGAGCATTACGCGTGAAATCATCGAAATCGTGAGCGGCGCCGCCGCTCAGGCTAGGAAGGAAGTATGCCAACAGAAGCTGCAATCGAAGGTCATGTCGTACAGGTGGCCGGCCCAGCCATTGAAATTCAATTTCCGGAAGGACAGTTCCAAGAGCTGAATGCCATTCAGGTCACCAGCGAGGGCTTCGACGTCCCGATGCAGATCGACATCATTGCCGAAGTGGCGCAGCATATCGGCGAAGGCCGGGTACGCACGATCTCCATGGAACCAACCGACGGCCTTGTCCGCGGCATGAAGGCTTTTGACACGGGCGCTCCGATTTTGGTGCCGGTGGGCAAGCCGACGCTCGGCCGCGTGCTCAATGTGCTCGGGGAACCGGTGGATAACATGGGGCCGGTCGAGACCGAAAAGCGAGACTCGATACATCGCTCTGCACCGGAATTCGAAGAGCAGGCGACCGAGCCAGAAATGTTCGAGACCGGCATTAAGGTTATCGATCTTCTTGAGCCTTATCTGCGAGGCGGCAAAATCGGCCTGTTCGGCGGAGCGGGCGTCGGGAAAACCGTCATCATTCAGGAGCTGATCAACAACATCGCAATGAAGCACGGCGGTGTTTCCGTGTTTGCCGGCGTCGGCGAGCGCACACGCGAAGGCAATGATCTCTGGCTCGAAATGCAGGAAGCGGGCATTGTCGATCCGCATGACTGGCACAAATCGAAAGTGGCGCTGGTTTATGGGCAGATGACGGAGCCGCCTGGCGCCAGGCTGCGCGTGGGCCTCACGGGCTTGACAGTTGCCGAATACTTTCGCGATGAAGAGGGCCAGGACGTTCTGCTTTTCATCGACAATATTTTCCGGTTCACGCAGGCAGGTTCTGAAGTTTCGGCTCTTCTTGGCCGCATGCCCTCCGCGGTCGGTTATCAGCCGAATCTGGCGACCGAGATGGGCGATTTGCAGGAGCGCATCACGTCTACCAAGCGCGGCTCGATTACATCGGTTCAAGCGATTTATGTGCCTGCCGACGACTACACCGATCCCGCGCCGGCCACGACCTTCGCCCACCTGGACGCAACTACCAATCTGAACCGCGCGATTTCCGAACTCGGCATCTATCCGGCGGTGGATCCGCTGGCTTCTACTTCGCGCATCCTTGACCCGAATATCGTCGGCGAAGAGCACTACGATGTGGCGCAGCGCGTAAAACAGACCCTGCAGCGCTACAAAGATCTGCAGGACATCATCTCGATTCTCGGCATCGACGAACTGAGTGACGAGGACAAGCAGGTGGTCGCGCGCGCACGGCGTCTGCAGCGCTTTCTTTCACAGCCGTTCCATGTGGCCGAGCAATTCACGGGACGCCCCGGCAAATACGTGAAGCTGGAGGACACTATTCGCAGCTTCAAGGAAATTGTGGATGGCAAGCATGATGCCCTTCCTGAGCAGGCCTTCTACATGCAAGGCACGATTGAAGATGTCGTCGAAGCTGCCCAGCAGATGCAAAAGAGTTGAAGAGTTCTCGAGGCTGAATGGCGCAGACCTTTCAACTGGAAGTGGCCACGCCGGAGCGGCTGTTCATTGATGAGCAGGTCTCTGAAGCCGAGCTACCCGGAAAGAGCGGCTACATCGGTGTGCTTGCCGGCCATGCTCCACTGCTGAGCGCGTTGGGCGCAGGAGTATTGAGTTACACGTCGGAAAGCGGACGGCGTTTCCTGGCGATTGACGGCGGCTTTGTCGAAGTGTTCGATAATCACGTGCGCGTGCTGGCCGAGCGTGCCGAAGACGGGCAGGATATCGATGTTGCGGCGGCCCATCGCGAGCTCGATGAGGCGACCGCCGCGTTGAAATCTGCGCACGAAAAGGAAACCTCCGAAGCTGCTGTGCAGGCGATCGCACGGGCGCAGGCACGCCTCGATGCTGCGGAAAGAGCCGGCAGCAGGTAATGCGCTGGTTCTTGTTACGCCCGAGCTAGCGAAGCTTGTAAAGCCACAACCCGTCCACTGGTCCCGCTGAGAGTGCGGTCAGGTATCTCTCCCAAATCGGCGGCGGTTGAAAATCAAACGCGACATACTTGATTCCGATCTGTTTCAGAATGTGATCGGCCGGGGAGAGATCCCACTCGACGAAGCCAACTGTTCGCAGTTTCAGACTCATCGGTTCGTCTGGATCGCGCATGTGCGCGCTCAGATAGCCTGCTCGATTGAGGATCTCGAGGTCCAGATGATTCGCGGCAAATAGCGGAAAGTGATCCACGTCCGGAATATGGTGCAGGCCGGTATAAACATCACAGCCGGTCGCGGCGACGAAACCCGAGGTGACAACGGAGTCTGAAAAAACTATCCATTTCCCGCTTAACAGCTCCGGCCTCGCGCCGACAAACCGTCTCAAGTCGGAGTCCACGAACATTGGAAGACCGCGTTGCACCGGATTGACTGCACCGAAGGCGATCACCTGCGGAATCAGCAGAGCAAAAGCAAACGCCCGGAATCGCCGTTCCAAATACAGGAATACGAGAAGCGCGATGAAGAGTGCGAACAATGCCAATTCTCGTGTTTCGAAGTAAGAGCCGAGCTTCAGATTGGTATACCGAAAGGCCGGAAAACAGATAATGAAGCAGACGAGGGGAGCTGAGCCAGCGCAGGAATCGCAGCCGGTTATGAGCCGCGGAGTGCCCCCGCAGTCCGACGCCGCAAAGTACAACGATAGCGATGTTCAGCAGACCCAGGGCAGGCAGCATGCGCTTGAAGCCGCACCTATTTAACCCGGTCAGCGCGCCCACCACCGCAGGGACGGGAAGAAACATCCACGCCAGAAAAAGACAGAAGCACAGCCACAGTGAGACCAGCACCGATTTCTGCATGCGCGACAGATTCAGACGCCAGGCGCAGACGAGCGTCATGGGGGCAAGCCAGAGATACCCGGAAGATTCGCACAAGTTGCCGAGAACAGCGGGAAGGTGGTCTTCGGTCTCGGTCCACTGCATGAAATGCGAAAGAAGGAGAAAGAGCGGCGTACCCCCCGGCCGTTCGATTCTGCGGCCGGGATAAACAGTGTGAGTGGTCACAGCGATCGCCTCGTGCAGATCACGATAGGTAATCGCTCCAATTACCGAAATGATTGCGACGGCAAGGCAAACGGCAAAAACTCTGAACCGTGTCTCGCGCGAACGTACAATAGCGGAGCCGTTTCCGCAGCACCAGCCGGCTAAGGAGAACAACCCTACCCAGGCGAGCGGAATCAGGTGGGGCAGATAAGCGCATAGAGCGAAGTCGATGGCGCACGCCGCAAACCCGAGACTTGCAAGCAGCAATGTGAGCCTGTTGCGGCCAATGGCAAGATAGCAAGCACAAACCGTGCTGAAGCACATCAGGCCGATCATCTCCGGTAGCGCCGACGGCCACGAATAGTCCCATTGCGTCATGGCCGAAAAGAAGAACCACAGGCTTCCAGTAACCGCCCAGAAGGTGGAACGCGTAAAGAGCAGTAGCCAGGTAAATACTCCCAAGATCAGGAGCAAGCCCTTGAATTGCCAGTTGACCGCATAGGCATAATCGGCGGGAAGAACGAAGAAGCTCCAAAGCTGCGGGCGAAAGAGACTGGAAATATGCCGAAGCGGAAGATTGCCTGTCAGAGCCGGCATAATGCGCTCCGAGTTCCGTGCGCTCCGCCTCGAAACGGTCATGACGAAACACCTGGTTCAACAAGTCCGGGGTGAAGTACGACCACTCATCGGAGCGTGAACCCTTCGGGACTCCGAGCAGCACCTTCTTGTCGACGCCGTGGTGGTAGTCCCGCGCGAGAAGCTCGGAAGAGGATCCGTTCAGATCCGCAGCCGCAGCTCCGAGAAAGACAACCAGGCATACGGCATAGAACCAGATCGCATACGAATCTAGGGGGAGAAACTCCGGGTTCGAAATGCGGGCGGCGAAGCGGCCAAATACGGAATCGATACGCTTCACCAAAGCAGGCACGCGCTGCCCAGCGGTAGAAATCCGGTTCTTCGCAGCGAGAGCTTGCTTCTCATAAACAACCAGCAGCGCGAACACCGTAAGCAGGATCGCCAGTCCGATGAGTAAGCGGCGAATGCGCTGCAGAAAGCGAATGTGGCGAAGTCGGAGCGGCTGATGCATTCGGAAAAGAATGCCGGGATCATCGGCCGACGGTACCGTCGAGAAAGTCACCTGATCGTCTCGCTGCTCTCTCGAAGCGATCTGATTTAAAGAAACGATGTCGGCCGGCGGGATTCTCAGCAGCACATTCGTTCCGGATCGAATGGCGACATTACGAATGATCACCGTACCTGCTGTCGTCAGCGGATCGAAGCGGAAGTCGCTGAGCGTCTTTACCGGCAAGTCGAACGTGAAGGTCTGAAACGAAGTTAACGGCCCGCCCGGCACCGCAACTTCTCGCGATTCCCGCCCCGAATAGCCTTCACCAGAGCTATAGAAAAGGTGAGCAGTAGAGGCAGCACTCGAAGACATCTCGAGCGTCAAGCGGAACTCAGTGTGCCGGCTGAACGCGTACCACGCAAGCACTGCCGTCGAAAGAAGGAAAAAGACTCCCAATTTCAGCAGATACTTCAAGCGTGACGATGGAGCAACAGCGGGACTCACCTGTGTGGACAAACGTTCAATCCTCGCAGCGGAAATTCAGGATAGCGTACGCCTGGGCCGATCCCGAGTTGCCGCTCTACGGCGCTTCTCAGTGCTGAGCGGGTAACTCCGAGATTGTCCCGGAGAAGGCCGGGCCCACGGTTGTAAATCCCAGCGTGTTCTTGCCGAGCAGTCTTGATTTGAGGGCATCCGGGAATGCGCCGCTGTTGCAACCCATTACCGTGCGGCCATTCAATTCCGCCAGCACGTGACCGGATACGGGGTCGATAACAGCTTCGATGATCTGCTCGTGCCCGAGATTAGGAACCTGCGGAACGCTCGAGCACATCGGGCTACCCCAATGATCGAACAGAATACCGAACTGGCCATCGCGCTGGTAGCGAATGCCCAGCATGTCCGCGTCTCCGCGAACGGTACCGAGTTGGAGCAGCGGCTCGGATCCACTTGCAGGGTGCTCCGGCAGCGTGACTTTCAATCTGAACCGCTGTGCGCCCGCATCTTCGTAGAGGCTCTTCGTGACAGCCGTAATCAAACCCGAAAAGCGGGGCTCCAGTCCCGCTAGCCCAATTGCATTGATCCCCAGATGCTGGTTGCTTTCTGCTTCGGCGTAGATACCGCTGCACTCCATCACAACGGCTTCGTTTATGCGTATACGAACTCGCTGTAATACCGGATCGGACTCCATGGACATCGCTACAGGAGTGCCGGGTTGAATGGTAATCGCTCCGCTGGAGCAAGGCGCGATCTGGCCATGCTGATACGTGAGGACGACAGCACTCGGCCCGGAATACCGGACGCTCAGTGCGTCCGTGAATCGCCCTGAACCAAACTGCAGCAATGGCTCCGAGTGGCCGCTGCTTTTGACCGGAAAGGTCACCGCAAACCGGAGCGGTTCGCTCGAAACCAGGTCCCAACTCACACCGTTACTTCTGTAAAGAGTGTTTGATCCGCGAATGAGCCAGATCGAGCCTGCAACATTAGGCGATGGAATAATTTCAGGTCCGTATGTGATGGTGGTTGTCAGCTTGATGTTGAAGATCGCCTGGCGGATTTCCTGCGCCCGCCGCCGCAGCCGCACATCCGACGCCCTTTCTGCCGCATGCCAGTGAATAAATTGATCCGTGCGGGACAGAATCAGACCGGCAGTCTGGTCGGCCCCGATGGCAACCTGCACCAGAAAGCTGAGGCCAAGAAAGACCGCAAGAACGGACCGAGTGCCGGCTCTTAAGAAAGGCTCTCTGAAACGGCCGGCAGCGCGCCAGCTAAACACCACAACCTGCAAAACACACATACCTAACAGGAAGGGCATGTCGTATTGGTAGCGCATGAAAGAGCCGGATTCATTTAAGAAGTAGGCAAATACACAGCACCAGAGCGCAACCAGGTAGAGCCAGTAGTCCCAGGCGGGCGTCGTTCGGTTACGGAGGAGCAGAAAAGCTGCATAGACGAAGCCGGGAAGTATCAGCAGCAACATCGGCATCGAAATGAATACCGAAAAGCTCGGGAAGTTATGCAGCAGACCGCCCGACCCATCGCGGTGATTGATGCCGCCAAAGTTCGAAGACTTGCCGAGAATCAATGGGAAGTCGGTGGTACGGATCTCGGCTCCGGCGAGGAAGTGATTGTAGAAGTTGTAAGGGATGCGATGCGGCTGCGGCATCTGATACGGTTCGGGATGAGTCTCAGATGCGTTGAGATACGGAAAGCCGGTATCGAACACGTTGCCGAACCGCGCATAGTTATAGAGCAGCAGTAGACCGAGACAAGCGGCGACCGGCAGAGCGAACCAGGACACTCGCTTCCATGTCTTGCCGGTGCGTCCACCGGCAGCGGCGGGCTGTCCAGAGCAACAGGGCCACGCCTGCCAATACCGCAGGGATATAGTTTTGCTTGCACAGGAAGCTCACGCCGCTGAGTACTCCGGACCAAAGAATCCCGTTGGGCCGCTCCGAGTGGAGCGCGCGGATCAGCAGGTATGCCGAAAGAAGATTGAGTAACTGGCCCGCCGCGCAGGCCTCGGACCAGGCGTAGGGAACAGTGGATGTGTGCAGAAAAATATCAGTGGTTCCGATTACAACTACGGCCGCGGTGGCCGCAAGAATCGCGGCCAAGTCTCGCAAGCGGAGAATCTCTCGCCCATACCACCGAAAAATCCAGAACGCTGCATACAGACTGATTGCACAGATTCCCCATACAATGGCTCCGTCTGTGACGTGCAATTTGAGTAAGTTGACGAGAATGACCTGAATGAATGCGGGGACCGGGCCGTATGGATAGTACACCTTGCCTTCGAAGTTCATACAATCCGCACAGCCCGTAGGCAAAGCTTTGCCGCTAACATCGGAGCCGTACATATGCAGGTGGGCGAAGCCGTTCGCCATATAGCGATACTGATCCATGTACTGGAGCGGCGCAAAGCGGAACGTAAAGTGAGTAGCGAAGGCCAACGAATAAAGAAACAGAAGGGCCATTAAAACGTGTGCTCCACATAATGCGAGTAAGTGAAGCTGAGACAGTTTTGAAACGGCCCAGGCGCTCAGAGTGCGAGTGGATTCGGCTGCTGAGCCCGTACTTCCACCGGGCAGCATTACTTCTTTGATCTCCACGTTCCTCCTATCTTTACAAATGCGGCGATACCATCAGGTCCTGAAAAGGGCAAGAATCCGAGGAGTCGAGCTACTTCTTTCGCTTTCTCTTTTTCGCCTTTGGCGCGTGGCTCTCTCGAATCTGCAGATCGAGCGGCTGCTCGCGGGCGGCGGTAACACCCTCGCGTGTCAGCCGCGCGGTGCGGTACGGAATCTCCTTGCCGTCTTTTTCGAAAATCGCATCGGCGAGCACCAGCAGACCGGCACGCGCCATCGCCGTGAGCAGTTCCTCAAAGCTGTTGCGGTTCAGCTCGCCTGCCGGGCAGACCTGGGCATGCAGCTTGCCGGTTGATCGGTTTACTCCACCCGCGAGAGCGCTGAGCACCTTTAACGCCGTTCGGCTCTCAATGTTATTCGCGCCCCGGTATTGCTGAGCTACGCACGTTTCCGGAGCACAGAAATCGCATGCGCCGCACCAGGCCTGGGAGTCGCTGCGATCGCCGAAGTGGCGCACCAGCGCGCTCATGCGGCACTGACCGGTATCGATGTAACGCAACATCAGATCGAGCTGCGCGCGTTTGTACTCAATCTGGCGTAAATACGAATCGCGCCACCTGGCATCGCCCCTCCTTACTCTGCCTCCCGCCTCGAAGCGCGCGCCGCCGTGAATCCACAGCTTCTCGAGAGCCCCATCGAACAGAGCCACATCGAGCGGCGACGCGTTCCGCAGATCACTCTGCGAGGTGGGCTGTTCGGTCAATAACCGGTAAATGCCATCGAGCGCATCGACGTCCGGGTAATCGCGGTCGAGAAAGAAATCATGCCGCCGGCGGTCGGCATAGGAGTGCATCAGGATCGCGCGGCTGGGAGCTCCATCGCGGCCCACGCGGCCGATCTCCTGGTAATACGCTTCCACGCTGCCGGGCATGGCGGTATGAATAACTGTCCGGATATCGGGCTTGTCGATTCCCATGCCGAACGCAATGGTCGCCACGATCACTTCGAGCTCGCCCGAGAAAAACTGCTGCTGCACCTGCTGCCTGCGTTCGGGGCCAAGCCCTGCATGGTACGGCTCGCAGCGAAACGAAGCGCTTAACATGCCGGCGAGCGAGCTGCTCTCTGCGCGGGTGGGAACGTAAACAATGGCAGGCCGGTGCGCCGGATCGCGAAGCAGCGTCAGAGTAAGATCACTGCGGCGCGACTCTGGGATTTCCACGACTTCGATGCTGATGTTCTTGCGGCGAAAGCCCTGAATGGAGCGGACGGGCTGATTCAGCCCGAGCTGCTGAATGATGTCATTCTGGACAAGAGGTGTTGCGGTAGCAGTCAGCGCGATTACCGGGGAAGGACGCAGCAGAGGAAGGTAATGTTGCAGCATACGATAGTCCGGCCGGAAATCATGACCCCATTGCGAGATGCAATGCGCCTCATCGACCGCAATCAGGCCGGGCTTGCGGCGCGCCAGAAACTCTGGGAAATTTGGCACCGAGAGCCGCTCCGGCGCGATGAAAAGGAACTTCAAGTTTCCGTCACGGTAGGCGATGGCAGCCGCGCGCGAATCCGCACGGCTCCGGCCTGAGTGAATTCGCTCGGCGCTCAGACCTTTCTCATTCAGCTTGGCGACCTGATCTTCCATCAACGCGATCAGCGGACTAATCACCAGCCCCACGCCGCCGCGCGCAACGGTCGGAAGTTGATAGCAGAGCGATTTGCCGGAGCCGGTCGGCATTACGAGCAGGACATCGCGGCCTTCCGCGGCTGCGCGGCAGACGCCCTCCTGGCCGGGCCGGAACGCGGCAAAGCCAAAGCTGCCCGTAAGGATCTGGTGTAACCCCTCGAGTTGGACTTCAGGCATCAGCCGCCGATCGAATACATCGGGCGCTGCGGCGGCTCAAATGAAGAGCGATGAATGTCGTGCCCGGACCACTTCTTCCAGACCGTCGAGCGGATCGCTGCCTCGAGTTCCTGGTCCGAACCCTCGCTATGCAACAGCCGACGCACGTCGGTTTCTTCTCTTGCAAACAGGCAGTAACGCAATTTTCCATCCGCCGTCAACCGGAGCCGGTTGCAGTTGAGGCAAAACGGCCGGCTTACGGAGGCGATGAAGCCTACGCGCGAGTGGTCCGCGAACCGGTATTCGGTCGCAGGAGCACGCGGGTCGGCGTCGGGTACGGGCGTGAGTGGCCCGAACTCGTTCGTTAGTGTCTCGATCATTTCATCCGCGGTCAGGACGCGATTGAGGGACCAGATCTGCTGCGCATCGAGTGGCATGAACTCTATAAAACGCACCTCGATTTTGCGCTCGCGTGCGTAACGAATGAATGGGATGATATCGGGCTCGGTGAGTCCTTTTATGGCGACTGCGTTGATTTTGATTACCTCGAAACCGATCTGGCGTGCAGTCTCGATGCCCGCGAGGACTTTCTCCAGATCGTCGCGGCGCGTGATGATACGAAAACGTTCGCGATCGAGCGTGTCAAGGTGGACATTCAGTCTGCGGAGGCCAGCATCAAACAGCGAGCGGGCGGTACGCGCAAGCAGAACGGCGTTGGTCGTTAACGCGAGATCGCGGACGCCGTCCAGTTTCGTGAGAGCGGAGATCAGCTCCGGCAGCTTGGGACGAAGCAGCGGCTCACCACCGGTAATTCGAATCTTGCTAATGCCAAGCGAAACTGCTGTTTTTGCGAAACGAACTATCTCGGTGAAACTCAGCAGCGAAGAGGCCGGCGCAAACTCGGCTCCTGTCTCCGGCATGCAGTAGAAACAGCGTATGTTGCAGCGATCGGTGACGCTGATGCGCAGATCGGAGTGGAGCCTTCCAAACGTATCAAGCAACGGCCCGCTTAGCGGGGCTGCGGGGATAGTGTGCGGAACGAGTTGGACGAGCGAAGTCACTCTGGACGCTATTTCACCGCGAGCATGCGCTCAATCGGCCGGCGCGCCCGCTCCATGATATCGGGAGCCAGCTCGATGCGAGGACTCAGATTTGCGAGGCAATCCCGGAGTTTCTCGAGTGTGTTCATCTTCATGTAAGGACACTCGCTGCAATTGCAATTTTCGTTCGCAACAAAATAAAACTTCTTGCCGGGCGAAAGTCTTTCGAGCGAGTAACGCACTCCGCTCTCGGTCATTACGATGAACTCTTCGGCGGACTGCTTCGAGCACCAGTCAATGATGGCCGAAGTAGAGCCGATAAAGTCCGCCATCCGCAGAACGTCTCCCGGGCACTCCGGGTGCGCAGCCACAAGCGCTTGAGGATGCTCAGCGCGCGCTTTTGCCAGGCGTCTGCCGGGAAAAGTTGCATGAACGATACAAGCCCCCTGCCAGATCTTCATGTTTTTCCGCCCGCTCTGGGTCTGAACATAGTTGCCCAGGTTGATGTCGGGCAGAAACAGAATCGGCTTCTCGGGCGGGATCGAATTCACTACTGCGACCGCATTTCGCGATGTGCAGAGAATGTCACTCTCGGCTTTCACCTCCACCGAGGTATTGATGTACGCAACCACCACGTACTCGGGATTCTTTCGCTTGAACGCACGCACGCCCTCTGCCGGACAGCTATCGACCAGACTGCACCCGGCATGGATATCTGGAAGCACCACCGTACGCTGGGGATTCAACACCTTGGCAGTTTCAGCCATAAAGCGGACACCGCAGAAGGCGATGGTTTCGCCCTCGAACTTTTGAGCGGTCCGCGCGAGTTCGAGGCTGTCACCGATGGAATCGGCGATCTCCTGAATCTCGGGTTCCTGGTAGTGGTGCGCGAGGATGATTGCCTTGCGCTGCTGTTTCAGCTCAACAATCTCCTCGGCAAGTGTGAGAGCGGTAACCATTACAGGCGTATTTACCGTTATTTTACCAAGCGTTGCGGTGTCGCGCATCCTCCTGTTGACAGGCAAAAGGAGGGTGGGATATGCTTCTTTTGGATGTCTAAAGAAGAGAGTTCCCGCGAGCCGCTGCTGCAAGGCACGCTCGACCTGATCGTCCTGCGCAGCCTGGCCGCCATGGGGCCGCAGCATGGCTATGGCCTTGCGCAGCGCATCCAACAGGTTTCGAAGGACCTGCTGCAGCTCAATCAAGGTACGCTCTATCCGGCCCTGCTTCGCCTGGAGCAGCAAGGCTGGATCACGAGCGAGTGGGGTAAGTCTGAGAACAACCGGCAGGCGCGATTTTATTCAATCTCACGTGCGGGCCGGAAGGCGCTGCAGGAAGAAACCGAGAGATGGCGCCGCGTTTCCGGCGTCATCAACAGCCTGCTCGAAGACCCGGTGTAGAGATGATCTGGATGAAGCGGTTACTTTCGATGCTGCGGCGGGCTGAGGCCGATGCCCGGCTAGAGCTTGAATTGACCGGACATTTAAGCGCCCTCGAAGAGGAATTCAAGCGCGAGGGTATGGAACCCGCGGAGGCGAAGCTCGCAGCCAAGCGCGCCTTCGGACCCGTTCAGCAGATCAAGGAAGAGTATCGGGACCGGCGCGGGTTCACCTCAATTGAGCAATTGGGCCGGGATATCGTGTTCGGGTTCCGAAACCTGGCACGGAGTCCGGGTTTCACGTCAGCCGCGCTTCTGTCGCTCGCATTCGGCATAGGCGTCAATGCGGCCATTTTCACGCTGCTGAACGCTTTGGTGTTGCAGACGCTGCCAGTGTCCCATCCGGAACGCGTGGTGCAAGTGGAGGCATATAACAAGCCGCTCAACGATTATCAGAACTTCTTCAGCTATCCGTTTTATCGCGAGCTTCGAAAAAACGGCACGATGTTTGAGCAAGTGACGGCCCAGTGGGGGACGAGCGAGTTCCAGTTGACCCGGCACGATGGAAGCAAAACCGTGAGCGCGATGTATGTGAGCGGAAACTACTTTCGTTTCCTTGGCGCAACTCCGTATCTGGGCCGCTTGTTGACGGAAAGCGATGATGCCGGCGCTGGGGGCGGCCGTGTTTGCGTGCTGAGCTACAAACTCTGGAAAACGGCGTTCGGCGCGGACCCTCAGATCGCCGGCAAGGTAATCGAGCTCGACAAGAACGCTGTCGAGGTGGTCGGGGTAACTGGTCCGGCATTCACCGGCTTGAGTTTGCAGGATCCGCCGGATCTCGAACTTCCTATGGCCGCCTTGAATTACCTGTCGCGCGGCATGGACAGGGACAATCCGCACGTGATCTGGCTTCAGATTCTGGCGAAGCTCAAGGCCGGGGTTGATCTCAAGCAGGCGACGCAGGGCCTGAATGCGGTGGCAACTCGAATTGCACAGACATTGCCGAAAGACCGTCCAGACTCCGCAATTACCTCATACCGTCTGAAAGCAGCGCCTCGTGGCTTTGACCGTTGGAATCAGATGGCCGGCCCGCTTTTCGTTCTGATGTCAACGGTTGCGCTCGTTTTGCTAATCGCCTGTCTGAACCTGGCCAATCTTCTGCTTGCGCGGGGTCAGGAACGGGAGCGGGAAATCGCCACGCGACTGTCGCTCGGCGCAAGCCGCTGGCGCGTAGTGCGGCAGTTATTGATCGAAAACTTGCATCTTGCGGCGGGAGGCGCGGTTCTCGGATTGTTGCTCGCAATGGGCCTGGTTTCCTTGTTATCGGCGGAATTCAATAAGGGCAAAACGTACGGCCTGTTGCATGTCTCTCTCGACTGGCAGGTAGTTTTATTTACGGCCTTGGCGGCGGTCGTCGCCATGCTGCTTTTCGGGGCTGGACCCGCCTGGCTTTCTTCAAACGCACAACCGGGAAGCAGTCTGCAGGGCCGTGGCCGGCTGCAGGGCGGAGCCGGACAGGCCGCATATCTGAGGCGAATTCTGTTCATCATGCAGGTGGTCCTCACCATGGTGCTGCTCTTCGGCGCCGCGCTGTTCGAGCGTTCACTGCGAAACCTGCGCGCTGTCCAGATCGGCGCTGACCCGGATCACCTGGTGCTTGCCGATATCAGCTTCGGAGGCGGGCTGGGGCATGCCGGTGTAACGGATTCGCTGCTGAGCGAGATCAAAGATCGGGTTTCCGCGATTCCGGGCGTTGTCTCGGTGGCTTATGGGGCCCCGAGCCCGCTTTCCGGATTGATGCTCGCTTCGAGCGTCGATATTCCGGGGAATCCCACTGCCGACAGTACAGCGCTCCAGACCTTCTGGGCCAACATTTCGCCGAACTACTTTCAGACGTTAGGGCTACCCCTTCGCGCCGGCCGCGATTTCACCCCTGCCGACCGGGACGGGGCGCCTCGGGTCGCGATCGTTAATGAGAAGTTCGTGTCCACTTATTTTCCGCACCAGAATGCTTTGGGTAAGCAGTTCAGGGGAGGAATGAACGGCGCCGGGCCGATCACGATAGTGGGGGTGGTTGCGAACCTGCCGAGCCTCGATCTCACAGAAGAGCGTAAGAGCATGGTGTACACGCCGCTGCTGCAGAGTCCACGCGAGTGGCAGGTGCTCACCGTCCGGGTGCGCGGCAACGCTGAAGGGTTTGAGCACCAGCTGGCCGATCTGATCCATTACATCGCGCCGGCGATGCCGCTGCAGCAGTTCAAGACGATGGCTGTGCAGCGCGATTCGAGCATCGCCCGTCAACGCATGCTGGCGCTGCTTTCGAGCATGTTTGGCGCGCTCGCTTTGTTTCTCTCGGCGGTGGGCCTGTATGGCCTGGTTTCCTATTCCATCGCGCGCAGGACGCGTGAAATCGGCATTCGAGTGAGTGTCGGGGCTAGGCCGGCCCAAGTCGTGTGGATGTTCCTTCGAGAGCACCTTGCGCTTGTTATCGCGGGAGCAATTGCCGGCTCCGTCCTCGCGCTGGCAGCCAGCCGGCTCGTGCGAAGCCTGCTGTACGAAGTTCCGAAGATGGATCTGTCTTCGCTTTATATCGCGGCTGCTCTGCTTTTCGTGGTTGCCATTACAGCGACACTGATTCCGGCATCCCGTGCGATGCACGTTGACCCGGTGGAGGCGCTGCGATCGGAGTAGGAGCCTTAAACAAAAAAGGCGATCTCCGGAAGACGTCGCCCGATGACTTGAGTAGCCGATCTAGAAGTTATACTTCAAACCGAATTGGATGTTGCGCTCGCCCTGAGAGCTGGTGATCTGACCCAAGGTGGATCCGATACCCACGTTCGGGGCGTTCAGTATGATCGAGTTCGTGAAGTTGATCGCCTCCGCACGGAATTCGAGATTCTGGCGTTCGGTGATCGCAAATAACTTGGTAAGGCTGAGATCGACCGTATGCAGGCCAGGCCCGCGAATGGTGCCGACGCCGCAGGTGCCGAATTGGTTTATACCTTCGTTGGCGTAGGCCGTTGGATCAAACCATTGGTAGCCATTAGCAGTACCGCTGGCCGGGTTGACGACACGAGTGCCGTAACGTGCTGTGGGCCGATGCAGCTGGCGAGCTGGTTGGGATTGTTTGTCCCGCTGTTATCCTGGCTGGAATCGATAGTATATGGGAAGCCGCCGCGCCAGTTGAAAATCGCGTTGACCGACCATTCGCCAGCGATCGCGTTGACGACCTTATTCATGTTGCTCCGAACTTACGGCCGCGTCCGAACGGAATGTCATAAGTGACAAAACCATTCAGAGCTTTTGTCACGTCGTAATAACAGGGGCCATAGTTACGCTTAGAATCGTAAGTGTCCTGCCAGTAGTACCAATTACCCACCGCCTGACCGTAGCCACCGTAATAACCGACCGCGTCCGACATACACTTCGACCAGGTGTAATTGGCCTGGAACTCGAGGCCACTGCTCAAACGTTTCTGTAACGCAGACCTGAAGGGCATTGTAGTTTTGAATGCCGTTGGTATCGGTAAGCTTGGCGTTGCCGATTTCACCAAGCAAGCGTCGTGTTCCCGCTAAGATATCCCGGAACATTGGTTCCGTCTGGAAGCTTCTGTAGCTGCGAAGCCCAGATCGGCACAACTAAATGGTCATTGTTCTGTCCAACGTAAGCCACCTGCAGAGTCAGCGAGTTTCCGAACTGGTGTTGAATTGAGAAATTCCACTGATTGGAAACGGCCGGGCGGAAGTTGGGACTCCAGATGCGAAGGGATACGCCGTATAGTCGATGTTATTGGCAGTGCTCGCGCCGAACACCGAATAGCCCTCGGCGAGGGTTGAGGGAGTCTGGGTCGGCGTGTAATTGATGTTGTGCTCAGTCGCGAACGGCGGGTTCAGGGTCAAACGAAGGTTCGTGCCGGTTCCTTCGAGGAAATTTGAAAGAGTGTACGCGCCGCGGATCACCGTGTTGGCGTCGGGCTGTAAGCGAACCCGATGCGGGGTTGGAAATTGGTGATGCCGTTGTACTGCTTGTATAGCGCACGGCTGTTGCCATCCTGTCCGGCTAACTCGAGAGCGCCGGTGATCTCGTTGAAATTCGCTTGGCGGTTGTGAACCTCTACCCAGGGAGTGTGAAGCTCCCAGCGCAGGCCCAGATTCAAAGTGAGGTTGGGAGTGACGCGCCAGTCATCTTGGAAGAATGCGCCGTAGATAGTGGAGCGCTGTCCCCAGGTTCCACCTGCGATACCACCTTGCACGTTGTACGGCAGTCCGGCCATAAAATCCGACTTCCGCGAGGCCGGTGTACTGGCCATTGAAATCAAATTGCCCGGCGATGCCGGCGTTACCGGAGTAGAAAGTGTTGATTCGTTCCCGGAACGCCTGAAAGCCGGCCCGCATGGTGTGAGTGCCCTTGGTGATAATTGCGGTATCTTCCGCTTGAATCACGGTATCGGCGAATTCCTCAAACACTTCTGGATTACCGAAGCCGGTTTCACGCCCGCGAGATTACCACTGGTGAAGACAAATCCCGGGAGAACGTTGGTTGGAACGTCTGGAATGCCAACGCTGGCCGCGGAAATTCCGGTTCCGCTCAGCGCACCAGTGATCACCGGGATGTAGTTCACTCCGACGCGGGCATCATTGACGAACGTGGGGCTGAAGGTTCTGGTGTAATCCAGCACGCCGTTGTACGACGGGTAGGTGTTTCGCTGTTGTACAGGAGTGGAATGCTGTTGGTCGTGGGATTTAGAATGTGGGCTTGCGAATAGCGGCCGAACAGATGATCCTTGTCGGACGCATTCCAATCCGCTCTTACGTCACCCTGATCCTGATTCGTGTAAGTGTGAGTCGTATTCACTGAATTATTCGTCAGGTTGCCATTTATCGGCTGCGGATAGAGCGATGAGCTCATGATGGCAAGGCCTGTGGGCTGAGCAAGCCCGCAGCTGCGAGATTGTTGCCAGGAATAGGAATCGGGTTTTTCGTGCCGATCGTGAGCGGGTAATAGAGCTGCGTCCCCTGTTGTGCCAGGACCTGCGAGAAATTTCCTTGTCGCTCGGCGGTTGTCAGCACAGTAAAGGCGCTGCTGGTCGCCGGCTGGTCGAAGCGCGACCCTTGATAATCAACAAAGAAGAACAGCTTGTCCTTGATGATTCGACCGCCGAGCGAGCCGCCGAACTCATTCCAGCGGAGCAAGGGCCGGGGAAGACCATTGAAATTGTTGGCCCAGTTATTAGCGTTTAGAACGTTATTCCGGAAGAACTCGAATGCGTCGCCGTGGAAGGCGTTTGAGCCGCCCTTGATGCTGACGCTGATGATTCCGCCCATGAAGTTGCCGAACTCAGCCGACGCATTCTGAGTGATCATGTTGAACTCTTGAATCGCGTCAGGGCTGGGCGTGTAGCCGACTGCATTTTCGGACACCTGGTTGTTATCCATGCCATCCAGCAGGAAGTTGTTGGTCTGTTCGCGATTTCCATTCACGAGCGGCCGGCCGCCATTGAAAGAGGACTGGGGACCGGTAAAAGTCGACGGGTCCGTTGTGACGGTTCCCGGCGCGAGCAGCGTCAGTTGAACATAGTTTCGGGTCGCGAGGGGCAGCTGCACATTGGTTTTTGCATCGAGAACGGTTCCAAGCTGTGTCGTTTCTGTCTGAAGGATGGGCGCGGCGCCAGTGACTTCGACCGTCTGATTTACGTTGCCTACCGCGAGCTGAAAGTCAAGGCGGGCGTTCTGGTTCAGTTGCAGAACGACATCAGGCTTGACCGCCGACTGGAATCCGGGATTCTCAACGCGGACCTCGTACCGGCCAACCGGCAAGCGCGGAAGATTGTAAAACCCGCTGCCGTCGGTGGTGGTCGGGAAGGTTGTTCCGCGATCCAGATCTTTGGCGGTTACCTTTGCGCCGACTACTGCAGCGCCCGAGGGATCTGTGACAAGTCCGTTGATGGCAGCAGTTACTTCCTGCGCCAGAGATGTTGCTGCTACCAGAAGCAGCAGAACTGCTATTTGGAATACACTTTTCAGTGTTCGTTCCGGAAGGCTACTCGAGCCAAACCTCATAAAAACTTACTCCTTTTACCAATCGAGCCTCAGCGCGCGCACGGCGGCTGAGTTTTCCCAGCTTGACGGAAGTTTAAAGGAGAAGAAAGCCAATGTCAAGGAAAAAGAAACAAAACGAAAGGTAAAAGGAAACTTAAGCAGGGAAACAGGTCTGCCCGGAGCTCAAACCAGCAGGACTTCCACGCCGTGCGCGATCAGTTTCTGGACATCGTTTGCAGGCGCGTTCTTGTCCGTGATCACGCGGTGGACGGAGCGGAAGTCGGCGATCAGGGACAAGCTGCGGTGTCCGAACTTACTTGAATCCGCGAGCACCGTCACCTGTGCCGCCGATTCGATCATGCGGCGGTTCAGTTCCGCCTCCATGATGTCGATAGTCGTGATTCCGATCTCGGGGTCGAGGCCGACCGTGCTCATGAAGCAATGATCCGCATGGAGCGAATGCATCATGTGCTCGGCGTGCGGGCCGACCAAGGCGGTGGAAGGATGCCGCAGGAAGCCGCCCAGCATGAAAAGTGAAAGATTCGGAACGTCGGCCAAAGCATAGGCAATGTTCAACGCGTACGTAATAACCGTGATGTTTTCAGGCGAATTACGGCGGATCTGGCGTGCTAACTCCGCGGAAGTGGAACCCGAACAGATGATAACTGTCTGCAGAGGACGAATCAGCTTAGCGGCTGTCTGCGCGATGCGGACCTTCTCCTCGTGATGCATGCCCTCGCGAACTTTGAGGGGATGCTCGGGCGCTGCTGTGAGCGGTTTGATCCCGCCGCCGTGCGAGCGAACCAGTTCACCGGTTTCCGAAAGTGCGTCCAGGTCACTGCGCGCCGTAACAGCCGACACGCCGAATCGCCTGACAACCTCGTCGACGGTAATGCGGCCGGTCTGGTCCAGCACGCTCAGAATCTCCCGGCGCCGTTCTCCCGCAAGCAGCCGGTCGCCTTTCTTGTTAACCATTCCGCGTGATCAAAATCATCATTAGTTCGATGGAGAGCCATTCTCTCCGCGGCTGTGCTGCTATCTTACATTAGCTTTCGTTACAAGCAAAACAAATTTTCTTTTAGTTTGTTTTTAGTTTCGTTTGCTGCCTGACGGCGGAGAACTCGGGAATCTGGAATCGCGTAGTTAGACATAATAGTCTTAGTTCCCCAAATACAGGAGGCATCCATGGCGACTGCGTCTGCCGCTGCTCTTGGAGCGCATACTCGCGAAGACGCCCACGTTGCAGCGAAGGCGGCCAGCGTTCCCTGGTACATCTGGTGCGCGGTACTGGCGATCACATCCTCAACCATCGGTGGTCACTGGGACATTTCGTGGCATAGCTCGATCGGCCGCGACACGTTCTGGACGCCGGCGCATATTGCCATTTATCTCTGCGGTGTCCTGGCCGGGATCGCGTTCGGTTATGTGATCCTGTACACCACGTTCTCAAAATCGGCTCCGCTGCGGAATTCCTCGGTGAGCATCTGGGGCTTTCGGGCGCCGCTTGGCGCGTTCATCGCATCCTGGGGCGGCATCGCGATGCTGACTTCAGCGCCATTTGATAACTGGTGGCATGACGCGTACGGGTTGGATGTAAAGATCGTGAGTCCGCCCCACATCGTGCTCTTCATCGGGACCTATGGCGTGATTCTCGGGACGCTGGTGCTGATTGCGGGCTACATCAATCGCACCGAAGGACGCCCGAAGCAAGTCGCACGCGGCCTTTTCGTCTATGTGGCGGGCATTCTGCTGGTGATGATCATGGTGCTTCTGATGGAATACACCGAGCGGGTTGACCTGCACACGTCGGTGCCTTATGTCTCGGTGGCGCTGCTGGCGACGATTCCGTTGGCGGTGACGCCGCGCGTTACGGGATACAGATTCGGCGCAACTTATGTTGCCGCCTTCTACACTTTGTTCCTGATTGGCCTGATTCTGATTCTGCCTCTGTTCCCGGCCCAGCCGAAGCTCGGCCCGGTCTACCAAGACGTGAAACAATTCATCCCGCCTGAATTCCCCATGCTGCTTATCGTTCCGGCGCTCGCGCTCGATCTCCTGTGGCAACGCACCAAGAAGTGGAATCCCTGGATCACGGCCGCGGTCAGCGGGTTTGTTTTTGTTTTCGTGTTGCTTGCGGTCGAGTGGCCGTTTGCCGATTTCCTGATGTCTCCCGCCTCGCACAACCGCTTCTTCGGAACGATGTATCTGTGGTACGGACTTTCGCCCGAGTCTTATCTGGCCCGAAATCTTTTCTACCCGGAAACATTCAGTCAGTTCTGGCGAGGCATTGCGCTCGCGCTGGCGATCTCGATCGTGACGATTCGCTGGGGCATGTCGCGCGGCGATTGGCTGGTAAAGATCAAGCGGTAGCGACGAAATGACACGAGCTTTTCGCTTGAGCTGGAGACTGCTCATCACCGGTGTTTTGTGCGTCGTCGCGCAGGCGCACGTGGGAAGCCCGGATATTTACCTCGACGGAAGAGCAGGCCCGTATCAGTTATTCGTGACGGTGCGGCCGCCGGTCGTGATTCCGGGCGTGGCCGAACTCGAGATTCGCTCCGAAACGCCGGGCGTGAAGCAGGTGCGGGCGGTACCGGTGCCAATGGCCGGTCCTGGGGCGCGATTCGCTCCGGTTCCGGATATCCTGACTGTTTCGCCCCGCGACGCTCAGCTCTTCACCGGCTCGCTTTGGATGATGGCCCCTGGATCATGGAAGGTGCGCGTCAGCGTCGATGGCCAACTGGGCAAAGGAGAGCTCGCGATTCCGGTACCGTCGGCGGCTCTCGTAACGAAGAAGATGCAGTTCGGACTCGGCGCGCTGTTATCCGTTCTCGGCTTGTTTCTGGTAGCCGGAGTGGTAGCCATGGCTGGAGCCGCCGAGCGCGAGGCTAAGCTCGATCCGGGCTTGCAACCCGGAAAAAAGGAATTCCGCGCTGCGCATCTCGCTATGGCAATTGCTTTTTTGATTGTTGCTGGAGCGCTCTGGCTGGGTAAAGCCTGGTGGTCGAGCGAGGACACGAGCTACGGCAAGCAGGTGTATAAACCGCTCAACATGCAGGCTTCGGTTGGCAGTGACGGTAGCTTGAGCCTGACTCTGAGTGATCCAGGGTGGATGCGGCCGCGACCAGGCCGGATGTCTCGTTTCACGCGTTCGGTGGATGATCTGATCCCGGACCACAACCATCTCATGCATCTTTATGCAATTCGTGAGCCCGGTTTGGACGTCGTCTACCACCTTCACCCAATGCCAAGCGATCCGGGAGTGTTCAAGGTCCAGCTTCCGGCGATGTCCGTTGGCGAATACCGCCTTTACGCGGATATCGTTCATGCCAACGGCTTTCCCGAGACGCTGGTGGGCCGCGTCGGTGTTCCGATGCTAGCCGGGCGTCCGCTGACCGGCGATGATGCAATGGGAAGTGCCGCCGCCTGGCAGCAGGCGCCGCCGAACACTAATGTGTTTACGCTGCCGGATCACTACAAAATGGTCTGGCTCCGGCCGGGAACGCTGCGGGCGAAGGAACCTGTTCTTTTCAAATTCCGGCTCGAAACGCCAGCCCGCGCCGCCCCGCACGATATGGCCTTCTATATGGGAATGCTGGGACACGCAGCATTCGTGAAAACTGACGGAACCACCTTTGCTCATATTCATCCCAACGGCTCCGTATCAATGGCGGCGCTCATGATGGCGCAGAACTCAGTCAGCTTGCATCCCGCCGCTATGCGTCCGGAGGAAAAAGGGCACATGGATATGCCGGGTATGGACATGCAAGGCATGAACGCAGGTTCGGTTCAGGTCCATGCCTTGCCGAACGAAGTTGTCTTTCCATACGGCTTCCCGTCGCCGGGGCGTTACCGCCTGTTTGTTCAGATGAAGCACGGCGAAACGGTGGAAACCGGAATCTTTGACGCCGATGTGAAGTAGCTACTTACCCGGGTTCTTCATTAGCGCCTTTGCATCGTCCAGATGCTTCTGGAGAGTGGGAAGCGCCTGTGTCGCATAGGCCTTCAGATCCGCACTTTGCGCGTCAGCCGACTCACGTTTGTAAACAGCGATTGCTTCGGTGTGTCCGGTAACCATTTCGCGCAGAAAATGACTGTCGAACGCAGCGCCGTGCAATTTTTCAAAGGGTGCGATCATTTTGTCGTGTTTGGCATCCAGCCCCTTCGGGACATTCAGGCTGGCCTTCCCGGCAACTGTGGTCAATTGCGTGTAATCGTTCGTGTGATCCGTTGCCAGCGTCTGCCCGTAGTCCTTAATGCCTTGAGTAGCAGCCTGTTGTTGCGCCACTTGGCCGAGATGTGCTTCGGTCATATCGGTTTGTGCGGCGAAATCAACAAACTCCTGGTCCGTCATAGTCTCGGCTTTATGGCCCTTCTGCGCCAATGAAAGTGCCGGTAGCAGCGCACACGAAAGAAATATTACGAGTGTCCGTTTCATACTTCTCCTTCCAGCCTGTAGACGAACATACCGGAGATATTGCAACTGGGCTACTTACTAGCGCAAAGGGCGCGGATGCGCGCCGACATACACGGAAGGTTGCTGAGTTTGTCAGTGAAAGAAAGGGAAACAAATGAAGAACCGTCGAGGCTTCTTCCGAAGCGCATCGGCCATCGCCGCGGCTGTTTCGGGCGCAAGGCTGACGAAGGCGCGAGGCACGGTCAGTGCGCCGGATGAGCCGCCCATTCGGGTGCAGACGCCCGATGTAAACGACCTGCCATTCAAGCTGGATAACGGCGTCAAAGTGTTCCACCTCGTTGCCGAGCCTGTTAAGCAGCAGATCGCGCCTGGCAGGATGCTCGATCTCTGGGGATTCAACGGGAGCGCGCCAGGACCCACGATTCAGATCACGCAGGGCGACCGGGTCCGAATCATCGTCGAGAACCATTTGCCCGAGCCCACTTCCATGCACTGGCACGGTTTCGAGATTCCGCATGCGATGGACGGAGGGCCGGGCATCAGCCAGGACCCGATTCCGCCAGGCGGCCGCTTTGTTTACGAATTTACGCTGCATCAGGCCGGAACATTCTTCTATCACTCCCACATGGCGATGCAGGAGATGATCGGCATGCTGGGCGCCTTCATCATGCATCCGAAGGTGGCGTATGCGCCGCGCGTCGACAAAGACTTCGTGGTTCTGCTGCAGGAGTACGCGGTGCTCCCCAACAACAGCGTTCCGAACACGATGAATATGGAGTTCAATTGGCTGGTGTTGAACGGCAAAGCAGCGCCTTCAACCACCCCGCTGATTGTGCGGCTTGGCGACCGGGTTCGCATCCGGCTGATCAATCTCGGGATGGATCATCACCCGATTCACCTGCACGGGCATACCTTTCAAACGACGGGAACGGAGGGCGGGCGCATTCCGGAGGCCGCGTGGGCTCCGGGAAATACCGTGCTGGTGGGCGTGGCGCAGTCGCGCGACATCGAATTTACCGCGAACAATCCCGGGCGACTGGATGCTGCACTGCCACTTGCCGCATCACATGATGAACCAAATGTCTTCCGTTGTGGGGCCAATGGTTCGCAGCGGACCGGGCATGCCGGCGGGCATGAGCATGAATCAGGGCATGGGCATGCTCGAGGGAACGCCCGGAGCGCCGATGGGAGACGACTACGGACCGAGCCTTGGGCGCGGTTTGGGCGTGGGTTCGACAAACGATCAGACGGTGGCGAACGGTGGCGGCGGTCATGGAGACATGCAGCACATGCACGGCCAGATGCAGGGGATGCAGATGCAGCCGAATGTCCCGCCGAACGCCGGCAGCGTGCCGGGCTTTCCACAGGACGCCTACATGGAAGGACCGATGATGGCGATGGACGAAATGGTCGAGCGACCCGAAAACTACGGTCTGCGCCCGGGCTGGAGCGGATTCATGCAGGGCATGATGAACTTCGTACGTGTCTTGCCGCCGGATCAATATGACCGCGTGATGGAAAAAATCCGGCAAGGCCCGAAATCGAACAATTCGGAGAAGCGCAAATGAAGGCCGCGGTCTTGCTTCTGCTGGCAATCGCGGTTTGCGGATTCGCGCAGTCTGCTCCAGATCTGCTGAAGGATGTCGCCGGCCGCCCCGCAATGGCATTGGAAGACTTCGAGAAGCTTGCTCTGAGCATGAATCCGACGCTCAGGCAGGCAACCGCGCTCATACAGCAGTCGGCTGCCGAGGCGCGCCAGGCCGGACTGTATCCCGAATCCTGCGGTCGGATATCAAGGCGAGCAGATTCGCGGCGGTTCGTTCGGGGGCGGGGAACAGGGCGCATTTATTCAGCAAAAGTTCGTGCTTGGAGGAAAGCTCGGGCTGCGGCGTGATGTGTATGAGCAGCAGCGGCGGGAAGATGAGATCGGCCTGCAGGAACAGCGCTCGCGGGTAAAGAGCGACGTTGAGCAGAATTTCATTGCGGCCCTCGCTGCACAGGAAACGGTGAATGTTCGAAAGCGGCTGCTGGCGGTTGCCAATAATGCTGTCGAGACCGCGCACAAACTTGCCAATGTAGGGCAGGCAGATGCTCCCGATGTGCTGCAGGCCGAAGTGGAAGCCGAGCAGGCGGAGATCGACAATGCTACGGCCCAGCGTGCGTTCATAGCGGCGTTCTACAGCTTGGCCACGCTTGCCGGTAAACCTCAGATTCCGGTGAGCCCATTGAAGGGCGATCTTCAGCATCCTCCGCAGATTGATCCCGAGCAGATCATCGATCGCATTCTCAGCGGCAGCCCGCTGCTCAAACGCGCTCAGCAGGACATCGTGCGGGCGCAGGCGGAGCTCAAAAGCGCTCGGCGTGAAAACGTCCCGGATTTGGAGATTCACGCCGGATTGCAACAGAACCTGGAGGGGATCAACGGCAATCCCCGCTACCCGGTGGGCCTGCAAGGTTTCGCAACCGCCGGGATCACTCTGCCGATTTTTGATCGGAATCAGGGCAACATTGCCGCAGCTCAGGCCAGGGTCGAAATGGCCGAGTCGGAAGTTACACGATTGAGACTTATGGCTCGGCAGAGCGCACAGGAGTTGTTACAGAGCTATCTTGCATCGCGCAACGAGGCGGAACGATATCGCGCCGATGTTATTCCTCGCGCCGATCGAGCCTATCACCTGTATCTGGCCAAATATGAGGCAATGGCCAGCGCCTATCCGCAGGTGCTGATTTCGCAGCGCACGTCATTTCAGCTACAGCTTTCTTATATAGGTGCTCTCCAGAGGGTGTGGACGTATGCGATTCTTCTGGAGAATTACTCACTAAGTTCCGGCCTCGCCAGACCGGCGCAAACGGCCGGCAAGCAGATATTAGGCTGTTGATGTTATGGACACGCGTACCTCTTTCGTCTCCGGCATGAAAATCACAAAAAACAGCAGCCCCGTAAAAGCAACGGCCGCAAGACCCAGAAAGCCGGTGTTATATCCGAAGCTCTTTACAACAAATCCGGCGAGGAAGTTACTCAAGAACGCTCCCATTCCCAATGCTGCCTGAATGACGCCCTGCAGTAAATTGAAACGGCCTGTGCCTTTCGCTAAGTCCGAAATTATGATCACCCAGAGCACTCCGAAGATAGCGGCGCCCACGCCATCGAGACTTTGAACCGCGAGAAGATAGACGGATCCTTTCCCGAGCGTGTAGAGCACGCCTCGCAGCGCCAGCACTCCAAAGCCTGCCAGAAAGAGCGGCTTGCGGCCGAGGCGATCCGCCAGAGTTCCGGTCAGGAATGCCACGGGAATCATCACAAACTGCGCCGCGATGATGCAGGCCGACATATACAGAGAAGATTTGCCGTCCTTTCCTTTCGAGAGCAGCTCGCCGACCAGCGGAAGCATGGCAGCGTTCGCTAAATGGAACAGTAGAACCGACACAGTGAAGATCCAGATATAGCGGTTTTGGAGCAGGCCTCTAAAGCTCTCGACGCGCGCAGGGCTGCCGTCTTCTGTATGGTCAGTGGCCGCGCGTGCAGCGTCATTATCGATATCAGAAGAGCGAATGGCGAGAGCTGCTGTCATGGTGCCCGCCGCGGCCGCTGCGGAGGCATAAAAGATCCAGCGCTGGCCGAGCCAGGTGCCGATCGCGCCTGCCAGCAGCGCGAACGTGACATTCCCGGCGTGATTGAAGGATTCATTGCGGCCGATCCGGCGCGATAAGTTCTGCCTGCCGACAATACCAAGCGAGATCGCCGCAATGGCCGGTGGAAAGAGGGCGGCCGCCATGCCAATCAGGGTCTGGGTCAGGATCTCGCCGGATTCGCTCTTCGACCAGACAATCGCGAAGCAGCCGAAGGCGACCGTAGCAGTGCCCGCCACGATGAGAAACTTCTTGTGCCGCGACCAGTCCACGAGCCAGCCAGCGGGCCCTTGCGCGAGGACGGAAGCGATACTTTGTGCCGAAACCACAACGCCGACACTGGCCGGATTCCAGTGACCGCTCGCGGTCAGGTAGATCGCAAGGAATGGGCCGATACCGGTGCTCACATCGGCCATAAAGAAGTTCAACCAATCGAGCGCGCGGAGACTTTTGATGGCTCCGTTCTTTGGCGGTGAGCTTCCTTTTACAACCACGGAGTACGAGAACGCACGCTGCGGCCCAAATGCCGGGCTGATTTCTGAAGCCCCGCGTGCTTCAAGGACGTTCTTTGCCGTGTGAAATCGGAACAAGGGATGTACGCTTAAGGACCGCAAGGGCGGGCCGCTACGACACGCCCGTGATTGATTCCACTCGAGTAGGATGTGGCGCTTACAATGCACCTGCTCCAGCGGAGGTTCGATTTCTCATGAAGTCCTTTGCATCGGAAATTTTTCTTTGCGTCGTCTTCGCCGGCGCGTGCACATACGCAAGCGCCGCACAGGCTCCAAGACGCGGCGCTCCGCCTTCTGCCCCGCCGCCCGCGCCCGCAGGAGTCTACACGACTGTGTCAGGGACAATCGCGCATTTCAATTACGACCGGGAAGGCGAAGTCTCAGGCTTTCTGCTGAACAACAATTCGCTCGTTCAACTTCCGCCGCAGGCCACACTTCGCATTAGCGGCTCGCTGCACAAAGGCGATACGGTACAGATCGCCGGATACACCCAAACATCGCCGTCCGGCTTCCAGACTATTCAGGCGCAGACCGTACAGGACCGCACGTCCGGGAAAACGTTCAGCATGCCTCAACCAGGAGGCGCCGCTCCATACTCAGGTTCAGGGCGCGTGGAACAGTTGAATTACGGCTCGGATGGCGCAATCAACGGCTTCCTGCTTGATAACGGAACGCTCGCCAGCCTGCCGCCCTTCGCGGCTACGAACCCATCATCGATCCGGCCGGGAGTGGCAATCGCGTACTCCGGATATGCACGCCGGACGCTGAGCGGCCGCACGGTTGTAGATTTGCAGACGCTGAACATAAACGGCCAAACGATCACCATCGGTGTATTTGGTCCAGGCAGCCGGGCAGCAGCGCCGCCCGCCCCACCGCCGAGCGCGGGCACATCACCGGGCGCCGCACCGAACTCGCCTCCGCCACCTCCGGCTGGAGCACCCGCCCCACAACCCGCGCCTCCGGCGCCCTAACATGCACCCCATCGAGCATAGACCGTACACTGGTGGGCGGTGACCGGACAAGTTCGCAGCTCGCATACGCGCAAAGTCAACGCTTAGACGGCGGACGACGGAGTGCTCAACCAGAAGCTGATGGATGTACTGCGCGGTGTTCATTAAACTCGGCTCGCTGACGGTTGTTGCGTTCGCCTTCGTGTGCGCGCAGCAGCCGCTTCCGCCAGGCCGGCCCGGGCCAAAACCGAAGCCGCCGAATCTGCAGGATCGCCTGACAGATATCCGAATGAAGCTGGATTCGACAAAGCCTGTGAATGCCACGGCGGCGAGGGCGCTGCAGTATGCGGGCAGTTTCCTGACGAGCGCCGAGCAAGCGCTTAGGTCGCGAGAGCCGTTCGTAGCGGACCGGCTCGCAGAGGCAGCCGGCGCACTCATACACGTCGCCGAACATCAGCAGCACATCCTGTCCGGCGGCGGGCCGAAAGGAGCGCCGCCAGCTGATGCTATTCAGAATCATTTGCAGCGTGTTTACTTCCGTACGCAGCAGGCGGACTATTTCTTAGGCCAGGCGCATGACTCGCGGGCGGCGTCCTTTCCCAAGTGGGCGCGCGATTTCTATCAGCTCGCGCTGCGTGCTTATGACCGGCATGACCTGCTTGCTGCGGATGAAAACGCAAAGTGTGCAGATGAGGTTGTGAAGGCACTCGAAAATCTGGCGCAAGCGGCGAGCCCTCCCATTACACCTCCAGCTCCGCCACCACATCCTCCCGCGCCGCCCCCGCCCCGAGATAAGCCATGAACCGCTTTTTGCAAAACCGGCTCTTTTTGCAGCTGCTGTTCACGTTCATCGCCGCCGTGTGTGTCGCGACTCTCAGCGTGGTTCTTATCACGGAAGCCGTCCAGAGCGCGGAAAGCGTGGTCGTAGCGGAAGGAAACAAAACCATCGCGACAGCTATTGATGAGCTTCGCCAACAATACCAATACCGGGCATCCTCGGACAGCTCATGGTCCAGCCTGCCCGTTGCGAGCGCGGGACGTCTCATTGCGGGGCATCACGCAAACCGTATTACGCTCGTATCCCGGCGTGAGGGCGGATTCTATACAGGTTCCGATTTCCTCGGTTACGCCTTCCGACGCACGATACGGGGGCGGCGAAAACGGATGTGCCGGAGGCGGAACGAGGACTGATTGTTTCCCTCGCCGAGAGCAGCCTTAAAACCAATCAGTTGATCACGCGCCTTGTTCGCGGCCACACGGATCTGCTGGTGCTGGGAGCGCAGTCCGATCCAACTCATCGAACGGTCACTGGGCCATGAAGAGGCTGGCCGGACGCGCCGCGCCTGGAAGAGGCCGGCGTGAGCTTCTGCTCGCCGGTCTGGTCTTAGCCGCGATGGTCAGCATTGCTGGAACGCTCGCGACCGGGGTTGAGCCTTGCCCGCGGTGTTGCCCAGATCAAAAAAGGCCTCGCATCGCTCGAACAGGACTTCAATTTTCGTCTGCCCGAACGCTCAGACGAATTGGGCGGCATTAGCCGAGCGATCAATCGCATGGCATCTGTTCGCCGCAAGCTCGAAAGCGAATTGCGAAGAGAAGACCGGCTTCGCGCTTTGGGAAGACTAGCCGCCGGCCTTGCGCACGAGATACGGAATCCGCTGAACAGCATCCGGCTGACAGTGCAACTGCTCGAACGCAGATTGAATACTCAGTCGATCCGACGCGAAGATCTGATAACGGTTCGAACAGAAGTGGACCGCCTCAACAGTCTGCTGAATGATCTGCTGGATTTGCAACGGTCGAGGCAACCGCGCCCCATGGTCCAGCCGGTCGTGCCCACGATCGAGCACTGCATAGGTCTGGTAGAGCGCCAGGCCGAGATGCAGAACGCGCATATCTGCTTCGAGCCAGTAGAACGGGAAATCCGCGCCCGCTTTGACTCGCAACAGTTGACACAGACAATCGTCAATCTGCTGTTGAATGCCTTAGAAGCTTCGTCCGGCGGCGGCAGGATACACGTACGCTCTTTCGAGAGAAACGGGGTAACGGTGATCGAAGTGCAGGACACGGGGCCGGGCTTAAGCGCCGAACAGCGGGAGCATCTGTTCGAGCCCTTTTATACGACGAAAGCCGGCAGGCACCGGCCTGGGGCTCGCGGTCTCTCGCGAGCTGATGCGCAGTCAGGGCGGAGATCTGATCTACAGTCCTGACCACGGCGGCGCGTGCTTTGCCGTGGAATTACCACAGGAGTGATATGCGAACCGCCACTGTATTGGTTGCCGAAGACGAGGACGCAGCGAGAAGTTCGCTGGTCGGGCTGCTCGAAGCGGAAGGCATGCGGGTGATTGCCGCGCGTGACGGGATCGAAGCGCTCTCACTGATACTTCACCAGGAGCCCGACGCCGTATTGATCGATCTTCGAATGCCGGGCTTAGACGGATTATCGGTGCTTCGAAAAGCCCTGGCGGGCGGTTCTACTTCGGCTTTCCTGGTGATGACTGCCTTTGGTGATAGCGCGAGTGCTATCGAAGCGATGAAGCTCGGCGCCTTCGACTATCTTTCGAAGCCGATTGAATTCGAACAGGTGTTGAAGCAGCTCGGACGCAGCATTGAGTACCGCAGGCTGTCGCTCAAAGCCTCGCCCCCGGAGGCGAAGGAAGATCAGCCGAGCGGCCTCGCAATGGTGGGCTATAGCCCTCCCATGCAGCGCGTCTACAAGCTCATCGGGCAAGTAGCAGCAACTGACGCCACCGTGCTTATACGCGGCGAAAGCGGGACTGGCAAGGAGCTGGTTGTAAATGCCATTCACGAAAACAGCTCGCGTGCGCGCGGGCCGCTGCTCAAAGTAAATTGCGCCGCCATTCCCGAGGCGTTGCTCGAGTCCGAGTTGTTCGGGCACGAAAAGGGAGCATTTACCAACGCCTTGTATCGCCGCATTGGCCGTTTCGAGGAGGCTCATGGCGGTACGCTGTTTCTCGATGAGATTGCCGAACTCGCGCCTGCGCTCCAAGCCAAACTGCTGCGCGCCGTGCAGGAGCGATCGATCGAGCGCCTGGGATCAAACATACCGGTCCCGCTGGATATTCGCCTCGTAACCGCAACTTCCAAAAACCTGGAGCAGGCGGTGGCAGGGGCGAATTTCGAGACGACCTTTATTACCGGCTGAACGTCGTCACCATCTCCCTGCCGCCGCTGAGAGAACGGAAGCAGGATATCCCAGCACTCGTGCAGCACTTTCTTCGCCGGTAGCGGCCGATCCGCTTCCATGACACCGGCCGCACTCGCAACTCTGTGCGAACACTCGTGGCCGGGCAATGTTCGCGAGCTGGAAAACACGATCGCGCGCGCAATCGTCCTGGCGCGCGCCAATGTGATCGACACGGACGACATCCTGCTTCTCGATGAGCAGCACCCGAAGCCCGCGACTGCAAACTGGACGGATCTTGTTCCTCTGCAGTAACGGCTGGAAGCGAAATATCGAGTTGCTCGAGCGGACGTTGATTGAACGAGCGCTCGCCGCGGTTCAGGGAAACAAGTCCAAGGCTGCCGACATGCTCGATATCCATCGGCGTCTGCTGTACGAAAAGCTCCGGCAGTACGGCCTCGAGAAGGAGCGCGTCGCATCCGAGTGACGGCGCAAACTTTTTCCGCGGTTCACTGGCAAACCGCTGCCACTTGGCTGATCTCGCTTGCATCCATCGCCCTGGTCCTGATCCGGCCGAAGGGATTGGCCGAGGCGTGGTGGGCCGCGGCTGGAGCCTGTCTTCTCGTGCTGTGCCGTTTCATTTCACCTGGCTGCCGCGGCGCGTGCGGTCGGCAAGGGAACGGATGTCTATTTGTTCCTGATCGGAATGATGGTTATCTCTGAGCTGGCGCGCCGTGAGGGAGTGTTTGACTGGGTTGCCGGGCATGCTGTGCGGGCGGCGAAAGGCTCTCGCTCGCGGCTGTTTCTTTTAATCTACGCGGTGGGCGTCGTCGTCACCGTGCTGCTATCGAACGACGCGACCGCTGTTGTCCTGACTCCCGCGGTGCTCGCTGCGGTGCGCGCGGCAAAAGCGGATCCGCTGCCCTATCTTCTCATCTGCGCATTCATAGCGAATGCCGCGAGTTTCGTGCTGCCAATCTCGAATCCGGCAAACCTGGTCGTCTATAACGGCGCGATGCCACCTCTTGGCCGGTGGCTGCTGACCTTTCGGCTTACCCTCAATCGTCTCCATTCTATTACGTTTATTGTTTTGCGCTGGCTTGCGAGCAAGCTGCTCAGAGGACCGGTTCATTCGAGCGCCGAGAGCCGCAAACTGTCGCCCAGCGGCAGGTTGACGCTGTATGGAATCGGGTTCCTTGCCGTTACTTTGATGACCGCATCAGCGCTCAACCTGGACCTTGGCGCCCCTGCCTGCATCGCCGGCCTGCTGGTTGCCGCTCGCTATCTCGATTCGCGATCACACGGCCGCGCGAGACATCGCGAAAGAAGTTGCTTGGAGTGTTCTGCCTCTGGTCGCTGGTTTGTTCGTCATTGTCGAGGCGCTGAATGGCGCCGGCGCATTGAGTACCGCCGTTCATGTGCTTCAGATGATGGAAAGCTGGGGTCCCCTAGAGGCCGCCATGAGCTCCGGTTTCGGCATCGCCGTCATTTCGAACCTCATGAACAATCTCCCGAGCGGGCTGATCAGCGGAGCCGCCGTCCGAGCAGCGGGCGCACCGGCCCTCTTCGAGACGCAGTGTTGATCGGTGTTGATCGTGGGACCGAATCTCTCTGTCACCGGCTCGTTAGCGACCATCCTCTGGCTCATCGCAATCCGGCGCGAGGGCCAGGAAGTGGGATTCTGGAGATTTCTGAAGTGGGGAGTGCTGGTGATGCCGCCCGCGCTCGCACTCGCCATTGTCGCGCTCCTAGTTAGCTCGCATTCCGCTTAGCTCACGCCCACCCCGTACCGAGGCCATTTGGAGCGGATTGCCTCATGATTAATGACCGGCTCGGAATCACACTGCACCTCAATCACGGTGCTCGGAGAATCGGGTGCAGCACTTGGCAGGCCGGTGAACCTCACCGATAGCGAATCTTGTTCAAATGTGACAGGTTTGCCCGAACTCAATAGCCGCGCGGATTGAACTTTGGCCTGTACGCCTCCGATTGCGATTACACTCTGTGGCCGGTAGAACGACAGCGAGTCAGCGGCAACCGTTTCGCCGGGCCAGAAATACACGTTGATATAAAGCGTGTTTCCTCGACGGCTGTAGTCCGAGAACACACCTGAGCTGAACTGGCCGCGTTCGGTGCCGTAGATCGCCTGCCCGTTGTGATCGAGCCATGCGCCGACTTTTTCGAGGACCTCGACTGACTCCTGGGGAACGGAGCCATCCGGTTTTGGACCGATATTTAGGAGGTAGTTGCCGCCTCCACCGGCGCACGTAACCAGGTTTCGGACGATAGTCTTTGGCGTCTTCCAGGCGTCATCGCTCTTCTGATATCCCCAGCTGTCGTTCAGCGTCATGCAGGCTTCCCAGGCTCGGCCCGCTTTGGCGGCTTCGATGTGCTGCTCCGGAGTAGAGAAATCGCCTTCCAGCCCATTCCGGTTGTTGACGATGATATGCGGCTGGAGCTCGAACACCATTTTGTTCATGCGTTCGGACTCCCACTGCTCTGCGGTCAACGGCCAGTCGACATCGTACCAGAGGACATCGATCTTGCCGTAGTTGCTCATCAGGTCGTGGATCAGTCCATGCGTGTACTCGACAAAGCGCTTTCGAGCTGCTTCGTCCGTCGCGCAGCGCGCGCCGTCCGGATGATGCCAATCCATCAACGAGTAATAAAAGCCGACGTGCAGACCTTCCGCGCGCGCAGCCTCCACGTATTCGGCGACCAGATCGCGCCCGGGCCCTTGTTTGGGAGCGCAGTAGTTCGTAAGCTGAGTCTGGAAATTGCAGAAGCCCTCGTGATGTTTGGTTGTCATGACCATGTATTTCTGACCGGCGCGCTTAGCCAGCCTCGCCCAATCACGCGCCGCGTTCGGCTTGGGCTTGAACTGTTTCGCTAAAAGCTCGTATTGCGGAATGGGGATTCCTTCAATCTCCATGGCCCATTCGTGTTGGCCAATAACACTGTACAGGCCCCAGTGAACGAACATGCCGAATTTCGCTGCGTGCCACCATTGCATGCGCTCTGCCTGGGGTATGGCTGTCGTTTGCGACGGAGATGTCTCGGCCTGGGATGGAACAGCCGAACCCGTTGCTGCAGACGCGGCGAGTGCACCGGCGATACCGACTTGGTTCAGGAAGGTTCGTCGTGAGTACGGAGAGTGGTCCATGACCTTTGAGTGTACGGCGCTCGAATCTTGCGCCTACGCCGGGACAACTCTTTAAAAAGCGGCGTATCGCGATCGGGAAGGAGAACTGCCGCTTGAATACCCGCCGTTCGGCGAAACCACACGCTCGACCATTGCTCTTGAGCTAACGATTCCAGCCCTGATCTCGATTGGAGATGCGTTCGACTTGAGCGCAGCGAGAGCCACCGAGCACTCGGCTTTCAGCATCGAATCCTGTGAGAGCCCACTCACGTGCCTCAATGTGGCGGCAAAATGAGCACGGACTGTTGGAGATTCCACCCGAGTCATCAGTTCGCTCAGTTCGGCTATCGATGCATCCAGGCGCGCGCTTTGGTAAGCGACTTCCGGCGTGGTTCCCTTGGCAACCACTGAGTCCAGCAAATCGAGCTGATATTGAACGCGCCGGTAATACTGCAGCTGTTCGATATTCTGGTCACTTTCTTTCGCGCGATGCGTGTACAAGCCAAACGTAGCACCATACATCACCGTACTGATCACCCGCCCGGTCATACTTTGATTGAATGCCGCAATTTCAGAGCGCCGCGCATTGCGGACCTGCATCATAACCGCTCCAGTCTCTTCGGTTTTATGTAGAAGTGCTGCATAGCGTGCTCCGGCAGCCTGCATGTCCTGATCGGGTGATTCAGTAAGAGGGTTCGGTATAAGGGAGCCGGCACGCCGCTCAACTTCTTTGCGAAAGGCCGGGTCGAGATTATGATCCAGCGCAAGGTCCACACGAAATCGCGCATAACAGTCCAATCGCGCACCGCCGTCCACCGGGCTCCCGCGGCGCGCGATTACGAATTCGTACAGGTCCAGGGCAAGATAGCAATACCAGTTCGTAAAATGCGATAGCCCGAGTACGCCGCGGATCACCTCGCTCGTTGCCCGAAAAATTACTTCACGCGAACGCAGATGGCGCTGATCGCGAAAATCGACAAGGAGAAGTGGCGATCTCGGGTAGCTCAGACTGTAGAAGCCGAGCGGAAGCAGCGAGATTTCTCGAGCTCCGGAAGCCCCGGCTGGAAGCAAAGTTCCATTTTCATCAAGCCATCGAGGAACGGGTTTGCTCTTGGAACTCCGAAGACGCTGATCCGTCCAAGGATTCTTGATGTTCAGCAGTTTCCAAACGGACCCGGCTGAAGATCCGACTGGCTGGGATGATTCGTCGAGCGGCAACCATAATACGGCGTATTGACCGCTCCCACCTCCCAGATCGACGGGTTCAAAAATAAGGCCGGTTTTGTCCGCCCATTCGCGCAAAAGCTCCCAATTGCGGCTCCGAACCTGCTCGTCTTTGAGTCTCCGCTCGGCAGCAACTTCAATCGCGTGCTGCTGGTTTCCGAGCCCACCCAGCAACTCCTTGCGTGACTGCAGCCGGGCGCAGATCGAATCCAATTCTGTCTGCGTCAAGACGACTTCGCTATCTGAAACGGGAGAATGTTTCAGATAGGCGATCGTCTCCTCCAGCTGAATGCGTTCATCATCCAGCTCATTACTGCCGCGCTCGCGCGAGATGGCCCGAACCGGCATCCTCATCTGATCGAAAACCTCAGACTGCAACAGATCGTGTCTCAATCCGGAGATAAAGCGGTACTCCGGCGCGCTGGAGTCGAGAATCGGACTCAGATGACCGCTCGGGTGACTCTGTGATCCAGCCATTCCCGCCCAGTAAAAGAATGGAACCGCAGAAAGAATCTGCTGACCGATGCCGGGGCGAGCGTAGGCGAGGAGCCAGACAAATAAGATTCGATGATCCTCGGGATCAGAAGTGCCGAGGTTGTCTCGCAGTACCGCGACGAGGGGTATGTCTCGTTGATGTGTGGAATCGGCGGAGCAAGATACGCAAAAGAACGTCAGCAATTCCGCCGTGCTTCCAACTGGCGTCGCTTCCCAGTAATATTCCGCACTCGCGAATGCCGGAACACGAGCCGCTATAAATAGGGACACGAGCAGGGCGAGGGTGATAGGCGTAGTGCGCGTCGTAGGTTCTTCCCAACACTATTCACGATTTGCCTGCGCGCTTGCATGGTTCAATTTTTTGATCTACCCGCAGAGGCAGCGACGTTTAAAAGAAAGAATCCATTCCGGCATGCGCACCGGAATCAATACTGAGTGCAATACTCGTTCGGTGATGCTCGCGGAGTGCAAGCCAACGAACAGGCAATTTTTAGAAGCTGGTGACCAGCCGCCGAATCAGACCGAAAATGAGGGACAGGATAGAGTGGTTCCCGAGCGTTTGAACAAGGTGGGTAGCATATTTCACATGATCAGCGTGTCTTTCGTGCGCCGGTGCGTACTCGCCCTCCTGTTTACTGCCGGCTGCGGCACATTTCAAGTGAATGCGTTGCAAGATTCACGCCCTGCCGCAGCCAGTCGGCCCACTGATCAGGGCTGGCCCCGTTCATATACGGACGGCACGGCGACGCTAGTGCTTTACCAGCCACAGGTCGATGATTGGGCTGGCTTCGCGACGCTGAACGCGCGATTCGCGGCCGAATTGATTCCTTCGAAGGGCGCACAACCGCAGTGGGGCGTAGTAACGGTCGAAGCTCAAACAAGGGTTGATCTCAAATCGCGGACGGTAGCGTTCTCCAACTGGAAAATTACAGGCATGCGATACGCGGGAGCTCAGAATCGCTCACAGCTTACCGGCTGGCAGAACCTCACGAGGAAGCTGCTGCCACAATACCCTACCGTTGTGGCCATTGAGCGAATCCTGTCATACATGGACAAAGGCAAGTTAAAGGTCGGAGAAACCGCCGTGCGGCTCGAGCCGCCGCCCATCCTGGTAAGTACGCAGCCCGCTTTTCTTGTGATTATCGACGGCCCGCCGATTGCCGTTGATCTGGAAAATACGAAGCTTCAGAAGATCGTAAACACAAACTGGGATCTCTTTCTAGATAAGGAAGCGAAACGATATTACCTCCGCAAAGATAGGTCGTGGCTTTCGGCCAAGCAGCTAACTGGCCAATGGACACCAGTTACAAACCTGCCTAAAAGCTTCGCTGGATTCCCGGATAACGCGTTGTATAAGGATATCCGTCAAGCCGCGGCTCATCCCGAAAAAGATGTTACGAGAAGCGTTGTTTTCGTCGTGGATAAGCCCCAGGAATTGATCGTGATTGCCGGCGAGCCGTCGCTTCAGCAGATACCGGGTACCCATCTGATGTGGGTCAACAATACAGAGTCAGACCTGTTTTTTCAAAAAGACACGCAGAAGTTCTTTTTCTTGAGCTCCGGACGATGGTTCTCTACTTCTGGTCTGAAGGCTGGCGCATGGAGTATCGCGTCGAATTCGCTTCCAGATGACTTCAAGAAGATCCCGCCTCATCACCCGCGCGGGCGTGTATTGGCTTCGGTTCCCGGTACACCGGAGGCAAATGAAGCTCTCCTAGCCGCCGCGATTCCACAAAAGGCGACTATCAGCCGGCACTCGGTTACAGCCAAAGCTGAGTACGTCGGTAATCCGGAGTTTGAAGCGATACCCGGAACACGGATCTCGTATGCCAGGAACACACCAAACGACATTCTGAAGATCGCACAGCACTATTTCATGTGCTTGAGAGGCGTGTGGTTTATGTCTTCCGCAGCTAATGGCCCCTGGATGCCGGCGGACAGTATACCCACCGAAATCTACACCATTCCACCAAGCTCTCCTAAATACAACCTTACTTTTGTAAGGGTTTATAATTCGACCGCGAAAACAATTACTTATGGTTACACTGCCGGTTACCTCGGCGCTTACATCGCACATGGCGTCCCAATGTGGGGAACGGGCTACACTTATTCGTCTTATGCGTCGGGAATTAACAGTCCACATCCGGTCTATTGGACATGTCCCAACTACACCTATGGATCTAGCGCATGGTATAACCCGGCGACCGGTATTTACTTGCGTGGAAGTGCTTTCTACGGACCGTATGGCGGTTATGCTCGCGCCGCAGTTTACAATCCGGCAACAAGCCAGTATCAATGGGGATCGTCTGCGTGGGCGGGATATGGAGCAGCTGCGCTAGGCGGCTTCTATGATGCCGAAGCAGGCGGCTGGGCGGAACCCAATAATGCCTCCGATATTTATCAAAGCTGGCGTCAGAGCCTTGTGGAACCTGAGAACGAATCCGCTCGAACAGGGTCTCAGCCCGATAGTCATGCAATGGCCGCTGTTTCCGCTCCCCAAACGTCGAGGGGAGGAATGCCGATCGGCGTCCTCGCGAGTCAGAACGCGGCTGCCAACGGAAATGCCGATGTCTATGCTGGCAAGGACGGCAACGTTTACAGGCGCGAGGCGTCAGGGCAGTGGGACCGGAACAACGGCCAGTCTTGGCAGGCAATGCAGCAGACGGCATGGAATGAGACTGTTCAAAGCTTGCCTCCGGCGGAAGCGCAACCCGCTGTGGTTCAGTCTTCTTTGAATCACGATGCGGCAGCCCGTGCTCAAGGAAATCTGGACGCTCAGCAATCTGAGTCGATGCGAAAGAACAAGAATTGGACGGCGGGTGGCTGGGTCGAACCGCTCAGCACCGGCTGGTCGGCGCGTTACAGTTGGTGAATTGAGCGGCCCGGCATTATGCCCGAGCCCAACTAACCTGCCGCTAACCCTGGCCTCACTCCCAGCGCTTCAGGTTTAGAGCGTACTCTACAGGTAGTTACGATTAAACGCGGTCACACCGCTTGACGCTTTTAAAGCGCCATGTCCATCCCCGATATGCGGCGGATCGATTAGCTGGCGCCGAGATGGCGTCCCCCAAACCAAATTGCAACTCCTGATGTGTTCGAAGACTACCCCGACTATTCTCGTGTTGGACCCAGATGTCCAGCGGCGCATGCAGATTCGCTACACTTTGTCACTGCATGGTTACCACGTGGTGGAGGCGTCTAATTCGCGACAAGCAGAGACCATCTGCTCCGTAGACGAAGTCCCCATAGACCTTGTCATTCGAGATGCGGGTGCTGAATCCGGGTTCGAATGGCCACCGTGGCGTCCGCGCGCGCCGCTGCTGCTGACGGAACGCGAATCTCAGTCTCAAAATTCTCCCGACGACTTCTGGCGCCTTCCTTTCGATCCTGAGCAGCTCCTTTCGCAGGTTCACACCGCCCTCGCGCAAACGGGGCCAGCAAACGTCGTAGCGATCAACGCGAAGGACAATCGAAACTTCGAACCGGAACGCAACGACGACACGAACAGCCTACAGCCCGAGGTGGGAACGCCAGGAGCGGTTCTCATCGTGGAAGATGAGGAGCCGTTGCGTCGTATCGTTTCTCAGATGCTACGGCGTAGTGGCTTTTCTGTCTTCGAAACTGGGGATGGCGCCTCGGCGATCACTCTTTTCGCGGAACACGCGGAAGAGATCGAAGTCGTTCTACTCGATATGACTTTACCCATCATGTCCGGTCGAGAGGTCTTCGAAGCAATAAAGCAGATTCGACCTCGAGTGAAAGTGATCTTAACAACTGCACATTCCGAAGAAATGGTCATGAGGTTAATATGGACGAGCCGGCCCTGGGCGTTTGTACGCAAGCCGTATCGTGCATCTGATCTTGTCAAATTGGTTGGGGCGGCGCAGACCCAAGAAGACGAACAATAAGTTCCTCCACTCTGTTAGCGTAGGAAGCGTGATTCGAATGCGCTCGCGGAACCGACATACGCGAGTGGTTCGGCCCCTTATAGCCTTCCATTATCCGAAAGCGCATGAATAGCAACGAACTGCTCCGGAAAGCTGCGGAGGCATTGGAACTGGTTCCCGGAGTAAGCATTTGGGCTGAGTTGGTTTCGCACCTCGGCCGCGTGCTCGGTGTGGACTGGACGTTCGTCGCTAAGTTCTTGCCAGGATCGGAGACAAAGCTGCGAACTCTGGCTGTCTGGCATCGCGGTCGCCCGGTTGAAAACTTTGAATACGAGTTAAAGGTTGCATTCGACGAGATGCCGGCACAAACTTCCGGTATCTACGCTAAGGAGGCTGGCAAGCATATTCAGAATGCATGGCTGAAACGGGTGAAGGCCGAATCGTTTGGCCAGAGCAAGCTGGTCGGCTCGCTGGGACAGACCTGGGGATTACTGGCCTTTGCTCATTCTCAACCGCTGGAGTTTGCGGCCGAGGTCGAAGCAATGCTGCGCATCTATGCCTTCAAGGCCTGCGTGGAGTTGGAACGGGAACTGGCGGACGAGCGTTATTATTGTCAGCTGCTCGAGAAGTTACAACGGCCAGCAGTACGATAGCAAGGTTTCATGCCAGATTAGTTTCTTCCAAGATGGCCTGAAACCGAGGCTCACTCCTCAGCGAATCATATAGAGGATTGAGCTTCAGCAGCATGAGACCGGTACAGCGCGCATCTGCGGCGCACTCAATCCAATCCAGCGCCTTAGATGCTTGGCCCAACGCTGCATATGCTTGCACAAAGGCAACGGGCGAGGCGAGGCCGTTTGCAAACCGCTCATGAAGCTGCCCCAAAGCATCTTGTGCCTTCCGCGGGTAGCCGCCCGCGGTATATGCGGCGATTAGTGCCCCCAAACGCAATCCGGCTGTGGAAGGCTCTAGTGATTGGTTGATAGCCGCAATGGCCTCATCGGTTCGCTCGATCCCGAGGAGTGCTAACCCACGGTAATAGTGAGTGTTCTCGATATCAGGGCCAAGCTCTAGAGCCCGGTCAAAGGCCGCAATGGCATTTGCAAAATCGCGGCTTAGATAAAAGCGCAGACCTGCCCCCCGGTGGGGTCGTGGAGACAGCGGGTCGAGATCGAGTGCTCTTTCGATATCGGATCGGCTTTCCTCCAAATTGCCCTGCTCCAACCGGTAAAATGCACGCTGCAAGTAGCCCGCTGCATAGTTGGGACGAAGCTCCAACCCACGCCGGAAGAATACCTCCGACTCCTTCCATCTCCACTGCAATACTGCCGTTGCTACCCCGAGCGCTATATAGGCTTCCGAGCAGTTCCCATCCAATCGCAAAGCTTGCAGAGCCAACCGGCGAGTCGCGCCGGCTAATCCTGAGGGACAGCGGGCGCCGAGGAAAATAAGCCAGTGGTACGCCTCAGCTAAAGCGGCATAAGCTTCCGCGAAATCAGGCGCGATTGCAATAGTGCGCAGAAAACAGCGCACGGCCTGTTCGCAGCCATCGGCTGTGATCTTGTTCCAAAAGTGGCGTCCCCGCAAATAGATCCGGTAAGCATCAGGGTTCGGAGCAAGGGCGATTCTGTCGCCGCTTTCTGCCGTCTCCTCAGTTAGTGCCTTTGCGATCGCCCGAGCAATTTCGTCCTGAATTCCGAATAGGTCCCGCAGTTCACGATCGAATACCCGAGCCCAGATGTAGCTACCCGATGCAATGTCGACAATCTTTGCGTGTACTCGGATGTTGCCACTGAACAACTGAAGACTGCCTTCGATGATGGTATTGGCGCCAAGATCGCGCCCGATCTTTGCGAAGTCCTGATCCTCCGCAGCAAAACGGAATGCGGAATGGCTTGAAATTACTTTCAAACTCGGTAAGTTCGCCAGCCGGGCCTGAATACTTTCGGCGATACCACGGCAGAAGTACTCCTGGTCTGCATAGCCAGTGAGATTCAGGAAAGGCAAGACGGCAGCCGCTGGCCGGCGCTTCGGTAGGGAAACCGGTTCCAGGTCCTTGCTCCGTCTTTGCGGGCGCGCTCCGGCGCGGCTTTTCAAGACAGGGACATAGCTGCCGGGCTCGAACGAGACCAGAATGGAATCAGAAAGACCCTCGCCGCGATAATACTCGGACAGTTTACGTCGAAGCCGTTGCGCCTCGGTGCGAACGATTGAATCGGTTCGGGGATCGAAATCAGGTCCACGGTCGAATACTTCCTGTCCGATAGTAAATTGCTTGATGCTCTCTCCCTCTCCTTTCAGCACTTGCTCCACGGTCCAGTTCAAGAATCTCCGCAGGCGCTCGGAATCGGCAAAAAACTTGCTTTTGAGAATGCGTTCAATTTGCGCTTGGACCTCGGAATCAGGAGGACGACCCGAGTGCTCTGGGTCAGATAATCGGTCAGTGGACAGATCGGCCATGTTCGGCGCTCCTGGCGAGTAACGCTGCCTCTACGACTCTTTCGGCAACGCTGCTCTCTTCGCGCTTTGCAATTTTTGTTGCCACTCGGCGGCCTTTTCCTGTTTCCCCCAATCCTGATACAGCTTCACGATGCTGTCGGCGCCCTCGGGCAGATCGGAGAGTTCGGAAGCCGATGCTGTGCCCTTCTGTCGCAGCATGCCTTCGTACCCTGCGATCAGTAGTGGCTCGGCGTCTGCAAACCGCTTCTGACCAGCCAGGCTGCTTCCCAGCAGCGCCTCGGTATGGAATCGCTCCCAGGAGTCGGGCATCGTCTTCTCGTACGCCGCTACCGCCTCACGCAAGGGAGCTTCCGCTTCCGCATAGTGCTGCTGGTGGATTTGCACCTGACCCAGCGACACTAGCGTATCGAGCGTGTCAGGATGTTCGTTACCCTGCACCTCCCGCCGGCTCTGCAAAACCTTCGTATATAGGCTCTCCGCCTGCGCGAAGTGTCCTTCCCGCTCATAAGCTTCAGCGACTCCGAACAGGCTGGCCAGAGCGAAACGATCCTTCTCGCGGCCAGCGTTACGGGCAGAGTCGAAAGCCTCTTGAAACAGAGCTTTCGCCTGAGGGTATTTGCCGGTGTCGACATACAGCTCGCCGAGCGAGTCCATGGCATTGATGGTGTTGCGGTGATTTGCGCCGAGCACCCGACGGTACGCCGCAAGAGCCGCCGCGATGAACGGCTCGGCTTTGTCGTAATGACCCCGGTCGCGGTAGAACTCAGCGAGGTTCGTCATCGTATCCAGCGTCTCGGGATTCTCGCTGCCCAGCCATTTCCGCTTCAACTCGAGGGTCTTCAACAGCAGCGGCTCAGCCAGCGAATCTTTACGGAGAGTGACATAACCCGCGCCCAGATTTCCCATGGCCCGCAGCGTTTGAAGGTCGTGGTCTCCAAAAACGTGTTCTTCCATCGGTACCAGCTTCTCCAGCAGCGCCGCCGACTGTACATACTCGCCTTCATACATATAGGTCACGGCCAATCCGTTCATCGTGGCGAGTGTGCTCGGGTGTTGTTCGCCCAGGACACGCCGCTCTTTCTCCAAGACTTCGCGATAAAGCGGCTCGGCTTTTTTCAGGTCTCCGCTGCGCTCGTACGCTGCCGCCAGGCTGGCCATGGTGGAGAGTGTCGCGACATTTTTATCGCCTAGCTCGCGGCGCCGTATCGCCGCCGCACGTTCGTATTGACCCTCGGCGTCCGGATACAGACCGAGGTCAACGTACACGTTCCCAATTCGCTGGCGGATTGATGCCTCGAGCAAAGGCTGCTTTGCAAATTTGCCTTCAATACGAGAGGCTGCCCGGTCGAGGGCCATGCGCACCGTAAGATTCGGATCGGGCCTGACGTTTGCGCTTTGATTGTACGCGCTGGCTTGCGACAGCAGATCGTTCTGCAGAAAATCGACGACCGCTCGCGATTCGGCCTCCGCGCGGCTGGCGCGCACGGCCATCAACGCGCTAATCACCACTCCGGCCAGAAGCACCGTCGCAAATGCTGCCGCAGTCGCCAGCAAGACGCGGTATTTCCGAACGAACTTGCCGAGGCGATACGCAGCCGAAGGCGGCGCTGCTTCCACCGGCTCGCCCTCCAGATAGCGCTGCAGGTCGCGCGCTAACCCGTTGACCGTCTCGTATCGACGGACGCGGTCCTTCTCGAGCGCCTTCATGACAATCCAGTCCAGCTCGCGATCCAGCAGCTTCGCCAGCTTGCCTGGATCGCTGCGTCGCGAATCGGCAATGCCTTTCAGCTCGCCGGACCGGCGTACGCGCGTACTCGGAGAGTCCGTATCTTCCTCTCGGATTCGCCGCAGCGCCTCTACGAACGAAGCCTCTTTCAAGTCTTCGAGTGGCGTGGTCCCCGTGAGCAATTCGTAAAGTACTGCGCCCAGCGAGTACACATCCGTCCGCGTATCGATATCGTGGCGGCCCCACTCAGCCTGTTCCGGGCTCATGTAATTGAACGTCCCGACCACCGTTCCGACATTTGTCATCATGGTGGCCTCACTCGCCTCAAACCCGAGAGCTTTGGAGAGCCCGAAATCGATCACTTTCGGAACTGGTTTGCCTTCCTGCTGGCGTACCAGTATGTTGGATGGCTTGATGTCGCGGTGGATGATTCCCTTCTGATGTGCGTGCTGGATGGCCTGGCACACGGGAATGAATAGTTCAATTCGTTCCCGAATGCTCAAATGTTTTGTGTCGCAATAGCGCGTGATCGGGACGCCATCCACCAGCTCCATCACGAAGTAGGGCAGGCCGTTCGGAGTGGCGCCCGCGTCGAAGACGCGAGCGATGTTGGGATGATCCATGACGGCAAGCGCTTGGCGCTCGCCTTCGAACCGGGCGATGACTTGCTTGCTGTCCATGCCCGGCTTGATCACTTTCAGCGCCACATCCCGGCGGATGGGCTCTAGCTGCTGAGCGTGATACACCACGCCCATGCCGCCTTCTCCAAGCTGGCGGATCAGCTTATATGGCCCCAACATGGCCCCGAGCGCGCCCTCGCCGGCTTGCACGGTGCGTGTTGGATCAAGGGGCCGTTGCGCAGCCTCCGAATGGGAATCAGCATCCACAGGCGTTCCCCAATGAGAAGAATTAGTTACCTACCCGCAAATTTGCTCAATTGTAGCCTAATCCTGCTCACCTAGGCTTTGAGCGTAAGTCTGGCGAAGATCTTCCATCGTGGGCCTGCCGAAGGACCAGTAGCCGCTGTAGATCTTATAACTGACGAGGCCAGGCGAGCGTCACATGGTCAGCACGACCCTAAACTGTGCCTTGCCGCTCATCATGCGTGCGTAAGCCTCGCCCGCTTTTTCGAGTGGATAGGTCTCAATCATCGGACGTACGCCGGTCAGTTCCGCGAAGCGCAGAGTGTCCTCCGAATCGGCCGGCGTTCCGGAACTCCAGCCTTGGATACTTCGAACTCCGGTAATGAGCTGTACAGGCGTGACCTCAATCGGATCCGTTGTGGCGCCTACTACCAGCAGCTTACCGTTTGGCCCCAATCCATTGATCAACTCCGACATCGCTTTCGAACTTGGAGCCGTCGCTAGAATGACCTTTGCTCCGCCCAGCTTCTGCAATTCTTCTGCTGCATTCGCGGTATTGGTATCGACGTATACGCTCGCTCCAAGCTTCTTCGCAAGCGCAGCATTTTCGGCCCCGCGCCCGATAGCCGCAACCTTGTAACCAAACTTGTTCGCGAATTGGATTCCGAGGTGGCCCAAACCGCCCACACCCAACACCGCCACAAGATCGCCGGGGTAGGCGCCGCTGTGCCGCAGCGAATTGAAAGTCGTAATACCGGCGCAGAGCAATGGGGCTGCTTCGACATCAGTGAGACTGTCCGGTATCGCCGCCAGTGCTTCGATCGGAGCCAGCATGTATTGCTGGTATCCGCCGTCATAACTGATGCCCGGAACTTTTAGGTTCCGGCAATTGACAAAATCTCCACGGCGGCACGAGGGGCACGTCCCATCCTGACCGCCATGCCAGCCGACACCGACCCGTTGCCCCTGCTTCCATGCAGAAACACCTTCACCCAATTCGTCGATGACGCCTGCAACTTCGTGCCCGGGAACGCGGGGATACTGAATGCCAGGCCATGCTCCTTCCTTCGTGAACATGTCACTGTGGCAAACCCCACAGGCCTGTACCTTAATACGTACCTGGCCGGCGCTTGGTTTGGGAATCTCGCGCTCGACGATCTCGAAATCCCCTCCAGGCTTAGTGATCTGCGCCGCTTTCATCGGCGCCACTGCGGTTCTTGTCGTTGCCATAACGTCTCCTTTCGAATTCTGGATCTCAGGTGCATACCGGCTAAATTGGATGGCGCTCCATTCAAGAGTATTCGGAAAAGAGGCCGATCAAGCCGAAATTTAGACTACGGGCAGCCATCTCCCGAAATGCCCGCCGCCCAGGCGATCCCGTTTTCCAGCTCTTTCAGATGCAGCGGCTCCTCATACGTGCTTGCCGCGTGCCCCAGCGCCGAATAAAACACGCGCCCTTTGCCGACGCAATGTTTCCAGATGATTGGATGATACGCACCCATGCTGATGTCCTTCCACAACATCTTTGGCCGGTAGGTGCGCTCGTCCAACGTCGCAAGGACCTTCATGCCTTCGCCATGGGGACTGGTCTCGAATGAATACCACTCGTCCACCCGGCTCCATTCCTCGGGAAGCCCTTTCATGGTCACGTCGTTCGGGTTCTCGATGTGAATCACGGCCCTTTGAAACTCCGGGTTCAGAGGATGCCCTTTGAACTGCGCTCCGATTAATGTCTCAACATACCAGCGCCACTCGTATCTGGGATCACCGCCGGCGCCATGAATGCCCACAAAACCGCCGCCGTTTTCGATATAGCTGCGGAAAGCCTGCTTCTGCTCGGGCGTGAGCACGTCGCCACTCGTGTTATTCCAGACGGTTGCGTCGAAGCGGCTGAGATCGGCGCTGTTGAATACTGCGCCGTTCTCGGTGAAAAGTGTGGACCAGCCGCGGTTTTTCGCCATAGCCGCCAAAGCGGCGTTCGCAGCCCGAACCGCATCATCCTGCCGGAATCCGTTTGTTTTCGAAAAAACGAGGATGGCAGGATGGCTTAACTGCTCAGGCAACTGCGGCGGTACGGACTCATACACATGCCTTCCGTAATAGACACGATGAATCATGATGCCGGCATAGACAGCACCCACTACGATCGCAACACCGATCGCCAGGAGCGACCATTTAACGATTTTCTTGACCACGTCAACCCTCTTCGAAAAAATATTGTACAGTGTACGATTCTTGTGTACACTGTATCAGTAAGCCTTTGAGAGTGTCGAAAGCAACTTCTTCCCGGCCAAAACAGCAGGCAACACCCTCCTCCACTTGGGACAACCTTCTGCAGGAGGAGGCGCGGAAAGGCCTGACCCTCGAACGCATCGTTGCGGCGGGAATTGCATTAGCGGACCGGCACGGCTTGACGGCAGTCTCTATCCGGAGAATCGCTGCGCAGCTCGGTTCCAGTCCGATGGCGCTCTATCACTACGTCCCCAGCAAGCGCGATCTTCTGAATCTCATACTCGATGCCATTAACGGCGAGTTCGAATGGCCATCCGCGAAACTCACAGACTGGCGCAGCACTTTGGGCCACTTCGCGCGCGAAACACGTCGTTCCTTAAAACGGCATCCCTGGGCCACCGCCCTCCGTGCAGCGGACCCTGAATACGGTCCGGAATGCATTCGCACACTCGAGTCTCTTCTTACGACGCTCTCCGAATTCGGTCTCGACACACGCACGGCAACGCGTGCCCTGGGTGTCTTGTTCGTCTTTGTGAATGGCTTCGTTGCGGCCGAGACTGCCGCTGGCGCGCAAGCTTCGAAAACACGCCGGCGAGCCGCCGATCAGCGCGCAGCCAGTCAACCCCGCGCAGCCAGTCAACCAAGATTTTCCAGCGCGATCCTTGCCACCGGCAAGTTCCCCAACGTTGCCCGCTTCCTCGCCATGGGTGCTGAGCTTCCCGACGACGACGGCTTCGCTCGTGCTCTCAATTGGATCCTTGACGGCATCGAAGCCGATATTGCCGCCACGGAAACGCCCAGACGCTCAGTCGTCAAACACAAGAAAAGCGCGTGATGATAGCATTCACACTTCGCGCGCGAAGCCATCCAAATGACATATACAGCTAGCTCCAGCTCCCGCAGATCCTTTCTAAAAACAGCAACTGTTGTTGCGGCAGGAATTCCATCCGCGCTTAGCCCTTACATGATGAATGCAAAGCCTATGAATGCACCTATTGGTCTTCAACTCTACACGGTCGGGAAAGAAATGGACGCCGATCCGTTCGGTACGCTCAAACGCGTGGCCGCGGTCGGTTATGAAACCGTCGAGCTGTCGCCCATGGGTAAAGTTCCGCTGCCGGATCTGAAGAAAGGATTAGACGATGTGGGCCTGAAGAACCCGGCGGGGCACTATCTGCTGCAGGATCTCATGACCAAGCTTGACCAGAACGTGAATGCGGCAAAGCAGCTCGGCCAAGAGTACATGGTAGTGACCGTGCCGTGGGTTGCCGACCCTTCGCGCTTCAAGACGGGCGCCGGCGGTGACCAGATGGCATTCTTCCTTGCAGTAATTCAAGGCCTGACTCTCGATGATTGGAAGTGGAATGCCGAGCAGTTCAACAAGATCGGCGAGCAAGTGAAGAAAGCCGGCCTGCAGCTTGGCTATCACAACCATAACTTCGAGTTCAAATCGTACGGCTCTACTACCGGCTACGACGAATTCATCCGCCTGACGAATCCTGATTTAGTAAAGTTAGAACTGGATTGCGGCTGGATGACGGTCGCGGGCTATGATCCCGTTACTTACCTGACTAAGTATCCGGATCGCTATCGCTTGCTGCACATCAAAGACTTTCGTAAGGGCTTCACTCCAACAACTAAGTTGATGGAGCATGGCCCGAATGCACCCGTTCCTACCGAGCTCGGCCGCGGCGCAATCGATTATCGGAAAATCCTCGCTGCGGCGGACAAAGGCCAGATCCGCGCCCTGTTTGTGGAGCAGGAGCCTCCCTTCACCGACATGCCCGCGCTCGAAGCCATCAAAGTGGATTACGACTACCTCAAAAATCTGCAGGGCTAAACCGGTGAGACGAACCAGCACGCTTTGGAATTACCTCCGCGCCAGCGCCGTGTTGCTGCTTGCCGCATCGCTAAGCGCCCACCAGGCAGACCAGGTCGCCGGTGCCGAGAAGGAAAGAAACGCCCAGCAGCAGAAGAAGGACCCGACGCAAAAACAGAAGGGTGCGGCTGATCTCGCCGACCTGATGGGTGGCCCGCATCTGGATCAAGCAGCAGTCGAGCGCGGCCGAAAGATTTTTGTCCCGACTTGCGGCTTCTGCCACGGCAACGATGCGCACGGCAAAAGCGGCCCTGACCTGGTTCGGTCCGCTCTCGTGCTGCATGACAACAAGGGCGACACCATAGGCCCAGTGATCCGCAACGGCCGGCCGGACCGGGGCATGCCCGCCTTCCCCTCGCTTTCGGTCGAGCAGATCGCCGACATTTCCACCTTCCTGCACTCACGCGCAGCAGACGTCTCAAACCGCTTTGCTTACAAGATCGGTGATCTTATTACTGGTGATCCCAGGAAGGGTGCGCAGTTCTTCAACGGCGCAGGGCATTGCGATACCTGTCACTCGCCCTCCGGCGACCTTGCCCACATTGCAACGAAATACGAGCCAGTAGAACTCCAGCGCCGCATGCTGTATCCCGCGCCTAACCTGATTGACGTATACCTCGGAAAGCCGGTCAAACCTCCTGCCCCCACAAAGGTCACCGTCCACCTATCCTCGGGCCAGGAGATCTCGGGCACACTGGACCATATCGACGAGTTCACCGTGTCGCTGCATGACTCCTCGGGCTGGTACCGCTCCTTCTCGCGCGAGAACGCCAAGGTGGATATACAGGATCCGCGGGCCGAGCATGAGGCTCTTCTCCCTACTTACACCGACGATGACATGCACAATGTCCTTGCCTATCTGGAGACGTTGAAATGACACGCTGGGCACTTATCTTACTGCTGCTCATGCCATCCATTTACTACGCTCAGCAACTGCCTCCGGACGCGCTGCTGAAACCCCTCGATGGCAGTTGGCCGACATACAACGGCGACTACTCCGGGCGGCGCTATAGCTCGCTGAATCAGATCAACTCGTCCAATGTATCCGAACTCTCCACTGCCTGGGTCTATCACGCTACTGGCTACGGAGCAGGCGGCTTCGGTTCTGTCGTCAAATCGACGCCGCTCGAAGTCAACGGCGTGCTGTATTTCACGATGCCTGACAACGTCTGGGCCGTCGATGCGCGAACCGGCCGCGAGATCTGGCATTTCAAATATCCGCCGAATGAAGGCGGCCACATCGGCCAGCGCGGCGTCGCTATGTGGGGCGACTGGCTGTACTTCGAGACGCCTGATTGTAATTTGCTCTCTCTGAACGCCAAAAACGGCAAGGAACGCTGGCGCAAACAGATCGCGGACGTCAAACTCGAATACTTCTGCACCGTGTCGCCGCTCGTTGTCGGTAACCACATCGTCATTGGCGTGGGCGGCGATTCGCTCGATAACCCTGGTTATCTCGAATCGCGAGATCCCGAGACAGGTGACGTCCAGTGGCATTGGAACACGGAGCCCGGACCGGGCGAACCGGGCTCGGAGACCTGGCCCAATGACGAGGCGCGCAGTCATGGCGGTGGCATGACCTGGATGACGGGCACTTACGACCCGGACTTACACCTGATCTACTGGGGAACCGGCAATCCTAACCCGGTACACGCTGGCGAAGCGCGCAAGGGCGACAATCTGTGGACGTGTTCTATCGTCGCCCTGAATGTCGATACCGGCAAGATGGCCTGGGGCTACCAGGTGTCGCCTCATGACACGCATGACTGGGATGCGGTCCAGACGCCCATTCTGTTCGATGCCGAGTTTCAGGGCCGGCCGCGCAAGCTGCTGGCGCAGGCAAGCCGCAATGGCTTCTTCTTCGTCTTCGATCGCACGAATGGTGAGCACCTCCTCACCACTCCCTTCATCAAAAGCAACTGGAGCCTCGGCATCAACGCCAAAGGGCAACCCATCCCCGATCCCAAAAAGGAGCCTTCGAGAAACGGCACGCTAGTTTCTCCCAGTTCGAACGGCGCTTCGAACTGGTTTGCCCCTACCTTCAATCCTGCAATAGGGCTCTTCTATGTTGTTGCCTCCCAGAGTTACAGCGTCTTTTACCTGACCGCGGAAGGCAAGGCTGAAGGCTTCGCCGGTCGCGATGACTTTCTCAATTTTCCGGGAACCATCAAAGCCATCGATTACCGGACCGGCGACATTCGCTGGACGCATGATATCGGTTCCATGGGTCCCGGACTCTTGACCACCGCCGGCAACTTACTATTGACTGGTGACAGTTCCGCCCACTTCATCGCACTCGATCCGGCAACCGGCAAAACGTTGTGGCACACCGGCATCGGCGCCAACCAGACGAACGGAGCCATTACTTACGAGATCGACGGCAAACAGTATGTGGTCGTCGGAGCGGGAGATAGTTTGTTGGCGTTTGCTCTCACAAACGCGCGCTAGCGCTCGGAATCGAGTCGGTCTGACCGCGCGAACTACTCGCTACTGATCGCTGTAGATACGAACCCAGTCAACCAGCAACTCCTGCGGGAAGAGCGTCGTGGAATCCGGAGCGCCGGGCCAGCTTCCGCCCACAGCCAAATTCAAAAGGAGGAAGAAGGGATGGTTATAGACCCACTTTGCTCCGGCCGGCAGCTTCTCCGGTGTAATCGTTTCGTACACTCTGCTATCCACCAGAAAATCGATTCGGTTCGGGCGCCAATCTACTGCATATACGTGGAAAGATCCTGATGGCGATTCGGGTTTCTCGAAGACAAACGGCGCCCCGATGCTGTGCGCTCCCGAATAACCTGGGCCATGAATGGTGCCGTGAATAGTATCGGGTTCGCGGCCGATGTTTTCCATAACATCAATTTCGCCGCAGCCGGGCCAGCCAACGCTCTGGATATCGTTGCCCAACATCCAGAAAGCCGGCCACATGCCTTGCCCGTGCGGGAGTTTCATGCGCGCCTCGGCACGGCCGTAAGTAAAGGAGAATCGGCCCTGCGTCTTGATACGGGTCGATGCGACCTGGCCCGATTGATCCTTTGTTGCGCGAATCACCAGGTGCCCGCTCCCATCTTGCTCAGCATTGACGCGAGCGTTTGTGTAATGCTCCAGTTCGCCGTTACCCCAGCCGCCTCCGCCCAGGTCATATGTCCACTTGGTTGCGTCTGGAGGGGTTCCGGCAGCCGCATTGAACTCGTCTTGCCAGATCAGGTGCGTTTGCGCCAGCGCTGGAGTGATCGCGAAAGCAAGTACAACAACAATCTTATGCCTCAAGTACCCTGACCTCGTTTCAGCCTAATCCAAAACGGCGGTGGCTGCCGCTCTGAATCGTTGTCCGCATCTGCCGCTCGAAAAAAAATGCCCGGCCGGGAGCTAAAATGGCTGAAGTCTAAGGGGGCTAAAACGTGAGATTCTCACTACAACGGCGGATCGGGCGAATTAGCCTCGTTGCCGCGCTTCTCCTGTTGAACGCGACCGTTACTATCCCTCAATCTCTGCCGCACGCTTCTCCTGGCGCGGCGGTATCTTCCGATAAATTGGCGCTGCCGGTAAATTTCGAGCGCCACACGGGTGATCTCAATGAGATGATTCAGCGCCAGCAAATCCGCGCGCTCGTTCTGTACAGCCGCTCTGGTTTCTTCTATCTCGATGGCCGGCCGGAAGGCATCTATTATGAAGCGCTGCACGCGTTCGAGCAATTTGTAAATCAAACACTGCATCCCAAGCGTCGCGTTCAGGTCACCTTCATTCCCGTCCGGGCTGACAAGATCGAGATGGCCCTGAACCAGGGAGTGGGCGACTTGATCGCCTATGGAATCGAGGTAACTCCGGAGCGCGAGCAGCGGGTTGCCTTTTCCACTCCCATCATGACCAACGTGAAGCAGATTGTAGTGGCGGGAAAGGATTTCGGCCCAACTTCGAGCCTGGAGGATCTTAGCGGCAGGAAGATTTTTGTAAATCCACTTACAACATATGTGCAGAGCTTGAAAAAGGTCAACAATTCCCTGCGAGCGAAGGGTAAGCCACCCGTCCTGATCGAACCTGCGGACAAAAGCTTGTTAGACGAGGACCTGATGGAAATGGTGAACGCGGGATTGATTCCCGCCACCGTCACCACTACTGCTAGAGCCGAGCTTTGGTCGAAAGTATTCAGCAGCATGACGCCACTTCCGAATATCGTCGTCGGCAGCGATGGAGACCTGGCCTTTGCTATGCGCAAGGATAGCCCCAAGCTCAAACAAGTGATGGATGAGTTCGTCCGCACCCACGCAGTAGGGACGTCATTCGGCAACACGCTCGTACGGCGATATCTGCAAAATGCCGAGTGGGTCAAGGAAGCCACTTCGGAATCGGAAATCAAGAAATTCGACCAGACGGCAACCCTCTTTAAGAAGTACGCCGCTCAGTATGGTTTCGACTATCTGATGATTGTCGCGCAAGGTTATCAGGAATCGATGCTGAATCAATCCGCGAGAAGTCCAGGCGGAGCGGTCGGGATCATGCAAGTGAAGCCTAAAATTGCGGCAGCCGCCCCCATAAGCATCTCCGACATCTCTACTGCCGACAATAATATCCACGCCGGCGTCAAGCTTCTGCACGAGATCGCTGCTACCTATTTCAAGGATCCGAAGATCGATCCTGTCAATCGTCTGCTCTTCACCTTCGCTGCCTACAACGCCGGGCCAACTCGCATTTCGGACCTTCGCAAAAAGGCAGCGGCGCAGGGACTGGATCCCGATAAGTGGTTCGATAATGTCGAACTCCTCGTAGCTCGGGACGTTGGACAAATTACCGTGCAATATGTTAACAATATCTATAAGTATTACGTTGCCTATAAGTTAGTAACTGAGCAGGGTAAATCGTTGTCGTAGTAAGTTGCGCTCTCGCTCAGCTCTCGAGTTTATGCGCGAGCGGCGCCCACAAATGTTCGTAGGCGCCGGTTGAAACCGTTCGCATCATCCCAGAAGGGTGCATGTCCCGCTTTTGGCATGTCGATTTGCGCGTGTGGAATGCCCGCTTTATGCTGATCGACAGCCGCTCCCGTCACAACGATCCAAGCTTGACCTGGCGAGAATTTTGCGACGAGGGCTGGGGTCGCCGAATCCAACTGGGCACTGCGCTTCGTGGAGGACGCATGGAAACCAGCAAAATGAAAAAATCAAAGCCGTCTTCGTCGTGGGGTATATGGACGCTTCAGGTGTTTTTGGCGCTATTCTTCCTGTTCGCCGGAGTGATGAAGTTCATCATGCCGGTTCAGCAGATGATCCAGAACACGCCATTTTCCGGCGGCTTCATGCATTTCATCGGTGCCGCCGAAATCGTCGGCGCATTCGGCCTGGTCTTGCCCGGGCTGCTCAAAATCTGGCGAGGGCTCACTCCGCTTGCCGCGGCTGGGCTTCTTGTCATCGTGATTGGCGCCACCATAACGACCGTGTTGACCCTCGGGGCCGGCCCGGCGGTCCTGCCGTTCGTGACCTGTATTCTCGTCGCAATTGTCGCTCGCAAGCGCTGGAATTGGTTGCGTCCAACCAACACGCCGGAGAAAGCCGGGGACGCCAGTCCAGTAGCGATTGGAAGAACCGAAACGTGACCAGAATCGCCTCAGTACCCTGTCAACCCGCGATTGACGCCAGCTCCCGGCTGTCATCACAAGCGATTTCACCTACTCTCTCAACTACTTACCCGAAATCGCTTGGAACCATGCTTTACACTGGTTAGTAGGAAGCGGTTCCGCTTCCGCCCAATCCGAATTACGCCGAGCGCCGTCCACCGCTCGGCTTTTTCATTTTCAGGGAGCGTTTCAAATGTCATCCGAAGCCCAAATCGCAGCCAACAGAGCCAATGCCCAACTCTCTACCGGTCCCAAAACCGAAGAAGGCAAAGAAGCCCTCTGCTTCAATAACCTCCGCCACGGTCTCGCGGGCGCGTTCCACATCCTGGATTGGGAGGACGAGGAGGATTTCGACGGTCTGAAACTGGCCCTCGAAGCCGAATACCGGCCGCAAACCGCCACCGAGCGCATCCTGGTCGCCCGTCTGGCGCAGCATGAGTGGCTCCGGCAGCGCGCCTCTTATTTGCAGAACCTCTGTTTCAGCGCCGAAGGCATCGTGACCGATGAAAAGCAGTTTTCTCTGTATCTCCGCTACCAGACCACCAACGAGCGCGCCTTCTCGAAATGTCTCTCGGACCTGCTAAAGCTCAGAGCCGAAAAGCGCAAAGCCGAAATTGGCTTTGAATCGCAAACCCAAAAGGAAGCCGATCAAGCCCGCAAACAGGAGCTTCACGAAGCCCGCACTCGGCTCGCCAACGCCAAAGCCGCCCACCTCGAACTCGATACCGACATCAAAGGAACCATCGAAGCTCGCCTCCCCGGCCACACCCCGATCCCCTTCGACCAACTCAAGGGCGTTCTGAGTATCGCCATCGAAGAGGTCTTCGGCACTCGTCGATCTCCTGCGCAAGCCGCATAGCTCCGGTTGCAACGCTGAGCCGGATCCCGCTTGCACTCCGTTCGTTCGATCAATATCATTGAAAGGCTTACACGTAAACGTTTAAACTATCGCTGGACGTACGCCGCGAAATTCTCACAAGAAGGAACCACCTAACAGCTGGGAGGCACAACGCGTTTGAGCGCGAGCATCAAGGATGTCGCGGCGAAAGCCGGTGTTTCTATCGCAACCGTTTCTCATGTCCTGAACGGCACGCGCGCAGCGCGCCAGCAGACCCGCGAACGGGTCCTGGCCGCCATTCGCGATCTCGGTTATTCACAAAATCAGGCCGCGCGCAATCTCGCCCGCGGTCGCAGCACGCTGCTCGGCCTGCTCATTTCAGATGTCCGCAACCCCTTTTTCCCGGACATTACCGCCGCCTTTCAGGATCAGGCCCTCGCCCATGACATGGACGCCCTGGTCATGAACACCAATTATGATCCGCAGCGCACTCTGAACTCCGTTCGCCGCCTGGTCGGTCTCCAGGTCCCCGGCGTCGCTATCCTCACCTCGCAGATCGACCCCGCCGTCATCGACACGCTTGCCCGGCAGCGCATCGCCGCCGTCTATCTTGATCTCGGGCGCGTCGACAAAAGCATCAGCAACATCGTCCTCGAATACGAAACTGGCATCGTCCAGGCGGTTGAGTATCTTGCCCAGCTCGGGCATCGCCGCATCGCCTACATTGGCGGTCCGTTGCACTTAAGCTCCGCCCAGCGCCGCAAAAAAGCATTCATCGAAACGGCATCGCGCCTCGGCCTCGACTCGGATAACACCATCGACGCCGATTTCACTGTCAAGGGTGGATACTTCGCCTGCTCGAAACTGCTGAACGGCCCGCTATCGCCCAGTGCCATCGTCGCTGGTAATGACCTCACCGCCATCGGCATCCTGCATCGTGCCTACGATGGCAAAATTCGCGTGCCCGAAGAGCTCTCCGTAGTCGGCTTCGACGACATACTCTTCGCCGAATACACCCAGCCCGCACTCACTACTGCCGCTGTGCCTCGCGCTGAAATCGGCCGAGTCGCTTTTCAAGCGATCTGGGCCATGCTTTCCGACCCCGAACTCACCGGCCGCGAATACCGCGTCGGAACTCATCTTGTCAAGCGCGATTCCACGCTCCCGCCCGCTGATGTGCGTGATCTTTCCCGCCTCGGCATACAATCGGAAGCAATTGATCGATGAAATAGCAACCAATGAAATACGTTCTACTTGCCTTACTCGCTGCCCTCTTTTTCCAAACGCCGGATAACTTCACGGGCCACTGGCTCGTCCGCTTCGCCGCCGACGGCACCACGCGCGAGACTTCTCTCTACCTGAAGGCCGATCACGATCTGCTCACCGGCTACATGTCTTCGAATCACGGAAATGAAGCGCTTCACGACGCCAAAATCACCGGCCAGAGCTTTTCTTTTACTATCATTCGCGATAACTTCGGCGAAGAACAGAGCTTCAAATACACCGGAACCGTCCAGGGCGACACGCTCACTCTTGAGCCCGCCGGCGGCCACGGTCGAACGCTCACCTTGAAGCGCATTTCCACCGAACCGCCCGGCCCTATGCCGGCCGCGCCGCCGAAAATCTCACTTCCGCCCGCCGCTCCCGTCCCCTACAACGGCCTCGCCAAAACACCGCCCATGGGCTGGAACAGTTGGAACAAGTTCGCCAACAAAGTTTCGGATCCGCTCATTCGCGAGACCGCCGACGCCATGGTCCGCAACGGAATGAACGATGCCGGTTACATCTACGTCAACATCGATGACACGTGGGAAGCCGGCCGCGACGCGCAGGGCAACATTCAGACCAATTCAAAATTCCCCAACATGAAAGCGCTGGCCGATTACATCCACAGCAAGGGCCTAAAGCTCGGTATCTATTCCTCGCCCGGACCCAAAACCTGTGGCGGTTATGAAGGCAGCTTCCAGCACGAACAGCAGGACGCGCGCACCTACGCTTCCTGGGACATCGATTATCTCAAGTACGACTGGTGCAGCGCCACCCAGGTCTACGACTACCACTCCATGCCCGCCGTCTACGCCAAAATGGGCGAAGCGCTGCAGGCCACCGGCCGGCCCATCGTGTATAGCCTGTGTCAGTACGGTGTGCTGCACGGACCGCAATGGGGCGCGAGCGTCGGCGGCAACCTCTGGCGCACCACCGGCGACATCAGCGACAACTGGAAGTCCATGTCGCACATCGGCTTCGATCTCCAGCTCGATCTCGCGCAGTACGCCAACCCCGGCCACTGGAACGATCCCGACATGCTCGAAGTCGGCAACGGCGGCATGACCAACACCGAATACATCACTCACTTCAGTCTCTGGAGCCTTCTCGCCGCGCCGCTCCTCGCCGGCAACGATCTCCGCGATGTCTCTCCCGAGATCCTGAAGATCCTGACCAATAAAGAAGTCATCGCCATCGATCAGGACCCCTTAGGGAAAGAGGCGACCCGCGCCTCAAAGAACGGCGATCTGGAAGTCTGGTCCCGTCCGCTCGCGGATGGCAGCCACGCCGTCGGCCTTTTCAACCGGGGCGAGACCCCCGCTACCGTGACCGCACGCTGGAGCGATATCGGAGTGTCGGGTTCCGCCAGCGTCCGCGATCTCTGGGCGCACGCCGATCACGGCACCGTATCGGACCAGTACTCCGCCGAAGTGCCCGCCCACGGAGTGGTACTCGTAAAGCTCGAATCCCGATAGGCTAACTGGACTTTGGCTAAGCTGGATCTGCTAGAATTCTGATATTGTCGATTGACAATTAGGAATAGCGAGATCCCATGCCGACCAAACTTGCGCGTGCCGCCCTCCTGTTGACCTCTCTGCTGGCCGACGCCTGTTGCCTCCAGGCGCAAGTAGTGGGCGCGGCGCTCTCTGGCATCGTCCATGACGAGACCGGCGCTCCCATTGTCTCCGCCGAAGTGCTCGTCAAGAACACCGAAACCGGCGCCGAACGCAAGCTGGTCACCGACGATGCAGGCCGTTACGCGGCCCCCTCTATTGCCATTGGCCGCTACCAGGTCACTGCATCCAAAACCGGCTTTTCCTCCCAAACCAAGACCGGCATCAATCTGGTCGTCGGCCAGGCCGCGAATGTCGATCTCGTCTTGCCGGTCGGCCAGGTGAACCAGGTAGTCACGGTCGAAGAATCCGTTCCGCCTGTTGCCGTCACCACCCAGCAAACCTCTGGTCTCGTCAATGAAAAACAGGTCAAAGAGCTCCCCCTCAATGGCCGGAGCTACGACGAACTGATGACCCTCAACCCTGCTATCGTCAATTACACTTCTGAACGTTCCGGCGGTGTGGGGACCTCCAATTCATCCGTGGGCAACATGTTCGCCGTCTCCGGCCATCGTCCTCAAGAGAACCTCTTCCTGCTGAACGGCATCGAGTACACCGGCGCCTCCCTGATCAACAACACGCCCGGAGGCACCAGCGGCCAGTTGCTCGGCGTCGATGCTGTCCGCGAGTTCAACGTCGTGACCGACACTTATGGCGTCGAGTACGGCAAGCGGCCCGGAGCGCAGGTCAGCATTGTCACCGCTTCCGGCACCAACCAGCTGCACGGCGACCTCTACGAGTTCATCCGCAACAGTGATCTCGATGCACGCAACTTCTTCGACCAGGGCTCTATTCCTCAGTTCCAGCGCAATGACTTTGGCGGATCTCTGGGCGGCCCTTTAAAGAAGGACAAGCTGTTTCTGTTTGGCAATTACGAGGGCTATCGCCAGCATCTCGGAGTGAGTGACGTCACCATCGTTCCCGATAACGCCTCTCGCAGCAAGGCCGTACCCTCCGTTGTCCCCTTGCTCTCGCTATGGCCCGTGCAGAATGGCCCTGAGCTCGGCGGCGGCGCTGCCCTGGCGTACAGCCATCCGCTGCAGACCATCCGCGAAGATTTCGGCACTACCCGCGCCGATTACAACCTCTCCGACAAAGACACGCTCTTTGCGGTCTACACCATCGACGACAGCAATGCCAATACGCCCAGCGTCAACCCGCTCAGCAGCGTGCTCGAGTCTCTACGCGAACAGGTCGCCAGCATCCAGGAGCAGCATGTCTTCTCTCCGAACCTCCTGAACACCGCGCGTTTCGGCTTCTCGCGCGCCAGCTACTTCTTTACCGGCGCCACTCCGATCGACCTTCCCGGTTGGGTCGAGGGCGATCCCATTGGTGCACTCGTGGTCGGCGGCGGCACTGCGCTGAACGGCGCCTCACAGATCAGCCTTGCCGGCACGAATGCCGGAAGTAACCTGCACGCCGTCCGCAATCTCTTCACGTATGACGATCACGTCGCGGTGACACACGGCATTCATCAATTCGAAGCGGGTGTCTGGCTGCAGCGCATTCAGGCCAATGACGACCTCGCGCAAAATCAATACGGCCAGGCTTCCTTCAGCAGTCTCGCGCACTTTCCTGCAAGGCACCGTCTCAACCTTTACTGTCGCCCCCACGCCCACTCCTCTCGGCTGGCGTTCTGTCGAAGCTGCAGGCTTCGTTCAGGACGCAATGAAAGTGACTCCACACCTCGAAATCCGTGTCGGTTTCCGCTTTGAATCGACCAACGGCTGGAACGAAGTCGATGGCCGCGCCTCCAACTACCTCTTCGTGAATGGTGTGATCCAGACGAATCCGCGCATCGCCGACTCGGCGTTCACCGTCAATCGCGCCAAGTTCCTGCCCGAGCCGCGCGCCGCCATCGCCTGGGATCCGTTCGGCAAAGGCAAGACTGTCATCCGCACCGGCTTCGGTATCTATCGCTTTCTGCTCGACAACCTCGATTACCGGCTCGATCAGACCGCCCCCTTCAACACGACCAATTCCATCAAGAACATTGCCGTCTCGAACCTCCACATCGTTCCTGGCGAAACACTTCCCGGGGGCGGCCTGATATCGCCGAGCGGCATCCAAACCGATGCCTACACCCCGACTATTCTTTCCTGGACCTTCAGAGTCGATCAGCAGATTGCGCCGAACACTTCGTTGAGCGTCGGTTATGTCGGCTCGCACGGCTATCATGAAATGCTCTCGCTCGACGCCAACCAGCCGTTCCCGACCTATCTGCCTGGCGGCATCGCCTACTATCCGAAAAACGCTCCTTTCGCCAACCCTCACCTTGCCAACACCACAAGCTGGTCTTCGCAAGGGATCAGCACGTACAACGCCCTGCAGCTGGACCTGAACCGCCGCTTCAGCAATGGCTTCCAATTGCGCGGCGTTTACACCTACTCGAAGAGTCTGGACGACGGCACCGCGTGGAACAGTAGCGTGGCGGCGAACGCTCCCGGTTTCGTAATGTTCCCGCTTGATCCGAAGCTCGATTACGGTCCATCCACCACGGACGTTCGCAACCTTGCCGTCATTAGTGCGACATATGAGTTGCCTTTCCATCGCAATAAGCTGGTAAGCGGTTGGTCCGTCAGCGGCATCGGAACGTTTGAATCGGGACTGCCCTTCACGCCCCAGCTCGGCTTTAACCCGACCAACAACGGCGATACCCGCAATCCGATTCGTCCGTCCGTAAACCCGAACTTCACCGGCCCAGTGATTCTCGGTAGTCCGAACCAATACTTCAACCCGAATGCCTTCGTTGTGCCTGCCAACGGCACCTACGGAAATCTCGGCCGTGACACGCTGGTCGGTCCTGGCATATCGAACCTCGACATCTCAGCTTTGAAGAACACCACGCTTACCGAGCGCTTCAAGCTGCAGTTTCGCGCGGAATTCTTCAACATCGCCAATCACACGAATTTCGGTTCGCCCAATACCGTTGTCTATACGTCGGCTTCAGCCACGCCCTCTTCGACAGCAGGCGTGATTACCAATACCTCAACCACCTCGCGCCAGATTCAGTTCGGGCTAAAGCTACTCTTCTGATCAACTCCATAGCTTGCGCTGAACCACTTTGAAGCGCTCGACGATTTCGTCCTGTTTCGCGTGCCGGGCATCTTTGACGATCTGTTTGCCGTTCACATAGACGTCTCGGATGGCGGATTTCGCCGCCGAAAACAAGATCTCATCACCTCCCGCAACGGACGGATCATTCATGTCGACGGTGAAATAATCCGGCCCTGAGGTCTGCAAGCTCTCATGGCCGCGCCGCGTTGCGCATTCAAACAACACATCGGCCGGTATAACGACCCGCTCGAGTTTCTTCATCCGCAGGTGATACTCCAGCTCGCGCGCATCTTCGAGCAGGTCGATCTGCGCATTGCTGTCCGACCCGAGGCAAACCGGCACGCCGTGTTCAAAGTAGCGGTCCGCCGGAACAGCACCATCTCCCAGATTCCGCTCCGTCGTCGGGCACGCGCACACTCGCGCTCCCGCCTCGGCCAGATACCCGATCTCCTCTTCCGTGACATGGATCGCGTGCACGGCTGTAAAGGACGGGTTCAAGAGATCGTTGCGGTACAAGAACTCTACCGGCCGCATCCCGTACTCGGCGAGACACGTGTCTACTTCAGCCGGCTGCTCGGCCACGTGCATATGAATTGGAAGCCCGTTCGTATTCGCATATCCGATTACGCCTCGCAGGTAGTCGAGCGGAACCGCGCGCACGCTATGGGGCGCGACGCCAACCGTCCCGAGCCCGGTCACAGAGGCCCGCAAGTTTTCGGTGTCCTGAATGAACTGGTCAATTGACGGGGTGACGAACCGTGGACGGCCGCCGCGTGCGTATGCTGTTCTCAGCAGGACAATCCTCAAGCCCACGTTCCTGGCGGCTTCCAGCACCTGTTTCGCGAGCAGGTTTCGATCCTCGTAGGGCGTACCGTCGGACCCGTGATGCAAATAGTGAAACTCGCCAGCAGTCGTAATACCGGCGAGAGCCATCTCAAGAAAGGTCATTCGTGCGACATCATAGACATCCTCGGGAGAAAGCCGGTCCGCGGCCCGGTACATTGCTTCGCGCCAGGTCCAGAAATTGTCGCGGCTCGCTGCGCTGCGCTGCTCGGTCCGCCCGCGGATCGTGCGCTGAAAAGAATGTGAGTGCGCGCTGACCAAGCCGGGAAACGACCGGGTTTCGCTCATCGTCCGTACACCTGCTTGCCGCGGATGAAAGTCGCGAATACCGGTTCAATGCCGGTCCAATAGGCGAGCTCGCGGTAGTCCGCGCAATCGTGCACGACGAAGTCGGCCTGCTTGCCTGCCTCCAGCGAGCCGATGCGATCGTCGCGTTCTAAACTTTCGGCCGCATTGACGGTTGCGGCCAAGATCGCCTCTGCCGGTGTGACATGCATTTGCGTCGCTGCCAGCGACAGCACGAACGGCATGGATGGGGTCGGCGATGAGCCGGGATTAAAATCCGTCGCAAGCACGATTTTCAGTCCCGCTTCGATCATCTTGCGCGCCGGTGCGAATCGCTTCGACCCGAGTGTATAGACCGAAGCCGGAAGCAGCACGGGTTGCACGTTCGCGTCGGCTAAGGCGCGGATGCCCGCTTCATCGATCTGTTCCAGATGATCCGCCGTCTTCGCGCCGGCGCGCGCCGCCATCTCCGCCGCTCCCGAGCGCGACAACTGCTCGGCATGTACCCGGAGGCCGAGCCCGTTTGCCTTGGCCGCCGTGAGTACCCGCTCCGCCATGGCGAGACTAAAGATTTTGGGTTCGCAGAATACATCGCAGAACTCGGCGAACCCCTTCACCGCGGGAAGCATTTCGTTGATCAGGAGAGTGACATAGTCGTCTGGGGAAGACCTGTACTCGTCCGGAATTTCGTGCGCTCCGAGAAACGTCGGCACATATTGCAACGGTCCCGTATCGTTCAGCCGTTTGATCACTCGGAGCATCTTGCACTCCGCTTCGAGCGTCAGACCATAGCCGGACTTCGCTTCGATCGTCGTAGTCCCGGTTCGCAGGAACCACTCCGCCCGTCTCTGCGCGGCTTCAAACAACTCGTCTTCGGACGCTGCCCGCGTCTTTCGTACAGTCGATCGTATGCCCCCACCCGCGGCCGCAATCTCCTCATATGTCGCGCCGCGCGCTCGCATCTCGAACTCGTCCACGCGATTGCCGCCGAATACCGGATGCGTATGCGCATCCACAAAGCCGGGCATCACTACGCGCCCGCCCGCATCAAACACGTCGTAATCCGGAGGGACAGCGCTCTTTTCCGCCGTCCGCTCTATCGCGCCGTCGCGCACGAACAGCACACCGTCTCGAATGATCGAAAGCTCGCGCCCGGCGAGCGTGACCAGTTGACCGCAGTTGATCACCGCAAGCGGCCTGGTCATTGCCTCATGGGAATTTTGAGGCTGTTCTCGCTCGCGACTCGAATCGCGGTCTCGTAGCCGGCATCGGCATGCCGCAGGATTCCGATTCCCGGATCGCTGGTCAGCACCCGTTCCAAGCGCCGGTCGCTCTCTTCCGATCCGTCGGCAACCACTACCATTCCCGCATGCTGCGAATACCCGATCCCGACCCCGCCGCCGTTATGAATCGAAACCCAGCTCGCACCGGCAGCCGTGTTCACCAGAGCATTCAGAAGCGGCCAGTCGGCAATCGCATCCGAGCCGTCCTGCATGCCTTCTGTCTCGCGGAACGGAGAAGCCACCGAGCCCGTATCCAGATGATCGCGTCCGATCACGATGGGCGCCTTCAGCTCGCCCGAGCGAACTAGAGCATTGATGGCCAAGCCGAATCGCGCTCGCTCGCCGTACCCTAGCCAGCAGATGCGGGCAGGCAATCCCTGGAAGTGGATGCGCTTCTGCGCCAGCCCGATCCAGCGCGCCAGATCCGGGTTGCTGCCGAACATCTCGAGCACCAGCTTGTCTGTCCTATAGATGTCTTGGGGATCTCCAGACAGCGCAGCCCAGCGGAATGGTCCGCGTCCTTCGCAGAACATCGGCCGGATATACTCAGGCACGAAACCAGGAATATCGAACGCGTTCTTCACGCCGGCATCTTTCGCGTGCGTGCGGATATTGTTGCCGTAATCGAACACGACAGCTCCCGCCCGTTGCAGAGCCAGCATGCCGTCTACATGCTGTGCCATGGCGGCTTTCGAACGCCGGACGTATTCCTCCGGGTTTCGCTGCCGCAGCGCCTTTGCCTCATGCAACGTCATCCCGTTCGGCACATATCCGTTCAGTGGGTCGTGCGCGCTGGTCTGGTCCGTTACGATATCCGGCACGATGCCGCGGCGGGCCAGCTCCGGAATCACATCTGCACAATTGCCGGCCAGCCCAACCGAAACTGCACGGCCTTCGTCGCGCGCCGTTTCGATCATCGCGAGCGCCTCTTCGAGCGATTTCGCCTGCACGTCGCAGTACCCGGTTCGCAGCCGTTTCTCGATCCTGGCGGGATCGACATCGATACCAAGAAAACACGCACCGCTCATGGTTGCCGCCAGCGGTTGCGCGCCGCCCATGCCGCCCATGCCGCCCGACACGATCCAGCGCCTCTCGAGTGTTCCCCCGAAATGCTTCCGTCCTGCCGCGGCAAACGTCTCATAGGTTCCCTGGACGATTCCCTGGCTGCCGATGTAAATCCACGAGCCCGCAGTCATCTGGCCATACATCGTCAACCCGAGCCGCTCGAGCCGGTTGAACTCTTCGAGATTCGACCAGTGTCCGACCAGGTTCGCATTCGCGATCAGTACGCGCGGCGCTTCGGAATGCGTTCTGAATACGCCGACCGGCTTCCCCGATTGCACCAGCAGCGTCTCATCGTTCTCCAGCCGCTGCAGCGAGCGGACAATGGCGTGAAAACACTCCCAACTGCGCGCCGCCCGCCCCGTGCCGCCATAGACGATCAGCTCATCCGGCCGCTCGGCTACCTCCGGATCGAGGTTGTTCATCAGCATCCGCATGGCGGCTTCCTGCTGCCAGCCTTTGCAGGTTCGCGCCGCGCCCCGGGGTGCAGTTACGTGTGCGCTCACGTGCACCGCAGTCTCCGTCATATAAAACTATTCTCAGTCGAGGAGATCAGGCTCGCGCCGCGTGATCCAATCCCACAGCGGCTGGAACTGGAACCAGCCGGCCTGGTGAGAACCGACAATTGCGCGCGCCTTCAACGCCGTCTCGTGCGGAATGGGGATCGGGTCGCCTGCGGCTTCCGCCAGCAGTTGGGCCTTACAAGTCCGGTCCATGGTAATGAACCACCACACCGCTTCATCCACCGTCTCGCCGACCGTCAGCAAACCATGGTTCTGGAGAATGGCGGCCTTCCGGCTACCCAATGCGGCCGCGATCCGGTCGCCTTCGTCCATCTGCGCAACCAGACCTTCATAGGTACCGAACACCGCGTGGTCCTCATAGAACGCGCACGCATCTTGTGTAATCGGGTCGAGCAGACGTCCGAGCGTAGACCAGGCTTTCCCGTGGATGGAATGTGAGTGCGCCGCCGCAATTACATCCGGGCGGGCGGCGTGAATGCGTGAGTGAATCGCAAAGGCCGCACGATTGACCATGCGATCGCTTCCGATTACTTCGCCTTGATCATTGACCAGGATCAGGTCCGAAGCCCGAATCTGCGCGAAGTGCATCCCGAATGGGTTGACCCAGAAGTGATCCGTGTGTTCCGGGTCGCGCGCGGTGATGTGTCCGGCTACACCTTCGTCAAACCCGAAGCGCGCAAATAACCGAAAGCCGGCGGCAAGCCGCTGCTTGCGGCGAAGCCGCTCCTCGGAGATGCTCTCGAATTCGGGTGGGGCGGGCAGATGAAAGCCCTGGTCAACTGTTGCTGTGCTCATGCAGTGTGCCTGGCGACTGCAAGTCTACAACAAACGGAGGCGTCCGCGGCGCCTCCGTGCCCGTGTTCAAAGCAGCAACTTACCGTCTGTGCCAGTAGCCGGCATAGTAATGTCCGCGGTAGTAGCGCGGGCCGACCCAGTAAGCGCGAGCATAAGGCGGCCTCGCCCAGTAACCGGCGTGCCAGTTATAGCGGCCGCCGACCGGATACCAATAACCCGCTACCCAGGTATAGCCCGGATAGTAGCCGTACGGCGCCGGCGCAGCGTACGCATAAGCCGGCGGAGGCGGGGGCGGCGGTGCAACCACTCCGACCCCTACGCCGAAGACCACCGCAGGCGCAGCGAACACACAACTTCCAGCGAGCAATAACAAGGCCAGCAATTTCGTTTTCATGTTCTCCTCCAAGCTTGCCGCTCGAATCGGCGGCTTCGCAGCCAAGTAAGTGCAAAACAATTGCCAATCACAAGTGATTGAAAATGGCGGAACTGCTGGAATTCCTGCGGTTTAGCTCCACCGCCAATGGTGCTTTTGAGCCAGCCGTCTTTTCTGCTCCGCTAGAATTGTGCCTTCGGAGACGGAATGCTCAAATCGCAGATTGATCCAGCCACACTGATCCTGGCAGCACTTGCTGCTGCTTTTGGCCTGACGCTTCTGCCCGGCGCTTTTGCCTGCCTCGCGTCCATAGGCGGGCTTTGCTTGCTTGTCATCCTGCTCGGCTACGATCGCGATGGATACCGCTCGGTTTTTCAAAGTTTGGCTTTCGCAGCCGTCTTTTCGTTGAGTGTCACGCTGGCGGCAGCATATGTTTTAAAGCTGATTGCGGGGTCGTATGGAGAGGCACAGCCGACCAACGGACAATTTGCCACAGAATGGCTTCCGGGATTGTGGGCCGTGATCACAGTCGTGTTCTGGCCCATCGATCGCGCGCGCATGAGCGGCCGCGTGCAATACGGAAGCGACCTGATGACAGCGCCAGTGAGCGGACCCATCATTACACCTCATTTCACTGCGCCGCCTCCGCCAGCGCCCGCACCAATCCCGGTTCCTCAGCGGGTGCAGTACGTAGCTCCACAGCCACCTCCACCACAGCCATCTCCACAGCCGGCGCAGCAGGCAACGCCGCCCCCTGTGCCGGTTCAGGAAACGCCCCCTTCGGATTTGACCGCCGTCTACACTCAGGCGCCACCCCAACCAGCGCAGTACGCTCCGCCACCAGCGCAAGCGCCTCAGCCGGTGCAGTACGCACCGCCTCCACCTCAACCGACCTACGCGCCACCGCCTCAGCCGCAGCCTGCTCAGCAATCAAACCCCGTTCTGGTTCGCGGAAAAGAGACGATGATCTACGTGACTCTGGTCGGGGAGGGCTTGAATCTCATGAGGTCCGTGAGAGCTGAGCACCTCGGCCGGGATTTCTACCGGATCATTGAAACCATGCCGGAAGGTGAGACCTGGGAATACGGACCGGGCCAGGTGGTGCGCTGCAGGAAGCAAAACCTGTCCAGCGGGAAGGCCATGGTTGCCTACGAAGAAGCGCCGCGTTCGCAATAACTGCGCAGGCATATCGCCGGGTAACGCGCCTGCCACGCACTGGTCTAACCTGCGAAGGCCGTTTTAATGGACTGGAAGTGGATTTCCGTTGCCGCTCTCGTGATCGGCTTTTTCTTTCTGCCCTTCTGGCCTTGGATTCACCAAGAGTGGTGGATTTTCGCAGTCTTCGGGTGCCTCTTTATCGCAGGGCTCACGTTCCTCATCAGCATCTTTTCAAAGCGGGGAAGCGTGATATGGAGGGGCAAAGGTCAGGGGTAACTAGTACCAGCTAGTGTACTTCCGGTGACATCATAAGCTCTGTTTTGAATCACACGGACAGAGGTAAAAAGGTGCGCAGAAACACGGTCGCAATAATTGCATTTTGCATAGCTCTTATGCCGCTCAGCGGTTTGGCCCAAAGTAACAACCATAACGATGCATTCGTACCCGGTCAGCAGAGCGAGAACAGATTAGTCAAAGAAGTCCGGCACCAATTAGTTATGCTGCCGTATTACACGATCTTTGATGACCTCGCCTTCCGAGTAAATGGTAGTCAGGTCACGTTGCTCGGCGCGGTGACGAACCCGGTTTTAAAGTCTTCGGCTGAAAATGTGGTCAAGAACATCGAAGGCGTTACTGGTATCGACAATCAGATAAAGGTGCTGCCCGTTTCACCCATGGACTGGCAGATCCGGCGGGCGGAGTTTCGCGCTATCTATGGCGACCCTCAAATTGGAGATCGCTACGGCCATCAAGCCTTGCCTCCGATTCACATCATCGTCGATAACGGCCATGTGACGCTGGAAGGAGTCGTTGCGAATGAGGGGGACAAGAACCTGATCAATATTCGCGCAAACACCGTTCCTAACGTCTTCAGCGTGACGAACAATCTGGTGGTCGAAGGCCGCAGCTCCTAAAGCATCTTCAGATCCGTCGAGACCGAAGCACGATCGATCTCGATACTCAGTCGGGCCACGTTCGATGCCTGGCGCGCCAATCCAAACGTGAGCTGCTGGACGGGCTGGGCCAGCTTTCTCACTGGCAGTTCCAGGCGTCCCACATCTTTTGAAGGCACGTAGGTCTTGCCGTCTGTTGCTGTACTCGGAATCAGGATCCACTTTTCGGGATGCGGAATGACAAACAACCGATACGTGCTCGGAAGCAGTTCGAAGAGTACGGTAAGAGTGTAGGCCGTGACGGTGATACTCGGCGCTTCGGACCCGAAGCGCCATACCTTTCCATAGGGCGCTAGAGTCCTTCCGAAGCGCCGTCCTTCCAAACGCACGCGCTCGTATTCGATCGAAATCTTTCGACCGTCGAGGTCAATCGCTGCCTTTTCACGTTCGGTGGCGGCCGAAAAGAGCGGCGAGCTTGCGGCCAGGAGCAGCGCGGAGCGGCGAGTCATGTTAGCTTCCTTGCACATAGAGCTACCACCAGCGGCTCGTGTTCCCTCTCTGACGTGGGTGTCTGGCGTAAGAAAGGCGAATACAAGGACTTAGAGAAATTTCTTTAAAGAAATGTATTGCATTCACAAGGGTGCGTGCGAGGATCGATCCAGTGGTCTAAGTTGGTCGAAAGTGGTTGGAAGTGGACGAAGCCGGTCAGATCAGCACGCCGAAGGCGGTGGAGGCCCCGCGCGGCACTCTCAGCGGTCGTGTCGATGAAAAGGGACGGCTGAAATTACCGGCGGCGGTCGCGCAGTACCTGGACGGGTTCGGAGAGCGGAAAGTCTTCATCACGACGCTTAACACCTCGACAGCATTAATCTACCCCATTTCGGTCTGGAGGGGAACAGAGGCGATGCTGCAGGAGCCCGGCGACGATGCGGATGCTGCGGGCGGACATGGCGTTCGTTGCTAACCACTACGGCGAGGACACGGAGATTGATGCGCAGGGCCGGGTACTGCTGCCGACCACGCTGCGGCGCGAATTGGAGCTCGAGCAGCGACGATGTGCAGCTGCTGTGTTTCAAGCAGCGCATCGAGGTTTTTGGAAGCAAGGTTTACGCCGAGCGTTTGGACGCTGCCAAGAGCGGCTTAAGCGAAAAGCTGAAAGCGCTCGAGAAAAAGGGATTGCGATAGGCGCCATGTATGGGGGGCGCGGAGGACGAAGGCGCGCGGCACTACCCGGTGCTATTGCGCGCGGCGCTGGAGTATCTGGCGATTCGGCCGGATGGTGTGTACGTCGATATGACGGCCGGCCTGGGTGGGCATACCGGCGCGATTGCGGAACGTTTGGTGGGCGGATTCGTGATCGCGTGCGACCGGGATGCGAGTCGCTGGAGCTGGCGAGGCAAATACCGCCGGGTGGGGCAGCGGATCCGGTTTTTTCAGGGGCCGTTTTCGAAGCTGCCCGCTGCCCTGGCGGCGAACGGGATTGACGCGGTAGATGGTGTGCTGGCGGACCTGGGCGTCAGCCGCTACCAGTTGAGCAGTGCGGAGCGCGGTTTTTCGCTGATGGAAGACGGGCCGCTGGATATGCGAATGGACCGCAGCCAGGAGCTCACCGCCGCCGATCTTGTAAATCAACTGCCTGAAAAGGCGCTCGCCGATTTGATCTTTCAGCTCGGCGAAGAAAGGAGGTCGCGAAGAATCTCCAGAGCAATCGTTCGCGCACGGCCGATCCTGACCACGGGACGGTTGGCACAAGTGGTCGAATCGGCCGTGCCGCGAACGGGGAGAATTCACCCGGCAACGCAGACCTTCATGGCTCTGCGGCTGAAGGTGAATGGCGAGTTGGAAGAGTTGGAGGAGCTGCTGCGGATAGCTCCAGAGCGTTTAAAAGGCGGGGGCCGGTTCGTGGTGTTGACATTTATGTCCACCGAGGACCGGATCGTGAAGCAGGGGTTTCAGAAGTTGGCGAAAGCGGGCAAGGCAAGGATCTTGACCAAACACGTGGTCCGGCCAACGGCGGAAGAGGTTTTTGAAAATCCGGCATCGCGCAGCGCAAAGCTGCGGGCGCTGGAACGAATTGAATGAGCCCGCGCTTTTAGTTGAGCGCGCACAACGACCAGCCAAACGGTCTGTGCGCTTGGCGAGGCGAAGACTCAAGAATTTGAGAAGGGACTTAGGGGAATGGCGTCACTGGCAACTTTCGTAAATCGGTTTGTGGGAGTGGGGGAACTGGCAGATGCCCCTCCCGCAGTTTGGACCAGAACAGAAACTCCTCGTTTGCGGCCGCTTGCAAACGAGGACGTGTATCTATTTGTCAAGCGAATTGACAATACCGCCGTGGTAAGGGCGGTCGATCCAGCGGCGCGCAGGGCGCGAGGCCGTTCCATGGTGACTGGTTTCATCGCCGCCATGCTGGTGATCGCAGGGCTGGTGCCCACGGCCTACAACACCACTGCCGGCTTCACCTTGCAGCACCTGAAGACCGAGCAGATCCGGCTCAAAGAAGAGAAGGCCAAGCTCGAGGCCGCTGAAGCAAAACTGGTGAGTATGGACCGCCTGCAGCAACTGGCGAAGACGCTGAAAATGTCAGTGCCCACGCCGTTGCAGGTGGAGACGCTCGAGGGCAAATCAAAAACGGAAGCGAGCAACCGGATGCCGCTGCCGGCGGGGGAGATGGCCCGCTAGCGTCAAGCGCTGAAACCGGTCAGGCTCGCTTACGCTCGCGGCTCAGTTTCAGGTTGCCAGGATTCTGACGCCGAATCGCAACGAATGAACATCGAACGTCCGCCGCTGGACCCTTTCGAAAAGTCTGCTGAGCGCGCGCTGATTATAGGGATCATCCTGCTGGGGTGGTCCCTTCTTGTTGTTTTAAGGCTCTTCGACTTGCAGGTGCTGTCGCACGATTCGCTGGCGAAGCGCGCCCGGCGGCAGCAGGAACGGCTGGTGCCGGTGGCTGCGCAGCGCGGGTCCATTTTCGACCGCAACGGCAATCTGCTGGCGATCAGTTCGGCCTCGCAGTTTGCGGTTGTCAATCCCAAACGCATTCCGAACAAAGATATCGCCGCGGCACTGCTTGCGGGCGTGCTGCAGATGGATGCGAAGCGGCTGGAAGCTTCGCTCGAGGTCGCGGCCGCTTCGAAACATCACAGTGGCTACTTCGTGGTGGAGCAGCACCTGACCGAGCAGCAGGCCGCTACGCTGCGTGCCATGAATCTCGATTGGTTGGAAATTCGGGAAGGAAGCGTCCGTTCTTATCCCAATAACGACGTAGCAGCCCATGTGATCGGAAACGTAGATGGCGAGGGGAAGGGCGCGGCGGGCATTGAGCTGAAGCTGAACAAGGATCTCGCCGGCACGCCAGGCGAGATGAAGTTGGAGCGCGACGGCAAAGAGACCTCTTATGCATCGGAAGTAGTCACGCAGGCCATGCCCGGGAAGAACATCGGGTTAACAATCGATCGCGAACTGCAGTATGTGGCGAAAGAGGCGCTGAAGGAAGCCGTGGTGAAAAACCATGCCGATCACGGCAGCCTGGTCGCCATGAACCCGAACACCGGCGAGGTGCTGGCGCTCGAGAATTACCCGACTTACGACCTGAACGAGCATTTATTGCCTGGCGAAAAGCCGGTCGGCCGCGAGGACCTGGCCGTCGTCGCGCCGTTTGAGCCGGGGTCGGTGTTCAAGATCGTGACGGTCTCGGCGGCGCTCGAAACAACCAGCTTGCAGCCGCAAACGATCATCAACTGCGGTAACGGATCAATCACCGTCTTCGGGCGCGTCGTGCACGACCATAAACCGTATCCGGCGCTCTCTGTGCAGGACGTGATCGCATTTTCGAGCAACGTGGGAGCGATCCGCATCGGCATGCAGGTAGGCAACGCGAACCTGTACAAGTACATCAGGCGGTTTGGGTTCGGGCGCCGCACCGGAGTCGAGCTTCCGGCCGAAGCGCCCGGATTGTTGCGCCCGTTGCGGCGCTGGCAGCCGACCTCCATCGGATCGGTACCCATGGGTCACGAGATTGCGGTGACTTCCGTGCAACTGGCGCAGGCGGGCAGCGCAATTGCGAATGGCGGGTTGCTGGTGCACCCACACCTCGTCGAGTGGAAACAGGCTCCCGAAGGACCCAGGGAATTGGTGAAACCGGCGGCTCCGGAGCGGGTTCTCGACCCCGAAACGGCGCTGACCATGCGCACCATGATGCGGCGTGTTGTGACGGAGCCGGGCGGAACGGGTCATCATCTGCACGTCACGGGCTATACGATCGCAGGCAAAACCGGCACGGCGCAGATTTATGATTATGCGCACCATGTCTACACTCATCGCTATAACGCCTCGTTCCTGGGCTTTGCCCCGCTGCAGAATCCGTCCATCCTGGTAGTGGTGACGGTTTCAGGAACCACCGGCGAAGCTGGGTACGGCGGCTGGGCGGCCGGCCCGGTGTGGGAAGACGTGATGTCCAGCGCGCTGCGGCGCATGGGCGTGGTACGAGATGTTCCCGAGGACATTGAGGAGCTGCTGGTAAAAGAGAAAGCCGCATCCAAAGGCAAGGATCATACGTCTGAAGACGTGGACGCGGCGGTTCTGAGCGATCCGCCGACGGATGAGGAGATGCGCGAGGCGCGCGGCGAGGTGGAGAGCGCCGATAACACATTGGACAATGTGGATCCGAACGCGCCGAAAGTTCCGGATTTCGTCGGCAAGACGGTAAAAGATGTGATGGAGGAAGCAGCGGCCGGCGGCATCGAGGTGGAGATGATGGGCAGCGGCCTGGCGCGTGCGCAAGAGCCGGCGGCCGGCGCACTGCTCATACCGGGCGAGCACATTCGGGTGAGATTTGCGCGGTGAAGGCTTTATAGCTCTATGGAACTCAGTCGCGTGCTGGAGGGCGTTCCGGTGGTGCGCGGGATGCGTGCTCCTGGGCCGGATGCAGATGTGCTCGGGCTCGCGTACGACAGCCGCAAAGTTGCAGCCGGGCTATCTGTTTTTCGCGTTTGCGGGCGCCAAAACGGATGGCGCTCAGTACGCCAATGCCGCGCTTAAACAGGGGGCACTGGCGGTCATCAGCGACCGTCCGGCCCCGGGCGGATTCAGCGGGCCGTGGCTGCAGGTGGCCCATGGGCGCGAAGCACTAGCGACCGCCTCAAAGAACTTTTATGACCGGCCGGATGAGCGGCTGGTGCTTACCGGTATCACCGGCACCAACGGAAAGACGACCAGCACGCTGCTGATCGATTCCATGCTGCGCGCTGCAGGTAAGCTGACTGCGCTGATTGGAACCATCGAATATCACTTGGCCGGGAAAGTGTTGCCGGCAGTGAATACGACCCCGGAATCGCTGGATCTGTTCCGCATGTTTCACGAGCTGGAAGAGCTGGGCGGAACGCATGCCACGCTGGAGGCTTCCTCGCACGCTCTGGATCTGGGCCGCATCTTCGCGATGAGCTTCCACACGGCGGCGTTCACCAATTTCACTCGCGATCATCTGGATTACCACCAGACGATGGAAGCGTATTTCGCGGCGAAGCAGTTGTTGTTCCTGCCGCGCAGCCGGAGCGCCGCCGAAGTTCGCGGTTTTAAATGCGGACGACGAGTGGGCGCGCAAGGTGGAGATCGCGGATGAGACACAGGTTCTCTGGTACAGCATGGAACAGCGTCCGCCGGATACGAGTTCCGAAACAGACATGGGTGCGGAGCGAGAACGTCGAATCGACATTCGCCGGATTGCGATTCAGTGGTGGCCACGGACGAGCGCCGGTTCGAAGTCGAATCGCCGCTGGTCGGGCACATCAATGTGTACAACATTCTGCTGGCCTGCGCGGCCGCGTTGACGCTGGGTTGAGCGAGCAAGACATTCAGAAGGGACTGAATGCATTTGGAACGAGTGCCGGGACGGTTCGAACGGGTGGAAGAAGGCCAGCCGTTCATGGTGGTAGTGGATTATGCGCATACCGACGACGCGCTGCGCAACGTGATTTCGGTAGCGCGCGGAATGCGGCCGAAGCGCGTCATTACGCTATTCGGATGCGGCGGCGACCGGGACCGGTCCAAGCGTCCTCTGATGGGCATGGCGGCGGGTGAACTGAGCGATTTTGTGGTGCTGACTTCGGATAACCCGCGCAGCGAAGATCCGCTCGCGATCATGAATGATGCGATGGTGGGGCTGCAGCCGTTACGATACGCCGCACCTCGCGGAGCCGGATCGCGAGCGAGCAATTCGGAAGGCGATTGAGAGCGCGGGACCGGGCGACGTGGTGATTCTGGCGGGCAAAGGCCACGAGACGTATCAGATTCTGCGGGACGGTCCGATCCCGTTTGACGACCGGGAAGTGGCGCGCCGCGTTCTGCGATCCTTCGGCTACGGGCAGTGCGGAGCGAAGGAGTCTCGCGCAGGGCCAGGAATCGGGAGAACGCATAAGCAAAAATGGAATTTTCTGTTGCGCAGGTTCAGCAGGCAACCGGAGCGCAACTTACCAGGAAACGAACCGCGTGCGTCAGCGGGCGGCGGCGTGCAAGTGCGTGGATGGAGCATCGATTCGCGCACGACGCAAGCAGGCGATCTTTTCTTTGCGATCAAGGGCGAGCAGCTTCGACGGTCATCGATTCGTAGCCGCGGCGTTCGAGCGCGGCGCAGCGGCGGCGGTGGTCAGCGAACCGGTCGAGGCTCCGGGGCCGCTGCTGCGGGTCGACGATACTGTTACTGCGCTGCAGAATCTGGCGCGTGCGGCGCGCGCGATTGCTGGCGGAAGCCGCTGATCGCGGTGACCGGCAGCGCGGGCAAGACCAGCACCAAAGACATCATTGCGGATCTGCTCAGCGTGCGCTTCAGGTAGGGAAGACGGCCGGCAATCTCAACAATCATCTTGGGCTGCCGCTTTCGCTGCTGCGCATTCCGGAGGAGGCCGATGTTGCGGTGCTGGAGCTCGGGATGAATCACGCAGGCGAGATTCGGGATCTGGCCGGGATTGCGCGCCCGCAGATCGGAGTCGTCACGAACGTCGGCTACGCACATATCGAAGTATTTCGATTCGATCGAGGGGATTGCGGCTGCGAAGCGGGAACTGATTGAGGCGCTGCCGCCGGATGGAGTCGCGATTCTGAACGCCGACGATGAGCGCGTTCGCCGTTTCGCGAGATACATCCGGGGCGCACCGTTACGCTACGGTACTTCTGCGAGGACGCGATCGGTGCGGGCGGAGAATACTCAGCGCTGCCCGGCGAGGACTGTGTTCACAGTTGCACGGAGCCCGCTTTGAAACGAAGCTCATCGGGCGCGCATGGGATTTCGAATATCCTGGCGGGGTTAGCGGTGGCGAGCTGCTTCGGCATCCAGCCGGAGGAGCTGGTGGAGAAAGTGGCGCAGCTTGCACCCGGGAAAATGCGCGGCCAGCGGCACGAGTGGCGCGGCGCGCCGGTTCTCGACGATTCCTACAACTCGAATCCCGAGGCGGCCCGCAGCATGCTGGATGTGTCTGAAACGGGAGAACGGCGAAGCGGCGGATCGCCGTGCTTGGAGAAATGCTGGAGCTTGGGCACATGGCCGAGCCGCTGCATCGCGAACTAGGTGAGTATGGCGCCGCAGTCAGGCGTGGATCGTGCTGATCGGAGTGAGCGGTGCGAGCCGGCTCATGGTGGATCAGGCGAAGGAGGCCGGTCTCAGCGAAGAGGCCGCCCTATTTTTTGAAGATCCGGAGAGTGCGGGCATGTTCCTACGCGATTTTGTGCGGCCCGGCGACGCGATCCTGTTCAAAGGTTCGCGCGGTACGCATGTGGAAAGAGCAATCGCCGCGATGGAGGCTTAGTAGGACATGCTGTACTGGCTGCTCTTTCAAGTTCTTCACCGATACGTGCCGGCGTTTCGCGTATTCGGGTACATCACAACGCGTGTGGCGTTGGCGAGCTTGACGGCGCTGGCGATCGCGCTCGTGCTGGGTCCATGGATGATCGGCAAGCTGCGCGAGTGGAGTTTCGGCCAGCATATCCGCGAAGACGGGCCGCAATCGCATCGGAAGAAGGCGGGTACGCCGACGATGGGCGGGCTGCTGATTGTGACGGCCATTGTGGTGCCGACGCTGCTGTGGGCGGATCTGCGTAACGAGTACATCTGGCTCGCGCTGCTCGGACTGGTCGGCTTCGGATTCGATCGGGTTTCTGGACGACTATGCCAAGGTCGCGAAGCAGCGCAATCTGGGACTGACAGCCGCGGCAGAAATTCTGGGCGCAGGTATTGATTGCCATGCTGATCGGCTTCTTTCTGCTGCTGCTGCACGCCGATCAGAAGTATTCGACGGCAGTGAACGTTCCGTTTTTTAAGCAGTTCAAGCCGGACCTGCTGATCGAGCCGTTGACCAAGAAGCTTCTGGACGTATCCGCTGGCGTTCGTGCTGTTTTATGCATTCATCGTGTTCGTGATGGTGGGATCGTCGAACGCGGTGAACCTGACGGACGGGCTGGACGGGCTGGCGATCGGGCTCATGATCATCGCATCGGGCGCCATGACGGCGCTGACGTATGTTTCAAGCAACACGCTTTTCGCGAATTACCTGGATCTGGCCCATCTTGCCGAACTCGCAGGAGCTGACGATTTTCTGCGCATCGATGACGGGCGCGAGCCTCGGCTTCCTGTGGTACAACTGCCATCCGGCGCAGGTGTTCATGGGCGATGTGGGGTCGCTGGCGTTGGGCGGCGGACTGGGGATTGTGGCGGTGCTGATCAAGCAGGAGATTCTGCTGATTTTCATCGGCGGCGTGTATGTGATTGAGGCGCTTTCGGTGATTCTGCAGGTGGGCAGCTACAAGCTGCGGAATGGCAAGCGCATATTCAAGATGGCGCCGATTCATCATCATTTTGAGGCGCTGGGCTGGCCGGAATCGAAGGTGATTGTGCGGTTCTGGATCGCCGGGCTGGTCATGGCGCTGTTTGCGCTTGACGACCTTGAAGCTGAGGTGAGGAGCGCAGTTGGAGTTCAGCGGTAAGACACGTGGTGGTGATTGGCGCGAAACGATCCGGCCTGGCGGCGGCGGAATGTTGCCGAACGCGGTGCGCAGGTCCGAGTGATGGACGCGCGAGGTGCTCCGGCCGGAGGAGCAGGCGCGCTTCGATGCGCTCGGGTGCCAGTGGTCGAGCAGACGCCCGGGAATCGTCGGCAGGCGGATGTCGATTGTGGTTTCGCCGGGCGTTCCGTCCGATTTGCCGATGTTGGTCGAGGCGCGCCGACGCGGCGTACCGGTGATTGGAGAAGTGGAACTGGCGTCCTATTTTCTGAAGGGCCGGTGATCGGAATCACGGGGTCGAACGGGAAGACGACCACGACTGCGCTGACCGGGACATCTTCTGCGCGAATGCGGAATCCCATGCCAGGTCGGGGGAAATATCGGCACGGCGGTGACGTCGCTGATCGGTAGCTCGCGCGACGAGCAATGGAACGTTCTGGAATTGTCGAGCTTTCAGCTCGAATCGATCGTGCAGTTTCGCGCGCAGCATCGCGGCCTGCCTGAATGTCACGCCGGATCATCTGGACCGGCACCACACGTTCGAGAACTATGCCGCGGCGAAGCGGCGCATCTTTGAAACACAGCGGCCTGGCGATTTCGCGCGTTCTGAATTATGAGGACGAGACCTGCCGGAGCTTTGCCGCGCATGCCGTGGGCAGAGGTCTTCTGGTTCAGTTCCAGCGCAACGGTACCCAGGGAGCGTGGGCTGAGAGGCGGCGAGATTCTGTTTAACGACGCGGTCCGTTCATGACGCGAACCCAGATCAAGCTGCGCGGGCTGCATAATCGTCGAGAACGTGATGGCCGCGGCGGCGATGGCGCATCTGGCGGGCGCGAAGCTGGAGGACATCGGTCCGGCGGTGCGAATCGTTTCCCGGCGTGGAGCATCGCATCGAGTTTGTGCGGACGCTGAGCGGCGTCGAGTACTTCAATGATTCGAAGGCGACCAATGTAGATGCGGCGCTGAAGGCGATCGAGGCGTTTCCGGGCAACGTGTGGATCATTCTGGGCGGGAAAGATAAGGGCAGCGACTACAGGCCTTTACGCCAGCCGCTGCAGCGGCGTGCCAAAGCCGCGTTGTTGATCGGCGCTGCGCCGCCGTATCCGTATGCGGCGGCGCCCTGATCAAAAGAGCGCTCGAAGATGCGCTGCCGGTTGTCGATTGCGGCGACTGTGGCGGGAGCAGTGCAGCTATGCCGCATGCACATGCGGTGCCGGGCGACGTCGTTCTGCTTGCGCCGGCCTGCGCGAGCTTCGATCAATTTCAGAACTTCGAAGAGCGGGGCCGATACTTTAAACAAATAGTGGCAGAATTGTTTTAATCTCAGCAATGGCACAGCGGCTCAAAACGGATTGGATCCTGTTTCTCACCGTGCTGACGCATGGTCTGCTTCGGGCTGGTGATGGTGTACAGCGCGTCTTCGTTCATTGCCGAGCTGAAGTATCACGTATCGAGCACGTACTTTTTCCTCCGGCAGCTTGGCTGGGCGGCAGTTTCCTTTCTCGTGCTGCTGTACTGCATGCGGCGTGACTACCGGCAATGGAACGATCCGAAGGTAGCGTTTGCGAGCCTCGGTATTGTGATGCTGTTGCTGGTGGCCGTTTACCTGACGGATTCCGGCAGCCATCGCTGGCTGCGTGCGGGTCCGTTGTCGATGCAGCCATCGGAACTGGCCAAACCGGCGCTGGCGCTGTTTCTCTCCTTCTTTCTTGTGCCGGAGGCTCGGGTCGGTCAACGAGAAACATACGCTCGGGCCGATTGCGGTTTCGATTTCTGTGATGGCGCTGGCGGTGGCGGTGGCGGACTTCGGGACGGCGGTGGTGCTGGTTGCGACAACCGTAGCAGTAGTCTTTGTGGCCGGCATTGACTATCGCTATCTGGTGGCATGTGCCGCGCTCGGCGTGCTGCTGGGGCTGGGATTCATCGTCATGAAGCCGTACCGGCTGGCGCGCGTCGATCGATTTCGCGGACAAAGATCACAAGATGCTGAAGAAGATCGATCCGGCGGGCGCATTTTGGAGTATGCGCATGAGACGGCCTCGACCAGCGATCCCGGGTATCAGCAGTTGCAATCGAAGATCGCGGTCGGGTCGGGCGGCTTTACCGGCGCGGGTCTGATGGAGAGCAAGCAGAAATTGCTGTATCTGCCGGAGGCGCACACAGATTTTATCTACGGCATTATCGGCGAGGAGACCGGGTTTCTGGGTGCGGCGCTGCTGCTGGTCGGGTTCGTGGTGGTGTTGTGGCGCGGGCTGCGAACGTACCTTCGACGCGGCGGACCCTTTCGGCAGATATCTGGCGCTGAGTGTGACGGTCTGCACGGTGGTGCAGGCACTGATCAATATCAGCGTGGTGCTGGGGCTGGCGCCGAACAAAGGCATTCCGCTGCCGTTTATCAGTTATGGAGGCAGCTCGCTGCTGAGTTCGCTGCTGTTGATGGGCATGCTGCTCAGCGTGAGCGAGCACGCCGCATAGGAATGAGTTGGCGTACTCGTTTGTACTGACAGGCGGCGGCACGGGCGGACATGTGTTTCCGGCGCTGGCGGTGGCGCTCGGTTTTGAAGGAGCGCGGGCACCGGCTGTTGTTCGTGGGAACGCGGGAAGGCATGGAGGCGCGGCTGGTAGCGGATGCGGGATTCGGGATGGAATTCGTCCGGATCAGCGGGTTGAATCGGGTCGGTCTGCGGCAGCAGGTGCGGACGGCCATGCAGCTTCCGGCGAGCATTGCGGGCGCATCGGCCGTGCTCCGGCGATTCGGCGCGCAGGCGGTGTTCAGCATGGGCGGCTATGTGGCAGGACCGGTGATGCTGGGTGCACTGTTGCGGCGCGTTCCGCTGATCGTCATGGAGCCGAACGCGATTCCGGGCTTTGCTAACCGCCGGGTCGCGCGCCGCGTGTACCGGGCGCTGCTGGGATTCGAATCGACCGGCCGCTGGTTTCCGCGCAGAGCGAAGCGAGGTGACGGGGTTGCCGGTGCGGCCCGAATTTTTCCGCGTGCCGCCCAAGCGAGAAGGCCCTTTCACGGTGCTGATTACAGGCGGGAGCCGCGGGTCGCGCACCTTGAACCGGGCATCGCGGGAGAGCTGGGAGTTGTTCAGGGCTGCACGCACTCCGATCCGGATCGTGCACCAGAGCGGCGCAGCCGAGCACGAGGCGCTCGCGAAAGAATTCGCGGCGGCAGGTTTGGAAGGCGAGGTGGTTGCTTTCATTCCGAATATGGCGGATGCGTTCGCGCATGCGGACCTGGTGGTAGGCCGGGCGGGTGCGGGCGCAGTGAATGAGATTGCAGCGGCGGGCATGCCGTCGGTGCTGGTACCGTTTCCGTTTGCAGCTGACGATCATCAGAAGAAAAACGCCGAGATGCTGAACCACGCTGGCGCCGCGCGCATGGTTCCGGATGCAGAGATGACGGGTGAGCGGCTGTTCCGCGAAGTGGAGCTGCTGCGTTGCGCGCCCGAGCAGCGGGAGAGAATGCGCGAGCGGGTGAGGCAGTTCGCGCATCCGGGAGCAGCCGAGCGCGCGGCCGACCTGATGGAAGAAGCGGCAACGCGGGCAAGGTAACAAGATTGAGAAATTTTCAGAGAACGCATTGACACACCAGACGAAAGCCGAAACAATACACCTTAAGAATGTTTTTTAAGCCCCAGCATGTCCATTTTGTGGGTATCGGGGGCATCGGGATGAGCGGGATTGCGGAGGTCCTGCTGACGCTCGGGATACGAAGTCTCGGGTTCCGACATCCGGGCGAGCGCAATCACGGAACGGCTGGCAAAGCTGGGAGCGACGATCTACATCGGGCACAAGGCCGAGAACGTGGGCGAGGCGAAGGCCGTGGTGGTCACCTCCGCTCTCGATGCCTCGAATCCCGAAGTGGCGGAAGCGCGCCGGCTGCAGATTCCGGTGATCCCGCGCGGAGAACTGCTGGCCGAGCTGATGCGGCTGAAGTTCGGCATCGCGATCGCGGGCAGCCACGGCAAGACCACCACCACCTCCATGGTCGCGTCGATCTTGAATGCGGCGAACATGGATCCGACGGTGGTGGTGGGTGGCCGGGTAGCCGGATTGCAGGGTTCGAACGCGCGCGTCGGGAAAAGCACCATCCTGGTGGTCGAATCGGACGAGAGCGACGGCTCTTTCCTCAAGCTCGCACCGATTCTGGCGGTAGTAACGAACATCGACCGCGAGCACCTGGACCACTACGCCTCGCTCGAAGAGATTCGGGCCGCGTTCATCGAGTTCGTCAACAAAGTTCCGTTCTACGGCGCCGTTGTGCTCTGCATGGAGGACGAAAACATCCAGCAGATTTTCCCGTCCATCCGGCGGCGCACGATCACGTACGGGCGCTCGGCGCAAGTCGATTTGGAAATTCAGAATGTTGTCCTGGCGCCGGAGGGCAGCGAGTTTTCGGTGCGGCGTCGCGGTTCGGAACTGGGCGAGTTCCAATTGAGTGTGCCGGGACTTCACAACGTTTTGAATGCAACGGCGGCGATCGGCATCGGGCTCGAGATGGACATCCCGGTCGCGCAGATTCAGGAGGGATTGAAATCGTTCAGCGGCGTGGACCGGCGTTTCTCGGTGCGAGGCGTGGAGCGCGGCATCACGGTGGTGGACGACTACGGCCACCATCCGACCGAGATCAAGGCCACGCTCGAGGCAGCCAGGCTTTCGCCGTACCGGAGATTCATGTCCTTTTTCAGCCGCACCGCTTCTCACGCACGAAGCATCTGCTGGACGAGTTCGGGACGGCTTTTCACCAGGCGGACGATGTGTACCTGCTCGACATCTATTCGGCTTCAGAAGCGAGCATTGACGGCGTGAGCGCGCAGGCGCTGGTGGAGAAGATTCAATCCTACGGGCATCGCGCGGTCCATTACGTGCCGAACATGGAGGAAGGGATCACGGCGGTGGCGAATGCGGCTGAGCCCGGCGACCTGATCATTACGCTCGGCGCCGGGAGCGTGTCACAGGCATGCGACAAGATCCTCGAGGCGCTGCGAGGGAGAGCGTAGATGCCGAAACGGCAAGCCGCCGAAGAACCTCGCGAACGAGTGCGCTGGGTGCGTTTCAGCGTATGGGTGGCGGCCGGCATCGCGCTGATGATCGCGGCGCTAGTTGCCTGGCGTTTCACCGAAGAGTTCCTGATCAAGGATGGCCGCTTCCGGCTAGTGGAGGCGGAGGATTTCGCCGGGCAGAGCCCAAATCTCATTGTGGAGGGAGTACATTATGCGTCGGCTTCCCAGATCCGTCACATCTTCGCCGAGGACTATGGCCGGAGCCTTTATCTGGTCCCGATCGAGAAGCGGCGTGCACAGCTACTGGCGATTGATTGGGTGGAAGACGCGACGGTTTCGAAGATCTGGCCGAACACGGTGAAGGTGGGGATGCATGAGCGCGCGCCGGTGGCATTCGTGCGCCTGCCGGCGAATCACCGCGACGGCATGTCGCGCTTCGCCCTGATCGACCGCGACGGCTATATCCTCCGGCCGCGCGTGGCGGCGAAGTTCACGCTGCCGGTGATTACGGGAGTGCGCGAGACGGAATCGCTCGAAAACCGGCGTGCGCGCGTGCGGCGCGTGCTCGGGATGCTGAAAGAAATCGGGCCGCTTGCGGCGCAGATTTCGGAGATCGATGTGGCCGACGCGAACGATCTGATTGTCGAAGAGCACGTTGGAAACACAGTGATGAAGCTGATGCTCGGCGATGAGAACTATACCGAGCGGCTGCAGAATTTCTTGGCCAATTACGGCGAGATCAAAGAGAAGCGGCCGGATGCGCGAACTCTCGACCTGCGCGTGGACGGCGTAATTACAGCAGTAGGAGACGACCAGGGTGGGTAACAAAACAAAACTGGCGGTAGGACTCGATCTGGGGAGCAGCAGCACACGGGTGGTGATCTGCGCTCTGGAAAATGACACACTGCGCTTTCTAGGACACGGCGAAGCGCCGGTCAATGCATGGAACAAAGCGCGGCTTTCCGATCAGGAGGCGCTCGCGCACAGCATCCGTTTCGCGCTGCATGAGGCCGAATCGCGCGCGCAGGTCTCGCCCGAATCAGCCGTGTTTGGCGTCGGCGGTTCGGTGGCGGGCATCAATAGCCGCGGTCTGTATGAGTTCGGCCGGCGGCGCGATATCGAACCCGATGATTTGCGGTATGCGGTGGAACTGGGCGCGCGCGTGCGGCTGGAGGAAGACCGGCAGGTGCTGCAGATCTGCCCGCAAGACTTTACGCTCGACGGGCGGGCCGGATATCGCAACCCGAAGGGTATCTTGTGCGCGCGGCTGGAAGCGAATGTGCATGTGGTGACCGTCTCCGATGCAGGATCACCAGGGCCTGATCTCGGCGATTCACCAGGCGCATCTGGCGGTCGAGGAATCGGTATTTGAAGCCTTCGCGTCGGCTTATGCCGCTATCTTGCCGGAGGACCGCGCGCGCGGCGTAGTGCTCATCGATATCGGCGCACAATCGACTCACATAGCTCTCTATGATGCGGACGCCTTGCTGCTGGCGACCACGATTCCGGTCGCCGGCGATCACTTCACGCGCGATATCTCGTGGCTGCTGAAAGTGAACTATGAAGATGCCGAGAATCTCAAGCGCCAGTACGGCTGCGCGGTTGCGAGCTCCGTGTCTGAACTCAGCGTGGTGGAAATTCCGACGGCGGAGGGGCGCGGCATGCGCGAAGCACCGCGGCGGCAGTTGAACGAGATTCTGGAAGCGCGCGCGGAGGAGCTGTTTGAGCGGATCTATGCCGAGATTCTGCGCGTGGGCATGGAGCAATCCCTGCTCGAAGGAGCCGTGCTGACGGGTGGAGGGGCGATGCTGGCGGGCATGTGCGATATCGCCGAGCGAGTCCTGAATTGTCAGGCGCGGAACGGGTTGGCGAGCGGTATTGAGGACTGGCCGCGCGATCTGGACAACCCGGTGTGGACGACGGTTGCCGGCCTTGCAATGTATTCCGGCCGGCTCAAATTGAAACGCGAGTGGAAGCGCGCGTCGGCAGGTGTGGCCGGCATGGCAGCGAGGTAACCGAAAGGCAAACAAGCAAAGGAAACAGACGAGGGGACACAATGGCGGACGATTTGAAATTTCTGATTGAAGATGAGGTGCAACTGGGCACGCGCATCAAGGTGGTGGGAGTGGGCGGCGGAGGCTCAAACGCCGTCGGCCGCATGCTGCAGGAAGGCTTGGGCGGGATTGACTTTTTCATTCTCAATACCGACAAGCAGGCGCTCGCGGCCTCGCCCGTCGCGAATAGACTGGCGATCGGCAAGAAGCTGACCAGCGGCCTGGGGGCGGGGGCCGATCCTTCTGTCGGGCGTCAGGCGGCGCTCGAAGATACCGAGCAGATCATTGAGATCCTGGAAGGCGCGGATATGGTATTTGTCACGGCCGGGCTGGGCGGCGGTACGGGGACCGGCGCGGCTCCAGTGGTCGCCTCACTGGCGAAGGAGCTGAATGCGCTGACCGTCGCTGTAGTGACGAAGCCGTTCGCATTCGAAGGCCCTCGGCGTATGCGGCAGGCCGAGCGCGGGCTCGCGGAGCTCGCCGGGAGCTGTGATACGGTCATCAGCATTCCCAATGAAAAGCTGCTGGGCCTGGCGCCGAAAGGGACCAGTTTTGTCGATTCGTTCCGCATGGCCGACGACATCCTGCGGCAGGCCGTACAGGGTATCGCGGATATCATCACCACGCCAGGACTGATCAATCGCGATTTCTCCGACATTCGGACCATCATGCTTGGGATGGGCTACGCCATGATGGGCACCGCGGTTGCGACCGGCGTGAATGCTCCGGTGGAAGCAGCACAGCGAGCGATCGACAGCCCGCTGATGGAAGAAGGCGGCGTGCTCGGAGCGCGCGGCGTGTTGATCAACATCACGGCCTCCAGCCAGCTCGGCATTCACGACGTAAACGAAGCCTGCAACCTGATCCGTTCGGCGACCAAGAACGACGATGTGCAGATCAACTTCGGCATCGTGCTCGATGAGAAGATGGCGGACAAGGTCAAGATTACGGTGATTGCGACCGGTTTCCAACGCGACACGTTGCCGGAGATCGACCGACGCAGCCCGCACTTCCCGTTCACGACGTCGAGCGCGCCGGAATACGCGCCGCCGATTGCTCCCTTGCCCCAGCCTGAACACGAAGCGGGTGTTGCGGTTCAGGAGAGTGCGGCCGAAGCAGCCGCGGAAGAGCCACATCCTTTAGACGACTACGACATGCCGGCCATTTTGCGCAAGCAGCGGCGCATGGTTCAGTAGATCCCATTCCGGATTCGGGCGGTTCAGGCCGCCCGTTCTTTTTCGTGTACTCTGGACGAATGCAACCGGTTCAGCCAGAACAAGCCCGTTTCCTGCTCGAGGCTTTATATTTGCCAGGCCTCGAAAATGAACACCGAATCACCAAGACCGTAATCGGCGCCATTCCAGCGGGCAAGAGCGATTACCGCCCGGACGACATCTCGAAGAGCGCGTTGGAACTCGCCTGGCATATCGTTGGTACTGAAAAGCGGTTTATGGCGGCAGTGGCTGGAGGCGCATTCGATTACAGTCCCATGCCTCGCCCGGATACGGTGAAAACTCCAGCCGACTTGATCGCGTGGTACGAACAGGACTTTCGCTCGAATCTCGAAAATCTGAAGGGACTCTCCAATGAGCAGCTGCTGAAGATGGTCGATTTTCGCGGGATGTTCCAGCTTCCAGCGGTCATGTACCTGGGATTCATCCTGCATCACACGGTTCATCATCGGGGCCAGCTTTCGATGTATCTGCGTCCGATGGGGGCGAAGGTGCCGGCCATCTATGGCGAAAGCTACGATTCGGCCGAGGCGCGCAAGGCGAGCCTGCAGCCTGCATAGACACGGCAGCTCCCGCGTTCAATCTCCGGTAAACTGCAGGACTACACTGCGCTGGTGCGGCCGGGATCTGTGCTCGAACACGTACAGCCCTTGCCAGGCGCCTAGCGCCATTTTTCCGCCAATGATGGGAATCGCAAGGCTGGTATGTGTCAGGGCGGAGCGGATATGTGACGTCATGTCGTCCGGACCCTCCGCCGTGTGCCGGTAATTTTCGCTGTGTTCGGGCACCAGCTCTTCGAAGAAGTCGCGCAGATCGAGCGCGACATCCGGGTCGGCGTTTTCCTGAATTACCAGCGAACACGATGTGTGCTGAACAAATGCGGTCAGCAGGCCGTTTGAAATTTTTTGCTCCGCAAGCCAGGACTTTACCTGCTGCGTAAACGGGTAGAGTCCTTTGCCCCTGGTCGCGATAGTAAACGAAGTATGACGGGTCATGCGCGGCTCCTGCGCTTCACCGCACCGCGCACGAGTAACCCGCGATTTTCACTCGACCGTGACGCTCTTGGCAAGATTGCGCGGCTGATCCACATCGCACCCGCGCCGTACCGCGACGTGGTAGGCAAGGAGCTGTAACGGAATCATTTCGAGCAGCGGCAGGAGAAGCTCGCGCGTGACCGGGATGGTGATGACATGGTCGGCCATCCTGGCGACTTCGTCATCGCCCTCGCAGGCGACGGCCACCACACGTCCGCTACGCGCTTTTACTTCCTGTATGTTCGAGAGCGTCTTCTCATAATGGACCTGGCTCTCTTCCGACAGCGGATCGCGGGTAGCAAGCACGACCACGGGGAGATTCTCGTCGATCAGGGCGTTCGGGCCGTGCTTCATTTCTCCAGCGGCATAGCCCTCGGCGTGGATGTAGGAAATCTCCTTCAGTTTGAGCGCACCTTCGAGCGCGATGGGGAAGTGGATGCCGCGGCCGAGATAAAGGAAGTCCTGCGCGCGGAAGAGATGCTTGACCAGCTCGTCGTAGATGTCGTTCTGAGCGAGCACATGCTCCAGCTTGCCCGGAATCTGAGTTAATTCGAGCATCAGGGCGGCGGAAGCCTGGACGTTCAGCGTTGCGCGTATCTGCCCGAGATACATGCCGAGGATGATGAGCGCAGTGAGCTGCGAGGTGAAGGCCTTGGTGGAAGCGACCCCGATCTCCGGGCCCGCATGTGTCAGCAGCGTGCCATCCGCCTCGCGCGTGATCATGGACCCGACCACGTTGCAGATGGCGAGCGTCTTCGAGCCCTTTTGTTTGGCCTCGCGCTGAGCCGCGAGCGTGTCCGCAGTTTCGCCTGATTGCGAAATGACAATGGTCAAGGTGTTGGGTGGAATGATCGGGTCACGATAACGGAATTCGCTGCCATAATCGACTTCGACCGGCAGACGCGCCAGCCGCTCGATGATGAACTTGCCGGCGAGTCCGGCATGCCAGCTGGTTCCGCAGGCGACGATTTTCACTTGCTCGAAACGGCGGAAATCGGCTTCCGAGATATTGACTTCGTCGAGAAAGACGCGGCCGCTCTCCTGGCCGACACGGCCCAGTATGGTGTCGCGAATGGCGCGCGGCTGCTCGAAGATTTCTTTGAGCATGAAATGCTTGTAGCCGCCCTTTTCGGCCATTACCGGATCCCAGAGGATGCGAGAGGTTTGCCGCTTTACGATGCGACCATCGAAATCAGTAAGCTTCACGCCTTCCGGAGTCAGGACCGCCACATCTCCGTCGTTCAGGAAGATCATGTCGCGGGTGTGGTTCAGAATGGCGGGTACGTCGGAGGCGACGAAGAACTCATCCCGGCCCAGACCGATCACTACCGGCGGCCCCGACCGTGCGGCGACAATTTTGTTGTGTTCAGTGCTCGAAATGACGCCGACGGCAAATACGCCCGAGATCTGTTTCAGCGCAGTGCGAACGGCATTTTCGAGGCCGGAATCGAGATACTTTTCGACCAAATGCGCGATCACTTCGGTATCGGTCTCAGTAGTGAAGCTGTGGCCTTCGGCGGTGAGCTGTTTGCGCAGCGCCAGATAATTTTCGACGATGCCGTTATGCACAACGACAATCTTGCCCGTGCAATCGCGATGCGGGTGCGCGTTTTCTTCCGTGGGGCGGCCATGCGTGGCCCAGCGAGTATGCCCGATGCCATAAGAGCCGTGCAGCGGTTTGTTGCGAATCACTTCTTCGAGATTGCGCAGTTTGCCCGATGCTCGACGCACTTCGAGCGTATTGTCGCCATTCAGCACGGCGACACCGGCTGAATCGTACCCGCGGTATTCGAGGCGCCGCAAGCCGTCTACAATCACTGGCACCGCTTCACGGCTGCCGACATAACCAACGATTCCGCACATACTTCCTGCTCCCGAACGAGTGAGGTTTACTCCAGAATCTCGACCCGGTAGTCTTCGATGACCGGGTTGGATAAGACATCACGCGCGATTTCATCGAGCATGCGAACGGCCGATTCGTGTTCGGTTCCGTTGGCAACGCCGATTTCGAAGTATTTGCCCTGCCGGACCGAGGCGATCTCTTTATGCCCCATCCCGTTGAGGGCGGAGCATATCGTTTGACCTTGGGGATCGAGCACGGTAGGCTTCATCGACACGTACACGCGCGCTTTCATAGAACTCCTATTATGGCTGGACTGCGGATCCGAATGCTGGCGCATGCTCCAGAACAGCGGATGCTCCAGAACCGGAAGCGTACCGTTATTTGGGGGAAAAAACAAAATCGTGGAAATTGTTTGGTATAACCGATGAGACGGATGTTGTGGCGCGGCGTCAGGGGAGAAGACTGGTGCCTGCCGGAGTGGTCTCATCGTAAAGATTTGCATTCTCGCAAGCAGTAGTGCCGGCAATTCGGCTTTTATCGCGACCGAGCGAACCCGCGTGCTGGTGGATGCCGGGCTGAGCCGCCGGGAAGTGAAAAAGCGGCTGGCGGCCATAGGCGAAGATATTGCAAATCTGGACGCCGTGCTGGTGACTCACGAGCATTGCGATCACACCAATGGGCTGGCCGCGCTGTGCCGCGGAGCGGTGCGGCGCTTGCCGGTGTACCTGACCCACGGCACGGCACGGTTCATCGATTGGGGCGAGTGTATGCCGGTGGTGGAAAAATTCCAGGCGGGATGCGGATTCACGGTAGGCGACTTCGATATCTCGAGCTTCACGATTCCGCATGACGCAGCCGATCCCGTGGGGTACACGCTGACGGCAGATGGCGTGAAGATTGCGATTGTCACCGATCTCGGCTATGTAACCGATTCGCTGCGCGTACATCTGCGCGGAACGGATATGGTGATGCTGGAATCAAATCATGATCTGGAGATGCTGCGGGTTGGGCCTTACCCGTGGTCGGTCAAGCAGCGGGTGATGAGCCGCCGCGGCCATTTGTCGAACGAAGTGGCAGCGGATTTTATCGAAAACGATCTCGATACGCGCGTCTCGACGCTCGTGCTCGGGCACATCAGCGAGCATAATAATCATCCGGAGCTGGTGCGCAATCTGGCGCTGAAGGCGCTGCATGGAAGAACGCTCTTCACGCGGCTGGTGGTGGCGGAGCCGGGCGTGCAGTCGGAAGTATTCTGCTATTGAACGTGCGGCCCGAGCGGCCGCGAATGTGACGATCTCGACTGCGATTCGGGCCGGGGTACTTGCCCTATGGCTCCTCGTCTCGGTTACTGCCGCCTATGCCCAGCTTCCAGCCGCGGAACAGCTTTCAGCCGAGGACCAGAAATCGTTCCGCGAAGAGCTGGACCACATGAAAGCGCTGCTCGGGTCTGCTAACGACCCGGGCACGGTCGAGTTTCAAATCGCCCGGACCTATGCAGCAGGAGGCCAATGGCGCGAGGCGATGGATTGGCTGCGAAAGGTCGTCGATGCGAATCTGGGATTCGATCCTTCACGCGACAAGTTATTCGATCAGCTTCGCCCGGCAAAAGAGTTCCACTTGCTGCTGGAAAGAGTTCGCGCCGCGACTCCGCCGGTGACGAATAGCAGGCTGATCCGTACGGTCTCTGAGCCGGATCTATTCCCTGAGAATCTCGCGTACGATCCCGTGACAAAGGATTTCTTCCTCGGCAGCACGTTGAAAGATAAGATCCTTCGATGCGGGCTGGCGGGAGGAGCGTGCCGGCCGTTCGTCGCTCCTCATCGAGCCGGCTTGGGTGATGTACTCGGGCTGAAAATCGATGGGCACTCGCGAACGCTTTGGGTTACCAGCAACACCGAAAGGGGCGCGAGTCTGCGTTGTTACAAGCTGGCCTCCGGAGAACTGTTACGAACGTATGCCCTAACCGGTGCGCATCTGTTCAATGACCTGGCAGTTGGCGCGAGCGGCCAAGTTTTCGTTACGGATACCAAAGAAGGCTCGTTGTACCGCTTAGCGAGCGAGAACAGCAGACTCGAAAAGCTTGCGCCGGGCCATATCTTTCAGGCCGCGAACGGAATCGCGCTCTCAGCGGAGGGACACAGGCTGTTTGTTGCCAGCTTTGGCGATGGGGTGACCGCTATTGATCTGTCCTCGCACAAAGTAATACCGCTACGGCACCCGGCGGCTATCTGTCTCGGCTACATTGACGGCCTCTACGCAATCAAAGGAAGTCTCCTTGCGATTCAGAATGGGCCGATGGTGCCCCGCATTGTTCGATTCGGGTTGAGCTCTGATGAAGGTGAGATTGTCTCGATGGCGGTTCTGGAGCGAAGGAATCCGCTGTTTGACGGGATCACCACGGGCGTTCTGGCTGATAGCCGTTTCTACTACGTCGCCAACAGCCAACTCGACAGAGTCGTGAACGGCAAAATCAAACCGGGCGTCACACTCGAGCCGCTTCGCATTCTGGCGATTGACCTTGCGCCGCGCTGAGATTATCCGGTCTAGCACAATGGTGATGACATGATCGCGCGCTATACGCGCCCCGAGATGGGCGCGATCTGGAGTGACCAGCACAAATATGAATGCTGGCTCGAGGTGGAACTGGCGGCTTCGGAAGTGCTGGCGGAGCTTGGGGATGTGCCCGCGGAAGCAGCGCGTGTGTTGCGGACGCATGCGGCGTTTGAACTCAAGCGCATTCAGGAGATCGAGCGCGAGGTGCGGCATGACGTAATCGCGTTTACGACCGCGGTGGCCGAATTGATGAAAGCAAAGAATGCGGCGGAGGCTTCACGCTGGCTGCATTTTGGCCTGACCTCGAATGACGTGGTCGATACGGCTCAGGCGCTGCAGATTCGGGATGCTTCCGCGCTGATCGGGCGCGACCTGGAAGAACTTTCGAACGCTCTCAGGAAGCTGGCATTCGAGCACAAGCATACGGTGCAGATCGGCCGCACGCACGGCATCCACGCCGAGCCCATTACGTTCGGGTTGAAGGTTGCCGGGTGGTGGGACGAGATGGAGCGGCATCGCCGGCGATTTGCCTGCTCGGCAGAAGAGATGCGCGTGGGCAAGATTTCGGGGGCGGTGGGGACCTTTGCCCATATTGGACCCGCTGCCGAGGAGCGAATTTGCAGCCGGCTTGGATTGCGCGCGGCGCCGATTACCTCACAGGTGCTGTCGCGCGATCTGCATGCGCACTATGTAGCGACATTGGCGGGCATCGCCTCCAGTCTCGATAAGATCGCGCTCGAAGTGAGACATCTGCAGCGCACCGAAGTGCGCGAGGCGGAGGAGCCGTTCGCCGCCGGCCAGAAAGGTTCGTCGGCCATGCCGCACAAACGAAACCCGGTGACCTGCGAGCAGATCTGCGGGCTGGCGCGGGTGGTTCGGGCGAACGCGCAGGCGGCTTTTGAAAATGTCGCACTCTGGCATGAGCGGGATATCTCTCATTCCTCTGTTGAACGCGTAATCCTGCCCGACTCGACGATCCTGGTGGACTATCTGCTTTCGAAGACGAGTTGGCTCATCGACGGCCTTCGGGTGAACACGGAACGCATGCGCCGCAACGTAGACATGACGCGCGGATTGATCTTTTCAGGGCAATTGCTGCTTGATCTGGCCGCTGCGGGGATGCTGCGTGAAGACGCTTACCGGCTGGTACAGAGGCACGCGATGGCGGCCTGGGAGGCCGAAGCAGATTTTCGCGCCGCCGTGGAAGCGGACCCGGAGATCCGGCGATATCTGTCTCCCGAACAACTGAAAGTCACGTTCTCAATTGAAGGCCAGCTTACACATGTAGACGAAATCTTCGATCGGGTATTCCAAAGTCATTAGCTGCTGAGCACTTTTGTGACCGCGAGAAGAATTCCTTAGGCCGATTTTGGGAATTCGTTTACACTGTAGGCGGGCAGCGACGCCCCGTTTGTATGAGCACGGCTCCTCGGAAATCAGCGGGCAGGGAACTTGAACTGGCGCGTGTGTTGCTGGTCGATGATGACCTCACCTCACGCCTGACGCTGCAGACGGTGCTTGAGGCAGGGGGCTATTTCGTTGATTCTGCGGCATCAGCGGCTGAAGCGGTGAGCAAGCTCGATGAACAGCAGTATGAGCTGGTATTGAGTGACTTACAGATGGAGTCGCCGGAAGCGGGACTGAAAGTGCTGGCTCATGCGCGTTTGATGGATTACAAGCCGGCCACTGCGATTCTGACCACTTACCGGAACAAGCGGCCGGACGCCCGCCGGGCTGTACTCATCAAGCCTGAGGATCTGCCGGGGTTGCTGGGCAAAGTGGCCGATCTGATCAGTCACCGCGCCGCGCGTATAGTGGAGCGGCAACTGAAGCAGGCTTGAGCCCGCGTACTTGACTGGCCCTGACTTTTCCCCTCGTTTTCAACCAACCCGACGACGTTGCTGAACTGAAAGCCCGCGAGGACATACCTCGGCATCAGAAAAAGTAAACCGGCTGTCGTAGAAACCGCGCCCACCGGCTCTTTGCATCTGTGAATAAGTTGCTTCTGGTGCTTTTCATTTGCTACGGGTCCACGGCGTTCGGGCAAGACGCCCTTCATAGCAGTACGCTCACGCTGGGCGTTGGCGGGATGCCGTATTCAGACAACGCCTACTACCCGGATCTGCAAAAAGGTGGTCCCACGTTTACCGGAAATTATGAATATCGCCTCTCGAACTACCTGGCGGTCGAGGGCGGGACGAATATATTGCTCCCTTCTGGGCAATCTTTTTTGTTCTCTGGGTCGATTCTTGCGGGACAAAATCTCATCTCTTACTATTCACCTTCCCCGGGGTGCACGGCTTGTGTTGTGGTGGTATCCGGGCGATCTCGCGTTGCTCTTCTAACGTATGGATTCAAAGGGATTCTGCCTTTAAAAAGCGGGCGCTTGGAGCTGTTTGCCGGGGTTGGCGGCGCCTATGGATGGAATTCGGAATTCAGCGGCGCCTTAAATTCAGCGTTCGCGCAAGCCAGCCTGGGCGGCCGTCTCGCGGTGGACCGCAATCACCGGTTTTGGCTGGGAACAACTCTGCGCGGATTTACGAGTTTCGGGCCTGGACGGCAAGCCTGGGTCCCGTTGACCTTCGATTTCGGAATACGCTTCGCGCACCGATAACGTTCTCGATGGTTTCACATACGTGTGTGGTGTTTCTCTTTTGGAGCAGTCGGTTCTGACCGATTCACCGGACATAAAAGCCGTAAGGCTAGAAACCGAAGTTGAGCAGATTTATCTCCAGACGCGCGCTGCAATCTGCTCTTACGTGCTCTGCCTTGGCGTGCCGGGCGCGCAGGCACAGGAGGTCACTCAGGAGGTCTATCTGCGGCTCTACCAAACGATGCGCAAAGGGGAAGAAATTGTAAACATGCGAGCTTGGCTGTTCCGTGTGGCCCACAATCTCAGCTTGAGAGTGCGGTCGCGTGAGAAGGCGTTCCGTTCCCTAAATCCGGATTGGGAACGCTTTAGCGGGCTCACGGTAGAGTCTCCGGAACGCGCTATTCTCGATCGTGAAAAGATGCGCAAGCTGCAGGCGGCCCTCGAGACGTTATCGCCTCAGCAAAGAAACTGCCTGTATCTTCGCTCCGAGGGCTTGCGCTATCGAGAGATTGCTGACGTCATCGGCATCAGTTTGTCAACCGTGAACGAGTTTCTGAGGAGAGCAATTTCCCGGCTCGCGGAGGCCGTCAATGTCTAAGTTATCGGGCCACCCGCCCCATATCCCGGATGTTGATCTGATCCGGTTTGCGGATGGTGAGCTGTCCGTTAATGCGGTGACCACAACAGAAACTCATTTGCGAACGTGTAGTAAGTGTCGTGGACGCTTAGACCAACTGAAAAGCGGGGTGGATGCTTATGACCAGTACCACTGCTCCTTCCTGAGACCAGCCGGCGAGCTGCCACAAGAATGGCCTGCGTTACGAGCGCGGCTCGAAAGCGCCGGAAGACCTCGCAATCGCTTTTCCCGGATGGCAGCAGTCGCGTGGGCCGCGGCGGCTTGTGTCGTAGTAATCGTCTTTTTCCTGTATCGGGAGGCGCCCGCCCGGCGGATGCAGCAGCTCTTGGTGCGCGCGGCCACGGTGCGCGTACCGCAGCATCGCAGATTGGAAATAATCACGAACGGCCACAGCTGGTATCGCCCGGCAATACTCCAGGATGAAGAGGCGCGCCGTCTGGCTGCCGAGCAACGCGGATTGGAAGACACGCGCGCGTTATTCGTGAAAGCAAATTACAGTTGGGATGATCCTCTCAGCGCGCGCTCGTTCGCGGCTTGGCGCAGACAGTTGCCGGAGAAACGCGATCAGGTCCTCTCCGTTCAAGACGGTAATGGGCACCATCGTTTTTATCGTCTGCAAACAGAAGCGCCAACAGGTGTTCTACGCACTGCCGCTCTCACTCTGCGCGCCGATACGCTGAGTCCGGTCAAAGGCGCATTTCACTTTGAACATCAGAACGAGGTAACCATCGAGGATGCCGGTGAAATGCCAAAGCCGCCGGCGAGGGTCGAAACCCAAAGAAATCGAGTGGTAGAGCGGCCTACATTTGTGGAAAAAGTGGGTCCGAAGGAGGAACTGCGCGTATTCGCGGCGCTCAACGCCATCGGGGCGGATGTGGGCGAACCGGTGACGGTAGACTTCGATTCCTCGGCACAGCAGATCAACATAGTGGGCCTGGGACTCTCCCCGAATCGCGAAGAGCAGATTCGCAAAGCTTTGGCGCCGATTCCCAATGTAACTATGCGTTTCACGTCCGTCCGGCCGACCGGCTTTGGGAACCCATCGGCGAAAGCCGGAAATTCTCCATCGGACAGCGTGGCGCCGCTCCTCCCTAGCATGGAGGCACGAGCTGGGGGAGCGCAGCACTTTCAAGTCATCGCGGACAAGGCTTTAGATGCCAGCTCGGCCATTCTGGCGCAAGCAAGCGCGTTGAATGTCCTGGCGGAGAAATTTCCTCCTGCCGTAACAGCGGAGTTTGGGCCGCGGGAACGCGAGACCCTGGATTCTCTGCGACGGCGTCACGCGATGGCTATAGAACAGGCACTACTCGAATTGAACGAAGCCCTTGTACCGCTTTTAACTGCAACAGCCGCGGGTACAGACGAAACCCAAAATCAGCGGGCCACATCGTGGCAAGTGAGTGCCGGGCCGTTATACGAAGAAGCCAAGTCGCTCGATGCATCGCTAGGACGCATTCTGGCGGGTAGTTACTCGCAGGAAGCCGGACAAAGCATTTGGAATAAATTGCCGGATGAGATTCAGAAACTGGAGACCCTCGCCCGCTCTGAGGAGAATGCACCGTAGAAGGTCTCTCTACTTATGTCTGCTGCTCGCCCAGGCCGTTAGCGCCTTACTGGCAGCATCCGTAGGCGGCTTCATCAGCGGCGTTGTTCGGGATCGCTCCGGCGCAGTGTTGCCAGGGGTGGAGGTGCGCATACAAAACGAATCCACCGGCGCGCAGCAGAAGATATCGTCTGACGAAAACGGCCAATTCGTAAGCTCCGAGCTGACTCCCGGTCATTATCGTGTTGTTCTTCGCCGGCGCGGCTTTCGAACCGTGAGTTACCCAGGCTTAGCCGTGCAGACCGGCCAGATCCATTCCGGCGATTTTGTAATAGACCTCCTGCCGTTGCAGCAGGAGATTACGGTAGAAAGTGCTCGTGACACAACCGATCCGACCGCAAATGGCGTAACGGTCGCACGCCACTCTACAGCAAACGCTCTTCCAACGAACGGCCGGGATCTGCATGCGTACTATGCACTCGTGCCGGGTGCTAACTTAACCCCGGCTTCCACGAGCGACGGCGGCCAGTTTACAGTCAATGGACAGAGGCCCAACACCAACACCGTTCGGGTGGATGGGATCAACGGCAATACCGGCCTTGGTATCTCCGGCCTGCCGGGCACTTATCCGGGTACGAGCTTACCCGCTATGACCGCCATCGGAAGCACGCAAAGCATTGCTTCGCGGGAAGAGATCGAAAGGACCGAATTCCGTACTTCCGATTTCTCGCCGCAGTTTGGAGAGCGGCCCGGGGCTGAAATCCTGATCGAGACGCGCCCGGGTTCCAACGATTTCCACGGCAGCGCCTTCGGTCTTCTCCGCCCGCGGGTATTTGATAGCGAGGACTGGTTCGCAAAAAAGTATGAAGCGCCGCTGGAAGCGTCTTCCTTGAACGGCTATGGCGCGAGTCTGGGCGGAGCGCTCATTCCAAACCGGACCTTCTTCTTCGTTGCTTTCGAAAACGAACGCGTAGCGGATACGGCGATGGAGCTTATGGCGGTACCGTCACTCCCAGCGCGCGCCGAGGCGGACAGCGCAATCGCCCTGCTCCTCAATGCTTTCCCAACGCCCACGGGCCCAAGCCTGGCTGCGGATACTGCTCTCGCGGCCACGCCTCTTGAACAGCGAGGGTCGGTTGAAAACTACAGTGGCCGTATAGATCAGATCCTTTCGGACAAAGGCCGCATTTTTGCTCGGTACTCGAACGTGCCATCGCGTTCGCTTACTCAGCAATTGGGGAACATCAATGCGAGTTTGTCTTCGATCAGCGCGACTCTAGGTTTGACGGGAACCCTGTTGGGAGCCGTACACGATCTTCGCTTCAATTTCTCACGAGTAAAGGACACATCTTCGTGGAGTGCGAGCTCAGCAAGTGAGCAGGCCGCCTTCAATGCCTTTCCGAGTTCACCAGGCGGGGGCGAAGCTTCAATCCTCAGCGGCGAGCAGTTGATGCAGTTTTTTACACAGTCGACGTACGGTCCTATTCGGGCGTTGTCGATCTCGGGCATAGGTCAACTCGTCTCCGGAGTGCCGGAACGTACCTATCAGAACCAATGGGAAGGCTGCTATACGTTTTCGAAACAGCGCGACCGGCATGAGTTGAGATTCGGTGCGGACTTCATCCGGTTAACTCCGGATACGGTCGTTGGTGCGTTCGATGGCACCACATCAGCGGTTTCTGCAGGCCTGGCGCCGCTGCTTGCAGAAAATCCGTTAGGTATGACAGTTTCTGACGGAAGGCCCATCTTTTACGCCGGGCAAATTTCTATTGGCTCAGCCTTTGCGCAAGATACGATTCGTCCCAACGACCGGCTCAGCATTCTCTTCGGCTTCCGCTGGGAGGTCACGCCTCCGAGCAGCACAGCATCTGACATTGGTAGATCTTCGATTGCAACCTGGGGCGGGCCGGGTACACCTGCAAGCAACTTCGGCGGCAGCGCATTTTTAGGTAAATCGAATTGGCCCATGAGCTACACACAATTTGCGCCACGCCTGGGGTTGGCTTATCGCCTGCGCCGCCCCGCTCTGGTGTTTCGAGCAGGCGCCGGCATCTTCTATGAAACAGCACTGGGATCGCTCATTGATCCGGTGAACCTTTCGCCTCTCAATACATGGCAGTTTGTTCCGGCCAGCGGCTCAGGGACGCCTCCGGCGACGAATTATGTCCAAGCAGTTCCGCCACCGCTGTCCCTGCCCAGAATATGGGAATGGAGAGCATCCGCGGAACGTTCGATCGGGGACCGCTCCACACTTTCTGTTGCTTATGCCGGCTCCCTGGGATCACGGCTGCTTCGGCTGGAAGGGACCGTTGGCCAAACTAGCGGAGTTCTGCAAGACACTTTCTTCACCAGTTATGGTTCGTCAGAGTATCAGGCGCTGCAAACACAATTCAGAGGCGATATCACACCGACCTTATACGCTCTCATCTCGTATACGTGGGGCCACTCGATCGACAATGGATCGCAGGGGTCCGCTGTTTATCTGACCGAGCCTGGTTATCCTGCCTCATTGGATCGCGCCTCATCTGATTTCGACATTCGGCACAATCTCAACGCGTCGCTTAGCTATCGGATGCCTATGCGTCTGAGCGGCCGCTGGCAAAGCTGGTTGAACAATTGGATATTGAGTTCCACTCTCGAGGCGCGCACCGGGTTTCCGTTCAACGTGACCACTGTAGACAGAAGCATTGGTTTGGGTTTCGCCAACACGGGGCGGCCAAACTTAGTTCCTGGTCAACCCATTTGGGTTCAGGACCACTCTGTACCGGGAGGCGAAGCGCTGAATCCGGATGCCTTCGAGACGCCCGCAACCGGATGGAACGGAACGCTGGGCAGAAATATCCTGACTGGGCCGGGTTTATTCCAAATCGACGTAAGCTTGCGGCGTCAGTTCCGACTCTTCCGCCAAAGCTCCCTCGAGACGAGCCTCAGCGCATTCAATCTGCTGAATCACGCCAGTTTTGGCAGTCCGGCGGGCTATTTGGGAAGTCCTTTATTTGGACAGCCGGTGTCAATGCAGAATTTGATGATGGGCTCCGGGAATCCGACGAACGGGCTGACGCCGATCTTCCAATCCGGTGGTCCGCGAACGGTAGAGATCGGCGTCAACATCAGCTTTTGATTCTTTTGCGGCGATCGCGTAACCGCTTGTCACCCGGCGATGTCCCGATCCCTCCCGATGCGCTCCACGACCAGCTCATAATCGCTCAGACCGTTTTTGAAGAAGTGGTCTTCCGCCGGCACCCACTCGAGGCGTTTGGGCTCGGGCACAGTCTCGAAGAATTCGCTGAACTCCAGCTTGGGTCCGAACTCGTCGTTCGAGCTTTGAATAAAGTATTTCGGAATGTGCACGTGGTAGACGAAGGCCCGCTCGGCGATGCGGGTGGGAAAACCGACCGCAATCACACGGCGGATCTTCGGCTCCTGAGAGGAGAGCCGGAGCGCGACGCGCGCCCCAAAGGAAAAGCCGGCAACCAGCAGCGGCAGATCCGGATAGCGCTCTTCGAGTTCACGCAGCGCTGAGCGCGCATCATCGGTTTCGCCGAAGCCGCCATCATAGGTTCCGTCGCTGCGGTTCACGCCCCGATAGTTGAAGCGCAGCACGACGCACCCTGCCTTGCGCAGTCCGCGCGCCAAGCGGTATACGACTTTGTTGTGCATGGTGCCCCCGTGCTGCGGATGAGGGTGGCAGACAACAGCAGCTTCGACCGGCGCGCCCTCTTCCGGTTCCTCGAGCAGCGCCTCCAATTTGCCCGCCGGACCGGCTAGGAAGAGCGATTCGATTTTCCGGGCCATCAGTTCGAACGGTAATTCGTGAACTGCATGTCGATACCGAAATCTTTGCCGCGCAGCAGCGCGATTGCCTGCTGCAGCGTGTCGCGGTCCTTTCCGCTCACGCGAATCAGATCGCCTTGGATGCTCGCCTGAACCTTCAGCTTGCTGTCCTTGATGGTCTTGACGATATCCCTGGCCTTCTCGGTCGAGATGCCTTGCTGCAGCGAAACCTCCTGCCGGACGCTTCCGTGCGAAGCATGTTCGATGGGCCCGTATTGCAAGCCCTTTCAATGGAACATTGCGCTTGACCAGCTTCTGGCCCAGGATCTCGATGACGGCCTTCAGCTTGTATTCATCGGAGCTGGCGAGCGCGATTTTATTGTCCTTGTCGTTCAGTTCGACCGACGATTTACTGTCTTTGAGATCGTAGCGTGTCTGAATTTCCTTGGCCGTTTGCTGCACCGCATTCCGGACCTCATTCAGGTCGATTTTGGAAACAATGTCGAACGTGTTTTCAGGCATGGAAACTTCTTCAATATTAGGACGGGGCAGCACGCCGCCGGAGCATTCTAGCGCCGCTGAGAAAGCGCCAGCAGGACGCGCTGGGTCAGCTCTTCGATCAGAGAGGGCATAGCGCTATCGAGTGCCAGTGTAACGGCGGCGCGGATCGAGTTGTGATCGAGCGCAACAGAACCGTTGCCAGGCTCGGCGTCCGCGGCAGCCGCGCGCTGATCGAGCAGCATCTGGACAGCCCCCAGCAGGGCGGACGCTTCAAACGGCTTGCGCAGGATCGCCCCCGCGCCGGCGTTCTTTGCATCCTGCTCATTGAATTCGTCCGTTGGCGTGGCGGCAAAGATGATGGGCAAGTGCCGATAAGCCGCCTGCGATTGCAGAAAGCGAGCGAGTTCGAAACCGTTCTTTGAAGGCAGGTAAACGTCCGTGATCAGCAGATCCGGATTTACGTCGGCGAGCCGGCGCAGAGCGGTTTCTCCGTCGGTTACGCTGACGACTTCGATGCCGTCCGCTTTGAGGATCTGCTCCGCGAGCCGCAACGCCTGCGGGCTATCGTCGGCCAGCAGGATCCGGCGTTTGCTCATTGCTGCGGCGGAACAGTGTTGGTATTCGTGCCGGAAGTAGCGGCAGCGGCACTGGCGGCCGGGTTGACGGCGCTCGCCGGGGTTCCTTGCGCGGGCTGTGCCGCCGGCCGGTTGCGCACCGTTCTGCTGACTCTGATTTTGCTGGTCCGGCTTCTTTTTCTTCTTGGCCAGCTTCTCCTGCTTCTTCAACTGCTGCTCGCGGTACTTTTTGAGCTCTTTATCGCGATTAGTCGGCAAGGGCTGAGCCGCCGTGTTGGCACTTCCGCCAGCGCTGGTATTGCCGGAGGTATTGGCCGCGCCGGTGCTGCGCACGTCAGGAGCTTTATCGAGTGTCGTATCGGTGCTGCTCACCTGGCGGGCGCTGACATCGGTTGTGCCGGATCCGGCTCCGGCGGCGCCCCCGGCATCGTTATTAGTTGCAACCGGAACGCTGACCGGAATGGTGCGCGCCATGTCATGCATAGTCGGAGAGCCGGTCTTGGCTGCATGGCTGACATCCGGCGCGCCTTTCATCCACTCCATGGAGCGCGTCATCAATCCCGGCTTTTTGTAATTAGCCGCTTCGAACTTCTCCCGCGCAACTGCCGCGGGATCGGCCGGCGGGACGGGCAGCTCCATTTCCTGCAGGCGTTTAGCGGCATCTTTGGCGCGCGCGGTTAAAGGATATTCCTGCACGACGCGATCGAACATCTCTCCTGCCTGCTTGCGGAAGCGCGGACCCATCTTGCTGTACGCGTCCCCCGCTTCATACAAGGCCTCGCCGGCGTTGCTGTAAAGAGGATACTGGTCGGCCAAGCCGTTCAGCCGGTTGGCAGCCGCAGGGTTCATTTCATGCTTCCAGTAGTAGTTGCCGACCGTGAACTCATGCTCGGCCAAGCTCTCCTGAATGTTCCGGAGGCGCTGTGTTGCCTGCGGCGCAAACTTGCTGTTCGGATATTGAATCAGCAACTGCCGGCATTCTTCTTCGGCGCGCTTGCTCTGCGTCCAGTCCCGGTCGCTCTTGTCCATCTCGCGGTAATGGATCTCGCAGATCCGATTCTGCGCTTCGGCTGACTCTTCCATGTTGGGATAGAACAGCTGGAAATCTTTATACTCGGCTTCGGCTTGCGCCATGCCGTTTGCGCCGCCTTCGCGATACCAGCTGTCGGCCACAGCGAGCTTGGCTTTGGCCAGGTATTCGCTGGATTCGTAGGTGTTCATCAGCGTCTGGAGCGAGATGCGGGCCGTTTCATAGCGGCCTTTCTCGATATCCTTCACGGCCTGATCGAACAGCACCTTGTCCGGCTGCTGCGTATTCTTGGCGATCGGGGTCTCGTATTTTTTGTGCATGCAGGAGGCAAGCAGCCCCGCCGAAAGCGCGACCACCACCGCTTGTCGTCCCGAAATCCCGCGTAAGTTCATGTGTCTAAGCCTTAACTGAAATTGCCTCTCGAGCGGTCTGGCGCATGTCCCTGACGGCTTGCGCTGGATCCGAGGCGTGGAATACGGATGAGCCCGCAACCACCCAATCTACGCCTGCCCGAGCAACATCCGCAATGTTTTCTTGCCCTACCCCGCCATCAATTTCGATGGCGAAGTCCAGTCTGCGCTCGCTTCGCATTCTTACCAGCTGGCGAACTTTGTTCAGCGAGTTGGGGATGAAATCCTGCCCCCCATAACCGGGATTCACACTCATCACCAGCACATAGTCCACGATATCCAGAACATTTTCAAGCAGGAATGTGGGTGTCGCCGGGTTGATCACTACACCGGCCTTGGCGCCCTCATTCCGGATCATGTGCAGCGTGCGGTCCAGATTGCGGCAGACCTCATAATGAACGCTGACACAATCGGCGCCCGCTTTAATGAAGATGGGCGCGTAGGTATCGGGGTCTTCAATCATCAGATGATGATCGAGTTTGACGTTTGTGACCCGCCGGATGGATTCAGTTATCGGCGTACCCATGGTGAAATTCGGCACGAAATGTCCGTCCATGATGTCGACATGGATCATCGCAGCGCCGGCTGCTTCCACGCGCTCGATTTCGTACCCCAGGCGCGTGAAGTCAGCGGCAAAGATGGAGGGAACAATCTGCAGCACGCCAACTATCCGATATCCGGCTCCGGTTGCAAAGTTGTTGATCCAAAGGCTTAAACCCCGCCCGGCCCATCGTCGCGTCCGACCGGGCTAATGTGTCGTAAACCATCTGGACACGGATCCCGGCCGTGCCTTAACGGAACTCTTTGATCCTATCATGCACTCTGCGAGGTAGATTGGAGTAGCCTCGAAACAGGTTCAGCCTAAATCGCGCACTTCTCCTTGACATTCTACATATACCCGCTGGAATATGTAGATAGCCTAGGAGAGCCCGATGCCGATCGAAAAATCGGACCTTTTGCAGGGGACGCTGGACATGCTGATCCTCAAAATAGTGGCGCTCGGGCCGGTGCACGGTTACGGCATCTCACAGCGCATACGGCAGATTTCGAAAGAGGTGCTGCAGGTTCAGCAGGGCTCGTTGTACCCCGCACTACACCGGCTGGAGCGCCGCGGCTGGCTGGACGCCACCTGGGGTCAATCGGACAACGGCAGGCAGGCCAAGTTCTACACTTTGTCGGCGAAAGGGCGGAAGCAGCTCGTCGAAGAAGAATCCAACTGGCAGCGGCTGGCGGGCGCGGTCAGCCTGATCCTTGAAGCAGCGGAATAGGCCGGTTATGAAGAAGCGGATTTGGTTCTTTCTGGCGAAATCCCGGACCGAACGAGAACTCGATGCCGAGATTGGATTCCATCTTGAAGCGGTGATCCGCGAGAAGGTAGCGGCCGGCGCTTCGCCCGAGGCGGCACGCCGGGAAGCGCTCATCGAGTTCGGAGGCGGCCAGCAGATCCGCCGACGCCTCGGCAGGCTGTTACGGCCGTTTCGTATGTAGATAAGGCCACCCGCACCGAAAAGCAAATCCGCTGTCGCGCCGTAGTCGTTGCGGCCAGCGCGTGCGAATCGGCGCGGCTGCTGCTGAATTCCAAATCAGCCGCGCTTTCCGAACGGCATTGCGAATACGTCGGGCATTGTGGGGCGCTATCTCACCGATTCCGTCGGTTATGGTCTCGCCGGAAGCATTCCCGCGCTTGCCGGGCTGCCGCGCCACAACGCCGATGGCATTGGCGGCATGCATGTTTACGTACCGTGGTGGCTCTATGGCGACAAGAACAAAAAAATTTCCCGGCGTGGATACCACATCGAAGTGGGCGGCGGTTTCAGTATGCCTGCAACTCGGCACATTTTCCGGGGTGTGCGCGCGCTATCAAGGCTACGGCAAGCAGCTTAAAGATCATATCCACGAGGAGTTTGGCGCTAATGTGGGCTTCGCCGGCCGCGGCGAGATGATCCCCAATAAAGACCAGCTATTGCGAGATCGACCCCGAACGCGTCGATCAGTGGGGAATACCCGTGCTGCGGTTCCATTTCCAATGGAGCGACAACGAGATCCAACTAGGTGCCTGCCACATGCGCCAAACGTTCGTTTCCATGATCGAAACCGACGGAGGCCGTGGTGTCCGGCCCGCTGCCTGATCGTAAAACGCGCCGGCTATTTCCCGCCGGCGGCTTCATCATTCACGAAGCGGGCGCGGTGCGCATGGGCGCCGATCCGGCAAAGTTCCGCTCTCAACAAATACAGCCAGGCCCACGACGTGAAGAACCTGTTCGTATGCGACGCGGCACCGCTGTTCGTAAGCCAGCCGGATAAGAATGTCACGTTGAGTATTGTGGCTCTTCGCGGGCGTTCCTCCGAATACCTGGCGGAAGAAATGAGGAGGGGTAATCTGTCTACCCCATGGATTTTTCGCGCCTGCGAGCATGCTGGTCCAGATCGGAGCGGGCATCGGTTTGGCTGCCGCAAGCGATACCGCGCTATCTGCTCAGCAGCTCACGCAAAGTGTCGCGAGTTATGCGCCCAAGGCGCTCACCGCGCATGAATATGCCACTATGGACAGCCTCTCTGAGTGGATTGTGCCTGATGCCCGCGCCGCCGGAGCCACCCAGTTCATTGACTTCCTATGCAATGCCACCGCCGATATGAAAGTCATATTCAGTGGCGGTCTGGCATGGCTCGACGACGCGATGCAGGCGCCGTACCGATGGCCACGATTTCATCGGCGCCTCGCAAGACCAGCAGAAAGGCAATGCTCGATTTGATTGCATTCCGCGAGAACAACTCACCGGAAATTGGCCCGGGGATCCAATTTTTTAATTGGGCTCGGAGATCGGTGGTGGACGCCTGACTATACCAGCCCGGCAGGAATCAAAGAAGTCGGATATATCGGCAATACGGCAATGTCCACCTTCAGCGTGCCGCAGGAAGCGATTGATTACGCGGTAAAGCGCAGCGGCTTGTAAATCAATTACCGCGGGTTTGTTGAGAGATGTCGATAAGGACTAGGCTTTCGAGCAGGTACGCCATACGATTGTCCGATTCCAAATACAGTCAGCCGCGCAGATCGCTTGGGGTTGCTTATGGCTCGGGAGAGAAGTTCAGTGTGGATGCCATGTTTACCGGCGTGCCGGCGGAGATCACGGCGCCTATTGCGTTTTCCGCAAGCGCGTCGATTCAATTCACGGTGCTGCCCGATCCGGAACTGCGCGCTACTACCGGGGCGGATGCGCTGATCGAGTATTCGATTGAGCCAGGCGTTCTCTCATACCAGCAGTATCACCTCAATCCCAACGCGTCACCCCCGACTACGCTTGAGCGGGGGGAGGCTCCCTGCGCGGGATTCACAAGCGCCTCAGCGGCATTCCCGGCGGAGAGGCAGACCGTCAGGAATTTCAGCGCTGGGGGAAACTCCTACTTCAGCACCTAGTTCCGCCTCGCTAAGCGCAGGCTTCGCGGAACCTGGAACGGCGTCGGCCTACGTCCTGCCAATCACAGCGGCCCCTACGATGGGGAAACCCTGATCCCCGGCGCAAGCGGTAGCGGCGCTAGCATATCCTTCACCGTCCTGCAGGGCGATGCCTATCTGGTCGTTCCCGACCCGCCCGTCCCCAGCTACGCACCGGGCGCGCTGCTGTGCGGGAGCCTACTGGGTTTTGCTTTACTGCGTCGTCAGCACTTGCAGCGGCCCCGTCCAGAGCACCGCGCAGCCGCTGTTTAGCCCCGATGCGACAGTGCGTCTCTTGCGAGCGCGGGCGAGAATCACCACAGCGCAATGGTCGGGCAAGTCAAGCCCGATGAGCCAGCTTCCAGCTCCCACAGTCTCGTAGTAAGCGGTGCTGTCTCATTGATTGTCGGTGCTGGCGCCGATCCCGTGTGTCAGGAATGAAGTGCCGGGACACTCGTCCCTCGCAGAAGAAAAAACTACCGAAGCATACCAGAGTTCGCTGGCGCTTCCCGGTCTCTGTCCTGGTACCGTTATAGCGCGTTAGCGAATCGCCTATGTCGGCCCGTGCGCGGCAACAATACCGGTTGACGTATAGACCATCTTCATATAGAGTATCTTTATATGGACCTGTTGCAGGGGACGCTTGACATGCTCGTTCTCCGGACGCTTCGCGCGGGATCCCTTCACGGATACGGAATCGCCAAAACATTCGCAGCGTCTCAAATGAAGCCCTGGATATCGAGTTCGGCTCACTTTATCCGGCGCTGAAGCGGCTGGAAGCCAAAGGCTGGATCGCATCCGTTTGGGAGACCTCCGAGCACAACCGCCGCGCCAAATATTACAGGCTTACCGCGGCGGGCCGGAAGCAACTCCTACGGGAACACTCTAAATGGGCCGACTTTGTGAGTGCTGTCGCGCGGATCATGGGCCCGGCGCCGGAGGCGAAAGGATGACGATTTGGAATCGGCTGAAATATCTATGGCCGGCGCGGCGCCGCGGCGAAGAGCGCGAGATGCGCGAGGAGTTGGGCGCGCTAACTTCCATCGCCGGCCCCAGGCAGCTCGGCAATCTCACGCTGGCGATGGAAGATGCCCGCGCAACCTGGGGTTGGACGTGGCTCGAAAGCATCGTTGCGGACGTTCGCTACTCATTCGCCGCGCTGCGCAGGCAGCCTGCTTTCGTCGCGGTTGCGGTGCTCTCGCTCGCCCTAGCCATTGGCGCAAACAGCGCGATTTTCAGCCTTGCCGATGCCCTGCTGCTGCGGCCTCTGCCTGTGCCGGACCCTTCCGCTGTGTTCGATGTCAGCAACACCACGCCCGATAATCCGTTTGAAGGCATGTCGTTCCCCGATTACCGCGATCTACGCCATAAGAGCCGATCATTCAGCCGGTCTGGCCGCGTATCGCCTCGCCGCCGCTGGCTGCCGCCGCCAATCCCGCGGCTCCGGCGCAGATTCGCTTCGGGATGCTGGTGAGCGACAACTTCTTTCCTGTAACGGGAGTCTCGCCTTCATTCGGGCGCGTGTTTCTTTCCTGACGAAGCGAGTGCGCCAGGCAGGCCGGTGGCAATGATCAGCTACGATTTCTGGCGGCAGCAATACGCAAGCGATAGATCCGCAATCGGCAGCAGCCTGCGCCTCAACGGAATCGAGTTCACGATCATCGGCGTCACCCCGAAGGGCTTTACAGGGCTTGATCGATTCGTGCAGCCCAGTATCTTCGTTCCGCTCGGGATGTCACAGCGGCTGGACGCCACGCCGGCCGACCCGCTCGAAGATCGCGGCGTCACGACTTGGTGGTGAAGGGCAGGATTGAACGCCGGCTCGTCGCAAAGATCCGCGCAGGCCGAACTTGCTATTGTCGGGGCCGCGCTCGAACGCGAGTATCCCAAGACAAATCGCAATCGGCGCCTGGCGGTTCGCACCGAATTGGAGAGGCGTATTCAGCAGACTCCGCAATTGCTGGCGCTGGTCAAGATGCTGATGGGGCTGGTGGCGCTGATCCTGATTATCGCGTGCTCGAACGTCGCGAATCTGCTGCTTGCCCGGGGGCGCGCCCGCAGTCGCGAGATCGCTATCCGGCTGTCGATCGGAGCGGGACGGAGCCGCGTTGTGCGCCAACTAATGACCGAGAGTCTCATCGTGGCGATATTCGGCGCAGCGCGGGGTTGGTCTTCGCATATGGCGGAATTCGGTTGCTGCAAACGCTCAACGTTCCCAACGATCCGCCGTTTGAGCTGGGCGTGCAGTTGGATTGGCGTGTGGTGCAGTTCAGTCTTTTTGCGGCGCTGGCGAGTTGTCTCTTCTTCGGCCTGGTTCCGGCCTGGCAGACTGCGCGAACGGATTTCGTGAACGCCTTGAAAGCGGGCGGAGACGGCGTCGGCACAGGGCCACATTCGGCCGCGACGTTCTGGTGGCCGGCCAGATCGCGCTCGCGATGGTGGTTCTGATCGCCGCGGGCATGTTTCTTTCCGGCTTTCGAAACATGCTGGTGATGCCGCCCGAGTTTCCGCACCGACCATCTGATCAGCCTCGATACCGCGCCCGCTCGTGCTGCACTATTCGCCCGAAAAGACCAAGACCTTTTACCGCCGGTTGGTGGATCGAGTGTTCGCACGATGGCCGGCGTGGCAGGCGTCGCGATGACCGAATCGCTGCCTCTGTCGCCCTCTCAGACCGCTTCAGCGTAGTGCCCGAAGGGTACCAGTTTCCGAAGGGCCGCGAAAAAACGGTCGTGTTCGGCGCCGCGGTGGACGCCGGTTACTTCAGCGCCCTGAATGTCGAAATGAAGCGCGGTCGCGCATTCACGGATCACGACCGCGCCGGATCGCGCCGCGTGGCGATTGTGAACCAGCAGTTTGCGAAAACCTATTGGCCGGATCAGGATCCGATTGGAAAGCGGATCCGGCTGGACAGCGCCGACGGCCCCGCTGCCGAAGTGGTTGGAGTCGCGAAGACGGGGCATTATCTGGCTGTGAATGAGACGCCCGCGCCTTACGTTTATCTGCCCTATGAGCAGAACCCGCGCCCGCGGATGACGCTGATTGTGCAATCGGCCGGCGATGCGAGTGGGCTGGTCGGCCCTTGCGCAACGCGGTTCGATCCCTCGATGGCAACCTGCCGATATTCAATTTGCGACCCGTGGCGACGCTCTACGAAAGCCGCGTCACGGACACTTGGCTGCAGTTCTTTCAAATGCTGGCGCGATGGGTTTCATCGGTCTGGCGCTCGCGATGACCGGTCTCTATGGGCTGGTCGCTTACACGGTAAGCCGGCGCGTCAAAGAGTTTGGCATCCGCGTCGCCCTGGGCGCGAGCCGCCGCGACGTTGTATGGCTGGTTGAGCGCCGCGGGCTGATTCTCGGCGGCATTGGTATCGCTATTGGCGCAGCGCTCACCGCGGCGGCAGCGCCACTGCTCGCCGCGGGCTTTCCTTGGACTCGGCGTATCGTCCCCCGGTGTGTACGCCCTGGTGGCGCTGTCGTTGCTGGTGGTCAGCGCAGTTGCAAGCTATCTGCCTGCACGGCGCGCCGCGGGGCTCGATCCGCTGCAGGCGCTCCGGAATGAATAGCTTCGGAAATGCCGGCGGATCGGTGAAGTGTGTTCAAGCGTTCAAAGCGTCTATGAGAAAAACCGCTCGCTAACACGGGCGATGAACCCCGTTAGCCGTCCGTCATTGGGCGTGGGATTCGGATATACGGCGCTTGAGGGACTGGGGAAAACGCAGTGTGAACCGCGTTCGCGGGGCAGGCGATTTTCAGGCGGGCGGCTGATTCCACCCATCCGGCCTCGGCGACGTAGATGGCGTCTTCGGGAGCGCCGCAATTAATTCACTGACGAGGCTATTTTATAGCTGGACGGAGCTGGACGGTGTAAATTGGAATTCTCCAGCATACGCGCGGTAGTCTTCATTAGCAGCTATTGTCATTTTTGCCTCGATAGCATGCCGTTTTACCGACGAATTGCTGAAATCCGAGGAACTCAGAGATCGGTAGGGCTTTGGTACTTTCTTTGGACTCGCCCGATGAGGTAAAAGTCCTACTGAGGTGTGAACATGTTTCTGCAGATGGTATATACAAAGTATCCGGGTCGGCTACAGGCCTACGCGCAACGCCAACATTGCTGATTGTAGATGCGAAAAGAGTTATTCGCCGTGCGTATACTGGAAAGCTAGGATTGACTCAGGAGTCTGAGTTCTTGCGCATTCTAGTTGCTGGTGGCGTCTAACCCGGTAGTCTGGACGAGAGTACTTGGGAAAATCTAGCGATTGGATATCGCCTGAATCCTGGCGAGTGTCTCCGTAGCGGTGTTGAAAAATTAAAACTTTGAAGTGAGGACCAATCGCCATCTCATACAGATTTCCGGGATCCATAATTCGGTTGTTCTCATGGACTGAGCCTTGATCAGGGGCAAAGACTGCCCGGCTTTTAGCCGATTCTCCAGAGACGGATATACGTCTATCACAAGGAAAATGACGCTTGCAATGACGAAGAGGGTCGGCGTGGGGCAGCGAAGTATAGCAGTTGTTATTCTATCGTGTGCGGTATTCGGGCAGGGTCCGTCCAAGCCACACTCATTTGAGGTTGCCTCCGTCAAACCTTCGACGGGCCAATCGGGGGGAACCAGATCGACTCGCGACGGGATCGTTTTCTACGGCGCCACGTTGCGTTATTGCGTTGGTTTTGCCTATGGGGTCCATGATTTTCAGATTTCCGCTCCGGGCTGGCTGGGCGATCTCGAATACCACATTGTCGCGAAGATGGCACAACCCGGTAGCGCCAGGCAAAAAGACGAAATGCTCCAAACGCTGGTGGCCGATTTATTTAAGTTGCGGATCCACCGAGAGAAAAAGGAGTTTCCCGGCTTCGCCTTGATGCTAGGGGTAGGCGGTTTAAAGTTGCCGAAGCCGGTTGATACTGCTACTAATACTAATAATAATAATGACGCGGCGGCAGCGTCTAATTTCGGAACGATAACGATACGGCGCCTGGCGGATGGAAGCTTGCGCGTGACCGGTGAACACGCAACAATGGCCCTGCTGGCTGGCAACCTTACGCTGCAGCTCGGCGTTCCAGTGGTCGACCTGACGAATACCGCTGGAGGCTATAACTTTGCCGTGGAGCTATCACAGGACGATCTTCATCTCCAGAATTCCACTGAAGGAGACGCCCCTTCGGGCATTTCCGTTTTCTCTTCCGTCCGGAAACTCGGCCTGCTGTTGAAAGCTCACAAAATTCTACTCGACTTCATCGTCGTGGACCACGCCGAAAAAATCCCTTCCGATAACTGAACCACCTACCACTCGCCGGGAGTGATTACGATAATCACCGAACTGCCGCGGAACACCAGATTCGCCGGCGCTTTATTGGCGTCGTCCCCGGCCGCGGCGCTCCACGCGGCCGTAAACCACCGCCCAGCGGTCGTAATCGGAAGTGCCGAAGCGAAATTTGCCCAGTGTGCTGCGGCGCTGCACCTCGGCGAACTTGCTTTTGAGCGCGGCGCTGTCCAGATTCAGATGCTCGGGCGGCTTAGGACCTTCCTTGAGGTCCTCGACCATCCATAGCTCCGGCGTCGCGCCCGGGGTGTCGCAGGTCTGCTCGCCCATCCAGCGGCCGTCGGACCGGAAAGAATAGCGGCCGATCGCGGCGATGATCTTGCCATCCTGCGCGGGAAATCCGCCACCATTTCGCACACCGTTAACGGCACGAGGGTTCCCTCCGCGCATTGTGCCGCCGCGCATCCGCCGAATGATATCGCCAGACCCGGAGAAGGGGGGCAAGCCTGAATTGGACCTGAAGCACATGTCTTGACTTAGACTACCGCATAGATTAGCCGTTACATGCCGCCTCCGCGCGCGCGCTACACTGTTGTTTCGCATGATCTGGGAGCCCTCGCGCGAATCCATCCGAGCAAACCAACGTCTGGCGCTTCATGCAGCGGCTCGGGTTCACGCGATCGCGACGCTTTCCTGCATTTTTCGCGCGACGAGCCGGAGCGCTTCTGGGACGAAATGATGCGCGAAATGGACGTCGAATGGTTCGAGCCCTACACGCAGGTGCTCGATGCCAGCCGCGGACCGGAATGGGCGCAATGGTTCATCGGCGGCAAGCTCAACATCGCGCACAATTGCCTCGACCGCTGGGCCGATACCGATCGCATCGCCTGCCTCTGGGAAGGCGAAAGCGGCGAAACGCGCACCGTAACCTTCGCGGAACTGCAAGCCGAGGCCAATCGCGTCGCCAACGGCTTACGCGCGCTGGGCATCGAACCGGGCGACCGCGTGGCGCTCGCCATGCCGATGGTTCCGGAGATTCTCTCGATTCTTTATGGCTGCTTCAAGGCGGGCGCTGACGGTCGTTCCCATCTTCGCGGGATTTGGCTCGGGCGCGATCGCCACGCGCCTCGAAGATTCCGGCGCGCGGGTGCTGTTCACCGCCGATCGCCTGGAGCGCCGCGGCAAGATCGCTGCCGCTGCTCGAGAAGATGCCCGAGCACTGCCGGCAACATCGAGCCATGGTCGTGCTGCCGCTATGGCGGAGGCGATATCGGCGCGCACACGCCGTGGGAGGATTTCCTTTCGGGACACTCGACCGATGCGCCCACGGCCGCGCTCGATTCCGAAGCGCGCGCGTTTATCCTCTACACTTCCGGCACCACCGGCAAACCCAAGGGCACGGTCCACACGCACGCCGGATGTCTCGCGCAGATGGGCAAAGAGATCTGGCTGGGCTTCGATCATCGCGCGGCGACCGTTTCTTCTGGCTCTCCGATATCGGCTGGATGATGGGGCCGTGGAGCATCATCGGCAACCATCTCTTCGGCGGCACAATTCTCATTTACGATGGCGCGCCCGATTTTCCCGGACCCGATGCGTCTGTGGGAGATCATCGAGCGCCACCGCATCACCACGTTCGGCGTTTCGCCCACGGCGATCCGCGTGCTCTCGAAATCGGGCGGCGATCCGCCGCCGATGGCTTCGTTACGGCTGCTCGGCTCGACCGGCGAGCCTTGGGACGACGCTTCGTGGCTCTGGTTTTTCGAGCGCGTGGGGCGCCGCCGCTGCCCGATCATCAATATTTCGGGCGGCACCGAGATCGTCGGCTGCTTTCTGTTTCCGTTGCCGATTCAGCCGCTGAAGCCCTGTACGCTTGGGCGGCCCCGCGCCGGGATGGCCACCGAAGTAGTGGATGAGAACGGCCCCCGGTGCGCGGCCGCACCGGCTATCTGGTCTGCACCACGCCTTCGCCTTCCATGACGCGCGGCATCTGGAACGATCCCGAAGCGCTACATCGAAACCTACTGGTCGCGCTTCCCCGGCATGTGGTATCACGGCGATTGGGCCAGCGTGGATGACGATGGCCACTGGTTCCTGCACGGCCGCGCCGACGAATCGATGAACGTGGCGGGGCGCAAAGTGGGACCGGCCGAAGTGGAGGACGCCATGATGCAGCATCCGGGCGTGGCGGAAGCGGCGGTGATTGGCGTACCGGACGAGATTAAAGGCGAAGCCATTGTGGGCTATGCGGTGCCAAGCCCGGCGTGGCGCTGAATGCGCGCCGCCGTGTGCGCCACTGTGCGCGAGGTGCTGGGCCAGGTTTTCCGGCCGCGCGAGGTGATTGTGGTGCCGGAGTTCCCAAGACGCAAAGCGGCAAGATTGTGCGGCGCCTGATCCGGCAAAAATATCTGGGCGAACCGCTGGGAGATCTATCCACCGTGGCGAACCCCTGGGACCTGCGCTAAAGACGCGCTTCGGAGGAAGCGAAAGGCTGTCGTCATGCAGGTCCTGGCGACGTTCACTGCCACGGCGTGGCCCCGCCGTTTTCATTGCGCTAAGGCTAGGATCGCGCACAAGTCGAACCGCTCGATCTACGACCCCGTCCCTTTGCCACAAGCATCTGATAAATGCTCGAGACAACGCGCTGAGAATAAAATGAAGGCTAGGTGAGGCTAGGTGTCAGAAGGTTGTCCGCGGGATTCGCCGCCTGAGAACTGGGCCGGATCGGAACGTCGCCGCAAATGGCAAACGCACCTCTCACAACGAGCGCGGCTTGTGGTTTTCACCGCGCGTATCTTGCCGTATCGTGCCTGCGGCATCGGCATGTGCGTCGGCAGGTACCAGCGCGCCCTTAAAACCAACTCCTGGATCGGGATCATACCGCCTCCCGCTGGTCGGTCCGGAATCCAGGTCAAAGAACGCGCCGGGAGGATCGCGCTCTCAATCGTCGGCGCCTACGTTCCGGCCGACTATTTTTCGTTGTGTTGGTCGACGCCAGAACCCGTCTCCGCTTCACCGGCACACGTCGATTTAACGTGCGCTCCCCTGACGCCAGAAATGCATATTTCTACTTTGCCCGCAAGGGGGCATTTCTACTTAGCCTTGACACTCCGCCAAATTTCGCTTGACTGAGGAACTCCGCCATGATAAAGATACCTGAGATAGTTTTCTCTCGGTGGAGGGATTGAGGTTGGGGGTAAGTGTCAGCGGAGGTGGCTGCTATGCAGATGACCGCCCAGACACTTTTCGCCGATCCAGTGTTTGTTAAAAATGTGCCGACCGGTCACTGTTTTGGATCTCCGGTACGTTTTTGGTTCGAGTTTGCCGATGGGCCCGCCGGCTTACTGGGTACGATCAATCGGGCGAGAAGGGCGGAGAGGGGACTATGAAGATCAATCGACTAGCGCAACTTGTTGGCGCTATAACCTTCCTATGTGGCTGCGCTTTCGGCCAGTCCATTACCGGCACTTTGCAGGGAATCGTGCAGGACCCTACGGGCGCGGTTGTGCCCGATGCCAAAGTCGTAATCAAAAGCGTCGATACCGGGGTGACGCGCAATGCGGTCACCGGCAACGACGGTCTCTTCATCTTTAATGCGGTTGATCCTGCTACATACAATCTCACCATTACCGCCAAAGCTGGCTTCAAAGTTTACGATGAACAGAACATCGTCCTCACCGCGAATGAGCGGCGCGATTTGGGCAAGATCACGCTGGCCATAGGATCGCTGACCGAGACGGTTTCGGTCACCGCTACCAGTACGCCCGTACAGACGTCTTCCGGCGAAAATTCGAAGCTGATCGAGGCCGCGCAGTTGGCCAACATCACCATTAAGGGCCGTGATCTGTTCGAAATCCTGCAGACCATTCCCGGCGTAACCTTTGGCAACGCTCTGCTTTCGGGCAGCGGCGCCGATGCTACCAGTAACGCTGCCAACACTTTTGGCAATCTGCAGATCAATGGCGGCGGTACCGCGCGCACCAACTTCGTCGTCGATGGCGTGCCGGACGTGGACAACGGCAATAACGCCCAGGTAGACTTCGAGCCCACCATGGACACCATCGCCGAGATCCGCGTGCTGACGTCCAACTACCAGGCGGAGTTCGGCCACAGTTCCGGCGGCCAGATCAGTCTGATCACCAAGGGCGGCAGTACCTCATTCCACGGCAGCGCTTTCTACAACAAGCGCCATGAGATGTTTAATGCCAAGGACTTCTTCACCAACTTGAACGGCAACCAGAAGACGATTTCCCGCTACGGGGTATACGGCTACACCATTGGCGGGCCGGTCTACATTCCCAAAGTCTGGAACGTGAAAAAGAACAAGCTGTTCTTCTTCTTTTCCCAGGAATACACGAAGACGAAGCCGTCCAGCACCCAGAATGCGGCAATGGTGCCTACGGCGGCTCAGTTGCAGGGCAACTTCTACGACCGCTGTCTCGTCGGCACCGGCGTCAACGGCGTTCCCTGCACGCCGGGTTACACCGACAACAACGGGAACGACAGGAGCACCTTCCTGGTGAATCCGGCTGCCGGCAAGACCACGCTGGCTAATGGCGATTTGACTCAACTGATTGGAACCTCGGTCTACAATCCGGCTTCCGCGGCCATCGGCCAGGCGATGCTGAAGTACCTCCCCTTGCCGAACCTCTGCACCGCGGCCGCCGGCATTTACAACGGCATGGCGATCAGCCCAACGCAATTGCCCCGCCGGCTTCTCCAACCACCCCATTACGAATCCGGCGTGGAACTACGGCGACAACTACTTCTGGTCGGCCACCGAAATCCACCCGCGGCGTAACGACACGGTACGTTTCGATTGGAACGTCAACGAGAAGAACAGGGTGTTTGTCCGTTACTCGCAGGACTACGACTTAGACTTGACAAATTTTGGCATCCCGGTGAAAGACACCTCCGGCAACTATGCTCCAACCGCCGCGAACTTCACCAAACCGGGCCACGGATACGCGGTCGGCCTCACGACCACCCTCTCCCCAACCATGGTGAATGAGTTCACTTTCGGGAAGATTTTCAACGGAATCGGCTACTACGAGGCGAATGATGCCCAAGTCCAACGGTCGAACATGGGCAATCCCCCCTCGTTCGACAACTTCGCCACCGATCCGCTGTTCAACGACACCGGAAAGCGGTGGTTGGACGGCACCGGCCCGCTGAACTTCGCCAATTACGTGCCCACGGTCGCCTACGGCGACTCTGCCGGCCGCACCGAGACTGCCCCATCCACCAACCCCTGCTGGAATGGGTGTCCGTATACCAACCAGGCCGATTCGTGGACTTTCGCCGACAATCTCACCAAGGTTGTGGGCAAGCACAACCTGAAGGCTGGCGTGTACGTCGAGCGCACCTCCAAGGTGCAGGACGGCAGCCAGGGCAGCTACCTTGGCTCCTACAGCTTTGGCAACGACTCGAGCGGGCAGAACCCACTGGACACGCAGGATGGCTATGCCAACGCCTGGTTGGGCAACTACCGGCAGTACGCGGAAGGCCAAAAGAACATCGGCGACTGGAAGTTCTGGCAGGTGGAGTTCTACGTGCAGGATTCGTGGCGAGTGACCCCGCGCCTGACTCTCGACCTCGGCTTGCGCTTCTACGGCATGCCTCCGATCACCAACGTGGGCACCGGCCGGAACGCTTCGACAGAATTCGTCGCTTCGGCCTATAACTCTAACCAGGTGGAGCGGCTGTACATCGGGGAGTGCGTCAACCCTACTACCAATGCGTTGATTTCGACCGCCAATGGTCCCTGCCCCAGCACCGCAACAACCAAGGCCTACGATCCAGTTACCGGCACCTTTGCCATTTCGTCGTTAATCGGGACGTTCGTTCCGAATTCGGTGGCCAACTATCCGTCCACGGCGACTCCGTACCCGGGTATGGTCGTTGCCGGAACGAGTCCGGCGCTTCCCCAGGGCCTGTACACTGTGCCGTTCCTTTCTCCGGCGGGCCGTTTCGGCTTCGCTTGGGACGTGTTCGGCAACGGCAAGACGGCCCTTCGCGGCGGTATCGGCCAATTCCTGAACCGGCTCAGCTACAACCAAATCGCGAGCCCGTCTTCGTTCCCGCCCGTTCTTCAAACTCTGAACCTGTACTACGGAAACATCACGAATATCTCGTCGGGCGCAGCGTCGCTCGGCGCCATTTCGCCGGGTAGCATGAACGCCGACTTCACGGGACACCAGCAAAACGAATCTACCTACAACGGAAGCCTCCAAGTTCAGCAGAAAGTAGGCTTCTCCACGGTGGTGGAGGCGTCCTGGGTGTTCGAAATGCGCCGCCACGTGCCGCTCAATATTCCGCTGGACTACTTTCCGCTCTACTCGCAGTTCAACAACGGCGCTGCCTGGGTGAATCCTACGACAGCGTACCTCCAAAACAACGCGCTGACGGGGTATCAAGGGGGGAACAGCGGTTTGGGGCTGCTCGGCAACCAATACCTCTATAATCCGAGCGTGTGCCCCACCTGCGTCTCCAGTTATTCCGGCATCTCCGCGCAACAGTTCGAAGGGACCTCGAACTACAATGCTTTACAGGTCAACGTGCGCCGTAACATGACGAGGCGCCTCTCCTACGGATTTGCTTTTACATGGGACAAGTCAATGGGACCGGGGGGCGCTCTCCTCAACAACAATGACCCGGCCTTCAGCCGCGACCCCCTCTTGCCGGATAAGTTCCGCAACTGGGGACCGTCCTACACGCCCACGCCGTTTTACTTTACGGTCAACTCGGTGTACGAGATTCCGGGCCTCGGAGAGAAGCTGAACTTCAAACCGCTGGGTTGGGTTACCGATCACTGGGTCCTTTCCGGACTGTACCAGTGGCGCAGCGACCAGATGGCCGCGATACCTACCCCCACCTTCGCCAACACCAACTCCACCTGCTCCAGCGCCGCCAACTGCTACCCGCAGTGGAACTGGACAGGCAGCCAACGAAGGCTACAGGGCGGTCGTCACCGGGCGACTATCACCTGTCCAGCATCGGGGAAACATTGCAGATCAACCCCGCTGCCAGCACGACGGCCACGTCGTCCGGCACCCCGTCTACCCCGAGCTACCCCCTGAACGGAAACCCTGGCAACCAGATCATCAACACGGCGGCCTTCACCATTCCGTTCCCCTGCAGCCAGTTCCCCGCGGCCGACCCGCACTACGGCGTGGGCGAGAACCTGTCCTGCCTGGGCAACGCCGGCGCCGGTCAGCTCCTCAACATCCCCGGCACCCGCGTCAGCAACCTGGATATGACCGTCACCAAGAACTTCCCGCTGAAACACGAAGGGCGCAATTTACAGTTCCGCGCGGAGATGTACAACCTCCCGAACCATACGCAGTTCTCTGGGTATAACATCACGCCGTCGTACGACTGGCGCAACTGGCTGGCCGGCCGTCTGGTCCAGACTAACGCCAACCTGAACCGCATGACGGGCACGCTGAACCCGCGGCAGATGGAAATGTCGCTGCGGCTCGTGTTCTGAGGCCAGGCGACGGTCAAGCCTTCGGGTTTGACAGGGTAATGAATCGGGCCGGCGCGAGTCCGTTCTGGGGCTTCATACGAATGGCGCGTGATGCAACCGGAACTCCGGCGCTCTCTGAGCCGGAAGTTCGCAGCGAGTCGCACCTCACCAGCTTCATTTCATGGGAATGGGCGATCGTTCGCGCTAACCGACCGGCGGGTTGTCCTGCAAAATATGCATCCGCTGGAAATGCTAGCTCTTCACCGTAAGTAATAGTCGGGTTGAGGATGACAGGCCGTTGATACTTGCCGCCAGCGGATAATCGCCGTCAGCCAAATCAGACGGTACCTGAATGGCAACCTGGTACAATCCAGCGAGGCCGGGAGCCAAAGCCGTGGCGTAGACTGTCGCAGCTAAGCCGCCCACGCTGGCCGACACACCGCTGACTCCGTAAGTCTGTGCTGGGGTCAGAAGTCCAACGGGAGCCGAGGGGCTAGTATTGCCAAACCCGGTGCCCCACAAGATAATCACTTCTCCTGGCTTCGCGGGGACCGTGGGTCCCGTGAAAATGCCATTCTTGACTGCAAGCGAGTAGTCCAGGTGCGTTGCGACAGCAAAACTCCCCCAAGTGAAAAAGGCCGGTGAGGCACTCTGAGAAGGGATGGTGAAAACGCTGCTACTGCGGCGGTCGTACTCACGACGACATCGAGAGGGCCCGGAAGCACGTTCGGGGTCAGGATGTTGATCTGGTTCGGCGAAACCGTGTAAATATAAGCTGATTGTCCGCCCACTGTCACGGTGGCTCCAGCTAAAGGTTGTCGGCAAATTGCCATTTACAACCGAGTCGCTCCACGTCGCTGTCGCCGAGCCCGGCAGCGCAAAATTGCTACCGTAGATCGCAAGGTACGTAATTGGCGCTGCCGTCGCAATGCCACTTGCAGCATTCGAGACCCCACTTATTACAGGCAGTTGCCGACCGGCTTGGCACCGCGGGCGCGGCCGCTCGAATATTGTCGACATAGTAGACGCCAGTACTTGCCATCCAGACCGATAATGACGTCACATTGGTGAAATCGGGGGATCCTCCGAAGCATTGCAGTTGAGCAACATCGAGTCGAATGGTCACGGTGCTAGTGCCGCCTTTCATCGTCGACGGCCAAGGTAGAGCGTTCTGACACCAGATATTGTTTGCGCCCGACTGAAACGCAATCGCCGACTGTCCAAATGACCCGGACGGGCTGTTGATATCAAATGAAATTGAGGATCGCCCGGATAGGTCCAGCGGCCAAGTAAGCTTGGAGCCAAACCATCCCTGGCCGCCTACGTTCACTTGCAGACCATAGATCCCATCCGTGGAAGTTAGTGGACTGAGGCCTACAGTGCCTACTGACTTTCCCTCCGGCCCCCAGAAATCCGTTCCGGTTTCAAACGACTCAACCTCCTGCGGGCCCGATGGAGATGGACTTACCGTCACATACAAATATCCGACGTTTGAGCGGCGCCCATTGTTGTCGGCCACGGTGTAGGAGGTCTGTGTCAAACCGTTGAACCCGGACTTAGGCACGAATTGAACGCTCTGACCCACCACCCTGAATGTGCCCGCGGCAACGGGGAGGGACGTTTGCTGTCCCGCACTTAACCGGATCCAGGTCAATGCTAGAGGCATCGATGGTAGAATTTCCAAAAACCGCAACGTTTCCGACCGGGTTAAGGGTGACGGACGAATTGTACGAGCCTACGGCCCATTGAAAACCAGCAACCGGAGCGAAGGACACTGCACGACCCGCAGCCATGGATTGCGCGAAGTTTCCCAACGTGTTCAGAAGGGGGCTGCCAGCGAATACGCTATAACTCGCAAGGCTCTCAGCTAGAGAGGCCGGGACCAGGCCCTGCTGAAGGTTCCAAATAGTGGCGACAGACGGATCGACGTGGTCAGGCGTGAGAGCCCAAACAAGCGCTCCACCGCCGCCCTGAAGAAACAAGCGGTTGGTCCAGTCAGCATAAGCCTGATTTCGTATGTTTCCCTCCAGCGTTCCGAACTCCCCCATATAAACAGGCTTTCCAGCCAGATCCGCCGCCCGAAACGCTGCTCGATCATGAGGAAGCACACCCAAGCCATGCTCTGGCTCCAGGCATCGGGATAGAGATGGAAACCCACGGCATCGATCGCTGGGGACTGCGAGAACGTAACGCTATCCACTCCATGCTCGCAATTTACTTCGTTGTAGGGAAGCTTCGGATTGCAGAAGAAGCCCTCATCGCCCACGCCGACCAAATGATTTGGATCAATCGATTTGATAAAGGTCCCCATAGTTGTGATCCACGCGAGGATGGTGGAGGTGCTGCAGGCCCCCGAATTGGGAAGGTTTTACCCTCCGCATTCCGACTCATTGGCCAGTTCCCACATCATAATAGTGGGGTCATCCTTATAAGGGGATCCGGAGTAAGTATTCACATGGTTTAACACATGGCTAACCCAATTCTGATACCACGAACGAATCGTCGAGTCCGTGTAAAATTGATCGTGATACTGTAACCCGCGCCATTGGATGTATTGATCCATTCCGCCAAGATCGGTCCAGTTATTGACGAGGCTAATGATGAGTTTCAAGCCCAGTTCTCCGGCCCTGTAGATGGCGTAGTCGACATTCGCGAGGCCGGTCGGTGTGTCGTTGTACACTGGTGTCCCACCGGAAATGGATTGGAGCCAGAAGGTACTTGATGGCGCACTGACGTCATCAAATACCCACATTCGAATGACCGTCAAATGATTGCTTACCGCTGTCTCCAAGAGTTGGTCGACAGTCGCCTTGGGCGAGAACATTAACACGAACGAATTGACGCCCCCGAAGCGGAACGGCGAGCCGTTTAGAACGAACTGTCCTTTGCTTGTTTGTACGAAGGATCCCGGGCCTTGCGCCCACGACAATGCTGAACTAATCAAAAATACATTTAGAAACCAGCGCGTCATGAGCACCTAGTGTACAATGTCTCGCACGTTTCTGCTGGCTTCGGCAACCCCGCGGCTCGGCGATTCTCGTTTGGGTAATCCTTCCGGTCACGATAGCATTTATCGACGACTTCGACGAAGCCTTGGCTCTCAAGTATTCTCTCTTCACCCGCCCGCCGCTGGCAAGGTGCAGCGTAGACTGGCTGCTGATCAAATAAGGCGCAACACCCACATGCTGGGGATCCTGGGGGGACCCTGGACCTATCGTCGGCGACCCGGAGAAAACTCGACCGGATTCGTGCCTGTGAAGTTCTCATCCCGCCAGCTTGACGTTTAACGCCGAATTACCGCCAAAGCACACAGTGGCGGAGACAATAGCCGATATGAAATCTCTCGTGACCGTCCCCTGTCCTCGCTCCTCTCTGGCCTTTCTGGGCTTCGCTGCCGTACCTCAAATACGGGCGAGATATAATGAGGCGATGAAGCTGACGATCGAGTTGGATCGAGAGGACGATGGTCGCTGGATGGCCGAAGCGCTGGAACTTCCCGGCGTCATGTGCTACGGGCAGACTCGTGAGGAGGCCATAAGCAACACGGAGCGGCTTGCAATTGACGTGATTGCGGATCGCATCGCCCATCGGGAATTGCCGTCCTCTGCTCTGAACGTCTCCTTCACCGTTCCCGATGAGCAACTGGCCAGCCAGTAAGGCAAAACGGGTTCTGGCCGCATTGTTGCGAATCGGTTGGCGTGTCGAACGACAACGTGGTTCCCATCGAGTACTCAGCCGCCCAGGCTGGCCGGATTACGAATTTGCGTTCCATGACCAAGATGAAATCGGCGGCCGAATGTTGGCGCGAATTGCTAAAGGTACTGGGCTCAAACCTGAAGATCTTTAGATTTCCAGCCCGAAAGCCGGATTCAAGATTACTCCCCATAACGCCCTTGGATCCGCTTATCGACGTTCGGGCCGCATCGTCCCTCACCGTACAACGCTCAACCTCGGGAACCAGATGGTCCGGAAAAATGGCATCCCCGTAAACTACTTTCCGTTCTCCGTTCCGCTCACCGGAGATGCCGCAAACTCTCACGTACACTTTGAGCTTGCGGACTCTGAGGGCCGAAGCGCTTTTCA
>CAWJVA010000001.1:0-160057 GCA_963846185.1 uncultured Acidobacteriaceae bacterium | reverse complement strand
GCGGCGTGCTCGGAGACTCTATTTTTTTGGGGGCGCCGGTTCTCTTAAGCCTTCTCTTTTGGCGGGTACTTGTCGAAGATCTTTGCTACCGCCTTTTGAATCTTCTGAGTGTTCTTCTCTGGCTTGTCGCTAAGCGTATCGGTCGCGATGCCGCGGAATACCAGCTGCTTCGCGTTCGGGTCCAGCAAATCGATCACGAGAGTACCAACGGGAATGGAGCTGGATGTTGTAGTCGCCATTCCCGAGCTCATGCCGCCGCCGCCCCAGCCCCGGCCCCATCCGGGACCAGGGCCCCAGCCCGCGCCGCCCATCTGACTGGACATGGTTGTCAACTGCGTCTTTTGGGTCACGGCACTCTGATAAGCAACATCCAAATCACCACCGCTATCCACTCGTTTGAGTCCCTTCTTCGCCAAAACCTCATCGACACTGGAAACGATGCGCTGCTCCACCAATTGGTTCGGCGACTCAACATTCGGTTCCTTCACCCAGGTGTAGGTCTTATATTTAGAGAAATCCTCCCCATGAGCGTAGTCAACCTGGACCTTTTGCGCGAACGAGAGTGTCGGTAAAAGCAAGACTCCGCCCGCCAAGAACACAGCCGTGAACAAGTGACGCATATCCATCTCCTTATCTAAGCAACACATTCCCTTTGCGGCAGATCGTTACGCTCAGAGTCTTTTGAGCAGCGCATCGGGTAATGTGCCGCACTAGCTCTCAGATGTTACCAGATTCTCAGCGCGCTAAGGAGGTTGAGACAATCGTCCTGGATTGTCTGAAACTTGTCCGAACGCTGTTGTGGTGCAACAGCGGCATTTAGGTCGTCTGCCCAGGACCGTTCTTATGAAATTGTGGCGGTTTCTTGCTGTTTTCCTGTCATCTGTCTTAACGGTGTACACGCCCTTGCGAGCTCAGACTTCGAATGAGGCTACTGAGATGCAGCAAAAGGCGCTACTAACGGGGCAACAGGAGCCCGAGGATCCCGAAAACGAGAAACAGATAGGGCTCTGGCTCGACCAGGGACTTTCCGGCGGCCTTTCGGGTAATAAGTCTCTGGAGATGGAATTCCATGAACGGTTCGACGAAGGAGCCTCGAACCTGTTCGAATACTTCGTTCAGGCTGGCCTCGCATTTCGTCCGCGACCGTGGTTGACAGTAATACCGATTTATCGCTATCAACGCTATCCGGGTAATCCTGCGGTCGCTTACGAAAACCGGTTGCAGCTCAATCTCACCCTGGGCACATCGCGGGGCGCTTGGCGGTATAGCCTCCGCACACTCGTGGAGGGGCGATTTCCCGACAATCGTCCTGCTTCGGCTCGCCTTCGATTTCGACCCGGCTTCGAATATACGTTGCCACTGCGCGTGACGCGGCCGCCCGTACTCGTTGTGAACAACGAGTTCTTCGTCGTCCCTGGAAGCAACAGCTTTGCCAGCGGCGGCCACTACACCCAGAACCGCTTTCAGGTGGGAGTCCGGCTGCCAATCGCGAATTCGGCTTCCGTGCGGACCTATTACTTATTGCAGTCGGTGAACCTGCCTAGCGGGTGGGATACAAACCAAATTGTTGGTGTCTCCCTCTTTCTCGCGTTTACGATGCCACGCAAAATCAAGTAAGTGCAGTACCCACATCAATAGCTGGATGCATGGCGAGGTAGGGACGGCCTCGTCTAGTCAGCTTCGTTCGGCGCGCCGCATCTTATTCATCACTTACTTGAGATTGTAATTTAGGCCAATCATAGCTCCGCTCATAGCGGTGTCGTAAACGAAGCTGCCGGGGCGATAGTTCACATAAAGGTAGCGATAACCAGCTCCCAAGGTGAGCTTATGGCTCAGCTTGTATCCTATGGTTCCCAGAATCTGATAATCCAATTGCGCACCACCGCCCCAGCCTCCGGCATCTCCCAAAACAGTAAGTAACAACTTAGGAGAAAGCGGAAACTGAATTCTGGCTCCCATCAGTGGATCCGCCCAGTTTTGGGATCCCGAGAAAGTAAATGCGAGAGATGAGGGTGTGAACTGGAGGCTCGATCCCACGTGCCAATATCGGAGTCCCATGAGTGCGTCAATTTTAATCTTTTCGCCGTCGACGAACCGGTAACCGAACTCCGGAGTAATGATCAATTGCCAGGCCTTTGCTTCGGCAGATAATGTGGGGACTCCAGGGAACGGAAGTGTCGTCGTGTTGGTGGCACGAAGGCGCACCCACACCAAATCGCTTATTAGTACAAACCGCCCGCGTTGGACCTGTACTGCTCCCATCAGACCGAACCTGAAATTCGAAAGAAGGTCTCCGGGACTTGCCCGGAAATCCACATTGCGGACACCATTGCCTAATGTCCCGTGCACTCCTGGAAACCAGAGATACATGGTGAGGGCGGTGTGCCAGGCATCACTGGGATCCGGTACTGCATTTGCCTGAGGCGCAGTGGTCGGCGCCTGGTCCGCGACATTTGCCGGTTCGGTATGTTCTTCCGCGATCGCAGCCGTGCCACAACACAGCATTAAGAACGCTGTGGGCAAAAAGACAGCGCTGATCGATTTTCGCTTCACGGCGTACACGATGATCGGAAACGACAACGGTTCCATTACTTTCGCGTTTAAAACGTTATTTCGGGTCAACTGCGCCGCAAAGCCCACCCGAGCATAAGCAGTCCGCTCGCGGCGATCCAGCTACCGAGCACGCGGACGGCAATCCTGAGCCACATTCGCCGCAATGACACGACCAGCGAGGACGCAAGCGCCACGACGACAAAGACTGCAAGCGCCAGTCCCAGCAGAGCGAGTGTGCCATCGGCAGGTCGTCCCATACCGGCGCCATTCAGGTACCCGTGAAAAAGCCCGACCAGAGCGGCCAAGGCTGCCGTTGCCCGCGTCGAGAGTGCAACGTTGGCTGCTAACAACCCACCGAGCAGCAAGAACGAAACAAACGCCAGAGGTACACCGGGCATCCTGCCGACTATCAGGCCGAGGATTCCACCGACGAGCCACGCTCCGGGCAGTACAAATAAAACCGAGCGGCCATGTGCGGCCCCGCGCTGTCCGGCAAACAATGCGAGCGCGAACACAGCAAGGATATCTTCCGGGCTTAGCAGTAAGTGCAGCAATCCGTCGTAGACCGGTCCCATCCCGGTCGAGGTGAGATGAGCCTCAAGCGGCTGCGGAAACAGAAAGACGCTTAGTGCCACTCCAGCAATCAACAGCCAGCGCGATTCAGTTCTTCTGGTTTTCCTCACACGAAAGCTCTGTACATAAAGAAGACGCCGGCCAGGGCCACGCCCGCACCGGCTGCGCGCAGCGCTCGTTGTCCCCATATCCAGCGATGGATCGTTCCGATTCCGATTCCGACTGCATGCAAGCAACCGGTGGCGATGACGAAGCCCATGCTGTAAAGCAATGCGCTTTGTCCGGCGGGCAGTTCAGTGCCGTGAGCGTGCCCGTGACATATAGCGAATAGGCCCACTACTGCCGCCGCTAACCCGAGCGGCGGGCGAACCTCAAACATGACTGCGGCGCCGAGCAGGATGGCGGATAAAGCGATTCCATACTCAATTCCGGGAAGCGGCACACCAAGAAGGCCAAGCATTCCGCCCATCGCCATCACCATGGGAAACGCGACAGGAAGAAGCCAAATCGCCGGAGCTGCCCAGTTGAGCACCCCAGAGGCCAACTGCCACCATCGCCAGCACGTGGTCCAGTCCTGAGATCGGGTGACAGAATCCAGTCAAAAAGCCCACCGCCTCGCCCCGTTGTGGGTGCGCGAATGCGGATTGTGCGCCGAGAACCATCAGGAGAATCAGCCCCAGCCGTTGCGCCGCGATTCGCGTTCGGTGGTTTTTCATCGTGCTCCTCCAAATAGCAGGGCCATGCGCTGAACCGTCCAGAAGGCGCCGACAGAGCCGACAGCGTACCCGGGGAGCGCCTGCGCCCATCTCGGCCAACGCACTTGCAGGATGCGGAAGGACCGCTCGAGAGCCAGTATCAGCGCGATGAAACCGAGTTGCCCGAGTTCTACGCCGATATTGAAACTAACCAACGCCAGCGGCAGCTCCTGCCGTGGCAACCCGGCGCTGGTCAATGCGCTCGCGAAATCCGAAGCCGTGCAGCAGTCCAAAAGCAAAGGCCACTGCCCAGGGATGCCGGATCGTCAAGCTCGTTTCGCCACGCCATGAGCGAACGATTTCAGGGCCGAGAAAAAGAATACTCAAGTGCAATGGCGGCATTCAGCGGCGAGACCGGCACTTCCGCGTAACCGAGCGTTGCTATCGCGAGCGTGATGCTATGCGCGACAGTGAATGCAGTCACGGTCTTGAGCAGCATCCAGCGGTTCTTCACGATCAGCAGGAGTCCCAGAACGAACAACATGTGATCTGCGCCGAACAGAATGTGCCTGATTCCCTGCGACGATGTACGTGGCCGCGAGCCCCGCCCAGGACTGCGAGGCTGCCATTTCGACCCAGGGCTGCGAGGGATGTACGATGGTCGTCCATTTCCTTCCGTCGAGCATCTCGACGCGCACCACCACGTCAGTGATGGTCATCTCAAGGCCGCTAAACTCGATACGGTTGCCCGCCAGGCCCTTGGGTCCGGCATCGATCCAGCGACGTTCCACCAGCGAATCCGATAACTCTTGTACGCTCGGCTCTCGCAAATTTCGTGCACTGGCAGGGAGTTTCAATATCACGGGCAGGTACATCCCGGCCATCACTGGCGTGCGCCACAAAACCTGGAACTCGCCGGGAGCGGTCTCTTTGATTTCGAGATAGGCAGGTCGTGACTCATGGGCAGATACGACTGAAGCCGTAAGCGCCACACAGGCCGATAACCAAGCTAAACGCGTAGTGAAAATATTCACTCGAGGCCCTCGGCTGGTAAAGCCGGAATTTGTGTTGGCTTTGAAGAAACTCTTGCGGACGGCTGTTCCGCAGGAGCAGGCAGAACAACGCTGTACTTGGCGCGCATCTCCTTATAGGCCTTTTGCAGGGCTTGTTGCTTCTGATCAGCCAACCAAGCCGTTCTTACATCGGCTTCGACTTCTTCGAAAACAGGAATGCGGCCGGGAACGACAGAATCGACAAATACCAGGTGCCACCCGTAGCCGGATTCAACGGGCCCCTGCCAGGACCCTGGCTTCAGTTTCGGGACCGCCGAAGCAAATTGTGAGCCGAACTCCTTCTCCAACTCTTCCGGTGTGCGGTCCGCATAATAATCCTGGAACATGAACCGGTCTGCCAGGCCCGCTGCTGCCTTCGAGTCTTCCCGATCTCCTCTGATCCTGGACAGTGCTTTCGTCGCATCATCATCGGCCCGCTGGCCGCGACGATCAGGTGAGAAGTAGAGATGCCGGAAGCTGAACCGGCTCGGTAAGGCGAATCTGGCCGCTGTTCTTTACGTACCAGGCCTTGAGTTCCGCGGTTGTGGGCTGGTGGCTGGCGGCAACATCCTCGGCCAGAAACTGCATCTTCTGCGCCAGGCGCCGCTTGATGATGATGTCATCTTTGTCCAAGCCGAGCATTAATGCTTCGCGATACAAAACCTCCTGGCGGACTTTATCTTCCTCAAGGCCTCGCATCTCCTCAGGCGACGGAGCGCGCTGCCATTGCGCCGCGAAGGTGGTTTGCAATTGGCGAACGTCGTCGGTCGTGAGCGTGATCTGGTAGGACCGCTCTGCTTGGCTGGCGCCATGATTCAAGGCCGCGTAGACGAAAAACAAAGCGAGTCCGATGAGGAGGAAATGTGCGAGCGGCTCGCGCAGCCATCGCATCGACCCGCTCGTTGTCGCAAACGCCGCGGAACGCGTTTCATTCATTTTGATTTCTTCGACTTCGTAATTCGCGTAGCCGAACTCATTGCTGCGCGCGGCTAGATACTTATCCCCGAGCTTGTAAACGGTCACATCGAAAGGCGTCATCTCAAGGGTCGTAATAATGCGACCACCGCTGATCTGATACTGCGCGGGCGAGCCCAATGCCCCGCTGGCCGCTACATCCCAGACCTCTCCGGCGTGCAGGCTGTTTTCCGTTCACACTGAGTGATCAGCCGGCGACCATCGTTCCCATACAGGATTTCGAAGCGGTCGCCGGTAACCCGGTTGCGCACCCTAACTGTTTTACCGACCACCAAGGCCTTCAACTGCGCGTCGTCGAGAGCCACCGCGCCTTTGCTCTGAAGGTCGGCAACAGTCATGCCCTGCTTTTCGCCTCGCCGCGCTTCTTCCTCGGATGGCGAGTACCAGATTGGCGAGGTCCAGGCACGCTCCTGGACCGTTGCCGGCGCAAAGTTTGGTGGCGGCACGCCCAGCTTCTTGGCATCGTAAGTGGTCCATCGCGGGGTCGGAATCTGCAAAACACGGGCGTAATAGAAGGCATGCAAGCTGGGATCGAACTCGGGATCCCGCCACACCTTCTTCAGCTCGACGGCGCCGATGCTGTTCGTATAAGTCGCGTTTTTGACGTCGACGGTGTTACCCACAGGCGGGAACTTTGCCGGTAACCGGATCGGGCTTGCGATCGCCGGACCATGCTACGTCATATATCTTTTCGAAGATCTGGCCGCACTTGGTCCAGCCTTTGATAATTTGAATGCGGTCGAGGTTGGCATCATCAGTGTCTTTCACCGCCCATACGATGAAGGTGGGTTCTTTTCCCGCCTTCTTTGGGAGGTCCCCGCCCATCGGTACGCCCTTCGCATACCCGGTCTTCACCCATCTTTTTCGTTCAGTACGTCGGGACGGAAATCCCAGCCACCGAAGAGCCGGACCTTCATGCGTACGCCGCTGGTGCCGAAGGTTTCCTTGCGCTGCATGGCCGCGAAGATCGCTTCGCGCGTGTTCGCCTCTGCCCAAACACCTCCCAAGCCCGGCAGTGCTGACAGACCCATATTCATGCCAGCCTCTTTCTTTCCGCTTAAACGAGCCTCCGGCGTGGCGTCCACAAGGGCGTGGCCGCCGAAATAGTCGCTTTGGCTGTAGCCGGCAGCGGTGTTGTGTGAGTCGCTGGCGCCCACAACTCCCATTCTTGTAGGGGTTGTACCCGCGGCTGTCTTGCATAGCCACGCCGTTCTGCCAGGCCTCGCGGATATAGCTCCCGTGAATTTTTGGAGTCCGCTCCACTCCGCCCAGAAGGTAGTTCTATTATCTCGTAATCGGCGAACTCGTCGTTGGGAGAAAGCAGCGGATGCGTCTCGGATGTGCCCTTAAGCTGATGGATTTCGGTCAACGGCTCATTGTTCACGCGCTGCTGCGCCCAGGCGGCGTCAATCGGCCGCCCTTTGCTGTCAACCTCCAGGGGAAACATAATGCCATCGCTCAGGTTGGCATTGTGCGAAATCGCCAGCAACTCTATACCGGCTTTGCGCTGAGTATTCATCCAATTCCAGAGATCTTCCGGATGATCCGAGTCAATAGAAGAAAACGGGAACTTCCGGCACTTTGCTCGAATCTTTGAAGATGATGTTGCGGTGCATGTTGCGATTGTCTGGCGTAGAAGTCCATTCATAGGCCGCGAAGGTCGTAAACTTTCCCGGCTGGTAGTACTTGTCCGCAATGCTGACAACCTGCTTCCAAATGTTGCCCGCCACTTCGGGGCTGACTAGCTCCTGGATCGGCTCGTTCTTGAGAATGGACGTACCCAGAAACAAGTACACACGCTGACATGTCCTCCTTGCTTCGGACTTTCAGTTTTTCTGCCATGGGCAGTTTGCTCATTGGCGAGTTGGGGTCGTTTGCCATAGGCACGACGCCCACATATTCGGCGTGGTCGGTCACCGCCATGAAATCGAGCGGACGGGTGATCTTCACCTGGTAGCCTGCAGGATGCTCGATCGGCTGGCCCAAAGCATACTTATAGGCATCCTCCGGCCCAGCTTTCGTATTGCCGTAAATGTAAGCGTCGAAAGACCAGCTTGTATGAACGTGCGTTTCACCAAAGTAGGCTTCCCGCTCGGGGTTACTTTCGGCTGTAGCCTGCGCCGGGGACGCGGGGTGAGTCGCAGCTAATGGGCCATTCTTTTCGAGGGCCGGGGGTGCGATACCTGTTTCCTTCGCCCCGGATCGAGACGTGACCGCAAGCACCGCCGCCAAGAAAATGAGGGCGACGATTGTAGTGAAGATAGTGCGCTGTTTCATGGAATCGCTGTGGGTGGGTCCAGGTGGGATACTCACCCGGCCTGACCTCACAGGTGCTTTCGATGCAGATTGGCTGAAGAGAGGTTCAGAATTTTACAACTCGACTCGGATGAGGGCGCAGCGCGGTGGTCGCGGCCGGGGCCAGCCCGCTCGGCGGCACTTAAGATGAGTCGGCGAGCTGCTTGTTGCATCGTGGAGTCTTGTCAAGACGGTTCTCGGAGTAACTAGTGTGAAATTCTCACTGTTAGTCGCAGGGCTTGGCGTATTTGCCATTTGCAGTACAATTAGCATTGCACAGGAAAAGGTTGACACCACCGGCGAGCGCGCCAGGGACATTCTGCAAGCCGCGGTGGCCGACAAGAATCCCGATACGCGAGTACAGGCGGTCCTTGCCGTCAGCCTGGTAGGCGCCCACGAGAAAGTCATTTCCAGATTGGCCACGGTACTGGAGCAGGATAAAGATGTTCCAGTCCGGATCGCGGTCGTCTCCTGCCTAAGCGATTTCAAGGATCCAACCGTGATCCCGATTCTGAAGAATGCGCTCAAAGACCCGGCTCCGGAGGTTGGCTTTGCCGCGGCAAAGGCACTCTTCAATATGAAGCAGCCGCCCGGTAAGGAAGTGCTTTTGTCGGTTCTCTCGGGCGAGGCGAAAGGCTCTTCGAGTTACCTGAGCAGCCAAAAGAGAAACGCGCTCAGAATGCTCCATACCCCTACCAAGTTGTTCATGACCGCGGCGATAATCGCCGTGCCGGTTCCTGGATTTGGGTTAGGGGTCGCATCGGCTCAGGGCATTCTCACCGACCCCGGCGCATCGGCACGCGCATCCGTGGTGCTCATGCTCGAGAACGAGAAAGATGCGGCGACGAGAGATGCGATCCGTGCTGCGCTGTCCGATAAGGACTGGTCGGTCCGGGCAGCCGCTGTACACGCAATCGCGCTGCGCAATGATCCTGCACTGAAGCAGGAGTTTGTCCCGCTTTTCGATGACAAGAAAGATGCTGTGCGGTTCCGCGCGGCGGCAGGATACCTTCGATTGACATTGCTTGCAAAGCACTGAGCGGCCCGACGCTCAACGATCGCCCGCGACTTAACGTCGAGTCATGTCGGCCAGGACTGTCTCGGGTTCCCGAAGGATATCGTCAGGCTTCAGCCGCGCGAAGAGGTCAAGAGATCGAGCGATCAGCCCCGTCCACCCCGTCTGGTGGCTGGCGCCCATCCCGGCGCCATTGTCGCCGTGGAAGTATTCATAAAGCAGGATGTAATCTCGCCAGTGAGGATCTTCCTGGAACTTTTTCGTTCCACCGTAGACAGGACGCCGGCCATGCTCGTCGCGTAGAAAGATGTTCGACAGGCGGCGAGAGATTTCCTTTGCCACTTCGAACAATGTCATGTAAGTACCGGAGCCGGTCGGGCATTGCACTTTGAAATCGTCACCATAGAAGGAATACATGTTCAGCAGGCCCCTTATGATCAGAGCATTCACCGGCATCCAAATCGGACCGCGCCAGTTTGAATTACCGCCAAACATTCCGCTATTCGACTCGGCGGCGAGGTATTGAACCTTATATTCCTGACCCACCAACAGTGAAACACGAAAGGATGAGCGAGATGATATTTCGATAGAGAGCGTATCCCGTAGGGGCTGAGAAATTCGTTCTCATCGAGCATATACGCCAGAATGCGCTCGCAATTTTTCCTTGTTGCACACCGACGTCAAGCCGCCGGCCGGCGATACCCGATGGAACCGCCATCGGACGGCGGCAATCTTTTTCAGTACCTCGGGATGGCGTCTACGGAACGAGGTCGATCAGTTCGAGCAAGCGGGGATGGCGCGCCACGAGTTCCCGGCTCGAATACAGCTGGCAGCACACAAGCGGCAGCAGTCCCACCATTGAGCGGATCTTCAGACGAGTGGCATCGCCATCAGGAAAATGCAGCACATCGTAGAAGAATCCATCCGCCGAGTCCCACATCTCATCTTGGTTGACGCCGATGCGATCCATAGCGTAGGTGATCCAGATGAAATGCTCAAGGAAGCGGAAAGCGCTCTCCTCGTATATTGAGTCGTACTCCGTCAGAATGAGCGCAATCTCCAGCATGCACAGACAGTAAAATGCCATCCACGCGGTGCCGTCAGCCTGATCGAGATGCCCGCCAGTGGGCAGCGGACGCGCTGCGATCGAATACACCGATGTTGTCGAGCCCTAGAAACCCTCCTGCAGAATACATTGCGTCCCTCAGGATCCTTGCGATTGACCCACCAATTGAAGTTCAGCATCAGCCCCTGAAATGAGCGCTCCAGGAAACGCAAATCGGCTCGACCCAGCTCCGTCTCAATTTGGTAAAGAAACAGGGTCGCCCAGGCGTGCACCGGAGGATTCACATCGCTGAAGTTCCACTCATAAGCGGGAATCTGTCCATTGGGGTGAGATATAGATTTCGCAGCATGAGAAGCAACTGCTCTTTAGCGAAGTCGAAGTCCACCAGCGAAAGCGCCATCGTGTGAAAGGCCAAATCCCACGCCGCATACCATGGATACTCCCACTTGTCGGGCATGGAAATTATGTCGCTGTTCAGCATGTGGAACCACTCGGGGTTGCGCGCCTTTCTTTTGCCGACCCTACCAGCGGATGAGCTTCATGCTCGATCAGCCATTGTCAACATCGAAATAGTAATACTGCTTGCTCCACAGCATCCCTGCGAGTGCCTGTCGATGCACGCGGCGCTCGTCCTCACTCAAGGATTTGCGGAGTTGATGCACTCATAAAACTCGTTAGCGTCCTCCGGCTCGCGCGGCGAAAATGCGATCGAATGTCGTGAATGCGTCGGCCATCCGGCCGGGCGTTTAGCCGCAAACGCACCACCTTCGATTCTCCCGCTGGCACGGCCAGAAAGTAATGCGCAGCTGCCTTTGTTCCGGTACGCGAAGAATTTACGGCGTCCCGCTTGCCCGCTACCACATATTCGTGAAAAGCGTCTTTCACATAAGGCGACGGGTTCGGCTGTCCCCACAGTCGACTGGCATTCGACTCGTTCTCGGTGAACAGAAGTTCCGGCGCGCCTTCACACTGCAACGTGTACTCTCTGTCAAGCTCCGGGTGAGAGGCTCGTATTGTGTTGGCGTCCACCTGGCGCAAGACCGGCTTTGTTCCGCCGCCCTCTTCCCAGGACCACGTATTCCGGAACCACAATGTCGGAAGCAAATGAAGGTCGGCCGGCTTCCGGGCCCTCGATTGTGGACTGAGATGCGGATCAGCACATCTTCCGGGTCGCCTTTGGCGTACTCCACGAACACGTCGAAGTACCGGTCATCATCGAACAGACCGGTGTCGAGTAGCTCGTACTCCATCTCGTCGCGGGAGCGCCGGCGGTTGGTTTCCACAAGATCGCGATAGGGATATTCCCGCTGGAGATACTTGTACAAATACTTCATGTACGAGTGGGTCGGAGTGCTGTCGAGGTAAAAGTAATATTCCTTGACGTCTTCGCCGTGGTTGCCCTCGCTGTTGGTAAAGCCGAACAAGCGCTCTTTCAGAATGGGATCGCGACCGTTCCAGAGCGCCAACGCGAAGCACAGGCGCTGCTTATCATCGGAAATTCCGGCCAGTCCGTCTTCTCCCCAGCGATAGGCGCGCGAGCGCGACTGATCATGGGAGAAGTAATCCCAAGCGTTCCCGTCCTGGCTATAGTCTTCCCGAACGGTTCCCCACTGGCGCTCGCTGAGATAGGGGCCCCATTTCTTCCAAGGCACACCTTCCCTACAAGCAGCTTCCAATCGCTTTTCTTCCGCGTGTTCACTATCGCCACGAGCCGAACCTGGGCCAGCCGACACCTTCATTGGATTGCTCTCATAGTAGTCGCTCGGTGGAGTACCGGCAAAAATAATTTAAATCGGTAGATTAAGGAGATCATCACAGTTCAACGAAATGAAACGATAACTCGAGTACCCGGTCAGGACCCGTCATGTCTATAAGCGCCCAATCCTCTATCAAACGGTACCCCATCGAAGCGGTTCTGACCCCGTTTTCCCGCTTCGCCAAGATGGAAGCCGCTGGGGGCATAGTGCTGCTTGCCAGCACGATTGCGGCGCTCTTATGGGCTAATTCACCCTGGGAACACAGTTATCATGCACTGTTGGAAGAAAAGTTCACCATAGGTTTCGGCCATTTCTTACTTTCGGTAACTCGCCACGAATGGATAGACGATGGACTAATGTCTATCTTCTTCTTCCTTGTAGGGCTTGAAATCAAACGTGAAGTCCTCATCGGAGAACTCTCCTCGCTGAAGCAAGCCATGTTTCCACTCTTGGCTGCTATCGGTGGTACGGTCGTTCCTGCGGTCATTTACTTCGCGATTAACAGTAACGGCCCCGGCCAAAAAGGCTGGGGCATTCCGATGGCGACCGACATCGCTTTTGCCCTGGGAGTGCTTGCCTTGCTCGGCGGGCGCGTGCCAGTCGCCTTGAAAGTGTTTGTCACAGCTCTCGCAATTGTGGATGACATTATCGCTGTACTTGTTATTGCACTTTTCTATACCGAGCAAATTCATGTGTTGAGTTTGGCAATAGGCCTCGCCGGACTTGCCTTCTCATTCATTTGTAACTTGCTGGGCGTGCGTAAACCGGCCGTTTACGCAATCATTGGAGTGTTTGTATGGTTCGCAGTGTTGCAATCCGGCATTCACGCAACGGTAGCCGGCGTCCTTTTGGCATTCACTATTCCCGCCAGAACGTACATCGACCGAGAGCAGTTCTTGCAGCATGGCAGGCAGTTGCTCAACAAGTTTGAAGCCGCGCAGCCAGGCTCCGCCGGGGCGCACGCAGCCATTCATGCTCTCGAAAAGCAATGCGCACTGATTGAGTCGCCTCTTCATCGCCTCGAATATATTCTTCAGCCCTGGGTGAGCTTTCTCGTCATGCCGTTGTTTGCCTTCGCGAATGCAGGCGTGCATGTACTAGGCAAGATTATGATGGCGCTGACTCATCCAGTAACACTGGGCGTGGTGTTTGGACTGATCGTAGGTAAGCCAGTGGGAATATCGCTGTTTGCCTGGATTTCAGTAAGGACGAAATTAGCAAAAGCGCCGAGTGGTGTTTCCTGGACGCAAACTTTTGGGGCTAGCTGCCTTTGCGGCCTGGGATTTACCATGTCGTTGTTTATCGGGGCACTCGCATTCAAGGACATCGTCTTGCTCGATATGTCAAAAATTGGAATTCTCTTCGCGTCTGTTACGGCCGCCATTGTTGGCGCCTTTATCTTGCAGCGCTCCGCCCGGCAGTATCCTGCCGAGCCTCAGATGCCCGCCGAAGTGTAGCGTGAGTAAGCAGAATGAAAAACGACACACACCAGAAAGCACTTTCTCTTAACCTCGATGCTACGATCTTCGGCTCCTTTGCAGAGATCGGGGCGGGGCAGGAGGTAGCTCGCTGGTTTCTGCGGGTGGGTGGTGCTTCTGGCACTGTCGCGAAAACGATCTCGGCCTACGATAAGCAGGTAAGCGATCACCTCTACGGAGTCGGGACGCGTTATGTCTCCAAACCGCGCCTCCAAGCCATGCTTGATACCGAATGGGAGCAACTGCTGGAACAGCTGCATGCGAGTCGCGGCGCCAATACCAGGTTCTTTTCGTTCGTGAATACGGTTTCCGCCCGAAATTTTGCGGGAACGAACGACTGCCATGGATGGGTAGGGCTGCGTTTTCTCCAGCAGGCGGGAGGAGCGCTGAATGATGTAATTCTGCACGTGAATCTGCGCGATGACAGCAATACGCTGCAGCAAGAGGCCGTTGGGATTCTGGGTGTAAACCTGATCTACGCCGCGTATCATGCAACTGGATGCGCGCATGAATTTCTCGCGGGCGTATCCGAAGATTTGGGGCTGCAGCGCGTGGAAATCGACTGCCTGGACTTGCGTGGTCCGGCGTTCGAAAGCTGGAAACAGAAAGAGATCCATGCGTACCTGGTGCCGGGAGGTTACGCCGAAGCGGTGGTGTTTACGGCGGACAACCAACCGGCGCCCCCGAACGAGTTGCTCTATAAACGAGCGCTGGTATTGGCGGCGGGACAGCACGCCGGCTTCGATCAACTGCACGGTAACCTGGTCCGACATGCGCTGGCGCAATTGCCGGCGGACGAGGTATCGGAAAGCAAGGGTGGACTTGGGCTGTTTTGCCTATCGATCGCCGGCTCGAGCGCCGAAAGTAACGAATTGTCTGCCAGAGAGATCGTGGAGCGCGTGGAAACGCTGCAAGGCTTCGGCTATGGAGTCATGACATTCCGCGCGCCGGAACTCTACACCATGGCAGCGTACGCTAATCGCTACACAAAATGCCGAATTCATTTTGCCGGTGAACTTACCGCGCTGGTCCGCATTCTCGAGGACCGATATAGCGATTTAGCAGGAGCGCTGCTGGAGGGACTTGCCCGGCTCTTCACGAAAAATGTCAGATTGATCGTTTATCCGGCGGCAGCAGAAGAACTGGAGAGACTGGTAAGTGCGTCGGGGCTGACGAATTGGACATGGAGCGAGACCGATGGCATGGTCAGTGCCGATAACCTGCGTCCATCAGGACCTTTGGGTTTTCTTTATCAGTATCTGCTAAGCAGCCAGCTCATTCTTCCCGGTAAACCTGGCCAAGACTAAAGAGCGATTCCAACAGCAGCTACTGCCGTTTCTGCGAATTTATACTTCCGGGGCAGGATACCGCACACTTTCTGGCTGGCCCAGAATGAAACTGTATTCGCTGCTCCGCAGCACATGCGGAGTGTGTGTGTCACCAGAATGTCTCGTCTGTCAATCAGAGTTTCGGTGTTGTTCGCGCTAGCTGTTGGTTCGTTATCCGTGTTGACGATCTCCTGCGGCCCCGAACGCGCAGCCAGTGATACGCCCGCACAGAGTCAGGCGATACCCGTCGGTGTGACCAGGGTCGAGCGGCACGCACTCCAACGGAAGCTGACGGTCTCTTCGGAGCTAGTGCCTTTTCAGGAGATCGATGTCTACGCCAAGGAGTCCGGCTTCGTGAATCAGCTGCTGGTCGATTACGGCACGCACGTAAAAAAGGGACAGCTCATGGCGGTGCTGGAAATTCCCGAATTGCAGGCGCTCCTGCAGCAGGATCAAGCTTCGGTAAAGAGCATGGAAGACCAGGTGACGAATGCTCAGAATCAGTTAAACCGCGTGCAAGCGCAGCACAAGGTACTTCACCTTGAATATGCGCGCCTGAGCGGCGTCGTGCAAAGTAAACCCGGGCTGGTTGCGCAGCAGGAAGTAGATGATGTCCAAGGACGCGACCTTGCAGCGGAAGCACAGGTCGATGCCGCGAAATCGAATCTGGAAGCGGCAAAGAGTAATCTGGCCGCCTCCGAAGCAAAGTTGACGCATGATCAGGCGATCTATTCTTATTCCCGAATCACAGCGCCGTTCAGCGGTGTTGTAACACAGCGGTATGCCAACTACGGCACCCTGATGCAGGCCGGCACCAATTCGAGCACGAATGTCTTACCGCTCGTGAAGCTTTCAGAAGAAGACGTATATCGCCTGGTTATTCCGATTCCCGAGAGCTATGTCCCATACATAAAGGTCGGCGACGGTGTGAGTGTTCGCGTGCCCGCGACGAACAAGACTTTCCCCGGGAAGGTAGCCCGATTCTCCTCGGAGGTTCACGATGCCACACGCACGATGCATACCGAGGTGGACATTGGAAATCCGACAGGTGAGCTCATACCAGGTTTGTACGCGGAAGCGACGATCACGCTGAACCGCAGTGGTGAGGCGCTTACTATTCCAGTGCAAGCTGTCGATCAGCAGGAGGACAGAGCGTCTGTAATGCTCATCGACCCGTCCAGCCGAATACAAACCCGTCAGATCGTGCTTGGTATGGAAGCAGACTCGGCAAATAATGCCGAAGTGCTCTCCGGTTTAAGTGAGGGTGAGGAAGTAATAATAAGCGACCGATCAGGGCTTAAGCCGGGCCAGCTAGTACAGCCGAAAGCCGTGTCCCCCGCCACTTATACAGGACGATCGTAAATCCGGCAGTTGTCGATCTAAATGTCACGTTTTTCAATTCGGAACCCGTACTTCATTATTGTTGTCTGTTTAGCAGCGTGTGTGATCGGGTTAGTAAGCGTGGCACGCATGCCGGTCGACCTGTTCCCCGCAATTAATCTTCCCGAAGTGGTTATAGCTACCTTCTACTCGGGCATGCCGCCGGGAGATGTTGAGGTAGATATCACAAATCCGCTAGAGCGGTTTTTTACTCTTGCCGCGGGAATGGAGCACACGGAGTCACGCTCGATGCTCGGGGTAAGTATCATTAAGGCCTATTTTCAGCCTGGCACGAACGGGGACGCGGACGTGACCGAGCTGTCTAATCTCGCGCTTGCGGATCTCAAACGACTCCCTCCCGGCACGTTGCCGCCGGTAGTGCTTAAGTTTGATGCTTCCAGCCAGCCCGTCTGCCTGGTTGCGGTGCACGGAAGCGGACTGAGTGAGACAGAACTTCACGACCAGGCCCAGTTTACGATCCGAAACCAGATCGCGGTTGTGAAGGGGGCCGAGATTCCGCCTCCGTTCGGCGGAAAGTATCGCCAGATCATGGTGTACGTCGATCCGTACAAGCTGGCATCGCGGCAACTGAGCCCGATGGATGTAGTGAATGCCGTCAATAATCAGAACCTGATTCTTCCGGCCGGCGACGTGAAGATGGGGCCATACGACTATTACCTCTATTCGAACAGCCTCGTGCACAACATGAAAGAGATGAACGAGATTCCGATCAAAACGGTTGGAAACTCGTGGGTCTCAGTGGCGGATATAGGTAAGGCCGAGGACGCCAGCCAGATTCAGTACAACATCGTGCGCGTAGATGGCCAACGCTCCACTTACATACCGATCATGAAGCAGGGCGGAGACACAAATACGATTCAGGTCGTCGAAGGTGTCCGCTCTCTGCTGAAGCATCTGCTGGATATTCCCGCTCAGCTCAAAACCGACGTTCTTTTCGATCAATCGACCTTTGTGCGGGAGGCGATCAAGACGGTCCTTCACGAAGGCTTGATCGGCTTGGCTCTGACCAGCATTATGATTCTGCTGTTCCTCGGCAGTGTACGAGCAACCGGAGCTGTTCTGCTTTCGATTCCATTATCGGCCCTCGCTACCTTTGTGATCCTGTATATGTTCGGCAGCACCGTGAACACGATGATACTGGGAGGACTGGCCCTTGCCTTCTCGCGAGTCATCGACAACTCAGTAATCTCGCTCGAGAACATCTATCGTCACATGGAGTTGGGTGAGAGCCCGCAAATCGCGGCGGAATTGGGAGGTTCGGAGGTCACGCTGGCCGTTCTAGCGGCGACGCTTGTCGGCGTCGTCAACTTCTTTCCAGTAACTTTTCTGTACGGCGTGAGTAAGTTCCTCTTTTCCGCGCTAGCGCTTGCGTTCTGTATCTCTCTGCTGGTCTCGTTTGTGGTTGCAATGACAGTGATCCCGTTGTTCTGTTCGCGTTTCCTGAAGGTAAGGCCCCACGGAGAAGGAGCGCGCGGGCGTGAACCGGGAATCGGTGAGCACGACCAGGGGGAGTGGCATCGCGATCACGCCCATCGCGCCACCGAGAGCTCGATGTCCTGGTGGGAGCGCTTCAACGAACGATTTAACAATGCATTCAACAAGGTGCTTGACGTTTACGAGGCTTGGGTGCGGCGCGCGCTGAGGCGGCCCGCACTGACCGTACTTGCATTAGCGGCCCTGTTCGTTGTGAGCTTTGCCATGTATCCATTCATTGGTGTGGCATTCTTTCCGCGTACCGATGCCGGTCAATTCACAATTAACTTGAAAGCGCCGACAGGATCGAGAATCGAAGTTACAAACGACTACGTTGCCAAAGTGGAAGACGAGATCCGCCAGGCAGTTCGCCCCGCCGATTTCAGGATGACGGTATCGAATATCGGTGTTGTGCCTGACTTTTCGGCGCTGTATACGTCAAACGCCGGAGCTTACACCGCGACAATCCAAACTCAATTGCAAGACGGCCATAAGCTGAGCAGTTTCGAGTACATGGACCGCCTTCGCGAGCGGCTCGCCAGCAAGTACCCGGAGCTGCGCACGTTCTTTTCAAGCGGTTCGATGGAAGACGCGATCCTAAATTCGGGCATGCCCGCCCCCATCGACGTGCAGGTGACCGGACGGAACTATACGGAGGACTATAAGACGGCTCAAGATCTGGCATCGAGAATCCGGCAGCTGCCCGGTGTCGGAGAAGTCTACATTCCGCAGGACATGGATTACCCGGCTGTCCGAATGGATGTGAACCGGGTACATGCCAGTGAACTTGGGCTCACCCAAAAACAGATTGTCGATAACGTCATCACCGCGCTGAACTCAAACACCATGATCGCCCCGAATTACTGGGTGGATTACAAGACGGGCAATGATTACTTTCTCACCGTTCAATACTACGAGCACGGCAAGGCAGCGATTCATAACGACACTGATTTGAGTAACATTCCGCTAAAAGCGCCGAATCTGCCGAAGCCCACTACGCTCGATAGCGTTGTGCATCTGAGCCGCATGCGGACTCCGACCGAGTACGACCACTACCAAATTCAGCGGACAGCGGATGTGTATGTCACTCCGCGGGGGGAGGACCTTGGAAAGCTCTCATCGCGAATCAGCGAGCTTGTTTCGGACATGAAACTGTCGAAGAACACACGTGTCACGCTGCGAGGGATGGTGGAAGGGATGAACCAATCGTTTAAGAGCTTTGCGCTCGGTTTCGTGTTATCGTTCATCCTGCTTTACCTGATTCTGACTGCTCAATTCAAATCGTTTGTGGATCCACTTCTGATTATGCTCGCGATTCCGATGGGGTTTATCGGCGTGCTGATCATACTTCCACTGACCGGCGCCACACTCAACGTTATGTCGCTCATGGGCGTATTGATGTTGATCGGAATCGCGGGTTCGAACAGCATTCTGATCGTGGATTTCGCGCATAAACTCGAGGCGGAGGAAAACTTGTCCGTCGGTGAGGCGGTCGTCAAGGCCTGCCGCGTGCGATTGCGGCCGATCCTGATGACGTCGCTGGCGACGATCATAGGGATGATCCCGATGGCACTCAAATTAGGCGCCGGCGCGGAGCAGTACGCACCGATGGCATGGGCCATTATCGGGGGTCTCACCACATCCGTCATATTCACAGTATTCATAGTTCCTGCCGCGTACTTACTCGTATATGGCAAGAAAGATCGCCAGCGTCCCAGTTCTCCGGAACAGACGTCTCTCGCATAGGCCGTCGATGATGAAATGGGGAATGACGCGTCTTGTTCTGGCAGCTGCGGCAAGCAGTATCGCATTGCGGGCTCAAACACAGAGTCCGCAGCTGGGTTTGCAGCAGGCGCGAGATCTGGCACTGAAGAATCATCCTCAGGTGCTTGCTTCGCAGGCGATTTACCTGAGGGCCGGGCAGATCACGCGAGAGGCGCGCTCGGCTTATTACCCGAATTTCAACGGCGACGTGACGGGGGCGCAAGCAGTGGTGAACGCACGCGTCGGAGCTGGATTAATTAATGACCCGCGACTGTTTAACCATTTCGGCAGCGGTCTGACACTCAGCCAGTTAATAACCGATTCGGGCCGTACCCCGAACTTAGTGGCGAATGCCAAGCTGCAGGCTCAGGCCACTGCGGCGGATTATCAGGCGACGCGTTATGACGTCATTCTGGCTGTCGATCAGGCGTATTATGAGGTGCTGCTCTCACAGCAGCTCGTAAAAGTCGCACAACAAACGGTTACCGCGCGACAAGCCGTAGTGGATCAAGTATCGGAGCTAACAAAGAACAAACTCAAGTCTGAAGTTGATCTGAGCTTTGCGCAAGTCAACCTGGCGGACGCTAAACTCATGCTGCTGCGTGCGCAGGACCGGGTGCAGGCTGCTTACGCATCGCTTGGCCAGGCCCTCGGCACCGAACAGGCGATCGAGTATCGATTAACGGAGCCGGCGATGCCGCCGGAGGCGCCTGCGGATCCGGAGCCGCTGATCCAAGAAGCCTTCCGAAATCGGCCTGAGTTAGCAAGTCTGCGTCTTCAGCAGGAAGCGGATCAGAAATTCGTCTATGCCGAGCGTGATTTGAAGCGGCCCACCATCAGCTTCACTGCCGTCGGCGGCGCGCTGCCTTACATCAAGCCTGGAAATGCAAACCCGGACATTCCAGAGATCTATGAAGCCGCATCCGTGAACGTCTTGGTTCCTATTTTCAATGGCCATCTCTTTTCCGCCCGCCGCCAGGCCGCAGAATATCAATTACAGGCCACAGAGCAGCATCTTCGTGGTATGCAGGACCGCATCGCACGGGATGTGCGGGAGGCCTGGGCGCGTGCAAGAACTTCGTTCCAGGCGATCGCGGCGACGCAGCAGCTGATGACGCAGGCCAACTTGGCATTGAGTCTTGCACAGGGGCGATATGACCTCGGGCTCGCCTCGATTGTGGAGCTGACTCAAGCGCAACTGGGACAAACCTCAGCTCAAGTCGAAAACCTTAACGCAAAGTATGAGTACCAGGACGCATACTCCAGTCTTCAGTACACGCTGGGATTATTGCATTAGGAGTTTGTGCGGCCGCCTTGCTGGGCAAGACGGGGGCGGTCTGGAAAATTAAGCGATGCGAGGCGACAGACAAACCAGGCGGTTGCTGCTGATGGGATTCGGCGGGCTGTTGGTTCTGCTGGCGTTCTCGGGCTTAAATGCGCTCTCGGTATTGCGGGAAATTCAGACACAGAACGAACGCATTCGCGACGATTATTTCAACCGCGACCAGATTCTGGAGCAGTTGCGATCCGACATCTTTCTTTCCGGTACTTATGTTCGGGATCTGCTTCTCGAGCAGGACCCGAACCGCGCAGACACACACCGTCTGGAACTAGAGGAGACGCGCGAGCGAATCAACCGGAATGTTGCAGCCTATGAGCGCGTGATACGTACTGAGGAGAGACCCGCGTTTCAGGAGTTCAAGACAGAGCTCGACGCGTATTTCAACTCGCTGCGGCCCGCGCTCGAGTGGGATGCGGCGCAACGCCGGTCATTTGGTTACGCCTTCATGAAAAATTCGCTGCTCCCGCGGAGGATGGTGGTTGTTCACCTGGCGGAGCAGGTGAGTCGGGTGAACGAGCAGCAGATGGAAACAGGAAACAGGCAAGTTTCGCGTTTGTTCGCCCGGTTTCGAAAGCTGTTGGTTCTGTTTCTTGTGTTGACTCTGATTGGTGGCCTGCTGCTCGCCACGGGTAGTATCCGGCGCATCTTGCGCCTGGAACGAATATCCGATAAGCGGTTCGAAGAGGCGGAACACGCTCGTGGGATCTTGAAAGATCTCTCGGCGCGGCTGATCGAAGTGCAGGAATCCGAACGCAAATCTCTTTCACGAGAGCTGCATGACGAAGTGGGCCAGTCCCTTTCAGCACTCCTGCTGGGCATTGGTAATGTGGCAGCAATTGTGCCGGCCCAGAGTGAAGCGAAAAGGCAACTGGATGATCTTCGCCGGCTGGCGGAGAGAACGGTTGCAACTGTGCGCGACATGTCCCTTCTGCTGCGGCCCTCGATGCTGGATGACTTAGGATTGATTCCTGCGGTTCAATGGCAGGCTCGCGAAGTGTCGCGGAACAATAACATCTATGTTCAGGTGCTAGCGGAGTCGGTATCGGAAGACGTTCCGGATGACTACAAGACGTGCATCTATCGAATCGTTCAGGAGGCGCTGCGGAACGTTGTGCGTCACGCGAAGGCGAAGACGGTTCGAATCAACCTCAATGTTCGAGCCGATGCCGTCCTGCTCACAATTCAGGATGATGGTCTGGGGTTTCATGCCGAGCGGGAAAAGGGATTGGGTCTGCTTGGGATGGAGGAACGTGTTTCGCACCTTGGCGGCGACTTTCGGATCGAATCGCAGCCGGGCGAAGGTACCTGCGTCCGTGTCGAACTGCCGCTTGCGAAGAACGCTTTAGCTGTTCAACAATAATGCCGACTCGAATCATATTGGCCGATGATCACACGATCATGAGACACGGCCTTCGGCTAGTGCTGGAACGACAACCGGATTTCGCGGTAGTCGGCGAGGCAAGCAACGGCCGCGAGGCGATCGATATCGTGATTCGCGAAAATCCCGATGTGGTGGTTATGGATATCGCCATGCCACTTCTCAACGGCATTGAAGCGGCGAAGCGTATACACGAGGAGAGGCTTAAGACTGCGATTGTGATTTTGAGCATGCACTCCGACGAGGCATATATTCTAAGAGCCCTGAAAGCGGGTGCACGCGGTTACTTGCTCAAGGATTCGGCTGAAAGCGATCTTATTCAAGCAATACGGGCGGTTTGCGCAGGCAAGGCATTTTTTAGCCCTGCTGTCAGTAAAGTGCTTGCGGAAGATTACGTGCGGCAATTACAGCACCGCAAGGTAGAAGATCCGTATGACCTGCTGACTGCACGAGAGCGCGAGTTACTTCAACTTACCGCCGAGCTGAAATCGACGAAAGACATAGCGGGATTGCTTGGGTTAAGCCCACACACGATTGACACGCACCGGTCGAATCTCATGCAGAAACTGAATGTTCACAGCATTCCCGAGTTGATTTTGTATGCAATGCGCAAAGGGATGATTGCCTGAGGCGTAAAATGGGCCAACTGCAAGTATCAAAGTGAGCACATTTCGAATCGCGCTTGCGAATCTGCGCTTCCCACCGAGTCCCGATGACTCCGTTGCGCTGACCATGGAGGCGATTTCCAACGCCCGCAGCGAGGGCGCTGAGCTGATTTGCTTCCCTGAATGTTTTGTCCCGGGATATCGGGCGCCCGGCAAGCCCGTGCCTGCGCCTGATCCGGAGTTTCTGGAACGAGCGTGGCACGCGATCGGCGCGGCTGCTGCGAGCGAGAAAGTTGCGGTCATCCTGGGCACCGAGCGACTGGTTGACTCGGGTCTCCTTGCCACTGCTCTCGTGATTCATGCTGACGGGAGTGTTGCCGGCTTCCAGGACAAAGTTCAAATTGATCCTTCTGAAGAGCGCCAGTATTCGGCGGGTTGCGGAAGAAGAATGTTTGAAATCGGAGCTCTGACATTTGGAATTTCTATCTGCCATGAGGGCTGGCGCTACCCGGAAACCGTTCGCTGGGCGGCCAGACGCGGCGCGCAGATCGTGTTCCATCCTCACTTCCACGAGGCCGAGCCGGGCGGCTATCAGCCTTCTGTTTTCGCCGATCCTGCCAATTCATTTCATGAGAAGTCGATGTTGTGCCGCGCAGCCGAGAATACCTGCTATTTTGCGAGTGTCAACTGCGCAAGCGCTGGATCACCGACCACCTCTGCCATCGTACGGCCAGACGGAACGCTGCTCTGCTATCAACCCTATGGCAAGGAAGGATTGCTAGTGGCTGATATTGATCTGAGCGCTGCCACAGGGCTTCTCGCCGCCGGGCTGAAGGTCTGATCTGGGTCAGTTCGACCGGCATGCCAGCGTTGTTATAAGACGGCCGTAACAGCAGCGCCGCTCTCATCATCCTTAGCAGCGAGTGAGAATCGCACAGGTTGCCCCATTGTATGAGCGCATCACGCCAAAACGATACGGCGGCATCGAGCGCGTAGTTTCATACCTGACCGAAGAACTGGTCCGGCAGGGCCACGAAGTATCGCTCTTTGCGAGCGGTGATTCGATCACGCGGGCGAAGCTTGTGCCTTGCTGCCCGAAGGCAATTCGCGAGTTCGAGCAGTGGGTGGATCCGATCGCGTATCATGCCGTCCAATTAAATCATTGTTTGAGCGTACCTTCGATGTCGCGCACTTTCATATCGAATATCTGGGTTTTCCTTTTGCACGCATGTTGCCGGAGCCCACGGTCACGACTCTTCATGGGCCTTTGCCCGATGTGCCGGAGCTATTTGCCGCGTTTGGTGGCCTCCCGTTCGTCTCGATATCAAATGCGCAGCGCACGCCGTATCTCGATGTGAACTGGCGGCGCACGATTTATCATGGCTTGCCCCGTGACTTGTATACGTTTGTCCCAGACCGCGGAAAGTATCTGGTATTTCTCGGGCGAATTGCTTCGGAGAAGGGTTGCGATCGCGCGATCGAAATCGCCAAACGCTCCGGCGTACCACTGAAGATTGCTGCGAAAATCGATCCTTATGATCAGCTATATTTCGACACGAACATCAGGGAGCTGCTGGATTGTTCGCTAGTCGACTTTATCGGAGAAATTGCAGAAGCTGAGAAAAATCGGCTGCTCGGAGGCGCGCCTCGGCGGGTGACCAGCTCACCAGCCCAAAACTGTCCTCGCCGCGGCTGCGGCATGCACGAACAGCTTCGAAAAAGAGGGCCGCTGGCGCATCAGCATAAACAAGCGCTCCCGCTATGCCGCACATACAGTTCGAAACACGGTCGAACGAATTCCGTTCCGGGAATAATTTTCCCTTCGAATTATCTAGGCCGCCTCCGGAACGAAAACAACCCGCAGGCAGCTGTCCGCTTTGTTCTTAAACATTTCGTATCCTTCTGGCGCGCTTTCGAGCGATACCCGATGCGTCGCCAGAAAAGATGCATCTAATTCACCCTTCACGGTATGCTCGAGCAGCCGCGAGACGTATTTTTGACCGTGCTGCTGGGCAGTGCGGACCGTCAGTCCCTTGTTCATGATCACGCCTACGGGGAATTTGTCCATCACTCCGTACACGCCGAGGATGGATAAGGTTCCACCCTTTCTTACGGCCATGATGGCTTCACGGAGGGCGTCGCCGCGATCGGTCTCCATGTGCAAAACCTGCTTGATGCGGTCATATTTATACTGCAGACCGGTGCCGTGCGCTTCCATACCGACGGCATCAATGCAGGAATCAGGCCCACGCCCTCCTGTCATGTCCTGCAGAATCTCAAGCACGGAATCCACTTCCTCATAGTTGATGGTTTCGGAGCCTACTCTCTCGCGAGCCGCCTGGAGCCGCTCCGGATAGCGATCGATCGCAATGACGCGCTCCGCTCCTAACAGATATGCGCTTTTCTGCGCCATCAAACCGACACCGCCGCAGCCCCATACGGCAACCGTATCGCCTGGGTGGATATTGCAGAAATCGGCGCCCATATATCCGGTCGGCGCCGCATCGGAAAGGAATACGACCTGTTCGTCGCGCAATCCTTCCGGCACGCGAAAGCAATCCACATCGGCATGCGGCACCCGGACATATTCAGCATGCGCCCCGGCGTAACCGCCAAATGCATGCGTGTAGCCGTAGATGCCTGCCGTGGGATACCCAAGCAAAGCTGACTGCATCTCTGCATTTGGATTGGTGTTATCGCACAACGACCACAGATCATGCTGGCAGAACCAGCACTGCCCGCAGCAGATGAAGGACGGGACAACCACGCGGTCGCCTTTGTTGATCTTTCTGACCTCGCGCCCGGTTTCCACTACTTCGCCCATGAATTCGTGGCCGATCACGTCACCGGCGCGCATGCTGGGAATGTAGCCGTCAATAAAGTGCAGGTCAGATCCGCACGTCGTGGACATGGTGACTCGCAGGATCACGTCGTGCGGGTTCACGATGACCGGGTCCGGCACCGTCTCGACTCTTAGATCGTTTACGCCGTTCCAGCAGAGAGCTCGCATGATTCTCCCTCAAAAGAAATCTGAAGAGCCGCGGCCGGACGGATTGTGTTCCAAGGTGGGGATTTCGCCTGTCTCGACAAGGCTCTTAAAGCGCCGCAACGCCTTACCCGCGACAGCACGCGGTACCTTGTTCAGGGCCTTGATTAAGCGTGCACCCGCGGCTCCGAGCGGCGGCTCAAACTGCATTTGCAAACTGACTTCACTACCCATCCCATCCGGGGCGCTTTTGAAAACCACTTCGCCGCGATTAGGAATTTCCGTTCCGGGCAATGTTTCCCAGGCAATCTTGTGCCCTGGTTCGTCCGAAATCAGGCGGCTATGCCACTCGAAGACCTGCTGTACAGGGCCGCGTACACGCCAATGTGTGGAGCTGTCTGGTCCAGGAGTGACTTCCGCGAAATGCGCCATGATGCGCGCAAGGTTGTGCTCATCGCGCCAGAAGCTGTAGAGCTCTTCAGGAGAGCGTGCGATGGTGATCGAACGGTGCACTGCTGGCGCTGTCTGGTCAATCTGAGATCCCGGTTTCTTCTTTTCCGCCGTGTTTACGCCTAAAGCACTGTAGAGGTGGCAGTGGCCAGTCGCGCCACGATAGATCAAGTCGGCGCCAAGAAGGCCACCGGCCGCGCTCCGCCAGGATGGTCTACGGATCGTCTGAGTTACTAAGAACGCACCGGTGGCTATGGACACGACGCGCTCCAGCGCTGCAACGTTATTCGCCTGTCCTTGCAAACGCATCACGGCAAATGAGACGACCCTACTGCCGATTTATGGACCCGGTAATCCTCGCTGCGGAAGTTCGCGAGTTCACCAGCTACTCCCTGGATGAAATTTCTTCGGGACGTGATCGCTGAACCAGGCGCTTGCGAGCGCCGCAACCTGTTCCAGAGTGCCAGGTTCTTCAAAAAGATGGCTTGCTCCGGGAACGATCTCCAGTTTCCGCTCACATTGAAGTCGATGGAATGCTTGCTCATTCAATTCGATAACCGGAAGGTCGTCACCACCCACGATTAATAGCGTGGGAGCTCTCACCTCCGAAAGCGCTGACCCGGCCAGGTCGGGTCGTCCTCCGCGAGAGACAACGGCGTATGTCGAATCCGGGAGCTCGGCAGCGGCAATGAGAGCGGCAGCTGCGCCCGTGCTCGCCCCAAAATATCCCACCGGCAGATCACCCAGGGCGGCATCCTGCGCAGACCATCTCGCCGCGTCGCACAAACGTCCGGCTAGCAGGTCGATATCAAACCGCAAGCGTCTTGTTCTGAGGTCGATTTCTTCTTCCTGCGCCGTAAGCAGGTCCAGCAGCAAAGTTGCGAACGCGGCATGTTGCAGAGTGCCCGCTACAAAGCGGTTTCGTGAGCTCAGCCGGCTGCTACCACTGCCATGGGCGAAAATCACCAAGCCTCGAGCGTCTGCTGGAATTCGGAGATCGGCGGCAATTCCGGCCGGCGGAATCTCAACAGAGCGCAAATTCGTTGCCATGCTATTCCCTTACGAATCAGAAAGACATCTAGCCGCGCAGTGTACCATTGGGGACAGGACCACATTCCTGGTGCAAGGATCAGTTCAGAAGCAAGAACGAGCTGCGGCGCAATGGTTTGACGCGCCCGATAGAGCTCTTACCACGACCGAGACACTGCAGGCATACTTTCGCCTCACAAAGCCGAGAATTGCGCTGTTGATCGTCATCTCCACTGCGGTCGGATACTGCTACGGCAATGCCTCAAGCTTCGACTTTGTGACCCTGCTGCACGCGCTTCTCGGTACCGCATTGATGGCCGCCGGTTCTGCCGTACTGAATCAGTGGTACGAGCGTGACATAGACGCGCAGATGAACCGCACCCGCATCAGGCCACTCCCGGCGGGGATAATGCCTGCGCATCATGCATTGATCTTCGGCATGGTCCTATCTGTAGCGGGCGTTTTGGAGCTCTGGGCTTTTACTACTCCGCTTGCGGCCTGTCTCGGTCTGATCACGGCTGTTGGCTATCTCTTCGCTTATACGCCTCTGAAGCGCAAAAGCCCGATCTGCACAACCGTTGGGGCTCTGCCCGGCGCGATGCCGCCCCTGATCGGGTTTGCGGCGGCCAGTGGCCATCTTAGCCTTGAGGCCTGGGCGCTGTTTGGCGTTCTCTTCTTATGGCAGTTTCCGCACTTCCACGCCATCGCATGGATTTATCGCGAAGACTACGAACGCGCTGGAATTAAAATGCTCGCGGCGGTGCGTCCCTACGGGATGGCTTTAACGCTGGAGATACTGTGCGCACTCTTTCTGCTGGTGCCGTTTTCCCTTGCGCCCACGTTCCTGAACATGACGGGAAAGATCTACTTCTTCGCGGCATTGGTTCTCGATCTGGCGTTCTTCTATTTCGGCGTGCAACTGGCGCGAGAGCGAAACGTGAAGTGGGCACGCATGCTGCTGCTGGCCTCCGTCATCTACATACCGCTGTTATTCGCATTTCTCGTGTTCGATAATCCGAGATTTCCTATTTAGTTTTCCACTTCTCGCCTTTAACAACTGCTCTGGCATTCCGTAGGTTATTCCAAAAACCTTTCGGGCCAGCCGGCAAAATTCGGTCGCGACAGGATTGTTCTCGTCTCGCCGGTATGCAAGTTCGATGAAGCTGGCGCCATCACCCGAAATAGGCCGGCAGCAAACTGTGGAGGGCGCAATCGTGCGCATGCACTCAGGCGCCACGGTTACACCGATGCCGGCACCCACCAGGCTGAGGATGGTTACCCAATGGGGCGCTTCCTGCACGATTTGCGGCCGGAACCCTTCCCGTTCACACAGCTTGACCGTGCGCTCCCACGCTGTTTCCCCCGCTGAACGCGGAAAGAAAACAAACGGCTCGTTGCGCAGATCGATAATTTTGATCTTGCCGCGCCGCGCCAACGGATGACGATTGGGCAGTACCGCCACAAACTTTTCGTGGAGCAAAGGTTCTACCTGCAAATCCGGGCTGGGTCCTCCGTCGCGAAGAAATCCGACATCCACCAGCCCATCGGCGATCGCTTTGATGAGATTACTGGTGTAGAACTCCTGCAGACGCAGTTCAACCTTCGGATACTTTTTCCTGTATTCGCGCAAAAGAGCAGGTAGGCATGTCAGCATTCCCGATCCGATAAACCCGACCCGCAGATAACCGGTTTCACCGCGGCCCACGCGCCGCACGTGTTCGAGATCTTCCTGCATGCGATCGAGCGTCCGCCGCGCCCGCTCCAGCAGTGCTTCTCCGGATGAGGTCAACTTGACCGCTCTCGAGGTCCGGACCAGCAACTGGTGCCCGAGTAGGTCCTCGAGCCGCCGGATCTGCTGCGATAGGGGCGGCTGCGCAATATGCAAGCGCCTGGCGGCACGGCCGAAATGCAATTCGTCCGCCACGGCTACGAAATAGCGAAGGTGCCTGAGTTCGATCCCGTGATCCATATCCCAAGCGTATCGTTGTTGACTTAACAAGATATTGGACATATGCATGTGCAAAGCGCAGAATTGAGATCAGGAACCGTTATGCAGAGCCTTGCGGCCAGTGATCACGACGCCGGAATCCAGCCGGTACCCACTATTCACGTCGACCGCGTGCGCCTCGAATATCCCGATGATGCCCTGAACTTGATCGAGGAGTACTACGACGCGATCGATGTCGTTGTGAGAGATGACCGCGCCGCCCTGCTGCGCTACCTGTCTGACCCGGATAGCGCAATATGGGTAGCCTACGCAGGGTCCGCGCCGATCGCATGTATTCTGTATCGTCCATTGACAGAGCTTGAGTCCGCGGGGGAGATCAAGCGGTTGTATGTTCGCCCTGGCTATCGTGGGCGCGGCGTTGCGCGTCTTCTCCTTCGCACGCTCGAGGAATTTGCGCGCAAGCAGGGGATCGCCTGGCTCTATCTGGACACCAAAGATGATCTGACCGATGCGATCGCGTTTTACCGGCGGCACGGTTATAAGCCCTGCGCGCGTTATAACGAAAATCCGCAAGCGACCATGTTCATGCGCAAGCGGCTTCAAATGCCGGTGATCGTGCGTACGTTCGAGCCGGGAGACGAAGAAGCCTTTCGAATCCTAAATGAAGCTTGGATTGAAAAATATTTTCATCTCGAGGAGAAAGACCGGCAGATCCTGAATGATCCATACTCGTTTATCCTTGCCCCCGGCGGCCAGATCTTTATGGCTATCCAAAATGGCCGTGCGATCGGTTGTTGCGCTCTGCTCGCGCTACCCGACGGAAGTTGGGAGATCGCGAAAATGGCCGTGGCCGAGCAAGAACGAGGGCAGGGAATCGGCCGCCAGGTGCTCGAGTATGTCATCGCATACGCCAAAGACCGGTCCATCAGACGCTTGTACATTGAGACCAACAGCTCGCTTACGAATGCGATTCACCTGTATGAGTCGGTCGGCTTCCGTCACATTCCTCCAGAGCGCGTCCAACGCTCGCCCTATGCGCGGGCCGACGTTTATCTGGAAATGATGCTCGACACTCACTCCGTTCGCAGCGCCTGAATCACGTCAACTCGCGCCGCGCGGGCGGCGGGCACTGCCGATGCAATAACCGCCGCAAGCAGCAGAACCAAGGCCGAGCCGGCCACCGGCAGCACGCCGGGCGCCTTCATGTCTGCCAGGAAATTGCCCGCCACTCGTGAAAGCACAAAGCCGCTCGCCACGCCGGCTGCCAGACCCGTGCAGGCGATAACAATACCTTCGGTTATGACGTGCAACAGCAAACTCCGCGGCTGAGAACCAACCGCCAGCCGTATGCCAAATTCGCGTGTGCGCCCGCTAACCGAAAATGCCAGCACCCCGGCAACGCCCACGACCGCAATCAGTAGAGCGACTGCCGCAAATACGCTGAACACGACAGCATTGAGCCGATCGGGCGAAAGCACCTCGGCGCGGACGTCTTCGAGCGTCGCCGCATGTTCCACGGGCTGGTCCGGCGACAAACGGTGCATGATGTGGGCGATCGGCGTCACCAACGCGTAAGGGTCCGAGCGCGTATGGACGAACAAGCGCCCTTGGATTAGCACCGGCTCCTGTGCGGCGGGGCGGTACACCGTCAGAGTAGGCTTCGGAACGATGTTGACGTCGTCCAGGTCCGCCGCTACTCCAATAATGCGCATGGGAACGGCGTGTATTTGGGGCACGACCTGCAGAATCGGGTCGGTCCATATCAAACGATGATTCAACGCATCCCGATTGGGAAACATCCGTCGCGCTACGGTCTCACTTACAATGGCAACCGGCTCGCTGCTCTGCCGATCTGCCTCATTGAAATCCCGCCCTTCGATAATAGGGACGCCCAACGTCGCCAAATAGGCAGGCGAGACGACCCGCATTATCGCGCGAGGTTCGTATTCGCCCGTGGCCGGAGTGTGCCCCTCCACTGCAAATTGCAGCATACCGGTATTCGCCTCGCTCCACGGAACGGCCATGCCAAGTGCAACGTTCTGAACACCGGGCAATTCGCGGATGCGCCTTATCGCTTCCCGGTAATAATCCACCACCTGGCTGGGCGTTTTGCCGAAATGCAGCACAGGCGCGTCTAGCGCGAGCACATGGCGTGTATCGAGTCCGGTCTGCGCGGCCTCGAGCGAAAGAAGCGTTTTGACGCTTGCGCCGGCGGATGCCACCAACACGAACGAGGCAGCGATCTGAACGATAGCGAAGGCCCTCAGTTTCTGATTCGCCGAGCTCGTCACACGGCCGCCGCCGCTTGCCAGACCAAATCCCTGCGCGCCTCCCGACGAGGGCAGGCGAGGAACGAACGCCAGCAGCACAGCGGCGAGCACCGCGAGCCCTCCGCCGACCCAAAGCATACTTGGATCGATGGTCAGATCGAGGGCTCGAATAGAGAAGCGGGAAATGTAGCGCGCGAGAATGTTCAGCAACGGATCGGCAATGAATATCCCGATCGCTGCGCCGGCAGCACACAGCAGCAGGCTTTCAGCTAACAGAGTACGGCGCAAAGCGCCGCTGCTCGCGCCTAATGCCGCCCGGATACCCAATTCGGCTTCACGCCGCACCGTTCGCGCCAGAATCAGGTTTGCTACGTTGCAACACGCAATAACGAAGACGAGCATTGAGGTCGCCATTAGCACCAGCAGTATGGTCCGTGCTCCGGATGTGACCGCATCGCGCAGCGGCATGGCGCTGATCTCGAAGTCGGCCTTGGCCGGGTAGGCTTCGGGGTGCGCCTGCTTCATGCGCGCGTATACGGAGCGTAACTCGGCACGCGCCGTATCCAAATCCACACCGGGCGCGAGCCTCGCGAACAAGTCGGTCATTCGGTGTAGCCGGCTGGTCAGCATGGTCGCCGAAAGATGATGCGAACTGGTCACCACGTTAGCGATGATTTGGGTTTCCTGGGGGTAAGGCACGCACGGCTCCAGGACGCCGACGACGGTAGCGGAGCGTCCATCGAAGTATGAATCGAGCCTGACCGTCTTGCTGAGCACGGCAGGATCGCTCTTTAGCGCTGTTGACCAGAAACGATACGTCAATACAACGGCGCCGGCAGCATTGGGGCCGTCATCACGGGCATCGAGCAGCCTCCCGAGTACCGGGCGCAGACCCATGACCTGAAAATATGATCCATTCACGACGCCTGCGCTTACGGTCCGGGGTTCTCCGAGCCCGACCATCGTAAAATCAATCCCGGAGAAATCGCCGAATGAGCTAAACGCCTTCAAGCCCGAGCGCAGCTCTACGATCTCGGGTATGGAGAAAGTCTGGCTTTGCGAATGGTCGCCTCCGGTTTGCCGAATGTAGATGAGCCGATTCTCGTCACGGTTGACCAGCGGCCGCAGCAGTACGCCGCGAATCAGGCTGAAGATTACGGCGTTGGCTCCGATTCCGAGCGCCAGCGTCACGACTACCGCCGCTGTTAGCCCCTTCGCGCGCGCCAGCGAGCGAGCCCCATATTTCAGCTCATTCAGGAAAGCTACAACTGTCCCGCCCATACCAGGTCCCCCTTAGGTTGCCAGCTGATTGTGCAAGTCTACGCCCGCTCTATGATTCTGCAAACAAGGAGATTGGTGCGTTCCGGTGATCCGGGCACTGTTCGCTTTCGGAATTACCGCGTCCGGAATCTAACAAGCTCTCCCGCGAAGCTGGAGCAGAGTTGCGATTTCAAAGCGCTGGGTGGACCTCGGGGCAAAACTTCCTATGCAAACCGCAAGGGACTGTTATACTTCTATGTAATGTCCAAAGGAAAAGCGCCTGACCCGAAAAGATCCGAAGTTTTGCAAGGAACTCTTGATCTGATGATCCTGAAAACCCTGCACTCCATGGGACCGCTTCATGGCTATGGTATTGCGCGCAGAATCGAGCAATTGAGCCAGGACGTGTTGCGCTTGAATGAGGGCACGGTCTACACCTCTCTGTTGCGCCTGCAACAGCAGGGCTGGATTTCATCGGCTTGGGGTAGCTCGGAAAACAATCGCAAAGCGAAGTTTTACTCCATCACTAAGGCCGGACGAAAGCAGCTTGCCGAAGAGACGGAGAACTGGGAGCGGATCGCGGGCGTTATCGGCCGTGTTTTGCGAGCGGAAAGCGGCGACTGATTCAAATCGCCGCGTGAAAGCCTCGATCTGCTCATGAGGCTGGCTTGAATGTCGCAAGAGCTGTTTTGGGAATCCGGGCGACTACGTGCACTTCCGGATCGACCACTTCGGCCACATCGTAAATGACGGCAGTGCTCACGACGGATGATGCCTCCGCCGGATTGAGCTTGTATGTCTTTTCAAGCCACCGCACAAGGTTCGTAGTAGCGTCTCGAAAAGCCTCATCCAGACTACCGGCGATTCCGCTCGCCATAAGGTAATCGCTGTTCTCCATACGGGGAGCGGGCGGCGCACCGCCTTCGAGATAATCCACCGTGAACTCGATATCCATCGATGTTTCGAGCGCATTCCCGGTCAGTTCGCCCGCTCCCTCAACGGCGTGACCGTCGCCGACAAATAGTAATGCGCCCGGTACGCTCACCGGCAAATACACTGTGACTCCCTCTCGCACCTGGTTGTAGTCCATGTTGCCGCCAAATGAGCCCAGATAGCCGGACCGGAACTGGTTTCCTCCGTCGGGCGCAACGCCCACGCAGCCCAGCATGGGCGCCAAATGCACCTTGTAGTTCTTCATCACCTCGGTCGGTTTCTGCAGCGACGCGAAGCCGCTCTCACGATCGAGTTTCCAGTCGGCGTCATAGTCTTCAACCTTTTTCCGCTCCTCGATGTAGTCCGGATCGAGCGCGCCGTTCACAATCAAAGGGCTGCTGATCGCGGTATCGCGGTTCAGCCGGATACCTGTGAAGTGGACGACCAGAGTGTCACCCGGTATAGCGCCCTCCATATAGAACGGTCCCGTTAAAGGATTGCCTCCTGAAGTGCGCTGGACGCCCGTGGGATCCCTCCCTCCTGCATCGACTGACCAGGTCTTCACGCTATCGCCGGGATTCAGATGAAGCACCGGGTTAATCGAGCCCGAGAAGTAATGTTCGAACTGAGTAGGCTCGAAGCTATGCGTTTTGGGCGGAGCTGTGCTTTTCGGAGCTTCCCGATAGGCTTGCCACTTGAGATCAAGCTTCTCTTCAACCAGAGTTCCCGTACCTTCGATGCGATCGTCCTTAAGTACACCCGAGACTTTGATAGTTTCTCTGGGGCCGGGCTTGACGGTCCCTTCGATCCGGCCGTTCTGGAACGTGCCTTCGAACGGATCGTCGCCGAGTTTACCGGTCAGCTTCGTACCGTTCGCCTGAAGCTTCAGACGCGCATAGTGATCGTTATCAAAAAACTTCAGATTCGAAACCCAGTTGCCAGCGGGTGAGGAAGAGGTTTGGGCAATCGCATATGACCAGGCAATGAACAGGAGCGCATATCGGAACATGCAGCCTATCCTAGTACTCAGAAATCCGCCTGCCGGGCCCAATCTGCTATCGTTTTGGCGTGAAGCTGGCGGCAGCATTGATGATGGCGACGTTTTTGCCGGCCGCATGCACCGCGTCCGATTCTGAATGGACACTTGTCCGAAACGGGCACTTCGAGGTGTATTCGCAAGCGGGCGAACGCGACGCGCGCGTCACACTGGGTCGGTTTGAGCAGTTGCGCGCCTTTTTCATGGAAGCGGCCGTTGTGCCGTCCGGGACAGGCGCGGAGCAGCACGGCCCGCTTCGAATTATCCGATTCCGGTCTGTGAAGGACTATGCACCGTTCCGGTTACGTCCATCTGCGGATGCGTACTACGTGGGCTCCGAAACCGGCGATTACATTGTGATGCCAAGGCTGGATTACGCCGACTTCGAAATCGCAGCGCACGAATATGCTCATCTGGTACTGCGCTCGCGGGGCCTGCGCCTGCCGCTATGGTTCGCTGAAGGGCTCGCCGAATTCTTTTCTTCCCTCTCCATCACTGATCAGGAATGCCGGGTGGGAGGCGATCTGCCCGCCCGTAGTTCGCTACTCCGGCAGAGACGCTGGATTCCTCTGGAGCAGTTGCTTCAGCAGCGCGCGATACCAGTCGATCGACAAAACGCCGCTATGTTCTATGCCGAGAGCTGGGCTTTGACAAGCATGCTGATCACCGATCCGCGATATGCTCCACATTTTCGTGACCTTGCGGCTGCGCTTGCAAGCCCCGAAGCTGGTACGCTGTCGCACTTCTTTCAGAAGACTGTAAACGAAATTGCCATCGACCTGCGCGCCTGGGCCTCGCGGCCGAAAACGGCGTTTTCGCTGCCTGGTATTCCAAAGGTAAATCAGCCTGCCGAAGTAACTGAAGTAAGTCATTTCGAATCACGCCTTATCCTGGCAGATTTGCTCTTCGCGTCTAATGATCTGGATCGCTCGGAAAGAGAATATTTCGCTCTTGAGAAGGAGCGTCCCGAAGACCCCAGGATTGCGGCTGCGCTAGGTAGCATTGCACTTCGCCGAGGAGATCGAGATCGTGCGCGAGAGCAATGGAAACGCGCCATGCAGTTCGGCACTCCAGACGCAACGTTGTGTTACCGGTACGCGATTCTCGCCGAAGATGCCGGTTTGCCTGCGGACGAAATTGCGACAGCGCTCGAGCGAGCGGTCGAGCTGAATCCGACCTTCGATGATGCGCGCTACAAGCTCGGTTTGCTCGAAAGCAACCGTGGTCACTATGAAGCGGCACTGCGCCAATTTCGTGCCATGCGGCCGGTGGCACCGAATCGTGCGTACGCTTACTGGCTCGCCGTCGCCTCTGCGCTGACGGAGACGGATCAGCGTGAAGAAGCAAAGCAGGCCGCCGCCAAAGCAATCCGATATGCAGCGGATGACCAGGAACGCCGCTTTGCTTCTCAACTGGCGTATACGGCGGAAACGGATCTCACCGTTCAGTTCTCGCGTGACGCAACTGGAAAATTGCAACTGGTGACTGCCCGCAAACCGCACGCCAGCAGCGAATGGAATCCCTTCATCGAACCTGGTGATCGCATCATTTCGATAGAAGGCCAGCTTCGAAAAGTCGAATGCAAATCGGGCACGATCACCGGCTTCGTCGTGCAGGGTGCGCCCGCGGCCGTCAAGGTTCTGTTGCCGGATCCCGCGCATGTGCTGATTAGCGGCGGCACGCCTGAGTTTGTTTGCGGCGCCGAAGACGGAAGAAGAGTCAGGATTCAATATGCCGCGTCTGAACAAGGTGGGGCAGCCGATGGCGTTTTGCGCGGCATGCAGTTCCGGTAAAGTCGCGAGTTCGGATGGCACTCACGCCCGGCACGGCAAATGAACGTGCGCTCAGAAATCTCAAACGGCACGCCATCGCAGCTTCCCTCTTTTCTCCCACCACTCTGCGGCGCGCGATTGAACGAATGGGCTTCGTGCAGGCCGATCCCATCCGGTCCCCTGCGCGAGCCCAAGACCTCATTCTGCGCCACAGAGTCAAGGATTATCGCGCGGGAGACCTCGAAGCGAGCTATGCGGCGATCGATCTCGAAGAAGATTTTCTCTATGCCTACGGCTTTATGCCGCGATCCACCTGGCGGTTGCTGCATCCCAGGCTCGAATCGAAGCTCAGTTCCATCGAAAAGCGAGTGCTCGAGATTGTCTCGGCTCACAAGCAGATCCATCCGCGTGAGCTCGAAGCGTATCTTGGCCGCAAACGTGAGGTAAATGCCTGGGGTGGCTACTCGAAGGCAACCACCCGCACGCTGCAGGCTCTTCACTACCGGGGATTGTTGAGGATTGCAGGACGCGAAAACGGGATCCGACTATACGAGTCCACAGCTACGCGGCACGAGCATATAGATCCCGGTGAGCGGCTAAAGAAACTGGTGCTGCTAATTGCAGAAATCCTCGCTCCTGTGCCAGACCGGAGCCTTCGTGCCGCGTTGCAGCATCTGGCGCACGCCGCGCCGGCACTGGAAGGAAGGCACTCAGCCGTGAGCAAGCTTCTCGGTTCCGGAGATTTGGCAAGCGCCGTCGTGAACGGTGTGCGCTACGTTTGGCCGCATGACCGCCTTCCGCGCAAGCCGCCGCCGGAGACCGTACGTTTCCTTGCGCCTTTCGATCCGCTGGTCTGGGACCGGCGCAGGTTCGAGCACTTCTGGGGATGGTCGTACCGCTTCGAAGCTTATACTCCGCCACCGAAACGAAAACTCGGTTATTATGCGATGCCATTGTTGTGGCGAGAGGACGTGATCGGATGGGTGAACATCTCGAATCGCCAGGGCGCGCTCGACGTCACAACCGGTTTCTCCAGTGCGCAGCCCGGCGATCCGGTCATTTCAGTATCGAATTAGAGGCGGAGATCGAGAGATTCCGCGAGTTTCTCAGCCCGCGCGAGCCTTAGTCGGTCTCCGGACGCGGCGGATTAGCCCAGTGGCCTGACTCATCTTTGCCGCTCACAACCACGCCCTTTGCGTTCCAGCCCAAGCCCGCTCTGACGATTGCCGGGCAATAGCGCAGCGTGAGGCCGCAGCGCCGCTTCGCTGATTGATTCGCTTCCGAACCATGCAGTAGCAAGTCACTGTGAATCGAAATCTCACCCGCTTTGAGCTCGACGTTTACCGGCTCGCCGAGCGTCTCTGCGCCGGCGACGGTCTGGTTAAGAACGTTCGCCTCATCGTTCTCACTTAGCGTGTACGTCAGATGCCCGAACAAATGTGAGCCGGGGATGTACCTCATGCAGGCATTCTCAACCGTTGCGTCGTCGATCGCCAGCCAGGCGGTCACAGCCATTGACGGAGTCAGCGGCCAATAGCTCGAATCCTGGTGCCAGGAAACCCGTTTCCCATCTCCCGGCATTTTGCAGAAAAAGTGAGAGCCCCAGGCAATCACGTCTTCGCCCAGCAGGTCTTTGATGATGGCCACAATACGGGGATGGGTCAGGATGTCATAGACGCGGCCATAGCGCAGATGCGCGGTGCTGATGGAGTAGCTGTCGCCGCCTGCCGCCAGCGTTTTGGCTAGCAGCTCGTCAAAATACTCCCGAATCGCAGTAATCTCGTTCCGATCAAAGATGCGGATGCCCGCCAGGTAACCGTCGCGATTGAATTTCGAGATTTGCTCGGCGCTCAGGACTTTGGGATGTTCCGTCGTGCACGGATGGAAGCTCAAATCGCGTTCAAGTGTGCTCAGCTCTTCCGTGCGAGGAATGAAAGTTGGTGTAGTCGGCGTGCTCATATGCTGCTCTGCAATATGCTCTCATTCCTATCATCCGCCCGCACCGCCGGGGTCGGGCAGATTACTCGAACCGGAGAGCTTGCATCGGATCAACCGTCGCTGCCCGCCGAGCCGGGAGCGCCGCTGCGAGCAGCGCCACAGCCGTTACTATCGCAATGCACGCCGCGTACGTCAGTGCGTCGGCATTTGAGACATTGAATAACTGGCTGCGCAGGACACGCCCGAGCAGCAGAGATGCCGGCACAGCAACAGCCAGACTGGCCGCCGTCAGCAGAAGAACTTCCCGGAGAATGAGCCGCGCTACCGCCATGGGATGAGCACCTATGGCCATCCGTATGCCGATTTCGCGCGTGCGCTGTGCTGTGACGTAAGCGAGAACTCCGTAAAGCCCGATCGCGGCCAGCAGCGTCGCGATCACTCCGAAACTGGAGGCGAGCATGGCGATCACGCGCTCATTGGTCAGCGTGTCTTCCACTTGAGAATCCATCGTTCGAAGATGATCGACTACAAGCTTTGGATCACCGTTATGGATGGTTTGTCGAATCACATTCATTGCCGTGTCGGGTGGCATCAGGGTTCGCACGTAGAAGGCGAAGCCGAGAGGAGACCCGCGCTCATCGCCGATCTGCAGTGCCGCACGATAAAGCGTGCGCACGACCGGATCGCGCGGGTTCGTATGATGCGAGTCCTTCACCACCCCGACAATCAGACAGTCCGGTTTATCTCCACGCCCGGCGTGGTGGCCCAAAGCGTTTCGTGCGGATCCGAAGAAGTGACGGGCAAAAGATTCGTTGATGATCGCAATCTTTTGTGCCCGTGCGCTGTCCGCAGTCGTAAATTCACGTCCCGCAAGCAGTGGAATTCCCAGCGTGGAGAAATAGCCGGGCGTAATGAACGGCAATTCGACATCCATGTCTTCGTCTTCTTTGGCGTTGTATCCTGCGATGGCGATATTGCCTGAGGTGTTATCGTTCGCCAGCTCGGGGTCCGAAGTGGCGGCCACCGAACGGATTCCCGGAACAGCCGCGACCGAATCGAGAACACGCTGGCGAACAGCGCCTGCCTGCTGTACCGAGTAGCCGGAGAACTGCGGGTCTATCGAGAACGTGATCAGATGGTCGAAATTGATGCCCGTATCGACCGTGCGCAGGTTGCGAATCGTGCGTACGAAAAGACCGGCTCCGACCAGCAGCAGTAGGCTCAAACCGATTTGCAGGATGACGCACGTCCGGCGGAAAGTGAGAGAGCCTCCTCCGCTGGTTGAACCGTGGCTGCGCATGGCTTCGAGAGGATCGGGCGTCCAGAACTGCGCGGCGGGCGCCAGGCTGAACAGAAAGCTGACCAGAAGAGTCGCGCCTACCGTGAACGCGAGTACTTTTGAATCAAGTGATGTGGAGAAGGGAGTGTGCGAGCTTCCGCTGGAAATCCAGGTCGTAAGAACTTTCAGGACTTGCGGCGCCAAGAGAATGCCCAGCACTGCGCCCATTGAACCCAGCAGCAAACCTTCCAGAAAGAGTTGACGCAGCACACGGCCTCGGCTGGCGCCCAACGCATATCGCATCGAAAATTCGCGCACCCGGGCGGCAGCCCGAACCAGCAGCAGGCTCGCAGTATTCACGCATGCCATGGCCAAAACAAGAATCACCATTCCCATCACGACCAGTAGCGGAGTTTGCATATCCGTACGCATCGGCGAGAAGCCCTTCGCCCCGTCGAACAACATTAAACTGGTTTTGCCCAGAAATGCTTGGCGCGCGCGCGGAGTTTGCGTCTTCAATTGCTTAAACTCCTCGGATCGGATCGCGTACCACACCGGATTTACCGAGGCTTCAGCCCGGCTGCGCGATTCGCCCGGCTTCAGACGGCCGATGATGTTGAGCCATTGAGCCCTGCGATCCTCGAGGTCATCCCAGGCGGGCGTAATCTCACGCTTCATGCTCATGGGGACGAAGACGTCGGGTGTAGTGCCCCACACCGCGCTCGAGAAACCATTCGCAACCACACCGACCACCGTGAATGGATTCCCGTTCACCTCGACCGTCTTGTTGAGGATGTTGGGATCGGCGCCGAGATGGCTGACCCAATACTTGTAGCTGAGGACGGCGACGGGATTACCGTCCTTGACGGTATCGTCGCTCGGCAAGAGAGTACGGCCGAAAGCGGATTTCACGCCCAGAACGGAAAAGTAGTTACCGCTCACGATTTCGGCCGGCAAAAGCTCAGACTTGTTATTCCAGGTAAAGCCGATCTGAGCGCTCGCGAATGCGATCAGACCGTTAAAAGCAGCGCACCGATCGCGCAGATCGCGGTATATCGGATACGAAAAGTACGCGCGTGCTGATGGCGTGTCACCGCCTTCAGAATGCGTGTGACCAGGAGCAGATCCCGAGAAACGAAGTTCCACAAGCTGCTGTGGGTCTTGAACCGGGAGTGAGCGAAGCAGGCTCTGATACAGCAGCGAAAAGATCGCGGTATTCGCCCCGATGCCCACTGCAAGCGTGAGCGCGGCCGTTAGCGTAAAGATCGGCGAGCGGCGTAACTGCCGGAGAGCATAGCGGAAATCCTGATTCAAAGATTGCATGCTGTCCCGAGGTCAAGGCAATCGGGTTGCCGCCCATTGCGGCTCTTAAATTCAATCACATGCACTGAAACACCGTTTGCATCGTGGCCGGGATTGAGTTGTCCTGTTCGAAAGCGAACATCGCGGCCGCAAAAAATCAGCCACTAGTCATCTGCCGCTGCGCTCTCTCTATCGAGCGAGAACACCCAACGCGGTGTAGCCTATCGATTGTGGGAAAAGGCGAGTCCGCAGAGACGCTGTTCATTGAGGGCCGCGAGGTCCATGTTACGCATCCCGGCAAGCTCTATTACTCGAAGCAGATCCAGCTGACAAAGCTCGATATCGTTCGCTATTACCTCTCCATTGCGCCCGGGGCCCTCAACGGAATTCGCGATCGCCCGCTGGTTCTTAAGCGCTTCGTAAATGGCGCCGAGCAGGAGGCCTTTTACCAGAAGCGCGCACCCGCCGAAAGGCCCGAATGGCTGCGAACCGTCACTTTGTCGTTCCCCTCGGGACGTACCGCCGAAGAGATCGTGGTGGATGATGCAGCCGGTCTCATTTGGGTTGTAAACCTGGGCTGCATCGAGCTGCACCCGCATCCGGTCCGGTCAGGCAATCTGGAACACCCTGATGAGCTGCGTATCGATCTCGACCCGGGCCCGGGAATCAGTTGGCGCGATGTGTGCACGGTTGCACTTGAGGTGAAATCATTTCTCGAAGAAGTCGGGCTTCGCGGTTGGCCCAAGACCAGCGGCTCACGCGGTATGCACGTCAATGTGCGAATTGAGCCACGTTGGACGTTTACGGAGGTGCGCCGCGCTGCCCTCGCCTTATCGCGTGCAATTGAGAGGCGCGCGCCTGCGCTGGCCACATCCAAATGGTGGAAAGAAGAGCGTCATGGCGTGTTCCTCGATTACAACCAGAACGCGAAAGATCGCACCACCTGCTCGGCTTATTCAGTGCGCCCGCTGCCGGATGCTCGCGTATCAACCCCGCTTGAATGGGAGGAAGTTCCGGATAGCGACCCAGCCGAGTTCACTGTGTTTACCCTTCCGCAGCGGTTCGCCGAAAAGGGCGATCCGCACGCCGCAATGGACGCCGCCGCCGGATCGCTCCAAAAGCTGCTCGAGCTCGCAGATCAGGACGAAGCAGCCGGTCTGGGCGATGCGCCCTGGCCGCCGCATTTCCGCAAGACCGAAGGGGAAGGGAGACGAGTGGCGCCTTCTCGCTCCAAATCGGCCGCCAAGCAGCCGCGCGCCCACATGCCGCTCATAGTGGTTGCCAACTCGCCCGATAAACAAGCCGCTCTTTCGGGTCTCGAAAAATGGAAGAGCCGCCATCCCGAAGCGGCCGGTTACCTGGTTCCGGATGATGTGCTGGTGGATTCCATGCGCGGGAGATCGTCAACTTGGACGCGCATTCGCCTGAACTTACGGCACGTGCCGGAGGCTCTCCGCCCGATAGATGAAAAGCCCGATCCCGATGATGACCCCACGCGCGAGTGGCGCCGTCGGCATGCATCCAAGCGCGCTGCTAAGAGCGAGCGGGCATGAAACGTCATCTCTGGCGAAGCTATTTCGATACGCCGAAGATTTCAAATAACTCCTGTGGCGGAACAACCTCGAGTTGCTCATACGTGCAAGACCTTGCTTCCCGGTCCAGACGCCACCTGCGGAACTGCGCTATATGCCGGAACCGGTTGCCCTGCATGTGATCGTACGCCACTTCCACGACCAGCTCGGGCCTGAGCGGTTCCCACGATAGATCTTTTCCCTGGCTCCAGCGGCTCTGTCCACCGGGCATCCGATGCCCCGCTTCCGTTTCCGCCGCCTCGTGTTCGGCCCAGCCTTTCCAGGGATGGTTGGAAAGAGCGTTTTTGCGATAAGGGGCGAGAAATTCGGTCAACTCGCGCCGCTTCTCGATGGAAAAGCTTCCGCAAACGCCGACATGCTGCAGAGCGCCGCCATCATCATAGAGCCCAAGCAGGAGAGAGCCGACCGCCTCGGGATCCTTCTTGTACCAGCGAAAGCCCGCTACCACGCAGTCGCAGTCGCGCTCATGTTTGACCTTAAGCATCGTGCGCTTGTTGGGCTCATAGATGCCATCCACCGGCTTGGCCATTACGCCATCCAGGCCCGCGCCTTCGAACCGCTGGAACCAATCGGATGCGAGCGCCCGGTCGGATGTTGCCGGCGTAATATGAACCGGCGCGGCAGCGGACGAGAGGAGCTTTTCGAGCAGCCGGCGGCGATTCTGGAACGGTTCATCGCGCAAATCCCGGTTTCCCTCAGCCAGTACGTCGAAAAAAATAATCGAGGCCGGACTCTGCTGCGAAAGAAGGCGGACGCGCGAAGCCGCCGGGTGCAAACGAAGTTGTAACTGGTCGAAATCGAGTCCGTGCTCCTTGACTATTACGATCTCGCCGTCGAGCACACAACGCCGAGGCAATGTGGACCGCAGCGGGTCGAGCAACTCTGGAAAATAGCGGTTCAGCGGTTTCTCGTCACGGCTCTGAATAAAGATCTCGTCCGCATCTCGGAAAACCAGTGCTCGAAAGCCGTCCCACTTAGGCTCGAAGATCCATTCGTCGCCGGAGGGCAGCTCTTCAACGCGCTTGGCCAGCATGGGTAAGACCGGTGGTTCGACAGGAAGGTGCACGACGTCATAATTATCTTGCACGCGGAAATGACATCTCGCGGCCATATCTTTCTGCTCTCTCCGGCGAAGGCCGGCGGTTCCCGCTACTCATTGCTCGTGCGCGAGAACGCAGGCTTCGATCTGGCGAGAAGGCTCCGGCAAGGCAGCGCTACTATCGGCGAAATCTACAGTTTCATCAGCGGCCTGTATTTTCGCGGGAAGATGGCCTATTCGGAGGCGTTTCGCGCGGCTCCGCCCGGACTTCCGCCCTCCCTGGTGATGGTGCCCGGCGCCGGTCTGGTTCCGCCTGACACAGCGGTCAATATCGAGCAACTCCGCGCGATCTCGGAAATTCCGGTCGATGAAGCCAATCCTGTTTTTCGCGATCCGTTGAAAGAAGCTGCGAAACTCTTGGACCGGCATGCGGAAGGCGCCTGTTCGTACGTACTGCTCGGCAGTGTCGCGAGTGCGAAATACACCACTCCGCTGCTTGAGGTCTTCGGGGAGCGGCTGCTGTTTCCGGCGAATTTTGTCGGCCGTGGCGACATGAGTCGCGGCGGGCTTATGCTGCGCAGGGCCCGAGAGGGAGTCGAGCTGCCCTACATTCCCGTACGCGGAGCGCCGCTGCATGGCGTCCGGCCGCCCAGGTTAGAGCGGTGGCGCAAGCAATAATCTTCACCGGCCTGCAAGGATCGGGCAAAACGACCTATTACAAGGCTCATTTCGCAGACACGCACGAACACGTGAGCCGCGACACCTTGCTGACCCCGTCCCGTGAGGCTGCTGTGATTAACGAGTGCCTGCGCGCCGGACGTTCCTTCGTTGTCGACAACACGAACGCGACCCGCGCCATTCGCGCCCCTCTTATACAGCAGGCAAAAGCTGCCGGATTTCAGGTCCATTCCTACTTCTTTGAAATTCCGGTGCGGACTGCAATCGGTCGCAACAATCATCGGAAAGATAAGAAGCCCATCCCCGTTCCGGCCATCCTACGCACCGCAAAGTATCTGGAGCCGCCGTCTTTGGATGAAGGGTTTGATCAGGTTCGGACCATCAAAGGCGAGCCTGCGGCAGGCTGAGCAAACTGTCGCGAAGATCCTGGTGTCTATTCGTGGCCCGTGACTCCCATAGCAGCCCGGTAACGGGCCAGCAGATCTCTTGCCTTCTCCTGTTCATTTTGGAGTTGGTAGGCGTGGCCCAGCAGCTCCACTGCTTGCTGCAAGAGCGGATCAAGCCTGACCGCCGATTCCAGATGTGCTATAGCCTCGGCCGTCTCACCCCTCGCAAGCAGCGCCGCTGCCAGATTCACCTCATACGGCGCGAAGTTCGGGTGGAGTTCCAGGGCGCGGCGAAAGCGGCGCTCCGCCTCTACGGGCTGTTTGCCCTTCAGCAAAATCGTTCCGAGTGCCGTCAGCGCCTCTGCATCATCGGCTATATTCATCCGGTCCAGCATTCGGAATCCCCGGATCACCTCGTCCGGTTTCCCATTTTCCGTTCCGGCCGTCACCAGAGCAAGCGCCAGGTTCCTTTGCTGAACTGAAACGTCAGGTTCGCGCCAGGCGGTTAGATCGCTACTGAGCGCGGGTGCTTCAGTCTCTTCCGGCAGGCGGCTGATGCGGTGATCCGTGAACGCGGTATGTCCGCCATCCTTTGCAGGCCGGCGCGGCATGTGACAACCGGCACAATTCCGGCCCGGTGCTCCATGTGAGGCCGCTAGTGTGGCTCCATGGCAGGCCAGGCAGCGCGCCCGATAATATTCGGCCGGCCGTTCAGGCTTCTCATGCGGGTTGTGGCACGTACCGCACCAGAGCCTGCCGCCGCTGTTCCGGGCGCATGCACTCAGCGCAAGTTGTTCGGCATGGCTGATCACTTTCACCGTTCCTTCCGGACCGTGCCGGGCGACATAAACGGTGTAAGTCTCCTCAACCCGCTGCCCCGGCCGAAAGTCTGCTACCGTCTTCCCGGGATTTGGAATTCGGACTTCACCCGCCAGGTGACATTGCTCACAGATGCTATCGCGAGCCGCAGGATACAACTTCGCCGGATTGATAATCGTTCCCGGCACGGGATTCTTCACATGCTGCGCTGTGTCGCCGTGGCAGCGGTCGCACCCGATCGGGTTGAGCAACGCCTTCCCATACCGGTTCAAAGTGCCGTCCACGCGCCTGGGTTGGTCGGAATGACATGTTAGGCACTCAATCGTTACTGGACGCGAGAAATCCGGGCCCTCCGTGTGTTCGTATCCGGGTGCAAGGTCCCAGCTCGCACGGCTCGTATAGTAAGCGAGCGGCGATTGAAATAGATACTCTCCGGCCTGCGCAAGAAAACCGTAGGCGTGACTTCCGGATCCGATCGCGTAGCTTATCGGGAGGCGCTGGGCTGCATGCCTCGCGCTCCAAGCTCTGGAAAACCCGTGACCCCAGCGTTTGGCTGGTAAACCGGGTTCCGGAGAACGCGTCAGTAAACGCGCCGTCAGGCAGCTCGATAGAGCTCGAGATAGATCGTGCCATTGCCGACGCCGCAAAGCCTCGAACCTCCTGCGGATGGCAGCCCGCGCATGGATCGGCGCACAGTGCGGCCGGGAGTAACGTCGCGCATGCAGTACACAGGTCAGCCGCAAGACCAGAGAGTATCAGAGTAATTCGCAAACAACAGGCGTTGTCAGTAGCATCCGTGCTTACATTTTTGTTGTATTTCTACAACTAAAGTTTTATACTCCTACCCAGCACTAACTACCGTTACTCGTTGGTGTGAGTACGGGTTCGACAAACCAGGTAGTTGTTCGAGCTTCTCGCTCGAGTGGGGGTCTAAGTGGACAATCGAGTTGTATCTCAACCGCGAGGCGGTTCGAGCCGCCTATTCAAGAGCGCCTTTCTTTTACTGCCGATACTTGCCTTGTTGTGCGGGCCTGTTTCTCGCCTGAGTGCCCAAGCACTGCAGGGCATCACCGGAACAGTAACTGATTCAACCGGCGGTGTGGTCCCCAACGCGACCGTCACTGCGACAAATGACGCCACCAACGTCTCGAAGACGGCGACAACAAACAGTGTTGGAACCTATCAGTTTACCGATCTGATTCCGGGCTCTTACACGGTAAAGGTTGAAGCGCCTGGTTTCCAGAGCATCTGTTCACAACGGCGTGGGTGTAGAAGTGGCCCGTGTCGCGACTGTCAGATGCTGTGCTGCAAACCGGCGCTACCACCCAAACCGTCGAGGTCACGGAGAATGTGATCGCGCTCGATACCACGCCAGCCTGATCTCGGAACGACTATCGAAAACAAAGTTGTCCAGGAGCTACCGAACCAGATCAGCGGGGCCGAGGCCGCCAGATCGATCAGTTCGTCTTCCTTGCCCCCGGCGTGACCGGAAGCACGTTCAGCAAACGCATCAATGGCGGCGTCGATTTCAGAGTGAAGTCGTGTTCAACGGCATTCCGATGGCGCAATCGGAGACGCAGGGTTTCCAGACGATCTGGAATCCGCCGTTTGAGCTTGTGAACCAATTCGACGTCTTGCGTTCGTCGTTTTCGGCGCAGTACGGGCTGGCTCAGGGCGTCGTGACGTACAACACGGCTTCCGGGACCAATCAGTTCCATGGCGATGGGTTTGAGATCATTCGCAACAACTTTTTCGATGCACGGGAGCATACAATCCAACCGTTCCGATCGACAAGGAAAACAACTACGGATTCACCCTCGGCGGTCCGGTTTGGATTCCCAAGGTCTACAACGGAAGAAACCGGACATTCTTCCATGTGAGTCATCGAGTGGTACCGGCAGAATCAGACGCGATACCGAGCTTCATGTCCTTGCCGACAGCTGCCGAGAAGGCCGGGCAACTTCAATGGCGTGGCGACCATCTATGATCCTCTAACCGGACAGCCGTTCCCGAACGACACGATCCCGGCAAACCGATTCAGCCCGGCTTCGCACAAATTCTGTTGCAGTACATGCAAGATCCTACGCCTGCCCGGGCTCGTGAACAATCAGCAGTCGCTACGCGGGCGTAATTCCGACCCGGCAGAATCCCTGGGGCTTTACGATCGACCACAACATCACCGACAAGCAATCCATCCACTGGACCGAGTGGCGCGACAAGCAGACCTCATACGGCACCGAGACCGGCGCCCGTTTTCCAACGAGTAACCCTCTGACCAGCAATACCTATAATCCCGGATCTGGGCACCGTGTTCATTCTGAACTACTCGTACACGATCACCCCTCACCTGGTCATGACGGCCGGCGCGAGTTGGCTGGGCGAATTGAACGACCAGATCAGCCAGCGGACCACATCCTCGTCGATTTTTCGCGCCCGCGCCGGGAGCTCCGCAGGTTTCGGCGCATCAACTTCAATGGCCCAATTCGCCCCAACTGAGTTGGGTTCGCCCTGGATCGAATCCATCAACCGCAAACTGGGCATCGTATCGGAGAACAACTGGCTCTGGATCAAGGGCAAGCATACCTTCAACATCGGCGATGAGTTCCGGAGGACGTACCAGGACGACAATGAATGCCAGCAGTGCGCCGGCACACTTCAATTTCAGCAACAACGAAACCGCCGATCCGAACAATCTGAGCACCACCGGGAATGCATTTGCCAGTTTCCTGCTGGGCTCGGTCGACAGTGCGACTCGCGTCGGCTCGCAGGAACTAGAGACTGCGCAATAAGGACTTCTCGTTCTACGTCCAGGACGACATCAAGCTGAAGCCCGCGCCTGACGATCAACGTCGGCGTGCGCTGGGACATCATGGTCCCGTTTACGGAAGTGAACAATAACATCGTGTACTTCGATTCGAAGATCCCGAATCCGGCGGCCGGCGGACGTCCTGGGCGCGGCGACCAAGTTCGGCAACTGCGCAGGATGCGCGGGCATCGACCGGGCGGCAATTCACTGGAATCACTTTAGCCCCAGACTCGGCTTCTCGTATGAGCTAAACAACAAGACGGTTCTGCAGGGCGGATTTTCGATGAACTTCCTGGACGGCGGCGCCTACGAGTACGGAACGAGCAAGGTTGCGGTGAACTACGGCAACTTGCTGCTCGGCTCGTTTACTCGTAACTCCACGGGCTACCACAACCCCGGGATTCGGCTCGTGGGACACGAATCCGTTCCGTTCCCGACCGGCACTTCTCCGTTCAGCCCGGCCTGGGCATCGGAACCCATATCAACGCGTTCGACCCAGCACACGACGGCATCGCTCCATACGATCTGGTCTGGAATATCGGCGTTCAGCGCGAACTGCCGTTCACAGATGTTCCTTTCGGCCAATTACGCGGGCAATCGCGCCAACCACTGCCCTCGCAGTTGAATCCGATCAACCAGCTTCCGCCGCAATTTCTTGCGCAATACGGCAGCGCCCTTGGGCAGCTTACGCGGCAACCGGGCGTGCCTGGCGTGGCAATGCCGTTCCCGGATTTCCTGAACGATTTCGGGTCCGGCGCGACCGCTGCTTCAGGCGCTGCGCCCCTATCCGCAATTCGCGACAGTATCTCTCAACAATTTCGATAACACACGGATCTCGCTGTATAACGCGATGCAAATCCAGGTCGAAAAACGCTATACGAACGGGCTTAGTTTTCTGGTCTCCTACAACCTATCTAGAATGATGTCGAACACGAATTCGGGATTCACCTCATTCGCGAATTCCGCATTGAACAAAGACAACCAGAAGGCGGAGTGGACTATCGACAACAACGATCAGACGAACATGATCAATATCGCGGCAACCTATGAATTGCCGTTCGGCAAAGGGACGGCGATATCATGAACAAAGGCGGTTGGACCAACTTCGTGTTTGGGCGGGTGGCAGATCAGCCCAATTCTTACTTACGCGACCGGTACGCCGCTCTACAGCGGGACCGGCGGACCCGTTTATGTGGCCGGCGACCCGTTGGGCAACAACGTAGGCACGAACAGCTGCGCTCTTCCTGTAACCGTGCGAATATCGTTTCTGTACAACAACATGATGTTTTCATACAACAATGTATACAAAGGCCTTCCGGTAATCAACGCGGCGGACTTTCAGGATCCGGGACCGTGGGTGCTTGGGACCGCGCCACGTGTCATTGGGCAACTTGAGAAACCCGTTCCAAACCAACGAAAACGTAGCGTTAGCGAAATACTTCCCGATCGGCGAGAAGGTGAAGTTCAAGCTGGAGGTCGAATACTTCAATGTCTTCAACCGGGTGAATTTTGCGGTGGGAACTGCGGCCCGATCTTAATTTTAATGACACAAACTTTGGGAAGTGTGATCAACTGCCAAAACAATACTCAAAGGCAAGGTCAAGCCCATTTCGAAGTCAGGTTTTGACTCACTTCTCCTCATCCGTAGAATGCGCCCCGGCTAAGGCGGTATAACGCTCCGCCTCAGCCCGTGCCTTCTCGCTCATGCCTTCCTTCCTATACACCTGCGCCAGCATAAAGTGAATCGAGGCATTCTGCGGCGCAAGTTTCGCGCTCTCCTCCAGCTGCGTTTGTGCCTTCTCGAGCTGGTTCAGATGCAGGTAGGCTTTGCCCAGCTCTCGATGCATCCGTGCTTCACTGGGCGATAATTTTACTGCCTCTAGCAAATAAGGGAGTGCATCCGCGGCTTGATCCCGGTACACCAGAATCGAGCCGAGATCCACATATGGCCCTGAATCCTTCACCGCGGCAAGCCCGCCTGCCACTCGATCGCCGCGCGGAATGCTCTGATTGCTTCGTCTGTCCTCCCCAAACCCTCCAGTGAAAGCCCTAGATTGTCCTCCGCCTTTATATTCTTCGGATCCAGCTTCAGCACCCGTTCAAAAACCGCAACCGCCTCATCGAACCGGTTCTCGTTGTATTTCGCGCGCCCCAGGAAATACAGCGTCTGTAAGTTGTTCGGATCCCATTCAATCGACTTACTGAACCACTTATCCGCATCGGCGTAATCATGTAGCAGGACATAATCGCCTCCTACCACCTCCAGATCGTGCGCGTTAGGCGTCCGGAATTTCGCACCCTCCGTGTATTCCGCGAGCGAAGCCTTCGCCTCTCGCTCTCTGAAGAGCAAGTAGCCAAGCAGATAATGGCCGTCCGGCGAATTCTGATGCAGCTCGAGATATCGTCGGAGAACCTGCTCCGCATCGCGCAGCTTCCCGAGCTGAATCAGAGAGCGCGCCTCGGCCAATGGATCATCCGGTGCTGAATGGCCGGCGCTCAACTCGGCATAGCGTGCTTCTTCAGAGCTTGCCTTTGCCGCCAGCCCACGCTTGCGATAAACCTCACTCAGCAGGAAATGGGTAGGAGCGCTCTGCGGATCAATTACTGCGGCCCTTTCCAGTTCATCCTGCGCCTGGTCGAGCTGATTCAGGTTCAGGGACGCCTTTCCCAGTTCGCGATGAGCCTGGGCATCGTGCGGCGCGATCTGAACGGCTTTCTGGAGATACGGGATCGCCTCTCCGAGTTTCTTTTCCGTCGTCAAAAGCATACCGAGATCCGCATATGCTTTCGATGTATTTGGCTCTAAGCTGATCGCTTTTTGGTATGCAGCAGCCGCCTCCTCCGTCTTACCCAGCCTCTCGTATGCCAGACCCAGATTCTCTAATGTTTTGGCACTCTTCGCATCCAGCGTCAAGGAATCCTTGAACAAACCGGTAGCCTCCGCGAAGCGCTTCTCGTTGTATCTCGTCCGCCCCAGAAAATAAAGCGTAAGAGCATTGTTATGGTCTTTCTCGAGCGATTGAGACAGCCACTTATCCGCATTCGCGTAATCTTCCAGGAGAAAATAGTCGCAGCCGACGATCTCGAGATCCAGTGCGTTCAGTGCACGGTATCGCGCGACCTGCTCATATTCAGCCAACGACTCTTTGGGCTTGTTTTGTTTGAAGAGAAGATATCCGCGAGTGGAATGTACGTCGGCATCGCTCGTTTGCGCTCTGGAATGGAACGGGAGCCACACCGCCAATAAGCACAAGACGCAAGTGCACTTATTTCGGTTCGTCCACCGCAAGAATCTGATCGCCTTTCACATCCGCCAGTCTCTGCACCTTGCCGCTCGGCCATCGGATCTCAATCTGCTTCACTGACTCGTTGCTCCCGAGTCCGAAATGCAGGCGCTTATCGCTGGCCGATAAGTAGCTGCTGGTCGTGGTGACCGTACCATACTGCGAACCGGCAGCCGTCGTTATCTTCGCAACGGCTCCAATCGCGTCGCGATTACTCCTGTGTCCCGTCAGCGTGAGTGTCAGCCAATGATTATGTGTTCCAGTTGTGTTGTGCAGCACGTAGGCCGGGCCGCCGTTGGTAGTCACAACCGCATCCACCCGGCCATCATTGTCCAGGTCGCCTGTAGCCAGCCCGCGCGCTACCCACGCCTGCTGAAAGATGCTTCCGGATCGCCCCGAGACATCTTCGAAGTTGCCGCCGCCGTTCCGCATCAACAGCATAGGTTCCCGGTATCGGAGCTGTGGAAACGACTGTTCAATGGTGTCCAGATCATGACCCTGAGCAACCAGCAGATCCTTCCAGCCGTCGTTATCGTAATCGAAAAAGCGAAGTCCCCACCCGGAGTGCAATTGCGTGATCTTTCCAACTCCGGAAGTCTGGGTCACGTAGCTGAAGCTGCCGTCGCCATTGTTTTTGTAAAGCGCGTACTTCTGATTCGCGAGGTTATCCACCACCAGGTCCGGATAACCGTCATTGTTATAGTCCTCGAAATCTACGCCCATGCCGGCATAGGTCTGGCCGTCTTCGTCAACCGCAACCTGTGAGGGAAGCCCGACCTCCTCGAACATCCCGTTCCCTTTGTTGTGGTAGAGAAACTCCATCATTGAATCGTTCGCGACAAAGACATCAATGTGGCCGTCGCGATCGTAGTCGGCGATTGCGATTCCCAAGCCTTTTCCGGGCTTCGAGATGCCGATCTGCTCCGCCACTTCACTGAAGTGTCCGTTCCCCTGGTTATGAAATACCAGCGGCGTTACCGGCTGGAAGGTATCCGGATGGCAATATGCCCGGCCTCCTTCGCGATGCTCGCCGCAGTAAATGTCATCAAAGTCCCACTTGAGATAGCGAAGCACCACGAGATCCAGCAGTCCGTCGTTATCCAGATCCACCCAGGCTGCGCTCGTAGACCATCCGCTCGCGCCCACGCCCGCCTGCTCCGTTAAATCGCTGAACGTACCGTTTCCGTTATTCCGGTAAAGCTTGTTGCCGCCGTATGCCGTGACATACAGGTCCTCGTAGCCATCATTGTCATAGTCGCCAACTGCCACGCCCATTCCGTAGCCTGCGCCTTGCAGGCCCGCTTTCTCCGTTACGTCTTCGAAGGTGTGATCCGCCTTCTGCCGGTAGAGCCGGTTCCACGATTTCGGCCCATCCTTCTGCGGGATGCTGCCCTTCGGTGTGGGATCCGTTAGCGGCGCTCCATTCACCAGAAAGACATCCAGCCGCCCGTCATTGTCGAAGTCGAACAGCGCCACGCCCGACCCCATCGTCTCGATCAAATATTTCTTGGCGGTATGCGAAGCAACTCCATTGAAGCGAATTCCGCTTATGCCCGTGATATCGGTGAAAGCATCGTGCGTCACCTCATAGCCCGCAACTCCGAGCACCAGAGAAGAGCCCACCCATAACAGAACCGCGCGCGCGAGCAAGCGGTCCCTTCCTATATTCACTTTGCTTCCTCAACCGTCAAATACCGGTTCACTGCCGGGCCGGATATCACCTGCGTTTCTCCGGTAGGCCACCTGATCGTTACTCGATCGGGTTTGGTACACGCGCCCAGGCCGAAGTGCAACCTGGGATCATTGCGCGAGATATAACTGCCGCCGCTGCGCACTTCATCCGACTGCCTCTGTCCGCACGCTTCCACTGTCACCTTCGCGCCGATTGCGTCCCGGTTCCCGCGTGTCCCCACTAACTTCAATCCCAACCACGCATTTGCATTGACCGTATCATTTCTCAACAGAACGGGCGCACCGGCAATGGGCAGCACAATCAGATCCATCCTTCCGTCATTATTGAAATCGCCCGTGCATCCGCCGCGGTAGGAGTTGTTCGCCGGCATTGGAAATGCGTATACCAGCCGCGATTTGCCTTCGATATTGCGAAAGATCGTGACAGGTTCGAAGTAGTCTTTGTCGGTCGGGTAGACGTGGCCGTTCGCAGTCCAGAAATCTCTCGATCCAGAGTTGGTGAAATCGGTCAAGCCGCACGCCCAGCCCAGATAGTCCTTTGTTACCGCGGCCAACCCGGTCGAACCCGCGACCTCTTCATATACGCCCGTCTTGTCGGGGCGGAACAGCGGAAAGTAATCGCGGCTGAACGTCGTTGTCAAAATATCCAGTTGTCCGCTGCTTCCGTACTCGCCTACCGCTACGCCCATGTTGGATTGCACGCGGCCATCGGCATTGAACGCTACGCCTCGCTCGAGCGCGGACTCTTTGAACGTTCCATCGCCCTTGTTCAGAAAGAGAAAGTTGGGATCCGAATCATTCGCAACCAGTATGTCGAGCTTGCCGTCCCCATTGAAATCGCCCGTGACGGCCGTAAAACCGTGCGCCGGTGGCGCCTTTGCTATTCCCGACGCTTGAGTGGCCTCGCTGAATGTACCGTCACCGTTGTTGTGGTAGAAAACGCTCTTCTCGCCAGGCAATCCAATTGGTCCACAGAACACATGCTGCCCCATATAGTCGCAAACCGGCGCCGGCCCGCTTAAAACCAGCGCATGAAGATCGACATATCCGGTAATGAAAAGATCCAGCTTGCCGTCGCCATCGAAGTCGCCGAATGCGCTCCCGGTGTGCCATGCAATCGTCTGTCGCAGGCCCGCGCGTTTGCTGACGTCCGTAAATGTTCCGTCCCCGTTATTTCTATACAGGAGGTCCCGCCCGATCGTCGTAATCAGAATGTCCGTGTGACCGTCGTTGTCGTAATCGGCCGCATTTGCGCCTGTTCCCCAATACGGATTGGTAAGGCCGGCCTTCGTCGTAACGTCTTCAAAACGGCTGCCGCCCAGGTTATGGAACAGGTACACTCCGCCCGGCACAGCCTGTGGCGCCGCGCCGGAAAGAATGCTTCGTAATTGATCCATGCTCCCGCCATTCACGATCAGGAGATCCATGAGCCCGTCCCCGTCGTAGTCGAGCCATGCAGCGCCTGAGCCGTTCGCCTCCGGTATCCAGCGCTTCTCAGGACCGCCGCAGCGCATGGTCGCGCGCACTCCGGCCTCATTGGCTACGTCCGTGAAGCGCAGGGTTTCGTCGCGGCTCGCCTCGAGCACCGCGAGGGGCACCATCGTCACTGCGGCGATCGCCGCGAGCAAAATTGTGAACCGCCGTCCCAAGTCTCTGAAGCACTATAGTGTATCCATGGCGTTGCATTCGGCGCTGGTCTTGCTCTGGGTTTCGGTGTTCGCCATAGCGACTCCAACCACGCTCACCGCTCAAACAACTTCGACAGAGGAACGCATCGAAGCACTCCATGCGGAAGCACACACCGCCGAGACCACGGGAGACATTGCCACTGCCATTTCGAAATATCAAGAAATTCTGAAGCTCGAGCCTCGCCTCGCTCCCGCCTACAACAATCTTGGCGCGCTCTACTTCAAGCAGGGTCAATATCGCGAAGCCGCGGAGGTGCTCGAGAAAGGGCTGAGAATCAACCCGGCCATGACCTCGGCTTCCGCGCTGCTCGGCATTTCGCTCTTTCAGATGGGCGAGTACCAAAAGGCGCGGCCGCGTCTTGAAGCCACAGTGAAGGCGAACGCCGCAGATCACAATGCCGAACTGTTCCTGATCAACGACCTCACCAAGCTCGGCGATTTCGAAGCCGCCGCCACCCATCTGCGCCAGCTCGCCAAGCAACAGCCTGACAATCAGCACGTCTGGTATCTGCTAGGCAAGGTTTACATGCAGCTCTCGCAGCAGGCGCTCGGGCGTGTCAACGAGATCGATCCCAACTCCGTCTGGGCGCACGAGATTTCCGCGGAGCTGATGGAGAGTATGAAGAACTATGACGGCGCAATCGTCGAGTGGAAGAAGGCCATTGATGCCGCTCCGCGCCAGCCGGGTGTCCACTTCAAGCTCGGCGATCTCTATTGGAGTCTTTCGCAATGGGACAACGCCACCAGCCAGTTTGAGCAGGAAAAGGCCATCGACCCCGGAAATTGCATGGTCGATTGGAAACTGGGCGACATCCTTCTTCAGAAGAGTGAAAGTTTCGAAAACGCACTGGCTCTCGTCGACAAATCTATCGCCGCTTGCCCGAACCTGACCGAAGCGCATGCCGACCGCGCGCGCCTGCTGCTAAAACTGCACCGCGAGCAGGACGCGATAGCCGAGCTCCAGGCGCTCGAACATGGGGATCCCGCTGAGCCCAGCACCCATTTCCTGCTCGCCCAGGCGTACCGCGCCACCGGCCGCACTCAGGATGCGCAGATAGAAATGAAAACCTTCAGCGAGCTGGAGGGCAAAGCGCGAACCGCGACTGCAGAGCGCGCCCGCGAAGTGATCCAAAACAGCCAGACGGCGCATTGATGAGGAAAGCTCCACCCGTCTCGCGAAGGACCATCCTGCAGGGGTTCGCAGCTTCAGCTGTGGCGTTACCCGGCCAGGGCGCGACAAACGACGCGGCTGCTGCGCCTAAAATCTGCCTCGAAATCGGCAACGGGGCGCTCTGCGCGGGCGCATTCGACGACGCCGGTATGCGCCGCATCAAGCAACTGGGTGTCGATTACGTCTTGATGGGCGGCCCTCGCATCCCCTGGCAGGAGTCAGACATTCGCAACCGGATCGAACGGCTGAAAGCCGCCGGCCTCACGCTGTTCAACATGATGATCAGCGGTTTTCCAAAGACACTCTATGGCCGGCCCGGGCGCGACGAGGAGATCGACAAAGTGTGCCAGTCGATACGTGCCGCCGGACGCGCCGGCTTGCCCGTCATCGAATACAACTTCTACGCACATCGTTTGGTCGAGGGCTATTACGAAGAGCTCGGCAGAGCGGGAGCCGGCTTGACTTCATTCGATTATGACCGTGTCAGGAATCTTCCTCCGCTCGAGCAGGAAGGCGTTCACAGCATTGAGGAGATGTGGAAGAATGTCACCTATTTCCTGAAAGCCGTTGTGCCGATCGCTCACGATTCGGGCGTTCGCCTAGCACTGCATCCGAACGATCCGCCAGCGCCTCTAAGCCGTGGCTCCGGCCAGATCATGGGTACGGTCGATGGCTGGAAGCGCCTCATCGACATTGTCCGTAGCCCTTCGAACGGCATCACCTTTGATTGCGGTGTGACACGGGAAATGGGCAACGATCCAGTGGAAGTCTGCCGTTACTTTGGAGCGCGCGACTGCATCAACCACGTTCACTATCGCAACGTACGCGTTCAGAAGCCCTACGAAAAATACACTGAGGTCTTCATTGACGAGGGCCAAGTCGATATGTTTGCAGTGATGCGCGAGCTCGTGCGGCAGAAATACCCGAGAACTCTCTACCCCGAACACCCGCGAGCGCTCGACGCCGACCGCGACCGCCCCAACTTCAAACCGTATTATCCCGGCGGCGGCTCCTACACCGGCTTTGCGTACAACGTCGGCTACGCCCGAGCAATGCTCCAGGCCGCTACGGAAGTGAACGGATCACGACCTACTTACCCACCGGCGTGATATCCGTGACCGGAACGTCCCAGTGCGCTAGCAAAATCTCAAACCGCCTCTGTTCCTCGCGTTTGTACGTCTCCTGGTCCGGCCAAAGCTGCCGGATCGTGTCTTCCTCGGACGGATTCGCTGTTGTCGCGACGGTTGAGTTCTTGAACCGGATCGTAACGCGGTAATCCCAACGCGCATCTTCCGGCAAGTGATTCGCCGGCGACTCGATCTTCACGGAAAGAATGCGCCCCGTCTCCATCTGCTTTTTAAGCAGCGGATAGTGGTTCTTTAGAAACAATTGCAGAAATTCCTGCTGATGCCCCCACTGTGTTTTGTAATAGTATTCCATCGCGTACGGCTGATCAGCCGCTGCATGTGGAGGAGAGCCTTGTCCGAATACCGCTGGAGCAACGGCAAAGAACAAGCATGCGGCGAACAAGCTTCTCATGGATCCTCCCGAAGCCGTCGGAATGTGCACGTTACCTTCAAAACTCTGGCGCCGGTGACAGCCCTTTAACTTAATATCCTAGGGTATGTGCTTCAATGAAAAGGCAAACCCGGACGGTACAATGATCAGAGCCGTCGTTCCTGATCGCCTGTATCGAGTTCTTGGATCGCTCTGCGGACCGCTAGTTCCGCCGCCTGCTTGAAACCAATTTGAGAATGTTCAGCGAACGCCCTGCAGATTTGAACTACAGTGACTTGGTGCGGGCCAGTAAGCACCTTGATCCTGCACACGGCCAGAAGCTGCGAATGGCTCTCGTCGGAGACGTCTCCACTCAACATCTCGTACCTGTACTCCGTACGCTGTTTCATCGCCGGAGCATAGATTGTTCCCTCTACGAGGGGCCTTTCGACGCGGTCGAGCTCGAAGCCTATGATCCCCAGTCCGGGCTGTACCAGTTTGCACCGGATATCATCGTCATTCTCAATTCCGTTCAAGCGCTGAGGACACGTTTCGGCCAGCGAAAAGGGGATCCCGGCGGGTTTGTGACAGACGTTAGCGATCGAATGGCCAGAATCTGGGATGCCATGCGGTCGAATTCCCAGGCAACTATTCTGCAAAGTAATTTCGTGTTGCCCTACGAGCGCACCTTCGGAAATTTCGATCTCAAAGTTGCCTCGTTCTATTCGGCGGTTCTGGACCTTAACGCCCGTGTCGCTTCTAATGCGCGACAGTACGGGCACGTCTTGATCAACGATGTTGAAGGCGTGGCGTCTTGGCTTGGCCGCCGGCACTGGTTTGACGACCGGCTTTGGGATCTCGCCAAGCTGTTGTGCGCGCCGGAAAACCTGCCGTACGTGGCAAACAATATCGTCGATATCGCGATGGCGCAGCGGGGACACGTGGTCAAGTGCGTCGTGCTTGATCTCGATAATACGCTGTGGGGCGGCGTCATCGGCGACGATGGCCTCGACGGGATCCGGCTCACCTTGCATGGTGACGGCGAAGCATTCTATCGTTTTCAGCTCTTTCTCCGTGAGTTATTGAAGCGCGGGATTCTGCTTTGCGTCTGCAGCAAGAATGACCTCGCGAACGCGCTGCTGCCCTTTGAAAAGCATCCGGACATGCTTCTCAAGCGCAGCGACATCACCTGTTTCGTCGCAAACTGGAACGACAAAGCGGAGAACCTGCGCCAGATCCGGGAAACACTTAACATCGGTTTCGATTCCATGGTGTTTCTCGATGACAATCCATTCGAGCGCAACGTGGTTCGAGAGCTCGTACCGGGCGTGATCGTACCCGAACTGCCCGAAGACCCCGCAGACTACGTCAGAGCTATCAGCGAGCTAAACCTTTTCGAAACCACGTCGTTTTCCGCTGAAGATACTCAGCGCTCCGAACTGTACCGGCTGGAGGCGGAACGCCGCGAAGCCCAGGCCGGGTTCGCATCCATCGAAGAATTCCTTGCGTCACTCAACATGGAAATGACGCTTGCGCGCTTCGATACCTACCATCTGCCGCGCATCGCCCAACTGCTGCAGCGAAGCAATCAGTTCAACTTGACGACGCAGCGTCGTAGCGAAGCGGAATGCGCCGCCTTGATGAAAAATGATGCCTTCCTTCCGCTGTATGCCACCCTCTCCGATCGCCTGGGCGACCACGGTTTGATCTCGGTTGTGATCCTGGAGCAAGTGCCCGGCGAGCTCGCGATTCGCGACTGGCTTATGAGCTGCCGGGTACTCAAGCGCGGCGTTGAGCAGACCATTATGAACGAAGTCTTCGACCACGCACGCCGGATCGGTGCAACGTACGTGACGGGTGAGTACCGCGCAACGCCCAAGAATGCAATGGTCAAGGAATTCTTCGGCGAATTTGGCTTCGAAAGAGTATCGGGCGATGAGAATCACACGTTTTGGCGTGCTGCGGTTGCTTCCTACCAGCCGTCATCTACCTTCATCCAGATCCAGGCGGCTCCGGTTGCCCACTAATCTCAACCGCATATGGCGAATCAAATCGAAGCAAGACTGACGCGAGTATTTCAGACCGTATTCGATGATGACTCTCTTCAAATTCGGCCTGAAATGACGGCGGATGATGTCGAGGATTGGGACTCTCTCACGCATATCAACCTCATCACCGCAGTGGAGCGCGAATTCAAAGTCAAACTCACCACGAGTGAAGTGATGGGTCTGAAGAATGTCGGTGATCTCACCGCTCTCGTCGAAAGGAAAACTGGCGGTCAGGCTTGAGCTTCACCACTCCTGAATTCCTTTGCTTTCTGGCGCTGCTCGCGGCCTTGTACCGTGTCTGCCCGCCGCGGCGCCGGTGGCTGTTCCTGCTTGTTGCTTCCTATATTTTCTATTGCCTCAACAGTGTCGCTGCAGCGGGCATTTTGCTTCTCACTACCGTCATTGCCTACGCGGCGGGCCTGCTAGTTCGCCGCAATCGCTCGAATTCCGCTGCCAGAGTGGCGGTCCTCGCTGTTGTTGTACTTTTCGTCTGCTATCTCCTTTCCTTCAAATTGCTCGCTGTAGTGCCGTGGCAGCGGCCCGGCTCGCTTTTCGTTCCGCTTGGTATTTCCTACTACACGTTCAAGCTCATCAGTTACGTCCTTGACGTCTACTGGGACAAGATGCCGGCCGAAACCAGCTTAGTGCGGTTCGCCAGCTATGTAGCATTTTTTCCGCAGATCGTTGCCGGGCCAATCCAGCGCGCAGACGACTACCTCTCGCAGGAGGCGCGCCCGCAAAGTGTCTTTCCCGCCATCGCCCGCATCGCGCAGGGTCTCGCCAAGAAGCTCCTGATCGCTGATCAGCTCGCGCCCGCCGTGAACTATGTCTTCGCGCATACCGGCACTCTGCACGGAGCCCCGCTGTGGCTCGGATTTTATCTCTGGCCACTGCAGCTTTACGCCGATTTCTCCGGCTTAACCGATATCGCAATCGGCTCTGGCCTGCTATTCGGCATTCGCGGCCCGGAAAACTTCAACCGCCCTTTTACTGCAACGAGTATCAGCGACTATTGGCGCCGCTGGCACATGTCGCTCACTGGCTGGTTGCGTGACTATCTGTTTACGCCAGTACTGCTCTCCACGCGGAATTGGGGACAAGCGGGCCTGGCATTCAGCCTCGCTATTAACATGATGGCGATTGCGTTCTGGCACGGCATCGCCTGGACCTACTGTGTTTTCGGATTACTGCACTCGGCATTCTTGATCGCTGACGCACTGACTCTCAAAAAGCGAAAATTGTGGTTCAAAAGACATCAAGAGTGGGATTCCGCCGGCAACCGGCTGGGCTGGCTGCTTACCTTTCATCAGGTGGTCTTCGCGCTTGCCTTCTTTCGCGCGGCAACCGTACATGACGGCCTGATAATGCTGAGCGGAATGTTCTCATTCCATGCCTTTACGGCGGATGTGCCGCTCTTAGGAACGGCGCTGCACGCACTCGCCATCGGCGCAGCGGGCTATCTCATCCTCGAAATCTGCGAACGCTTCCGGCTGGGCGAGTGGTGCCGCCAAATCCCGTCTATGCCTCGCGCCGTTCGCTGGTCTTTTTATTCGAGCGCGACCGTCGTCCTCGCCATTGGCTTCTTGCTCTTACTCGCCGCCGGAGGCGGAGCGAGAAACCCGTTTGTGTATGCGGTTTTTTAGAGATATCAGCCTGAGCCTGCTCGCCGTGGCGCTCACGCTGCTGCTTGTTGAAGGCGCATTGAGACTGGCCGGCATTCACTTTGCCGCGTCGATGTACACCGAGGACGCCGAACGCGGATACGCACTGCGGCCCGGAGCCGAAGGCTGGAGCACGGCCGAAAACGACGTTTATTGGCACATCAATCGCTACGGCATGCTCGATCGTGAGCGCTCACTCGTTGCCGCCGCCTCACACGCTCCGCATTGCAGTTGTGGGCTCATCCGAGGCCGTCGGTGGCCAGGTTTCTTCCGCCGACAGGTTTGAAACGCTGGTGGAGCGACAGCTCACTGAGAAGCTGAAATCCAAGTGCAGCACCATCGAAGTGTTGAACTTCGGAGTGCCGGGCTACACTCTCGCGCAGGAGTACCTCACGCTTCGCGATGATGTCTGGGCGTTTCACCCCCACATCGTGATCCTCGCAACCAGCTCCGCGGCGATGATTCGAAATACCAGGAAGTTGAATCCGGGGGCGAAGAGCAGCACACCTTTTTTTGTGCTCGATCACGGCGAGCTGGTGCTGGATTCCGTAACTCGGTCCACGCCCCCATTGAACCCCGAGGCGGTGGCACAGAGAAATCGGTTATCGGATTGGATGAACCGCAGCGAGATTCTCTCGATGATGAACGAAGCCCTCCGTGTGCGGGGCCCGGAGATCATCGCCGCCATCAAGTCTCGTTTCGGCAGGAACGCACATGCGGCAAACAAGCCGCTGCCGCTGGTTGAACAAGTCGCAAACTGGGCGTACCTGCCTGATCTGCCGCAGGTCCGCGAATCCTGGCTCATCGCCGATGCCCTCCTGAAGGCGATGAAAGAGGATTGCGACCGCCATGGCGCAGAGTTCAGGCTGGTGGTGATCGGCACCGATGGCGCCGTGGACCCCAACGTACAGTTCCGGGCGTCGCTGGCGCGTCGGCTCGGTGTTCCGGACTTACAGGCCTCTGATCGACGGCTTGCCGATTTGGCCGCCAGCCATGGCATCCCCGCTCTTACACTTGCCCCTGCCATGGCCAGCTACGCCGCTTGCCATCAGGTCGCCCTGCACGGCTTCCAGGGCATTAACGTTGGACACTGGAACGCAGTCGGACATCACGTCGCAGCTCGCCTCATCACGGATGACCTGCTGCATTCAAGCCGGACCATTGCGGATTTGCAACCCGGCTGCGTCCCGTCCGGCAATTAAACACACCCGGCAATTCTCAACGCGGGACTCAGTCTGCCTTTCGGACTGCTTGGAGTATTGGGTTCTGACGGAAGCTGGCATGATCAACAGCTTTACGTTACGGTTTCCACCTCAGCCTTGCTGTCGCAGCCCGCGGCTTGGCCTGCGCAGGAATAGAGGCGGTCGGTCCAATGTAATGGGACCAGTCGTACTACGTTAAGCCGTCCACCGTGTAGAGTTCAGAACGATACTCCTCGTATTGATAGAAGTAAGAGCGGCCGTCGGGAGCAATCTTAAGCTGCCACATGTGAAACTCTCGTCCAGGTGGCGCGGTGAATCGCTTCCAGATCTGTCGCTTGCCGGTTGGCCAATCGAGGAGCCACACCGTTGCATCTTTCTCTACTTCCGGATTACCGACATAGAGAGTCTTGTAATCTTTCCCAAACGCGAGCGGCCTTTCGTCCTTACCCAGTCCGCGCAGATCCAAGGAAGGCGAGCCGTCGACTGGGAAGACCTTCCAAGAACTGCCCTCCTGTTGCACTATACAAACGTGACCGTTGGGATCGCAGCCGACTCCAGTCAAATTCCCCTTAAATAGGATTCGACCTTTCCGTTCAGGTAGACTCCACACTTTCACATACGATAGATGGTCTGAAGCGCCAGGTCCAGCAAGAACGCAAGTGTCATTCGAAAGCCAACCGATAACACCCGGCGCGATCAGGTCTGTGACGAGTTCTTTCTCTGTGCCTGCGCCAGTGGGTACCAGAAAGGTTGCGGGTCGGGGCTTATTGCGCATCACGGGAGCCCAGCGCAGATCGGGCGACACCCTTCCGTTTACGGTTCCTTCACAAAGACGTACTGCCTGGTCCTCATCCAGGCGCCGCAGGTAAGTCGCTGGAGGATCGGTACCGAAGGTCGAATAAGTGAACGTCTTGCCGTCTGCACTCAAAGGAGAGTAGACAGCATATTCGTCGTTCAGCGATAGATCTCCTTCTTTCTCTGCACCTGCGTTTATACCCATCAACCCGAACCGCTGGTCGATCAGGTCGATTAAAAGGCCACGTTTGGGTGAGACGTCTTCCAGCTCTACAACGCCCGCAAGTCTCAGCAAAATCCGGCGATTGCCGCGAAGGTCAATTGCATAGATGGTTCGCTCCGCGCCAATCGGTGATGAAATCCATATCTCGCGTCCGTTCGGGTTCCAATGCGGCCATGCATCGATGGTTGGAGCCTTGAAAGTTGATACTGTCGTCCTTTTCCCGGAGGGCTCGTAAACCGTGAGGTATTGATAATGCGGGTTCATCGACATGCGCCACCACGGCGCTCTTGCCATCGGGCGCTACACGGATTGCAGTCGCTCCTTCAATCTCGCCTATGGCTTTGCCAATGGGAAATTCGATGGAGGCCTTGGCTCCGGCTGTTTCGCGAATGATCGCCAGGGATTCACTCCCGGGGATCCAATCGGCACTGACGACACCCTCCACCAGTTTGCGCGGAACCCCTCCGGATAGCGGCACGCGTGCAAGCACGCCTCCTTTCAGGAGGACTGCGAGTTCGTTCGAAGACGAAATGGCCAGCAAACGCCTTAGATCGGCGATCTTCAGGTCGCGCGGAGCATGGATCGTTACGGCCCACAAAAGCCAAATCGGAAGCACCGTCGGGGTGGCGTATGGTGTAGACGATCGTCTCACCGTCTGCCGCAAATCTTGCCGCTATAACTCTCGCCGCTGCTCCGGTGGGAACTTTGCGAAATGCCGGGGGGATTGATGTTGCAGATCGGCGGCCGCCCCAGTAACCCAGGCCAGCTGCTGCTATTAGCCCAGCCGCAGCAACTCCGTCTCTCACCAGGTGTCTTCTTGTTATGGCTTTTGGGGGAGAAAGCGCCGGTACGGATGTCGTTGAGAGAGCAGCGTTTTGCAAGGCGAACACCATGTCGTTCGTGGATTGGAACCGCATTTCCGGCTTTTTTTCCAATGCATGAGCAATGATCCGTGCCAACGCTGGAGGAGTCTCGATTGGTAGTTCGGGCGTGTCGTCTCGGAGAATAGCGGCCATCGTCTCGGTCGAAGTCGCTCGCTCGAATACGCGATGTCCGGTAACCAGTTCGCAGAGCACAATGCCGAAGCTGAAGATATCGGAACGATGATCCGTCGCTTGCCCCGTCACCTGCTCGGGGCTCATGTAGGCTAGGGTTCCGACCACGTGGCCGATGGCGGTGGCAGTCTCCGTTTTCGCCTGGTTCTGTTCCGCGGCCGGCACCGTCTGACGTGCAATGCCGAAATCGAGCAGCTTTACGCGTCCGGTTCGTGTAAGGCGAATGTTGTCGGGTTTCAAATCGCGGTGCACTATGCCGGCTTCATGCGCTGCCGCAAGTCCTTGTGCAATCTGAACCGCAATCTCAAGAAGTCTGCTAAAGCTTTCGGGTCGCCGCAGCGGCTCACCGTCGACGAATTCCATGACGAGGTAGTCGTCGCCCACATCGTAAACTTGAGCAACATTGGGATGGTTGAGGGCAGCAATAGCCCGCGCCTCGGCTTGAAAACGCCGGCTGAATTCCCGGCGGAGAAACTTGATCGCCACCACGCGGTCGAGGCGCGTATCGCGAGCTTTCCAGACTTCGCCCATACCGCCAGCACCGATCGGAGCCAACAGGCTGTATGGGCCAAGCTTCGATCCGACAGTTAGGTCGTCCCGCATGACTATCCATCAAAGCATAAGAAGGTCCGTGTGGCGAGCTTTCTGAACCCTGCTGAATAGGCAAGAGCGGCGACCCAGTTCAGGTAGAGTACAGGTGATAAGTACGTTGTAAGTTATGCGGCAGCAGCGGCAAATGGCGATAGCCATGCAGCCGGTTCCCAGCGGGCTTCTGCATACAAGAGAGCGGATGAGCGGATTGTGTAGCGAGACGCGGTTGAAGTAAACTGGCTGGGCGATTGGAGGAACGATGGCCATTGCAAGTATTCAAGACGTGAGGGCGAAGCGTGAAGCCGTTGTGAACACACATATCGAAGCGGAAGCTGTAAAGCATGATGTCGCTGCCGCCGTCGCCACTTTTAATCATCCCCGCTACGAAGTTCCGGCTGTGGGCGCAATCGCGGATGGGACGGAGGCTGTTCACGGATTGCTGACCCAATTACTTGGCGCCTTTCCGGATTTCTGGCTGGAAAAATCAGCGCTTTACCACGCCGATGAGGCAATCATTGTGGAATGCCGGTTCGGTGGCACGCATCGCGGCCCCTGGGCTGCGATTGCACCTTCCGGGAAGCGGATGGAAGTGCAGAGCGCGCTCATTTTTGTCTTTGAAGGCGAGAAACTAGTCTGCGAGAAGGTGTACTTCGATCACGCTACAATCCTGCGCCAAATATGCGGATAGCGCGGTGCGCCCGCGACACAACAAGAGGTAGCAGATCATCATTCCGTAACCTGTTTCGGGATCGAGGTGCTCGATGATTCCCGTCATTGTCCTTGCAGTGTTGTTCGTCGTTCTCAGTGTGGCAGGGCGTTTGGGAGTGCCGCTTGTGTGGGGGTGGTGGACTTCACTCCGATTGGCTCTCGCCAGCATGTTCCTACTCACCGCTTCCGCACACTGGGGCAAGCGCCGCCTAGATCTCGTCCGCATGGTGCCTCCGGTGTTCCCCAGGCCGGATCTGATGGTAACGCTCACGGGCATCCTCGAAGTCCTTGGCGCGGTAGGGCTCATGGTGCCTGTTACCGCGCGGGCTGCTGCTTTCTGCTTGTGTCTTCTGCTCTTTGGCCTCTTTCCCGCTAACATCCGGGCTGCCCGTGAAAAAATGACCATTGCCGGCCGCCCGGTCCCGCCTCTGTTGCCGCGCACGGCAATCCAAACTGTATTTATTGCTGCCACGCTTGCCGTCGCGTTTGGCAGCGAATAAGAATTGAAGCCTGCTGCTCGATGCTCGAAAAAGCTGTTGCCAGAAAACTGTGGCCCCACAGAATTGAGAGGCGCCATGCATGGCTGTTCCGGATAACTGCTCCCGAGAATTTTAAGGAAGCTTGTCAGAGGTAGGAACCGGCGGTAAGCTCACGTTCCAGGATTCCTCAAGAGAAGTTCGACAGGCGCGCGCGACGTTTCTCGAGTACAATCCGAGGCTGCCTTTTTTGCATTGCCTATCGTCGAGGCAGGTGTAAAAGTCGAGCAACGCAGCAAAAATCTTATCCTGCGCAAGGAGCGCTAAGGGTCCGTTGACGATCTGATCGAGCTCCTGTCGCTTGGACCGTCGCAGTTGGGCAGGCAGATCCGTTTGGGCGATGGCCGCAGTCAGGCCGACGATCTGCACGTAGGTTTCAAGGCGCTTACCGGCAAACGGCTTTTGCGCTTCCATTTGCGCAGCGCTCGCCTGCTGCTTCGCCGTTTGGTGGTAAACCCAAACGCTCCACATTCCACCAGCTACCAACGCAATCACGCTCGCGAACTTCGCTGCCGCGTCCCAATCGCGAATACGGAGTGTCGGGTAATCAGCCATCAATGCATTCCAGGTGATCGAAGTAGGCGCACGGTATCTAGATGTGCCGGTGTGTCAATGAGTTTACAGGAAAACCATGATTTTGAGGACGCGAGGAGCGTGGCCATCACAAGTTCTGCGTAATTATTTCGCGGCCCTTCCCGGAATGCGGAAGTCCCGCAGAATCAGTTCCCTGCGCTCCCCGCGCCGGCTCGGAATGCACTGCTGGTTCCCTGCGGCGTGTCACGCCCTCCGCTAGAGTTGGGCCATTACCAGATCAGGAGCCCACCGATGCGAACTCAAACCTTAACGGGCCGCAGCAGGCGTGCGAAGTTATCCGAAGATCACGCCGGCTTAGCCGCACAGATGAGCAAGTTGCTCATCGGCCAGTCTGACGCGATCGAAACAATTGTTCCCTATGTAGAGATGCATCAGGCCGGGTTGGCGCCGGAGGGCAGGCCAATCGGCGTGGTTCTACTTCTTGGCCCAACGGGTACCGGCAAGACACGAACCGTGGAGGCGCTGGCCGAGGTTCTGCACGGCAGCAGCAAGAATCTGCTGCGAGTGGATTGCGGCGAGTTCCAGATGGAGCACGAAGTCGCGAAGTTGATCGGGGCGCCTCCCGGCTATCTCGGTCACCGCGAAACGCAGCCGATGCTTACCCAGTCGAAGCTAAACTCGCTTGCGAGCGACGGCTGCGACGTTTCGCTCGTTCTCTTCGATGAGATTGAAAAGGCCGCTCCTTCCATGACGCGACTGCTTCTCGGCATCCTGGATAAGGCGACGCTGCGGCTTGGCGACAACACGACCGTCAATTTTGAACGCACTCTGATTTTTCTCACGAGCAACTTGGGCGCGAAGGCCATGCAGCGCGTCAACCGGCCCGATTTCGGCTTCGAGGCTTTTCTTCCGGCAAAGGAAAACGAAGACTTCTCGCGCCTGCAGAGCATCGGGATGGCGGCGTTGAGGAATAAGTTCTCACCGGAGTTCGTGAATCGAATCGATTCGGTCATTACTTACAAGGCGCTCGACCGCGACGCGTGCGAAATCATCCTCGACCACATCCTCAGCAATTTCGCCCGCCTGATCCACCAGCGGCTCGGGATCCGCGGCATTTCGTTTGCAGTGCACAACCGCAGGCCGGAGCCAGCTTCTCGATCTGGGCGTAAGCGTCGAGTACGGTGCGCGCGAACTCAAGCGCACGGTGCAGCGCAACTTTATTCAACCCGTTGCCGCCCTGTTCGGGCGCAACCAAATACCACCAGGCAGCACCGTCATCCTGGATGCCAAGGGAGGAGAATTCAACATCCTCCTTCGGGAATAGACTGATCAGGTTCCGACCCAATTGACGGAGGGCGTGGAGATCTCGCGGCCGGACATGTTGAGCGTCATCGAAATGCTCAGCGCCTTCGAGCGCGGCCGGTACTCTACGGAACCGAACTGCAGATCCGTCGGTCCGAGCGGAATTTTCACCAGCCGTGTTCCGTCCACGATGCTCAATGTGGCCCCGCGCGCAACAGAGATTTCGGGAGCAGAATGATTCCAACCGATGTGCACCAGCGCTCCGTCGGACGCGGCAGTGAGGCTGATTTTGCCCGGACTGCGATTCACGGAAGCGGTGAGCGGGTGCTTGGCGATTTCCCAGATAAATAAGGCGGCAAACAGCACGGCCAAGGCTCCGAGCACCCAGAGAGCGCGGCTGGAAGAGGTCCGATCGGCAATGGGCCGTGTACTTACACGCGGTGCTTCGGCGGGAACCTCGGGCAAGGATTTCAGCACGGCTTCGTCCAGCAGAAATTCGCCGAAGGCAGGCTCAGATGGAAGCTCATTACCCCGGCTCACGAAGAAAGCCGAAGAGTGCGGAGGGCGCCCCTGGACCAAAAGCAAGGCGTTTGGCTCAAGACCGAACTGCTCGGCAAGCAGGCTGCGGTCCGCGAGCGAGGGCCGAAGCTGCTCGGAACGGAGATGACTTCGAAACAGCCCAATGGCAGCGCGGCTTCCCAGCCTCGCGGCCTGACAAATTTCATGAAAGAGCTTGATCTGGTCAGGATTTAATAAAAAGACGGGGCCATCTTCCGGCCGGCGCCGAATCATCTCGATGGATTCAACGCGAAGAGTAGGGGTGGGGCCGCCCAGTAACCTGCCGAGCATCACGCCGCCGATTTCGATTCCCTGTTGAGCTCCTCTTGCCAGTTCAATCGAAAGCTGCGGCACCAGATCGAGCCGGAGCTCGACGGCAAGGGTGGCGCGTTCGGGGGGCCAGCGCACATACAGGGGCGCTCGTTGAAGATGCTCGGTAACAGGAGGCATCCACTTCTAAGGTATACGCCGGGCGTTACACTTCAGGGTTGAGCGGAACACTTTATCTGGTTGCGACCCCTATCGGCAACCTCGAGGACATCACGCTGCGCGCTCTGCGCGTGCTCCGCGAGGCAGTGACTGTGATCGCCTGCGAGGATACGCGCCAGACGCAGAAATTACTAGAGCACTATCAGATCCACAAACCTCTGATCAGCTATCACGAACACAATGAAACCAGCCGCTCCGCGGAGATTCTCAAACGATTAGAGGAAGGCGAGTCAGTGGCACTGGTCAGCGATGCCGGCACCCCGCTCATCTCGGATCCGGGCTACCGGATCGTACATGCCGCTGCCGGCGCGGGCATACGGATCGTTCCCTTACCTGGGGCCTCCGCCGTGATGCCGGCACTGGTCGCATCCGGGCTGCCCGCCAACGAGTTTCGGTTCGCCGGCTTCCTGCCGCCGCGCAGTACTGCCCGGCAGCAGGCGCTTCAGGATTTGAGGGAAGAGGGAACAACTCTGGTGTTGTATGAGAGCCCGCACCGGATCCTGGATACGCTGGCGGACATGGCATCGATTCTGGGAAGCCGGCCAGTTGTACTCGCACGGGAACTCACAAAGATTCATGAGGAATTCCTGCGCGGTACGGCGGGAGAAATTCGCGAGATGCTCGCGTCACGGCCGGCAATCAAAGGTGAAATCACTTTGGTGATTGGACCCGCGGAAGCGGCCGCTGTGACAGGCGATCCGGTCGCCGAAGTGGCCCGTCTTAAAGCCGAAGGAATGGATCAGATGGCAGCAATCAAGCAGGTTGCGAGACAGATGAAGCTGCCGAAACGGGAGGTCTACCGGCTCGCTGCGGCGCCGGGCAGCAATCAGCCGGACAAACGTCGTGATTCGGACCGAAGTGGCCGATAGCCAGTTTCGGTTCAGAAGGCGAGAGGCGCTCACAGATGAGCTGTCGGATGGTTCGGATGAATGCCGGGTGAACTCCGGCGGTGGCAGCGCGTACCATCTTCATCCCTAATTCGTTCGCCAGTTGCTTCGCTTCGGTGTCCAGATCGTACAGTACTTCCAGGTGATCTGAAATGAAACCGAGCGGCGCTACCAGGACGTTTCTCTCGCCTCGTTCGTGCAAATTGCGGAGATGATCGAGAATATCCGGCCCGAGCCAGGGCTGGTTCGGCGGTCCGCTGCGACTTTGATAGACGACTTCCCAGCGCGGCACGTATATTCTTTCCGAAACGAGCCGCGCCGTCTCACGTAATTGCTTTTCGTAGTCGCTGGTCTCAGCCATCGAACACGGAATGCTGTGCGCAGTTACAACTAGCCGTACGCTTTCTCTCTCGTCAGGTGTAAAGAGTGCAAGAGCCTCCGACACCCGATCCGAGGACGCCTCAATAAACCCGGGATGATTGTAGAAGACACGGAGCTTGTCGACTCGGGGCGCGTCCGGTCCAACTTCCTCCTGGGCGGCGGCGATGTTTTCTCGATATTGCCGGCAACTCGAATACGAACTGTAGGCTGAGGTGACAAATGCCAACGCGTGCTGCACGCCGGCGTCGCGCATTTCGCGTAGCGCATCGGCCAGAAACGGGCGCCAGTTTCGATTGCCCCAATAAACAGGCAAAGGGATGGAGTGCTGGTCCAGTTCATCGCGGAGAGCGCGAATCAACTCACGGCATTGACCGTTCAGCGGACTCCGCCCGCCAAGATGGTAATAGTGTTCGGCGACTTCGAGCAAACGCTCGCGCGGGATATTCCGGCCGCGAGTAACGTTCTCGAGGAACGGCAGAACATCTTCAGGAGCCTCAGGGCCGCCGAAAGAGACCACCAGAATTGCGTCGTACATTTACTTAACGCAGGCCACTGACTTTGTGCAGCTTCAGCATATTTGTTGAGCCGCGCAATCCAACCGGCTGTCCTGCAACAAAGACGATGTTATCGCCTGCACGCACGCGGCCGCTGTCAACCAGCAAGTGCTCCATATGAAGCAGCATTTGATCGGTCGACTGCATCGCCGGTGAGACGATCGCACAAACGCCATACGCAACGGAGAGCTGGCGCGCGACCGCCTCGCTCGAAGTGAAAGCATAGATCGGCACGGGAGGCCGATAACGTGCCAATGCCCGCGCGGATGCACCCGATGTCGTTCCCACTGCCAGCGCCGCCACACCCGCCGTTCGCGCGCAATGATAAGCCGCGTTGCTGATGATTTCCGGGATGCTGGTTTCCTGTTCGTTCGAAGGCTCCAGGTAGCCTTTGGTCTTAAGCGACGATTCCGCTTCACAGGCGATGCGTGCCATGACTCGAACGGCCTCGATCGGATATTTCCCAGCCGAAGTCTCCGCTGAAAGCATAACCGCACTGGTACCGTCATAGATCGCATTTGCCACGTCACTCACTTCGGCGCGTGTGGGCATCGCATTTTCCACCATCGATTCGAGCATCTGCGTTGCGGTGATGACGAAGCGGTTGCGCTCCCGCGCTCTCTCAATGATCGCTTTTTGAATGGCGGGCACCTTTTCGACCGCCATCTCCACACCCAGATCTCCGCGCGCCACCATCACGCCGTCACTCTCATCGAGAATGGCATCGAGGTTCTGCCAGCCTTCCGGTTTCTCGATCTTCGCGATGATCGGCTGCTTGGCGTCGGCCTCCTCGAGCAAGTGCCGCAAGCGGAGCACATCGCGCCCCTGGCGAACGAAAGACAAGGCAAAGAAGTCAACGCCGTGCTGCACACCGAAGTGCGCATCGGAAACATCTTTTTTGGACAGCGAAGGAGTGCTGACATTCACTCCCGGCAAGTTGATGCCTTTGCGATCGTTCACATAGCCGGGATTCACAACGCGACAGCGAACTTCAATGCCGTTGGTTTCGAGCACCTGAAGGCGAACCGCTCCATCGGCAAGCAGTACCGGATCGCCCGGTTTCACATCGCGCGCGAAATCCGGGTAGGAAGTCGAGGCGATCTCGGCGGTGCCTTCGACCGCTTCAGTCGTAATCGTGAAGATCGATTCTTCTCTGAGGTAAACGGGTCCGTCGCGGAACGTTCCGAGGCGGATTTTCGGCCCCTGCAGATCAAGCAGCACGCCCACATTTCGATTGAACTCTTTGTCCAGTTCACGAACCGCGCGCGATACGGCGCGCATGATCTTCGTGCGTGCCATGAGAAGCATTCAGGCGGAATACGTCCACACCGGCTTCGAAGAGTTTTCGCAGCACTGGTTCCGAATCAGTAGATGGTCCGAGTGTGGCGACTATTTTGGTTGCTCTCATTATTTGTTGAAGCCGCGCCGGTACGCTACGATAGCGAAGGCTTACACGAAGGAGAGAATCACTACACCCTCATTATGCCGCTTTACCAAGCGATCATCCTTGGAATCATTCAAGGATTCACGGAGTTTTTACCCGTTAGCAGCACGGCGCACCTGACAATCATTCCGCGGCTGCTCAAGTGGCAGGATCCCGGCCTGGGATTCGACATTGCGCTCCACGTTGGCACACTCGCAGCGATCTTTATTTTTTTCTTTCAGGACTGGGTGCAAGTCATTACGAACGGCTTGGGGTTTTCTTACCGCGGAAACAAGCCGGATGAGAACAGCCGCAAGCTGCTTTGGTTTCTCATTGTAGGCACGATCCCGGCTGCAGTTGCCGGGGCCTTACTGAACAAGTATGCCGAGGGTCCGTGGCGCAACTTCTACGTCATGGGGATTGCCATGATTGCGATCGGAATCGTCATGGCGATTGCAGACCGTTTTGGCAGAGAGAAGAGTGAGCTGGATTCGATGACATGGGGCGACGCCATGACCATCGGACTGGCGCAGGCAGCGGCTCTGGTGCCCGGTGTGTCGCGCAGCGGCATCACCATCTCGGCGGCGCGCTTTCGTCATCTCAGCCGCGAAGCCTCCGCCCGGTTTTCGTTTCTGCTCTCGGCGCCCATTATTGCAGGAGCAGCGGCGAAGGACGCGCTGGATTTGCGGAAACAAGGCGGCCTGCCGCCGGAGATGCGCGTGCCTTACCTGACTGGAATCCTGGTGAGCGCAGTGGTAGGGATTCTGGTCATCGCTTTTTTCCTACGCTTCCTGCGCCATAACAGCCTTTCCTTGTTTGTCTGGTACCGCATCGTTTTTGGCATAATAATAGTCGCTCTGGCAGTTTTCTTCCGCGTTGGGGGATGAACATCCTCTCACCGTCCGGTCATACACGGCTGAATGAAGCCGTCGGTATCTTATTACTCTTACTTGGCTTGGCGGTCTCGCTGAGTCTCGTGTCCTATTCGCCCGCGGACCCGTCATGGAACACCGCGACGGGTGCGACCCACATTCACAACCTGCTCGGCATCTCGGGCGCGAAGTGGGCGGACCTGCTGCTGCAGGTATTCGGCATTAGCGTCTTTCTGCTGCCTATTCATATTTGGGCGCTCGGCTGGAAGTGGGTCCGTTCGTCGCCGATTGAAAGCCCCTGGTTTCGGATCATTGGGAGTTTGGCGCTTTGGTTCTGCCTTTCTACAGCAGGCGGGCTGCTGCCGCGCAGCTGGCACATTTTCGGCGTGATCCGGCCCAGCGGGATGTTGGGGATGGTCTTCGCCGACGCGCTGCTTGCGCGTTTCGATTTCGCCGGAGCAGCAATCATAACCGTTGCGGCGGGAGTTCTGGCGCTCTACTTTGCATCCACATTTGAAATGTCCACGCTGAGGCGTTGGCTGGCTGGACCGATTGCATGGTGGCAGCGGAGGGTTGGCGAACTGGCGAGCAGCAGCAGAAGCACGGCGGCAGCGTGCCGTGGAAAAGGCGAAGGCCAAAGCAGCGGAGCGCGCCATGCGCAGGGGAGTGCGTCAGCCTCAAGCTGAAGCCGGCGCTACGGCATCAAGCGCTCGAAGTTCTCGCCGCAAACCCGCCGAGCAGGCAACGCAGAGCGACGCCGAGATCCCGGTGAGACCGCTAGCGGACGAGCCGCCGTTCGATCTGGAACCTGAACCCGATGCGCTGGAGAATGCCGAAATCCCGATCCGCACGCTCGAATACGAGCCGAATGTGCGCAATCAGGGCCAGGCCGAAACTGTGGAACAGCATGCATCCGCCTTCGCGGAGCCATTCACTCCTGCTCCCGCCGCGGCTGCGCCGATCCGGCCGCGAAAGCGGTCTTATCGCCTGCCCCCCACGACGCTGCTGAATGAAGTTCCTCCGGGGTCCGGCTACGACAGCCAGGAATTGAAAGACATCGCCAGCCGCATCAAATCAAAGCTGGAAGAGTTCAATGTGCGCGGATCGGTGGTGCAGATCAATCCCGGCCCGGTTGTAACGACCTTCGAGTACAAACCGGAAGCCGGCGTCAAATATAGCCGGATCACAACGCTTAGCGAAGATCTGTGCCTCGGTTTGCAGGCGGAATCCGTGCTCATCGAGCGCTTGCCGGGAAAGCCGACGGTTGGAATCGAGGTCCCGAATACGCGGCGCGAGGTCATCAGCCTGCGAGCGATCCTCGAATCGGATGAGTTTCATGATTCGCCGTCGAGGATGACGATCGCCCTCGGCAAGGACATAAACGGCCGTATCAAGGTTGCATCGCTTGAAACAATGCCGCATCTGTTGATCGCGGGTTCTACCGGTTCCGGCAAGAGCGTCATGCTGAACGCCATGATCATGTCATTCCTGTACAAGGCGACGCCGGACGAGGTACGGATGATTATGGTGGATCCCAAGCGGGTGGAACTCGGCATTTATGAAGGCATTCCGCACCTGCTGACTCCGGTGATCACGGAGCCGAAGAAAGCGACCAACGCGCTGCGCAACGCGGTGCTCGAAATGGAGCGGCGGCTGAAACTGCTGGCGGCGCAAGGTGTTCGAAATATCGATCAGTACAACCGCAAGGTCGCTCAGCTGCGGAAGGAGCCGCGCGGCCTGTTTGACGAACAGGAGGAGACCGACGAGCTGGAGCCGTTGCCTTACGTTCTGATTCTTATCGACGAGCTTGCCGATCTGATGATGTTAGAGCGCGCCAACGTGGAAGAATGCATCACGCGGCTGGCGCAGATGGCGCGCGCGGTGGGCATGCATCTGGTGCTCGCGACGCAGAGGCCGAGCGTGGACGTGATCACGGGCTTGATCAAGGCGAACTTCCCGTCCCGCATCAGCTTCCGTGTTGCCACGCGAGTGGATTCACGTACGGTGCTTGACAGCATGGGCGCCGAGCACCTGCTCGGAAAAGGCGACATGCTCTTTCTGCCTCCCGGTTCCTCGCGGCTGACGCGCGTACACGGAGCATTCGTTACCGAAGCTGAAACAAATCAGGTGGTCGATTTCTGGAAGCAACAGGCCACGCCCGAATACGACGAGACCTTCCTGATGACGCCGCCCGCGCGAAGGCGAGGAAGCCAATGATGCGGAGGTCTTCGAGGGCGAGCAGGACCCGATGTATGAGGACGCGGTGCGCGTGGTCGTCGAGATGGGGAAGGCGTCCACGTCTACTCTGCAGCGCCGGTTGCGGCTGGGGTATGGGCGGGCAGCACGCATTCTGGACATCATGCAACGCGATGGCATCATCGGACCGCCGGACGGCAGCAAGCCTCGCGAACTGCTGAAACGGCCGGACTGGCTGCGTGAAGTAGAGGACCAACTTCGGTAGCGGCTGATAATCAAAAAGATGAACAGCCCCGCCTGCGATCTTTTGCGACAGGCTCTTAAATCCGACTCTCCCGAGAATGAAGTTGAAGCATTGGTCCACAACCAGCCGGATTTCCCCTCGGCCATCGGCGAATCTTGGGCTGACGGTCTTCACACCGATCATGTTCCGCCCGCTATTGCGCGGTATTTAGTGGCAAATGGCGCTCCTCTCAGTGTTCACGCCGCGGCTGCGTTCGGATTCACTGATCATTTAGCTGACTTACTGCGCAGCGATCCATCTCTGGTCCACGCCAAGGGCGGCGACGGTTGCACTCCCCTTCATTTCGCCCGCGACGTGATTACGGCCGAACTCCTCCTCGATCATGGCGCAGATATCGACGCGCGAGATGACGGATCATGATTCGACACCTGCCCAATGGCGAATAGGAAAGGCTCCTGAGGTTTCCCGGTATCTGCTCGAGCGGGGAGCCACTCCGGACATCTTCCTTGCTGCTGCGCTCGGCGATGTCGATCTTGTCAACAAGCTGATCTCAACAAATCCCGCCTGTGCCGCTCATCGCATCGGGCGTTTGCCTGATTTTCCTCCGCTGGGATACGCAGGTCGCGGCGGCACAATCTTGCAATGGACTCTGGGCTTCAATTCTTACCCCCACCAGATAGCGCTTCTCAAGGGGCACAGGCGCGTTTTTGATCTCCTGTATGAGAACAGCGATCCACAAACCCGTCTGCTGGTCTGCTGCGTTCTCGCCCGCCGCCAAGAGGCGGAAGCCATTGCTCGCCGGCATCCCGAGCTTATCGCGAATCTTTCGAATCTCGATCTCGAACTCCTCCCTCGCTACTGCTGGGAGACCAACACGAACTACGAAGCGGTTCGCCTGATGCTTGATCTCGGGTTTCCGATTGCGCAGACAGAATCGAGCCACGGATACTCGCCGTTGCATAACGCCGCCTGGTCGGGCGATGCCGCGCTCGTCGAGCTGCTTATATCACGCGGACACCCGGTCGATCTCGTTGACCCACGCTATCACGCTACGCCGCTGGGTTACGCGATCCATGATTGCATCGTCGAAAAGCGTCACCCCGAAGGGAACTTTAGCCGAGTAGTCGAACTGCTGCTGGAAGCGGGTAGTCCCTGGGATCGATCCATCTACCCGACGGGTGATGCGCAGATCGATCAAGTGCTCAGCCGGTTTTTACATTAATCAAGCAAGACGCGAATCTCAGAACAACACGCAAACAGGAGGACTTATCTATGACATCACAGGTCAGTGCTGCCGGCACGTTCTCACTTCCCGGCACGGCAATAACGCTCAACCGCATGGGATACGGAGCGATGCAGTTAGCCGGCCCGCACGTTTGGGGCCCGCCCAAAAACATCGATGAAGCCGTTGCAGTACTAAGAGAAGCAGTAAACTCTGGCGTAAATCACATTGATACGAGCGACTTCTATGGCCCGCATGTGACGAATCAGATTATCCGGCAAGCGCTTCATCCCTATCCTGAAGGTCTTGTGATTGTGACCAAAATCGGAGCACGCCGCGGTGAAGACAGCTCCTGGATTCCTGCGCTTTCTCGTCAGGAGATCATCGACGGGATTCATGACAATCTCAGGAATCTGGGTCTCGATGCACTCGATGTGGTTAACCTCCGTGTTGGCGGATTAGCGGCTCCGACAGAGGGCTCAATTTCAGAGCCGCTGTCGGTCCTGGCGGAGCTCAAGAAGCAGGGGTTAATCCGCCACATCGGACTCAGCAATGTCAGCGCCGCTCAACTGGCGGAGGCTCGGAAAATCACTGCGATCGTGTGCGTGCAGAATTTCTATAACATCGCAAATCGGGCTGACGATCGCTTTATCGATCAGCTCGGGGCGGATGGCATTGCCTACGTGCCATTCTTTCCTTTAGGCGGGTTCACTCCTTTGCAATCATCGGTTCTTGACGAAGCAGCCGCTTCTTTGCAGGTGACCCCGATGCAGCTCGCCCTAGCCTGGCTTTTGCACCGAGCACCCAATATCCTTCTGATTCCCGGCACGTCGTCACTGAGCCATCTGCGAGAGAATCTACAGTGCCGCCACGCTGCGTTTGCCTTCAGAAGTGATCGCCGTTCTCGATAGGATCGGCACGACCTAATCATTCATGACGTAGAGCGGATGCCGGGTCCACGTGGGCGGCGCGGATAGCAGGGATATAGGCCGCGATCAAGGCAATTGCAACGAGAATGCCAACCGTTCCCGCGATGGTCAGGAGATCCATTGCGCCGATTCCGTACAACTGGGTTGCGCTGTCGACGTGCTCATAGCGAGCGAGGGACCAGCGAGGCCCCGCTGCGTTGACACCGTGTAGTTGTGCGCTAAGCGAACGAGCCGCAGCCGCAGATGCAGCCACTCCGGCGATCAAACCGGCAGTGATCATAAGTCCGGTTTCTTCGAGGATCATGCCAGTTATCCGGTTCCTATCAGCGCCAAGAGCCATGCGAATACCGATTTCGCTTGTTCGGCGGGCGACATTGTAAGAAAGTACTCCGTAGATGCCAATAGCTGCCAGGAAGAGCGCGATGATTCCGAACATGGTGCAAAGCTCTGTTATCAACCTTGGCTGCGCGTTCTGGGCGTCGATTTTCCTGCTAAGCGTCTGCACCTGCGAAATGGACAGGTTTTCGTCAACCGCTAAAACGCCCCTGCGCACTGCGTTCATAATCCGGTTGGGATCGCCGGCAGTGCGGATCTCGAACGAGAACGCACCCGAGTTTTGATCCGCGGCAGCATAGAATTTCGGGTCGATGGCGCCACGCAATGAATGAACGCGCGCATCCTTGGCGATACCAATAATCTCCATAGAAGCGGAATTGACTGTTAAATGCTTGCCGATCGGATTGCGTCCCGCAAAAAAATGCCTCGCGAAGGCTTCGTTGATCACGCACACCCGCGGTGAGGTTGAAGTGTCGTGCGGCCCGATTTCACGTCCCAGCAGGATCGGGATACCGATGGTCGAGAAATATCCGGGGCCGACGAAGCTGCCGGCCGATCCACGATCTTGTTCGCTCTTGAGTGTGAATCCCTCCACCGTAATTGCGAACGCGCCATCGAATCCGTTGAACAGAGGGCGGTCCGAATAGCTGACGCCTTGAACACCCGGGATCTGACGGATTTGGGCGACCAGTTCGTGGTCAAGTTGACGGCCGGCTGAGTCGCTCCGGAACTATCCACGTCCACGAGCAATAGATTTTCTCGCGGATAGCCGAGCGGCACGGTTTGCAAATTCCGTAGCGTCTGCAAGAAGAGACCTGAACCGAGGACGAGCAGAAACGAAAGTGCCACTTGAACGATTACCAGCGCCTTTGAGAAAGTCATATGCTGGCGAGAACCAGTCGTACTGCGCCCACTCTCTTTCAGGTTTTCATTGATATCCGCCTGTATCGCCCGAAAGGCAGGAGCAAGCCCAAAGAGGAGTCCAACAACAAGAACAATACATGCACTAAATGCGAGGACGTGCCAATCGATGTCTGCCGCGAGCTGGAATTGGTCGTTGCCACCTGATACGAGCGCCGGTAAAGCACGGGAAGCTATGGTGGCGACGAATATGCCGGCGATCCCGCCCAGTGTCGCTAAAAGAAGACTCTCTGTCAGGAACTGGCGGACCAGCCGATTTTTCCGGGCGCCCATGGAAAGGCGAATAGCCACTTCCCGAGTACGCCCAATAGCGCGAGCAAGTAGCAGGTTTCCAACATTTGCGCAGGCGATCAGCAGAACGAGGCCCGCCAGCGCGGATAGTATCGTCCATTGTTCAGAAAATTCATCACGACCATGGAATGCTCCTGTACGCATGGGGCGCACGAGGACGGCCTGACTGAGCGCCTCCTTACGAGCAGACGGCGCCATCGAGGGTGGGTATCCGCTTTCCAGGATTTGCTGGAAGAGGATATTCACTTCAGCCTGCACCCGCGCAATGGACACAGCCGGTTTCCGGCGCCCGAAAACGTGTAGCCACATCAGCTTGTCTTGCGAGTGGTCCATGAAATCGTGCAGCCCGTCCCAGCCGGGCATTACGAGCGGCTGCATGAGCATCGGAAGCCAGAGGTCGGGGTCCTGGCCCACAGTTTCACCTCGGAAGCCCGGCGCAGCGACTCCAATGATGACGAGCGTGGCACGATGGAGACGAATTGCTGTTCCGACTACCGACCGATCTCCCCCGAACCTCCGCTGCCAATAGTCGTAGCTGATTACCGCATACGGGTCTCTTCCTATTCCGGTTGCGTCGGTCTGCGTGAAGAGGCGTCCGACGGAAGGCCGCACACCGAGGACGGTGAAATAATTTTCACTGACAAGGCGTCCGCGCGCTTGTTCTTGCGGGCCTCCGGCTATCCGAACCGGCCAGCGTTCGAGAGAGAGTTGGGAGGCACACAAGCCCGACATCGTTTTGGAGCGATCACGTAGTTGTACGAATTCCTCGTACCCGAGAAGGGTGCGCACGCCTGGCAGCAGACCGCCCAAAACCATGGAGGCATTCGGATCCGTGAGCATCATAAGCTCGTCAGGATTGTGCACCGGCAGGAGTTTGAGGAGGGCGGCATTCAGCACACTGAAAATCGCGGTGTTTGCTCCGATGGCAACAGCTAAGGTAGCCACTGCCATGCTGGTTGAGCCGGGGCTCTTAGCAAACATTCGGAGGGCTAACCGGATATCGTGTGGCACGCAGCCTATCCTCTAGCCAAGCATAGTTGAGTGAGGACACGATGCTTCACTGAAGGTGTTTCTCCTTGACAGCTTAGGAGAGCGGCCGTATACGGTAGTACCTGTTCGGTTGCTGAGCACGCTTGAACAAAAAAGATAACGAAAATCGCGACTTCTGGCAGTGCGGTCTTTTGCGTTTTCGCGGCACGTATGGGTTGGATTACGTCTGAGCCTATCTAGCAAGCACTCCGCGCGGGTAGCAGCCCGTTTGGGCGGCCTTCGATTGTATCCATGTTAACGTCCATCGGCGGGCCAATAAATTGGTCGAAAAACTGCACCCAATCAGCGCGACCCGGGGCTCAACCCTTGCATTTGCCTAATCGAGAGCATGAAATGACACGAAAATTCGTACTGGAAGTAGTATTGGCGTTGGCAGTGTGCGCCACCTTCACTCATTCTGCGCGGGCGCAGTCCGCTGCCAGATCGACTGAACTCTTACCTGTTTGCAAACTTCCCGCGAAAATTTTGGAGGCAAGTCCTGCCGTTCCAGGAACACTGGCAACGAATACCACTCCGGCTCCAAACCCCAAGCCGCAAAATCCTTTTTCAATCCGCGTGCAGCCAGATTCGCTGCCATCATGGGTCACGAATCAACCTCTTGCATATTTGAGGTATGGAGCCGCACCAGCGGTGGTCACACTGCACTTCGGGCACAAGGAAAAGGCACACGAGGATTAAGCCTGGCCGCTAGTGAGGTTCGATTTCCGGATTGCGTCGCGACCCGCGCGGGGATCATGACGCCGCGTGCCGGGTTGCGACGATTCTCAACGCTTCCTCGAATCTTGGTTGGCGCAGGTTTTGCCTGAGCTGTTCCCAGTGAACCCTGCCGTAAACGGTTTTCGAATGGCCATCCGCCAAGTCGACCTCGTGCGCCCAGAAGCGCCGCTGAAAATCGCTGTATCCGGGGATGGGCTCGCTCCAATCGACCGGCTTGCCGGCTGCACCCAGAGTGAGGAACACCACGGCGTAGAACATGTGGGCAAGCTGCTTCATCAGATAGAACCGGGCAGCCTGGTACGAAGTGGGTGGTGCCCCGAAATATTCCTGAAGGTAGATCTGTTCCTCAGCTTCATTGGCGACGAGCATATTGGCCACCACCGCCAGGTCGGCATAGCGATCGTTCTGGAACGCAGCCTCCCAATCCACCAGCCATAGGCGGCTTCCATCGAAGAGGATGTTGTCCGGCTTGAACAGGTCGTTATGACTCGGCGCCAATTCCGGATCGAGAGACGAGTAAGCCGCCGCTACTCGCGCGTATTGAGCTAGAAACTCCTCGATGTCGTGTTCCGGCAGAATGTTTGCGGCCCGGAACGTCTGGAGGAACCCGTCCAGGGCAGGCCCTTTGTTCAGCAGGAATGTGCACGTGGTATTGAACGGGGCTGCGGGAAAAGGCGAGAGCGCGTGCAGGGTGCGCAGAGCGGCGGGTACGCGACGCAGCGCGTCCGTTGCCGGAAAGGACACCGCCTCCACAAAATCGGTGATACAGATCCGATCGTCCGCGCTGACGTACCGGACGCGTGGAGCGAGTCCTGCTTCGGCCGCCGCCTGCATACAGCTGAAGTGACGTGTCATATCGCCCGCCCGCGTGTTGATCCGCAACAGGTATGCGGATCCTCTCACCACGATGCGGAAGGCCCGATTGGAGCCGGGCCGCTCGGTCATGTCCCGGATGTGGTCGAATGCGGCGACACCGAAAGCCTCGTTCAGGCCGCGAGTTGCGGCCGCGATCTTCTCTTCCGGAATCATGACATCTTCCAATCCTCCAGGCTACAAAGACTGCGTCGAAAGGGCTACAACGTTTGATGAGGCATGCTTCGTGCGTGGATGGTCGCGCCGCTCACCTCGCATCGGGAGGGATACAAACCAGCGGATCGCCCGTTCGCTAAGTTCGTAGTACATCTTCAGGCCGTTGACAGGCGCCTATCCCTTTAGCTCACTGATTGCGAACTTCAGATTCCTGATACATCATCCGTTGCTTGCTCCAGTCAATCGGGCCATCGGTGAATCGCTTCTCAAGCCGGCCCATCAGTTCGCTCCAGCCGCGTTGAAAATGTGCATACGCCTGGTCCCAATCCGCTCCCTTTTTCCAACCGAGATGAGTAATCGTCACATGAGTCTTGTGCGCGTCAATCGGATGCATTTCGACAACAACCCAGGTGCCGCCGTTTCGCACCTCAGGGAATTGCGGCGGTGCATTCCACTGAAATGAAATCATCTCTTCGGGAGCGTAGCTGAGGATCTTGAGTCCCTTTGTGCCAGATCGTTCATCATTCGGATCGAACTGGATCTCATAAGGCCCGCCAATCGCAAGTTTGATATCGGCTCTTTGGGCGAAAAACTCCTCTGCGCCTTCGCTGGTGGTGAATACACGCCACACCTCGGGCACCGGCGCATTGACATCGCCCTCCACGCGAACCATTCGCCCGAAGCCGGGTATCTTCTGCCCACGGACAGGAAATGCCAGAGCTCCCAACACGAGAAAAGCGGCAAGGTGTGTGAATTTCATAGGTTCTCCTCACTGCTTCAAAACAATCTGGCCGGTTTCGAGCAAGGACTTCAGATTCGAGAGAATGCGCGGCCAGCCGCCGGATACTGCCTGGATGAGCTTTGATTCCGCGCGATCCATGGCGTGTGTGATCGTGAGCTTGACCGCATCAGGAACAGGCTCAAGCTCGATTGTGCAACGCGCAAAGCCTTCAGCCTTCAATTCCGGCCTGAGTTCGTGCCGCCACTTAAGCACAATCCGCTTGGGTGGGTCGAATTCGACAATTTCTCCGGCGTCCGTAACGCGCCCGTCAGGATAGATCATTTCCCAGTGCCCTCCAGGCTTCCATTCGGTCTCAAAGTGCACGCCGAACCAGTATTCCTTCATGAAATCCGGATCCGTCAGCGCCGACCACAACCGCTCCGGGGTTGTGCGAATGAACGTCACGTACACAAAGGTGCTTTCCTCAGCCCTTTTACTCTGCATCCTGTTTTTCCAATCTCTTCTTGAGTTTTGAGAGCGCGCTCAGGCGCGGTCGTTCGAACTTGCTGATCCAGCGCTCCGCGATTTCGTTGATCGGTACCGGGTTGATGAAATGGAATCTCTCCCGGCCTTTGCGTTTCCACGACACTAGATTTGCCCGTTTTAGAATCCCGAGGTGCTTGGCGACGGCCTGACGAGTCATATCCAGGCCTTCGCACAACTCTCCGAGTGTTTGCCCATTTTTCTCGTGCAGACGGTCAAGGAGTTGTCGACGGCTTGCATCCGCCAAAGCCTTGAAAACGGCATCATCTTGCATCTCCAATAGGGAACCATCTAGTTCCCTATAAGTCAAATGATACGGAACCTTTTGGTTCCGTGTCAAGTGATTTTTGACTTCATGTGTCGGAGGCACACTCGCTGCATCGAATGAACTCGACTTGCATGACCTAACAGAATTTCTGCCGCTCGCCTCGTTCGGCAGCGCGCCTTACAGCCTCGATGAGACGGGCGTTGTGAACTGCGTGTTCAAAGCCGGGTGTGTTGTAGGTACCCGTTTGCAAATCGCGGAGAAGATGAGCGTACACCTCTCCGACGTTAATCGATGCGCCCATGAACCCACCGGAAACCGCGGCCTCCTCGGGTGCTGCGAATGGGATGTTTGATGTCAGCTTGAGATCCCCAGCTTGGAACCCGTACGGGTGCTCACTGGTCAGGCTGAGCCATCCCTCTGAGCCTCTGATCTCGAAGCGGAAGCGGGCATCCTCCAGCGCTACACCACCATTGATACTAGCCGTGAATACGGCGCCAGAATGCGTCTTTCCGAGGACGTCCACGTGATCGGCAGTTTCCCGCAAGCTCTCCTCGCCGGTGCCCGTTAGTTTGACCGTCGGCCACAGAATCTCGGTCCGCGCGTCAATCTCGACGATCCGCCCCAGCACCGCTTCCACTACATCGAGCGTATGCCCCGCAGTGATGGTTAGCAGGTTGGCGCCGGAAGATGTCTTATTGAGGTAGTCATGGGTGGAAGGCAGTTCCGGCCCAAATCCCGCGACGGTGGCGGCAATTCTCGCGTTGAGTGGGCGGCCAATTTTTCCGGAAGAAAGTAACTGAGCCGCACGCCGCACGGCCGGATTCAAACGACCCTGCAATCCGATCGCGGTGTGGTGTAAGCGCACCGCACTCGCCATCTCTTCTGCTTCCGCGAGGGTGCGTCCGAGAGGCGCCTCGCAGTAGACTGGTTTGCCGGCATGCAGCGCCGCGACAACGAGTTCGCGATGCTCGGGCACTTTAACCGCAATCGTTACAATATCGACCAGGTCATCGTGAATCATCGCGAACGGATCGGAAAACCAGCGATCGGCACCGAAGGCCTCAGCCGCTTCTCGTGCACTCTGCGCGTTGCGCGTGGCCACAGCCGCGAGCTTCAGGCCGGCAAGACCGTTGATTGCCGGAACGTGCGATACCTTCGCCCAGCTTCCATTGGCATTTGCACCGACGATTCCGACACGAATTCCTTTTTGAACCATCTGATACCTTCCATCCCTTGCGTAAATCAGCTCTAACTGAGCATCGAACCACTAGATGTGCATGGCGGCGTACTGGATTTTGGCGCAAGTCCAGACAGCATGCCGATTGAGTACCTCACTACCTGGACAATGCAGAAGACAGCAGCATTGTTGCAGAAAAGCAATAGGAAGTTAGTCGATTTAGCGAACTCTGTGGGCTACGATTCCGAGATCGCATTCAGCACAGCTTTCAAGCGAGCCCTTTACATGGCGCCAAGAAAATTTCGGAGACGATTTGTAGGCGTGTGACAGGTCAGCTCTATCCGGGTTTAAGTGATTCGCGACTGCTCCGGATTCCGTACCCGGAGCTATGATGGTCCCGTTATGTCCCAAGTGGCTGAACCGCAGCTAGCCGTTCCGTTGACCGTCCTGCATGAAGAAGAGCAACTCTTTCAATCAACGGTGCGCCGCTTTGCCAATGAGCGGTTAGCACCGCACGTTCGTCAAATGGATACGGAAGGCAAGTTTCGCCCCGATCTGCTGTTCGAAATGTTCGAGCTCGGGCTGATGGGCATCGATGTCAAAGAGCAGTACGGCGGGCAGGGCGGCACGTTCTTTCAGGCAGTGCTCGCAATCGAAGAACTGGCCAAGGTGGATCCTTCCGCTTCGGTCATTGTCGATGTCCAGAATACGCTCGTGAGCAACGCTATCGAACGCTGGGCCACCGCGGAGCAGAAGCAGCGCTACCTCTCGCAGCTAGCCACAAAAAGCGTCGGCGCGTACGCCTTGTCGGAACCTGCTTCCGGCTCGGACGCCTTTGCGCTTACTACCCGCGCAGTTAAAGACGGCAATGACTACCGGCTCTCCGGCCGTAAGCTGTGGATCACCAACGCCGCGGAAGCCGAGATCTTTCTGATCTTCGCAACCATCGATCTGTCCGCCGGCTATCGCGGGATCACCTGTTTCCTGGTCGAACGCGGCATGCCCGGGTTCGCGGTTGGAAAAAAGGAAGACAAGCTCGGTATCCGGGCATCTTCGACGTGCGAGCTGATTCTCGATGACGTGCCGGTCCCGTCATCGCACGTAATCGGCGAGATTGGCAAGGGCTACAAGATCGCGATCGAAACCCTGAACGAAGGCCGTATTGGAATCGCCGCTCAGATGCTCGGACTCGCGGAAGGAGCGCTCGACCACGCACTCAAGCACGCTCGCGAACGAAAGCAGTTCGGCAAGCGAATTGGCGATTTCCAGGGCGTACAGTTTGAACTGGCCGAAATGGCCACTCAGATCGAGGCCGGCAGACTGATGGTCTATAACGCCGCTCGCCTGCGCGATGCGGGCGAGCCTTTCGTCACACAAGGCGCGATGGCCAAATATTTCTGCTCCATAATGGCCGAAGAGGTGGCGTCGCAGGCGGTCGAGATTCTTGGCGGAGTCGGCTTCACCCGTGACTACCCGGTGGAAAAGCTCTACCGCGATGCCAAAATCGGCCGCATTTACGAGGGTACCAGCAACATGCAGCGCGTCACCATCGCCAAGGCTTTGCTGGGATAGGCTTCACATTGGCAGCGATTTCTGTGGCGCCTGCAACGCGCTGTCCCGTCCGAAGCGTCACAATAGGGAAGTAATGGTTCCAAAGATGTTCCAACGTACCTGCGCGCTAGGCGTGTCTTTATTCGCGTCTGCTGTTCTCCTCAATGCCCGCGATGTGAAGCCCGCCCCGACTCCTGACCAGATTCAGAGCATCATTCAGAAGTTCGTCGAGAAGGAGACGGAATTCGCGGCTGCCCGCGAAAGCTACACCTACCAGCAGCGGACCAAGATGGAGGAAACGGATCCCATCGGCGGCAGCTACGAAATTCTCGAAGAGGTGACCTTCGATGACCGCGACCGCCGTACTTCGCGTGTACTGCGCGCGCCTGTCACGTCGTTGCAGAACATCATCATGACGCAGGAAGACGAAGAGGACTACCGCAACGTCATGCCCTTCGTGATGACGAACTCCACTCTTCCCGCCTACGACGTGAACTACGTCGGCCGGGAGCAGGTAGACGAAATCTCCTGCTACGTTTTTTCCGTGAAGCCGAAGGTGCTCACCAAAGATCGTAAACGCTACTTCGAGGGTCAGATCTGGGTGGATGACCAGGATCTCCAGATTGTGAAGACGTATGGCCGTGCCACCGGGCACTTGGGCCGCGGGGAGGATCAGCAGTTCCCGAAATTTGAGACCTATCGCCAGCAGATCGATGGCAAATACTGGTTCCCTGTCTACACCTTTGCCGATGATACGCTGCATTTCAAAGACGGGCAGTCCCAGCGGATCAAGGTCGTCATTCACTACGATCACTATAAAAAGTACGAGTTCAAGACTCAATCGACGATCAAATACGGAGAAGTGGGATCGGGCTCACAGCAGTCCAATCCACCGGCACAACCCCAGCAGACTCCGCCCCAGTAGGTCGAAAATGCGGACCTGTTATTCATTGCGCATATGTACCTGCGCGATCGCCGCTTACATCGGCGTACCCTTGGCGTTCGCGCAATTGCCTGCCCAGCATGTGTATAATTTCGGCCAAGTCAGTACCACCATCTACCGCGGCGCCGAACCCTCGAGCGTCGGTGTTGAAGAACTAGGAGCGATGGGCGTCAAGACCGTCATCGATTTGCGCGAACACAGCGGGGCTACCGAGCAGGAGAAGAAGGAGGTAGAAAAGCTCGGCATGAAGTACATCAACATCCCGCTCGGACAGTTCTCTGCTCCGACGGATGCACAGGTGGAGAAGGTCTTGAAGGTCCTCTCCCGTCCCGATTCCGGTATAACCTTCATTCATTGCCGGCGAGGAAAGGATCGTACCGGAACCATGATCGCGTGTTACCGCATTCAGCACGATCACTGGACAAATGGGCGCGCGCTGGCTGAGGCAAACTCGTATGGCATGAGCCATCTCGAACGTGCGATGCGTTCCTACATTGTGCACTTTAAGGGTCTTTCGCAGCCTGATCCGGTCTCCGGACTAGCCAACTCGGCGAGCAACCGGGGCGACCCCTCCACCTCTTCTACCGCTCGACCTTAAATCATCTGCATTCAAGTAGTTAGTTCACCCACCTGATTCTTATCAGTAATGTCAAGGTAATTCCGTGTGTTTAAATGAAACTGACGCATTGATGCCTGAAAAAAACTTAGATGCTGAACGACGCCAGCGCACGATTGACCGGCGCCTGAGGGAGGCTAAGTTGCTGATGAAAGGTGCCTTAAGCACCGATCATCCGATCATGGCGCATATCATTCCGATTCGCCGCTGCAATCTGTCGTGCACTTACTGCAACGAGTACGACGATTTCTCGAAGCCGGTCGCGTTGGATGTCATGCTGCATCGGATCGAGCTTCTCGGCAACTTGAAAACGGGCGTCATTACGCTGAGCGGGGGCGAGCCGCTGCTTCATCCGGATTTAGACGATATTATTCGTGGCATCCGCCGTCACGCTACTTTGGCGGGACTCATCACGAATGGTTATCTGCTGACGGCCGATCGCGTTCACCGATTAAACGACGCCGGCCTCGATTACCTGCAGATCAGCATCGACAACGTCATGCCGGATGACGTCTCGAAAAAGAGTTTGAAGGTTCTCGATAAGAAACTGCAGGTCCTGGCCGAACACGCGCATTTTCATGTCAACATCAACTCCGTCCTGGGTGGCGGCATTCGCAATCCGGAAGACGCTCTGACCGTCGGCCGGCGCGCCATGGAGCTCGGCTTTACCTCGACTGTCGGCATCATTCACGACGGCGACGGCCAACTCCGCCCCCTTGCCGCCCGTGAACGCGAAGTATTTCTGGAAATGAAGAAGTTCGAGAAGAGGCATTTCTCGCGTATCAACTATTTCCAGGAGAGCATTGCAAATGGACAGCCGAGCGACTGGCGCTGCCGTGCCGGTTCGCGCTATCTGTACGTATGCGAAGACGGGCTGGTGCACTATTGTTCCCAGCAGCGTGGTTTTCCAGCAAAACCTCTCGAGGACTACAGCATCGCCGATATCCGCCGCGAGTACGTCACCCAGAAATCTTGCGCACCGTTCTGCACCATTTCCTGCGTTCATCAGATTTCATACTTTGATTTCTTCCGCGGGAAACAGACACGCATGATCGAGCCGGTTCCCGAAGAGCAGCTCGTCACGATAAAAGCTGCCCAAGCCGGACGCTTCTAAGCGCCCGCATGGGTCTGACGTACAACACGGGCCTCGCCGCAGACTCCCGCGTTCTGAAGCACGAGCCTGGACTTGCGCATCCCGAACTGCCAGCGCGTTACGAGGCGGTCTGGAGCCGGCTTGAACAGACAGGTCTCGCGCGCGACCTCCGGAAGATCAATATTCGCGCCGCCAACCGCGACGAATTGATGCTGGTTCATTCCGAGTCCTACCTAAATTTGGTTGACCGCGAAATCGCTGCCGGCCGCCGGCAGCTCAGCACAGGTGATACCGATATCAGTTCAGGCTCGGGCGAAGCGGCCCGCGTCGCCGCCGGCTGCGCTCTCTCGGCCGTGGACGCGATCTTCACCGGTCAGATCAGCAATGCGTTTTGCCTGGTTCGTCCTCCCGGTCACCACGCCAATGCGGATCGAGGTATGGGCTTCTGCCTTTACAACAATGTCGCGCTGGCGACTCGCTATGCGCAAAAGAAGTACGGGGTCGAGCGGGTGCTCATCGCCGATTGGGACGTGCACCACGGCAACGGCACACAGGACATCTTCTACAGCGACGGCTCGGTTCTATTCTTCAGTACTCATCAGTCTCCGTGGTATCCCGGCACCGGCGCCGCATCGGAAACAGGTTTGGGCGCTGGAGCAGGGAAGACCATCAACTGCCCTTTCCCGGCCGGTACCGGCGGCCACGAGATCATCGGCGCCTTCCAACAATATCTCGTGCCCGCAGCCGAAGCGTTTCGCCCGGATCTGATTCTCATCTCGGCCGGTTTCGATTCCCGCGTAAACGATCCGCTCGGACAGTTTCTCCTAACGGATGCCGATTTCGACCGGCTCACCGTGCTTCTACACGAGCTGGCGGCGAAACTATGCGCTGGCCGCCTCATCTCTGTTCTCGAAGGCGGATACAATCTGGAAGGTTTGGCTATGGCGGCCGAAGCGCATATTCGCGCGCTGATGGAGGCATCCGCTACTCGAGCCTAACGAAAACACGAAGAAATCAGGAGCAAAATGCGATCCAAAGTCACCGTTATCGGAGCAGGTAACGTCGGAGCCAATACGGCGCAGAAAATAGCCGGCAAGGAACTGGCTGATGTCGTACTGGTTGATGTCGTTGAAGGCGTTCCGCAAGGCAAGGCGCTTGACATGCTCGAGTCCGCTCCGGTGGAAGGACACGATGTCCGCCTGATCGGTACGAACAGTTACGAGGAGACCGCTCATTCCGACATCATCGTCATCACCGCCGGGTTCCCGCGCAAGCCAGGCATGAGCCGGGATGACCTGCTGCTCGCGAACTACGAGGTGGTCAAGAGCGCGACTCAACAAGCCGTGAAATTTTCGCCGAACGCGATCCTGATCCTGGTCACCAATCCTCTCGACGCGATGTGCTGGACCGCATTGAAGGTATCGGGCTTCCCGCGCGAACGGGTCATCGGCATGGCCGGTGTTCTCGATACCGCCCGGTTTCGCACTTTCATTGCCGAGGAGCTCAACGTCTCTTTCGAGAACGTGACCGCAATGGTGCTCGGTGGTCACGGAGACACCATGGTCCCGCTGGTACGTTTTACTAACGTGAGCGGAATTCCGCTATCTGAACTGACCAACGCCGAAACCATCGAGCGGCTGGTGCAGCGTACACGAGACGGTGGCGCCGAAATCGTCAAATACCTTAAGACTGGCAGTGCTTACTATGCGCCTGCTGCCTCTACGGTCGAAATGGTGGAATCGATTCTGAAAGACAAGAAGAAGGTTCTTCCGTGTGCGGTTCATCTCCAGGGCGAGTACGGCATTCAGGGATTGTTCGTCGGCGTACCGGTAAAGCTCGGCAGGTCGGGGGTCGAGAAGATCTATGAGGTGAAGCTCGAGCAAAGCGAAACCGCCGCGTTGCGCAAGAGCGCCGATGCGGTTCAGGAGCTGGTGACAGTTCTTGAAAAGAAGGGCGCGTGAAAAATTTATAAACACAGTAGCGTATCTTTCCGCGATCGGCTAACCTGACCACCATGACGCGTTTGACTTCTGCCAATGGAAATGGAAAGCGCGCGGCAGAGAGCAGCGATCCTCGTATCGATTCCACCTACGCGTGCTTTGAATTGAAGCTCGCTCCGTCAAAAATTCATCGCTGGGGAGTCTACGCGGCAGAACACATCCCGGCGCGGAGAAAAGTTATCGAGTATACCGGGGAGAAGATCAGCCGCCGCGAGACCAAGCTGCGCGCGGAATCGAGCGACATGATTTATCTGTTCACGCTCGACCCTTATTGGACAATTGACGGTTCCGTCGGCGGCTCGGGCGCGGAATACATCAATCACTCCTGCGATCCCAACCTGGTCGCGCGCATTATCAAGGGGCACATCCTTTATATGAGTCTCCGCGCGATCCGCCCCGGCGAAGAATTGACAGTCGATTATCATTTCGACAAGAAGGTGGAGCGCGTTTCCTGCAGTTGCGGCACAGCGAAATGCCGCGGCACCATCAACCTGCTCGACTAGTACTCTCATCTACTCCGATAAGGGTCCCAGTACCTTTCCTCTCCGGTGTGGCGAGAGCAACGCCGCACACCTGCCACCAATTGTTCAGCGCCACTCAATTGTTCAGAGCGGCTGCCGATGAGGAGTAGAGGCAGAACATGAACTTTGAATTACACAGGAAAGAGAAAAGAGTGGCCATATGCGATGGCCAGCCTCTCACGATTTACGGTCTGTCCCAATTGCTCGACTCGACCCAGGATCTGCGAGTCCTAAGCTCTCACACTTCGCCGGCGGAGTGGATGCTGAGTCCTCTCGCCGATCAGGCGGATCTGCTGCTCGTTGACAAATCACTCGGCGCGCAGATGATCCTCGATACTTTGAACCAGACTGCGGCTGAGAAAGCCGCTCAGGGCTCAACCCGGCCTGTGCTTGTGATCTGGGGAATGTCTATCACCGAAGCCGAGGCGCTCCGTTTTCTTCAATTAGGCGCGAAAGGCATCCTGCGCAAATCGGCCGATACGAGCACGGTTCTAGCCTGTTTACGCGCTGTATGCCAGGGAAAAACCTGGATGCAAGACTCGGTATTTCGTGACTTCTCGAGCATCGAATCAGAATCGTCCGTTGAACTCACGCCGCGTGAGCGCCAGGTGATGGAGCTGGTCGAACAGGGATTCAAGAATCGCGAGATCGCTCAGGAACTCGGTATCCGACCTGGGACGGTCAAGATTCACCTTAAGCACATCTTCGAGAAAACCGGGGTGCATGGCCGCCACGGTCTCGCGCTGAACGGGCTACGCCAGCGCGGTGTCATCTCCTTACTCGCATCCTGATTCGCGCTTTTCACGAAAGTCGGCAGTTGACAAAAGGCGAATAAAAGGAGAACATATCCACGAGAGTCTCCTGTCGTGGATACCCTGGTCAGGTTAGTCGGGATTGCGCGCTCGGCGGCGGAATCTGATCTCCTTGCAAAAAAGCGGCATGTCGAGTACCGCACGCTGCCCACCCGCAAATGGCTCAACCGTTGCCATTCCAGTCGCGTTCCGTTTCACTGGTCAGTGAACCCTTATCGCGGATGTGAATACGGCTGCAAATACTGCTACGCACGCTTCACACATGAATTCATGGAGCGCTCCGATCCCGAGCTGTTCGAGCGCGAGATCTATGCCAAGGACTGGGATGAATCGGAGTTCAAGCAGGAGCTCAAAGCAGTGCACTCCGGACAGATCATCGGCATTGGGACCGCGACCGATCCTTACCAGCCCGCTGAGAAGAAATTTCTGCGAACGCGCCACTTGCTCGAGGCCATGCAGGACATCGCCGGCACATCGATCTTCATCACTACGAAATCAGACTTGGTAGCGAGAGACGCTCTCCTGCTCCGCGCGCTCTCGGCTCGTAACGAAGTTCGCGTGACAGTCACGGTGACAACCATGGACCGAGACCTTGCGCGTCTGACTGAACCATTTGCGCCGCGTCCCGATCTGCGCATGCGAGCCGTTGCTGCGTTAACCGCCGCTGGTGTTCCGGTGGGCGTGATCGCGAATCCGGTTCTGCCTCTTCTTACGGACTCGGAGCAGAATCTCGAAACGGTAGCACGAGCAGCCAAGGCCGCCGGAGCAGATCAATTTGGCGCCAATGTTCTTTTCTTAAAACCCACCGCGCAGCGCGTTTTCTTCCCGTTCCTGGCCGAAAGATTTCCGGAGCACCTCCCGCGTTATCGCCGAAGCTTCAGTGAGGGTGCCTATCTGAAAGGATCGTACCCTGAGCGCATTCGAACGATGGTCAGCGATATTCGGTTAAGGACGGGCATACCGGCGCGAGACATGGATGAAGCCCAGCTCCCACGTCCGCCTGGGTCTCAGATGATGCTGTTCTAGGAAGTTGCTCTGCTATGCTGGCGTGGTTACAAACCGCCTGCATGAATATCTCGCTTGCAAATAAATCTGCCCTCGTCACCGGAGCGGGTCGCGGGATCGGCAGAGCGATCGCGAAAAAGTTGATCGAGGCGGGGGCATCGGTTCTTCTCATCGATGTGGATAGTGAGGCTTTGCGCGAAACCAGGCAAGCGCTCGAAAACGGCGGCGGTAAGGTCGACACGCTGGCCGGAGACCTGACCGAACCCAGCTTTCCGCAAACTGCGATCACGCATCTCATCCAGTCGTTCGGCTCTGTTGACATAGTGGTCAACAACGCCGGCTACACCTGGGACAACGTCATTCAAAAGACCTCGGACGAGCAGTTCCAGGCTATGCTCGACATTCATCTCGTCGCTCCGTTCCGGTTGCTGCGCGCCGCCGCGCACTGGATGCGGGAAGCGGCCAAGAAAGAAAAGGAAAGCGGCCGCAGTGTCACCCGCAAGGTCGTCAATATCACTTCCATCTCTGGGCTGGACGGCAATGCGGGGCAGATTGGATACGCTTCCGGTAAAGCGGGTGTCGTTGGTCTGACCAAGACTCTCGCAAAGGAATGGGGCCGCTACAGCATTACGGTGAATGCAGTCGGCTTCGGGCTGATCGACACACGACTGATTAAGCCCATGGAAGATGCCGAGACGAACATTGCCATCGGGGAACGGCGTGTACGCGTTGGCATGCAGGCTCAGGTCAGGGAAGAGGCCGCGCGCATGATCCCGCTCGGCCGCCTCGGCACGCCTGATGATGCTGCGAATGCCGTCTTCTTCTTCTGCTCACCGCTTTCCGACTACGTCACCGGCGAGGTGCTGGTGTGCAGTGGAGGGATTCACTTCTAGCACGCTCGCCGGAAATAAAGCTCGGCTATCGAATCTTATTCCTGCGCCAGTTCGATCCCGATTGTGATATGTTCTCGGTTCGTGAAAGCGCAGGAAGCCATAACAGGAGATTTTCAACTTAGCTGGCGTAAACTGCAGCAAGTAGGTTTGAACGCCTATGAAGCCCGCTCCTATCTTGTGCTGATGGGACATCCGCGTTTCAAAGCTTTGGAACTTGCTGCCCGCGCTCATGTCCCGCGGCAGAAGATTTACGAAGTACTCGATAGCCTCGTGGAGAAAGGGTTCGCTCAAGTCATTCAGGAAAAGACCAAGCTGTTTTCCGCGGTCGATCCGAATCTCGCCATTCCCGGCTACCTTGCGCGGCGTACAAAGGCTCTGCAAAGCGAGCTTACCGAGCAGGCACGCATGGCCGCCGGTCTCATGGAGGATTTGAGAACCGCTTATCTGGCGGGCCAGGATGGCCGCGGCACGCTTGACTTCCTCAGCTTGGTCAACGATCCTACGCAGACCGCGATTCACTACCGCCGCATGCTGAATACCGTCGCGAATTACTACGTCGAGTTCTCTCGCCCTCCGTTCGCAGTCGATCCGCTCGACGAGCAGCTGGTCAAGGAGGCAGCGGGACGAGGCGTTCGCTCGCGACTTCTAATCGAGGCAGGCGAGATCGATGCGGAGCATCGTGATCGCCTCGAGGAGTACCGGGAAGCAGGAGTCGAAATCCGGTTCTATCAGCGCCTACCGCTGAAGCTGGCGCTCTTTGACGGTAAATGTGGTCTGGTCGCGTTACTTGATCCGGTGCTCACGCGGCCGTCCTGGACGGCGGTAGTGTTCGAGCATGACGGTTTCGGAGAAGCGATGTCTGGCTTGTTCGAGAGTTATTGGAACCGCGCCGGGTCTGCGCTCAGCGCGCCTTAGCGAAGACGAAGCAGAACATCGTCACGATCGAGAAATTGCGTCGCGGCAATACCCAGCAGTTCCGCGCCCTGCACGTTTTCCATTCGGTCATCCAGGAACAGCGTCCGCTCCGCTGAGGTGTTCAGCCCTTCCAGACACTGTTCGTAGATGGCAGGCTCCGGTTTCACGGCGTGCACTTCATAGGAGAGTGTGACCTGATCGAATTGATCGAACCGGTCCGTCCGCGATTTGAGGGCTTCGCCGAGATCGCGCGGCATGTTGGAGAGTAGAGCCAGGCGCTTTCCGTTCGCTCGCAGCGCTTCGAGCCAGTCCCACATGACCGTATCGAAGTGCATCCAGCTTTCAGTGTCGGCTTCCGTAAGCTTATCGATGACTGCAGGGTCAAAAGGCTCGGTTCCAGCTTTGCGAGCGAGATCGCACCAGTATTCATCGGCGCTCAACTCGCCTTTATCGTAGCTGGCGCGCTCCGCCCAATACAGTTCGATGAAAGTTTCGACAGGTACTCGTGCGATCTGCGCTAAGCGCTTCTGGTCTTCGGGCGTTTGATGTGTGACCAGAACACCGCCATAATCGAAAATGAATCCGTCGTACTGATCAGCGAGCGCCATTCACCAACTGTTCGCGCCGGCAACGCACTTCGCGGATGGCATAAATACGGCGGCCCTGGCTCTCGAAGTACGTTCTCATTAGAACTTCCCCGATGAGGCCCGTGCTCAACATCATCAGCCCGGCAAACCAAAGCAGGGCGCCCGCTACGATCAGTGGTCCGTGCTCTGCCAGGATGTCCTGTCCGAGAATCTTCGCCACCAACATCCACAGCAGCACGATGCTGCCCAGGGCGATTCCGGCCAAACCCCACTTGCCGAAGAAGTGCATGGGGCGAGTCAGATAGCGAAGCAAGAACTTGATGGTCAGAATGTCGAAAAAGACGCGGAATGTCCGCGAGAGGCCGTAATGAGATGAACCGTTCGGGCGCTCGATGTTCTTGATCGGCACCTCGGCTACTCGCGCTCCGTAAAAGCTGGCAAGAGCGGGGATGAAGCGATGCAGTTCGCCGTAAAGGTTCACATCCTTCAGAACCTCGGCGCGATACGCCTTGAAGGTCGTTCCAAAATCGTGAAGGTCCACGCCCGAGGCGCGCTTCATCATCCAGTTCGCAATGCGCGACGGAATCTTGCGTGTGACTGCGTTGTCCACCCGGTCTTTACGCCAGCCGCTTGCGATGTCGTATCCTTCTTCGATTTTTTCGAGAAGCACCGGGATGTCATCGGGATCATGCTGAAGATCACCGTCAAGCGAGATCACTACTTCGCCCTGTGCCTCATCAAAACCGGCCGCAAGCGCTGCAGTCTGGCCGAAGTTGCGGCGCAGACGGATGACTTTCAGATGATGATCCGTTTCCACCAGGTTTGCGAGCAGATCGAAGCTGCGATCGGTTGAAGCATCATCGACGAAAATGATTTCGAAGGGCTGCCGCAATTTCTCGAGAACGGTAGTGAGCCGGTCGTAAAGCGGCAGAATGGCCGGTTCCTCGTTGTGGATGGGGATTACAATCGATAACATTCTAGAGAGACACTCTCAGTGTAGCGAACGGGCAGCGTCTTCAATAAGATGCGCGAATGCGCGCATCGGTCGCACGCAAACTGGTAAAATTGAGAGTGAAGACCTATTGGCCGTAAGTTCCCGCCTTTGCAATCGCTTGCAGCCGAAACCGTACTAGTCAATTCTGTAGGAGTTCTGTTTGGCCGATCATGACGGGTCGCGCGGCGGATCGCTGTTTCCGCCTGGCGACAACAAAAACCTGATCCCGATCAACATCGAAGACGAGATGAAACGCTCGTACCTCGATTACGCCATGAGCGTGATCGTGGGGCGCGCGCTTCCCGACGTGCGCGACGGACTGAAGCCCGTGCATCGCCGCATTCTTTACGGCATGCACGAGATGGGTTTGCACTACAATCGCGCCCCGCGTAAGTGCGCCCGAATCGTCGGTGATGTTCTCGGTAAATTTCACCCGCACGGCGATGTGCCGGTTTACGATGCGCTGGTGCGCATGGCGCAGCCGTTCTCGATGCGTTATCTGCTGGTGGATGGCCAGGGAAATTTCGGTTCAGTCGATGGCGATCCGCCGGCGGCGATGCGATACACCGAAGCGCGCCTCTCACGCATTGCAGGCGCTCTCCTGGAGGACATCGACAAAGAAACCGTCGATTTCAAGGCCAATTACGACGACAGCGAAGTGGAACCGGAAGTCCTGCCGACACGTGTCCCGAACCTGTTGATCAATGGCTCTTCGGGTATCGCCGTTGGCATGGCGACCAACATTCCTCCGCACAATCTGAAGGAGATCGTGGACGCGACCATCGCGCTGGTGAACGATCCCAATACTCCGCTTTCCAAGATCATCGAGATGGTTCCGGGACCGGACTTCCCGACCGGCGGCTTCATTCTCGGCAGGCAGGGCATCTACGATTACTTCCTGAAGGGCCGCGGCAGTCTAAAAATGCGCGCGAAAGCAGCCACCGAGAAGATCGGCAAAGATCGTGAAGCCATTGTCGTGACTGAAATTCCTTTCCAGGTGAACAAGGCACGCCTCATAGAGCACGTGGCCGCGCTGGTTGCCGAGAAGAAACTGGAAGGAATCGCGGATGCGCGCGACGAAAGCGACCGCGATGGCATGCGCATCGTGTTCGACCTCAAGCGCGGCGAGCAGGCCGAAGTGGTCCTGAACAACCTGTACAAGCAGACGCAGATGCAGGTGAACTTCGGTGTCATCATGCTGTCGATCGTCAACGGACAGCCGCGTGAGCTCGGCCTTCTCGATGTCATTAAGCGCTTCATCGATCACCGCACCGATGTTGTACGACGCCGTACCGATTACCTGTTGCGCAAGGCGCGCGAGCGCGAGCACATTCTTCTCGGGTTTCAGAAAGCACTCGAAAATCTGGATGCGGTTATCGGTTTAATTCGCGCAGCTAAGACGCCGAGGGAAGCGCGCGAAGGCTTGATTACGAGATTCGAATTCACCGAGCGTCAGGCGCAGGCCATCATCGAACTTCAACTGCAGCGCCTGACCGGCATGGAGCAACAGAAGATTATCGACGATCTTGCCGACATTCAGCGCCAGATTGCGGAGTACGTCGAAATTCTCGGTTCCGAAAAAGTCTTAAAAAACGTAATCGTCAAAGAATTGAAGGAAGTGCAGAAGGAGTTCGGTGACGAGCGGCGCACTCAGATCATCGAAGACACGGGCGAGATTCGACTTGAAGATCTGGTCCAGATGGAAGACGTCGCGGTGACCGTCTCCCGCGGCGGCTATCTCAAGCGCACTTCCGTCGACACCTATAGGCGGCAGTTGCGCGGCGGTAAAGGCCGTATCGGGATGGGTACGCGTTCCGAAGATGTCGTGGAACATCTGGTGATCGCGTCTACTCACTCGTACCTTCTCATCTTCACCAACAAAGGCCGGGTCTACTGGCTAAAAATCTACGAGATCCCGGATGCGGGTACTACCGGCAGGGGCAAACATGTTTCCGGGCTGATCAGTCTGCAGCCGGATGAGAGCGTGAAGGCGTTCTTGTCCGTCAAGGAATTTTCGCCGGGTAAGTTTATCGTCATGGTCACGCGTCAGGGAGTGATCAAGAAGTGCGAGTTGACAGAATTCGATAATCCGTTGTCGCGCGGCATCATTGCGCTGGGGCTTGACGATGGTGATGAGCTGCTCGGCGCCGCTATTACTTCGGGTGAAAACTTCATCTTCCTTGGCTCGCACGAAGGTATGGCTATCCGCTTTAACGAGGACGAGGTTCGCGCGATGGGCCGGCAGGCCCGCGGCGTGCGAGCTATGGACCTCGAAGAGGGCGACTACCTGATCGGTCTCGAAGTCGTCGAGAAAGAGGGTCTGATTCTTTCTATTTCCGAGAATGGCTACGGTAAACGCACGCCGCTCGAAGATTATCGCCTCACCGGCCGCGGCCGGAAGGGCGTGATCAACATGAAGACCAGCGCTAAGGTCGGTAAGGTCGTGGCCGTTTTGTCGGTCAAAGAGAGCACCGATCTGATGATCATCACTAAGGACGGTAAAATCATCCGGCTCGAAGCGGGTGAAATCCGGCAGGCCGGTCGCTCTACTCAAGGCGTGCGATTGGTCCGAATGGAAGAAGGCGATCAGGTCGCTGCGGCTTCCGTGATCCCCGAATCCGAAGAAGAGAACGGCAACGGCAAACCCGGCGAACTGCCGCTGCAGTAACCCGAGGGTCAGAGGGGGCGGCTCTTTATATACTTCAGGTATGGCCGCCCTTGTCACACTCCAGGCCAACACCTCGTTCGACCGCGAGCTGCTGGCGGCCAAAGAGCAGAGCCTCTTCGCGCATCTGAAGCGCTTGAAGCGCGTTATCGTAGCCTACTCAGGTGGAACCGACTCCGCATACCTCGCCTGGGCAGCGAACCGCAGCCTCGGCGAAAATGCCATTGCCATCACGGCGGATTCGGCTTCGATTCCGACCTCTCACAAGCGGGATGCAGAGGTTTTTGCGCGTGAATGCGGCTTCCGGCACGAGTACATTCAGACCTACGAATTCGATAATCCTGAATACGTCAAGAACGACAAGAGCCGCTGCTTTCACTGCAAAGATGAGCTATTCACACGGCTCGAGTCTTACGCTGCCGCGAACGGATTCGCTCACATCGTCTACGGTGTAAACAAAGACGACTTGGGCGACTACCGCCCCGGGCAGCGCGCCGCGAAGATTCATCAGGTTCTTGCACCGCTGGTGGAGGCAGACCTCACCAAGGCCGAAATACGGGAATTATCACGAATCGCGGGGCTCTCTACCTGGGATCGCCCGGCCGCTGCTTGTCTCAGTTCACGTGTACCGTACGGAACGCCTGTCAACATGGAGACCATACGAACGATAGAGCAGGGTGAAGAAGCCATTCGTGCGCTTGGCTTCAAACAATTCCGGGTGCGCTTTCACGGCGAGTTGGCACGGATTGAGATCGCCAAAGACGAGCTTCACCGTGCGCTGACTGAGGAGTGCGCTCAGGCCTTCACCTCAATATTCAAGCAACTCGGATTTCTGTACGTGACCCTCGACCTCGAAGGCTATCGGCAGGGATCTTTGAATGCGGCGCTCGAGAAATCAGACCGAAAGACTTAGTCGCGCTACTTCTTTTCGGTGGAGGCAGGTGTGGAGGTAGATTTCTTCTCGGAAGTCGACCCTGCCTTGCCATCGCCCGAAGCAGGCTTCGATTCTGATGAGTCGGTTTTACCGGATGATCCGTTTGCGCCTGAATTGCTCTTGGCGTAGTCGGTTATATACCAACCGCTGCCTTTGAACTGCAGGGCCGGCGCAGAGATGAGGCGGTGCACTGGGCCGCCGCAGTTCTCATGTGTCGTGAAAGGTTCGTCGGAGAACTTTTGCATCGCTTCGAATGACTCACCGCATTTTTCGCACTGATATTCGTAGAGAGGCATAAAAGTTGTTACCTGGCTATTGCTGAGGCTCTGGAACGGTTGGGCGCTTTTCCTCGATGGGGTGGCTTCCCACTGCAAGCGGTCCGTTTTCCTGGTTCGTGAGCTGGGCGATAGTCGCTTTGCCGGTCACCAGATCGATTGATTGCTTCAACAGATTATCTTCAGTGTTTCGCGGCGCAGTACCCGGAATCGGGTTTCCATCCTGGTCGAGTTCGGGCGAGTTGTCTGCCTCTGCCACTTGCACGGTGGGAACCACGCCTGTATCCTGAATCGCTTTACCGGCCGGCGAATAATATTTCGCAACGGATAGGATGATCGCGCCGCCATCCGCCATTTGGATGGTTTTGCGGACGCTAGCGTCGCCGTAGCTGCGCTCACCTACCACCTGTGCCCGCTTGTCATCGAGCAGGGCTGCTGCTGCGATTTCCGCTCCCCCTGCGGTTGCACGATCCGTAATCACCACCAGCGGTCCGCTCCAAACTACATCGTTTGCTTGGGCATCGAACTGCTTCCGCTCCGTCTTCTGACCCTGCAGATAGGTGATTTCGCCTTTATCCAGAAAGAGATTCGCGAGCGGAATTCCGTTGGTCTGGTCACCTGTCGAGCAGTGCCGAAGGTCCAAAACGATGTACTTGGCGCCCTGCTTTTTCAGGTCTTGCAGCTTTGCCTTTGTCTGTTCCAGACGATTTCCTGCCAGACTTGCCACATGCAAATACCCGACATTCTCGGGAAGCATCTTGGCAGTGACTTCTGGGAACGGAACAGCGGCTCGGGTCAGCGCGATCTTTTGCGGATCGGGATTGCGTAGGCGCAGAATTACCAGTTGCACGGTCGTGTTTGCATCGCCTCTGAGCAGCTCTTCGGCGTAGGCGAGCGGCATATCGCGGGTGGCAACATTATTGATGCTTTCGATCAGATCGCCGCTGGTGATATTGGCTTTTTCGGCCGGCGAACCAGGAAGTACGTCGACCACCGCGACGTATCCGAAACGCTTTGCAAGGATAAGGCCGACGCCCGGCTTACCGGCGTCCTGATTCTTTTGATACTGCTGGTATTGATCCGCGCTGAGATAGCTGGCGAACGGATCCACCGATTCGAGCAGCCCGTTGATCGCGCCCAAGCTCACATTCTTCATGTTGGGCTCTTCTACATACTCGAGCTTGATCCGTTCCAGGACCTCGGTGTAGACCTTCAAATGACCGTAGACATCATCGGTGGCGACTGCACGGCCATTGCGCGCACCGAGAAGGAGCAGAATGACCACGCAGGTAGACGACCCGACGACGGTCCATTTGAAGCGGTTATTCATAGACAAGGAAATTCCGGAGCTATCTAAAGTATAACGGACTGAACGACTTTCTAGCGGTTTCTAGAGCTACTCGACTCCAGTTTGGACGTATGGACTGGACAACCGTTGCGAGCCGGACCGCCCTAAACGGAAACCATCTCCTTTCGTGCGGGTACTGAATCGAAATTGGCCGCTTCGCAGGGCACCCCAAAACGGGCTGTGAAGTAAAAAGTGCTACCGTTACCGGGGCTGCTTTCAACCGCCAGCGCGCCGCCCATCATCTCAACGAGTTGCGAGGAGATCGTGAGCCCCAGGCCCGTACCGCCATACTTGCGCGTCGACGAGGTATCCGCCTGCGAAAAAGGCTCGAAAATCGTCCTCTGCTTATCGGCAGGGATGCCGATCCCGGTATCGGTCACGGAAAATTGCAAGAACGCTCGCTGAGACGAGATTTCGTCCAGCCCAATCGCTAATGAGACGCTTCCATGCCGCGTAAATTTGATCGCGTTATCGAGCAGATTTAGAACGATTTGCCGCAACCGGAGCGGGTCTCCGATCAGTCTGGCAGGCACCGCCTTATCGATCTGGAGTACAAGCTTCAGATCCTTCTGTTTCGCCCTCAGTGAGACGGACCGCACCACCTCCTGGACGGACCGCTGGAAGTCGAAATCAATCTCGTCGAGATCGAGCTTTCTTGCCTCGACCTTTGAGAAATCGAGGATTTCGTTCACAATGTGCAACAGTGAGTCGGCGGATGTCTTTACAATCTCGAGGTATTCACGCTGTTCCGGGGCGAGTTCGGTAGCTAGACTTACCTCCGTCATCCCGATAATGCCGTTGATCGGCGTTCGGATCTCATGGCTCATGTTTGCGAGAAAATCGCTTTTCGCCCGGCTCGCTGCCTCTGCCGCTTCTTTGGCGACGATAAGCTGCTCTTCCGTATTCCGCCTTACCGCAATCTCGTCCTCCAGAGCGCCATTGGCGTGCCTTAAGTCGCGAGTCCGCTCAGCCACTCGCATCTCGAGCTCATCCCTCGAAGCCCGAAGTTGGCGCTCGCTCTCTCTCAGAGCGGCAGTCCGCTCGTCGACGAGTCTCAGCAGCGTGGCCTGGTTCTTTTTCAGGTGCTTCACTCGCGCGGCATACATCGCTCCGGCGAGTGTTAATAGGATAACGGCGATACCGGTATAAAACGGAACAGTTTCGTAATAATGCGGTTTCAGTGTTAAAGGCAGCTCTCCGGCAGCAGGATTCCACTGTCCTTCACGGCCCGCTTCAACCTTAAATCGATACTGACCATGGGGAATGTTCGTGTAGTATGCCGTTCTGCGAGTGCCAACATCGATCCAGGTTTTGTCGAACCCTTCCAACATGTAACGGAACTGAATCCTTTCAGGATCAGTAAAGGTTGGAGATGTAAATGTGAACTCGAGTTGTCCCTTTCCCGCCGGTAGCACCCCCGCACGATCGATTGCGATGCTGGTATCGTTCACCTTGGCGGTCTCGATGAGGGCGCTGGCGCGCCGTTGCGGTAGCGAAGAGGGATCAATGATGGCAAGACCTTTGGCTGTCGGAAAACCGAGTCGCCCGTCAGCAAGCCGCGAAACGGCCGGCTGAAATCCGCCGTTGCACTCCCGGCTCTTCATGCCGTCCGGTGTTCCGTAGACGACTGGAACAATCCTGCTCACCAGGCCAGCCGCGAAATCGTTCAGCTGTTTCTTGCTGACGCGAAAGATGCCCTTGTCCGAGGTCATCCAGAGATTTCCGAGCCGATCATCGATGATGCCCAGAACGGAATCGTCATAGAGCCCTTGTGCCGTTGAATATGTCGTGAACTTGCCATTACGGAGCCGGCTCAGGCCGCCACCGTTACTCCCGAGCCATAAAGTTCCACTGCTGTCGCCCCAGATCGCCCAGACCACATCGTTCGCCAGGCCGTCTTTTGTCGTGTAGCTGCGGAACCTGCCAGCCTCGAAGCGGTCAATTCCACCGCCTCCCGTTCCGATCCACATCACACCGTGGATGTCCTGATAAATGGATAGGACATTGTTGCTCGAAAGCCCGTCCCGCGTGGTATACGTCGTGAACTTGCGGCCATCGAAATGAGTGAGCCCGGCGCGGCTCCCCGACCAGAGCTCATCGTTTTGGTCGACAAACGTGCATAGGACGTAGTTCCTCGGGATGCCTTCCACGCTCGTCAGCCGGCCCTGTCGCATCCGGGCTACGCCCTGCCGAGTGCCTACCCAGAGCGTTCCGCTTTTATCTTCCGAGACGGAAAACACCAGATTGTCGGGCAGCCCGTTGCGAGTTGTGTAACGTGTGACGCGACCTCCAGACGAATTCGACAGATTGCGCAAAGCAGCGAGGCCCTGGTCCGAGCCGACCCAAATCGTGCCTTCGTGATCTTGATAGATGGGCAGAATGGTGTCGCTGGGCAGACCCTGGCTCCGTGACAGTGTTTGTACGGAACCGTTCTTCAGGGCATTCAAACCTCCTCCTGCCGTCCCGACCCATAAATTACCTTCGCTGTCTTCAGATATCGCCCACACATCCTTACCGAGAAGTCCATCCTTCTCTGTTAATGAGGTCAGCTTCCCGTTTGCGAACCGGGTGAGGCCATTTCCGGTTCCAATCCACAGCGTTGCGGCGCGGTCCTCATACAGCGAGTAAACGGTGTTGCCTGCCAGCCCGTTCGCGCGTGTGAAAAGGCTCGTGTGGCCGTCAGATACCCGGCATAGGCCATCCGTGGTTCCGATCCAAAGCGATCCGTCGCGTGTCGTTTTAAGCACTCTTGCCGAACCCCAGCGAGAGTGACCACCCGGATGAAATGGTTCAAACCTGCCATTGCGGAAGCTGCTCAATCCGCCGTGGGTGGCAACCAGCAGCGAGCCTGTGCGATCGCTCGAGATGGAATAAACTGCGTTATCCGGCAGGCCATCTTCCGTCGTGAAATGGTGGAATTTGCCCCGCCGCAACCGCGTGAGGCCACCTCCATCCGTGCCGATCCAGAGCGTGCCTTCGGCATCTTCATAGAGGGCTCGAACAGAGTCGCTCGCCAGGCCGTCCTTCGCGGTGAACGAAACAAACCGGCCGTTGTCGTAACGCGTCAGGCCTCCGCCGGCCGTGCCGATCCAGAGGTTGTGCGCATGATCTACCAGCAGCGCCTGGATCATGTTGTTCAAGAGTCCCGATGTGTGCCGGTCGAATACGGTAAAGCGTACGCCGTCGAAGCGCACCAAGCCCTCTTCCGTACCCAGCCAGAGATAACCGTCCGGCGTTTGCGCAATCGCCAGAACAGAGTTTTGCGGCAGTCCCTGTGCCGTGTCCCATCCGCTCCGGACATATTCTGTGAGTGGCGTTGCCGGATCGAGGCTCGCTTTCAGGTTGCCCGAAAGAAGCGGAAGGACAGACAGGCACAGCACAAAGCGTATCCGGGAGCCCTGTAATTGACCGGCGTATCGGATTCGATTTTTCCGCCTGCGGATAGCTGCTTTGCACCGTGCCTTCCTGAAGAATGAGCCAGCCCGTCCGCGAATCCACGCGCTCCTCAGTGGTCTCATCGTGGGCCGCTCTACTGGGCTGCAATTAAGACATCGGCTGAATCCCAGAAAACTTGAGCACTAAGCCGGGCGGCACGACCCGCCCAAGCTTCTCAAGGGCCTGGGAGTGCACACTCAAGTTATGGCTACCCGTATACGGGACTTCTGGCGCCGGATTAGCGATGGCATCGCCATCCAGCAGCTCTGGCTGCAGCTCCATAGCGAAGCCCGTGCAAGCTATCGGCTCTACAGCAGGGAGGTTGATTGGACTCGCGGCGAGAAGGAGAGTCGCGGGCACCGAGTGAATCGTGTCGCGCGGGGTCTGTTCTGGGCGATGGTGCTCAAGTTGTCGCCGGCGCGCCGGGTCCTTTTCGTCGTTGCGCTCATTTGTTTCGTCCTTCCAGGACTGGATTTCCGATTCGGCCAGGTCGAACTCCAAACACCCAATCTCGCGATATTGGGATCGATCATTCTGTTCATCCTGCTTGCGCTCGAATTAGCCGATCGTGTGACGATGAAGCGCGACCTCGAAATCGCGAAGGAAATCCAGACTTGGCTCATGCCAGCCGCGGCGCCGCATGTACCTGGACTCGATATCGCGTTTGCTACTCGCCCGGCGAACACGGTGGCAGGCGATTATTACGACGCGTTTCTTCGACCTTCCGGCACGCCCGCAGCAGCTCAATATGAGGGCCCGGGCATCATTCTGGTCGTCGCCGATGTAGCGGGCAAGAGCGTTCCCGCAGCGTTGCTCATGGCTACCCTGCAGGCAAGCCTTCACACGCTGGCAGCAAGCTGCAAGTCGGTTCTTGAACTAGTCGAAAGACTCAACCTTTACTCCTGCGAGAGGAACGTTGGCGGCCAGCGCTTTACGACTATGTTTCTCGCCGAACTGGATCCTGCAACACGCGGCCTCACGTACGTGAATGCCGGGCATAACTGGCCGGTTCTGCTACGTGCAACTGGCGCCACAGAGCGCCTCGAAAGCGGAGGTCTGCCTCTTGGCCTTATGCGCGACGCCCGCTATCAATCCGGCCAGGTACAACTGCTGCCCGGCGATCTTCTGGTTGTCTTTACAGACGGATTGATCGAAGCCGAAAATGAACAAGAAGAGGAGTATGGAGAGGGCCGTATGTTTGCCGTCCTTAACGGCCGCTCACTACGAAGCGCTGCCGAAGTCTTGCGTGACCTGATGACATCCGCAGACCAATTCGTCGGCCAGGCTCCTCAACACGATGACATTACCTGCCTGGTTCTGCGCAGCGTACCGGGTGTATAGTTGCGCGGCGACTCATCATTCGCTGCGCAAGGTTTCGATCGGATCGACAGAGGTCGCGCGGAGCGAAGGAATATAGCTGGCAAGGAGAGCGGCGACTATCAGGCTGATTCCCATCAAGACGTACGTAGACGGATCGTTAGCCTTCACGTCGAACAACACCGATGTCATGAAACGTGTCAGTGCGAGCGCCGCGGCCAAACCGAACAATACTCCGAGCCCCGCGAGTACCAGGCCCTGCCGGACGAACATTGCACTTACTTGCACTTGCCGGGCGCCCAGGGCCATGCGAATACCGATCTCCCGCGTGCGTTGCGATACCGAATAGGAGATTACGCCATAGATCCCAACCAAACCTAGAATGAGGGCCATGGCTCCGGCGATGCCCAGCATGACGACAGTGAAGGAGGTCCGTGCCATCGACTTGTCATAGATGTCCTGAAGCGTGCGAACGTCCGCGATCGGCGTGTCCGGAGTAACGGACCAGATCACGTGCCGCAGATCCTTCAAGAACGCCACAGATCCAGTGCGCTTGCTGCGAATGACATACGCCTCATTTCTGCGAACAAGCGTGTCCTCGCCCCAGAAGTGTTTCATCAGAACTGGCCAATAGATTGTTGTTGGCGGTTTGGCTTGTACGCCGTCATCGTACTCGTTCGCAACCACGCCCACAATCTCGCGCCAGTCGTCCTTCATGCCTTCACGCACGCGTTTGCCGAGCGCCGCTTCCGGGCTGCCCCAGCATTCGCGCGCCAGATTCTCCGATACGATCGCGACGTTCCGGAACGAGTACAAGTCGGCCCATGTGAGATCGCGGCCGGCGAGAAAGGCGCGTCCCATGGTATGGAAATACCCGGGCGCGATGAACTTGTAACGGCGGATCGGGAGTTCTTTACCCGTCGCGATCGGGTGACCTTCGGTTTCCAGGACATCGCTCGACTGATCGCCATCCATGGTGACCGACCCCGCTATGCTGGCGCTCTCCACTCCGGGGAGCGCAGTGATGCGCGACAGGATCTCCTGGTGTGTGCGAATTGCGAGTGCAGGGTCTTTAATCTCGGAATCGGGTATGAAAACCCGCAGCGTCATCACCTCTTCGGGATGCGTAAATCCGGGCTGCACATGCCGTAGTGAGTAAAAGGTCCGGATCATCAGGCCGGAGCCAACCAGCAGCACCAGTGCGAGCGCAATCTGGAACACCACCAGAATGTTGCGCGCGCGCAGTCTTTCGCGGCCGGCACTCGCGCTCCGGCTGCTATCGCGGAGTCCAGTCCCGGGTTGTATAGCGGCGTACTTTACAATCGGCAGCAGCCCGAAAAGCACGCCTGAAAGCAACGAAATCACAAAAGCAAACATCAGTGCGCGAGCGTCGAGGTGAATTTCATCGACGCGGGGAAGGTTTGCCGGGCCGATTGCCACCAGCAGCTTTAGCGCGCCATAAGCCAGTGCGATTCCCAGCGCGCCTCCGGCGACGCCAAGTGCCAGACTCTCAGAAAGCAACTCGCGCGCGATGCGCTTCCATCCCGCACCTAAGGCGGTGCGAATCGCGAGCTCATGCTGCCTCGCCTCCGCGCGCACCAGCAGGAGATTCGCGACGTTGGCGCAGGCGATCAGCAGAACAACTCCGATGGTTCCCATAACGAGCCATAGCACCGTTCCGATGTCTCCCACAACATCCTGCATAAACGGCCGAACGTTCGGACCAAGGCGTGCGTCTGCGAATACTTGCGCGCTGAAACCAGGAGGAGGCGGCCAGCTCCTGAGCCAGACTGGGATCAGACGAGCGATATCCGCGTTCGCCTGGGCAATCGGGACGCCGGGCTTCAGCCGCGCAATGCCCTGAAACCCGAACTGGCCGAGAAAGGTTTTGGTCCGGTTGAACTGAAGTGGAAGAATCAGCACCGGCTGCGGATTCATGAAGCGAAAACCGCGGCTGAGCACGCCGATGATCTCGTGGTCATCACCATCGATGATGATATGCCTGCCGACGGCAGATCGCGATCCAGCGAAGCGCTTCTGCCAGTATGCATACGTCAGGATCACGGTCCGTGGGCTTCCGTCCACGTTGTCGCGAGCCGTAAACAACCTTCCGATGGCTGGTTGAGCGCCTAAGAGCGGTAGTACGGCATCGGTCACCGACAAACTTTGCACTTGCTCCGGCTCCGCTACATGGGTGACACTGACCGACCCGCCCGAATACATCCCAAGATCGGTGAAGCTTCTCGCCTGCTCCCGATACGTGAAATACATCGAAGGGCACATGTTCACTTCTTTCAAGCTGAGCCCCTTCGCTGTGTGCCACAAACCTACGAGACTGTCCGGGTCGGAGAAGGGTAGAGGCTTCAGGAGAATCGAATTGACCACGCTGAAGATCGCAGTGTTTGCGCCGATTCCGATCGCAAGCGTCAACAGTGTAATCGACGTGAACAGCGGGGAACGAAGAAGGCGCCGGAAAGTATGCTTGTCCATCAGAGATCCCGATCAAGAAAGTACGCAAGCTTCAGCGTAAAAGTTCGGTTTCGGCGCAAAAATCCGGTTTCACCAGATGTACTGCTTTGCATCTGCTCGCCGCGCGTAACTATCAAGCACGTGCACCACTCGTATCTTTTCAGCTTCGCAGGCGAAAGCTGGCCGAGCGGAACATAGACGATTTTGCGGTTCATGCGCGCGGCGAGCTGGCGAAACATAGAGCGTGGGGGCCGGGCGGCGACATAGACCACGTGCTGTTCCACCGAATAGTCGAGCGCTGCCATTAGGAGCCGCTCGGCTTTTGTCTCGGCAGCATCGTATTCGAAGTCGGTCCACACGTCGTACATGCGGCGCGGCGGCAACGTCATCAGCAGCCCGCCGTACTCCGCGCGCCCGATGCCCGGTCCTACACATGGTCGAACGGCTCGGTCGAATAGAACGCCATGTCCGATTCGTTCTGGTGCTCGCCCAGCCATGTCGTCAGGTATCGGTAGCGATCATTCCGGTCTTCATCGAAGATGACGACCAGCGCGCCGACATCGCCTGAGAACTTGCCCAGCTCGCGGACATACAGCTTCCCCTTATGCCAGTTGCGAATCGTTTCGCGGAGGTCGATGCCGTCGAGCGTTGAGGTCGTAAACGGCTCGACTCGCGCGCGTTCCTCGGAAAGCAAATGCTCTCGCGTATCTGTTTGAGGAACCGGCCGTAGTTTTCGATGACGAGATCCTCAGGCGGATAAGAGCAGATGGACGTTCCGTTCGTCTGGCTGGCCCATTCGCCTGCTCTTTTTTCGCGTTTCGCGCGATTTGAGCGCCGGCGGAAGCATGCGCTGCCGCGCTCGTGGCAAGTCGGCGGCGGATGCGCAGCTTGCGCGTGTGCAGCCAGATCTCCTCGCCTGAAAGGTTGAGAGTTTCAAGCGGCGGATCTTCGGTTTGCTGCACGCTGAAGCGGTTCGCGATCTGCCATACTTCGTATGCAAAATTATCGTCCACCATGGATCGCGCCGCGAGGGTCAGGTCGAATACGCCGGGCAGAAGCTGCTGATCGAGCATAGCCAGGTTGCGTCCGAACTTCGCGAGTCCGATGCGCTGCCAGGAGTGCATCTGGTCCCCTGTGTTGATCGAATACTCGCGTTCCGCTTCGCGCAGCAAGGCAAGCTGCCACTTGATCTTGTCGATGGCCGCCGTTCGCAGGTTGCCGGTGCGAAGTTCTTCGTACTGCTGCTGGTAGATACGGAATTTCGCTGGTGATTTCGGCCAAACAATCCGGATGCAGGTTGCAGAGCTCCGGCCGGTTGAATAGCCGCGCACCGCGGAGAGGGCGGCTCGTCCTGCGGAACCTCCATCGCCTTGAGCAGCGCATCGATCCCATTCAACGCAACAACTACGCACGTTTCAAGAGACGGATCCGCGCCTTGTAGTTTCCAGGCCATTGCGGCCGCGTGCGCGTTGACTTCGGCGTTCTCCGGGCGGCGGATGCCGCGATAACGGCTGACGTATTCGTCGATTCCGATCAAGCTCGAGCAACATACGGGTCGGCATACAGCCCCTGGACGTGCGAGCCGGACCGGATGTTTTGGGTGTCAAGAAAATCGAGCTGTGCGCCGATCTCGCGCGCCGTGCGCAGCGCTTCGATGAAAGGATCGCCTGGCTCGATCGGAACAAACGTGGCTCGCTCTTCGTCATCCTGTTCCGTCTCCGGGATCACGATCACAGACATCTGCGGCAGGCGCTCGACCGCCGCTGCATATTGCTTCTCGAGCGTCACCGGCAGCTCGACGGCGACTGCTCTCGGGCGCGTGCGCAGCAAATGCCGCCGGATGTGCAGCGCAAACTCGAGCCGGCCCGGCACCACCGGCACGATAAGTCAAATTGCCGCGTTTGATTACCGGGGACTCGATGGCCATGCCGAACTACACACGCACCTGGTAGCGAAGCGCCTCATCACCTAGACCGCGCGCACCGATGATCCCATCAGTAACCGCAGCGGCATCTTTGCCGAGCTGATTCAGCTTTAGCGCATAGCGCGCGATGTTTATGCCATCCCGAACCGTGTAGCTCTCGTCCGCCGCGTGCGCCTGCTGCAGGAATTCGGTCACGTACTGCAGGATTTCATCGGTTGAGAAGGGCAGGTTCTCGCGCAAAATGGCGAGCTCTTCCTCACGCTCTGGAAAGTCGATGAGAATCTGCGGCTGCAAGCGTGAATGGATGTATTCGGGCAGATCGAAGGTCGAAGAATCTTCGTTCATGGTCGCCACCATTCGAAAATTCGGATGCGCCTTGATCTTTACGCCGGCCGCGATGGACTCCACATACCGCCTGCTATCGAGCAGCGGCGCAAGGCTCGCCCAGCTCTTCTCGCTCATGCGATTGCCTTCGTCGAGAATCGCCACGCCGCCGCGAATCATTGCCGAGACGAGAGGCGAGGCAACGTACTTCAACTGCGACGCGCCCTCAATTACGGGCGTGATTAGCAGGTCTTCCGGCCTGGTGTCCACTGTTGCTTGCAGGATGTACACGTCTCGGCCCAGACGTTTGCCGGCGGCGTACGCCATCGTAGTCTTACCCACTCCGGGCTTGCCCAGAAGACGCGGATTCATCGGCAGATCGCGATCATCGATCACCATCCAGGCGGCCATCAATTGCCGCATCGCATCCTCTTGGCCCACCCAACTCACGTGCAGCTCATCCGGGTGTGCAAGGTGAAGTTCAATACCTTCGACAGATACTTTCATCTCGCTAGTCCCATCGTAGAATGAGATTGCTTTGGGGACGCCCTCTAAGCTGCTGCGGCTTGCCTATGTGTGCGAGTTTCTGCATCGCGTTGGTGGCGATTTTCACGGCATGGTCCGAAATCGGTGGTCAGTCCGCCCTTGACCTGATGCACTGGGGTTGGAAGTTAGGCCTCAGTGTGCCGCTTGCGGCAGCCATTGTAGGTTATACCGCCGAGCTACTGAAACAGGACACGATTTGGACCCTGCGCTCGGCTCGCTGGCTAGCTATTATCGTGATCGTGCTTCTCGCCATGGGCATTGTGACGTATTATTACGCTTTACAGGTGGATAATGGCGACTCAGAAGAGAACGGCGGAAACGTGTCGTTTTCGGGGCTGCTGTCATACCACTGCGGTCTATCTCTCATGAGCTCGAGTGCGCAGCCTCCTGCCGAGTACGCTTTTTGGCAGAAGCCGGATACAGCGATTACCGTTGTGTATTCGCTGAATCTCTTCCATGAAATCGACTTCGTCGCCAACGAGGGTTATCGCAGAATCCCCCACGGCGGTGTAGAAGTGGCCGGTCTGCTGTTTGGCCGGAGAGAAGCTTCGGGCGTTCGCGTTGAAGCCTTTCGAAGTATCGAGTGTGAGCATGCTTTCGGCCCGTCGTTTGCGCTTTCGGGGCGCGATCTCGAAGGAATTGAAATACAGCTGAAAACGGCTGAACGCGACCCTGAGCTTTCGGGACTGGAGTCCGTCGGCTGGTTTGTCGGGCATTCACCAGTGCCCTGAAAATGAGCGAGCGCGAAATTGAGTGGTTTAACCGCTTCTTCCCGACGGGGCGCAGCGTCGCGGTCCTGGTGAAGCCCGAGAGATTCAAGCCCACTCTGTTCGCCTTTGTCGTCCGAAATGACGACGGAAGTCTGCAGCACAATGCGCCGGAAGATGCGATCATACTTCCGTTAGCCGGACGGCCCAAGGGCGCGCAACCCGACCAGCCCGAAGGCAAGCCGGTACCTTCTTTAGCCGCTCCCATCATTACTTCTCCTCTACCCGCCACGCCGCCATCTAAGAAACCAGATCCGCCCCCGCCGGCTGCCGAGCCACCCCCGCCCACTATCATTCAGGCACCACCACTTAAGCCGACGGTTGAGGCAGCACAGGCTGTGACCATGCAGGCGCCGGCCGTCACAGAAGAGACGCTTGAAATGCCGCGAACCGCGGTCATCCCACCAGTTACACTCGGGGCGCCGATACCCGAACCAGCTTCTGTGCCTATGCCTGTCGCGGAGCCTGCGCGCCCCGTTCCCGCCGTAACTCGTCCGGCGCCTGAACCGCCGCCCGTTGCAAAGCCGTTCGAGGAACCTGTTGCCGCTGCTGCGCCGTTTCGAGCGACCGTTCGCATCGCTCAGCCGCCGGCGGAGACTCCAACCCGGATCGTCCCCTCTCGCGGTGTTGAGACGCGCCCGGTGACGTCTGCTGCCGTCGATAAGCCCGTTACGGAAAAGCCAGCCCCGGAGAAAGTGGCTGCGGAAGCTGCATCAGCGTCTAAGCCACCGACGGCCACCGACGAGATCTGGCGCCAGCGTGTAGAAGCTCTTCCGTTGCGGCCCGCACCCCCGGTCCTGACTGGCAAATCCTCCACATCGGTACAGGAAGCTCCTCCGGTACGACGCCGCGCCGAGGTGACGCAGGTGCGCAGCCACTCGCGGCTCGCAGTGTTCATCCTAGTCGCGGCTCTGCTCGGCTGTTTGGTCGGTTATTGGGCGTATCTGCGGCTCCCATCCGCCGTCATTCCGCTAAGTGTTCGACAGCAAGCCGCGGGGCTAATCGTTTCCTGGCCGCCGGACCAGACCCAGCACGCGAGCCAAGCAACCATTCAGGTGGGCGGCGCGCAACCGGTTTCGCTGTCGCCCGAAGAACGTGTTGCCGGTCAGGTTGCCATCGCCGCCGATGGCAGCGACATACGGATTGAGCTGATTGCCCGGCACTGGCCTCGCGACTCGCGCGGTATCGTTCGCTTCATCCGGCCGGCGAAGTGAGGCGAGCAGATTCTGCGAACTCGCCAGGATGAACGCGACGACTTCTTAACTGACGCGGAGATCCTCGCCCTTCATCTGTGCCGGTTTCTCGATCCCCAGAATCCCCAGCACGGTCGGGGCGATATCCCGCAACGCTCCACCGGCCCGCAGCTTCACCCCGTCGTTGGTCATGAAAATGAACGGTACCGGATTCGTCGTGTGATATGTGTGCGGGCCTTTCGTCATCGGATCGATCATCATTTCGGCGTTGCCGTGATCGGCCGTGATCAGCCAGACCCGCCGCACCGTTTCAGCGCCGCGTAGATCTCGCCCAGACCCGCATCCACCGCTTCCACGGCGCGAATCGTCGGCTCGAGCTTGCCCGAGTGGCCCACCATATCCGCATTCGCGATAGTTCATCACGATCACGTCGAAGCCGCCCTGCTCGATCGCCTTCACCACCTTGTCCGTGATTCCCGGCGCGCTCATCTCGGGTTTCAGATCGTAAGTCGCCACCTTGGGCGACGCCACCAGTTCGCGCTCTTCGCCTGCGTACGGCTTCTCGTTTCCGCCGTTGAAGAAATAAGTGACGTGCGCGTACTTTTCGGTCTCGGCGACGCGCAGGTTCTTCCACTTCAGCCGCGCCATCACGTCGGCCAGGATGTTGTCGGGATGCTCCGGCGGCAGCACGAAGGGAAGCGTGAAGGTCTTGTCGTACTGCGTCATCATCGTGTAGTCAGATTCTTCGGCACCAGCGAGCGCGACGGCTTCTCGAGCGTCGCTCGGTCAGCGCCATGGTCATTTCTCGCGCGCGGTCGGCGCGATAGTTGTACATGATCACGCTATCGTCGTCGCGGATCAGTCCTACCGGCTCGTTGCGTTCGTCCACGATCGTGACCGGCTCGATGAACTCGTCCGTCACGCCGCGCTCATACGACGCGCTGCACCGCCTCGAAGCCGATCGCGCCTTCGCGCCATTGCCGAGCACCATCGCTCCGAACGCGCGCTCGATGCGCTCCCAACGCTTGTCGCGATCCATCGCGTAGTAGCGGCCCGAAACAGAGGCGATCTTGCCTACGCCGAGCTCGCTGCATCTTCTGCTCGAGCTCGCTCGATGAAACCCGCGCCGCTTTCCGGCGGCGTGTCGCGGCCGTCCATGAAGCAATGCACGAAGACCTGCGTCAAGCCCTGCCGTTTCGCCATTTCGAGTAGCGCGTACAGGTGCGACAGCTGCGCGTGCACTCCGCCGTCGCTGCACAGACCCAAGCAGATGCAGCCGGTGCCCCTGCGCCTTGGTCATGGCGTTCGAGCAGCACGGGATTCTGAAAGAACTCGCCCGAGCTGATCAGCATGTCGATGCGCGTCACATCCATGTAAATGATGCGGCCCGCACCCATGTTCATGTGCCCGACCTCGCTGTTGCCCATCTGTCCCTCTGGTAAACCGACGTACGGCCCCGAAGTCTGAATCAGCGTGTTCGGGTACGTCTGCAGCAGGAAGTCATAAGTTGGCTTGCTCGCCAGTGCGATCGCGTTTCCCTCGATCGACGGGCGAATAACCCCAGCCGTCGAGAATTGTCAAAACCAGCGGTTTCAGCTTCGCCATCGCGCTTCTCTACTGGCGGAACGCGCTTGCTTGCCGGGATATTTCGCTCCGTCGCCCAATTCCTCTTCGATCCGCAGAAGCTGGTTGTACTTCGCGATCCGATCAGTCCGGCTGGCCGAGCCTGTCTTGATCTGCCCCGCGTTGGTCGCCACAGCCAAATCAGCGATGAACGCGTCCTCCGTCTCGCCCGAGCGGTGGGAAACCACGGCTGTATAGTTCGCGCTCGCCGCCAGCCGCATGGCCTCCAGCGTTTCGGTAACGGAACCAATCTGGTTCACCTTGACCAGGATCGAATTCGCCGATGCCCTTGTCGATCCCTTGCTGCAAGCGCTCGGAATTGGTGACAAACAGGTCGTCGCCCACAAGCTGAATCTTCTTGCCAAGCGCTTCGGTCAGTTTCTTCCAGCCGTCCCAATCGTCTTCGGCCATCCCGTCTTCGATAGAAACGATGGGATATTGGGATACCCATTTCGACCAGAACTCAACCATCTGCTCGGAAGTCTTCTCGCTCTTGTCGGACTTCTTGAAGACATACTTCTTCTTGTCTTTGTCGTAGAACTCGCTGGTTGCCGGATCGAGCGCGATGGCCGACCTGCTCACCGGGCTTGTAGCCTGCTTTGCCGATCGCTTCCATTAAGACCTCCAGCGCCTCTTCGTTCGACTTCAGGCTTGGAGCAAAACCGCCTTCGTCGCCGACGGCAGTCGAGTACCCGCGCTTCTTGAGTACCGCCTTCAGATGTATGAAATGTCTCGACTCCCATGCGCAGCGCTTCCGAAAATTTCGCTGCGCCGACCGGAACGATCATAAATTCCTGGAGATCCACCGAGTTGTCTGCATGCGCGCCGCCATTAATGACATTCATCATGGGCACCGGCAGTATGCGCGCGTTGACTCCACCCAGATACCGATAAAGCGGGGTCGCTTCCGACTCAGCCGATGCCCGGGCCGCCGCCATAGAAACGGCCAGGATCGCGTTCGCGCCCAGCTTGCCCTTATTCGGTGTGGCATCGAGCGACAACATGGTGCGATCGACCAGCGTCTGATCCGCCGCATCCATCCCCGTGAGCGCCGGCGAGATGATTTTGGCGACGTTGTCAACCGCCTTCCGCGCGCCTTTGCCGAGGTAACGAGACTTTCTCGTCATCGCGCAGCTCTACTGCTTCGTGTTCGCCGGTGGATGCGCCGGAAGGAACGGCCGCGCGGCCAATTGTGCCGTCGGCGAGATACACATCGGCTTCTACAGTCGGATTTCCGCGCGAATCCAGAATCTCTCTCGCGAGTACCTTGACGATTTCCATTTTTATTTGTCAGTTCCTGAGGGGTGCTTGGATCTGTAACCTGCCCTAGAAAGGAGGCAGCTACGGATCGAATGCGTTGTTGCGAACTTTCACTGTAACAGGCGGACTGGTGAGGCTCTGCCTACAAGCGATTGATGAGACTGGCGACGTAGGCAGCGCCGAAACCATTGTCAATGTTGACAACGGTAACATTGCTTGAACAGCTATTCAGCATCCCGAGCAGCGCCGCAAGTCCGTTGAAACTTGCGCCATAACCGATGCTCGTCGGAACTGCAATTACCGGGCAAGAAACCAGGCCACCGACTACGCTGGGCAGCGCTCCTTCCATACCCGCGCACACGATCGCCACGCGCGCCTCAAAGAGAAGCTCGCGCTGATGCAGGAGGCGGTGAATGCCGGCAACTCCCACGTCGCAGATCACGATAACTTCGTTGCCCATGACCTCAGCCGTCAACTGCGCTTCTTCAAGCACCGGCAGATCGCTGGTTCCGGCGCACACCGCGGCAATCTTACCCTTGCCTCGCACCGTGCGATCGCGCCAGACGCGCACCACACGCGAAAGCGGGAAGTATTCGGCTTCGGCCGCGAGTTCGGCGACACGTTCGGCCATCTCTTCACTTGCACGGGTCAGCAGCAGATTGGGAGATCGGGCCAGCAGCGATGCCGCAATGCCTGCCACCTGGTCCGGCTGCTTGCCCGAACCGAGAATGACTTCGGGCATGCCATGCCGCAGCGCGCGGTGATGATCCACCTTGGCGAACCCAAGGTCTTCAAACGGCATGTGCCGCAGACTCTGGAGCGCTGCATCTACAGAGGACTCGCCATTGCGCACCTGCTCCAGCAGTTCACGAAGTTGAGAATTGTCCATATTCGTAGGACCCGATTTGCAAGCCCCTGTTAGCGCGTTAGTCCTGGATGCAAGGAACAACTTGCCGTTTGCTGACGCGCGCGATTGCTCTGACAATCATCGTTACACACAGCCGAACCGTACGAAGCCGGCAAGCATCGCGAAGAGTCTCGGGATCAGGCCGCGCTTTGGTGAATGGGAGGCGAAAACGGGTGCTGATGCGGCATGGAAGGGAGCGGCTCGCCCGGGTGTTCCTCGAGAAATGAGGGAACGAAGCCGGCTTCGGGGTGATTTTGCGGAACGAACTCAGGAGCCGGCTCTGCGGGCGGCTGGCATTTTGAAGGAACGAACCCACGGTCGAGCTGTAGACGCCGAAGGGCAGTGACTGCTTTGTGCAGGGCGCGTTCGGCGGATGCCATAGTGCGGGCGATCAGAGCGAGCAGGCCGCGGTCGAGCCAGTCAAGGACGTTTTCGGGCTGCATGCCGCGCGTTTCGAGTTCGCGCATGCGGCGCAGGCGCCAGAAGTTTTCGGCGATTTCGTTGACCAGGATCTCTTCGGTTTCGGTAGCGGGTGATGTTCGGCGCGCAGGCTGGCACGCAGAGCATCGAGCTGGGCCGGATCTTCGCCCGGCAGGACCAGCTCTTGCTAAGCCGTGTTTAAAAGAGTTCCAGCGCGAGGTGTTCTTGCCTTGCGGCGTCACCGGTCCGGTGGAGCGATTGACGCGCTCCGGTACGGCGGAAGCGGCGGATTCGGCCCGGCGGGCTTCTTTGGCGGCGTGGCGCTCGGCGGCGCGGCGTTCTTTACGTGCTTGGCGTGCGGTCATATAAGGAAAGAAAACCTGCCGGAGGATGGCACGCGGGCGTGCGGAGATCGAGCGCCGGAGCTGCTCAAGTGTCGGATTCGAGGTTAGAAGAAGATTTGGCCGGTGTTGTGAATGCCTGGCGCTACCGGTCGCGATGCCGTAACAAGTAGTTGGGAACTTGGAGCCCGTCGACCAGGCGCTCATCGGGGATCGGAGCTTTCGTCTCGAGCTGAAGGGGTAAGATTCCGGCCCACACGGGAAGGCTGTAATCCTCCTCATCGTCGAGGGGCGGCCCTTTCCGGATCTTCGCCGAAGCTTCTTCGATTGGCAGCTCGAGGACCGCGGTCGCTTTCAGCTCCTTCTCGGTCGGTTCGCGCACGTCCTCCCATCGACCCGGTATCAGATGATCCGAAATGATGCGCAGTGCGTTTTTCTTCTCAATCGGGTCAGCGATGGCACGCGCCGTTCCGAATGCTACTACCGAACGGTAATTCATCGAGTGATGAAAGGCGGAGCGCGCCAGCACGAATCCGTCGACCAGCGTCACCGTTACACAGGCAGCGATACCGGTATCGAGTTGCCGCAGCATCCGGCTTGCAGCCGAGCCGTGCAGGTACAACCTATCTTCCTGGCGTCCATAGAGCGTGGGAATTACGAAGGGCTGGCCATCCGTTTCAAAACCAACATGCGCGAGAAATCCGGCATCCAGGATGGCGTAGATCGTTTCGAGCTCGTGCGAGCCGCGGTTAGGCAATCGACGAAGTTCGCTGCGCTTAGTTACATTCATGCTTATCGCGAGTAAGTACCTGGACCTAGTTTACGTCCCGGGTGTCGTTTACATATGCGGTAAGAGCCCTCTTGCAGGTTCTTGGCGTCGCCGCCGCTTGTTAGCACAAATTTTCTGTTGGTGCTACGCTTTCGATATGCGCCGGCCATGCACATCCCCGATGGTTATCTGAGTCCTTCGACCTGCGCCGCGCTGTATGGAGTATCCACACCGTTCTGGTATGTTGCGCTGCGCCGGTTGAAGAACGTCTGGCGCAGTCAGACGCTGCCCCTGTTGTCGGTGTTCGCTGCCTTTTCCTTCGTTCTTATGATGTTCAACCTGCCGCTGCCGGGCGGGACCACTGGTCATGCCGTGGGCGTCGCCATTGCTGCCATCATTCTTGGTCCCTGGGCAGGGATCATCGCCGTTTCACTCGCGCTGGCTGTGCAGGCTATTTTTTTCGGTGATGGCGGCCTTACGACTTTCGGTGCGAACTGCTTCAACATGGCAATCGTTGGCTCCTTTGCCGCATACGGTGTTTATCGCGTGCTTGCCGGCCGGACTCCGCTGTCATCTCACCGACGTGTATTTGCGGCTGCAATTGCAGGATATGTGGCCATCAACCTGTCTGCTTTGTGCGCAGCGATCGAATTCGGCATGCAGCCGATCTTTTTCCATGATGCTTCGGGAACTCCGCTCTACGCTCCTTATTCGCTGAGCATTGCCGTTCCGGCGATGATGATTGGGCATCTCACGGTTGCCGGCTTCGCTGAACTTGTAGTAGCCGCGGGCATTGTGCGATACCTGCAAAGCACAGATCCGGCACTGTTGCGGTTGAAGGCGCCGGATGCGCCGGAAACCGAATCGCCTCCGGCTATCACAGCCGGTACTTGCCGGAGGAAGGATGCGCCGCTTATGGTTGACCGTGGCATGCATTCTGGTTTTGACGCCGCTAGGGATCGTAGCAGTGGGAAGCGCGTGGGGTGAGTGGAGCGCTCACGACTTCTCCTCACCAGCACTACGCCAGAAAATCGCGACCGCCTCTGGTGGTGTTCTTCCCCTCGAGCATGCGCCGCGCGGCCTCGAGCGTCTCTCTTCGCTCTGGACTGCCCCCATGCCGCGCTATGCTCCGGCGTTCATTCCTAGCGCCCCGTTGGGATACGCAGTTTCCGCCGTGATTGGCGTAGCCATCATCATTCTGCTCTTTGTTGTCTTGAACCGGCTGTTGTCGCGTTTTTCGAGGCGTCGGAGCGTAGGCTTTATCGAAAGAACAGCGCGGGCACTGCTCGATACGGTCGAGCGCTCGTTGTTCGCTGAAAAGATCGCACGGTTTGATGGCCTTCTCCAGCGCTTCGATCCGCGTGTGAAGATGGCAGGCTTCGCCGGCCTGGGCCTGGCCGCCTTGCTGAGCCGCAATCTTCCGATTCTGGTTGGCCTGCTCGTGTTGGGGGCAATTTTTGGCCTTTTGTCACGCGTTTCTTTGTACTCGCTGGTCGGAAGGGTTTGGCTAAGTGTACTGGCATTCACCGGGCTGATCGCGCTTCCGGCGGTGTTTCTCATTCCGGGAGCGACCCTCTACCGTGTGCCGTGGCTGAACTGGCCGGTGCATCTGCAGGGCGTGTACAGCGCGTCGTTTCTGATCCTTCGAGGAGAAGTTTTGACTACGCTTTCCGTGCTGCTAGTGCTGACGACGCCGTGGGCACAGGTTTTGAAAGCGCTACGGTTTTTTCGCGTGCCGGCGGTCTGTGTCGTTCTTCTGGGTATGACGTACCGTTATATTTTCCTGCTGATGCAAACGGTTTCGGAAATGTTTGAAGCGCGTCGTGCCCGCCTTGTGGGATCGCTCGATGGACGTGAAGGCCGACGGCTGACTGCCGGAACCGGCGGCGTTCTTCTAGCTAAAAGCTTTCACCTGGTGCAGGAAGTCCATCTCGCTATGCTGGCCCGAGGCTTCCGAGGCGAAATACACACGCTCGACGCACCAGCGCTTCGGTGGTTGGACTGGGCGTGGCTCTCCCTCCTGTTTGCGATAGCTGTGTTGGCTTTCTGGGCTGGAAGATAAGCAGCCGATGCCCCAAGAAGCGGTAGCGTTCCGGGTGAGGGACGTGAGCTTTCGCTATCAGGAGGTGCTCGCGCTGGACCGTCTCTCCATGGCCGTCAGCCATGGCGAACGGGTAGCTCTGGTGGGAGCCAATGGATCAGGCAAATCTACGCTGCTTCGCATACTTGCCGGGCTGTATTTCCCTCACAGCGGAGAAGTCTGGTTTGAGAACCAGCCGCTGACGGCGGAGGCGCTCGATGAGGAACAGTTCTCGTTTGCGTTCCGCCGGCGCGTTGGTCTGCTGTTTCAAGATCCTGATGTCCAGCTTTTCAATCCGAGCGTGTTTGACGAGGTGGCGTTCGGGCCGTTGCAGCTTCGTTGGCCTGCGAAGGAAATCCGGGCACGCGTACTCCAAACCCTGGAAATGCTGGATATCGCGGAGCTCAGAGACCGCCCGCCGCATCGTCTCTCCGGCGGCGAAAAGAAGCGTGTTGCGTTGGCGTCTGTTTTGATTCTCGATCCCGATATTCTGCTGCTCGACGAGCCCGCCGCTGCTCTCGATCCGAAGAGCCAGCAGCAGATGCTGGATTTTCTGGTGTCTTGGGGTGCAGAGAAGAAGACAGTCATTGTCGCGACCCATGATCTCGACACGCTCGAACAGATCGCGGACCGGTGCTATGTCTTTGCGAATGGATCCATTGCGGCCGAAGGGACGCCGCTAGAAATCCTGCACAATGTCCCGCTTCTCGAGCGCGCCCGACTGATCCGGCTGCAGCGGCACGTTCATTCATCGACGCCCGCTCAGCCCCACACGCATGTGCACCGGGATAACCGGTGAGGGCAGAGACGCAGATTTCCGAGAGCCCACATTATCTGGCAGCTCCCGATCGCCCTGCAACGGGTGTATATAGATCTTAGGAGTTTGTGCTCGAACCCGAACGATCCGATCAAAGCCAAATTGAAGTGGAGCGAACCTATGGCGATGAAGAATTATTACGCCATTCTTGGCGTCTCGCGCGACGAGACACTATCCGGTATTCGAGCTGCCTATCGGGATGCGGTACGTCGTACTCATCCGGATCATGCTGGCGCAGAGTCGACCCCAGCATTCCAGGCAGTTGTAGAAGCGCACTCCGTCCTGTCAGACCCAGACCGCCGGCGAGAATACAACGAAAGTCTCCGGCTCTCATGAACGTGACCGAAACCAACCGGTGGCGATGCGCCCGGGACCGCCAACTTCCCAGCCGCGCTCGATCTTTGCCGACCAGCACGCGGTTCATCCATCGTTCGATGCGCTGGCAGAGCGCCTGCTGCGTAATTTCACAGGTATGGGCTTGCCCAAGGCGGAAAGGCCCGAAGGCTTATCCATCGAAGTGATTCTGAGTCCCGAAGAGGCAGCGCGGGGCGGCAGTGTGTCTATCGGTATTCCTGTTCACCAAGTATGCGCTTTCTGTAATGGAACCGGCGATATCTGGCCTTTCGCCTGCCAGAATTGCAACGGGCAGGGTGTGGTTCCTGCCATTCGACCGGTGCAGGTTCGCATCCCACGTTCACTCAGTCTGGGGCTCGCGCCCGAGGCTTCGTTAGAAACGCTGGGAGTGAATAACCTCTTCCTTAGATTTCAATTCCGCGTCTCGAACGAGCTGTATTAGGCACGGCAAGTGGCGGGTATCAGGTAGGTTGGAGCGGAGAAGTTTTGGTGGAAGCCGGCGGGCCGGATCGTTAACGGAGAGGGAGACGCGGCGGGGAGCTTAGCCAACCCAGTCCTGGCGGATTGATGTCGCTGCTCGGGGCTTTTCTGAGCGGTTTTAAAGTCCTCCGTTCGGCAAGAAACTTCAGTGTGTTGTAGGCCGTGAAAAACACGTTTTGTCGTAGATCCGTGCGCAAAGAGGCCCACTCGCGCGACAATCGACCGCGCGAGTTCACACCGGGGCCACTGTTCACTCCCGGCATAGTCTTCGGGTTTTTGCAAGCGTTCAATCGAGCGACTGCAATATCAGTGTCCGTCACAATCACACGTTCACCTTTAGAGTGTTGCCGCAACTCTGGGGAACTGCGTGGGACCAGCCCGGCCGCGTCCAGACATCCGGTGAAAGCCAGATCATTTACGACTTTCGCCCGTTCGACGTCAACGTTGGGAGCAGTGGAATGCGTCCAATGCATCAGTTCAAATCGAAAAGCGACATCTTCAGCCGCAGCTCCCAGCCAGACGTCCGCCTGGTGAGGTTCTTTCCACAAACGCACGTGATGACGCTTTTGAACAGTGTCCAGGCTCTTCTGATACACGAAATCGGACCGCATACCGTTTAGCGTTAGTGTGTTCATCGGAGCCCTCCGGTAACCCACTCGGGTCGTGAGAGCGTAGTACATCCGATACAGGGACAGCGGCGACTTTCGTTCAGCCTGGGACCACCCGGCGGCATGAAAGGCGCGATCCAGTTGCTCACGGCTACCAAGAAACAGGACGTTCACGAGATCGGATGGATGAGTTCCCTCTCGCGTTCGTTGGGCGGAACCCTTCAGCAGGGGCTGGACTTCACTTAGCTCATCCGCTGAAAATGATGTGATGCCGACTGGCTTTGCTGTACTGGATTGCACCTCAATAGGAGCAGTTAACCGGAGAATAAGTTCAGTACCGGGCGGAAGATAGATCTCCGGATTTGCGGAGGGCGCAATGATGGATTTCATGACCGTCACCGGCGCGCCTACCGTCGGCGCGATAAACAGCAGGGGAACTGTGGCTAGGGACAAGCTCGAAGACAGGCTGGCTGCGGGGTGAATCCCACGCACTGTGCCGTCCACATCCACTCGCTCCTTGGCGGTTTCCACTTCGAGGAGTTCGGTATGGACCGGGATTGCGTTCCCACTTGGTAATTGGAGTGTATGGAACTGATATCGGATCGTAGCTGTTACCTGTTTGAGGCCGAAGCCAAACCGCTTGACGCTTTCTATAGACCCGATCAGCTGCGAGCCTTGCGGAACCAGGATCTGTCCGTGGAAGGAGACCGGCGCAATCGCCGTTCCCTCTACTTGATCTCCAGGGTGGGAAATGCGGGAACCGATGGGCGTCGATAAGCGGACTTCTAAGTTCGTGCCTGCCGGCAAGTCCTGCGCGTACAGCGTGAACGACACCAAGACAAGCGACCACGCGAGTAGTAAATACTGCTTGCAGGCTGTGGCCCAGAGCGGTTCGCGTTGACGCGTGCTCACCTTTCCACAAGACTCGAAATCCATCCTTCCTGGGAACGGTATCAGCATAACGAATGCGCAAGGCGGTGTGCCCAAAATATAGACGAGGGCGCACCGCTCGCTTTGTCGTCAAAAGGAGCCAAAGAGCTGCCGGCGACGGAGCCTACGCTTCAACCTAGCCTAATCGACGGCAGCCTTTCGAACAGGTTCAGGCTGAAGCATAGGAGGAGAGTGTACTTGCTTGGTTCGGCAATGAAACAAATCAGGTTGACCGTTCTCGTATTTCTTGGGATTGCAGCATTCTCACAATCCGAGGCGCCCGTCGCGCAAGTTAAAACTGCCCCTCCGCCTGATCTGAACCTGATTCTGCAATCATTGGAGCGAGTCGAGCAGCAGAACCCCGCTCTCTCGCGTGCCCATGAAGTAACGCGACAGTATAAGACATTTCACGGCGACGATACACAACCCAGAGCCGAGGTCACCGCTCAGATCAGTTTTACTCCTCCTGATACCAGGACGTTTAAGATCGTCCAATCGAGCGGGGAACCAAGGGGAGAAAAGATAGTCCGCGACATTTTAGAGCAGGAAACGGAGCCTGCGACGGAACGCGATAATCGTGATATTAGCCGGAAGAATTATGATTTTGTTTTTCTTCGGCAGGAGAACTTCGGGCTGGTTCCTGAGTATGTATTCCGCATCATTCCCAAGCGCAAGGAGAAAGGGCTGCTACTGGGGCACATCTGGGTAGATGAGAAGACTTTCCGAATTCGAAGAATTGAAGGAGTGCCGGTCAAAAGCCCCTCGATGTGGATCAAGGACCTACATTTGACAATGCAATTCGCGGAAGTGAACGAAATGTGGATATCCGTTTCCCTCGATGCAATAGCAACGGTACGGCTGATGGGCCGCTACACCCTTACGGGTCTCTATGTCGAAGCGCCAGAGCCGACATCAATTGCACCGAAGCCTTGAAGCAACTTCGCTTGTTCGTAACTTTTCGGCGCACTTCAATCTGCTAATGGGATTGCAACAGGGATCATTTTGAAGTACTTATAATGGAGTTCAACGAGAAAAGCGGTTGAGCGATGCGACTGTCTGACGAAAACCTTCGAGGGCGGACCGTGATTGCCGCAGACGGCCAGGCGATCGGCGAAATCGCTGCTTTATTCTTTGACAGCGACGGATGGCGGGTTGAGTCGCTGCAGGTGAAGCTACGCAACGATGTCGCTGACCAACTCGGTGCGAAACGCGGCATGTTTCACGGCGCCACCCTTGAGCTGCCTATCCGCATGATTCAATCGGTCGGAGATGCTGTTGTCCTTTCGGTGCCCGCGGTTGAGCTAAAACAGGTTTTCCCCAACGCCGGCGACGCGTCGGCCGCCCATTAACGAAGCAGTCTGCTGAACAATCGCCGCAACGATGAGATCTCGCTCGATGAATCGAGCGCGGGAAGTGCGGTTAAGTCAACAGTCGCGCTCGCGTAGACGCATGAGTAAAACAGTTCTTAGCATCGAAGACGATGACGCAGTCGAGATGCTGTTGCAGGTCGCTTTTCGAGGAACGGCGAGAGACTTCCGATTGATCCGAGTACCCAACGGCGAGGAAGGGCTCGCTTTCTTACGAAGAACCGGCGCTATGCCAATGCGCAAAGACCCGGACCTCGTTCTCCTCGATATCAACATGCCGGGAATCAGCGGGCCGGATACTTGCCGCTTGAACAGCTATTCACCTGGTGTTTCCACTTGGTCCTGCGAGCGGATTCTCTCTCCGCAGCGTAGACACACCATCTCTGCCCCGGCGATTGTGGTCTCCAGCCCTTCATGCTCCAGGATGTACTGTGGCGCGTCCTGTGACATCGCCATCAAGCCCCCGCACCCCACATGTTTACTGATATCAGTCACTATCCGTATAGTTTCCATACTCAAGTTTTCATTATCATTCGAGCCCTAACCGATCCGCAGATGAAGCAGTGACGCATGCGCACCGCCGTTGTTGATGTCAGGGATAATCGCTAGTTCCAGGACAACGACGTTGTCCAAGCTCACGCGGTAATCTTCGACCTCTTCTGTTGATCCCTGCGGACTGAATGTCCACTGCTGCCGAATAATCTCTCTTCGTTCCCCTCCAGCAACGCCACACCGCAGTGCGAATTCCTGTGTTCTTGCGAGCCGCGACTCCCTGAAAACAACTTGAATGTGCCTGATATTTGTTGGCCCGCTAAACGTGATTTGAATGATCTGTGGGCCGGGCTCTCCGGCGCGCCAGCCGGTTTCGCTATCGGGATCGAGGACGTTCTCTACGGGTGCGTCCTCGGCTTCAGAGCTCACGCCGATCCCGGCGATTACCTCAAGTTCAAACCAGTTATTGCTGGGAGAAGTAGCAGGGTGACAGTCGTGTCCCAGAATGGTTTTCTGCACCGTTATCCCTCGCGCGCCTGGCACACATCCGATTTCTAAGCGCGTCGTCCATACGTTGACGCCGGAAACAGATTGGGTTGTACTAATCTCGTTCGCACCACTCAACCTCGCAACTAGCTTCGGGTGTCGCGGTTGATATTACATCGAAGCTGGCGCGTCGTTCTTTCGCATCCGGTCGCGCGACGGTGCGAGGCGCGTGCCTTCTCCTCTTTGAAACGTCCGAACAGCCAAGCTCCTCTAATCATTCGGTTGGCTCCATGACGTTTCTACCGGGCGCGTACAGCGCAAGATCTCATAAACCTAAGAGTGATTTGAGTCCCGGAAACCTGCCGATATTCCCGTGACCCTTTTCTGGGCGGCAGGTATTCGGCGGTTACTCCGGACACGGAAAGGGTTTAGAGTTAGTGAACGTTCACCTGGTTAACCCCAGCGACAAGTCCTTCGGGACAGCCGTTATCACGCCTCGCTGGTTGTATGTCCTTGCTGCCGCTACTCCGGATTCCTTCGGAGACGCTCTGATTTGCGACGAGACTCTCGAACGACTTGATCCGTCAAGTGTCAAGCGTGGCGATGTGGTGGGAATCGGAATCCACACTGGCAATGCACTCCGCGGCTATGAGATCGGCAGAATGGTCCGGGAGCGCGGCGCGTGGGTGGTTTTCGGCGGAATACATGCGACTTTGTACCCGGAAGAAGCGTTACAGCTAGGGAGTGCTCATTCGGTAGTCAAGGGCGATGGGGATGTAGTTTGGGCGGAAGCTTTGAAGGACTGCGTGGGGGGCGCGCCGGCTTCAGTGTATGAGGGGGGAAGGATCGAATCCGATCGTTTCTTGCCCGCACGTTGGGATCTGCTTCCGGATAACAGTTACATGTGGGCTTCGGTTCAGACGGTTCGAGGGTGCCCGAAACACTGCTCGTTTTGCTCCGTTTGGCGCACCGATGGTCAGCGTCCCAGGCAACGCGCTTCTGATGGTGTTCTCCGGGAGATCGTCGAACTGCGTCGCAAGGGGTTCCGCTTCATCGCCTTGGCCGACGACAACTTCTACCCTGTCACATTAACCGATCTGCGACTGGCCGAACGGCAAAATAATCAGCAGAAGTTGAATGAGCTTCGGGCGATTCGTGAAGAGAGATTCGAGTTGATGGCGAGCTTGGCCGAACTGCCCTCCGACATGGTTTTCTACACCCAGATCACCATGGAGGCAGCCGAGGATCCCGAGTTTCTCGAGGCCATGCGGAAGGCTCACATCAGAGGTGCACTGGTGGGAGTAGAAGCCGTGACTCCTGAAGGTCTGAAGGCCGTCTTCAAGGACTTTAATTGCTCGGGCGAGAATCTGGTTGAGCGACTCCAAACTTTCCAGGCACACGGCATCCATGTTCTCGGCTCCTTCATTTTCGGCTTACCGACCGATCAGCCAGCTACGTTTGATGCCACCGCAGAGCTGGCGGAGCGGGCGGGTATCACGTTCGCGCAGTTCGTCATGCTGACGCCGTTTCCGGGGACTGTCGATTTCGAGCGTTGGGAGAAAGCTCAGGCAAATACGGGAGAGAGCGTGAAAGGTATTCCTCTCACGCGCTACTGGTTGATACCGGCTGCGCAGAGGCCCAAGATGTTCACGCCGCATCCGTCTATGACATCGGACGAAATTCGGGAGCGCACGCAACGCGTCTGGGACGTATTTTACAGCATGGGTTCGATCTGGAAACGATCTCGCTGTGTCACATCCATCCGGGCCCGCTTGGCTTTCATGTTTGTATCGAAACTCTACCGGCATATGTATGCTGGCACCGGAATTGCCACCGACAGCGCGCGACAAAGTCGGGCGCGTTTCTGGGCACGCTTGCTCGCCATCCCTTGCCGCCGGCTCTTTCAGGGCAAACCTTTGCCCACTCTAGAAGTCCCCGCATCCAGCAAACGGCGAACCACCGTGAGGATTCAGCTAGACGTGAGTGCGACAGAAGGCGCCGGCGAAAGCTCCCTTCATGTGCTGAACTAGAAATTGAGGGAATAAATTTTTGGTGGAGGCGGCGGGAGTTGAACCCGCGTCCGAGAAAGTCCGCCGTGCAAAGCCTACGTGTGTAGCCGGTTCTGGGGTTTTCAGCGGCTTCCTATAAAACCGGCAAGAGCGAAAGCCGCCTAGTCCGATTGATGTCAGCCCATGGCTCCGGACCGAAACCTGGTACCCATCCTGCAAAATGACGCTCGCTGGCCGGTGCGCAGGCTCGCCAGCCGGAGCGGCTACCTAATTACTTAAGCAGCGTATGCAAACTGCTGATTGGCAGTTGTTGTTTTCCGATCGTTTTACGGGAGCTCGGAACCCGACACGCCTTCACACAACAATTCGATCCCGTCGAAACCGTTGCGCCCCCATATGGCAGGGTCAATTCAGTCTATCAAGTTTGATGCCTGCTCCGCAGGTTTGGATTCCGGATTCGGCTTGCACGCCCTCAGGCTCTGATGGTCCAATATAAGTGTCTTGCCTGCAACCATGCGGAGCGGTGTCGCTGCTCCAATACCGATTCCGGCCACGGGAGAAGAACAGGACGAAAAGCAGGGCCGGCTCTTTCATGTAGTTCTTTTGGACGATGACGAGCACACGTACGACTACGTCATCGAAATGCTGCAGAAGCTGTTCTTTCTCTCGATCGATGCCGCGCTCCAGCATGCCATCGAAGTTGACACGACTGGCCGTACCGTGGTGATCACGTGCGAAAGGCCGCAAGCCGAGTTCGCCCGCGACCAGATCCACGGCTACGGGGCCGATCCCAGAATGCCCAAATCCAAGGGCTCCATGTCCGCCGTTCTCGTACCCGCCGGCAATACGGCCGCCCAGTAGAAACTCTCGTTTATCGCACCCGGTAAAATGAGAGCAAAGGTTAGGACTCGACGATTTGCCACCAGAGAAGGGTTTAGTGTGCGTGTGCGGCTCTCGGAAGCGGCTTTCGACATACCTGTGCCTGTCCTGGTTTCTCGCGTTCCGGGCATTCGGAAATCTATCTCTCGCTTTCGGCGCCAAACACATTTCCGAAGGTTTGGCTCTCAACCCGCTGGCCTACATGCGCGCTATGTTGAACCCATTCGTCGCGATCGGGATCCTGCTCCTGATTGGCGGTATGCTATCGCGAATGGCCCTGCTGAGCCTTGCCGATTTGAGTTTCGTGCTGCCGATGACATCCGTCGGTTATGTCGTCTCCGCCATGTTCGGCCGTCTTTTTCTTCATGAGACTGTAAGTGTCGAGCGCTGGCTCGGAGTGGTGCTGATCTTTCTGGCCGCCGTCGTTGTCGGCTCCACCTCCCACGACACGACGAATGCTCAGAAAGAGCCATACGCGCTAAAAGAGCTCTCCGAGTGCGAAGCCGTCGAATCTGTCTGTTCTTAGGCGCTTTCCATCGCAACATGCGAATCAGCTTGCTAACGCGCGCGGCCCAGTTGCGCTGGCAACCTTTATCAGCCGGTTATAAGGCGCAACCGCACTACACCGTAGTGATCGGAGCCGTCGTATTGCCGATGGCCGCCAGCCGTTCCGGCGCGTCGAAGCGCGAATGCGGTCCATACAGAGCCTCGAACAGCTGCCCGTCCCGGCGCAACATTCTGTCAAAACCCGCAACGTTCTCCGCCTGCGGATCGACGGTCTCGCCTAGTTGCGCCGGAACGTTTTGCAAGTCCGCGATCAGTCCCATTCGCTCCGCGGCCATTATGGCTGCTCCGCGGCTCGAGGCCTCGGCCACCTGGGATTCGATAACTGGCCGGGCGAGCGCATTCGACATCATCTGCAACCAGACCCGTGATCTCAAGAGTGCGCCGCCGGAAGCGATGATGTGCGCGGGAGTTGGGAACGGCTTCGTCAGCAGCAGATAAATCTGCTTGAAGCGCAAAGAGACGCTCTCGAGACACGCCTGCAGAATGTCAAGCGGATCGGTGGCGAGACTCATTCCGCTGACTACTGCGCGCAGTTCCGGCCGCCAATAAGGCGATCTCTCGCCTGCAAAGTAGGGCAACACCGTCAAGCGATGTGCCCCTGGTTGCCGTTTCGCAATCTGCTGTTCCGCGTCGGCGGGTAGCTGCAGGGTCCGGCTTGCCCAACGGAAAACTTCGCCGCCATTTGAAACAGCGCCGCCCAGAATGTAGCGTTGACGATTCACGCGGTAGCACCAGATGCCGGCGGGAATCGTGACGGATTCCTGCTTCAAAATCATGCGCATGGCGCCGCTGGTGCCCACCATGAGCGCACAGCAGTCCGGAGCCGAGCAGCCGCTTCCCACACTGTTGCAGGCGCCATCGCCCCAGGCGGGATACCACCGGATTCCGCTCAGCAACGGCCAGCGCACTGCGAACTCCGAACGAAGATCGGTACACGGATCATCCAGGGTATCGAGGGGGGCGAGTTGATCCAGGCTGACCCCGATGGCTTGCAGCACCTCCGTACAGTAGGCGTTTTGCCGCTGTTCCCAAATCCCGCTCGCCGATACCATCGAGGTCGATTCCGCACATTTACCCGTGAGCACCAGCAGTAAATATTCGCCTACTGAGACCCAGCGCGCCGTATTTCGAAACGCGCCGGCGTGCGTCTCTTTCAGCCAGAGAAGCTTGGCAGGCCAATAACTGGTGTGCGGCACACAACCTGTGATGGCGTGGAGCCAGGCTGGATCGAAGGTGCTGGTCAACTGCTCCATCTGCGCTCCGGAGCGGGTGTCGAACAGGTGCACGATGGGGGTGGTCGGCTTCTCGTCCTTATCCAGCCCGATGAAGCAATGCCAGAACGTGCTGATTCCGACTGCCTCCGCCCGCAGACCACGGGCTGTCATCTGCTCATGCAGAGCATCCAGGCACTCGCAGGTTAACTGGACCAGAATCGCCGGATCCACCTCCACACTGCCGTCGGAGCGGGTTGTGAATTGATACTTCTTCTGCAACCCGACGTCCGGATAACAATTGAACTCGCTGTCAAATAGGAGAGCACGAACGCTCGAAGTTCCTAGATCCAGTCCTACGATGTTCTCGCGCAGCTTCACGGTGGCCTCTGCAGCGCTCAATCAGTTCGGTTGAAAACGGACGCGAATAGGGATATCGACTCTACCATAAGATTCCCTCGACTGGAGTTACCGGCTCAGGTATGTGTTCTTCTCTGATCATCTGCTTCAGGTTGATTTCTATGGTCCGGCTTATGGCCGTCAACGGGATATCGTGAGGCAGGTTCTCGAAGGGCGTTTCGAGATCGCGGCCAATTTGATCCAGCGCTAGAAATATGAATCCCACTAAGGTGGAACCAATAGGCGTGAAAAGTTGCAGACTCGCCACCATTCCGAGCGGAAGCAACAGGCAATAGATGTTGATAAAGAGCCGGATGAACGAGTCATAATGCCGAGGCATTGGCGTGTTCTTGATGCGTTCCGAAGCGCCCTGGCAGTCCATCAAATTGCTAAGCGTTCGATCAAGCGCGGTCCACCGAATCGTGTCGATCCAGCCGAGCTGATAACAGTAGGTCACAAGGGAGGCCATGTCCTGTTGAATGGCAAGGGGCACATTCATGTGAGTTTTCAAACGGATCAATTCCTCTTCAGGAAGGAGACCGGCCAACTCGGGCCAGGGAGGCGTACCTCGCAGGTGGTTTCGCAGGGCATGAACGTAGGCGATTTGGAGCAGAACCAGCTTGCGCTTGATTTCGCCGATTTCGTTTTCCCTGGCGTCAGCAGCCTCGGGATTGCCAATCATTGAAAGCACCTCGCGGGCAAAACTTCGGGAGTTGTTCACGACGGCGCCCCAGATCATGCGGGCTTCCCACCAGCGGGCGTATGCGCTGCTGTTCCGGAAGCCGGCAAGCACGCCGATGACACCTCCGAAAATGGAAAGCGGGATCTCCGGCTGGGCAATCCATTTCCACCCAGCGAATACGTAAGCGGATGCGACCACTATGTCGAAAGCCAGTAAGGCGGCGAGAGGGCGCCCGACATACGCGATGAGGATACCCAGCTTCGCGTTCTGGAATGCGATCATTTGTTGGGGCTGCTGGAGCTTGCGCGCTCGTCACTGGTTACTGGGATGAACTTGAGCTGCTCTTCATCATAGACGCGAACAATCCCATGCCCAATGTCATAGACCCAGCCCCAAAGCGCCAGCGATCCTTGCGCCAACCGTCCAGCGACGGAAGGGTGCGTGCGCAGATGATGCAGCTGCATGAGGACGTTTTCTTCGGTCAGTTGTTGCAATGAGGCGTGCTTGTCCACAGCCTTACTGCGTTCGCGAGCGATGCTCAAAGCGGCAGCGCCGTGCCGCAGCCACGACTGCACGATGGGCATCTGCGCGACCTTCTCTGGATGAAGCAATCCGATCATCGCCCCGCAGTCGGTGTGGCCGCACACAACAACCTGGCTGACCTGGAGGCCCGTGACGGCGTACTCTATGATGGCCGAGACGCCCCCTAACGCCTCGCCGTACGCGGGAACCAGATTCCCAATATTCCGGGAGACAAAAATTTCGCCCGGTCCGGATTGTGTAATCAACTCAGGATCGATTCGCGAGTCTGCGCACGTGATGAAGAGTGCGTGCGGTTTCTGGCCCTCGCGTACTACCTGGCGATAAGCGGCCTCATTCTCCGGATAAATCTCCTGTTGGAACCGCCGCACTCCGGCGAGCAATCGTTTACGCGACTCATGAATTTCAATCGGGGGCATGACTCTCCTTAGAGCTGCACAGCTCGATGCAGAATCTTCTTACCAGGTTCGAATAAAAGCAGGCATATCTTGAGCTTTACGAGCATGCCTGCTCCTGTAGATTCTAGCTGAGTTCTCATCAACTCAACGATGAATTTGCGGACGGAGCTTAGTGGGTGCGGGATTGCGCAAACATCTGGTTGAAGCGCTTGCGTTGTTCTGGGGTCAGTAGATCAAGGATATGGCGCCGGCCATGTTCGGCGACGTCCTCGCGTTCATCCTCGATGTTTTGATAATACTTTCCGTAGTCGTCCAGCAGTTTGGTGATTCTTTGTTCTTGTGCTGGGGATAGATTCAACTCTGATCGCAGGCGCTCGAGACCATAGCTGCGAGCTGCCTCAATTGTCCGCTGATGGCTGACCCGAGCCTCTATTCTCGAATGGAGCAGGGTGCGCGTGACTACGGATCCGCAGGCGGCGCCGCATAAAAAGATCACGGCGAGAATTGCAAGTACTCGTGGGTTCGTCCAGCCCGCGTCTTTTTGCCGCAGCATGGCTCGCCTAGTTGTGGTCGCGACAGCTATTGGAGGTTTCCTTGATGAACCGCGACTTGATGAATCGCGAAACTCTGATGGACGGCGAAATTCTCGAGGACCGCATCGCGCTGCTGGGCCTGATCGCCCACCACTAGCGGATCATCGTGCATCTGCTGCGCGACCATTTTTGCACCCAGCAGGTGACCGTCCAGGCCCTCCTCGGTGAGCACATAGCTGCCTAGCAGCACTGCAATGGTCAATGAAGCGAAAGCCAACCGCTTACCGAAAGGTGAGTAAATGAAAACGGCCCAGATCGAATCCTTCGCGCGTTCCTCGATCCGCTGTATCACGCGCGCATAAAAACCGGCTGCCGGCTCCACCTCTTCTTCGGAACGCAGTGTGCGGAGCAGCTTCGATTGCGATCTCATTACGTCCAGTTCTGAGGAACAGCTCTGGCACGACAAGAGATGCTGTTCGGCTTCCGGGCATTCCCCTTTACCCGTGAGCAGAAACTCTAGCCTATTCCGTATGGAACCATGCATATTTCCCTCAAATAAACCCAACCGCATTGCGGGTCTGCTGCCCGCTTACTTACCCCAATTGCGAACCAAGACTCACTGCTTAAGAGACTGGAGGTGCAATAGGCCCTTTTGCCAGCCTGTCGGCGGCTTTCACCAGCTTCTGACGCGCCCGGAACAATTTTACTTTTATCGTATTTTCGTTCATGCCGGTCATCTGTGAAAGCTCCTCGACGGAGTGCCCTTCCACTTCCTTCAACAGAATCAGAGACCGGTCTTCTTCGGAAATCTTCGAAAGCAGCTTCAGGATGAGATCATGTTGCGCCAATTGATGATCTATAGCCGGAGCTTGGTCGGTGGCCGGCTCCGCGCCTTCCATGCGCATGGAATCGTCAGCTGAGAAATCGCTCTCGTACACCAGTTTCCGGACCCGCTTTTTGCGCAGATAGTCATAGCACTCGTTGACCGTGATTTTGTAAATCCAGGTCAGCAGCGAGCTGCGGAAATCGAAGTTTTTGATCGAGAAATAAATTTTCGCGAAAACCTGCTGCGCGATATCTTCGGCGTCGTTCCGGTTCCGCAGGATGCCGTAGATGATCGAAAAAACCTTCGCCTGGTACCGATCAACGATCTCGCGAAATGCGATCTCGTCGTGGGCCTGAATTCGCCGGACCAGCGCTGCCTCTTCAGTGGTCCGGTAGTCCAGTTTGGTCTTTGCTCGGGTGCCTCGCCGGTCGCGGCCGGGAAGGGAAGAGTCGCGGTCAGCCCGTTCATAGTACATTCGTCACGACGTCGAGATTTTGGACAGGGGTTACAAAAACTCCAATGCGCCGTGGGTATTATCCCACTCTAGAAGCATTCGCCCCTGCCACGGCATCCAAAAGACTGTAAGTGGTTGTATTCCAGATGAAGGATAACCCGCTCCTCACGTCAAAAACGGGGCGGATGGTGAGCCAACCATTCTGAGGAGAACAAAATGATTCAATTAACCGAAACGGCCGTATCGAAAGTCAATGAAATTCTGAAGATGCAGGATCCCAAGTCCGGCCGGACTGCGCATCGCCGTTGTGGGCGGCGGCTGTTCCGGCTTCAGCTACTCCATGGCCTTCGAGAACCAGCCGAATATGCTGGACAAGACCTACAGTTCGGCGATCTGAAGGTTTTCGTCGATCAGGCGAGTATGCTGTATCTCGACGGAGCCGAAGTCGATTATGTGGAAACACTTGAAGGTTCCGGCTTTAAGTTCAACAATCCACACGTGAAATCGACTTGCGGCTGCGGCAGCTCTTTCAGCGCCTAATTCGCCAGATTTTGATACTCGTCAGGGCCGGAGGGCCGACTCTCCTCCGGCCCTGTCTGCTTGTGGGCATGCAAGATCTCCTGACCGAGACGCGAAACCCTTCTTCCGCCTGCATCGATGCTCTGTCTACGGGAGACATGCTGCGGGTGATCAACGCTGCGGACCAGCAGGTGGCCGTCCGCCGTCGAACGCGAGATTCCCAACATTGCGCGTGCGGTAGACCGGATCGCGGGTTGCCTCGAATCCGGCGGCCGCCTGTTCTACCTGGGTGCCGGCACTTCCGGCCGCCTTGGGGTTCTCGATGCCTCCGAGTGCCCACCCACCTTCAACTCGCCGCCCGATCTGGTGCAGGGGATCATCGCGGGTGGCGACCGGCGCTGCGCACCTCCGTCGAGCGCGCGGAGGACGATCCTGACCAGGGCAGCGCGTGACTTGCAGGACCACCAGTTCTGTGAACGCGACGCGCTGGCCGGCATTGCCGCAAGCGGCCGGACTCCCTATGTGCTCGGCGGAATCGCCTACGCCCGGTCGATCGGCGCACTCACTATCGGCCTGAGTTGCACGCCTGATTCGGAACTCGCGCGAGGCCGCCGAAATTGCCATCACGCCGCTTCCTGGTCCTGAAATCATCACCGGCTCGACGCGTATGCGCGCAGGCACGGCGACGAAGCTCGTCCTGAACATGCTGAGCACCGGACGTGATGGTCCGCCTGGGCTATGTCTACGGCAATCTGATGGTCAATGTGCAGCCGACAAACGTCAAGCTGACAGACCGCGCCCGCCGCATTATCACCGAGATTACGGGCGTATCTTATGATGAAGCTTCAGGCTGCTATCGGAAGCTGGTTCGGTTCGGGCTGCGATCTTGATGCAACGTCTGGGTCTGAGCCGGAGTGAAGCAGAAGCGCGGCTGGCCGAAACCGCGCGGGCGCCTGCGGCCTGCTCTGGGCGAGTGAGTAGCGCATTCGCCTGAGCGATCGAAATCAATGGACAAATTCAAGATCGTGGGAGGCATCCCGCTTAAGCGGCGAGCTCCCGGTCAGTGGTTCCAAGAACTCTGCGTTGCCGGCCCTGGCGGCGTGCCTGCTGACGGACGAACCGGTCACCTTGCACCGCATCCCGCGCGTTAAAGACATCGCGACGATGGAGAGCCTGCTGGTACACATCGGCGCGCAGGTGGAATCACACAACGGCGCCGTTCGGGTGCATGCCAGGAATCTCGACGGCCCGAGGCTCCATACGATGTGGTGAAGACGATGCGAGCCTCGAGCCTGGTGCTCGGCCCGCTTGGTCGCCCGGACCGGCCGCGCACGGGTCTCGATGCCGGGCGGCTGCGCGATTGGAGCGCGTCCGATCAATCTACATGTGCCGCTTTGGAACAGCTAGGCGCGCACATTGAGCAGGCACACGGCTATGTCGAGGCGCAAGCGCCGGACGGGTCTGCGCGGCGGCACCATCCACTTCGACCGCATGACGGTGACCGGAACCGAAGACGTCATGATGGCGGCCGTGCTCGCGCGACGGCGACACCGTGATCCGCAATGCAGCGCGTGAACCGGAGGTAAAAGATCTCGCCGATCTGCTCAACAAAATGGGCGCCAAGATCCAAGGCGCGGGAACGTCCATTATACCATTCAGGGCGTGGAGCGCCTGCATGGCACGGAGCACACCATCATTCCGGACCGGATCGAAGCCGGCACCTTCCTGCTTGCTGGCAGCGATTACCAAAGGGGACCTGACCGTCACCGGCTGCATACCCGGAGCATGTCGCCGCACTTGACGATTAAGATGGGGCAGGCTGGAGCCGATATCGAAGACGCGGGCTGCAGCGCTCTGCGGGTCCGCTGCTGGCCGCCGCCCGAAAGCGGTGACATCACCACGGAAGAATATCCGGGATTCGCAACGGATCTGCAGGCGCAATATATGGCATGGATGACGCTCGCGCACGGTATCAGCTTCATCACGGAGACAATCTTCGAGAACCGCTTCATGCACACGCAGGAGCTGGCGCGTATGGGCGCGAATATCCGGATCGAAGGCCGGCAAGCGATCGTCGCCGGCGAAGAACGCCTGACTGGAGCACAGGTAATCGCGTCCGATCTGCGTGCCAGTGCTTCACTCGTGCTGGCCGCGATGGTTGCTGAAGGCGAGACTGTCATCGACCGCGTCTACCACATGGACCGCGGTTATGAGCGGATTGAGGAGAAGCTGGCCGCGCGCCGGCGCGAGGATCGAACGCCTGAAGTAAAGTTCGGATGACATGAGCAGCACCCGTCAAAGCACACACGCGCAGGATTCCTTGCTATCGTGAACGATGCCAAAAAGCGCATCCGGGAGATCGATATCGACGAGTACAAACGCCTGCGGGAAGCGGGCGAAGCCGGGCAGCTCGTGGATGTGCGCGAAGACCACGAATGGCAGGCGGCGCATGCCGCCGGCGCGATTCATCTCAGCAAGGGAATTATCGAGCGCGATATCGAGACGGTTTTCCCCGATAAGGAAACCAAGCTTGTTCTCTACTGCGGTGGCGGATACCGTTCCGCGCTCGCGACCGACAATCTGCAGAAGATGGGATATAGCAACGTCATTTCGCTGGATGGTGGCTGGCGGGCGATTGAAGTTTCCGGTCTCCCGCTCGAAGGTCCGGAAGCGCCCTTAAGTTAATTCCCGTTCCAGGGTCTTCGCGATCTGCAGCAGTTGCGGCTCGGCAAATGGTGCGCCGATCATCTGCAACCCGACGGGAAGGCCGTCCTCGCCTGTTCCGCAGGGCATCGAAAGCGCGGGCTCTCCAAAAAGGTTGATCGCGCGCACCAGGCGGGTTGACGCCATGCGCGTGTTCTCCCGCTGGCCATTAATCTCCAGCGTGTCCTTATCTGCTGGTGGGGCCGTGGTCGGGGTCGTCGGACAAACCATCACGTCGATCTCGCGCCATACAGAGTCGAATTCGCGCCTGAGAGCGGTCCGGATGCGCTGCGCGTTCACGTATTCGTACCCGCTTAGCATCCTGCCTTGTTCAATGAGCGCCCAAACATCTTCGCCGAACGTTGAGGCATCGCGCTGATTTACGTACACGGCAGCAACTTCGCAAAGCTGAATGACGCGTGCGGCGATGTTCGCGTCCGCGAAATCAGGAAGGTCCACTTCGATGACCCGTGCGCCGAGGCGCTCCATCTCCCGTACACTTCGATGCACCGTGCTCGCGACATCTTCCCTTATTCGTTCGAAGAAGAAATTTGCCGGCACGCCAACGCGCACCTGTTTGAGATCAGCGAGCCCCGGCAAATTGAAATCTGATGGCGCTATTTCGACGCAACTTTGGTCGTGCATATCCGGCCCGGCAATCACATTCATTGCGAGCGCACAATCTTCTACTGTTGCCCCGAGTGGCCCCACGTGGTCCAGGCTCGGCGAAAGCGGCAAAACACCATACCTGCTCACTCGCCCATAGGTCGGCTTCAGTCCGGTAATGCCGCAGAATGCGGCTGGTATTCGCACCGAGCCGCCGGTGTCTGTACCAAGCGCCATGGGTAGAAACCTGCCGCGATTGCCGCCGCCGAGCCGCCGCTCGAACCCCCAGCGAGGCGCGCCGGATCCAACGGATTCTTCACGTGCCCGAAATGCGGGTTCTTCGAGGTGATGCCGAACGCAAGTTCGTGCAGATTCGTTTTCCCGACCGAAACAGCTCCGGCGGTGGTCAGCCGCTCGACAACAGTCGCATCGTAAGCCGGAACAAAATCGCGAAAAACCAGCGATCCCGCCGTAGTCCGGACGCCCTGCGTATAGAAGAGGTCCTTGAATGCGATCGGAATTCCATGAAACGGTCCGCGCTCGACGCCGGCGGCAAGCTCTTGATCGAGTTCTTTCGCCCGTGCCCGGGCCTGCTCCTCGGTAAGGGTGATGAAGCAACCGAACCGGTCTTGTTCTTTGATGCTCGCCAGCGTCTGCGCAATCAGCTCAACGCACGATAGCTTGCGGGCTCGCAGCAAGCGTCCCAGTTCGCGGACAGTCATTCGGCTTCGTCCGTGCGCTTCGGCATCGGCTCTAGAGGTCTTCGGCGGCCGTCAATCGAAAGACGACTGCTGGTTCTGTTTCGGGACGCAGTCCCTCACTTATCCGCGCCAGCGCGTCTTTCAGCTCTTTCACGTGCGCTGGATACTGTTTCCTCTTCCTCCGGTTCCATCGGCTATTCCGGCGCCGGTCCGCGCACCACCTGGACAAAGTCGCTGGGGTTGACCCACTTCGCGAACGCCGCCCGGACATCTTCCGCAGTGAGATTGAAATAGCGATCTGCCGCATGGGCCGGCTCGTCGAGCGGCAAGCCGATTCGCGCCCGCGCAATCATCCCGGCTGCCACGGCATCTTCGCTCGATTCCGCGAGCGGAATCTGCCGCAACAGCAGCGCCTTCGCCTGTTGTAACTCGGCCGGAGTCACATTGCTCTTCTGCATGTCGCGCAATTCCTGCTCGACCATTGTGCGTGCCTTCGAAACATTCTTCGGATCGCAGCCATAAGTAATCGAATACGTCGTGCGAGTTTCGCCGGCTGAGAGCGAGTCGTCGATGTTATACACCAGCCCGGCGTTCTGCCGCAGATCGCGATACAGGCGAGTGGCATAGAATCCTCCGCCCAGCACGTGATTGCCCAGCTGCAGCGCATAGTAATCCGGACTGAAGCGGTTCATTTCCAGTTCTTGCGCCAGTTCAACCGCATCCTGAACCCGGCTCGGATCCGGCACATTCACCGCGCTCGCTTTGTTGCCTGGAACGGGAGGCAGCACCACGTCGGGCTTGGGGCCGGTCGCCTGCCACGCGCCGAAATATTTCTCGATGACTGGCCGCGCCTCATCCATGGTGATGTCGCCAATCACAACGATCGTGGTTAGATCCGGCCGGTACGCCTTGGAATAGTAATTCAGCACGTCTTGATATTTCAACGAAGAGACCGTCTGCGGTGTAACCTCGCGCAGCAGGGGGTCATGCGGAGGAAGCAAGGCGTGATCCAGCGCCTTCTCTGTTTTGTACTCCGGACTCTGTAACTCGCCCGCACTCAGTTGCGCTGTCTGCTGCTGCACCACCTTGAACGCGTCGGGAGGCAGGGCCGGATGCAGCTCGTTATCTGCCAGAGTTCCACGCCGCGCGGGAAATACTGCTTCAGCGTCTGCGTACTGAAACTTGCCCCCGCCGCTTCAGAGGCTGCGATGTCATCCACGGCTTTTTGGAATGCCAGCCGGTCCAGCGTCTTTGTCCCGTAAGAGAACAGTCCTTCCAGTACTTCCGACACACCGTCCTTCCCGGAGGAGTCTCCATTTCGTTCTGGGTTTTGATTGACCCGAACACGCTCACCGTCGGGCTGGCTTTCTCTGTCTGAACGATCAGCCGGATGCCGTTCGCCAGCTTCACATCATTCGGGATGGAGCGTTTCTTGAGGCACGCGCAAAGACTTCACCGCCACCTCTGCCCAATCTGGCAAGGCCACCGGCTTTGTAGGGGCGGAAGTAGCCTGCTCGGCGCCACCAAATCCCTTCGATTCAACCGGCGCTCCCGAAGGCGCCGGCGTCAGTGTTGCGGTAATCGCAGCTCTGCTGGAGTAGATAGTTCTTGGCCACCCGGTTCACATCTTCGAGCGTCACCTTTTTGATCGCTTCTACGTCCTCGTCGGGCGATTGCTTCCCTTCTGCCGCGAGCGCCTGCGACCACAGCGAAGCAAGGTTCGTAATCGAATTGCGGCTGAATGCCGCGCCCGCTACTTCGCCCTTTTTCGCTGCATCCACCAGTTCCGCCGGAACGCCATTCGCTGCGTAGTCCGCGATGATCTTTTTCATCTCGGCATCGATGCTGTCCGGATTGGCGCCAGCGGGCAAGGCAGCAACGGACAGCGCCACGCTCGCTTTCGGATACGTCTCACCAATCAGAAAACCCGCGAACAACGCCTTTCCTTGCGGCACTAACGCATACAGGTTCGCGCGCTGGCTGGAGAGCACATCGCTCAATACGCGCGCGGCTGCATAATCCGGGCTATCGCTTCCCGGAAAGCGATACGCGACGTAGCTCAACAGATACGGCAGATTGCTATCCAGCATGAAGCTGGTTGCGGTAACCGGCTTCAAATTAATTGCCGGGCGTGCCGGCACATCACGGCGCGGTATGCTGCCGTAATACTGCTTGATCTTGGCCAGAATGGCCGGTGGATCCACATCACCGGCAATCACCAGAATGGCGTTGTTTGGCGCGTACCATTTGGAGTAGAACTCCTTCAACATCTGTCCGGTGGTTTTGTCGAACGATTCCTTCGTCCCGAGCGCATCTTCTTCGTATGGGGTCCCCGCAAACAGCTCGTGATTCAAGCGGACAATCAGTTTGTACTGCGGGCTTGAAAGATCGCGCGCAACTTCCTGCTCGATGGCGCCGCGCTCCTGCGCCCACTGCTCCTGAGAATCTTCGCACATTCGCCATGCAGGCCGCATCGACGCGAAGCGCCACATCCAGATCCTGGGCGGGAACGGTGACGTAGTATTGCGTGATGTTCTGTTGCGTATCGGCGTCCATATAGCCGCCGAGCTGCGCATAGATGGCTGCGATCTGGTCGGCTGTCAATCCCGTGCACCCGCGGAAGGCCATGTGTTCCTGTGCGTGTGCCATACCCGGAAAGCCCTTCGGTGTCTCATTTCCGCCCACCAGGTAGTTATCTTCCACCGTCACGACGGGCGCTAGCGGGTCGCGAACAATCACCACACGCAAACCATTATCGAGCGTGGCGCGTGTCACCTCAGTGTCATCTTTCGCCTGAGCGGGTGCGAGTCGCGCGAGCGTTAAAAGGATCGCCAATAAGGGGTTCAAAAAAGGCATAGAAACACTTTCAGCTTACGGCAGTGATACGCGCCGGATCGCAAAACGTTGCGCTATCTTGCGAAAACTCCATTCGTGGACACCGTGAATACTGAGTTACAGCGACATCATTTGACGCATCATTTGACGCAGTTGAGAAATACTCGCGAATTCGGTACACTGTGATTGGAGCAAGTAACCTCTGAAGTTTTCTGGCTCCGCCGCTAGTAATTTCATACACGGCCTCGCCGTCCGTTTCGTCTTCCTCCGCTGTAAGCCTCTCCTGTCAACGTTAGACATCTTTTGTCTGGTTTGAGGCGTCGCCCTTCAGACCAGAATTCGGTGCTCTGTCCGCGCCCTCATTACTCAATTCAATTAGAGGGAGAACACATTCAATGAAAAAATTGTTTCAAACGTTGGCTGCGTTTGCTGTGCTGGTGTTGGCTGGCGTTGCTTACGCAGCCGACAGTGGTACGTCGTTTCGCATTCACGTGCCTTTCGCATTCACCGTCGGGACGCAGCAGTTAGCCGCGGGTGATTACGTAGTCCAGGAAAGTGACTCAGGTCTGGTGCTGATTACTGGAGGCGGCACTGGCGCCGCGGCCATCAGTATTCCGTCAGACAACACCAAGCTTGGAGTTCCCACGGGGCTTGTGTTTTCCAGCAATCGTCTGGTTGCCGTTAAAGTAAACGGCGAAGGAACCCGCGCGATTCCAGTCCACCAGATGCAAGAGCGCAGCATCGTGCTTTCGCGTTAACTCGCAGTTAAGTCACAAGAGGCTGGCCCCGTCAGCCGGCCTACTTCTCTCGTTTCGTTTTTTTCTTGCCAGTTTTTTTCATTGCTAATCATGGTTCAGTTCGGCTACGCTTAAAATCGTTGCTGGTACACGAAGGCTCACAAGCCGGGTGTTGAAAAGGGAACCCGGTGCAAATCCGGGACTGCCCCGCAGCGGTAAGCAGGAACGAAAGTCCGAGCATCACTGTCGGCGTTTCTCGGTCGCGATGGGAAGACGGACCGGTAGAAACAGCCAAGCACTGTGACGCCTGCAAGTCCGAAGACCTGCCGCAGCCTGCGCCATTGGCGCTGCAATTCATCGCAGCCTCGAGGGAGGGCCCGACAGTGTCCAAAAGCTTTCTCACATCGCTACTTCTCGTTACAGTGATCGCCGCGCGTGCGGCCTCGGAGAACGCGACAATCAATGGTTCGGTCACCGATTCATCCGGCGCCGCTGTGGCAAACGCCAGCGTTAAATTACATCAAATCGCCGGCTCTGCTCTGATGGTCGCGGCGTCTGACCAGAGCGGCCATTTCAACATCACGGATGTCGCGCCCGGCGAATATCTGTTAGATGCTTCAGCTCCCGGCCTTAGTGTCGAGCAGCCCGCCACCGTCCATGTTGTTGCGGGTGAGACGAAGACTTACGCGTTAGTAATCGCAGCGAGCGCCACCAAAACGCAAGTAAGCGTCACAGCCGCGAGTGAGCCGCAATCCGTGGACGAGCTCTCGAAACAGCTCGATATCGTAAACGCCGCCGACGCAGAAAAGCGCGGCATCTTCTCAGTCGCGGATGCAATCAGCTTCGCTCCGGGCGTCCGCGTCACAACGGTTGGCGGTCCGGGCGCTCTCACAACCATTCAGATTCGCGGCCTTCGCAGCACCGATACAGCGGTTCTCATTGACGGCTTCCCGCTTCGCGATCCAGCCAGCCCGCAGGATGAAGCGAGCGCCTATATAAGTGATCTGCTGCTGGTCGACACATCACACATCGAAATTCTGCAAGGCTCCGGGTCTTCCCTCTACGGCACCAACGCCATGGCCGGCGTGGTCAATATCATCACGAACACCGGCGGCCGCCCGTTCCATGGCGATGTGGATGTGCAGGGCGGGGGACTAGGCTTGTTTCGCGGTGTTGCACGCGGCTCTGGCGCCGCACTCGATAATCGGCTCATCTATTCAGCGGGCGTTTCGAACCTAAGTGTGACGCAGGGCGTCGATGATGCGGGCGCCGTTCGTGATTGGAGCAGCCAAGGGGGTGTCACCTACGCTTTGAAGCCAAACATGCGTATTGGCGCTAATGTCTTCGCCAATACCGGATTCGTCCAGAGCTCCGTCAGTCCCACAACCACCACCACCGCTCCCGTGACCGGCATCATTCCTAACATTCCCCTCGATGCTGCGCAGCGTAACGCGGCCGAACATAACGTTTCATATGATCCCGGTAAAGCGACTCTCGTTCCGTCGCTCGGCGATCCGGATGCCGGCGTGTACTCGCACTTCATCACCTCTCTATTTCGGTTCGAACATGAGGTGAACTCACGTTTGTCCTATCAACTGGCGTATGGCATTGTTTCCACGGATCGAAACAACACCGACGGGCCCGGCGGTCCGGGCTTCCAGCCGTCATACAACACATCGGACCGCTACATCGGCCGTCTCGACACCGTCCAGGCACGGGTAAATTATCAACTCGGCTCTCACAATCTCCTGACCGCGGGGTACGAATTTCAGCAGGAGCACTACCGCGAAGTATCCACTGACCAGAATCCTGATCCCACGCGGCGCGCTTACTATGTCATCGATGCGAGACAGCGCACAAATGCCGCGTACTTTCAGGACGAGCTCCAATTTCTCGACCACCGTCTGCATGTTCTTCTTTCGGGCCGCTACACGCAGGCGAATCTGGATCAGCCCGCTTTCGTCGGTGGTGGCGCCTCGCCCTATGCCGGATCACCGCTGCTCACGCCTCCGCCCGCTTACACCGGAGATGCCTCCCTCGCATACTTCTTTCGAAATTCTTCGACGAAAGTCCGAGCCCACGTTGGAAACAGCTTCCGCCTACCCTCTCTTTACGAACGCTTCGGCGGCTTCCTCTATCAAGGTTTCGATTTCGCGTACGGCGACCCGCGGCTTGCCCCGGAGCGCGCGGTCTCCGGCGATTTCGGCTTCGATCAGTATCTGTTCCACGATCACCTGAAGATCAGCGGAACGTACTTCTACACGCGACTCCAGCAGATCATCTTTTTTCAGAATCTTCCGCCGCAGTACATCGATCCTTTCGGTCGCAGCTCAGGTTACGTGAATACTGGCGGCGGCCTCTCGCGCGGTGTGGAGCTCAGCGGCGAATTTCATCCCTCCCGCCGTACCAGCATCTTCGCTTCCTACACCTACGCCAATTCAAAGGAAGCGCAATCGCCCTACTATACGGGGACATCCGTTGATCCTCTGCAAATGCCCGCCATTCTGCCGAATACGGTTTCGGTCGTGGCGACGCAGCAAATGCCTCACAGCATCGATGTGGCTCTTGATTTCCTCGGCGGCAGCCAGTATCTCTACCCGATCTACGGCGTCCTGGATTTTCAGCCTCATCCCTACCTCTTCGACGGACCGCGCCAACTTGGGCTATCTGCAGGCTATACGCTCGCAATCGATGAACGCAGGATGCTGCGCTTTTACACGCGCATTTCAAATGGGCTCAATCAGTCGTACTACGAAGAAGGGTTTCGGACGCCTGCCTTGTGGGCCGTCGGGGGCATCCACTTTTCGTTCTGAGAAGCGACATCTTTGCGCGGCAAAGCGCGACCTCGTGTGTTCACGCTATACTCGCCCTAGGAGGCGAACCCGGTTTCGATCCCGCCGGGTTTAAGCAAAAGAACGATGGCGTTTGCGCAGCGCGCAGGCACAATTCGGCAGCCCGTCCCGATCGATCGCAGGGCGGCCGACAATCTGCGTTTCATCCGCGACACCATGGAACGCGCCAGTTCGTTCACGGCTGTTCCCGGCTGGGGCGGGGTAGTGATCGGAACCACAGCGCTCGGCGCTGGCGCCTTCTCGGCGGGCTACCCGGCCAAGCACCAATTCTTCATCTGGTTAATCGAAGCCGTCTTAGCGCTGCTGCTCGCGTTTTTCGCGGTGCAGCTCAAATTAAAGCGTCTGAGTCTTTCACTGCAATCGAAGGCTGCGCGGCGCGCGCTGTTGAGCTTCATGCCGCCGCTGCTTGTTGGTGTCGTGCTCACTTACGCGCTCTACCGCGCCCACGAGCTCGCAGTCCTTCCAGGAATGTGGCTGCTTCTTTACGGAGCCGCTGTTGTTACGGGCGGCGCATTTTCCGTGCGAATCGTTCCGGTCATGGGCCTTTGTTTTATGTTCTCCGGCATGGTTGCGCTGCTGACACCGGCCGCCTGGGGCAATGCCTTCCTCATGTTCGGCTTCGGCGCGTTGCACATCGCCTTCGGCATTGTGATCGCAAGGAGGCATGGTGGCTAGAACGGCAGCAGTACGCACTACGGACCCGGCGGCCAAGCCTCGCACTTCGAAGCCCAACAAAGAAGGCGAGTCCGGCGCATTCGAAAATGCCCTGCCGAATCTCGACCGCATCATTCACGAACGCATGCGGCTGGGTATACTGAGCGCTCTCGCCGTCAACGAGTACCTGAGCTTCAACGATCTCAAAAAGCTGCTACAAACCACGGACGGTAACCTCAGCGTCCATGCGCGCCGGCTCGAAGAAGTGAATTACATCGAGTGCACGAAGAGCTTCGAAAATCGTGTTCCGCGTACGGAGTACCGCTTGACACCCGCTGGACGCACCGCCTTTGAGCGCTATCTTGACCACATGGAAGCGCTCATACAGACTATGCGCGAGCGCTAACCTCGCGTGCAAGTGCCTTCTCGCTTCGCCGCCAGTGTAAAGTGTGTGCATGCAGCGACGTGAACTCCTGTCTGCGCTGGCCGCTTCCGCTCTTATGAACGCCGAAACGCCCGCGAAAAGCTCTCCCACTTACCTCGAACTGAAAACGTGGCATCTGCACACTACGCCGGAGCAGCAGTCCTCGCGCGTGCAGGAATATCTCAAGAACGGGCTCGCCCCGGCATTGGAAAAGGCGGGCGCCAGGCTTGATGGCGTTTTCTCAAATGTAATCGGTGTGGGCGGACCCTATATCGTGACTCTCACCGAGTTCGCTTCGCTGAATGCGATGCAAGAGGTGATCGCAAAGCTCAATGCCGATCAAGCGCATCAGGCGGCGCTTGAAACGCTCAGCTCCGGCCAGGGGCTGCCGTTTGTGCGAGTCGAAAGCAGTTTGCTGCGCAGCTTCTCGGGGATGCCCGCGCCGGCGGTTTCGAACACCGGTGCTGCTCGCGTGTTTGAACTGCGCACTTATGAATCGCAGAGCTTCGTCACACTTGCGCGCAAGGTCGGCATGTTCAACAACGGTGAGATGCAGATTTTTCAGCGCCTCGGCTTCCGGCCGGTCTTTTTCGGCGAGACCTTCGTCGGCCCCCGCCAGCCGAACCTGATGTACATGCTTTCCTACGATGATCTCGGCGCGAGAGACCGCCTGTGGAAAGCATTTATCAGTGACCCGGAATGGAAAAAACTGAGTTCCCGGCCCGAGCTGGCGGATTCCGAGATCGTCGCTAACATCAGCAACGCGATTCTCGCGCCACTCGATTTTTCGCCGATCCGCTGAGCGGAGAGCATTTACTGCGCAAAACTCCGGATATGGGCGACCGTCCCGGCATCCAGCCGCTGAATCAACGCGACGAGCAGCTCGACGGTCTGGTCAAAATCCCGCCGGTTCATGATCCCGTTATGCGCATGCGTATACCGCACGGGCACCACGAGATTGACTGTCGGCATCCCGCCGTTGCTCTTCTGCATCTCGGCCGAATCATCCCCGTAGCCCTGGACGAGGTCGAGTTGCAGTGGAATGTGTTTTGAAGCCGCCGTGTCGCGCACAAAGTGCACGAACTTGGTGTTAGGCAGCTCAGAAGTATCGAACAGAAAGAGCCCCGGCCCCGCGCCGAGCTTCGCCTGCGTTTCCTCCGGCCGCGACTCAGGCGAATCGCCGGTGACGCCGGCTTCCAGCGCAATCCCGATATCCGCCTTGATGGCCTCAGACGCCGTATGGGCACCGCGCAGCCCAATCTCCTCCTGCGTCGTCACGGCGTATAAGATGTGGTTCCGATGTGGCGAATTTGCCAGCCGCCGCGCTGCTTCGATCAAGACAGCACAGCCGGCGCGATCATCCCACGCTTTCCCGAGATAATTGCCGGTTCCATTCAGGACGCGAAACAGCGAATCGGGCACAACCGGATCCCCCGGACCCACACCCATGTCGCCTACTTCTTCAGCGGATTTCGCACCCACATCCAGAAACAACGTGTCGCGCGCAAAGACATGCGTGCGGTCTTCGGCAGGCAGCACGTGGATATCGCGAATGCCCGTCACAGCGTAGACCGGACCTTTGGAGCCGAGAATCACCCAACGCTGGTCCACCAGCGCCTGATCGAGCCACCCGCCCAGCATCTGCATGGTTAGAAAGCCGGTCGGGGTAATCCGGCGAATCATCCCGCCCAGTTCATCCATATGCGCATCCACCATCACGCGTGGACCCGCTTCACCTTGTTCCGCGAGAATCGAGCCCAGGCCGTCAAAGCGGAGGTTGTTGGCCAGCGGAGTGAGTTCCTGGACCATCAATTTGCGAACCGGCTCCTCAAAGCCAGATGGCCCTGCGGCGTTCGAGAGACGCTCCAATAAATCTTTGGTCGAATCCTGGGCGGGGAGCGGAAACGAAGCAAAGAGGAGGAACGAAAGGACTCCGGCGGCTGGCCGCCGCAACGGCTGCAGGTGGCGCATAGCGAGAACTACAGCGTAGCCTAGCCCGCTTGCCGGACTTTCGCGGCGCGCGTCTTCGCCCCGAATGGCAGCACTCTCCGCGGCTGCGTATCCGTGATCGGCTTTACGCGCAGCGGCCGCTCTTGCAGGATCAACTCGCTCGCCTGCACCATGCGCTCGGCATGGAACCATCTCTGGAAAGGCGAATCGAACAGCACGTTGCAAATGGCTGCCAGACTCATGCCCTGATGGTGTGCCATCCAGCAGCGCACAAGCACGTATTTGCGGGCGAAGACGCGCCGCCGCGGCGAAGCCGTGTAGTCTGCCGATTCGTAGAAGCCGAAATCGGTAAGCCACTTTTTGCGCGCCATTTCGATCAGGTTTTTGACCGATTCCTGGGCGTTCACCATCAGCGCGAGGCAGCTCGAATAAGGTGAGATCACGAGCGAGCCCGAACGCGCTACGTTCAGCGCCAGGCACGGCACGCCGAAAGCGGCATATTGGTAATTCCCTGCTTGATCGGTCGCACTGTATGCGGCCTCTGAAATTCCCCACGGCACGTTGCGGTTCTTCCCATATGCCTGTTGCGCGCGAACCGCCGACTCCACCGCGCGGTCCAGCAAGGTCTCCGGATGCGATCTCATCCAGATCACCGGCATCAGATATTCAAACATTGTGCCGGTCCAGGAGATCAGCGTTTTTTCCTTCTCGCAGACCGTATGTTGCCGACCCAGTTTGAACCACGTATCCTGAATCGCTTCGTCCTTCGCAACGGCAAGAAAGGTCGCGGTGCGTGCCTCCGAAGCGAGCAGGTCATAACACGATTTCGCCAGCTCCTGCGCATTTACGTCGTAGCCGACCGAAAGAAGGTTGCGTCCCTTGTCGGTCAACATCGAAAATTTCATATCGCGAATCAGTTGTTCGCATTCGGACACGATCTGATTGAGCCGCGCGCAAAGTGATATCGCTCGATCTCTGGAGTCTCTTACCTCGTTGCAGAGCTTTTGCACGAGTCCGATGATGTCCTGCGGCAGCGCTGCGTGAGTGGACAACTCCCGTAGATGCGTCTCGGCCGCCTGATAAAAATCTTGCGCGGTCGCGAGCGTAAGCGGTTTTTCCGGGGGCCGGAATTCCGGCGCCACCATCTTGCGGACCGCCTCAAACTCCGGCAGATACCATGGCAGAAAGCGCCGCACTTCTTCGCGCAGCGCCAAAACGCGGGCACAGAACTCGTCGGGCCAGCGAACGTTTTTCGGTTCGCTTTCACGCTTCTGCTCACCCGGAGTCGAAGAAGTAGTGAACAGCTCCGCAAGCCAAGTTCGTTCATCTTTCCGTTTCAACAGCCGCGCGACCTGCGCATCCTGTGCCGGCCCGCGCAGCATCCGGTAGTAGTCCGATAACCCGCTTAGCGCGCGCTTCGGTATCAGCGGCTCGCTTATCAGTTCCAGACATCCCTGTTTCAAGCTGATCAACGACGCCACAAGATTGCCGCTATCCACGCTCGAGATGAATTGCGGCTCGAGCGGCTTCATCGTGACATTGTCGTACCAGTTGACCAGGTGTCCGAAGTGCCGCGGCAGCTTCAGAACCGAGTTCAGTGTCAGCTCAGTGAGCGACGTAAACTCGGACAACGTCAAATACCCGAACTCCAGCGCCGCCTGCCGCGAATTTAGCAGCAATCCGAGATTCGTGGGTGAGATTCGGTCCGCAATCCGGTATGGCTCGAGCTGGACGTTGTCCGGGATCAGCCAGTTGTTCGCGTCATTGCTGAACTGTGCAAAATAGTGCCAGGTGCAAAGCGCAACCTCATGCAGGAAGACCGTTTGCGACGGAGATAGGGGCGTCCGGCCGGCGTGTGGCGAGCTGTTCAGCCAGTTCGAAAGCAGCTTGGAAAAACACCAGGCCAATAGAAATGGCAGCGCATACGGAATCGCTTGTCGCCGCCAAATAAGGCACGCGCCCAGCGCGATGGCAAGCAGCGGAACCCAGTCGAGGTACACATCGACGGGTGTTCGCTTGCGGATTCCAAGTTCCGCTTCGGTCGCGGTTTCCCATTCGAGTAGCCGGCGGTGTGAGATGGTACTTCGCACGATAGTTCGTACCACGGCGTCCAGCGCAACTAGCGCCTGGTGCGCGAGAAACGCGATATTCAAAAGAATGCTGGCATGCGATGTCCAAAAGTCGTTCAGCGCATCGCGCGCTGTCATGCTGCTGCGCAACGCCAGCGCGCGGATTGTTGCGAAAATCAGCCGGAAATAGATCGGCACGAAGAGTAGCGCCAGCGTCACGAGCGTCCAGAATCGCGGCCCGCCAGGCAACCAGAACCAACCTGCAACTAACAGCGCCAGCGTCGCTGGCTCCATCAAGCTCCGGCGCAGGTTGTCTACAATCTTCCAGCGAGAGATAAGCGAGATCGGATTCGGAACCAGCCGGCGCGATTCATCGGGAACCTTATTGAAGATCCAGCGCACGATCTGCCAGTCGCCGCGCAACCAGCGATGCCGACGCCGGTTGTAGGCGCTGTAGTGCGACGGATAATCGTCGATGACCTCAATGTCCGAAGCCAGACCGGCGCGCGCATAGGCGCCTTCGATGAGGTCGTGGCTTAGGAGCGCATTACGCGGGAAGCGGCGCTCAAGAACCTGTCGCAGCGCATCCACATCGTAAATGCCTTTGCCCGTGAAAATGCCTTCACCATACAGGTCCTGATAGACGTCGGAAATTGCGCGCGAGTAAATGTCGAAACCCGTTTGTCCGGAATAGATGCTTGCCAGCCGCGAGACCGATGCCGATTGCACGCTGATCCCCACGCGCGGTTGTAGAATTCCATACCCGCGAGTGACGATGTTCTGCTCCGGGTCGATGATCGGCCGATTCAACGGATGCGCCATCGCGCCGATCAGCTTCTGCGCCGATCCGCGCGGCAACTGCGTGTCCGAATCGAGCGTCAGAACGTAGCGGATATAAGGCAGCCGCGCCATGTCGCCCGCCTTCACCGGGAAGGGATCATATGTGTGCCGCAATAGTTGATTGAGGTCGAGCAGCTTGCCGCGTTTTCGCTCCCAACCCATGTAGGCGCCCTCGCGAGGATTAAACACGCGATGCCTGTGGAACAGATAGAACCCGCCATACGGCTGGCCCATGTACTTTTTGTTCAGTTCCTCAATCAGCCGGGTGGCCAAATCCACTCGCCGGTCCTGCTCGATAGCCGGCTCTGCTGTATCCGGCAAGTCGGTCAGCAGCGCATAAAAGATATTCGGATCACGGTTCACAAGGTAACGGATTTCGAGATCGTCCACCAGTTGCCGGATCTGTTTTTCATTGATGAGCAGCGTTGGAATTGCAACAATCGTCGCGCATGACGGATCAACTGCCTTCGAGAAATCAAGCTTCGCGAGCGGGTGCGGTGTCAGGACGGAAGTGACGAGATAGTTCATCAACTCGACCGCAGCCTGAGTCGCCGGCAGAATCAGCAGCAGGGCGCCGATAAACAATCCGAGCCCGCCGTTCGTGCGCACCAGGCTCATGATCAGCGCCACCACGGTGATTAGCGTGATCGCTTCGATCCCGATGATGTAAATCTCATCCGGGAACCGGCAGAACAGCTTCTGAACGGCCGTGCCGAAGCCCGGATGATAACCGGCGCGATGCAGAAACTCCTCGCTGCCGATGTTGTCGACGATGTAATAGCCCACATGCCGCAGGCGATCGCGAAGAGGTTCTGGCGTGTCATGTTCAATAACCGCCTCCTGGGCCATCTTCACTGCCAGCCGCGCCATTTGCATTTCGTTCAGATCGGAATGCGCCGCCAGTTTCGAAAGCCTTAGCCGGTACATTTCGCGGCTTTCGTAATCCATTCGGGGATAAACTCGCGCCGGATCGAGCTGCAGTGTTTGGTGCAGGACCGAAAGCGCCTCGAGCGTCGGCCGCCAGTCGATCTCGCCGACAAAGCGCAGACTCGTGATGATCCGGTCGATGCCGTAGGATTGCGCCTCCAGTCCTTTTTCCTGGAAGGCTTCGAGGGCAGCGTATCCGCGCTCGGCGAGCACCTCCAACAGACACAGCTTTATGGCCGTTAACATGCCGCCGAGCTCGCGCAGCCGCAGAGGCTCGATCTCCTGCACTGATTCAACGAAATACCGGAATACCGGCTCGGTGATGCGATACTTGGCCGCGCTTAACAGAGCACGAGCCAGCACAATGCAGCGCGGAATGGCGTTCTCCGAGCTGGTACGCACGAGCGGCAACGAGGACAGATGGCGCAGCGATTCGCGAATCCCCTGAACGTCGGTTCGAATCAGGCGCAGATTGTCATAGAGCCACTTCAGGTCGTCTGTCGGCTCGTCGGACCGCAAGGCGTACAGATCGTGCCGCAATCTCGCCAGCCGCTGTGTTGCGGCATAAAAAATCTGGCGTGGCCTGTTTGAGCGCCGTCTACCCGCCAGCCAACCGCAGGAGCGCGCCGCCTCGATCGCCTGCTCATGCAATGCCGCTTGTTCTGCCGCGCTAAGCTTCAGACGTTCAGCCTGCAAGACGCCGGGATTGATCTGTTGCGAAGCCTCTGACATTCTGAGCTCTTACCGGTAACTCGAGGCCTGGAGTTCAAACATTTCCGCGTACCGGCCGTTCAGCGCTATCAGGCTATCGTGGCTTCCTTCCTCGGCGATCGCCCCGTCTTCGAGAACGATAATGCGCTCGGCCATGCGAACGGTAGAGAAACGGTGGGATATGAAGAGCGCCATTTTGCCTTCTGTCAATTCGTTAAACCGCTCAAAGACCTCGTACTCGGCCCGTGCATCGAGTGCTGCTGTCGGTTCATCGAGAATGAGAACCTGAGCATCGCGCAGATACGCTCGCGCCAACGCCAGCTTCTGCCATTCGCCGCCGGAGAGATCCACGCCTCCTTCAAAACGCCGGCCTAACATTTGATCGTATCGCCGGGGGAGGCGAGCCACCACACCATCCGCCAAGCTCTTCTCTGCGGCCGCTTCGATCTTGGATAGATCGTCGATGTACTCGATCCGCCCGACGGCGATATTCGCCCGCGCCGTCATTTCGTACCGCATGAAATCCTGAAAGATGACGCCGATCTCGTTCGAGAGGTCTTCAATGCTGTACTCGCGCAGGTCGATCCCATCCAGCAAAATGCGGCCTCCGGTCGGATCGTACAAGCGGGTGATCAGCTTAACGATGGTTGTCTTACCCTGCCCGTTCTGACCGATCAACGCGATCCGTTCACCCGGCTCCAGACGGAAATTAAGCCGGTTCAGGACCAGCCGCTCAGTTCCGGGATATCTGAAAGAGACGTCTTTGAACTCAAATCCGCGCATGATCGGTCGCGGCGCCGGAAGTGCGTTGGGTTTTGACTTCACCGTCGGCTTCATCTCGAAGAACGCCAGCAGATCCGTAAGGAACAGCGCCTGGTCCGCAATACTCGAAAGCGTCGAAAAGATCTGTGAGATGTTATTCGATGCGTTGATGATCGACTGGGTCAAGAACGTCAGCGTTCCGATAGAGAACTTGCGGATCGCCGTCTCGTAAATGACCCAGACATATGCGCCATAGTATCCGCCGGTGCTAAACATCGAGAGAAACGAGACCGCCCATAGCCGCCGCCGGAACAGCGTGAGATTCTCATCGAAGATCTGGTTTGATAGCCGCGTGAACCGGCCGGTAAAGAAATCCGCCAGCCCGAACAACTTCAGCTCCTTGGCCGCCTCTTTGCTCCCGCCTACCTGCCGCAGATAGTCCAGCTCGCGTTTTATGGGCGTTTGCCTGAAGTTCTTGGCGTAGTTCAGGAAGGCAAAGTGGCTTTCACCCAGAAACGCCGGTATCAGACAGGCGACCAGCAGCAACAGCAGCCACGGTGAGAAAAACAGGATCGCCGCCGAGAGCGAAATCGTGGTGAGAACTTGTTGGAACAGCCGCCCGATCGACTGGATCATGCCGAGCCGGTCCGTTGCTTGCACGCGTGCGCGCTCCAGCCGGTCGTAGTACACCGGGTCTTCATAGGACTGCAGGTCGAGCTGCGACGCATGCCGCATCACCTCGATGCTGACGTGGCGCGTGTACCGGTCCGCCAGCACCGAATCGTAGTAGTCGATCAGCCTGCCGGCGATGTTGCCGAGTAACCGCCAGTGCAAATTCGAGCCCCGCGTACCACCAGAGATGGGTGGACGAATCCGCGAAGCTGGTCTTGTTGTAGTAGATTCCGGTAACCAAGTCGACAATCAGCTTGCTCACGAACGCCGTACTGACCGGAATGAGTGACGCAATAACGCGGAAAAACAAGCCGAGAGCGACTACGTATGGACCCGAATGCCATACAATTCGCAACACCGGCGGAACGTTCTTCAGGGCGTCCAGGCGCTCGCGCCACGCAGAGAAGCGAGGTTGGTCGTTGTTTTCAGTCACACTCGTCCGAGGAAAATAATCGAAGAAGGGCTGCGGAGTTCTCAGGCCAGTCCGCAACTATTCCGGTGCGTGGTCGCATGGTAGATCCAATTGCTGCTTGTAGTGTTACTGACACCGTGCAACGGCTCGCTTCACAGTTCCGGCGCCGGTTTCTGCCCGAGAGATTCCACTGCTGCCTCTTCTACAATGCTAAGACCCAGGCGTTTCGAGGCGGAGTGCCCGGTTCGCGTCCATTTGTTTGCGGTACCCTCATCTCCATGCGGGAACTTTTGCAGCCCCGTGTACGTTGATTAAAAGCCGTTGATTATCGGCCGGCTTCGGATGGCCTCCGAAACCCCGATTTCGGTCGGACGTCCTTCTCAAGGGGGGAAGCCACGCTTGGTGCGCCAGAAGCAAAAACTCATCGAGCCTAAGCTGAACGGGAACATCATTATCAGCGAGCTCATCCGCAATATGGAGCTCGGCCGCTTTGAAATGACCTACAGCGTACTGCTGCCCTGTGTCTTCACTATCTATTTGAATCCTGAGGATTATTCGACTCTAAGCGGCGTCTTTCCTCTGGTCAGCGAGGACGCCCGCCGCGCCTTGCGGGCGCGTGTTGCCGAATTGAACACGCCTTCGGCACGTTTCGGACTGCGCAAGCGCGGGCCCTCGGGAAAAGAGTATAAAATCGCCAGCCGCGACTGGTTTGTGGAATTTTTGTCGGATCCCGAAGTTCCTCCCGGTGATGTCGAAATTCACTCGGAGCTGAACGAAGTTGCCCAACCAGGGTATCGCGGCACCAAAACCACGCTTATGGACCGCGAGCCGACGGCTGGCGGGCGCCAGACCGGAACCCGGCTTGCGGAACCGCCCGCTAACGGCGCTGGCGCCATTTACGCCGAGATCGGCTATCAGGACGACTCCGGAGCGCAGGTCTATATCGTCACGCAAAATCGCGTCGCGATCGGGCGCGGCGCCGAAGAGCAGCCCATGGACTTGCCGTTGTATGCGTCCGACGAAGTTTCGCGCGAGCATCTGGTCATCCGGCGCGATCCCGCGACTGGCTTCTTCTACATCACTGACACGAGTACCAACGGCACCTGGCTGAATGGCCGCCGGTTGCGCAAAGGGACCGAGGAGTTACTGCCCAACCGAGCCCAGATCGGCGTGGGCGGCGTGCTCACCATGAATTTCGAGGCGCGGCCGTGACTTTCCTGTATTTTGCGCACATCCCGTTCGTCCTCCTCTTTCTGGCGGTTACGGTTGGTCTACTCTGCTTCAACTGGCGAGAGCGATGAAAGCTGCAGTCACATGGCGGGCCGCAGCGGCGTCCGACCCGGGACTGCAAAGGCAGGTCAATGAAGACCGCGTCTTTATCGACGAAGACCTGGGCATTTTCCTGGTCGCCGACGGTCTGGGCGGCCACGCCGCGGGCGACCGGGCGGCCGACCTCGCTGTACACGAAATTGCCGCTCGGCTCAAGCCGCGTGATAGCCGCGAGATCGAACGCGACATCCGCCTCGCCATAACCGCTGCAAACAATCGCATCTACCAGACCGCGCAGGCAAACCCGGATTGGCAAGGCATGGCATGCGTTCTTACTCTGGCCATAGTGCAGGATGACCGGGTTGTGGTGGGGCACGTGGGCGATTCCCGCCTGTATTTCTTCAGAGACCATGTTCTCCAAAAGATTACCTGCGATCACTCGCCGGTCGGCGAACTGGAAGACCGCGGCGATCTCACCGAACAACAAGCCATGCGCCATCCGCGGCGCAATGAAATCTTTCGCGACGTCGGATCTGTGCTGCGCGAGCCGGATGAGGACCACTTCATCGAAACCCACATGTTCCCCTTCCCGCACGATGCAGCGCTGCTGCTGTGCAGCGACGGCCTGAGCGACGTGGTACCTGCGGCGACTATCACAGCGATCCTCGACAACTTCGACGGCGATGCGCGTCGAACCGCGCAACAGCTCATCGAAGCCGCCAATCAAGCCGGCGGCAAAGACAATATCAGCGTGGTTTTCGTTGCGGGTTCTGAGTTCGCCGGACATCCCGTGAATCCCCCGGCTCCGTTGCGCGCGCGGCATGAGATCACGCGCATGCGCGAAACACGGCGAGTTTGGCCGGGTTGGTTGAAGAGTATTCTATGGCTGTTCTTCGGCATCCTGATCGGCGCATCGCTTGCTCTGGCGGCCGCGTGGTGGTTGCGGCTCGCGCCTGCACCCAAGAATCCACCTCCTCCCGCCTCGCCAAGGCGCATCTCTGTCGATGCATCGGATTCGCTCGGCATTGTGAAGGCGCTCTCTGCCGCGGCGCCTGGCGACACAATCGAGATTCCCAAAGGGGATTATCTTGGACCAGTCATTCTCAAAGAGCGGGTTGACATCGAAAGCATGGAACCGGGAGAAGCCGTTGTACGCAGTGATCCAAATTCCGCCTCATATCCAGGGGTCGCAATCGTCGCCAGCAGCGTTCACAACGGCATGGTCCGCGGTCTCGCCATTACCGGCGACGATACACATCCGCTGCGCATCGGCATGCTGATTCAGAACTCGTCAATCGAAGCCGATGAGCTGGACATTTCGGGCGCCATCGAAACTGCCGTGCTCATCTCCGGTGACTCGCACCCGCTGTTGATGGCCAACTTCTTCCATGGCAATTCCGGCCCCGGCGTCTTGATACGCGACCAGAGCCGTCCTCGCCTTACTGGCAACACGATTACCGGAAACGGCACATCTCCCGATGCCTCGCGGCCCGGCCTCGATATTAGCCCTGGCGCTGAACCCATCCTGCTCAACAACACGATTAGTGACAACAACGATGCCGATGGGAAGCAGGGCCACGGGTTCAAGACGCGTATGAAGCCGAAGTCCGCCGAGCTGACCGAACCGCGGCGGCAGTAATCGATACGAGAGGCCGGGGATGGTTCAAGCCGAAAAATTCGGGAAGTATGAAATTGTCCGCAAGCTCAGCCGGAGCATGACGGATGTTTACCTCGCGCACGATACCGAGATGAACCGCCCGGTGGTTCTAAAGATCATCGAGCCGTCAGGTGACGACTTCACCCCGCTTGCTATCGAAGCCGAATCACGCGGCGCTCTCATCCAGCGGCAACTACGTTGTCTCGATGCCCGCATTCTGGAAGTCTACGAATTCGGCAGAATCAATGGGTGTTTCTTCGTGTCGATGGAGTACTTCGAAGGCCGCACCCTTGCCGAAATTCTACGTGCCGAGCATGCCATTGAACCCAAGCGAGCGGCCCGCTACACCGCCGAAATCTGCGACCAGCTCAAGACGCTTCACTCGTTTGTTTCCGACATCGAGGGCCGCAAAACCGCCATTGTGCACGGCGACATCAAGCCTTCCAATGTTCAGATCAGCGACAGCGGCGAGCTTCGTCTGCTCGATTTCGGCATCGCGAAGGCTATCACTGAGACGCACAATCTCACGCGCCATAATCTAGGCAGCCCCAGCTATTGCTCGCCCGAACGGCTGAGCAAAGCGCAGGTCGATCAACACGCGGATCTGTGGGCGGTCGGAGTCAGCCTTTATGAAATGCTTGCGGGCTCGCCGCCTTATCAGGCAGACGATACGCGCAAGCTCGAAAATCTGATTCAGTCGCTGCGGCCGCCGCGCGCGTTACCGACTACCTGCCCGGACGGCATGAAGGCCATCATCGGCAAAGCTCTTGCGGGAAATCTCAAAAACCGATATCAAACCGCAGAAAGCTTCAAGACCGATCTTGAAGCCTTCATCGAAGGCCGGCCAACCGCCGCATCCCTCGAACCGGCTGCTGCTGAATCGAATGAGACGGTGGAACGGCAAAACCCAGCCGCCGCCACAAAGCTGGCAAGCCCGCCACCGAGCGCAGTCCCAGCGCCCCTCAAGTCTCCATTGAAGAAACGCGCCCGGCGTTCCGATATGAGCAATCTGACCGTCGCTCTGCTCGCCGGCATCCTGGCGGGCTTGCTGCTCTTCATGCCAATCGGCTACTACTACCACGTGCGATCGGCCACCGCCCCCTTGCGCGTCAAGAAGGATTACGCGCACG